>NZ_JOOI01000005.1:0-2638 GCF_000806225.2 Thermoanaerobacter sp. YS13 | reverse complement strand
AAAATAAGTGGGAGGAAAGTCCGACACTACCACAAGGAGGTTAGAAAAGTGAAGCGAGGGAAAAAATATTTAGAGAGCTTAAAGTTATATGACAAAACACAGCAGTATTCCAGTGATGAGGCAATAGATATTGTTTTGAAAACTGCAAAAGCAAATTTTGATGAAACTATTGATTTAGCTGTAAGACTAGGTGTTGACCCAAGACATGCTGACCAACAGGTAAGAGGTACAGTAGTGCTTCCTCACGGAACAGGAAAAAGTGTGAAAGTATTAGTTTTTGCAAAAGGGGAAAAAGCTAAAGAAGCAGAGGCAGCAGGTGCTGATTATGTGGGAGCAGAAGAATTAGTTGCAAAAATTCAAAATGAAAATTGGTTTGATTATGATGTTGTAGTTGCAACTCCTGATATGATGGGAGTGGTAGGGAGATTAGGTAAAATATTAGGTCCAAAAGGATTAATGCCAAACCCTAAATCAGGTACTGTGACTTTTGATTTAGAAAAAGCTATTAAAGAAATTAAAGCTGGTAAGATTGAGTACAGGGTGGATAAAGCAGGTATAATTCACGTTCCTATAGGGAAAAAATCCTTTGGGAAAGAGAAATTATTAGAAAACTTTAGAGCGGTTATAGATGCTATAATTAAGTCTAAACCAAGCCGCAAAAGGACAATACATCAAAAGTGTAGTGTTATCTTCTACAATGGGACCAGGTGTGAAGGTTAATCCTTTAAAGATTTTTTAATAAAAATTGTTGACAGACAAAAGATGTAAGGTATAATAAGTGACGTTGAAATTGAATAAAAAAGACCGTAGACAGTGGGTGTGCTTTTGCACGTAAATCCCACCGAGGTTTTTAAAAATAAATTCCCAAAAGGGATCCTCATGTCTACGGGATCCTTTTTAAATTTTTTAAGGAGGTGGGAAGGTGGGCAGCAAAAGAGAAAAAGCAACAAATCGTAGCAGAGTTTAAAGACAAATTGTCACGAGCACAAACAGTGATTTTTTCAAACTTTAGTGGCTTGACTGTAGAAGATGATACTATATTAAGAGCAAATTTAGAGAAGCTAATTCTGAGTACAAAGTCTACAAAAATACTTTAATGACTATTGCAGCTAAAGAACTAGGTTATGGGGATGATTTAGTCAAGTATTTTGAAGGACCAACTTCTGTAGCTTTTGGATATGATGACCCTGTTGCGCCTGCTAAAGTTCTTGTGGAATTTATGAAAGATCACAAGGGTATTGAGTTAAAGGCAGGCCTTGTAAATGGAAAGTTAGTGACTGTTGAGGAAATTAAGGCTTTGGCGGAGCTTCCCTCAAGGGAAGAACTTGTGGCGAAAGCTTTGGGCAGCATGAAAGCTCCTATTACCAACCTCGTTTTTGTGTTGTCTGGCACTTTGAGAAGCCTGCTTTATGCTTTAAATGCAGTGAAAGAGAAAAAGCAAGCTGAAGCTTGAAATAAAAATAAAAATTTTTAAAATGGAGGTAGAAAGAATGAGCAAAGAGGAGATTTTGGAAGCCATAAAAAATATGACAGTTCTAGAATTGGCTGAGTTGGTAAAAGCTTTAGAGGAGGAATTTGGTGTATCTGCGGCAGCTCCTGTAGCAGTTGCAGCAGCTCCAGCAGCTGGAGCACCAGCAGCAGCACCAGCTGAAGAAAAACAGAATTTGATGTTATTTTACAAGAAGTAGGTAGTGACAAGATAAAAGTTATCAAGGTTGTGAGAGAAGTAACAGGTTTAGGATTAAAAGAAGCAAAAGATTTAGTAGAAAGTGCTCCAAAGCCAGTTAAAGAAGGAGTAAGCAAAACGAAGCAAATCAAATTAAAGCAAAATTCGAAGAAGTTGGTGCAAAAGTAGAAATAAAATAAGGGCAAAAAATTTGCCCTTATTTTTTTATGGGGAATTGTTGACATAAATCTTCACTTGTGCTATTATAATAAATTGCATTAATAGTGGCCTTTTTTATTTGTTAAATATATGTATAAGAGGGAGCCTGTTGGTGAATAATAATGGTAAAATAGGGTTATTTTGCATGAAATCCAAAAGTGGGAAACTTTTGGTAATTTACATTTTTTAAGGGGTGAAATGGATGGTAAATCCTGTACAAGTGGGCAACAAGACAAGAATGAGCTTTGCTAAGATCGATGAAGTGTTAGAAATGCCCGACCTTATTGAAGTTCAAAAGAAGTCATACAAATGGTTTTTAGAGGGGGTTGAGAGAAGTCTTTAGAGAAATTTCCCCTATAGAGAGCTTTACAGGAAATTGGCGTTAGAATTTGTGGATTATAGATTAGAAAATAACCCCAAGTATTCAGTAGAAGAATGTAAAGATAGAGATACTACATATGCTGTGCCGATGAAAGTCAAAGTACGCCTTACCAATAGGGAAACAGGGGAAATTAAGGAATCTGAAGTATTTATGGGGAGATTTTCCTTTAATGACAGAAAAGGGTACTTTTATTATAAATGGCGCAGAACGTGTAATTGTAAGCCAATTGGTTAGATCTCCAGGAGTTTATTATGAACAACAATTTGATAAATTTGGGAAAAAATTAATTTCTGCAACTGTAATTCCAAATAGAGGGGGCTTGGCTAGAATATGAAGAAGATTCCAATGATATAGTATATGTTAGAATTGAC
>NZ_JOOI01000001.1:1480000-1514408 GCF_000806225.2 Thermoanaerobacter sp. YS13 | reverse complement strand
GAAGATATGGGAGTTAATGGATGTAGTAGACGAATATATACCGACACCGGAGAGAGACATAGACAAGCCATTTTTGATGCCAGTAGAGGACGTATTTACGATAACAGGAAGGGGAACTGTTGCGACAGGGAGAGTAGAGAGAGGGAAGGTAAAGGTAGGAGACGAAGTAGAGATAATAGGATTGACGACAGAATCGAGGAAGACAGTAGTAACAGGGGTAGAGATGTTTAGGAAGACGATGGATGAAGCGCAAGCAGGTGACAACATAGGGGTATTATTAAGAGGAGTACAGAGGGACGAAGTAGAGAGAGGGCAAGTATTAGCGAAGCCAGGGACGATAAAGCCGCACACGAAATTTGAGGCGCAAGTTTACGTATTGACGAAAGAAGAGGGAGGAAGGCACACACCATTTTTCAATGGATACAGGCCACAATTTTACTTTAGGACGACAGACGTGACAGGGGTAATAAACTTACCGGATGGAGTAGAGATGGTGATGCCAGGGGACCATGTAACGATAAAAGTAGAGTTAATAACACCGATAGCGATGGAAGAAGGTTTGAAGTTTGCTATAAGAGAAGGCGGCCGTACAGTAGGTGCTGGCGTCGTGTCAGCTATCATAGAATAAAAAGAAGCCGGGTTCAAACCTGGCTTCTTTTGAGTTAAATCAATGGCTTTAGTAGACTGTGGAAAATGTCAATCAATGAGCCACCCATAAATCGTTGACACAGACTTTTTGTTTTTGGTGATTGACAAGAAGTTATATTTATGATAAATTGACTAAGCAGTCGAATCACCGGGAGGTGTAATAGTTGAGAGTAAAATTACGTTGGCATGTACTGAGTGTAAGAATAGAAACCATACAAAAAAAATAAGAAGATGACCCTGATAGGTTAGAGCTAATGAAATATTGCAAATTCTGCAAAAAGCATACCTTGCATAGAGAGACTAAGTAGTTTTTAAAACTTCAAGAGGATGTGAGGAAATGGCCGGTGAAGGAAGAAAAATTGTCAAGTTTTTAAAGATGTAAGGGCAGAAATGAAAAAGGTGACATGGCCAAGCAGAGAAACTATGATAACTTATACTGAAATTGTATTAATAGTAGTGGCTCTTGTGACAGTATTCATTTTTTTGATTGACTCAGTTTTTAGTTATCTCTTAAAGCTTATTATTAAAGTTTAAAGGAGGTTGGGCGAGTCCCCAGAGATTAACTATGCCAGAAAAAGAAAATGCAAAGTGGTGTGGTTCATACCTATTCTGGATATGAAAACAAAGTCAAAGCTAATTTAGAAAAGATTGTAGAAAATAGGAAATTTACAGCATTTAATTCACCAAATCATTGTACCTAACGGAAAAAGTTGTTGGAGATTAAAGATGGTAAAAAGAAAACTGTTGAGAGAAAGATTTTTTCCGGGTTATGTTTTGGTGAAAATGGTTATGACGGATGATACTTGGTACGTTTGTGCGAAATACCAGGGGTGTTACAGGATTTGTAGGTCCTGGGTCTAAACCTGTACCATTGAGTGAAGCAGAAGTTAGGGCTTTAGGTATAAAAGAGATTCCAACTGCAGTTGACCTTAATGTAAAAGATACTGTCAGGTTATTTCAGGACCTTTTGAGAATTTTATTGGAGTAGTTCAAGAAATTATCCAGAAAGACAAAAGGCGAAAGTTTTAATTTCTATGTTTGGGAGAGAGACACCGGTTGAATTTGACCTTGTACAGCTTCAAAAAATATAAAAAGTAGAAACTTATAAGCTATTTTAATTTTGTAAGGAGGTGTAGTCATGGCAAAGAAAAGTGGCAGCAGTTGTAAAAATACAATTGCCAGCGGGAAAGCTACTCCTGCGCCACCAGTAGGTACTGCATTAGGACTCACGGTGTTAATATAATGGCTTTTTGCAAAGAATTCAATGAAAGGACAGCCAAAGACGCAGGGCTAATAATTCCTGTTGTTATTACAATATATGCAGACAGGTCATTTAGTTTTTATAACTAAAACTCCACCAGCAGCTGTGCTAATCAAAAAAGCAGCTGGAATAGAGTCTGGTTCTTCGCAACCTAACAAACAAAAAGTAGGGAAAATCACAAGGGAGCAGCTTAGAGAAATTGCTGAAATCAAGATGAGAGACTTAAATGCTTCTGATATAGAGGCTGCTATGCGGATGATAGCAGGTACTGCAAGAAGCATGGGTATAGAGATTGTATAAAAATAAGTGGGAGGAAAGTCCGACACTACCACAAGGAGGTTAGAAAAGTGAAGCGAGGAAAAAATATTTAGAGAGCTTAAAGTTATATGACAAAACACAGCAGTATTCCAGTGATGAGGCAATAGATATTGTTTTGAAAACTGCAAAAGCAAATTTTGATGAAACTATTGATTTAGCTGTAAGACTAGGTGTTGACCCAAGACATGCTGACCAACAGGTAAGAGGTACAGTAGTGCTTCCTCACGGAACAGGAAAAAGTGTGAAAGTATTAGTTTTTGCAAAAGGGGAAAAAGCTAAAGAAGCAGAGGCAGCAGGTGCTGATTATGTGGGAGCAGAAGAATTAGTTGCAAAAATTCAAAATGAAAATTGGTTTGATTATGATGTTGTAGTTGCAACTCCTGATATGATGGGAGTGGTAGGGAGATTAGGTAAAATATTAGGTCCAAAAGGATTAATGCCAAACCCTAAATCAGGTACTGTGACTTTTGATTTAGAAAAAGCTATTAAAGAAATTAAAGCTGGTAAGATTGAGTACAGGGTGGATAAAGCAGGTATAATTCACGTTCCTATAGGGAAAAAATCCTTTGGGAAAGAGAAATTATTAGAAAACTTTAGAGCGGTTATAGATGCTATAATTAAGTCTAAACCAGCAGCCGCAAAAGGACAATACATCAAAAGTGTAGTGTTATCTTCTACAATGGGACCAGGTGTGAAGGTTAATCCTTTAAAGATTTTTTAATAAAAATTGTTGACAGACAAAAAGATGTAAGGTATAATAAGTGACGTTGAAATTGAATAAAAAGACCGTAGACAGTGGGTGTGCTTTTGCACGTAAATCCCACCGAGGTTTTTAAAAATAAATTCCCAAAAGGGATCCTCATGTCTACGGGATCCTTTTTAAATTTTTTAAGGAGGTGGGAAGGTGGGCACAGCAAAAGAGAAAAAGCAACAAATCGTAGCAGAGTTTAAAGACAAATTGTCACGAGCACAAACAGTGATTTTTTCAAACTTTAGTGGCTTGACTGTAGAAGATGATACTATATTAAGACGCAAATTTAGAGAAGCTAATTCTGAGTACAAAGTCTACAAAAATACTTTAATGACTATTGCAGCTAAAGAACTAGGTTATGGGGATGATTTAGTCAAGTATTTTGAAGGACCAACTTCTGTAGCTTTTGGATATGATGACCCTGTTGCGCCTGCTAAAGTTCTTGTGGAATTTATGAAAGATCACAAGGGTATTGAGTTAAAGGCAGGCCTTGTAAATGGAAAGTTAGTGACTGTTGAGGAAATTAAGGCTTTGGCGGAGCTTCCCTCAAGGGAAGAACTTGTGGCGAAAGCTTTGGGCAGCATGAAAGCTCCTATTACCAACCTCGTTTTTGTGTTGTCTGGCACTTTGAGAAGCCTGCTTTATGCTTTAAATGCAGTGAAAGAGAAAAAGCAAGCTGAAGCTTGAAAATAAAAATAAAAATTTTAAAATGGAGGTAGAAAGAATGAGCAAAGAGGAGATTTTGGAAGCCATAAAAAATATGACAGTTCTAGAATTGGCTGAGTTGGTAAAAGCTTTAGAGGAGGAATTTGGTGTATCTGCGGCAGCTCCTGTAGCAGTTGCAGCAGCTCCAGCAGCTGGAGCACCAGCAGCAGCACCAGCTGAAGAAAAAACAGAATTTGATGTTATTTTACAAGAAGTAGGTAGTGACAAGATAAAAGTTATCAAGGTTGTGAGAGAAGTAACAGGTTTAGGATTAAAAGAAGCAAAAGATTTAGTAGAAAGTGCTCCAAAGCCAGTTAAAGAAGGAGTAAGCAAAGACGAAGCAAATCAAATTAAAGCAAAATTCGAAGAAGTTGGTGCAAAAGTAGAAATAAAATAAGGGCAAAAAATTTGCCCTTATTTTTTTATGGGGAATTGTTGACATAAATCTTCACTTGTGCTATTATAATAAATTGCATTAATAGTGGCCTTTTTTATTTGTTAATATATGTATAAGAGGGAGCCTGTTGGTGAATAATAATGGTAAAATAGGGTTATTTTGCATGAAATCCAAAAGTGGGAAACTTTTGGTAATTTACATTTTTTAAGGGGTGAAATGGATGGTAAATCCTGTACAAGTGGGCAACAAGACAAGAATGAGCTTTGCTAAGATCGATGAAGTGTTAGAAATGCCCGACCTTATTGAAGTTCAAAAGAAGTCATACAAATGGTTTTTAGAGGAGGGGTTGAGAGAAGTCTTTAGAGAAATTTCCCCTATAGAGAGCTTTACAGGAAATTTGGCGTTAGAATTTGTGGATTATAGATTAGAAAATAACCCCAAGTATTCAGTAGAAGAATGTAAAGATAGAGATACTACATATGCTGTGCCGATGAAAGTCAAAGTACGCCTTACCAATAGGGAAACAGGGGAAATTAAGGAATCTGAAGTATTTATGGGAGATTTTCCTTTAATGACAGAAAAGGGTACTTTTATTATAAATGGCGCAGAACGTGTAATTGTAAGCCAATTGGTTAGATCTCCAGGAGTTTATTATGAACAACAATTTGATAAATTTGGGAAAAAATTAATTTCTGCAACTGTAATTCCAAATAGAGGGGCTTGGCTAGAATATGAAGAAGATTCCAATGATATAGTATATGTTAGAATTGACAGAACAAGAAAAGTTCCAGTTACTGTATTATTAAGGGCGTTGGGTTATAGTACTGATATTCAAATTCTTGACCTTTTAGGAGAAGAGGAAAAATTAAAAGCTACTTTAGATAAGGATACAACAAAATCTGAAGAAGAGGCTTTAATAGAAATTTATAAAAGATTGAGACCGGGAGAGCCACCTACTGTTGAGAGTGCCAAAAGCCTTTTGTATGCATTATTTTTTGATGCAAAAAGGTATGATTTAGCAAAAGTTGGGCGCTATAAATTTAATAAAAAACTTGCGTTAAAAACGAGAATTGTAAACTTAAAAAGCGCAAAAAAGATTGTCAATCCTGTTACAGGAGAGATATTAGTAGAAGAAGGAGAGAAAATTTCCAAAGAAAAGGCAGAAGAAATTCAAAATTGCGGCATAAATGTAGTAGAAGTGTTAGTAGAGGGTAAAGTAGTAAGAGTAATAGGTAATAATACGGTGGATATAAATAAATATCCAATGCCTTATGATGTATCTAACTTAAATATAAAAGAAGCAGTAAATTTAAGTATATTAAAAGAAATCCTTGATAATTTCTCTGATGAAGAGGCAGTAAGAAACGAAATAAAAAATAGAATGGATGAACTTGTTCCAAAGAACATTACTAAAGATGACATTATAGCCACTATAAGCTACCAACTAAATTTAACTCATGGGATAGGTTCAATAGATGATATAGATCATTTAGGAAATAGGCGACTCAGGTCTGTAGGAGAATTATTGCAAAATCAATTTAGAATTGGACTTGCGAGATTAGAAAGAGTAGTCAAAGAGAGAATGACAATCCAAGATGTGAATGAAATTACTCCTCAAAACCTTATAAACATTCGCCCAGTTGTTGCAGCCATTAGGGAATTTTTCGGAAGCTCCCAGCTTTCTCAATTTATGGACCAAACTAACCCTTTGGCAGAACTTACTCATAAGAGAAGAGTAAGTGCTTTAGGTCCTGGAGGACTTAGTAGAGAAAGAGCGGGTTTTGAAGTAAGAGACGTTCATTATTCTCACTATGGAAGGATATGCCCAATTGAGACTCCTGAAGGACCTAATATCGGTTTGATTGGATCTTTGACTACCTATGCTCGCGTAAATGAATATGGATTTATTGAAGCTCCATATAGGAGAGTAGACAAAACTACTGGTACAGTTACAGATGAAATTGTATATATGACTGCAGATGAAGAAGATGAATATATTATAGCTCAAGCTAATGAACCATTAGATGAAAACAACAGGTTTATTAATGAGAAAGTGGTATGTAGATTAAAAGAAGAGATAATAGCAGTACCTCCAACAGAAGTGGACTTCATGGACGTTTCACCAAAACAGATAGTGTCTGTTGCTACTTCTATGATACCTTTTTTGGAAAATGATGATGCGAATAGAGCCTTGATGGGCTCTAACATGCAGAGGCAAGCAGTACCACTTATAAAACCTGAAGCGCCAATAATTGGAACGGGCATAGAATATAAGGCAGCTGTTGATTCTGGTGTAGTAGTATTAGCAAAAAACGATGGAGTAGTAGAAAAGGTCACCGCTGATAAAGTTATAATTAGAACAAAGGACGGTAGAAGGGATGAGTATAATTTACTTAAATTTAAGAGGTCAAACCAGGGAACTTGTATAAACCAAAGGCCTATTGTAAATGAAGGAGATGAAGTGAAAAAAGGGCAAGTTATATGCGATGGACCTTCTACTGACAACGGAGAACTTGCACTTGGGAAAAATGTCTTAGTAGGATTTATGCCTTGGGAAGGTTATAATTATGAAGATGCTATTTTGATAAGTGAAGAATTGGTTAGAGATGATTCTTTGACTTCTATTCACATAGAGGAATATGATGCAGAAGCCAGAGATACGAAATTAGGTCCAGAAGAAATAACGAGAGAAATACCGAATGTAGGTGAAGATGCTTTAAAAGATTTAGATGAGAGAGGAATAATACGTATAGGTGCAGAAGTTACCGCTGGTGATATATTAGTAGGCAAAGTTACTCCAAAAGGCGAGACGGAACTTACAGCCGAGGAAAGACTTTTAAGAGCTATTTTTGGAGAAAAAGCAAGAGAAGTAAGAGATACTTCTTTGCGTGTTCCTCACGGTGAGTCAGGTATAGTAGTAGATGTTAAAGTTTATTCCAGAGAAAATGGTGATGAATTGCCACCAGGAGTCAACCAGATGGTAAGAGTATTTGTTGCTCAAAAGAGGAAAATTTCTGTTGGAGACAAAATGGCAGGGCGCCACGGTAACAAGGGTGTTATTTCAAGGATACTTCCAGTAGAAGATATGCCGTTTTTGCCAGATGGTACCCCTTTGCAGATATGTTTAAATCCATTAGGTGTTCCATCTCGTATGAACATTGGTCAGGTTTTAGAAGTTCACTTGGGTCTTGTTGCAAAAGCGTTGGGATGGCAGATTGCTACACCTGTATTTGATGGGGCAACAGAAGAAGATATACAAGAGCTTTTAGCTAAATCCGGTTTTTCTCCGGACGGCAAGGTGCAATTGTACGATGGAAGAACAGGTGAGCCTTTTGATAACAGAGTTACGGTAGGTTATATGTACATGCTGAAACTTCACCATCTTGTTGATGACAAGATGCATGCAAGGTCTACTGGACCATATTCTTTGGTTACTCAGCAACCTTTGGGTGGAAAGGCTCAGTTTGGTGGACAGAGATTTGGTGAGATGGAAGTATGGGCATTAGAGGCATATGGTGCAGCTCACACTTTACAAGAGATTTTGACTGTGAAATCTGACGATGTATCAGGTCGTGTAAAAACCTATGAAGCTATTGTTAAGGGTGAAAACATACCAGAACCAGGTATTCCTGAATCCTTTAAAGTATTGGTTAAGGAACTTCAAAGCTTAGCATTAGATGTCAAAGTTATCACAGAAGATAATCAAGAAATTCCATTAAAAGAATTTGAAGATGATGACGATTCTGATGTGCCGGATGCTACTCTTAATATCAATATAGAAGGTCGCGAAGATACGCCACCAGAAGAAGTATATGAAGAAGGCTATGAAGAAGGTTTTGAAGAAGAGACTGAAGAATTGCCAGAAGATCTTGATTTTGAGCCAGATAGTTTTGACATAGGAAATGATGATTTAGATTTAGAAGATTTTGATATTTAATTAGTTAAAACCAAAATTTATTGAAGAAAGGAGCGACACTCCTTGTTTCAGTTAAGAAATTTTGAGGCTATTAAAATTGGGTTAGCATCACCTGAAAAAATAAGAGAATGGTCAAGAGGTGAGGTGAAAAAGCCTGAAACTATAAATTATAGAACGTTAAAACCAGAAAGGGATGGCCTTTTTTGTGAAAGAATTTTTGGACCTACAAAAGACTGGGAATGCCATTGCGGTAAATACAAAAGAGTGAGATACAAAGGTGTGGTTTGTGATAGATGCGGTGTAGAAGTTACAAGGTCTAAAGTTAGAAGGGAAAGAATGGGGCACATTGAACTTGCTGCCCCTGTTGCCCATATATGGTATGTAAAAGGAATTCCAAGTCGAATGGGGCTTCTTCTTGATATGTCCCCGAGAGCATTAGAAAAAGTGCTGTACTTTGTATCATATGTGGTTATTGACCCTGGCGATACTCCTCTTACCAAAAAGCAGTTATTGTCGGAGAAAGAGTACAGAGAATATTTAGATAAATATGGTAATAAATTTAGGGCAGGGATGGGAGCAGAAGCAGTAAAAGAATTGCTACAAGAAATAGATTTAGAAAAGTTGGGCAAAGAATTGAAAGCCGAAATACGTGAGTCCACTGGTCAAAAAAGGGTAAGGGCAATTAGAAGATTAGAAGTAGTACAAGCTTTTATAGATTCAGGTAATCGCCCTGAATGGATGATTTTAGATGTTATACCTGTAATTCCTCCTGATTTAAGACCTATGGTGCAATTGGATGGAGGACGGTTTGCAACTTCAGACCTTAATGATTTGTACAGGAGAGTAATCAATAGAAATAACAGATTGAAAAAGCTTTTAGACTTAGGGGCCCCAGATATTATAGTAAGAAATGAAAAAAGAATGTTACAAGAAGCGGTAGATGCTTTGATAGATAACGGCAGGAGAGGAAGGCCTGTTACAGGCCCTGGTAATAGACCTTTAAAATCCCTTTCTGATATGTTAAAAGGTAAGCAAGGAAGATTCAGACAAAATCTTTTAGGTAAGAGGGTAGACTATTCAGGCCGTTCCGTTATAGTAGTAGGACCCGAGCTTAAAGTTTATCAATGTGGCTTGCCAAAAGAAATGGCGTTAGAGCTTTTTAAGCCTTTTGTAATGAAGAAATTAGTAGATGAAGGTTTGGCGCAGCATATAAAAAGTGCTAAAAGAATGGTGGAAAAGGTAAAGCCTGAGGTATGGGATGTGTTAGAGGAAGTTATTAAAGAACATCCCGTATTGTTAAACAGAGCGCCTACCCTCCATAGATTAGGCATTCAAGCTTTTGAACCGGTGTTAGTTGAAGGAAGAGCTATAAAGCTTCATCCTCTTGTGTGTACAGCTTACAATGCAGACTTTGATGGTGACCAAATGGCTGTTCATGTACCTCTTTCAATGGAAGCACAAGCTGAAGCAAGATTTTTAATGCTGGCTGCTAATAACATACTCAAGCCACAAGATGGAAAACCTGTTATGACTCCTACTCAAGATATGGTGTTAGGTTCTTATTACTTAACAGCAGATGAGGAGGGAGTTCCAGGCGAGGGCAAATATTTCTCCAGCCCTGAAGAAGCTATTATGGCATATCAGCTGGGATACATTCACATTCATGCTAAGATAAAAGTGAAGATGACAAAAGAAATTGATGGAGTCAAAAAATCAAAAATAATTGAAACGACAGTGGGAAAAATTATATTTAATGAAGCAATTCCACAGGATTTAGGTTATGTAGACAGAACCAACCCTGAAACTGCTTTTGACTTAGAAATTAATGATTTGGTAGATAAATCTAAATTGGGGAAAATTTTAGATAGAGTATACAGATTACACGGGCCAACAAAAACAGCAGAAACTCTTGATAAAATCAAAGAGTTAGGTTTTAGGTATTCTACAAAAGCAGCTATTACTGTCAGTGTTTCTGACATGGTAATACCTAAAGAAAAAGAGAAGCTTCTAAAAGAAGCAGATGAGATGGTAAGTAAAATTGAAAGCCAATTCAGACGTGGTCTCATATCCGAAGAAGAGAGATATGAGAGTATAATAAGGACATGGAATATGACTACAGAAAAAATTACAGAAGCTTTGATGGCAAGCCTGGACAAATTTAATCCTATATTTATGATGGCCCATTCAGGAGCTAGGGGAAGTAAAAACCAGATAAGGCAGTTAGCAGGTATGAGAGGCCTTATGGCAGACCCTTCAGGAAGAATTATTGAGCTTCCTATAAGGTCTAACTTTAGAGAGGGTCTTAATGTATTGGAATTCTTCATATCTACTCACGGTGCAAGAAAGGGCCTTGCGGATACAGCTTTAAGAACTGCGGACTCTGGTTATTTAACAAGAAGATTAGTTGATGTTAGCCAGGATGTAATAGTCAGAGAAGAAGATTGTGGAACTGATGAGGGAATTTACGTAGAAGAAATAAGAGAAGGAAACGAAATAATTGAAAGATTAGCTGACAGAATAATAGGAAGAGTTGCGGCTGAAGATGTGGTTGATAATGAAGACAATGTAATCGTCAGAAGAAATGAATTGATAAACGAAGAGGAAGCAGAAAAGATTGAAAAAGCAGGTATTACTAAAGTAAAGATAAGGTCTCTTTTGACATGTAAGTCAAGACACGGCGTATGTAGAATGTGTTATGGTAGAGACCTTGCAACAGGTGAACTCGTAAATATAGGTGAAGCGGTGGGTATTATTGCTGCACAAGCTATAGGCGAACCAGGTACACAGCTTACTATGAGAACATTCCATACTGGTGGTGTAGCAGGTTCTGATATTACACAGGGTCTTCCCAGAGTAGAAGAGCTTTTTGAGGCGAGAAAACCAAAAGGGCTTGCTGTAATTTCTGAAATTTCTGGTGTTGTAAGAATCAATGAGTCAAAGAAGAGAAGAGAAGTCATTGTAACAGATGAAGGAAACAGTATTTCTAAGACTTACCTGATTCCCTATGGTTCAAGGCTTAAAGTTCATGATGGTCAGGTAATACAAGCTGGGGATGAGCTGACAGAAGGATCTGTAAATCCTCATGACCTTTTGAAAATAAAAGGAATATTTGCAGTACAGACTTATTTGCTACAAGAGGTTCAAAAGGTTTATAGATTGCAGGGCGTTGAAATAAATGATAAACACATTGAAGTAATAATAAGACAAATGATGAGAAAAGTAAAAGTAGAAGACCAGGGAGATACCTCAATGCTTCCTGGAGAGCTTATAGATATGTTTAAATTTGAGGAGGAGAACAAAAAAGCAATTGAAAATGGATTAAGACCTGCTTCTGGAAGAAGAGCTCTTTTGGGAATTACAAAGGCGGCTTTGGCAACAGATTCTTTCTTATCGGCTGCTTCTTTCCAAGAGACGACAAGAGTGCTTACAGATGCAGCTATAAAAGGTAAAATAGATCCACTTTTGGGATTGAAAGAAAATGTGATAATAGGTAAGCTAATTCCTGCTGGGACAGGTTTGTCACGCTATAGAAATATTTCTGTTGTAAAAAAAATTAATGACCAACAGGAAGGACAAGATAACGAAAAAGAAGAAAGAGAAGCGAAGGCGAGCAACTAAAGATTTAACCGAAATTCTACTGTTGACAGCTAAACTGCTTAATGATAAAATTATTAGGTGTGTTAAAAACCGCTGTCCTGATGGGAGGAAGGCGAATGGCAGGACAAGATTGCCCTTCTAAGCGGGTGGTTGGAGCAAAGCAGACTTTAAAAGCAATAATGAATTGCAATGTACTTCAGGTTTACATTGCAAAAGATGCGGAAGAACATGTTACTAAAAAAATAAAAGAGCTATGTGAAGAAAAATCAATTAAAATACTGTACATCGATACTATGAAAGAACTTGGGGTAATGTGTGGTATTGATGTAGGTGCCGCTACTGCAGCGGATATTATAGGTGAAAAGAAATAATTACCCCTTTTAGGGGGTAATTATTTCTTGATTTATTTGGAAGGAGGTGCGAAGATGCCAACGATAAATCAATTGGTAAGACAAGGGAGAAAGCCAGTAAAATATAAATCTGCTGCTCCAGCTTTAGAGGGTAATCCTCAAAAAAGAGGTGTTTGTGTAGTAGTAAAAACTACAACTCCTAAAAAGCCAAATTCAGCACTACGAAAAATAGCAAGGGTAAGGTTAACAAATGGTACAGAGGTTACAGCGTACATCCCTGGTATAGGTCACAATTTACAGGAACACTCTGTAGTTTTAGTAAGAGGTGGAAGGGTTAAAGACCTCCCAGGTGTAAGGTATAAGATAATAAGAGGAGCCCTTGATGCTGCTGGTGTTGCCAATAGAAAGCAAGCTCGTTCGAGATATGGCGCTAAAAAGCCTAAAAAGTAAAAAAAGAGTGAAATAGAACTATAAAGGTATTTAGTAGAGTTAATTATTGTAAAGTTTTTACACAAAAGGAGGGAAAAGGATGCCGAGAAAAGGTCATGTAGAAAGAAGAGAGGTCCTTCCTGATCCTGTATATAATAGTAAAAAAGTTTCAAAACTAATTAATAAGGTAATGTGGGATGGCAAAAAGAGCTTAGCTCAAAAAATTTGTTATGGAGCTTTTGACATAATAAGAGAAAAGACAGGAAGAGATCCTCTTGAAGTTTTTGAAGAAGCTTTAAATAATGTTATGCCTGTTCTTGAAGTAAGGCCTCGAAGAGTAGGTGGTGCCACTTACCAAGTTCCTATGGAAGTAAGGCCTGAAAGAAGGCTTTCTCTCGGAATAAGATGGCTTGTAGAGTATGCAAGGCAAAGAAGTGGTAAATCTATGATGGAAAAATTAGCAGCGGAGATAATAGATGCTGCAAATAATACTGGAGGAAGTGTTAAGAAGAGAGAAGATACCCATAAAATGGCAGAAGCTAATAAAGCCTTTGCTCATTATAGATGGTAATTGTTTATAGGGGGTAGTGAATCTAGGGTACAAGAAAGGAGGATGGAAGATGCCAAGAGACTACAGCTTAGATAAAGTTAGGAACATTGGTATTATGGCGCATATAGATGCAGGAAAAACCACTACTACCGAGCGAATACTTTTTTATACAGGGAAAGTTCATAAGTTAGGAGAAGTCCACGAAGGTACTGCTACAATGGACTGGATGGTACAAGAGCAGGAAAGAGGTATAACTATAACTTCTGCGGCTACTACTTGTTATTGGAAAGGGCATAAAATAAACATTATTGATACGCCGGGACACGTGGACTTTACTGTAGAAGTTGAAAGGTCTCTTAGAATATTAGACGGAGCCGTTGCGGTTTTTTCTGCAAAAGAGGGTGTTGAACCTCAATCTGAAACTGTATGGAGACAGGCTGATAAGTATCATGTTCCAAGAATTGCCTATGTAAATAAAATGGATATAATAGGTGCTGACTTTTTTAATGTAATAAAAATGATAAAGGAGAGATTGGGAGCTAATCCTGTAGCTATACAAATTCCTATTGGGAAAGAAGATACCTTCAGAGGCATTGTAGATTTAATTAAAATGGAAGCCATAATATATGAAGATGATCTGGGTACTGTAATGGATGAGACTGAAATACCTGAGGACTTAAAAGATTTAGCCGAAGAGTATAGAGAAAAACTATTAGAAGCGGTTTCTGAACAAGATGAAACTATTTTAGAAAAATATTTAGAAGGGAAAGAAATAACTGAAGAGGAGATTCACAAAGCCTTAAGAAAAGGAACTATAAATGGTGAATTAGTACCAGTTGTCTGTGGTTCTTCCTATAAAAACAAAGGAATTCAACCTATGTTGGATGCGATAGTAAGATATCTTCCTTCTCCAATCGACTTGCCACCTGTAAAAGGTATGGCATTAAACACAGGAGAAGAGATAGAGAGAAAAGCTGACGATTCAGAGCCTTTTTCAGCGTTAGCATTTAAAATTATGGCGGACCCTTATGTAGGTAAACTTGCTTTTTTTAGAGTATATTCAGGAACTTTGAATGCGGGCTCTTATGTGTTAAATTCTACAAAAGGTAAAAAAGAAAGAATAGGAAGAATCCTGCGAATGCATGCAAATCACAGAGAAGAAATTGATGCTGTATATACAGGTGATATAGTTGCAGCAGTTGGACTAAAAGATACTACAACAGGAGATACCCTCTGTGATGAGAATCATCCAATACTCTTAGAATCAATGGATTTCCCAGAACCAGTTATTTCTGTTGCTATAGAGCCTAAGACTAAAGCTGCTCAAGAAAAAATGACTATGGCTTTATTGAAACTAGCTGAAGAAGACCCAACCTTTAAAACATATACTGACCAAGAAACAGGGCAGACAATAATAGCTGGTATGGGAGAATTGCACTTAGAGATAATTGTTGATAGGCTAAGAAGAGAGTTTAATGTTGATTGCAATGTAGGTAAGCCTCAAGTTGCTTACAAAGAGACTATCACTAAACCTGTTAAAATTGAAGGTAAATTTATCAGGCAGTCTGGTGGACGCGGTCAGTATGGCCATGTTTGGTTGGAGATGGAACCTGCTCCAAGAGGAGAAGGCTATACATTTGAAAACCGTATAGTAGGAGGAGTTATTCCAAAAGAATATATTCCTGCAGTTGACGCAGGTGTTCAAGAAGCTATGCAAAACGGTGTTCTTGGAGGATACCCTGTTATCGATGTAAAAGTGGCATTGGTAGATGGTTCTTACCATGAAGTTGACTCCTCAGATATGGCATTTAAAATAGCAGGTTCTATAGCGTTTAAGGAAGGCATGAAAAAGGCAAACCCTGTTCTTTTGGAACCTATTATGAAAGTGGAGGTTGTGGTTCCGGAAGAATACATGGGAGATATAATAGGAGATATAAATTCACGTCGTGGAAGAGTTGAAGGAATGGAAGCAAGGGCTGGAGCCCAAGTTATAAGAGCATTTGTGCCACTTGCTGAAATGTTTGGATATGCTACTGATTTAAGGTCAAAAACTCAAGGAAGAGGAACTTACACTATGCAGTTCCATCATTATGAGGAAGTTCCTAAAAATATTACTGATCAAATATTAGAAAAGAAGTAAAGGAGGAAAAGAGGATGGCGAAGCAAAAATTTGAGAGGAAGAAGCCCCACGTAAACGTAGGGACGATAGGTCACGTAGACCATGGTAAGACGACATTGACAGCAGCGATAACGATGGTATTATCGAAGGCAGGGATGGCAGAAGCTAAGGGATATGATGAGATAGACAAGGCACCAGAGGAGAAAGCAAGGGGAATAACGATAAACACGACTCACGTAGAATATGAGACAGAGAAGAGGCACTATGCACATGTAGACTGTCCAGGTCACGCAGACTATGTAAAGAACATGATAACAGGGGCAGCGCAGATGGACGGGGCGATATTGGTAGTATCAGCAGCAGATGGTCCGATGCCCCAGACGAGGGAGCACATATTATTAGCGAGGCAGGTAGGAGTGCCATATATAGTAGTATTTTTAAACAAAGCAGACATGGTAGACGATCCAGAATTAATAGAATTAGTAGAGATGGAAGTAAGGGAATTACTAAACGAATATGAATTTCCAGGGGATGACACACCGATAGTAGTAGGGTCGGCATTAAAGGCATTGGAATGCGGATGTGGCAAGAGAGAGTGCGAATGGTGCGGGAAGATATGGGAGTTAATGGATGTAGTAGACGAATATATACCGACACCGGAGAGAGACATAGACAAGCCATTTTTGATGCCAGTAGAGGACGTATTTACGATAACAGGAAGGGGGACTGTTGCGACAGGGAGAGTAGAGAGAGGGAAGGTAAAGGTAGGAGACGAAGTAGAGATAATAGGATTGACGACAGAATCGAGGAAGACAGTAGTAACAGGGGTAGAGATGTTCAGGAAGACGATGGATGAAGCGCAAGCAGGTGACAACATAGGGGTATTATTAAGAGGAGTACAGAGGGACGAAGTAGAGAGAGGGCAAGTATTAGCGAAGCCAGGGACGATAAAGCCGCACACGAAATTTGAGGCGCAAGTTTACGTATTGACGAAAGAAGAGGGAGGAAGGCACACACCATTTTTCAATGGATACAGGCCACAATTTTACTTTAGGACGACAGACGTGACAGGGGTAATAAACTTACCGGATGGAGTAGAGATGGTGATGCCAGGGGACCATGTAACGATAAAAGTAGAGTTAATAACACCGATAGCGATGGAAGAAGGTTTGAAGTTTGCTATAAGAGAAGGCGGCCGTACAGTAGGTGCTGGCGTCGTGTCAGCTATCATAGAATAGCATCATATTTTTGTGCTAATAGCAGCTGCTATTAGCACAAAAATATTGATATGTCAAGTCTTGCAATGATTTAGAACTTGAGATAAAATATTAAAGCTGGTTTGTAGGTAAGATTTTTTTTTGACAATAAAACGCCTGGATATGTGGATATATAAAAGTGTTGAGGATTGATAGAAGGAGGGAAAGTAAAATGCCCAAGCAAAAAATTCGCATACGTTTAAAGGCTTTTGACCATGCTATTTTAGATCAATCGGCTCAAAAGATAGTGGAGACTGCAAAGAGGACAGGTGCTGAGGTTTCTGGGCCTATTCCATTGCCAACAGAAAAAGATATAATAACCATTTTGAGAGCTCCTCACAAATATAAAGATTCAAGAGAGCAATTTGAGATAAGAACTCATAAGAGATTAATTGATATTTTGAACCCAACACCTAAGACAGTAGATGCTCTTATGAGATTAGATTTACCATCTGGTGTAGATATTGAAATAAAACTGTAAAAGGCAGCAAGTGAAAAAGCAAGAAAATAAAAAAGAAATTAAGACGCAAATGCGTCCGCTGATTTCAGGAGGTGGATAAAATAATGAAAAAAGGTATTTTAGGTAGAAAACATGGGATGACACAAATATTTAATGAAAAGGGTGAAGTCATTCCAGTAACAGTGATTGAAGCTGGTCCTTGTGTTGTTGTTCAGAAAAAAACCGTTGAGGCTGATGGATACAATGCTATTCAAGTGGGTTTTGGAGATGTTAAAGAGAAAAGACTTACAAAACCTTTAATAGGACATTTTAAAAAAGCAGGAGTGCCTTTTAAAAGGTATTTAAGGGAGTTTAGGCTAGATGACATAAGTGGATATGAAGTAGGGAGCGAAATAAAGGTAGATATTTTTAAACCAGGAGATAAAGTAGATGTAACAGGTATTTCAAAAGGTAAAGGCTTTGCAGGTGTTGTAAAAAGATATGGGGCTAATAGAGGACCTATGTCTCACGGTTCCAAATATCATAGAAGAGTGGGTTCGATGGGTGCTACCACAGACCCAGGAAGAACTTTTAAAGGAAAAATTATGCCTGGGCATATGGGACATGAAAGAGTGACTATACAAAACCTCGAAGTTGTAAAAGTTGACCCTGAATTAAACTTATTGTTAGTAAAAGGATCAGTGCCAGGACCTAAAGGTTCCTTGCTCATTATAAAAGATTCTGTAAAGAGCAAGTGATGAAAGGAGGAAGAAAGATGCCTAAGGTAGCGGTTTACAACGTAAAAGGGGAACAGGTAGGAGAAATAGAGCTAAAGGATTCAGTTTTTGGCGTACCGGTAAATGTTCCTGTTATGCATGAAGCTGTGTTAAATTATTTGGCAAATCAAAGGCAAGGTACCCATTCGACAAAGACCCGCGGTGAAGTTCGTGGCGGTGGAAGAAAGCCTTGGAGACAAAAGGGAACAGGAAGAGCACGTCAAGGAAGCATAAGAGCTCCTCAATGGATTAAAGGAGGCATTGTCTTTGGGCCAAAACCAAGAGATTACAGCTATAAATTGCCTAAAAAAGTAAAAAGATTAGCTTTAAAATCTGCTCTTTCATCTAAAGTTAGAGATAACGAGATAATTGTATTAGATGAATTCAAATTAGATCAGCCAAAGACTAAAAAAGTTGTTGAGCTTCTTAAGAATTTTAATGTTGATAGTGCGTTAATAGTAGTACCTGAAGGGGAAAAGAACGTAGAACTTTCAGCAAGAAATATACCAGGGGTAAAAACTTTATATGCTAATTATTTGAATACCTATGACATTTTAAAATACGACAAGTTTATCATAACAAAAGATGCCGTGGGCATAGTCGAGGAGGTGTACGCCTAATGGAGGCACGCGACATTATAATACGCCCAGTAATAACTGAAAAAAGCATGAACCTCATGAGTGAGAGAAAATATACTTTTATTGTGGATAAAAGAGCAAATAAAATTCAAATAAAGAAAGCTGTAGAAGATATATTTGGTGTGAAAATTGATAAAGTGTATACAATGAATTATAAGGGAAAGCCAAAGAGAATGGGAAAATATGAAGGAAGGACAGAAGCTTACAAAAAAGCAATAGTTAAACTTACTCCAGACAGCAAAGGTATCGAATTCTTCGAAGGATTGCAGGCATAATTTTAGATTAAGGAGGGAAAGAAATGGGAATAAAATCTTTTAAGCCGACATCTCCCGGCAGACGTCAAATGACAGTATTGACTTTTGAGGAAGTTACTAAGGATAAACCAGAGAAATCCTTAGTTGTTACTTTAACTAAAACAGGTGGAAGAAATGTATATGGAAGAATTACTGTCAGACATCGCGGTGGCGGACATAAGAGAAAATATAGGATTATAGATTTTAAAAGAGATAAGGACGGAATACCCGGAAAAGTAGCTGCTATTGAGTACGATCCAAATAGAACAGCTTATATTGCACTTATACATTATTTAGATGGAGAAAAAAGATATATCATTGCTCCTTATGGACTAAAAGTAGGGGATATAATAGAGTCTGGGGAAAATGTAGACATCAAAGTAGGGAATGCTTTGCCTTTGAGAAATATTCCTGTAGGTACAATAATCCACAACATTGAGCTTATACCAGGAAAAGGTGGACAATTAGTGAGAGCGGCAGGTACAGCGGCGCAGCTTATGGCTAAAGAAGGGGATTATGTTCAAGTTAGAATGCCTTCAGGAGAAATTAGATTGATAAAGGCTGACTGTCGTGCAACCATTGGACAAGTATCAAATTTAGACCATGAAAATGTAAAGATAGGTAAAGCAGGAAGGTCAAGATGGCTTGGAATAAGACCGACTGTTAGAGGTTCAGCTATGAATCCGGTTGACCATCCACATGGTGGTGGTGAGGGTAAAGCGCCTATCGGACATCCGGGTCCACTTACACCATGGGGCAAGCCTGCATTGGGTTATAAGACACGTAAGAAAGGTAAAGCTTCGGATAAATTCATAATAAGAAGACGCAAATAGTTAGTGAAAGGAGGTCAATGCCTTGAGCAGATCTGTAAAAAAAGGTCCCTATGTTGATCCAAAACTTCTTAAAAAGATTGTTGAAATGAATAAAAAGAATGAGAAAAAAGTAATTAAAACATGGTCAAGAAGTTCAACTATTGTGCCAGAAATGGTTGGACATACAATAGCTGTTCATGACGGCAGAAAGCATGTACCTGTATATATAACTGAAGCGATGGTTGGGCACAAGTTAGGAGAATTTGCTCCTACTCGAACCTTCCACGGACATGCTGATACTGAAAAAACTTCCAAAGTTAAATAGGCAAAGGAGGAGATAACGTGGAGGCAAGGGCAATAGCGAGATATGTAAGAATTTCGCCTCGAAAGGTAAGATTAGTTCTTAACCTGATTCGTGGCAAGCATGTAGATGAAGCCTTAACTATTTTAAGGTTTACTCCCAAAAGAGCCTCAGGTATAGTTGCCAAGGTACTTAAATCAGCCATTGCTAATGCTGAAAATAACCATGGAATGAATAGAGATAATCTTTATGTAGCAAAGGCTGTGGCAGATGAAGGACCTACAATGAAGAGAGTTTTCCCAAGAGCGATGGGAAGAGCAGATATTATTAGAAAGAGAACTAGTCATATAACGATAGTCGTGAAGGAAAAAGAATAAAGGAGGGATATGCGTGGGCCAAAAGGTACATCCATATGGACTTAGAGTTGGAGTTACACAAGATTGGCTAGCTAAGTGGTATGCTGATGACAAAAATTTTTCAAAACTCTTAATAGAAGACATTAAAATAAGAAACTATATAAAAGAAAAGCTGTATACAGCTGGGATTCCTAAAATAGTTATTGAGAGAGCTTCCAATAGAATAAAAATAGATATTCATGCTGCAAAACCGGGAATGGTAATTGGCAAAGGTGGAACAGGCATTGACAAGTTAAGAGAAGAATTGGAAAAGATGACCAATAAGACAGTTATCCTTAATATTGTGGAAGTCAAAACTCCTGAACTTAGTGCGCAATTAGTAGCTGAGAATATTGCAGCTCAAATTGAAAAAAGGATATCCTATAGAAGGGCTATGAAACAAGCCATAGCAAGAGCGATGAAATTGGGTGCTAAGGGTATCAAGATTGCTTGTTCAGGCAGACTTGCTGGTGCGGAAATTGCTCGTACTGAAAGGTATCATGAAGGGATTGTGCCACTTCAAACTTTAAGAGCGGATATTGACTATGGCTTTGCAGAGGCAAACACCACTTATGGGAAAATAGGAGTAAAAGTTTGGATAAATAAAGGAGAGATACTGCCACAGCCTAAAAAGCAGGTAACTGCGGAAGGAGGTAAGTAAAACATGTTAATGCCAAAAAGAGTAAAATACAGAAAACAACAGCGAGGCAGAATAAAAGGAAATGCTACTCGTGGTAATACTCTGACTTATGGAGAATATGGGTTGCAAGCGCTGGAACCTGGTTGGATTACAGCCACCCAAATTGAGGCAGCTAGGGTTGCAATGACGAGGTTTATAAAAAGAGGCGGGAAAGTGTGGATAAAAATTTTCCCTGATAAGCCTGTTACTAAAAAACCTGCCGAAACTCGTATGGGTTCAGGGAAAGGGTCACCAGAATTTTGGGTAGCAGTTGTAAAGCCAGGTAGAGTTCTTTTTGAAATAGCTGGGGTATCAGAAGAAGTTGCAAAAGAGGCTTTAAGGCTTGCAATGCATAAACTGCCTATAAAGACAAAGTTTTTAAAACGTGAAGAATTGGGTGGTGAAGATAATGAAAGCTAGAGAAATAAGAGAGCTTACCAATGAGGAATTGCTTCAAAAGCTTTCTGACTTAAAAGCAGAACTTTTTAATTTGAGGTTTCAACTTGCTACCGGTCAATTAGATAATCCTATGAGGATAAGAGATGTTAGAAAAACAATTGCTAGAATAAAGACAATTTTGAGAGAGCGGGAATTAGGGGTTAGACAAAATAAAGCATAAGGAAGGAGGGTATTCACTTGGAAAGAGGCCACAGGAAGGTTAGAATTGGGACAGTCGTAAGCAATAAAATGCAAAAAACTATTGTAGTTGCTGTAGAAGACAGAGTAAGACATCCTCTTTATGGAAAGACAATAAAAAGAACCAAAAAGTTCAAAGTTCACGATGAAAATAATGTATGCAATGTTGGAGATATAGTAAAGATAATGGAAACAAGACCACTTAGCAAAGAAAAAAGATGGAGATTAGTTGAAATAGTTAAAAGAGCTGAATAATTTGAAAGGAGGTAAACTCAAATGATTCAACCTCAAACTCGATTGAAAGTAGCAGATAATACAGGTGCAAAAGAAATTATGTGTATTCGCTTAGAGGGCGGTTCAAATAGAAAGTTTTCAAATGTAGGAGATGTAATAGTTGCTTCTGTAAAAAGTGCAACACCCGGTGGTGTTGTAAAAAAAGGGGAAGTTGTTAAGGCGGTAATTGTAAGGACTAAGAAGGGGATTGCTCGAAAAGATGGCACTTATATAAGATTTGATGACAATGCTGCAGTTATTATACGAGATGATAAACAGCCAAGAGGTACGCGTATTTTTGGACCAGTCGCAAGAGAATTAAGAGAAAAAGATTTTATGAAAATTATATCTTTGGCTCCTGAAGTGCTTTAAGGAGGGTTGAAAATGGCACAAAATAAATTACACGTAAAAAAGGGAGACATGGTTGTAGTAATTTCAGGTAAAGACAAAGGGAAAAAGGGTAAAGTATTACAAGCTTTTCCTAAAGAAGGCAAAGTAATTGTAGAAGGTGTCAATATTGTTACAAAACACAGGAAATCGACAAGTCCGCAAAAACCAGGTGGAATAATTCACCAAGAGGCGCCAATTTACAGTTCGAAGGTTATGCTCTATTGTGAAAATTGTGGAAGAGGAGTTCGTTATGGGGTTAAAATCCTCGAAAATGGCGAAAAAGTACGTTACTGCAAGAGGTGCAATGAAACGCTATAATTATAATTATAAAAGGAAGGAGGCTCATTATGTCCAGGCTTAGAGAAAAATACGAAAAAGAGGTTGTGCCAGCGCTTATGGAACGTTTTGGCTATAAAAATATAATGCAGGTTCCTAAAGTTGAAAAAGTTGTTATAAATATAGGTGTGGGTGAGGCAAAAGAAAATCCTAAAGCGCTGGAAGCAGCAGTCAATGATTTGACAATGATTGCGGGGCAAAAACCAGTTATCACAAGAGCTAAAAGGTCAATCGCAAATTTCAAAATTCGTCAAGGAATGCCAATTGGAGTAAAAGTTACTTTGCGCGGGGAAAGAATGTATGAATTTATGGATAAACTTTTCAATATAGCTTTGCCTCGTGTGAGAGATTTCAAAGGAGTTTCTCCTAATTCTTTCGATGGAAGAGGAAATTATGCCTTAGGAATTAAAGAGCAGTTAATTTTTCCTGAAATTGACTATGATAAGATAGATAAGATAAGAGGGATGGATATAATTATTGTTACAACTGCTAAAACTGATGAAGAAGCGAAGGGATTGTTAGAACTTTTAGGCATGCCATTTGCAAAGTAAAGGAGGGTAAAATTATATGGCAAGGAAGGCTTTGATAGTAAAGCAGCAAAAGCCTCAAAAATACAAGACGAGAGAATACAATAGGTGCAAAATTTGTGGCAGACCTCATGCGTACTTGAGGAAATTTGGAATGTGCCGCATATGCTTTAGAAAGTATGCCCATCAAGGGATGATACCAGGTGTTAAAAAAGCAAGTTGGTAAAAGAGGGGAGGTAGTACAATGGTAATGACAGATCCTATAGCAGATATGTTAACACGAATAAGAAATGCGAATATAGCAAGACATGAAACAGTGGAAATACCTGCTTCAAACATGAAAAGGGCTATTGCAATGATTATGCTAAAAGAAGGGTTTATAAAATCAGTAGAAGAAATAGATGATGGAAAAGGTGGCATTCTCAAACTAACATTAAAATATGGGCCTAACAAAGAAAGAGTTATATCTGGTTTGAAAAGAATAAGCAAACCAGGTTTGAGAGTATATGCGAGACACGACGAATTACCACGGGTATTAGGAGGGTTAGGAATAGCAATTATATCAACTTCAAAAGGTATTATGACAGATAAGGAAGCAAGAAAAGCAGGGGTTGGAGGAGAAGTTATTTGCTACATTTGGTGATTTCAATAAGGAGGTGTGGTCAGTGTCTAGAATAGGAAAATTGCCTATAGATATACCAAAAGGGGTAGAGGTCAAAGTAACTCCTGACAATGTAGTTACTGTAAAAGGAAGCAAAGGTAATCTAGAAAAAAAGTTTCCGTCGATTGTAAACATAGAAGTAAAAGATAATCAAGTGATTGTAACGCGAAAAGGTGATGACAAGGAAGAAAAAGCAATGCACGGAACTACAAGAGCAATAATTGCAAATATGATAAAGGGCGTGACTGAAGGATTTGAAAAAGTTTTGGAAATTGTAGGGATTGGATATCGTGCTGCGAAACAAGGGAAGAAGTTAGTATTGAATGTGGGGTATTCTCATCCGGTAGAAATAGAAGAAGAACCTGGAATTGAAATTATTGTGGAAGGAAATAACAAGATAATTGTAAGAGGTGCAGACAAGGAAAAAGTTGGCCAGGTTGCTGCAAACATCAGAAGAGTTCGTGAACCTGATGCTTATCAGGGCAAGGGCATAAGATATGCAGGAGAAGTTGTAAGATTAAAAGAAGGCAAAACTGGTAAGAAGTAAGGGGTGAGATGATGATTACAAAGCCAAATAGGAACGAATTAAGAAAAAGACGTCATTTAAGAGTAAGAAAAAAAGTTTTTGGAACACCAGAAAGACCACGTCTTAATGTTTTTAGAAGTTTGAAACACATTTATGCGCAAATTATAGACGATACTAAAGGGTATACTCTTGTTCATGCTTCTACGCTAGATCCTGAGCTTAGAAGTATTGCAAAAGGAGCAAATAAGCAGTCTGCTAAATTGGTAGGAGAGCTGATTGCAAAGAGAGCATTAGAAAAAGGCATAAAAGATGTTGTATTCGACAGGGGTGGCTATATTTATCATGGTGTAGTAAAAGAATTAGCAGATGCTGCACGACAAGCAGGATTAAATTTTTAAACAAGGAGGGAAATGAATGGCTCGAGTTGATTGGACAAAGCTAGATTTAAAAGAAAGAGTTGTTAGCATAAATCGTGTTGCAAAAGTTGTGAAGGGTGGTAAGAATTTTAGATTTAGCGTCACAGTAGTAGTTGGAGACGCTGATAAAGGATATGTAGGAGTAGGAAGAGGTAAAGCTGCAGAAATCCCAGATGCAATTAGAAAAGCTATAGAGGATGCGAAAAAACACTTAATTAAAGTTCCGATTGTAGGAACTACTATTCCTCATGAAGTCATAGGGGAATTTGGTGCGGGAAAAGTACTCTTGAAACCTGCTAGAGAAGGTACTGGTGTTATTGCAGGGGGACCTGTTCGCGCAGTGTTAGAGTCTGCAGGTGTGAAAGATGTTTTGACGAAGTCGCTTGGTTCTTCCAATGCAACTAACATGGTTTATGCGACAATAGAAGGATTAAAAAGGCTGAGAACAGCTGAAGATGTGGCAAGACTCCGTGGAATTCCTGTAAGCCAATTGTTTGAATAAACATAAAAGCAATATAGGAGGTGCAAAGATGAGACTGCACGATTTAAAACCAGCTGAAGGAGCAAGACGTGAAAGAAAAAGGGTAGGAAGAGGAATAGGTTCTGGACATGGTAAAACTTCAGGCAGAGGACAAAAAGGACAAAAAGCAAGAAGTGGCGGTGGAGTGCGTCCGGGCTTTGAAGGAGGCCAAATGCCACTTACAAGAAGGCTTCCCAAAAGAGGCTTTACTAACATATTCAAAAAAGAATATGCAATTGTAAATGTTGGAACTTTAGAAGAAAGATTTGAGGATGGAGCGGTAATTACTCCTGAAGTTTTAATAGAAAGTGGTATAATTAAAGATGTAAAAGATGGGGTTAAGATATTAGGTGACGGAGATTTAAGCAAAAAATTCACTGTTAAGGCTCATAAATTCAGTCAAAGTGCTATTGAAAAAATACAAGCCGGTGGGGGAAAGGCAGAGGTGATTTAAAGTGTTTCAAACCCTTGTCAATGCTTGGAAGGTCGATGATATAAGGAAAAGAATACTTTATACTTTAGGAATGCTAGTGATATTTAGACTAGGGTCCCATATTCCTGTGCCAGGAATTAATCCTGCTCAAATTGCTAATATACTAGGGCAGGGTCAACTGTTTGGTTTTTTTGACATAATTTCTGGAGGTTCTTTCCGTAATTTTACAATTTTTGCTATGAGTATTGTACCTTACATCAATGCTTCAATTATAATGCAACTTTTGACAATAGCAATTCCCTCTCTTGAGCAAATGGCAAAGGAAGGAGAAGAGGGAAGAAAGAAAATTGCTCAGTATACCAGATATTTAACAGTTGTACTTGCCTTAATACAAGCTATAGGAATGACAATTGGGCTAAAAAGTGCAGTTATTAACCCTACATTTTTTAATTTGACGGTCATTGTTATAACTTTGACGGCAGGTACTGCTTTTTTGATGTGGTTAGGTGAAAGAATTACGGAAAATGGGATAGGCAACGGAAGTTCATTAATAATTTTTGCGGGGATAATTTCTAGAATTCCTAACATGATATATCTGACAAGTGAATATATTCACGCAGGTACTGCTAATATTTTTGGTGCTATTGCTTTTGTAGCTGCGGAGTTCATAATGATAGTGTTAATAATCTTAGCTACAGAAGGCCAGAGAAGAATTCCTGTGCAATATGCAAAAAGGGTTGTTGGCAGAAAAGTTTATGGTGGACAAAGTACCCACATTCCTATAAGAATAAACATGGCAGGGGTTATTCCTATTATATTTGCTCTTTCGCTATTACAATTTCCGCAACAATTAGCAACATTTTTCCCACGGTCGTTATTTTACAACTTTGTGCAAAGATGGCTTAGCACAAGTGGGCTAATATACAATATTTTAGATATATTATTGATAATAGGGTTTACTTATTTCTATACAGCAGTAATATTTAACCCGGTAGATGTTTCAGATAACTTGAAAAAATATGGAGGCTTTATCCCTGGAATAAGGCCAGGTAAACCAACTACAGACTATCTCACAAGGGTATTGAATAGAGTTACTTTTGTAGGAGCGTTATTCTTAGCATTTATTGCTACAATGCCAGTAATTTTAATGAATATAACAGGATTGCAGCTTTACTTTGGAGGTACAGCACTTTTAATTGCGGTTGGTGTAGCGCTTGATACTATGAAACAAATTGAAGGACACCTTATTATGAGGAATTATCAAGGATTTTTGAAATAAAAGGGGGAGGATTTATGAGAGTAATACTTTTAGGACCCCCAGGTGCAGGCAAAGGGACGCAAGCTGTGAAAATTGCTAAGGAGTTTGACATTCCTCACATATCTACTGGAGATATTTTTAGACAAAATTTAAGAGACAATACTGACTTAGGGAAACTTGCAAAAGAATACATGGACAAAGGATTATTGGTCCCCGATGAGGTTACGAATAAAATAGTAGAAGATAGATTAGAAAAAGATGATTGTCAAACAGGGTTTTTATTAGATGGTTACCCCAGAAATGTGGCACAGGCTGAGGAATTAGACAGGTTTTTACATGACAAAGGCATTCATTTAGATTGTGTATTAAACATTGAAGTTGACAGAGAAGCTTTAATTGAAAGAATAACAGGTAGAAGAGTATGTCCTAATTGCGGTGCGACTTATCACATAAAGACTTCTCCTCCTGCGGTCGACAATGTATGTGATAAATGTGGTGCACAACTTATACAACGTTCCGACGATAAACTAGAATCAGTTGTAAAAAGATTAGAGGTTTATGAAAGTCAAACTAGGCCTTTGATTGAGTATTATACAAAGAAAAACACTTTAGTGAATATTGATGGAAATAAATCGGTAGAAGAAGTATTTGAAGATATAAAAAAGGCTTTGGGAGACAGAGGCAAATGATATATATCAAGTCTAAGAATGAAATTAATTTGATGAGAACAGCTGGCAAGGTAATAGCAAATCTCTTTGAGGTTTTAGAAAGGGCAATTAAGCCAGGAATTACGACGTTAGAACTTGATAGAATTGCAGAAGAGTTTATAATAAAAAATGATTGTAAACCTGCCTTCAAAGGTTTATACGGTTTTCCTTCTAGTATATGCACTTCAATAAATGAAGAAGTAGTTCATGGAATACCAAGTTTAAGAAAACTTAAAGAAGGCGATATTATAAGTATAGACCTTGGAGCTACCTATAAAGGGTATAATGCAGATGCAGCAAGAACTTTCCCTGTTGGAGAGATATCAGAGGAAGCACAAAAATTGATTGAGGTTACAAAAAATAGCTTTTTTGAGGGTATAAAATATGCAAAAGAAGGGAATAGGTTATCGGATATTTCTCACGCAATACAAACTTATGTAGAAAGACATGGCTTTTCAGTAGTAAGAGAATATGTGGGACATGGAATAGGTATAAAGATGCACGAAGACCCACAGATTCCTAATTTCGGTCCCCCTGGCAGAGGACCTAGATTGAAAAGAGGAATGTGCCTTGCTATAGAACCCATGGTAAATGCGGGACATTATACCGTAAGAACATTAGAAGATAATTGGACAGTAGTGACTGTTGATGGCAGTTTATCTGCCCATTACGAAAATACTATTGTTATTACGGAGGGGGACCCAGAAATACTGACCATTTTATAAGAGGTGAATTTATTAATGGAAGACTTGCAAATTGGTCAGGTAGTGCGGAGCAAAGCAGGTCGCGACAAAGGCAGAGTTTTTATAGTTGTAGGAAAGTTTGATGACCAACACGTTCTTGTAGCCGATGGGGACCTTCGGAAGATAGAAAAACCTAAGAAAAAAAAGTTTAAACATCTTCAGAGGTATAATGACGTGATTTGGCAGATTAAAGAAAAAATTCTAAAGGGCGATAAATTAACTAATGAAGAAATCAGAAAATTTTTAGAACCTTATAAATCCTAAGTCAATAAGGAGGAATGGATATCCTTGGCAAAAGATGATGTTATTGAAGTTGAGGGCACAGTGATAGAGGCTTTACCAAATGCCATGTTTCAAGTACAATTAGATAATGGGCATAAAGTATTAGCCCATGTATCTGGAAAATTGAGAATGAATTTTATACGAATACTTCCAGGAGACAGGGTGACCGTAGAATTGTCTCCTTATGACTTGAGTCGTGGAAGAATAGTATGGCGTGGAAAGTGATAAGGAGGTATTGAAGATGAAGGTGAGACCATCTGTAAAACCTATTTGCGAAAAATGCAAAGTTATAAAGAGAAAAGGTAGAGTTATGGTAATTTGTGAAAATCCAAAGCATAAACAAAAACAAGGCTAGGAGGTGTGAAAATGGCGAGAATTGCAGGCATTGATTTGCCAAGAGATAAACGAGTTGAAATCGCTTTGACATATATCTATGGAATTGGCCGTTCTCGTTCAAATGAGATACTTGCTAAAGCGGGTGTAAATCCAGATACAAGAGTCAAGGATTTAACAGAAGAAGAAGTTTCAAGGCTCAGAGAGATAATTGATAAAGAGTACAAAGTTGAGGGCGACTTAAGAAAAGAAGTTGCCATGAATATTAAAAGGTTAATGGATATAGGATGCTACAGAGGAATAAGACATAAAAGAGGTTTACCCGTAAGAGGTCAAAGAACGAGGACTAATGCTAGAACGAGAAAAGGTCCAAGGAAAACTGTTGCTAAGAAGAAGAAGTAATGATAAGGAGGGGAAATAATGGCTAAAAGAGTAAAAAGAACTGGCAGAAAACGCGAGAAAAAACACGTAGAAAGAGGAATTGCCCATATTCATTCTACGTTTAATAATACTATTGTCACTATAACAGACCCAGCTGGAAATACAATTTCTTGGGCAAGTGCTGGTACGATAGGTTTTAAAGGCTCAAGAAAATCAACTCCTTTTGCAGCACAAATGGCGGCAGAATCAGCTGCAAAATCTGCAATGGATCATGGCATGAAAACTGTAGATGTATATGTTAAAGGACCTGGTGCAGGTAGAGAAGCAGCAATAAGAGCTTTACAGGCTGCTGGCCTTGAGGTAAGTCTTATAAAAGATGTGACTCCAATTCCCCACAATGGCTGCAGACCACCCAAGAGGAGAAGAGTATAAGGAGGTGCGATTATGGGAAGATATACAGGACCAACTTGCAGGTTATGTAGAAGAGAAGGTATGAAATTATATTTAAAAGGAGATAAATGTTATACAGACAAATGTCCTGTTGCAAGAAGAGGATATGCACCAGGACAACATGGACAAGAAAAGAAAAAACTTACTAACTACGGCATGCAACTGCGAGAAAAACAAAAACTCAAAAGGTACTATGGCGTTTCAGAGAGACAGTTTGAAAGGTTCTATGAAGAAGCAGAAAGAATGAAAGGAATTACAGGTGAAAACTTATTGCAGCTTTTAGAAAGACGTCTTGACAATGTAGTGTATAGGCTGGGCTTTGCAGCATCTCGGCCACAAGCTAGACAATTGGTAAGTCATGGACATCTAGAAGTAAATGGTAAAAAAGTTGATATACCATCTTTCTTAGTAAAACCAGGAGATGTAATATCTGTGAGGGAAAAAAGCCGTTCAATGGAATTAATAAAGAATAATTTAGAAGTATCAAGGAACGTACCTGACTGGTTAGAACTCAATAAAGATGCTTTTGAAGGTAGAGTAGTTTCATTGCCGAGAAGAGAGCATATAGATCTACCTATCCAAGAGCACTTGATTGTTGAGTTATATTCTAAGTAATATGGTTATAATCGGTTACCCTCATAAAACAGTTAAAAGGAGGGTTCACAGTGTTTGAAATGATTGAACCAAAAATAGAGATTGTTGAGCAGTCGGAAGATGGGACGTATGGGAAGTTTGTAGTAGAGCCTTTAGAAAGAGGATACGGCATAACTCTTGGAAATTCTTTAAGAAGAGTGCTTTTGTCCTCTCTTCCTGGTGCTGCTCCTAAATCTGTGAAGATAGATGGGGTATTACATGAATTTTCAACCCTACCAGGAGTTAAAGAGGATGTAGTAGAAATTATACTTAACCTTAAAGAAGTTGCTGTTAAATTGCATTCAGATGAACCGGTGGTAGGACGCATAGATGTAGAAGGAAGAGGAGAAGTTACTGCGGGTCATATAAAAGGCAGTGCCGATATAGAGATTTTAAACCCTGATCATCATATAGCTACTTTAAGTGAAGACGGTAAACTCCATATGGAAATTGTGTTTGTTAAAGGAAAGGGTTATGTTCCTTCAGATAAAAACAAAGAGCCTAACCAATCGATAGGCGTTATTCCAGTTGATTCTATTTTTACACCAGTAAAAAGGGTAAGCTACAATGTTGAGAATACTCGTGTAGGGAATGTTACGGACTATGATAAACTTACTTTGGAAGTATGGACAAATGGAGCTATAACGCCTAAAGAAGCTATTAGTATGGCTTCTGACATGTTGATTAAGTACTTTCAAAAATTTATATCTTTTACTGGCGAATACAAAAGCTCAGATATTTTTGTGGACAAACCTGAGAAAAAAGTCGAAAAACCTCTTGATATGACAATTGAAGAATTAGACTTATCTGTAAGGTCATATAATTGCTTAAAGAGAGCTGGAATAAATACAGTGCAGGAGCTCACTCAAAAGACAGAAGAAGAAATGATGAAAGTCAGAAATTTGGGTAAAAAATCTCTAGAAGAGGTTAAACAAAAACTCGAAGCATTAGGACTTAGCTTAAAAAAAGCAGACGAATAAAGGAGGGTTGAAGGTGGGTTACAGAAAATTAGGCCGTCCTTCTGACCAGAGGAAGGCTATGCTTAGAAATTTAGTAACAGACTTTTTGAAATATGGTAAAATAACTACAACGGAGGCACGAGCAAAAGAGGTTCGCAGCATTTCTGAAAAAATGATTACCCTCGGTAAAAGAGGCGATTTACATGCAAGGAGGCAGGCTTTAGCCTATATCTTAGATGAAAGTGTAGTAAAGAAATTATTTGACGAAATAGCACCAAAATACAAAGACAGACAAGGTGGTTACACAAGAATTTTAAAACTTGGGCCTCGTAGAGGAGATGGCGCACCATTAGTAATTATTGAATTAGTGTAAGCAATCGAAGGGGTTAAGTTTGGTGCCGCAACTTAATCCCTATTTTTCATAAAGGAGTTTAACTTAAAAGAAGGTGTCCTTAATGGAACACATAATAACTACACAAAGTTTATCTTTTGAATATCATGCCGAAGAACAAACTCAACACCTAGTTTTAAAGGATATAAATTTACAGTTTGAAAAAGGGCAGTTTATAGGGATAATTGGTCATAATGGGTCAGGTAAATCAACACTTGCTAAACACTTTAATGCACTTTTATTGCCGACAAAAGGGAAGGTTTTTGTAAAAGGAATGGACACCAAAGATACAAATCGTTTATGGGATATAAGACAGACTGCTGGGCTTGTTTTTCAAAATCCAGATAATCAAATAGTAGCAGCTATAATTGAAGAAGATGTAGCATTTGGTCCTGAAAATTTAGGGATTCCACCTGATGAAATAAGAAAAAGAGTTGAATATGCTCTTAAAGCGGTAGGCATGTGGGAATACAAGGATTATCCTCCTCACATGCTTTCAGGTGGCCAAAAGCAAAGAGTTGCCATTGCTGGAATAATTGCAATGAAGCCAGAGTGCATAATTTTAGACGAACCAACGGCAATGCTTGACCCAATAGGAAGAAGAGAAGTCATTTCTACCATAAAAAAGCTCAACAAAGAAGAGAGAATTACTGTAATACTCATAACACATTTTATGGAGGAAGTAGTAGATGCAGATAGAGTTATTGTAATGGATGATGGAAAAATAGTGTTAGATGGTACTCCTAAAGAAGTATTTAAAGAAATTGAGCTTTTAAAAAAGATTGGCCTTAGTGTGCCCCAAGTTACAGAGTTGGCATACCAATTGAAGAGAGAAGGCTTTGACGTCCCTTTAGATATTTTAACAGTAGAAGAAATGGTGGAATTTTTATGCCGATAAAAGTAGAAAATTTAAGCTTTGTGTATAATGAAGGGACGCCATACGCTACTGTTGCTTTAAATGACGTTACTTTTGAAATCCAGGATGAAGAGTTCGTGGGAATCATTGGGCACACAGGGTCGGGCAAATCTACGTTAATACAGCATTTAAATGGGCTTTTAAAACCCACTTCAGGGAAAATATATATAAATGGAGTAGATATAACAGACAAAAAAGTCAATTTGAAAGATGTACGAAAAGAAGTAGGATTAGTTTTTCAATACCCTGAATATCAACTTTTTGAAGAAACCATTTTTAAAGATATAGCCTTTGGTCCTACTAATTTGGGACTTAGCGAAGAAGAAATTGAAAAAAGAGTATATGAAGCAATGGATATTGTTGGAATCAGTAGAGAATTAGCAGACAGATCACCTTTTGAAGTATCAGGTGGCCAAAAACGTAGAATTGCGATAGCAGGAATACTGGCGATGAAGCCTAAAATTTTGATACTAGATGAACCTACTGCAGGCCTTGATCCAAAGGGGAAGGAAGAGATTTTAAACAAAATTAAAGAAATTCATGATAAATATAAGATGATAACAATTTTGGTATCCCATAGCATGGAAGATATAGCTAGATTTGCAGATAAAATAATAGTGATGAACAAAGGAAGAATAGAAATTATTGGGACTCCAAGGGATGTATTTAGAAAAGTTGAAAAATTAGAAAAGATGGGATTAGGGGTACCACAAATAACTTATCTCGCAAGAGAATTACAAAAAAAAGGCGTAGCAATTCCAGAAGATATATTAACAATTGAAGAAGCAAAGAAATATATAATTCGTTATCTCAGGGGGACTAAAAATGTTTAGAAATATAACTATTGGTCAATATATCCCTGGTGATTCGGCAGTTCATAAGTTGGATCCGAGAATTAAAATAATTATCACTTTTATATTTATAGTGGCCATATTCTTTATAAATAAACTTTCAGGTTACCTTTTAGCGGTTCTTTACCTTTATTTGATAATAGCAATTTCTAAAATCCCTTTTAGCTATATTTTAAAAGGATTAAGACCAGTTATTATAATTCTTTTACTGACGGTGAGCTTAAATATGTTTTTTACCCCTGGGGGAACGATATTATATACTTTAGGACCCTTGAAAATTACTACTAATGGGTTGCGGTTAGCTGTATTTATGGGGTTAAGACTCATATTTTTGATTATCGGTACTTCACTACTTACTTTAACTACTTCTCCTATCTCGTTGACAGATGGAATAGAGCATATTTTAAAACCCTTTAGTCGTATAGGTGTACCTGCTCATGAATTAGCAATGATGATGACAATTGCTTTAAGATTTATACCTACATTAATAGAAGAAGCAGAAAAAATCATGAAAGCTCAAATGGCAAGAGGAGCTGATTTTGAAAGTGGCAATATAGTAAAAAGGGCAAAAGGACTAGTGCCTCTTTTAGTACCTCTATTTATTAGTGCTTTTAGAAGAGCTGACGAATTAGCAGTTGCCATGGAATCTCGGTGCTATAGAGGCGGGCAAAATAGAACGCGAATGAAACAGCTTAAAATCCAACCGAGAGATTATCAAGCTTTAGCTGTGACCTTGATAATGGTATTGCTAATTGTATGGAATAGAGTTTGGGCGTGGTAAAAATGAGGAACATAATGATTGTAATAGAATATGACGGGACCAATTATCACGGTTGGCAATACCAAAAGAATTCAGTGACAGTTCAGGAAGTATTGCAAAAAGCAATAAAGAAGGTAACAGGGGAAAAGGTTAATTTAATAGGTGCGAGTAGAACTGATACAGGTGTCCATGCTCTATATCAAGTAGCTAACTTTAAAACTAATACTAAAATACCTGCAGAAAAGTTGCCCTATGCTCTAAACAGTGTATTACCCGATGATATAGTGGTTGTCCAAGCAAAGGATGTGGAAGACTCTTTTCACGCTCGATATAGTGCAAAAAGGAAAAGATACAAATACATTATTCTCAATAGGAAATTTCAAATGCCTACAATGA
>NZ_JOOI01000001.1:657500-1475000 GCF_000806225.2 Thermoanaerobacter sp. YS13 | reverse complement strand
GTCACCGAAGGGTACGTAGGCAAATCCGCGTACTAGCAGGGGGCTGAGAAGGGGAGCCGTAAGGCGAAGCCACCGAAGCAGCTGCCGAGAAAAGCCGCTATCGAGGTCCGAGGTGCCCGTACTGCAAACCGACACAGGTAGGCGAGGAGAGAATCCACAGGCGAGCGGGAGAACCCTCATTAAGGAACTCGGCAAAATGACTCCGTAACTTCGGGAGAAGGAGTGCCGAAAGGCCGCAGAGAAGAGGCCCAAGCGACTGTTTACCAAAAACACAGGTCTCTGCTAAGTCGGAAGACGAAGTATAGGGGCTGACGCCTGCCCGGTGCTGGAAGGTTAAGGGGAAGGGTAAAAGCTCTGAACCGAAGCCCCAGTGAACGGCGGCCGTAACTATAACGGTCCTAAGGTAGCGAAATTCCTTGTCGGGTAAGTTCCGACCCGCACGAAAGGCGTAACGACTTGGGCGCTGTCTTGATGAGGGGCCCGGTGAAATTGTAGTACTCGTGAAGATGCGAGTTACCCGCGATTGGACAGAAAGACCCCGTGGAGCTTTACTGTAGCCTGTCACTGGATTTTGGTAATTCTTGTACAGGATAGGTGGGAGACGGAGAAGGTAGGGCGCCAGCCTTACTGGAGTCGGCGTTGGGATACCACCCTGGGATTACCGGAATTCTAACCTATAGCCGTGGAGCCGGCGTAGGGACAATGGCAGGTGGGCAGTTTGACTGGGGCGGTCGCCTCCTAAAGGGTAACGGAGGCGTCCAAAGGTTACCTCAGCGCGGACGGGAATCGCGCGAGAGAGTATAAAGGCAGAAGGTAGCCTGACTGCGAGAGAGACATCTCGAGCAGGGACGAAAGTCGGGCTTAGTGATCCGGCGGCAGTGAGTGGGGACGCCGTCGCTCAACGGATAAAAGCTACCCCGGGGATAACAGGCTGATCTCCCCCAAGAGTCCACATCGACGGGGAGGTTTGGCACCTCGATGTCGGCTCATCGCATCCTGGGGCTGAAGTAGGTCCCAAGGGTTGGGCTGTTCGCCCATTAAAGCGGTACGCGAGCTGGGTTCAGAACGTCGTGAGACAGTTCGGTCCCTATCCGTCGCGGGCGGAGGAAACTTGAGAGGCACTGTCCCTAGTACGAGAGGACCGGGATGGACGAACCGATGGTGTACCAGTTGCACCGCCAGGTGCACAGCTGGGTAGCCAAGTTCGGAGTGGATAAACGCTGAAAGCATCTAAGCGTGAAGCCCGCCTCAAGATTAGGTTTCCCACCCGGCACTCAACTATACTTACTGGAGGAAGGCAAGATGTATTATGTGTATGTCCTGACAAATGAAAAAGGAAAGATATATATAGGCTATACGTCTAATATAAAGGAAAGGTATTTAGCGCATCAACGAAAAGAAATAAAGAGTACAAGAGAAGGAAAATGGAGATTAGTATACTATGAAGCATATAGAGATAAAAAAGATGCGTTGATAAGGGAGAAACATTTAAAAAAGTCAGGACAAGGGCGTAGATGGCTAAAAGAGAGGATAAAGAATAGTCTTTCCACTAGTGAGTAGAGTTGAGTGCCGGGGTAAGACACCTCGAAGACCACGAGGTAGATAGGCCGGGGGTGTAAGAGCGGAAACACTTTTAGCTGACCGGTACTAATCAGTCGAGGACTTGACCTTTGGCTTTGTGCAGTTTTGAGGGTCTAGATTTCCGGTGGCGATAGCGGAGGGGAAACACCCGTTCCCATTCCGAACACGGAAGTTAAGCCCTCCAGCGCCGATGGTACTGCTTTCGCGGAAGAGTAGGTCGCTGCCGGAATTAAAAATATTCCTCAGTAGCTCAATGGTGGAGCAACCGGCTGTTAACCGGTAGGCTGTAGGTTCGAGTCCTACCTGAGGAGCCAAATCGTGGCCCCGTGGTCAAGTGGTTAAGACACCGCCCTTTCACGGCGGCAACATGGGTTCGAATCCCGTCGGGGTCACCACATAAATATGGGCCTTTAGCTCAGCTGGCAGAGCGGTCGGCTCATAACCGATTGGTCCGGGGTTCAAATCCCTGAAGGCCCACCATTTAAAAAATTAAATAGTAATGCGGCCCAATAGCTCAGTTGGTTAGAGCGCCAGCCTGTCACGCTGGAGGTCGAGGGTTCAAGTCCCTTTTGGGTCGCCATTATGTTATGCCTCGATAGCTCAGTAGGTAGAGCAAGGGACTGAAAATCCCTGTGTCAGTGGTTCGATTCCACTTCGAGGCACCATAATTTTTTTATGGAGGTTTTAGCTATTGCTGGCGTAGCTCAGTGGCAGAGCAGTTGATTCGTAATCAACAGGTCGTGGGTTCGAATCCCACTGCCAGCTCCAGTAAAATCAAGGCTTCCGGGCAACTTAATATAAAAAATTTAAAGCAGCGGTTGACACTTTGGTTGACACTTTACCGCTGCTTTTTTGTTTTTCTTAAAGTTTCGTTTGCAATAATTTCAGCTGCTTGTTTTTCTTTTTTGTTCAGCATATGCCCATAAATTCTTACAGGTGTTGACTTATCCGCATGTCCTAATCTTCCTGCTACTGTGATAATGTCAATATTGTTTGCTATCATTATACTTGCATTTGTGTGCCTTAGACCATGAATTGTAATAATTGGTAAATTGTTTCGTTTTAGAAATTTTTTAAACCATTTGTCTGGTGTGTCTGGATGCATAGGCAAACCATTCTCTTGGGTAAACAGCCTGTCTGTATCAATCCACTTATCACCTTTCTTTAATCTTTCTTCATTTTGCCATCTTCTGTATTCTTTTAGAAGTGTAAGAATTTCTTTTGACACGGTTATTTTTCTTACAGATGTTTCTGTTTTTGTTGTGCCTGTATATATCCCATTTTCTTTTGTGTAGTTGCTTGCACGTTGAATATAAATAATGCCTTTTACAAAGTCTATATCTTTCCATTCTAATCCTAATAGTTCACTACGCCTTGTACCTGTTTCAAGTGCTAATATGACGAATACTTTATATTTTAGCGGTGCATTATTTAAGGCTTCAAGAAGTTTTAATGTCTGTTCGTCGTCATAAAAGTTTGGTTTAGGTCTTCCGGGTGTTGGGGGGTCTATAACTGCTTTTGCAGGATTTTCTGGTATAAGCTTATCAACTTTATAAGCAGTTTCTAATACTGCATGTAAAAACCGGTGATAATGTGATATTGTATTTTCCGCAAGATTTTCTTCTCTTAAAAGGTCATAAAATTCACTTAAATGGCGTGGCTTTAGCTTTGATAGTCTGATATGTCCTAATGCTTCATTTATTCGCTTCATAAGTTTTTTATAGCCATCGATTGTGGTCGGTGCTAATTTTTTTTCTTTTGTTTCAATCCAGTATTTACAATATTCACCCAATGTTAATTGCTGGTCATTTCGTATATTTCCTTTCATTACTTCTGAATAAAAAAGAGCCAATTGTTTTTCTGCTTCTGCATCGCTGTTGGCTGTAATTGTTTTTGTATATCTTATGCGTTTCCCTGTAATATCGAAACCAGCACTAACAACTAAAAGATATTTATTTTTCCCTTTCTTTTGGATACTTCCGGGCATAGAGATACCTCCTTTAATAAACTCTCACAACTCTTTTTACTTTGCCAACAATGATTAGCTCTTCTGGATTGGTTATTATAATTGGTTCGTAAACAGGATTGATAGAATAAAGCACAATCGAATGATCCTTTTTTATTACCTTCTTTACTATTCCTTCATCGCCATTTATAATGACGACTGCTATATCTCCACTTTCTACATCGCTTTGCTGCCTAACCAATACCAAATCGCCTTCTTTTATTTCTGGATACATTGAATCGCCTTTAACTTGCAAAAAGAAATATTTTGCTTCATCTTTAATAATATCTTGCTCCACATTCTCCACTCCCAGTATTTCTTCATAAGCAAGTATGCCATTTGTCCCAGCCCTCACACTACCTATAATTGGGATTGGAACTGTTTTGCTTTTATCAAATTCTACTAAGCCAGCTTTTGTAAGTATGTCAGAGTTACGTATGTCTGTACGTCCTAAAAGATAATCTATAGACACATTAAAATAATTAGCTATTTTATTCAAAGTTTCTAGGTCGGGTTCTCTTAACCCATTTTCATAAGCGCTGATAGCTTGTTGAGTTAAACCTAATGCTTTTGCTAGTTCATTCTGACTAATACCTTTTTCTGTCCTTAAATCTCTGATTCTATTCATTTAAAACACCTCCATGTGATTATATTTTACAACAACGAGTTGTAATATTCATAACATTATTTCGTTGTATTTTTTTAAAAATTTAGTATTGACAACAACAAAATGTGATATTATAATATAAATAGAAACACAACAAAACGTGATATTAGGAGGTGCAAAAGATGAAAAGAGATTTATTAAGAATGTTACGACGAGGAAGAACTCAAAGGGAAATAGCTGAAGAATTAGGTATATCGCAGCAATATTTAAGTGCTATTGAAACAGGTGTGCGAACTCCTAATGTAAGACTTATGAAGAAATTTGAAGAATATTTCAATACGCCTATGGAAACATTATTTCCAGATGTTTTTATGAGGATAAACACAACAAAACGTGATATTAAAAGGAAGGAGGTAAGTTAATATGAATGAAATTCAAATCTTTAACAGTAAAGATTTTGGCAAATTAAGAGTATTAGCAAAATCATCAGATGAAATTTATTTTAATCTATTTGATGTTGCATGGGCTTTAGGATACACCAGATCAAATGCAATTGGACAGATGTATTTATACAAAAACAGAATTATTAACATCATTGAAAGTCTTGATATTTCTGTTGTGAACACAACGTTCACACAAATAAAAATATCATCAGATTTTGATTTTGAACAATTATATATTACAGAATCAGGCTTATATGATTTGATTTTAGAAAGCAAAGCCAAACATGCTCGCAATTTTAGAAAATGGGTGGTGTCAGAAGTCCTACCTACTATCCGGAGAACAGGTGGGTATGTAGCTAATGAAGATTTATTCATTGAAACGTACTTACCTTACGCAGATGAAGCAACAAAAGCTTTATTTAAATCAGCATTACAGACTATTCGTGAACAAAATGAAAAGATAAAAGTAATGCAGCCTAAGGCTGAATATTTCGATGCATTAGTAGAAAGAAATTTACTAACAAATTTTAGAGACACTGCTAAAGAGTTAGGAATAAAAGAAAGAACTTTTATCAATTGGCTAATAAGAAAGAAGTTTATTTACAGAGACCAAAAAGGTGACTTAAGACCATACGCACCATATAACAAAACTTTATTTGAAATTAAGGAATGGACTAGAAACGAGATAGCGGGTGTACAAACCCTTATAACGCCAAAAGGTAGAGAAACTTTCAGATTGTTATTGCAAAAAGATAATTTAATATAACACAAAAAAGAGGTGACTTTATGAAGAAACTTACTGTCAAACAAGCAATAGAGCAATTCTTTAACAATACTATTTCACAAGAAATGTTGTACAAACTTGTACGTCAGAAGAAGATTCCCTGTGTAAGGATTGGCAAACGCATTTTATTTGATGAAACCACCTTGCAACAATGGTGGCAAGAACAGCAAGAACAATCGGCAAAAGGAATGAGAAAAATAGCAGAATGAGAGGAGGTACAGTCGCATGAACATGAGTTGGACAGGCAATGAAGAGCAAGAAAGGTTGTTCACGATTAAGCTCACACGAAAAGAAAAACTTGCGTTAGAAAGCCTTATTTGGTCTGAAATACAAAGATTAAAAGCAATCAATATAAAGACAGACCAAATAATGGAGGAATGGGACGAAGAAATAAAATTACACGAAAAAATTTTAAAAAAGTTAGAGGAGGTGAATGAGAATGCAAGAACAATATAAAAATATTGAGATAGAAATAACAGACAAAAAATGGGATGAAGCCGCGAATATTTTTGCACCACAGATTTTAATGTTTGTACAAGATAACTTCGATATAGTTGAAGAATCAAGAAAGTTACTAAATGAATTTAACAAAATCGCAGATAAAATGGACGCAAGGAGGGCTCCAATTGCAGTAGCAGCGATGGGGCTGTTAATCCAATTATATGAAGATTTTTTAAAGACAACTAAAAATAAAAAGGGGTGAAATATAAGTGAATATCACATGGGGAGGATACAGCGATAATTATCCAAAGCATTCACAAACTTTCACAAAAATAGATATGCAAATTTTGGTGTTAGAGAAGAAGATAAGAGAGACATACAGAGAAATGAATAGACTTCCCAATAGCCCTATAAGGCTAAAATTATACAACAAAATGGAGCAGTTGAGGAAGAAGCAGGGACAACTAGTTTATTCACATGGTGGATGGCAGAATTTTAGCCATCTGCTAAGAAACGGAAGTATAAAAGATGAATTGGTAGAGGAGGTGTAAACATGTCAATCAGACTTGAGCTTGAACTTACAGAAGAAGAAAAGAAATATTTAGATGAAGCTGTATGGTATCATTTAGCAGGTTTAGCATCACTAGCAGAAGTACGGGAACTTGAAGACTATGAAAAATATGATTTTGCAATATACAAGAGTATCTATAAAAAGTTAGACAATAAATTAGAAGATTGGATAGAGGAGGCATAAACATGGACAAAACATTTCAAGTCGAATTAACAGAAGATGAAATTGTTGAACTGATAGAGGTACTAGAGTATGTAATAGCTGAAGCAGAAAGATTAAAAACAAGTGCTAATTTGTTAACATTAGTAGATATAATAGAAAAAATTGATAAAGCAAGAGAAGAGGTGTAGATATGGATAAAATACTAAAACTTGGTGATAAAGTACGCATAAAAGGATGGTTAGGTTATAGAAAAGATTGGGACAAAGAAGTAGGAGGACTTAAGAAGAGGTATGGGAGAGTACCTACTAATAAAACTGGGGTAATTGTAGGTGTAAGAATATTATGGGAAGGTTACACAACTTTTCAAGAATACCTCATCTTTACCCCCACTAAACCAATTAAGGTTTACTTAGTCGCAGTTAACTTAAAACAAATATTGAGAGTTTTACCTGAAGATATAGAAAAAATAGAGGAGGTGTAAACATGTCAATCAGATTAGCACAATTACTATACAAGTTAGGCTTTTGCGTCACACATGATGGAGATAAAAAGAGAATTAGAATTTACAGAGAAAAGAGGTGGAATAGATGATGCCAATTTCAAAAATTCAAGAAGGGGATATATTCCAAGAAAAATACCCCTTTGAATTGTTGATGTGGCTAGTTTTAGAGGTTAACAAAGGAGAAAAGATGGTGAAAGTACAGGCATATGATTTAAAGTCTAAACCTGTAGGAAAGCCGAAATGGTTATCAAACACAAATAAAATATTCTCCGAAAGCAATCTCATAATGCATGGGGACGGTAATTTTCTATACAAATAAGAGAGAAAGGAGGGACAGTTGTAATGTTTTTGTTATGGGTGGAATGCCCTGTATGTGGAGAAGAGTTGGCATTTGCTGTAGCAGTAAGAGTCAAAAAAGTAGCATTTATAAACAGCGATGTACAAACGAAAAAAGAATTCTTTTTTGAAAAATAAAAAGTGCCTGCAAAAGGCACAAAGAAAAATTACCACTTTGAGTATAGCACATTTTTGTGCTGTACTCAAGAGGAAAATGGAGGGGAGAAAAATGGTATCAGCAAATATATATTTACATAACCTTAATGAATTTAAAGTGTACGTAAATAAATTCGTCGACGAATATTTCCTTACAATTCAAATACCAAATGGTGCAGTAAGTTTTACGTCAAACAATTTAAAAGATATTGAATCCCTGTTAAAAAAGATGTTGGCAGTAGTAAAGCAAGAACAGCTATTGCCAAAGAAGGAGGAGGAGTTAGTATGATACGTATTAGTCAAGCAGGAGCATGTCCCCGTAGGATTCAGTTAGAGGCATGGGGGGTAGAGGGGCTACCCCCTTGGGAAGGCAGTGAGCGAGCATTCGCTGAGGGGAACCTCCACGAATCCTCTATATTAGAATGGGCATCAAAAAATCTGCCGGGTGCACCTTACATAGTTTTTGGAAGACAGCAGGAAGTCAGCATAGTAAAAAATGGAAATGTAGTTCTCGTTGGGCATATAGATGGGTTAGCTATTCCTGTTGAAAATAAAGACGCTGTAATTTTTGGATTAGAAATTTCACCAGCTAAAGAAAATATCATACTTCTTGAAGCTAAAACACTAGCCAACAGAGGTTTTCAAGAACTGAGAGAAAAAGGAGTTAAGGAAGCACATCCACAGTATTATACACAGGTACAGCTTTATCTACACTCTTTAGGACTAAATAAAGCTTATTTAGTAGCGAGGAATAAAGAAACTCCGAAAACAAGACTTTGGGACCACCACTATGAATTAATAGAGTACAACAAAGAATTTGTAGAAGCGGAAATAGAAAGACTTGTGGAATTGAACGATATGATAGAAAAATACATAGAAATACCGCCACCTTTTCACCCCGATACCCACTGGCAATGTAGACGTCCTTGGTGTCCATATACACATATTTGTCATCCTAATTGGAAGAAAGAAGAAGTACAAGCAGTAGAAAGAGAAAATTTATTAGACATTGTAGAAGAATACAACGAAATAAGCGAACAAATTAAGCAGCTTGAAGAAAGGCAGAAAGGATTAAAAGAGCAGCTACTTATGTCAGCTCAAGAAAAACCTATACAAGCTGGAGGATGGCTTATCAAGGTAGAAGAACGTAAGCAAGAGAGAATTGACACAAAGCTTGCACGTCAAGAATTATCGCAAGAACTTTTACAAAAATTATTAAAAATTAGCACTTATAAAGTGCTAAAAATAGAGGAGGCATAGGTATGGAAGGAAAGTGGTTAGTAAAATACGAAACTGATACAGGAGAGGTAAAACTCTCCTACGATATAGTGAAAAAATATCTCGTATCAGGGGATCCATCGAAAGTCACAGACCAAGAAGTAATGATGTTTATTAATCTTTGTAAGTATCAGAAACTCAATCCATTTTTAAGAGAAGCATACTTAATCAAATTCGGTAACGAACCAGCTACTCTTGTAACAGGCAAAGATACATTCACAAAAAGAGCTGCAAAATCAAAACTTTGTGCAGGGTACGAGGCAGGTGTAATTGTACAAAAGAAAAATGGAGAAATGGAATACAGAAAAGGTACACTTGTTGCACCGAATGAAACTTTAGTTGGAGGTTGGGCAAAAGTATACAGAAAGGATTGGAATGTACCTTTAGAAACAAGTGTGAGCCTTCAGGAATACCAACGTAAAACAAAGGACGGAAGAATATTCTCAAACTGGGCGAATATGCCTGCTACCATGATTAGAAAAGTAGCATTGGTACAGGCTTTAAGAGAGGCATTACCTGAGGAATTTCAAGGGCTTTACAGCCCAGAGGAAATGCCTGTAGATGACAGTCACCTTGAAGAAAAACCTATTGAAGTCAATTATACTGTAGAAGAACAACAGGAAGAAGCAAAAGAAGAAAGCGTAGAGAAACAAAAGATAAGCCTTGCGCAGGCAAAAAGAATGTTTGCAATAGCGCAGGGTGACAAAGATATAGTAAGACAAGTGTTAGACAAATACGGCTATGAACACAGCAAAGACGTAGCAAAAGAAGATTATGACAAAATATGTGCAGAAATTGAACAAGCAGTAAAACAAAAAACACAAGAAGAACAACAAGAACCAATTGACACAGATTTTACAGTGATAGAAGAAGACATACCATTGCCATGGGAAGAAAGAGCAGAAGAAAGAGCAGAGGGCTAATACTCTCTCTCTGAAAAAAACTTATAGGAGATGATTTTATGGAAATACTTTTGAGACTTACACAAGAAGAGGTGGAATTTCTCAAAGAACTTGTATTAGCTGAACAATGGCACAATTTAAGAATAAGAAAAGAGGATGAAAAAGAGTATGAAATTACTTCTTCGATTCTGAAAAAATTAGGATATGAGGCGGATTAATTCCGCCTCCATTAAAAAATTTTTGTGCGGAAAAATGTACACATATACCCATTATATTTTATGCATAAGAAAATTATTCTATACCTCATTGGAGGGGATAAGATGTATTCGAAAATAGAAAGTAAATTTTGGCAGGATGAAAAGATAAGAACTTTATCTCCAAATGCAAGATATATTTTTCTATACCTTCTTACATCACCACACCGTAATATGCTTGGTTTATATTTTCTTCCGGACTTATACGCAGCATTTGACGTGGGACTGTCTCCTGAACAGTTCAAGGAAGGGTTTCAGGAACTGTTACGAAAAGGTTTGGTAAACTATGACGAAACTAATCACGTAGTGTTCATTAAAAACTTCCTTAAACACAATCCTTTAGAGAACCCAAATCAAGTTAAAAAGGCTATAAAAAAGCTACAAGAAATTCCCAGAACGCCACTTCTTAAAGATTTATATGAGTACATTAAAAACGAACTAAAACCCCACAAACCGCATTACAACGCACTTTTAGAAGAGTTACGTAAGCTGTTAGGGGAACAGTTCGTCGAACAGTTCAATAAACAGTTCGATGAAGGGTATGGCAAACCAGTAACAGTAACAGAAACAGAAGCAGAAACAGAAACAGTAACAGTAGCAGAAACAGAGAAAGTTAATGAACAGTTTCAACAACAGCTGCAGCAGTTATATGCAATTTTTGAAAATAATATTCATCCTCCAACATCTATTGAAGTACAAAAGATAACCGATTGGCTAGAAGACGTAGAAGCAGATGTAATTGTGCTAGCTATAGAGGAAGCTGTAAAGGCAAATAAGCGTACTTTGAAGTATATCGAAGCAATCTTGCGAAATTGGATAGGACATGGATTAAAAACAAAGGCAGCAGTAGAAGCTTATTTACGAGATTGGGAATGTAAAAAAACAGATCAAAATAAAGAAGAACCCTTTGTAATACCTGAAAGTGTATTAGAAAAGAGAAAGCGGTTAGACGAAGAAGCAAGACAACCTCTTAATATTCCACCAGAGAAAAAAGAAGAGATACTAAAGGTGGTGAAAGGACTTGTACAACAATCCTAATGTAGAAAGGGAAGTATTAATAAGCATTATCTTATATCCAGAAGATTACACGCATTATATTAGATTTTTAGCTGAAGAAGATTTTACACTGTCTTTACATAAAAAAATCTTACGTGCAATTAAAGAAATAATAGACGAAGGTAAAAGTGTAGATATACTGCTTATAGCCGACAAAGTTCCTGAAATAGAAGAATTTATTAATAATGCGCCACCACCTAATTTAGCGAATATTGATGAGTATATTAATGAATTAAAACAAAAAAAAATACAACGGGATTTGAATAAGCTCTCTGATAATATCAAGGCATCATTAAGCAAAGGGGTAAAAAATGAAAAAATTATTGCAGCTATTAATCAATATTTAAAAAGTTTTGATTTAACAACAGATGCAGAATTTTTAAAAAATGTGTTATTAAGAACTCTTAGCGAGATAGAAGAAATACAAAAGAATAAAGAAAAAAGGATTAAGCTTGATATAAGACAGTTAGACGATATGGTAATGCCTGGTGATATGACAGTCATCGGTGCTAGACCGGGTACTGGGAAAACAGCTTTTGCATTAAAAATAGCTGTTGACCTTGCAAAACAAGGTAAAAAAATTTATTTTGTCAGTCGGGAAATGACAAATGAACAAATAACAAAACGATTATTAGCTAAATTTAGCAGAGTTGACAATAAAAAAATAAAGATTGGGGATTTGACGCAAGACGACTGGGACGCTTTAGTAAATGCAGCTATAACTTTATCAAAACTAAATATTTTATTAGATTGCAAAACTGCTTATATAGAAGACCTTTATCTTAAACTAGCAGCCACAAAAGATATAGATTGCTTGATAATTGATTATTTACAATTAATGCAGACAAGAGAAAGGGCAGAAAATAGGAATTTAGAAATAGGTAAAATGACAAGAATACTAAAGATGATGAATATAGATTTAAAAATTCCAATATTTGTATTATCACAATTAAATAGGGAAGGTGAAAGAGAACCCACATTAAAGAATTTAAGAGAAAGTGGAAATATTGAACAAGATTTTAATAACGTAATATTCCTTCACACACAAGAAGAAGAATTAGAAAAAGATATTAGAAAAATAAAATTAATTATTGCCAAGCATAGAGATGGCAACGTAGGGAAATATGACATTTTATTTGAACCTCGTTATATGGAATTTTATGAAATAGATAAAAGGTGATAATGATGGATATTCCAAAAAGAGAACAAGAATATCAGGAGTTGTTTAAACTGCTTAATGCTATAGAGAAACTGCCAAAGGAACAACAAAAATTTTATCAAACTATATTTAAAAAGAAATTTGATGTGCTTTACAGAGAATTTGATATATGGCTCACAAAAGTAAATGCGGAGTTAGATAAAAAAATTGAAGAGCAGCTCAAAAGAAAGGAGAATGTGTAGTGATTTACTTTAACTTTGATGAATTAGAGATAAGAAAAGAAGAAAGCAGGCAATTACGACAGCTTGTGTACAAGCTTGCAGAGGAAAATACAAAGCTTATGGGAGAAAACAAGCGACTTAAAGAAGAGAACGAGCGGTTAAGGAGAATTATAAGAATTTTTGCAGGGGAAGAAAAAACAATACTTAAGCAATAAAAAGGAGGAGAAAAATGACAGCGGAAGAGTACATGGAAAGATTATATAAAGCTTTATTGATTTATTTTGGTAGTGCAGGTAGTCCATTACCTATGCGTACTGGTGGAGAGGTAGAAACACAAAATATTTATGCAGGTAGGGAAGGTTGTTTACGTCTCGCAAGAGAATTTGGTGTTGGCTTAAAAGATTATGCGAAAGAAGAAAGAGAAAGAGTTATGAAGGAGAGTTATAGTTTTTTGTGTGTAAGATTGTATAATTTACGTCCGCCTGTAGATGCGAAAGAGTGGGCTAAAGAAATAATAAAAGCATGGGAGGAGAGAAAGCATGAAAGTATTTGAGAAGATGATATTAGAAGTGTTGTTAAATAAGATAGGGAATAAAGAGCAGTACAAAGAAGAACTTATAGATGACATTATGGCAGGTACAATAAGAATTACTTTCCCAGATGGCACAGTAGAAGAACAAGTACCATGTCCACTTTTCTGGGAACACGTAAAGCCGTGTATAGGAAGAGATAGAGTTATTGATGAAGTATGCGCTGAATTTGGAGGATGTGATAAAAATGACATTAAAAGGTGCTGGAAAAGATATTTTGATTTAGAGGTGAACGGTAATGTACGATTATGATGGGCTTATAAGAGAAACACTGAAGATGAAGTTATACAAAAAAATATGTAAAAAATGTGGGAAAGTATTTCTTACTGACGTAAGAAATCAAAGATTGTGTAAGTTTTGCAGAATAGAAAACAGAGAAGAGACAAATAGAAAGTATGAACTTAAGAGAAGAGAAAAGGTGGTGAAATAGAGGTGCGTGAAATAAAATTTCGTGCTTGGCACAAAGAAAGAAAAGAAATGTATTATCAAGACAAACCAATTCAAGCGGATTTTATCTTTATGGGAAATACCCTTGCAGTAGATTGTAAACAGATAAAAGAATTTATACCCTATGAAAAAGTTGTGCTGATGCAATACACAGGGCTAAAAGATAAAAATAACAAAGAAATTTATGAGGGAGATATAGTAAGATATTTTGACGGAATGACAGGAGGAATATATTTTGACGAAGAATTTGCAGCGTTTAGAATCGAGTGGCTAAAGTGTGACAAATATTCTAACATAGAAGAAATCATTGCAAAAAATTGTGAAGTTGTTGGTAATATTTTTCAAAATCCAGAATTATTAGAGGAGGAGTAATGCGATGAATAAAAATTCATGGTCTGGAAGAGTATTTGATAAAGAATCAGCTAAAAAGGAAGGGATTAACAATGAAAAATTTGTAGAGTCAATACAAATAAATACCGAAGTGAGATGTCCAGTTTGTGGTTCAAAGTTGGTACATGAGAGCGGGTGTGTGACCTGTTACAGTTGTGGTTGGAGTGCATGTGAATAAAAAAGGAGGGGAAAAAAGGATGGAAAGAATTAGAGCCCTAAAATACAAATATAGAATTTCTGAACTACAAAAATTATCAACAGCGGTCAAAAGGCGCAGGAGAAAAGAAAATATGTGGATAACAAAAATTATAGAACTAACGGACAAGTTAAAGAAATTAGAAAAAGCAAACTTAAGAGAAGAAGCAGAATTAAGACAGGTTTTATATATAACAGGGGTTGTATGGGAATGTTCAAATTGTCATAGAACATTTGTATTATACAACCCTAAGTCTGAAGGATATAATTACTGCCCTGTTTGTGGCGCAAAATTTAAAGAATATGTTTATCTGGAAGATGATTAAAAAAAGGAGGGTAAAAAAGGATGTTGATTGAAAAACTTATGGTAACTGAACAGCTTTATGACTTACTTCATAACGAAATAAACGAGGCAAGGCAACAAGAAAACCATGCAGAAACAATTATATCAACAAACTACTGGCGTGGTTATCGTGAAGGATTAGAAAGGGCATTATCAATAATGTTGAAGATGTTAAAAAGAGAGGGGAAAATGGATGGAACAAATTAATGGTGATGCAAGAATATTTGATGATGAAACTGCAAAAAAACTTAGATTACAAGGAAAAGAATGTGTGGGGAATATACAAATTCCTGCACGATTGAAGAGAATATTACTTACAATACCTGGCAAGCCATTTGGAAAACAAAGACCACGAGTCACAAAGAGAGGAGTCACGTACACACCAGCCGAAACAGTAAATTATGAAGCATTTGTAAAACTGCTATATATGCATGAATATAGAAATATCAAACTAGAAGGACCTCTAAGAATGATTATAAGAGCTTTTTATAAAATTCCTAAGGGTACAAATAAAAAAGATAAAGAACTGATGTTACAAAACATTCTAAGACCAACTAAAAAGCCAGACATGGACAATGTAGTAAAAATTATAGCAGATGCATTAAATGGACTGGCATACGACGATGATAAGCAAATTGTTGAAATGTATATAAGCAAGTTTTATTCAGAGGATGAATTTGTTGAAGTTGTGATAGAAAGCTGTAACGAAAAAGTTTGAACGAAGGGGGGTAAGAATGTTGAATTTACTACCTGTTATAAAAGAGATAAAGAAAAAGATAGAAGAGCTTGAAGAAGAAAAGAATGAACGAATCAAGGAAATTAATCAGCAGTACGAAGAAAGAATACAAAGATACAGTAATGCTCTGTTGGTTATACAAGAATTAAATGAGGCATGCGAATATTGTGAAGGGACAGGAAAAATTTTACCGAAAGATAGTGAATTAGAACCTTATTATACATCACAGTTCGTTAACTGTCCAGTTTGCTTGGGCACAGGAAGAAAAATACCAGATTAAGAAGAAAAAATTATATCAAAAGGAGATGAAAAAATGACAAAATTAGAGTATTTAAGACGGCAAAAAGGATTGACGCAAAGGGAATTTGCAGAAAAACTCCATATTTCACAAAGTATTATTTCTCAAATTGAAAGGGGCTTTAGGAAACCCTATCCCAAATTCATGGAATTAGTCTCTAAAGTCCTGGAAGTTCCACAATCTGAACTTTTTACGGAAAATGGGGAATGCAAATTTGTAGAAATGGAGTTAGAGGGAGAGATTATAAAAGCAACTGATATGTTAGTAAGATTAATTAAGGGAGAGGATAAAATGAAAACAACAGTAACATTTGCGGTTACTTTTAAAAATTTGGCGGAAATAATAGACAGTTTAAAGAAAGACAGCATAATGCGATTAGATATTGGTGATGTAAAAAAGTTGACAGTGAATGATTTAATAAGCTATTTACAAAGCTATGCCGATGAAGTGACGTATTTCAACGTGGATATTGATAAATCAGTATTGCCTTACATTTTAGAAGCAATAGGAAGGGATGAGGAGGATGATACTTTTTAAGCTGGCTACTGCACAAACTGGATATAAACCTGCTTATAAAAAACGAAAAGACAATGCTATTTTAAAAATTTCAAAATTTGAAGATGGCAGTATAGAATTTGCTTTATTATCGCTAGACGGTCAAATAGAATTAGGGCATGTCACAATTGAAGATGCAAAGCATGCATTGGGTCCTTTCTTGTTTAATTAATGCAAAAGGAGGTGTAATATGATGGAAAAAATCCAGTTTATAGCATCCTTACCACCAATTCAAAGTGCAATCAAAATAGGTGGCAATGGTGCAAGCAGAATACAATTAGATGTACCGTCAATAGAAATAGCAAATGTTGTTAAATTAGTAATGGCAGCAGGCAAAACTGTAAAAGTAACAATAGAAATAGAAGATTAATAAAAAGGTCGTAGTAAAAATAAAGCAGATACGGCACGTAGGCGAGTAGGAAAAAAAGTAAATTAATTTCAAAAAAAATTTCAAAAAACATGTCGCTTTTAGCTAAAAAATAGACACTAATATATATGGAAGGGCATATAGAAAGGGGAGGCAAAGAGGAGAGGCACAATACAAAATTATTAGCAGCAAAATTATATGGCTGCTAATAAATACCCTTCAGGCGGTCATATTTGGCTTAGAATCGATTTTTAACAGGTAAGTAATATTCTTATGTCTTACGAAAGTCAAAACGAAATAAATCCTTTTCATAAAAGCTAAAAAAATAAAGGCGGTGATGTGTACAATGGAATGTGAAGTAAAAAATAATTGCAAAACTTACTTAGAAGGTAAAAATCAATGTTGGATATGTGAAAATTACAGCTTATACAATCCTGTAAATCCCAAGATATTATCCAGAAGACAAATTCAACAGAGGGAAGAAAGAAAAGCTAAAAAGAAGGAACTAAAAAACAGCGAAGCAAGTAAGCGAGGGAAAAGGGCAAAAAGAAAAGGCTGGGAAGGTGAAACAGAAGTAGTAAAGCTATTAGAAAAATATAATATAAAAGCTGAGAGAGTACCTCTGTCAGGAATGTTAAAAAGTGAAAAGTATTCATGCGATGTATTATTAGAAAACGGCAAAAGAATAGAAGTGAAAAGACGAAAAAGTGGTTTAAAAACAATTCAGAATTGGCTTGATGAAGATCCAAATTCAAATTATGTCTTTTTTAGAGAAGATGGGAATAAAAGCAACTGGATTGTGATTATGCCAATTGAGGAATTTATCGAATTAACTCAAAAAGCTGAGGGGATAATGAAATAAACTTGGCCATATAAACATGGGAAAAATTTTTAAAAGGGGGATAAATAATGGCAAAATTTTGTTCCGAAGATTGTAAAGCATTATGTGATTTTTGCAAATATTATCGGGATTTTAAGATGGACATGGGGTTAAATAGTGCTGAATTAGAAAACAAAGGTTATTGTATTAAAAGGGAGATGGTGGTGGAAAGGGACGAGTCATGCAGTGATTTTATATGTTTCAATTTAGAATTTCAAAAAAGAAAAATTGTGATTAATACATGTTTTGGTGGTTTTGAATTGTCAGATTTAGGTTTTAAAAGATTGTTAGAATTACAAAACAAAGAATTTTATATGTACAATTATGTTTTTGATACACACGAACGTGATTTTAAATATATAAAAATTAATGAGGTTGGAAAATTACCAGTAGTATTTAGTAAGAAAGACTTTGGAAATAGCACTGATGATATTCCTGCAGATGACATATGGTATGAATACGAAGAAATATCATCACTATCAAGGGATGGTTCTATATTGGTTCAGGTAGTAGAAGAATTAAAAGACAAAGCAAGCGGTAAATTTTCAAGCTTAGAGATTGTAGAAATACCTGCTGATATAGATTGGGAAATAGAAAGTGACCGTGGTAAAGAATGGGTGGTAGAAAAACATAAAAAATGGGGGAAGGATTTATGACAATGCAGGAAGTTTATGAAACTATTATCGAAGACCTAAATAAAATATATCTAAAGAAAAATCACGATGCAGAAAGAAAATACATTAGTGAAAAAAGAAGGTGATAAGAATGTTTATGACTTTTGTAATAGTGTTGTATGGTACTGTATGCGTATTTGTAGGGTTTATGCTATGTGCGGTATTCACAAGTGGTAAAATAGCAGATTTAGAAACTCAATTAATGATGATAAAAAACAAGGGGGAATATAAATGAGTAATGATGTAATAAAATATTGCAGTCGTGCAATTGTGAGATACTTAAACGGCAATTATAAATTGTTTGAAGTTTATGTTAGACGGGCAGTGAAATTATATGAAGAAGAAAAGAAAAATGAAAGGTTACATGTACCTATAGCTGAACTAGCCAGAATAAAACGCTGGTAGAAAGGGTTGATATAATGGGATTGATAGATGAAAAGTTTAGCGAAGAAAAAGTAGAAATAGAAAAAGTTTTACATAACTATTGGAGTTATAAAAATAATCCAAATAAAGAGAAAAAAGAATTGATAGAGATGATAGATGAAGCGATTGAAGATATGAGAGAATATGATAGAGAGCATGGGACTCAATATTGTAAAGTGATTGAAAAAAGATTTTTTGAAGAATTGGGATGGCAACATGTATGTATGGAACTGAATATAGAAAAAAGCACCGTATACAACCTAGAAGAACAAATTTTAAATTATATTTTGACATTTCTATTAAAACATGGATGGCGTGTAGATAAAAAGGCAGAGGCTATTTAGCTCTGCTATTTTTTTAATAATAAGTGTCAGAATGTTCCTAAAATCAAGAATATAGTCTTGGAACAAATTAAGGTGTTTTTGTGGTATATGTACTAATAGAAGGAAAATTTGATAACTAAAGAAAGGTGAGACTTTTGAAAAATCTATATTTTAAACAAATTGAGCAAATATCACCTTTAACTGTTGAAGAAGAAATGGAATTAGCAAAAAAAATAAAAAACGGAGACTTAAAAGCTAAAGAAAAGCTTATTAAAGCAAATTTAAAGCTTGTAACAGATATAGCACAAAGGTATAAAAATTGTGGTTTAGATTTCATGGATTTAATACAAGAAGGCAATATTGGACTCATAAAAGCAATAGAAAAGTTTGATTATGATAAAGGATATAAGTTTGCTACATATGCTCAATGGTGGATAAATAAAGCGATAATTAAAGCTATACAGGATAAATCGCAAAATATTAGATTACCAAATTACATAATGGATTATATTGCAAAAATAAATAAATTAGAAAGTCAGTTTGAAAATAATTTAACCATGGAAGAATTATTAAAAGAACTTAATGTTACAATTCAAATGTTAAATGAAATAATGAGCCAAAGAAAAAATGTTTTATCATTAGATGTATATATTGACGATGAAGGAAATACAACATTAGGGGATACCATTGGAAGCAACGAAAATATTGAAGAAGATGTTACAAACAATATTGAACGCCAAGAAATACGTAAAGCTTTAGAGATTCTGTCTCCTTTAGAACGTACGGTCATAAAGATGAGATATGGGATTGACTATAAAGAGCCTTATTCATTAAAAGAAATAGGGAAAAGAATTGGTTACTCTTATAGTCGTGTACGTGATATTGAAATGCAGGCATTAACTAAACTTAGACAATATTTTATAATTAAAGGAGATGAGAGATTTGTACGCGGAATTAACAGAGGATGAAATAAAAAAAAAGATAAAAAAAGCAGACAAGTTTTTAAAAGAAAAGTCACGACTGATGACATCATGGCCGCCACCCGCGCCATCACCCCTATAGCCGTGGGCATGGCGGACAAAATTGAAGCTCTACGTGCATGGGCGGAAAAAGCAGCACGTAAGGCAAATGGAATCACACCCGTGCATTTTCTATGAGTCCATCTTTTAAGAGTAAAACAACAGGGCAATGATCACTTCCTAATATTTCTGAATGAATTTCTGCATCAATTAAATAATCTTTTAACCTTTCTGAAACAATGAAATAGTCAATTCTCCATCCTATATTTTTTTCTCTTGCGTTATACATATAGGACCACCATGTATAGGTATCTTTTTTATCTGGATAAAAATATCTAAAAGCATCAATGAATCCAGAGTTTAATAGAATTGTAATTTTTTCTCTCTCTTCATCTGTAAAACCGGCATTTCTTCTATTAGCAGATGGATTTTTTATATCTATTTCTTTATGGGCTACATTTAAATCTCCGCATAAAATTATAGGTTTTACGGAATCTAATTTTAGCAAATAATTTCGAAAGTCTTCTTCCCATTCCATTCTGTAAGAAAGTCTTGTCAATCCTCTTTGAGAATTAGGAGTATAGGTATTTACTAAGTAAAATTTTTCATATTCCAACGTTATAACTCTTCCTTCGTTGTCATGTTGAGGAATGCCTATTCCGTAGTTAACGGATAAAGGTTTATATTTTGTGAATACAGCAGTTCCTGAATAAGCCTTCTTTTCAGCAAAGTTCCAAAAAGCGGAATAACCTTCTACATTAAGTTCTTCAAGGTCTGTCTGATGGAGCTGTAATTTGGTTTCTTGTATACAAAAAATATCAGCATTTACTTTTTTGAAATAATCCATAAACCCTTTTTGCAAGCAGGCCCGTAAGCCATTTACATTCCATGAAACAAATTTCATATTTTTTCCTCCAATATTTTTGAGTTGCTATGTATTAAAAACTATGTGATTACTATCTTCATTATATAAAAAATAAATCAAATTCCAAAATTGTTTACATATTTTTACACAAAAATAACTGCATAAAAGCCCTTTACAAATAGAATTCTATATGATAAAATAAGCTACGTGGTTTTTGTTAAAGCTTCAGAGCAAAACTTTTTATTGTTTTAAAAATGTGGAGGGATACCCAAGTGGCCAAAGGGGGCAGACTGTAAATCTGTTGGCTGTCGCCTTCGATGGTTCAAATCCATCTCCCTCCACCATATGACCCATTAGCTCAGGAGGTAGAGCACCTGCCTTTTAAGCAGGGTGTCCCGCGTTCGAGTCGCGGATGGGTCACCAGTTGTAAAAGACAGTTATCAGTGATAACTGTTTTTTGTTTTTTTACAGCAAAAGTTTATGGTATAATAATATAAAATGTCGAAAAGGTCGGTTTTATAATTTTGAAGGGAGTTTTTGACATGAAAATGAGAAAATTGACTCCTGAAGAGGAGAAGCTTTTAGAGAATTTTGTGACAGATGTATACGGACCTGTCTATTTTATACATTCATTGCCGGAGTTTATCATTCCACCTATAAATTCGAAGGTCAGTAGAAGAGATACCAGCTGGAGGCTTAATATACTTGAGTCTTTGACAGATGGAGATTTAAACATAACTGACTACATACCCAAACATAACATACCTTTAGAAAAAGCAATACAAAAGGCGAAAGAATTTCACGAAAAGTGGGTTGAAAGATTTGGACATTCTTCTATTGCTGAGCAGCATTTAATGCACTTGTGCGTGGAAGATGTCTCAAGGCTTTTGTCAGGGGATATTGAACTTATGAACAGGCGGCCTGCCTTTATAGAGTGGAGCCAAAGGTATCAAAAGCCTACAAGAGATAAAGTAGTGATACCAAAAGAATTAGAAGGAAAGCCTGATTTGAAAGAAAAGTTTTTAAAAGTCTGGAACAACTCCTATGATGCCTATGAAAAACTTGTAGAAGTTTTGACAGGATATTTAGCCAGGGCGGAAGAGAAAAAAGAGGGGGAAAGTGAAGAAAGATTTTACAATAGGATTAGTAAAATTGCCTTTGAAGATGCGAGATATGCACTTCTTTTAGCTACCAAGACAAGTTTTGCAGTAGCTTTAAATGCCTTAGATTTACAGGATATAGTGAGAAAACTTTTCGCGCATCCTACTAAAGAGGCAAAGTTATTAGCCGAAAGAATAGTAGAACAAGGGGAAAAAATTGCACCTAGCATGTTACGACATACAACTCCTACTGTTTATCAATTAAAAGTTCACGATAGATTAAAGAATTTAGCAAGTGTTGTAAAGGAAGATGAGCTTTCAGATTCAGATGAGGATGTCATTTTAATAGACTATACAGGGAAAGATAGTAAATATTCTCCGGTAGATATTGTAATTATGCATATTTTGTTTACATATTCAGGTAAAAGTTTTGAAGCGGTGAGAAAAACAGTGAAGGAGATGGACGAAGAGGGGAAAAGTACAATCTTACAGCAGGCAGTTGAAGATATAGGGGAATTTGACCATTTAATAGAGGCATTTAAATCGGTCAGATTTAAATTTCAATTAAAGATAAGTGAAGCTAATTGGCATCAGCTTTTAAGGCATAGAACTATTGTCTTTGATTGCGGTGAACCGACAGTTGAAAATGGTTTTGTTATTCCTCCAAATATCGAAAAAGCGAAGGCTTCCGAAATTTTAATAAAAGCGATAAAGGCTTCAGAGGAATTGTTTATAGAATTAAAAGAAAAATTGCCTGAAGTAAGTCCTTACGTGGTAACAAATGCACACAAACGCTTGGTTCTTATGAATGCGGATTTATGGGCTTTTGATCATTTTGCAAATTTGAGATGCACTAATGAAGCTCAGTGGGATATCAGGAATGTTTCTTTTAAGATGCTTGATTTGATTAAGGAAGTAGCGCCCCAGTTAGCAACCTTTATGGCAAGGCGAAAAAAAGCTTAAAAGATGGAGATGAAATCATGAAAACCAGCTTTAAAGAAATAAGTTTGCCAAAGCTTAATAATTTGGCACCCTCATTGGAATCTACTGCCCTTAAATTAATGGAAGAAGCGGGAGAATTGGCACAAGCTATAGGAAAATTTAGAGGTTTAAACGGAGAAAATGTCACTTTAAGCGAAAAAGAGATAATGGAAAAAATTTCAGAGGAGCTTTTAGATGTTGCTCAAGTCGCAGTTTCAATGATGTTTGTCTTGGAGGAAAAGTATAATATAAATATTGAAGAAAAACTTAAAGAACATATCGAAAAATTAAAGAGGAAAGGGTATATAAAATAAAAAATATGCAGAAAAACTCTGCATATTTTTTATTTTTGTGCGCATATTAAAAATGAAATCTAAGAAAAAGGAGGATATGTATGCAACTATCAACCAAAGAATTACTTTATGTGGATGATATTTTATCAATGCAACAAAATATGACAAAAACTTTAAACGACTTTGCAACGAGATGTCAGGATCCCCAACTTAAAGCTTTATGTCAAAACCTTGCAGATAGGTGCCAAAATAATTTTAATTCTTTATTAAAACACCTAAGTTAAAGGAGGAAAAAGTATTATGTATGGAAATACTCAAATAACAGATAAAGAGATAATGATGAATATTTTGAACAGTTATAAACTGGCAGTAGAAATATTAAGTCATGCTGCAGTCGAAGCAGCGAATGAAAGTATACGAAGAGAGCATATCAATCTTTTAAATTCTACTTTGGAAGATCAAAGGACAGTTTGGAATGCTATAAATCAAAGAGGATGGTATCCTATAAAGGCAGCTCAACCACAAGATATACAAGAAACAAGGAACAAATTTAGACAACCTGTAGGGATGATGTAAATATAAGAAGTTTGTGATATAATAATGGAAGCAGTGATTTCACTGCTTCCATATTATATTTATTTTCAAAGGAGGAGTGATTTTATTATGTACGATCTAATTATTTTAGGAGGAGGTCCTGCGGGACTTACTGCTGGATTATATGCTGCAAGGTCAAGGCTTAAAACGGTACTCATTGAGAAAACTTATCTTGGTGGTCAGATTGTAAATACATATCAATTAGAAAATTACCCTGGTTATGAGGAAATAAGTGGTGCTGACCTTGTGGCAAAAATGGAAGCTCAGGTTAGAAGACATGGTCTTGAGATTGTTATGGAAGATGTTGAAAGCTTAGATATTACAGGAGATGTAAAGAAAGTTAAGACTTCTAATAAAACTTATGAAGCAAAAGCTATTATTTTAGCGATGGGCGCTACACCTAAAAAGTTAGGTGTTCCAAATGAGGATAGATTTATAGGGGCTGGTATCTCCTTCTGTGCTACCTGTGACGGAGCTTTTTACAGAGATGCCACAGTGGCAGTTATAGGCGGAGGGAATACAGCAGTAGAAGATGCGTTATACCTTACTAAATTTGCAAAAAAAGTCTATATAATTCATAGAAGAAATGAACTTAGAGCTACGAAAATTGAACAGGAAAAAGCCTTCGCAAATGAAAAAATTGAGTTTATTTGGGATACTGTAGTAGTTGATGTAGAAGGAGAGTATGGAGTAGAAAGACTCAAACTTAAAAATGTTAAAACAGGTGAAGAAAGCACTTTAGATGTAGAAGGAGTTTTTGTGGCTATTGGCTATTCACCAAATACAGAATTAGTGAAAGGGATTGTGGAACTTGATGAATATGGATATATCATGACAGATGATGATATGAGGACAAATATACCTGGAGTTTTTGCAGCTGGAGACATAAGGCATAAATCTTTAAGACAAGTTATAACGGCTGCTGGAGATGGTGCAACAGCAGCTTATGTAGCAGAAAAATATATAGACAGCGTCAAAAAATAGTCAGGATTTTTCCTGACTATTTTTTGACTTTATTCTTCTTTGCTTTCTTCTTGTTCTGCATTTATTTCTTGTACTTCTTGGTTGTAGGCTATTTCCTGTGAAGATGTAGGAATTATAATTCTCTGACCGGGATAAATCAAATTGGGGTCTTTAATATCTGCATTTGCCTTTAATATAGCGTCTACTGTTGTATTGAAAGTTTTTGCTATATTCCATAAAGTATCACCAGGTTTTACTATATAAACTTTTCCTGGTAGTGTAGGGGTAGTCACAGGAGGAGTTCCAAACAAGAGTGCATTCCATGTCACATTATCGACAATTCCTGTTACTGGAAGTCCTCTGCTTTGCTGATACGCTTTTACGGCTTCTTCTGTTTTTCTTCCAAAGATACCATCAATAGGACCAGGGTCAAAGCCCAAAGATTTTAGTCTTGCTTGCAAGTTTACTACAAAGGGTCCTTTATCTCCAATCTTTAGTGTGGGATATTCAATGGGTGGCGATGCGGGACAAGGAATTATTAATGTTTGTCCAGGGTATATCATATTTGGATTTATTAAATAATTTGCTTTAATTAGCTCCTCCAATGATACTCCAAATTTTTGTGCTATAGTCCATAAAGTATCTCCTGGCTGTACTGTGTAATAAGTTGGACAAGGCTTTTGTGCGGGAGGCAGTGAAGGTAGTGGTGGTTGTGGTGCGATTATTTTTGCTCCAGGGATGAATAACTTTTGACTCGGATATATTGTATAAGGGTATGTGAGATTATTTGTATAAATAATAGCTTCGTAAGGAACATTAAATTTTTGAGCAATAAGATATAGAGTATCTCCAGGCTGGACAGTATAATAACTTCCTTGTACTGGAATGATAAGCCTTTGTCCAGGATATATTAAAGATGGATTTATAATGTTGTTTCTTGTGATTATAGCGTCAACTGAGGTGTTAAATTTTTTAGCAATTGAAAATACCGTGTCTCCTGGTTGTACTACGTATGTGAATTCTAAAGTGACCATATTTTTACCCCCTTCCTTTAATCATAATATGTGGATTTTATTATTAAGTGACATATAAACTTTTTTAGATGAATAATTTTTACTAAAAGATAAGGGGATGGGGACATGGTATTTAAAAGGTGGATGATGTTTTTACTAATAGTAAGTTTAATAGTAGGGCTATATAGTTTTAAAAAAGGGTATTATATAACTGCTTTTAAAACTGTTCCAATAATTAATAAAGTTATTGTCATAGATGCGGGGCATGGAGGGCCAGACCCTGGTAAACCTGGTAAATATGGTAAAGATGAGGATGAGTTAAATCTTGAGATTGCTCAAAAATTAAGAGAACTTATTGAAGAAAGTGGTGGTATTGTAGTGATGACAAGGGAAGACGACACTTTGTCAGATAGTTCTCTTTCAAAGGATTTAAAAAATAGAGTGGTAAAAGCAAATGAAGTAATAGCAGATGTTTTAATTAGTATTCATTTAAATAGTTTTAGTCAATCTAAATACAAGGGGGCACAGGTATTTTATCAAAATAATTCTGAAAAAGGTAAACTATTAGCAGAACTTATTCAACAAGAGCTAAGAAATACATTAGATCCTAATAACGACAGGATGGCTAAAAGTTCTAATAGTTATTATATTTTGCGAAACGCTAAAATGCCGGCAGTTATTGTGGAATGTGGTTTTATGTCAAATCCTGAAGAAGAAAAACTTTTAAATGACGAAAATTATCAATATAAAATTGCTTGGGCAATATATAAAGGTTTAATACATTATTTTCAAAAAGTTTCAGAATAGCAAAATTTTTCACTTCATATCTTGTTATGAAGTGATTTTTTTTGTATACTAAAAGAAGAAGAGAATTTATGAAGGGAGATAATATGGGGATAAAAACAGTACTTTTCGATTTAGATGGGACGATTATTGATAGCAATGAACTTATTATTGAGTCTTTTAAATACACAATAGAAAAGCATTTAGGATATACCGTAAAACCGGAAGACGTTACTCCTTATTTTGGAGAACCCCTTCCAATAACTTTAAAAAGATTTAGCCAAGACAAATGGGATTTAATGCTGGATACTTATAGACAATACAATGAGTTTAATCATGATAAATATACCAGAATAAGAAAAGATGTAAAAGAAGCCCTTGAACTCATGTATAAAAATGGAATTAAAATGGGTATAGTTACATCTAAGAGGAGAGAATTGGCTATAAGGGGGTTAAGGCTTTTTGACTTGGAAAAATATTTTAAGGTAATTGTGGCATTGGAGGACACAGAAAAACATAAGCCAAATCCGGATCCAATTTTGAAAGCTTTGGAACTACTCAATGCTAATAAAGAAGAGACTTTAATGGTGGGAGACAGTCCTTATGACATATTATGTGCTTCTAATGCTGGAGTAAAAAGTGCGGCTGTTAAATGGACAATCTTGCCCTTTAATCTCTTAGAGGAAGCAAAACCGGATTATGTCATAAATAATATGCTGGAAATTCTAAAAATAATTTGAATATCTGGTGGGGTAAAAATGGAGAATATTGCTGTAGAAAAAATTATAGAGAATATAGAAAAGGTAATAATAGGAAAAAGAAAAGTTATTGAACTTGTGGTAATAGCTTTATTGGCTGAAGGTCACGTCCTAATTGAGGATGTTCCTGGTGTAGGAAAAACTTCTTTAGTTAAGGCTTTGGCTAAATCAGTAAATCTTAAATTTAAACGAATACAATTTACACCGGACTTGTTGCCTTCAGATGTTATAGGCATAACTATTTACAATCAATTAAAGAATGACTTTGAATTTAAAGCAGGTCCTATAATGAGTCAGATAGTTTTAGCTGATGAAATCAACAGAACTTCTCCTAAGACTCAATCTAGCCTTTTGGAGGCAATGGAAGAAAGACAAATAACTGTTGATGGGGTTACTTATTCTTTACCTAAGCCTTTTATGGTATTGGCTACCCAAAACCCAATTGAATATGAAGGGACTTTTAGATTGCCAGAAGCTCAATTGGACAGATTTATGATAAAAATAGAGATAGGTTATCCCGATGAATATCAAGAAATGAGGATTTTAAAAAATTTTGAGAAAGAGGACCCTTTAGAGTCTCTTTCTCCAGTAGCCGATGCTGAAGACATAAAGGAAATGCAAATGAAGGTAAAGTCTGTCTATGTAGATGACTTGGTCAGAAATTATATTGTCACATTAGTTGCTAATACCAGAAAAAGCAAAGCAATAAGGTTAGGTGCAAGTCCAAGAGCTACTGTAAATTTAATGAGAGCTGCTCAGGCAAAGGCCTTTTGCGAAGGAAGAAATTATGTTTTACCAGATGATGTAAAAGAATTAGCGGTACCTGTGTTATCGCATAGAATCATTTTAAAAAATGAAGAAAGATTTGAAGGATTGGACGAGAAAATGTTTATTAAAAATATTGTAGATACCACAAAGGTGCCGGTGATAAAAAGATATGCATAATAAAATTTTTCTTTTATTGCTCCTAATAGTTTCTTTTGCCTTTGCCATTTTTAGCGGTGGGAAAATACTTTATTTGCTTGTCTATGAATTTGCATTTTTTATCCTTTTGAATTACCTTTATATAAGGCATATAAAGAATTCTATATATATCCATGTTATATCTCATAAAAATGAAATTACTGTTGGAGAAGAGATAGCCTATGAAGTAACCTTGATAAACAATAGTTTTTTTCCTGTTTTTAATCTCAAAATTATTGACTATTCTTCACTAAATGCTAAATTTAAATCAGAAGAATGGTATCTTATGCCTTTTAAAAATAAAAAGGTACAAAAAAAATTTGTGATTACAAAAAGAGGAATATATTTTCTTGGACCTTTTGAAGTAGAGATAAAAGATCCTTTTGGAATTTTTAAGGTAGTAAAGAAATATGATTTTAAATTAAAGTTTGTAGTGCTACCAAGGGTTCATAATATAGAGGTGGAATTGAAGGCAAGACAACAGTTAGGGAATATAGAGGTGGAAAATAAAGCTTTTGAAGATTATACTAATATATCGCAATTAAGAAAGTACAATTATGGCGACAGTATTAAAAGGATTCATTGGAAGGTGTCAGCAAAGAAAAGAGAATTCTATGTGAAAGAATTTCAAGTATCCGCGATGAGTGAAGTTTATATTTTGTGGGATTTAGATAAAAACCATTTTGCTATGGATACCCAAGGAATAATGGATGAAAATAGTGCGGAGTGCATGCTATCTATAGCAAAATTTTGCCTTTTGCACGGCATCCCTGTAAGTGTTATAGATTACAATACTGGTATGGTTCAAGTGAAAGGGAGAAGGATTAAAGATTTTAAAAATTTTATTGAGGTTTCTTTAAGGAATTTTCCAGTTTACGAAAAAAGTTTAGAGGACTTTTTGAGATTATATAAAAGTATTCCCTATGATGTAACTCTTATTTTAATAACTCCTTATTTGAATAATGTAATTTTAGGAGAACTAGTGAATTTAAGAAGCAGTAATAGAGAATTAATAATTTATTATGTTAATGACCCAAAAGAAATTGAAGATAAAATTAACAAATTAGATATCGAAGTTGTTTTCTGGGGGAAGAAAGATGTCAAAAGAGCTAAAAAAGAGTTTGCATGAACACATTATGACAATTGCTCTGTCTCTTGTGGTTATATTATCTGCTGTTGGCGGCTTTAGATTTGCATATCCTTTCTATTATCTTTTACTATTAGATATGGCATTAGTAATATTTTTTGCTTTTTTGCTCAAAAGGCCACAACTGATAATATTTTTGCTTACAGGCCTTTTGCTTATAGATGTCATAGTTTTTATCAAATATCGCAGCTTATTAGTGAGTATTGTATCTTATATTGATGGTTTTATAAAATGGGCGGATATTTATATGAATTATACAATTTCGCCTCCAGGCTTTGACCTTTTAACAGAAAAATATAGATTTTTTATGATTATAATAACTGTTGTTATAGTAACACTGATTATTACGTTATTAAATATTATCATGAGGAGTTGGTTTTTAACTTTATTTTCAGGAATATTGTTTTTTGTTGTGCAGTGGTATAATTATGTAGATGCTGCTTACTTCTATATGACAGTCTATATTACGCTTTGTTTTATAGATATTGGAATGAAGAACTATTTTAAAAAAGGCAGTGCGAAAGCACCTATTGCAGTTTTTTTGATTGTTGCAATCTTTCTATCTTCTATTACCTCTATCAGCGCTCAATTGATGCCGAAAAACTTTAAACCTGTTAAGTGGGAAACATTAAATAATTGGTTTTATGATACTTTCCCTTTTACTAGAGATTGGAGAAATGGCGAAGGCACTAATGATGATTGGTTTGGAGAAACGGTTTTTACTACTTTTGCCAATGAATTAGGCGGAAATGTGAAACCGAGTAATTTTTTAATAATGGAAGTAGAAGCCGATGAAAGCACTTACCTTAGGGGAATGGTCTATGATACTTATACTTATTCCTCAAAAAGTCCTTTAATTTATGATAATTTTTCTAGTAGATGGGAAAATTCTAGACAACAGTATATGTATGTAGAAAGCACCGATAAAATTCCGCCAACTTTCAGTAATAATGTAAATTTTGAAGTAAAAACTATTACAATAATTCCACTAAAAATTAAGTCAGATATTCTTTTTTCCCCTTGGCAACCTCATAAACTAAGCTATGATTTTTATTATGAAGTTGATAATTTAAACTTAAGAGCAAAAACCTCTCATGGTACTGGAGAGCCTTATGTTGTTACTTATTTAAAGCCACAAATTGATTTAAATTCACTGAGGCAAAAAGGTAACGAGACTTTAAAAGGTGAAGAAAGAAGAAGATATTTGTCTTATCCAGCTACTCTTCTACCAAAAAGAGTGAAAGATTTAGCTTATTCTATCACAAAAGACAAAAAAACTCTTTATGATAAGGTAAAAGCAGTGGAAGAATATTTAAGACAATACCCCTATTCTTTAGATGTTCCTCCTACTCCTTCGGATAGAGATTTTGTTGACTATTTTTTATTCGATCTAAAAAAAGGATATTGTTCTTATTATGCGACAGCAATGGTGATTATGCTCAGGACAATTGGAATTCCTGCAAGATATGTAGTGGGATTTAGAATGCCGTCAGCACCTAGTAGTGATGGCAAATACAGGATTACCGCTGCTAATGCTCACGCGTGGGTAGAGGTATATTTTGATGACTACGGTTGGATTACTTTTGAACCAACACCTAATTATCCCTCATTAGAATTTCCGATGTCCCTCTCAAATAATAATCACTTAAATTTAGAAAATGATATGGAATTACAACCAGATAACGGGAGTAGAGATTCCCATAGCACAGTCGATAAACTGCAACAAAGTGATAATACGAAGACAACTTCTCAGGGAATTGCTTCTTTTAGTGATAATAGATTTAATATTTTGCCTTTTGGTTTAATATTGATAGTGACTTTAGTGACAATAATTTCTTTATATTGGTGGGATCGGAAGAAAAAAATTAATAATTTGGACAATAAGTTTTTGACGATATATTATTATGAAAAAATTGTAAAGTATTTAGCTAAAAAAGGCTTGAAAATGTTAGATACAGAAACTCCTTTGGAATATCAAAAAAGAGTGTTAGGAAATGGGTATATAGGTTTCAGTGAAGTTACGCGGATATACAATGAAACAGTTTATGGAGGTAAAACACCTTCTCAAGAAGATATAAGGTATTTAAAAGAATTTATAAAAGGATTAAAAAAAGAAACTAGTTACATCTAAAAAGAATATAAGGCTTATTAATAAATTTGACATAAAGTAGAGAATTCACATATAATAATATTGGAAGGAAAAGTATGCACCTGAAAGGGGTTTATTAAAATGGTTTTAAGTTACGAGCCTGGCGTGAAGAGCAGGATCATGGTATGCGTGACCCCGCAGAAAAGCTGCCGCAGGCTTGTGGAAAGAGGTGCTGAAAGAGCAAAAGAAACTAATGGTGAGTTTTGTGTTGTATATGTTAACAAAAATAACGACATTTCTAATGATTTAAAACAAAACAAAGTGTTGCTAGAGCTCTTCGATTTAGCACAAAAAATGGGTGGCAGAGTTTCTATTTTGGTGGGTAAAAAAATCTCAAAAACGCTGGCAGAATTTGCGAAAGAAAACAATATAACCGAGATAATAGTAGGCAAGTCTTTAAGGTCTGCTCTGGATGTTATATTTCATGGAGATGTGATAAATCCATTGAAAAAAGAAGTAGAAAAGAATGACATAAGAATAGAAGTCATAGAATGACATATCCTTCTATGACTTCTCTCTAATCTTTATATGATTTATCACTTTTTTTACCCCATTTACGCTTTGAGCTGCTTCATTGGCTAATTCTTTTTCTTTTAAATTATTCACATATCCACTTAATGTTATTGCCCCGTTGTTCGCTGTAATAACTAAATCAGGCAAACTCAAATCATAACGAGATAGCTTTTGTACTACTAAATTTACAAGAGATACATCATCTATTTTATGCTCTTTGTTAAGTTCTAATTTGCTTATTACACCTTTGACACCCATGGCTTGAGCTGCTTGACTTATGCTTTCTATTTCTTGCTGTGCGTTATTAATCTTCCCATATAAAGTTACGGTACCTTCGGTTACATCAACACCTAATTCTCCTATTTCTTCATGAAATTTGGAGTTCTGAAGATTTTTCAAAACACCCTGCTTTATATCTTTGTCTGTTATTTTGCTGTCTATTGCAATTGTGATGTTATTTTCTACTTTTTTTACACCTTCTACGCTTTCTGCTATTTTTTGAGCGTGATTTTTTTCGGATAAGTTATCTACTATTCCATACAAAGTTACATGACCATTTATACATCGGACATTTACATCTACTCCGTAAGACATCCTTTTCTTTTCTAATTTTTCCTTTATATTTTTTTCTATAATTTTATCTTTATTCATTTTCATCCTCCTTATTTTTTGCTAAAATAATTTTTCCACTTTAATTAAAATTTAATTCAGTTTAAATTATTTTTTATTCAAATTTGTTGTATAATTAATATGTACACATAATTTACCACAAAGCCTTGAGAGGTGAACTTTTTGTTTAATGGACTTATAGATATCATAAAAACAATGCGCATTAACGATGTAATAGATATTTTAATAATAGCTTATGTCCTGTATCGCTTAATTTTGGTAATACACAAAACACGAGCAGAGCAGTTGCTTAAAGGACTTGCCGTGTTAATTGTGATTACCAAAGTAAGTGAATGGCTACAACTTAGGACAGTCAATTATATATTGCGAAATGCTATGACGGTAGGAGTTATTGCGCTTTTAATTGTTTTTCAGCCGGAGTTAAGGCGTGGATTAGAATCTTTAGGTAGGAGTGGCTTTTTGGGCAAAAATTTCTTCTTTTTTAATGAAGAGGAAAAAGATATGTCAGAGGTGCTGGGAGAGATATGCGATGCGGTGCAATTTTTGTCTCGCTCAAAAATAGGGGCTTTAATTGTTTTAGAAAGGGAGACAGGCCTTAATGAACTCATTGAAACTGGTATAGCCATGGATTCTAAGATTTCCAGCGAGCTTTTAATAAATACTTTTATACCAAATACGCCTTTACACGATGGAGCTGTCATAATTCGTGGAGATAGGATTATGGCGGCGGGTTGTTTTTTGCCTTTAACAGACAACCAAAATCTAAGCAGTGAATTGGGAACACGCCATAGAGCGGGGATAGGTGTTACTGAAATATCTGATGCAGTTGCGATAATCGTTTCTGAAGAGACAGGCACTATTTCTCTTGCACAAAATGGCAGACTTTCAAGACATTTAGATGCAAGAACTTTGAAAGAGGTATTGTCCAGCATCTTTGAAGTAAAAGAAAACAAGAAGCCTGTATGGAAAAAATGGGGGAACAAACATGCTGACTAAAGACTTTACAATAAAACTGCTGTCAGTAGTATTGGCTTTTTTGCTGTGGCTTTATGTAATGGGAGAAGAAAATCCAGAAATTCCTTATGAAATAAGCAATGTGCCTGTCAAATTAACCAATAGCGATACATTAGAGAAAAAAGGACTTATTGTTTTAGACGAAAAAAATTATACAGTGAATGTAAAAGTAAGAGGAAGACGAAGTGATGTTTTAAATATAGCAGCTCAGAATATATCAGCTTTTGCAGATCTAAGCAGAGTAAGTTCTAAGGGGACAAATGTCATTCCTGTTACAGTGGAAGGATTACCTAGAAATGTCTCTTTAGTTTCAATAAATCCGTCAGAAATAAAAGTAGAAATAGATAATATTGCAAAAACGCAAATGCCGGTTACTGTAAAAATAATTGGCAATGTGATGGATGGCTATGCTATGCAACCTGCTATCCCCACGCCGGGAGAAGTATTGGTGACTGGGCCAGAAAGTAAAATTAATCTTATAAAAAATGTGATAGCTGGGGTCAATGTTTCTTATAAAAAAGAGGATGTAAAAATCTCTGTTCCAGTGGTTGCTGTTGACAGAGAAGGAAAAGAAGTAAAAGGCGTTACTATTATTCCTAATCTTGTGGAAGTATATATTCCTGTAAATAAATCTATACGTGTGCCTGTAGTTCCTAAAATATTCGGAAAACCAATGGAAGGATATATGATAGCATCTGTAAATGTACTGCCAGAGTATGTGTATATTACTGGTGATGAGACTGTCCTAAATACGATAAAATCTATAGGTACTAAGCAAATCGATATTTCTGGGAAAAATGAACCTGTCACTGAAAATGTACCTTTTGATTTGCCAGATGGTGTGAAACTTGTTAAAAGTGATATTAATGCAAAAGTATATGTGGATATACAAAAAATAGCGACTAAAGAGATTACTATAAGCAATATAGATATAAAAGGAGCAGACAACAAAAATGTTATAATTCAAAATCCAGATTTAGTCATTACTATATCTGGGCCAGAAAGTGTAGTTAATGGAGCTACAGCATCCGATTTTAACGCATATATAGACGTAACCAATCTGCCAATAGGTACTCATTCTTTATCTGTAAATATAAGAACTGATTTGAACTTACAAATAATTAAGGTTAAACCTGACAAAGTAACTGTTAATATTCAGTAGGCGGGTAATTTCCGCCTGTTAATTTTGCTAAAAATCTATCAATTCCACAAAATATAAAGTCTTTATAAAAAAATTTTAATTTAAGAGAAGGATTTTTGACAAATATGTAGAATTAAAATATAGGGTTAAAAAATTTTTAATAACACTCAAAAATTGTAATAGAACTTCATATTATGTATTAAGAAGGGCAGGTGAACCTGTTGAAAGTTTTAGTTATTAATCCGGGTTCTACTTCTACTAAAGTGGCATTGTATGAAGAGGAAAAAGAAATTGTAAAAACGGAGATTGTCCACGACATTGAAGCGCTTAAAAGATATAAGAGTATCATTGAACAATTTGATTTAAGGTTAAATGCTATAAATGATTGGATAGAGCAAAACAACATAAACTTAAAAGAAATATCTGCAATTGTGGTAAGAGGAGGACTTATTAAACCAGTTCAAAGTGGTACTTATTTTGTAAACGATATTATGCTTGAGGATTTGAGAAGGGGAGTTGGAGGTGAACATGCTTCAAATCTTGGTGGACTAATTGGAAGAGCTATAGGAGATAAACATAATATTCCTGTTTATACATTAGATCCTGTAGCTGTTGATGAAATGGAAGATGTTGCAAGGATTTCTGGCCTTCCTGAGCTTCCAAGAAAAAGTCAATCTCATGCTTTAAACATAAAAGCGTGTGTTCATCGATATGCAACGGAAAATGGTGTTAAAGAAGAGGAATTGGATCTTGTTGTGGCTCATATGGGGGGAGGTATTTCAGTAGCGGCGATAAAAGGGGGGAAAATTGTAGATGTAAACAATGCAAATCAAATGGGGCCCTTTTCTCCTGAGAGGACAGGCAGCCTGCCATCGATGAAAGTTGTTGACCTTTGTTATTCTGGTAAATACAGTTTTGATGAGATGAAGAAAAAAATTGTAGGTATGGGTGGGATGGTAGCACATCTTGGGACAAATGATGCGAGAGAAGTAGAGAGACGCATACAAAATGGTGATAAAAAAGCTAAATTAGTTTTTGAAGCTATGGCTTATCAAATTGCAAAGGAAATTGGCAGAATGGTGGCAGTATTAAAGGGGGATGTGAAATCAATAATTTTAACTGGTGGACTTGCTTATTCTAAACGACTAATAGAGATAATCATTGATATGACTAGCTTTATTGCACCTATAACTCTTTATCCAGGGGGAGATGAAATGGAAGCTTTAAGAGATGGTGCGTTAAGAGTTTTAAGAAATATTGAAAAACCCAAGATTTATAACTGATGAGGTGTAGGATATGAAAACATTTGAAGAAATGTATAATTGCGTAAAAGACTTGCCTCCCAAAACTATAGCAGTAGCTCAAGCGGCGGATGAAGATGTATTAGAAGCGATTAAAGAAGCTCATGAAAGAGGAATAGTAAAAGCCATATTAGTTGGTGATAAAGAAAAAATAGAAAGGATAGCATCTTCAATATCAATGGATTTAATGGACCACGAAATAATAGATACAAAAAATAACTTAGAAGCTTGTCGCGAAGCCGTAAAGCTTGTAAGCGAGGGCAAAGCGGATATATTGATGAAGGGTCTGGTACAGACGGCGGAAATATTAAGGGTTGTTTTAGATAAGGAAATTGGTCTTCGCACTGGAAGAACTTTAAGTCATGTGGCTGTTTTTGAATCTCCATATAACAGGCTTATACTTTTGACAGATGCAGCAATGAATATTGCCCCTGATTTGAAAGTGAAAATAGACATAATTTTAAATGCAGTAGATGTTGCAAGACAAATTGGAATTGATGCTCCAAGAGTTGCAGTTTTAGGAGCTGTTGAAACAGTTAATCCTGATATGCAAGCTACCTTAGATGCAGCAATACTTTCAAAAATGAGTGAAAGAGGTCAAATCAAAGGGGCTATAATAGATGGACCGTTGGCTCTTGATAATGCTTTATCAGTAGAGGCAGCACGGCATAAAGGGATAATAAGTCCCGTGGCAGGCAATGCTGATATACTTTTAGTTCCTGATATTGAAGCTGGTAATATGCTGTATAAAGCTATAACATATATAGCAGAAAGAAAGATAGCGGGTATAATAATGGGAGCAAAAAGGCCGATTATCTTGACTTCAAGGGCAGACTCCAGTGAAGCCAAATTTAATTCTATAATGTTGGCATCTCTTGCTTCTAATGTTTGATTATTAAAGTTGATTATTAAAGTAGGAGGAATATTTTATGAAAATATTTGAGATAATGGAAACCAAAGATTATGAAAATGTGATTTTATGCCATGACAAGACTTCAGGTCTTAAGGCGATAATTGCAATTCATGACACAACTTTAGGTCCTGCTTTAGGCGGATGTAGGATGTGGACTTATGACTCAGAAGAGGATGCAATAAATGATGCATTAAGGCTTGCAAGAGGAATGACTTACAAAAATGCTGCTGCTGGTTTAAACTTAGGTGGTGGTAAAACAGTTGTAATTGGAAATCCGAGAAAAGACAAATCAGAAGCATTGTTTAGAAGTCTTGGAAGGTATATAGAGTCCCTTAAAGGAAGATATATAACTGCTGAGGACGTGGGAACAAATTTAAAAGATATGGAATATATACGTTATGAGACAAAATACGTTGCAGGGCTTGCAGAAACCAGTGGTGACCCATCACCTTTTACAGCTTATGGCGTATTTAGAGGAATACAAGCGGCAAGCGAAGAAGTTTTTGGTACCTCAGATCTTAAAGGCATGAGAATTGCAATACAAGGAGTAGGAAATGTAGGATACAGCCTAGCAAATTATCTATATGAAGCAGGGGCAAAGTTAATTATAACAGACATATTTGAGGACAATGTAAAAAGAGCAGTGGAAGAATTCAAAGCCGAATATGTAAAGCCAGATGAGATATACGGGGTAGAATGTGATATATTTGCACCTTGTGCCTTAGGAGCGATAATAAACGATGAAACAATTCCACAGCTTAAATGTAAAATAGTAGCAGGTTCAGCTAATAACCAGCTAAAAGAAGAGAGGCATGGGGATATATTGCAAGAGAAAGGCATACTTTATGTGCCAGATTACATCATAAATGCTGGTGGGGTTATAAATGTAGCTGATGAGCTCAATCCTTCTGGCTATAACAGAGATAGGGCTATGAGAAAGGTTTCAATGATATTTGACACAGTGAAAAAGGTGATACAGAAGTCCAAGGAAGAGAATATTCCAACATATGTTGCAGCTGATAGAGTTGCGGAAGAGAGGATAAAAACTATTGCTGCCGTAAAAGACAATTATATTTAAATGGGGGCAGGATTTTCCTGCTCTTTTCTTAAAATTTGGAAATAACATTAATAAATTTTTGAAAAAATTTTAATGTAAAAACGAAATGTAATATAATATAAATTGAGGAAGTAGACGGAGGGGATTGTTTTGTTTTTGATTCTTGTGATAAATCCCGGGTCTACATCTACAAAAGTTGCCGTGTTTAGAGACAAAGAGCCTGTTTTTACTGAGACTTTAAGGCACAATACGGAAGAGCTTAGTAAGTATAAAAGTATTATTGACCAGTTTGAATTTAGGACTCAAGCGATTTTAAATATGTTAAAAGAAAAAGGCATTTCTCTTTCAGAAATTGATGCAATAGTAGGGAGAGGCGGACTTTTAAAGCCAATAGAAAGTGGAACTTATATTGTAAATGAAAAAATGATAGAGGATTTAAAGAAGGCTGAAAGAGGAGAACATGCTTCCAATTTAGGGGGTATAATTGCTTATACTTTAGCTAAAGAACACAATATTGAAGCTTATATAGTAGACCCTGTAGTAGTAGATGAATTAGAGAATATAGCAAGAATAACAGGAATGCCTGAGATTGAAAAATCTAGTATATTCCATGCTTTAAATCAAAAAGCAATTGCTCGCCGTTTAGCTGCTGATTTAAACAAAAAATACGAAGAAGCGAATTTAATTATTGCTCATTTAGGTGGCGGTATATCTATTGGGGCTCATAAACACGGCAGGGTAGTAGATGTAAATGATGCTTTAAATGGGGAAGGGCCTTTTTCTCCAGAAAGAGCGGGAGGACTTCCTGTACTTGACTTAGTAAAGTTATGTTATAGTGGTAAATACACCTATCAGGAGATGAAAAAGAAGTTAATAGGACAAGGGGGAATAGTAGCACATTTAGGCACTAACGATGTAAGAGAAGTTTATAAAAAAATTGAAGAAGGAGATAAAAAAGCAGAATTGATATTAGATGCTATGGCATATCAAACTGCAAAAGAAATAGGGGCTATGGCAGTGGTTTTAAAAGGCCATGTAGATGCAATAGGAATTACAGGTGGAATAGCGTATAACGAGGATTTTGTAAAAAGGATAAGTGAAAGAGTAAAATTTATAGCTCCTGTTTATGTATATCCAGGTGAGGATGAGATGTTAGCTTTGGCGCAGGGGGCATATCGGGTGCTTAGCGGTGAAGAAAAAGCTAAAATGTATAGTTAAAGGGATGATAGATAATGGATTTTAAAAGATTGACAATTGTAGTAGGGCATTACGGTACAGGTAAGACGGAGATTGCGATAAATTATGCTAGGTTTATAAGAGAATCAGGAAAAGAGGTAGAAATAGTCGATTTAGATATTGTAAATCCATATTTTAGGTCGAGAGAAGTAAGAAAAGAACTTTTTGATAAGTGGAGAATACGAGTAACAGGAGTAGAAGAGAAATATATGAATGCAGATGTACCTGCTATTTCTCGTAACATTTACGGGGCCTTATACAGCAAAGAAAAGTATGCGGTTTTTGACGTAGGAGGAGATGATGTAGGAGCTATTCCCTTAGGCCAATATCATCACATAATAAAAGACCAGGAGGCAGAAGTGTTATTTGTAATTAATGTAAATAGGCCCCTTACGAAAGATGTAAAATCAGTAATTGATTATCTTAAATCGATTGAAGAAGCAGCTAAAGTTAAAGTGACTCATTTGGTAAACAATACCCATTTGTCTTATGAAACAACAGTAGAGGATATTTTAAAAGGTCAAAAAGTGGTGGAGGAAGTCTCGAAAATTACAGGAATACCTATTAAGATGGTTACTTTGAAAAGAGAATTACTCAACCAAGTTCCTGACTTAGGATATCCAATATTTCCAATTGACCTTTATATGAAAACTCCATGGGATAAAATATGAGAGGAGGAATTTATGTGGCAAAAGTTATTTTTAATGAAGATTTATGTAAAGGTTGCGAGTTGTGTGTCAATGCTTGTCCTAAAAAGATTATTGAAATGGATTTAAGTAAAATAAATGTGAAAGGATATCATCCTGCTACTGTTAAGCCTGAGAATATGGACAAATGTATAGGTTGTGCATTTTGCGCTATGATGTGTCCTGATACAGTTATAACAGTTATAAAATAAATGGAGGGGAGTAAGATGGCTAAGGTATTAATGAAAGGTAATGAGGCGTTAGCGGAAGCAGCTATTCAAGCTGGGTGTAGACATTATTTTGGTTATCCTATAACACCTCAAAATGAGGTTACAGCTTACATGGCAAAGAGAATGCCAGAGGTAGGTGGCGTATTTTTACAAGCTGAGAGTGAGGTTTCTGCTATAAATATGGTATATGGAGCAGGTGGAGCAGGAGCTCGTGTTATGACTTCCACCAGCAGCCCTGGTTTGAGTCTTATGCAAGAAGGTATATCATATCTTGCAGGTGCTCAAGTACCTTGTGTAATTGTGAATATAATGAGGGGTGGCCCAGGATTAGGAGATATTCAAGGAGCTCAAGGAGATTACTTTCAATCTACAAAAGGAGGGGGCCATGGAGATTATAGATTGATTGTCCTTGCTCCTTCTACAATCCAAGAAATGGCAGATTTAGTTCAAGAAGCTTTTGATATTGCAGATGAATATAGGAACCCGGTTGTTATATTGGGAGATGGGATGTTAGGCCAGATGATGGAACCTGTAGATTTTGAAAATATTCAAAAAAGAAAGAGAGATATTCCACAAAAAACATGGGCTACTACAGGCAGAGGAAATAGAGAGCATAGAAATATAATAAACTCTTTATATATCGATCCACCTGTATTAGAGAAATATAATTATCAATTGTTTGAAAAATATGCAAAGGCCGAAAAGAATGAAGTTAGATATGAAATGATAAATTGCGAAGATGCGGATGTTATTTTAGTTGCTTATGGTACTATTGCCCGCGTAGCAAAGAATGTGATGAATATTGCAAGAAGAGAAGGGTATAAGGTAGGGTTAATAAGACCTATTTCTTTGTGGCCTTTTCCGAAAGAGCCTTTTGAACAGACAATTGATACGGCAAAAGCTTATTTGACTGTAGAAATGAGCATGGGGCAAATGGTAGAAGATGTAAAACTTGCAGTACAATTCAAAAAGCCGGTTTATTTCTACGGAAGGCCGGGTGGTATGATACCAGAACCAGCTGTGATGCTAGAACAAATTAAGAAAATAGCAGGAGGTGTTAAATAATGGCTGTTGTATTTCAAAAAACAAAGGGATTAACAGATACGCCTTTCCATTATTGTCCCGGTTGTACCCACGGTATAATCCATAGGCTGGTAGCTGAAGTTATGGAAGAATTAGATGTTTTAGATAAAGCAATAGGAGTTGCTCCTGTAGGATGTGCTGTATTTGCATATGAGTATTTTAATTGCGATATGCAAGAGGCTGCTCATGGAAGGGCTCCAGCAGTTGCTACAGGTATAAAGAGAGTTCATCCTGATAAAATTGTGTTTACTTATCAAGGAGATGGAGACTTAGCAGCTATTGGAACGGCAGAGATTGTTCATGCGGCGGCAAGGGGAGAAAATATAACAGTTATTTTTGTCAACAATGCTAACTATGGAATGACAGGAGGGCAAATGGCTCCTACTACATTAATTGGTCAGGAAACAACTACTACTCCTTACGGAAGAAAGCCAGAAATAAATGGTTATCCCATTAGAGTGAGTGAAATGCTAGCAACCCTTGAGGGAACAGCTTACATTGAAAGAGTATCTGTTTATGATGTAAAACATGTAATGCAGGCTAAAAAAGCTATAAAAAACGCATTTTTGGCTCAAATACAAAAGAAAGGATTTGCAATGGTGGAAGTTCTATCTAGTTGTCCTACTAACTGGGGTATGACACCAATAGAGGCATTAAATTGGATAAAAGATCATATGGAACCTTATTACCCTTTGGGTGTGTATAAAAACACCTTAGAGGAGGTTAAGTAATTATGGAAGAAAGAATAATCTTTGCAGGCTTTGGTGGTCAAGGAGTTTTGTCAATGGGGCTTATAATTACCTATGCGGGAATGTTTGAGGGAAAGAATGTGTCTTGGACTCCTTCTTATGGTCCTGAAATGAGAGGAGGAACAGCCTATTGCAATGTCACTGTATCGGATGAAGAGGTAGGCTCTCCGGTTATTACAGAGGCTACTTCTGTAATTGTAATGAATAGGCCTTCTTTAGACAAATACGAATCTTATGTAATACCAGGTGGTAAATTATTCATAAATACTTCATTAGTAGACAGAAAAGCAGAGAGAAAAGACATAGAAGTGTATGAAATACCTGCCAACGATATTGCCAGTGAATTAGGCAATTTAAAAATTGCTAACATGGTGATGTTAGGTGCTTTCATAGAAGCCACTAAAGTTGTAAAATTGGAAACAGTACTAAAAGCTCTGCCTGAGGTCTTTGGCAAAGGTAAAGAACATTTGATACCTATAAATGAAAAAGCCTTAAATAAGGGAGTAGAATTGGTAAAAAGTCTCATTACAACTAAAAAATAACCTCTTCGGAGGTTATTTTTTCTACAGGAGGTGCTAATTTGAAAAATTTAAGTGAGATTGTAAGAAAAGCAAAAGGACTTAATAAAAGATTTACTGTAGCGGGAGCAGAAGACAGTGAAGTGCTTTTAGCTTGTGAAGCCGCGAAAAAAGAGGGCATAGGGCAGCCTGTATTAGTTGGTTCAAAAGAAAAGCTAGAGGTATTAGCTAAAGAAACGAATATTAATATTGACGACTATGAAATAATTGACAAAGCGGAGGAAACAGAGAAATGTAAAAGGGCAGTCTTAGAAGTTAAAGAGGGTAGAGCATCTTTTGTGATGAAAGGTCTTGTTCCTACTGCTACTCTTTTAAAGGCCGTTCTTGACAGCGAATACGGCATTAGAGGAGAAGGACTACTCAGTCATGTAATGGTTTATGAAATTCCAAACTATCACAAGTTATTGCTTTTGACTGATGGAGGAATGAATATAAGTCCCACTTTAGAAGAGAAAGTGCAAATTTTAAAAAATGCTATTAAAGTGGCAAAAGCCATAGAAATAGAAAATCCTAAAGTAGCCTGTTTGTCGGCGGTAGAAGTGGTAAACCCTAAAATGCCTTCCACTGTTGAAGCTGCTAAATTAAAGGAAATGAACCAAAGAGGTGAGATAGAAGGAATAGTAGATGGTCCTTTAGCATTTGACCTTGCCATAAGCAAAGAGGCAGCAATTCACAAAGGAGTAAAAAGTGAGGTTGCAGGAGATGCAGATATATTATTAGTACCTTTTATAGAAGTTGGAAATGCTTTAGGTAAAAGTTTTACTTACTTTGCGAAGGCAAGAAGTGCAGGAATTGTGGTAGGAGCAAAAGCGCCAATTGTCTTAGTATCAAGAGCTGATTCCCACGAAGACAAGTTTAATTCTATAGCTTTTGCCTGTGCAGTATCTTTTTAATAAAGATAAATTAAATGGGGGGAAAGTTGAATGAAAAAAATAATGATGGGGGATGAAGCAGTAGCCCGTGGTGCTTATGAGTATGGCATCACTTTTGCTGCTGCATACCCTGGTACACCAAGCACAGAGATATTAGAGAATATAGCTAAGTACAAAGAAATATATTCGGAATGGGCTCCAAATGAAAAAGTTGCTGTTGAAGCAGCAATTGGTGCTTCTATCGCTGGAGCTAGAAGCCTTGCGGCAATGAAACATGTTGGCCTTAATATGGCAGCGGACCCACTTTTTACTTTTGCTTATACGGGAGTTAATGGTGGATGTGTAATTGTGACGGCGGATGACCCCGGAATGCATTCCTCTCAAAATGAACAGGACAATAGGTATTATGCAAAATTTGCTAAAATACCCATGTTAGAACCTTCAGACAGCCAAGAATGTAAAGACTTTGTAGGATACGCATTGGATATCAGCGAAAAGTACGATACTCCTGTTTTGTTAAGGCTTACAACAAGGGTAAGTCATGGCAAAGGAGTAGTAGAATTAGGTGAAAGACAAAATGGAGAGATGAAACCCTATAAAAAAGATATTCCTAAATATGTAATGGTGCCTGCTAATGCACAAAAAAGGCATGTAGTTGTAGAGGAAAGGTTAAAGGCTTTAAGACAATTATCAGAAGAAATTTACATTAATAGAATAGAATGGAATAATAGAGAAATTGGCATAATTACCAGTGGCATAAGCTATCTTTATGCAAAAGAAGTTTTTGGGGATGAAGTTTCAATTTTAAAATTAGGAATGACATATCCTTTACCCTCAGAACTCATAAAAAAATTCGCAGAAGGAGTTAAAAAACTGTACGTTGTAGAGGAACTGGAACCTTACATCGAAGAACATGTAAAAAGCTTAGGAATAAAGGTGATAGGCAAAGAGATATTGCCAATAGTTGGGGAATTAAATCCGGGTATAATAAGAAAAGCAATAAAAGGCCACGAATTGGAGCATATATCAGTTGATACAAAAGTGCCAGGTAGACCTCCTATGCTTTGTGCAGGATGTCCTCATAGGGGGGTTTTCTACGTATTGAAGAAAAAGAAAGTTCCGGTTTTAGGTGACATTGGATGTTATACTTTAGGGGCAGCTCCTCCACTGGAAGCTATGGATACCTGTGTTTGCATGGGAGCAAGTATTTCTGGATCTCACGGATTCCAAAAGGCCAATGAACACAATGGAAGGAAACAAAAGATTTTTAGTGTAATAGGTGACTCAACTTTTTTCCATTCAGGAATAACGGGTTTGATTGATATAGTCTACAATAAAGGAAATGCTGTGCCCATAATTCTTGACAACCGTATAACAGCTATGACGGGGCATCAGCACAATCCTGGAACTGGGAAAACTTTGATGGGAGAAGAGTCTCCAGAAATAGATATAGCGAAATTAAGTGAAGCAATAGGAGTAAAAAGAGTAAGAATAGTTGATCCTTTTAACTTAAAAGAAGTTGAAAATGCTGTTGATGAAGCTATGAATACTGACGATACAATGGTAATTGTAGCAAAGGGACCTTGTGCTTTGATTCCTCCGAGACCTCAGGGAGAGTGTAGAATAGACCAAGATAAATGCAAAAAATGCGGTTTGTGTCTAAGGATAGGTTGTCCTGCTATTAGCAAAAAAGATGGAATATTTAGCATAGACCCTGACCAGTGTACAGGATGTACAGTTTGTATGCAAGTATGTCCTTTCGATGCTATAGAAAAGGTGAGGTGAAATAAAGTGCAAGAAGTAAAGAGCATATTAATGGTAGGGGTAGGAGGGCAAGGCACTATTCTAGCCAGTAATGTTTTGGCGGAAGGACTATTAAAAAGTGGTTATGATGTAAAAATGTCAGAAGTCCACGGCATGTCTCAAAGAGGAGGAAGTGTCAATACTCAAATAAGGTTTGGAGAAAAAGTTTATTCTCCAGTCATTGAAGTTGGGGCTGCTGATGTTATCGTAGCCTTTGAAAAAATGGAAGCCGTGCGATGGCTAAATTACCTTAAAAAAGATGGTGTTATCATTCTAAATACTGTAGAAATACCTCCACTTTCTGTGCTCATAGGCAAAGAAGAATATCCTAAAAACTTAATTGAGGAAATATCAAAAAGCGCAAAGACAATTGCAGTGGATGCAGATAAGATAGCAGAAAGCCTTGGGAATGTAAAAACACAAAATATAGTTCTTTTAGGAGTACTTGTTAAATATTTAGGACTACAAGACATTGATTGGGAAGAGGTAATAAAAAATAACGTGCCACAAAAATTTGTTGAATTAAATATAAATGCATTTAAAAAAGGACTTGAGATAAACTGAGGAGGGGTAAATGGCTCCCTCCCTTTTTTATTAAAATTATAAAGAAGGATTGTCAAATATTATGACGAATATATTTTATAGCACTGACTTTATAAAGTTGCCATAAAAGGAAGGGAGGTATTATTTTTTGCTATATAGAATTTTACGTTTTATTGCAATATCGATTCTTAAGATATTTTATTCCCTTGAAGTGAAACATGAAAAACACTTGCCTGAGGGAGCTTGTATTTTTGTTGCAAACCATCAAAGTTTGCTAGATCCAGTTGTGGTAGCCTGTTCTGTAAAAAGACCCGTTATATTTTTAGCAAGTTCTGAACTTTATAAAAGCCGCTTTTTAAAATATTTTCTGAAAATTGACAAAGCAATTCCTATAAAGAAAAATTCTCCTGATATAAATGCCATAAAACAGGCGTTATTTAGACTAAAGGAAGGAAATTCTATAGGATTATTTCCTGAGGGAGGAATATCACCAACTGGCAAAGTAGAAAAAATGTATGAAGGGGCTATGTATCTAGCATATAAATCGGAAAGGCCCATTGTACCAGTGGCTATAAAAGGCACAAGAGAAATACTACCTTTTGGAAAATATTTTCCCAAATTTAAGGGAAAAATTGAAGTAAAAATAGGGGAACCAATTTACCCAAATCTGAATATTGATATAAAGATGGAAATTGTTGAATTGAGAGACAAAGTTATGAAAAATATATTAGCAATGTTGGAAGAATAGGCGAGGAAAAATGTCAACTAAATGAGTCCCTTACAAAATCTTGACGCGGACTGCGAAAATAGTGTAAATTGAAATATAGTTTTCACTGTGATAAAATATTATCGTATGATTTATTGAGAGGAGATAGAAAATGGCAAGGTTGTTTGGTACAGATGGTGTTAGAGGTATAGCCAATTATGACTTGACTCCACAACTTGCTTTTGAATTGGGAAGAGCAGGGGCCTATGTGTTGACTCACGGAACTCATAGGCCTAAGGTTGTGGTTGGTAAAGACAGTCGTATATCTGGTGACATGTTGGAATGTGCATTAACTGCAGGTCTTACCTCTGTAGGGGCAGAGGTTATAAGCGTTGGAATAATTCCTACTCCTGCAGTAGCTTACCTTACGAGATTGTACCAAGCAGATGCTGGAATTATGATATCAGCATCTCACAATCCCGTAGAGTACAATGGGATAAAATTTTTTGATAAAGATGGATATAAATTGCCAGATGAAGTAGAAGATAGAATAGAAAATATAATGAAAGAAAAAATTGAGTTGCCTTCTCCTATTGGTACGGGAGTAGGTACCAGGAAAGAATACACAAATTCTCATAGAGACTACATAGAATTCTTAAAATCTACAATTGATGGGGATTTAAAAGGAATGAAAATTGTAATTGATTGTGCTTATGGAGCTAGCAGCACAGTGGCGCCAATTTTGTTTAAGGAATTGGGTGCAGAGGTTATATTGTATGGAGCAGAGCCTATAGGGGAAAGGATAAATGTCAATTGTGGGTCTACGCATCCCGAGAAGTTGCAAGAGCTTGTCGTAAAAAACGGCGCGGATATAGGTTTAGCCTTTGACGGAGATGCTGATAGACTTATTGCAGTTGATGAGAAAGGAAATATTGTTGATGGAGACCACATAATGGCAATATGTGCTATAGACTTAAAGAAAAAAGGTAGGTTAAAAAATAACACAGTTGTGGCAACAGTTATGAGCAATATAGGCTTTGACATTGCACTTAAAGAACAAGGGATTAATCTCATAAGGACAAAAGTAGGGGATAGATATGTTTTGGAAGAAATGATAAAAGGCGGATATTCTATTGGCGGGGAACAATCGGGCCATATTATTTTCCTTGATGACAATACTACGGGAGATGGAGAAATTACTGCTTTAAAACTTTGTTCTATTTTAAAAGAGAGTGGTAAAAAATTGTCAGAATTAGCTGCCTGTATGGTTACTTACCCACAAGTCCTTATAAACGCAAAAGTAAAAAATGAGTTAAAAAATGCCTATTTAGAGGATGAAGAAATTAAGAGGGAAATTGAAAATTTAGAAAGAGAAATGAGAGGAGAAGGACGAGTACTTATAAGACCCTCGGGTACTGAGCCTCTTGTGAGAGTTATGGTAGAAGGAAAAGATTATGATAAAATTAGTCAAATGGCAAAAGAACTTGCTGAATTAATAGAAAGAAAATTAAATTAAATAAAAGTGCGAAAGGTATTATTTGAAAGGGGGGATGCCTATTGAAGAAGAGTAAAAGAAGATAAGGATTAAAAATTAAAAAGCGCCTGGGCTTAAAGTGTATACTTTAAGCTGACGAGGACAGGGTTTATCGAGCTATCGGCGGGTGCCCTGCGGTTTTCTGCGACCGATAAAGGACTGGTAAAACCACAGGCGACTGTGGCATAAAGCAGTCTGGGCAGGGATGAATATTTATTACAAAAGTGAGAGGAGACCGAGTATGTGTGGAATTGTAGGATATATTGGCGATAAACAGGCGACGCCAATACTTTTAGAAGGTTTGACAAAATTGGAGTATCGGGGCTATGATTCGGCAGGAATTGCCATTTTAAATGATGGCAATATAAATATAAAGAAAGCGAAAGGAAGATTAAACGTCCTAAAAGAACTTGTTGAAAAAGATAATATGGAAGGGACAATAGGCATAGGACACACAAGGTGGGCTACGCATGGTGAACCGTCTGATACAAATTCCCATCCTCATTTATCCCAATCAGGGCTAATTGCAGTAGTCCACAATGGCATAATTGAAAACTACCTGCCACTTAAAAAATGGCTATTGGAAGAAGGCTATACTTTTAAGTCTGAGACTGATACAGAAGTTGTAGCAAATTTGTTGGAGTATTATTACAATGGCGATATAGTAGAGGCTGTGAAAAAAGTTTTAGACAGAATTGAAGGTTCTTATGCCTTAGGTGTTTTGTGCAAAAACAATCCCGATATGATTGTAGCTGCGAGAAAAGAAGCACCTCTTATAGTTGGAATAGGCAATGGTGAAAACTTTATTGCATCTGATATCCCAGCTATATTAAAACATACAAGAAATGTATATTTTCTTGATGATCATGAGATTGCCATAATTAAAAAATACAGCGTAGAGTTTATAGACATGTTTGGAAGGCAAGTAGAAAAATCGCTTTTTGAAGTAAAATGGGATGTAGAGGCGGCTGAAAAGGGCGGTTATGAACATTTCATGATAAAAGAAATTCACGAGCAGCCAAGCGCTATAAAAGATACATTAAGAGGCAGAATAATTGATGATTCAGAAATAGTTTTAGATGATGTGAAAATTACAAAAGAAGACTTTGAAAAGATAGATAAAATTTTTATTGTGGCGTGTGGAACAGCTTATCATGCGGGTGTTGTTGGGAAATACGTCATAGAAAATCTTGCGAGAATACCTGTTGAAGTAGATGTCGCTTCAGAATTTAGATATAGAAACCCCTTAGTAAATGAAAGAACTCTTACAATTGTAATAAGCCAGTCAGGGGAGACAGCTGATACCATTGCTGCGCTAAAAGAAGCTAAGAAAAAAGGGTCAAGAGTTATAGCCATTACAAACGTAGTCGGAAGTTCTGTCTCCAGAGAAGCAGATGACGTACTATACACATGGGCAGGTCCTGAAATAGCTGTTGCTTCCACCAAAGCATATACTACGCAACTTATAGCTCTTTATCTTGTAGCTATGGACCTTGCAATAAAAAGAGGGACAATAACTAAAACAAAGGTTATGGAACTTTGCACAGAATTAAAGAAGCTCCCAGAAAAAGTTCAGTACCTTCTTGACAACAAAGAGACAATTCAAAAATTTGCTTATGAACATTACAACGCGAAAGACGTTTTTTACATTGGAAGAGGACTGGACTATGCCGTTGCTATGGAGGGTTCTTTAAAACTCAAAGAAATATCCTATATCCATTCAGAGGCTTATCCGGCTGGTGAATTAAAACACGGTACTTTGGCCCTTGTAGAAGAGGGAACACTTGTGATAGCTCTTGCAACACAAGATGACCTTTTTGAAAAGATGCTCAGCAATATAAAAGAAGTAAAAGCAAGAGGCGGTTTTTTAGTCGCCTTTGCAAAACAAGGCAATCTTCAGCTGGAGGACGTTGTAGATAAAGTAATATATATACCTGAGACGCTTAAAGAGCTTACCCCAGTATTGACAGTTGTGCCTTTGCAACTTTTAGCATATTATATGGCAGTTGAAAAAGGCTGCGATGTAGATAAACCGCGTAACCTTGCAAAATCAGTTACAGTAGAATAAAGGAATATTAAAAAGGTTGAAAAGGACAATGAAAGTTCCTTTTCAGCCTTTTTTTGTTATCTCTAATATTTTATAAGGGAATGGAATTTTAAATAAGTTAAAAATAATTGTGAGTTAATGAACTAATAATATTAAAGGCATGTTGACATACTATTAAACAATTTGCTATTATAAAAAGCAAATCCAGAAAACAAAAAATGGAGGAGTCGTTATGGTTGTTTTGGAGATAAATACACCGACAAGGGAAGTTATGGTGGATATTACTGATATGGTAATGCAAGAAATTAAAAAATCTGGCGTTGTTGATGGGGTTTGTGTTATCTTTGTGCCTCATACAACAGCGGGAATTACAATAAACGAAAATGCGGATCCAACTGTAAGAGAAGATATAATAGCAGCCTTAGAAAAAATAATTCCTAATATACGTTTTAAACACATGGAAGGCAATTCTGATGCGCATATAAAGGCGTCTCTTATGGGAAGTTCAGTAACTTTAATTATTGAAAATGGAAAACCCTTTTTGGGAACTTGGCAGGGTATTTACTTTTGTGAATTTGATGGTCCAAGGAGAAGAAGAGTGTATATTAAGTTTTTGAAGTGAGTTTATTCAAACCTGCACTCTTCTGGTTTTATGTTATACTCAAATTGAATAAAAGAAGGTGCCCTCATCTTCATGTTTTCAGACCATTCCATAAATCTCACTTTACATGTTAGCAAGGGTTTTAACCACTGCACATTTTTTTCTTTAAAGTTATAATAATTATCTGAGGCTTTTATCTCCTTGGCAACTTCGTAGAATGCTTTTAATTCCTTCTGGGATAAGCCTGATTCACAACTTCCTATGTTTATTAAATTATTCACCTCATCGTAAAGCCCCAGTATGAGGGCTGTTTTGTCAGTTCTGTACCCTATAATAACGGCATTTATTACAATAAAATGTTTTGACTTAAGCCAGAGTTTACTCCTTTTTCCTATTAAATATTTTGAATCTGCTTTTTTGGCAACAATTCCTTCAAGTCCTCTTTTACCTGTCTCTTCAAAAAGCATTTTTCCATGTTCAAATATAAAATCTGATATTTTTATGATCTTGTTTTCTTTAACTGTTTTTCTAAGTATATCTTTTCTCTCTATAAGTGGCAATTCTACAAGAGATTTGCCATTTAAGTACAATATATCCCATGTTATGAAAATTACGGGCGTTATCTTGGTTAAAAGATTTATTTTTACTAAATTTTGTTGATGTTTTCTCGACATAATGCTTTTGTAACTGGGCTTGCCGTTTTTTAAAACTACAAGTTCACCGTCAAGTATTGCTTCTTTTGCTTTTATTTGTTTATAAAGTAATGCCAAATCTGGAAACTGATAGGTTATATCAACAAGCCTTCTATCTTGAAGTCTTGTTTTATTTGAAAGAAAAGCAATAGTCCTTGAACCATCCCATTTGACTTCATATATCCATTCGGGGCTATCAAAAGGGTCACTGCTGGATGCCAGCATAGGTGATATTTTTTCTTCCATCATAGACATATTCAATCTTCCTTTTATGCGCCTTTTCTTTTGCGTCCTTTTTTTGCTTTTTCTTCATTCTTTACAGATTCAATGCTCGCTTTTAATGCACTTACTAAATCAAGAACATTATCGGCTTCAGGTGCTTTTTGGGGAATATCTATATCTTTGTCCTGTATTTTTAACTCAATCATTTCAATTAACGCTTTTCTGTAGCTATCATCATATTTTTCGGGTTTAAAATCGGAGGTCAAAGTATCAATAAGTTGTTTGGCCATTTTTATTTCATTTTCCTGTAAGCTGACTTCTCTTAAGGGAGGAAGTTGGTTTGTGTTTTTTATTTCATCAGGGAAATGCATTGTTTCCATGACCATATATTTTTCATCATACACTCGTATGCATGCGAGGTTTTGCTTTGACCTAATTACCACTTTTGCTATTGCAACTCGCTTTGTTTCTTTCATAGAATCTCTTAAAAGTATGTAAGGCTTTGTACCAATATCTTCGGGTACGATGAAATATGTTTTGTCATAATATATGGGGTCTATTTGTCCTATATCGGTAAAATCTACTATATCAATGGTTTTAACTGTTGGCATAGGTATCCTTTCCAAATCTTCTTCATCTATAATGACAAATTTACCTGGTTCGTATTCATATCCTCGTACTATTTCCTCATCTGAAACGGGTCTATTACATACGGGGCATATTTTTTCATATTTTATGGGGGATTTACATTCTTTGTGAAGTTGCTTAAAATGTATGGCATGGTCTTCTGTAGCGGTATACAGTTTTATGGGGATACTTACAAGACCAAAACTTATTGCTCCTTTCCACATTGAGCGCATATTTAAATCACCTCATATTTAATATTCCCATTAAGAAACTTTTTATTTATAAAAACATATATATATATATATTGCAGACTATAGACAAACTTTCGTAAAGGAGATATTTTACATAAGGAGTGACTTGTTACAAAGAGTTAACAAAACTTAGCAAGACCGAGGGGGGAGGCAGGGCCGAAGCCATGGATGGCAGAGGCGAGCACCTTAAAGCATGGATGCCACCTGACGTAAGTACCCTGCCGGAGCTCGAAGGTAAAGCTTAGTTTTGTCGCTAAGGAATTTCTATACCAGTATTTTTGTATATATTTTGTACCCAAGCTAAATGGGAAGGATTGCTGTCTACACTTAATCCTATCAATTGTACATTTCTCTCTACAAAACTGGTATAAACTTGTGTAAAAGCTATAAATTCAGTAGTGCAAACAGGTGTAAAATCTCCTGGATGTGAAAATAGTACAATCCATTTACCTCTATAATCTGATAATTTTATAGGTCCAAAAGTGCTATTGGCTTTGAAATCTGGGGCAGGTGCTCCTATTTGAGGAAGGCAAGTTCTTAGTATGTTATCCACTGCTTCCATAAAATCACCTCGGAGTTTTTGGTACACTATATTATATTCAAAAGATTTGTCAATTGTTATATCTTATTACAGCAAAGCGTTAAATGCTATAAAGAGCAAAATAACGCCACTTATCACTGTGCCAAATTGCCCAATGGTGAAAGAACCTATTCGTATTTCTGCAACTCTTTTTCCTAATTTTACTCCTCCCCATACAGAAATAAAGCTCCCAATTGATGTAGTTAAGGATATAGCAAAAGGGGAGAGGCCTAAAAGACCTGCACCTAAGCCATTGGTAAGGGCGTTTGCTGAAAGGGCTATTCCTAAAAGAATTGCTTCAAACAAATTGATTTCTCCCGATTTGTCCAAATCTGCAATTTCAGGATTTTCTAAAATGCCTTTTATAGAATCAGCTTTTGATTGTTGTATATCTTTATTAAGTGACTTACGAGGTACGGCCAGCAAAATAATTCTAAGTCCGATTATAAACAGCAAAAAAGCTCCTACAAAAATAGGAAGTGACCCTGGAAGTATTGAATTTAACCATTTGCCAAAGGCAATTCCGGATATGCTAAATAAAAAAGCGATTACTGCGATAATTGTATTACAAAAAAGGCTTATTCGTATATTTCGTATACCATAGGAAATGCCTACTCCAAAATTATCTATGCTTGATGATATTGCAAAACCAAGAATAATTAGCCATTTCATATGTTCACACTCCTCTCTATCCAGCCTCTATTTATAATACGCGTTAGATAGAGAAGGTGTGATTTTATTGAAACAGTTTATTATGTAAGGTATAATTATATTGTAAAAATTTTCTGGAAAAACTTATGTAAGGAGATATATATGATTGTATCTTATTGTAAAATATATCTACGTGCAAATTGGGTTCATTCTTTAAAAGAAAAAAGAATGATTGTAAAAAGTATTGTGGGTAAAGTAAAAAGTCATTATAATGTTTCTATATCTGAAATAGAAAACCAAAATTTACACAAATCAATTGTCATAGGTTTCTCAGTGTGTGGCAGTGACGCTGTTTTAACAAATAAAATAGTTCAAGAGGTTGTAGACTATATTGAAGAAAATACAGATGCTTATATAGAAAATATAGAAATGGATACAATAAATGTGTGACTCCAAATGAATATGCTCATTTGGAGCTTTTATTTTGTGATTTTTATCACAGATTCTTTTGAGTTTTTGGCTTATCATAATCTATGAACGAGAACTTAAAAAGGAGGAAGCAAAATGAGTATGTTTTGTTATCAATGTCAAGAAGCTTCAAAAGGCATAGGGTGTACAGTACGAGGCGTATGCGGTAAGACAGACGATGTTGCAAATCTTCAGGATTTGCTGATTTTTACATTGAAAGGCATATCGTTTTTAAATTTAAAAGCAAGAGAGGCAGGAGTAAATAAAGAGAAGACGGACAGATTCCTTTTTGAAGGATTATTTTCCACAATAACTAACGTTAATTTTGACAGAAACTTCTTTATTAACAAAATAAAAGAAGCTGTTGCATTAAGAGAAGAAATAAAAGAAGACCTCAAAAAGGCAGGAGTTGAAGTAGACGAATCCTGTGAGGCAATAAACTGGGTTTATTATACAGATAAAGATATAGAAGCAATAGCAGCTGAAGTAGGAGTTTTATCTACAAAAGATGAAGATATAAGGTCTTTGAGAGAGCTTATCACTTATGGTGTAAAAGGTATGGCGGCTTATGCATATCACGCATATCAGCTGGGATACAAAAATGATAATATATTTAGGTTTATGGAGAAGGCTTTAGCTAAAGTTTTAGATGACAGCTTAACGGCAGATGATTATGTGGCTCTGGCTATGGAAACAGGAAAATATGGCGTTGATACAATGGCGCTCCTTGACAAAGCAAATACTTCGACTTATGGCCATCCTGAGATAACAAAAGTTAATATTGGTGTGAGAAATAATCCTGGAATATTGATAAGCGGTCATGATTTGAAAGACTTGGAGCAATTGCTAGAGCAAACTGCTGGTACAGGGGTAGATGTTTATACACATGGAGAAATGCTTCCTGCTCATTATTATCCAACTTTTAAGAAATATACACATTTTGTTGGTAACTATGGAAATGCATGGTGGCAGCAGGATAAGGAGTTTGAGCTATTTAACGGACCAATTTTAATGACTACAAACTGCCTTGTACCTCCAAAGGATTCCTACAAGGATAGAGTTTATACTACAGGTGTTGTAGGCTTTGAGGGAGTAAAATACATTCCAGAAGGTCCAGACGGAAAGAAGGACTTTTCAGAAATAATTGAACATGCAAAGAGATGCAGGCCACCTGTGGAGATTGAAAGAGGGGAAATAATTGGTGGGTTTGCTCACAACCAAGTTTTAGAGCTGGCGGATAAAATTGTAGAAGCGGTAAAGACAGGAGCTATAAAGAGATTTTTCGTAATGGCAGGCTGTGACGGCAGAATGAAGAGCAGAACCTATTATACCGAATTTGCTAAAGCTCTTCCTAAAGATACAGTCATTTTAACTGCAGGCTGTGCAAAATACAGGTACAACAAGTTAAACCTTGGAGATATAAACGGAATTCCGAGAGTTTTAGATGCAGGACAGTGCAATGACTCTTACTCATTGGCTGTGATAGCCATGAAGCTTAAAGAAGTCTTTAGCTTAAGTGACATAAACGAGCTTCCTATTTCTTACAACATTGCATGGTATGAACAAAAGGCTGTTATAGTGCTTTTAGCACTTTTGTACCTCGGAGTAAAAAATATTCATTTAGGACCTACGCTTCCTGCTTTCTTATCGCCAAATGTCACAAAAGTATTAGTTGACAAATTTGGCATTGGTGGTATTACAAACGTAGAAGATGATATGAAAATGTTCATGGGTGAGTAAAGATTACGGCTGCAAAATGCAGCCGTAATCTTTTGTCATTATGATTAATTATTAATCATAATGGTTAAAATTATACTATGGTTAAAATTATACTTTCTTTTCTTTTTTAATGAACTTTTCTAAATCAGTGGTATTCAAACTCACTTTTATATACCCTTCTATATCTCTCTTTCTTTCCTCAGGCAATGTTTCAAAGGCTTTAAAAATTATTTTATCCTTTTCACTGATGCTTTCTAACTCTTCTCTCGACAAGTATTTTTCCCCTTCTTCTTTTATATATTCTATTTGTTGTCCAGTAAGAAGCCAATCTATTGAAACATTAAGGGCGTTTTTTAACTTTATCAAAGCATTGGAAGAAGGCATTGATTTGTTATTTTCAAGGTCACTTAAATTTCCAACAGATAAACCTGTGAGTTTGCTCAAAGCTGTTATAGTTAAATTATTTTTTTTACGAGCATATTTTATACGTTCGCCGACTGTATCCATAACACTCCTCCTTTGTTTTTCTGAATTACGATATTAGTATTGACATTTTCGTAATTCAGATATATATTTAAAATAGTTAATTTTTAATCATTATCTATTTTAACACAAATATTTTATTATTCCTACTGAATAAATATGCTAACTTTTGCTTGTAGGGAAAATAGGGGGTGCTTTGATGAAAAAAAGAAGGCTTACAGATTTTGGAAAGTTAGTGAATGACAGATTGGCGGAACTGAATATGACACAAAAAGAATTGTCGCGATTGATAGGTACCAGTGAGCCATATTTAAGCATGATTTTACATGGTGAAAGGTCAGGGAAAAAATATATGGATAAAATAAAGGAGATATTAAAACTTTAAAAAAGAGTTTTAGTATTTTCTGAAATTTTCCTGATAGAAATTTTTTATAAATTTTTTTCGACAATTATAGTTCTAATATTAAACATAGATAGAATAATTTACAATTTTCGATATTGCAAAAAACACCAAATAGTTTTACATAGACTTGTTAAATGTTTGCTAAAGTAAAAAAAGTGTCTTTTCTGTCGATAAAAAATTTTCAAAAAAATAAAGGATTTTTTAGAAAAAAATAGAATATATTAATATGTATTGTAAGTTAATAATTAATCTTAAAAAATAAATTGGAGGGGATAGTAAAATGTATTACAGGAAAGTGACCGAGTACATATCGACAAGGGAGGAAGCAAGGAGAAACATAATTACTCACTACACAGTGGTCATGTCAGAAATAAGTGTTTTAAACGGAAAGGAGGAAGTAAAATTGCCGTCGTATGGTATCAAAATTCTTCAAGAAATTTTAGATGGAGAAAAGGATAAAATTGAAATAATAGAAGAAAAAGTGATAAATATAAGCCCTTACTTTGAAAAAGTGGACAAGCTAGCACAATTCTTTAAAGAAATGACAGTATCGCCTGTTCATCTGTATGAAGTAATTGACGATATGTGTGAAGATTATATAAGTGACTATGATAGACAAGCTAAATTGTGTAAGGTTGCTATTTAAGAAGGTGTCATGCCTTCTTTTATTTTTTTGAAGGATTTTGTGAATTAATAGAGAAATAATATAATGTAATTAGGATAATTGGAGGAACTGTATATATGGAACTTTTTGTGGGAACGGATATTGTAGAAGTTGAAAGGATAAAAAAAGCTTTTGATGCAAATACTAAATTTTTGGAACGGTTATTTACTCAAAAAGAGATAGAGTATTTTAACAGTAAAAATATGAAATTACCTCATATAGCGGGTTTTTTTTCGGCGAAAGAAAGCATCTCAAAAGTCTTAGGGACAGGTATCAATGGTTTTAGCTGGAAAGATATTGAAATATGTCACGATGAAAAAGGAGCTCCTGCTGTAATTTTAAAGGGGGAGGCTAAGAATATTGCGGATAAAAAAGGAATAAAGTACATAAAGCTGTCTATTTCTCATACGAAAACCTATGCTATAAGCTGTGCTATTGCTATTGGAGGTGAAAAAAATGATAGTGCTGACATCAAAACAGATGAGAGAAGTTGAAAAAATAGCTATAGAAAAAATAGGAATTCCTTCTATAAGTTTAATGGAGAATGCGGGAAGAGAAACGGCGCTAGAAGTAAAAAAGATTTTAAATGAGAGGAATTTAAACTCTGTAATAGTTATATCGGGGAAGGGGAATAATGGTGGAGATGGTTATGTAGTAGCTAGAAATCTTTATAATTGGGGAATCGATGTAAAAGTATTTTTAACTACAAGTTTAGGTGCTATTTCAGGGGATGCAAAAGTAAATTTAGATGCAATCATAAATATGGGGATTTATGTAGCGGAAATTACTCAAAGAGAACATCTAAAATTTTTGGAAAAAACCATTAAAGACAGCGATGTGATTGTGGACGCAATTTATGGAATTGGGCTTAAAGGAGAAATAAGCGGCATAACAAAAGAGATTATAGAAATGATAAACCAAGCCAATAAGATTGTGGTATCTGTTGATATTCCTTCTGGGTTAAATGCTGATACAGGTAAAGTGGAAGGATGTGCTGTTAAGGCTACCAAAACAGTTACTATGCAATTTCTAAAGCCTGGTTTATTAATATATCCGGGTGCCGATTATGCAGGAGAAATTCGTGTTGCTGAAATAGGGATTCCGTACCGGTTGGCTGCAGAAGTAGGTTATAATTATAATCTTGTGACTTCAGAGGATGTAAAGCTTCCAAAACGGCATGGAAATACTCATAAAGGGGATTATGGTAAAGTTTTGATGATAGCTGGTTCTAAAAATATGACAGGGGCGGCGTATCTGTGTGCTAAAAGTGCTATTAAGGCAGGTTGCGGATTGGTGAAATTAGCAGTTCCACAAAGTGTGCAATCAGTAATTCAAGGAGGACTTTATGAGATTATAACTTATGGATTAGATGAGAAAAATGGTATTTTATCCTACGATGCTTTAAGTAGTGTACTTAAGTTAATAGAGGAAAGTGATGCTATTGCTATAGGACCAGGGTTGACTCATGATAGAGATATTTCACAATTGATATATGATATTGTAAAAAATACGGATAAGCCTATAGTTTTAGATGCTGATGCTCTTAATGCTTTGGTAGGAAGGTTGGAAGTTATAGAAGGTAAAAAAGTTATTTTAACTCCCCATTATGGGGAAATGTCAAGATTGACAAGCCTCGCGATTGATGAGATTAAGAATAATCTTTTTGAAGTAGCAAAAACTTTTATTGATAGGTACAAAGTGACACTTGTACTTAAAGGTTCTAAAACTGTAATAACGACAAAAGAAGGGAGCATATATATAAATAACACAGGCAATCCTGGGATGGCAACTGCTGGCAGTGGAGACGTTCTAACAGGGATGATTGCGGCTTTTTTGGCTCAAGGGTTTAGCGAAGAAAAAGCGGCAATTTATGGTGTGTTTTATCATGGGAAGGCAGGAGATATTGCTAAAGAATATGTGGGAGAGTATGGAATGACAGCGATGGATATCCTTGAGAACATTCCAGAGGCTCTTAAATGTTGTTTATAAGAGGGTGAGAGTTCTTGAAAAAGAGCTTTTTTGTAATTGTTTTTGTGCTTATATTTCTTCTTTCGGGGTGTGGAATAAAAACAAAAAAAGTTAAAGATCCTTTTATTTCTATTAAAGAACAATTAGATAAATTAGAAAGTTATACTGCCACAGCAATTGTAGAGCTTTATAACAACAAGATAGATAACAAATTTGCAGTTGTGCAATTTTACAAAAAAGGTAAATTTCGATTAGAAGTTTTAAAAGAAAGTGGGAGTCCGGATAAAATTATTGTATATGACGGCAAAAGAAGTTATGTATATTTTGCAAAGGTGAATCAGGTTTTTGTAGCGGAAAATACAGAAGAGATTCTTTTGTATTCGATGATTACTTCTTTTATAAAAAACTATATTAATTCAGCTGGAGAGGTAGAAAAAAGAGAGATGGATAAATTTTATTTAATAACAGTTCCTATTTTGGATAAAAATATTTTCATGTACAAAGAACAAATGGCTTTTTCTAAAGAGGATTTGGCACCTAAAGAATTGACAATTTTTGATATCAATAATGAAATTTTTTCAAAAATTATTTATAAGGATTTTAAATATAACCCTGAGATAAATGACAAGTTATTTACTAAGGATAGCGTAATGACGTTAGCGGGGAATCTTTTAAATTCTACAGTAATAGAAATAGATGCAAAAGAGGTTTATAAGTATTGCGGCATAAATCCTGTAATGCCTGTGTATTTACCACAAGGCTTTAAACTTTTAAATGTATTAGTAAATGTTAATGAAAATAATGGAGTTACTTTTGTGTATACTTCGGGTAAGAATTTGATGGAAATTTTTGAAACTGTGGTTGACCAAAACAAAATAGTTAATGAAAAGGGAGTTCTTTTAAGTGAAGGAGTGTATTATAAAGAAAAAGACAATGGGGAAAAGGAGTATACTACGATGGTAAATGGTATGCAAGTAAAAATTACAGTAACCGGGGATTTGAATGAAGAGGAGATACTTAAAGTGATAAAATCCTTGAGGTGAAAAACAAGGGGGATTTTTAATGTTTGATAATATAAGGCCAACAAGAGCAGAAATATATTTGGATAATATAGTGCATAATTTGAGTGAAGTAAAGCGATGGGTGGGCAAGAAAGCAAAAATAATGGGGGTAGTGAAAGCCAATGCTTATGGTCATGGAGCTTGTCAAGTGGCAAAGGTTTTAATAAAAAATGGGATTTCTTATTTGGGAGTAGCTACAATAGAAGAAGCGTTAGAATTAAGGGAATGCGGAATTAATATTCCCATACTCGTTTTTGGATATACGCCTTTAACTCAGGTTAAAGAATTAATTGTGCACAATATAACTCAAACTGTTTTCGATATAAACTATGTTAAAGAGTTAGAAAGAATTGCCTTAAATGTGGGTAAGAAGGCTAAAGTTCATGTAAAAATTGATACAGGGATGGGACGGATAGGATATACAGATTTAAATGTAGCTGAAAAAGAGATAGAAAAAATGATGGGAATGGAAGGGGTAGAGGTAGAAGGCATATTTAGTCATTTTGCTACTTCTGATGAAAAAGATAAAACATATGCTGAAAAACAGTTTGATATGTTCAAGAAATTGTTAGAAAGCTTAAAGCAAAAAGGGATAAACATTCCTTTAAAGCATATAGCTAACAGTGGAGCAATTATTGACCTTAAATATACTTATTTAGACATGGTAAGGCCAGGAATAGTTCTATACGGTAGTTACCCTTCAGAAAAAGTTGAAAGACCATTGGATTTAAGACAGACTATGGGGTTTAAAACTAAAATAGTGTATATAAAAGAAGTACCTGAAGGTACTTCCATTAGTTATGGAAGGACTTTTATAACTAAAAGAAAAAGCAAAATTGCTACATTGCCTCTAGGGTATGCTGATGGTTTTAATAGATTACTCTCTAATAATCATCATGTCTTAGTAAAAGGAAAATATGCTCCTGTAATTGGGAGAATTTGTATGGACCAAACGATGATAGATGTCACCGATATAGAAGGAGTAGAAGTAGGGGATGATGTAACTATTTTTGGAAATCAAGATGGAGAAAAAATAGCAGCAGAGGAGATTGCTAAAAAATTAAATACTATACCTTATGAAGTATATTGTGGAATATCTAGAAGGGTACCTCGAATATATATTTACAAAGGAGAGGTAATTGAGGTAAAAAATTATTTAAAAATTTGACTTTTATAGTATAAAATTTACAAATGATTGACATCATTATATATAGTAATATATAATAAATTATATAAGTGCGTAAGGAGGTCCTAAAAGTGGGCGAAACAAAGCGAATACTTGTAAGCTTGCCGCAAAGTTTATTAGAAGAAGTTGATGTCCTTGCCGCTATGGAAAACAGGAATCGCAGTGAATTTATAAGAGAAGCGATGAAATTATATATACGCGAGAAGAAAAAAATTCAAATACGTGAGAGCATGAAAAAGGGATATCTTGAGATGGCAGCAATTAACAGCGAACTTGCGGAAATGGGCCTAACCGCAGAAAACGAATGTTTTACAGGATATGAAATGAAATTGAAAAAGTGTGATTGACTATGGTGATAAAGAGGGGAGACATTTTTTATGCCGATTTAAGCCCTGTAATAGGCTCTGAACAGGGCGGAATTCGGCCTGTACTTATAATTCAAAATGATATTGGTAATAAATATAGTCCAACAGTAATAGTAGCGGCAATTACATCTCAGATCAACAAAGCCAAATTGCCCACTCATGTTGAAATAAATGGGGCAGAATATGGCCTTAACAAAGATTCTGTAGTATTGTTAGAACAAATCAGGACTATTGACAAAAAACGTTTAAGAGAAAAAATTGGCCATTTTGATCAGGAAATGATGGAGAAAGTCAATGAAGCTTTGCAAATAAGTTTAGGGCTGATTGATTTTTAAGGACTTATCTTTTAGGATAAGTTCTTATTTTTTTGTTGAAATAGGATTTGTTTTTTTATAAAATAGAAATGGAAGAGGGGAATTATAGGAGGAAGAACAAATGAAAAAAGTTTATGCGCTTATATTGGCGTTTGTTGTGATTTTAGTGGCTTTGAGTGTAGGGTATGCTGATCAAAATCCTGAACCAGGAAGTCAGCAAGACCCCCTTGTCAGTAAAAGCTATGTTGATTCGCAATATAATCAGGTGAAAGCTTATGTTGATGATAAACTAAAAGAGGTAAAGACAGAAGCAAGCTATGAAGTAATTGAATTAAATTCTGGCGAAGTTTTAACTATGGAAGGTGGCACACAAGCGATAGTCAGGATTGCAAATTCAGCAGTAATTGTTACAAAAACTGATGGAGTAGCGGACCTTACTGCAGGTACAAATTTAAAAAATAATGATATTATACCTGCTAATCACCTTTTGCTTTTTCCACGCTCTGATGGCAGAGGTATAAAAGCGACAAAACACACATACATAGTTGTGATGGGTAAATATACAAAAAATTAACAGCGCTTTGCGCTGTTTTTTCATGCTCTAAAGAAATTTTTGTGATATAATATGAGTAGTTACCCTTTTAAATATCGATGTGTTACAAAAGCAAATACAAAGGAGAGATTAATTTGAAGCTAAAGAAAATACTTGTAATATTTATTGTTATTTCTTTAGTAGTATCTATTTTCTCAGATATAAACAGAATAAGAGTAGAAAACAAGTATAATACAGTGGAAATTGTAGGAGATTTAAAAAGTTTCAAAGACCTTGCTTCTGTAACAGGCAGAGACTTGATTTCTGTGCTTTCTGATATGAAAGCAGCTGGTCTTATCGGTGTTGCTGTAAATGAGGTTACTCTTGAAAGCCTTCAACAGTCTGGTAAAATTTCTTTAAGTCTTTTAAAAGACGTAGGAAATCTTTATTTGTTGTCTTCAAACTTAGGGAATGTAGCATTGGAAGACTACTTAAAGAGTCTTACAGATAAGGAAAAGGAGCAGTATGGAAACTACATAGTTGTTACAACAAAAGATGTAAAGATATTCAATTTTCTTAAAGAGGCTTTAACAAGAAGAGTACCTGAAGACGAATTAAAAATGCTTGAAAAGAGAGGTAGCTATGCCTTTGTTATCAATAAACCCAAAGATGTTTTTATAACAAAGGGGTTGGGATTTGATGAAAGCGATTTAGAACTGGTAAAATCTTTAGGCTTTGATGTGATACCGCGAATTGAGAATTTTACTGGGATAAAGGATAAAGATATAAAAGACTATGTTGATATATTGAAGAAATTTGATGTAAAAACTGTAATTTTTAATGGTACTGATGTCTTAGGAAATCCTGGAAAAATATCTTATGCTGCTTCTTTATTTAAGAAAAATGGCATAAACGTAGGAATTATAGATGTGCCTATGGGGAAAAAACTTCAAGAGGGAATGAATAAATTTGCTAAGTTTGATGATTATAGGGGGATAAAAGTCTTTGGAGTTTCAGAAGCAGAAACTCAAAAATACGATACTTCTGAAATAGTAAATAGATGGTACAGAGGGATAATAGAGAGAAATGTGAGAATTGTTTATATGAGAGCAAAAATAGATAATTCCAAAAGTGCTGCTTACAACATACAACAAAATCAATCTATGATTGAAGATATGACAAAATACATAAAAAAAGCTGGATTAAATGTTGGTGTTGCTAAGCCTCTTTTGGAGCTTCATCAGTCAACTCTTACGGAAATACTCATAAGTTTAGGAGTTATTGCTGGTGGCTTGTTGCTTTTACAGATGTTAGGAATCGGAGAATATGTGTTAATTTTATTAGGATTATTGGGTGCTATACTGACTTCTTTAGTGTTGGTAAGCAGATTTAACGATTTAGGGGTCAAAGTAGTAGCATTAGCTTCTTCTATAATTTTTCCTTCTCTTGGCATAGGATATTTTATAGACAAAACGAGAGAAATATTGCACAAAAGGAAAAATCTCAGTTTTACATATACCTCTTTAAAAATATTTATCAATTCATTATTGATTCCTTTTGTGGGAGCTCTTATTATAGCGGCTATAATGGCTGATAGCAAATATATGTTAAAAATTGACTACTTTAGGGGTGTAAAATTTTCTTTTGTACTACCTTTAGTGTTTTATGTTTTGTACTATATTATAAAGATATACAATGCTAATGACTGGAAGACGTTTATAGGGAGAGTAAAGGAATTTTTAAACATAGACATAAAAGTATGGCATTTGGTAGCTATTGTTATAGCAGGGATTATTGGAATTATATACATTTCAAGGACGGGAAATGAACCTATTGTTAAGCCGACAGAATTAGAGCTTAAATTTAGAGATTTTCTTGAGCATACTCTTGTAGCAAGACCTCGGACGAAGGAGTTTTTAATAGGAGACCCTGCGATTATATTAGCAATTTATACTGCTTTTAAACGTTCAAAAACCTGGACATTTATTATGGGAATATTTGCTTCGATAGGCATATTGTCGATTGTCAATACATTTAGTCATATTGAAAGTGTGCTTACGATTGCGATAGAGCGTACAGTTATTGCATGGATATTGGGGGCTTTAATTGGTATGGTTGTTGTATTTATAATGGACAAGGTCTTAAAAAATATAAAAAGGGAGTATTGATATGAAAACAGTCATATCCGGCTATTACGGATTTGATAATATTGGGGATGAAGCTGTTCTAAAATGTCTGGTAGAAGGTTTAAAAGAAAGAGGCTTAACTGATATAACAGTTCTTTCTAATAAACCTGATGAAACTAACAAAAAGCACCAGGTAAAAGCAGTAAACAGAAACTCTTTAAAAAAAATATACAAAGCGCTAAAGCAGGCAGATGCATTGTTAAGTGGCGGTGGTAGTCTTATACAAGATAAGACCAGTAGTAAGAGTTTGTGGTATTATCTCGGAATAATGCTTATGGGGAAATTTCTTAGAAAAAAAGTATATGTTATAGGACAAGGCATTGGTCCAGTTGATAAAAAGTTTAACAGATGGCTTACTGCAAAAATTTTAAATAAAATTGATGGGATAGCTGTAAGAGATGAATTATCAAAAGAATATTTGAAACAGCTAAATGTCAGAAAACATGTAGTGGTAGCAGCAGATCTTGTGCTAAACTTTCCTTGTAGTGATGACAAAAAAGTTTTTGATAAAGTCCGCGAAAAAGAAGGAATTGATTTAAATTCCTCAGAATATGTTTTGATTTGTACAAGAGAATGGGAAAATTCTGAATTATCAAGGGTTGAGTTGGCAAGGGCTGCAGATTTAATTGCCCAGGATTATGGATATAAGATTGTTTTTCTTCCTTTTTATCACGAAGATATAGAAGAGAGCGATAGGGTTGCTACTTATATGAAAACGCCTTATGAAATTTTAACTGGGGAATACGAGATAGAAGAGATTTTGAATATTATTAAAGGCAGTAGCTTATTGATAGGTGTAAGACTGCATTCTTTAATCTTTGCGTTTATATCCTTAGTTCCATTTGTTGGTATATCTTATGACCCTAAGGTGGAGGGTTTTCTAAAATCTGTTGGTGAAAGCAGTGCAGGAGATATTAATTCTTTTACTGCCGAAAATATTCTAAAAAGAGTAAATTCAATTTTACAGCAAAAAGAAGAGTATATAAATAATATGTCTAAGCGTTTAGATGAACTAAAAGAAAGAGCAAAAAAGAATTTTGACATATTATTTGAACATAATAAATTTGAGGTGTGAAGATGGAAAGATTGGATATATTTGGGGTACCAATAGATCGAGTGACGATGAAACAAGCGGTAGAGATTTTAAAAAATTTTTTGCAAGAAGACAGACTGCACATTGTTGCAACACCTAATGCGGAAATTGTAATGATGGCACAGAAAGATAAAGAATATATGGAAATATTAAATAATACTGATTTAAATGTCCCAGATGGAAGTGGTATTGTTTTTGCTTCAAAAGTTTTTAAAAATCCGCTGTCTGAGAGAGTAGCAGGTTTTGACCTTATGATGGAATTTATAAAGGATATATCTTCTAGAAATATAAAAATTTATCTATTAGGGTCAGCTCCTCAAATTGCAGAACAAGCTCGTGTCAATTTAGAAAAATTATATCCGAGTGTGAAAATAGTAGGAACTCATCATGGCTATTTTACTCAAGAGGAAGAAAATAAAATCATAGAAGAGATAAATAATAAGAGTGCAGAAGTTCTTTTTGTGGCTTTAGGTGCTCCTAAACAAGAGAAATGGATATATAAAAACAGAAACAAATTAAAAGTAAAGATAGCAATGGGGGTAGGAGGAAGTTTTGATGTAATAGCTGGAAAGGCTAAAAGGGCTCCTTATTTATATAGAAAATTAGGCTTAGAGTGGCTATACAGGTTAATTAAAGAGCCTTGGAGATATAAAAGGATGATGGCACTTCCTAAATTTGCTCTGAAAGTTTTGTTACACAAAGGAAAAGTTGACATGCGATAAGGGGATGTATTATGAAAGTTTCACTTAAGAAAATAATAATAGACTTTTTCTGGGTTACGATAGGCACATTACTTGTTAGTTTGTCCCTTGACCTATTTTTGGCACCTAACAAAATTGCTCCTGGTGGAGTAAGTGGACTTGCAGTTGTTCTACAACATTTGTTTGGATGGCCAATTGGAGCAGTTACATTGGCAATAAATATTCCGCTTTTTATCATTTCGACTAAAGCTTTAGGAACAGGTTTTGGAGCTAAAACACTTTATTCAACTATTTTATTAGGTGTTTCTATTGATGCATTGGCTTTTTTAAAACCACTTACCCATGATACTATGTTAGCAGCAGTATATGGTGGTATAATAATGGGTGTAGGGTTAGGCATTGTGATAAAATATGGAGCAACAACTGGTGGAACAGACATGGCTGCTATGACCTTGCATAAATACATACACTTTTTAAGTGTGGGTAGAATACTGCTTATAATAGACTTTGTAATAATAACTTTAGCAGGCATAGTTTTTAGTCCGGAACTTGCCCTTTATGCATTAGCTACTGAATTTATTTCCATTAAAGTTATTGACCTCATGCAAGAAGGTAGTGGCGATGAGAGAATTGCTATAATTATTTCTGATAAGTATGAGGAAATTAGTAAGTCAATATTGGAGGAGATGGAAAGGGGGGTAACAGAACTAAAAGGAAGAGGGGGTTATTCAAAAAAGGACAAAAATGTTTTATTGTGTGTTGTAACTCGTAGAGAAGTTACAACTTTAAGAAGCCTTGTGAAAAGAATAGACCCCAACGCTTTCGTGATATTATCAACAGCCCATGAAGTTTTAGGAGAAGGATTTAAAAACATGTGAAATGGAGGTATTAGTATGAACAAAGAATTTTTAAAGCAAAAGGCAAAAGAAGTGAGAATAGACATCATAAACATGTTAGCAGAAGCAGGATCTGGCCATCCTGGGGGGTCATTATCCTGTGCAGATATTTTAACACTACTCTATTTTGACAAAATGAATGTAAAGCCTGACAATCCCAAATGGGAAGATAGGGATAGACTCGTTTTATCAAAAGGTCATGCAGCTCCTGCCTTGTATGCTGTATTAGCTGAAAAAGGGTTTTTCCCAAAAGAAGAGTTAAAAACTTTAAGAAAGCTTGGCTCAATACTTCAAGGGCATCCCGATATGAAATCCACACCGGGACTTGATATGACCACAGGGTCATTAGGGCAAGGGCTCTCTGCTGCGAATGGTATGGCATTAGCAGGGAAGCTAGATAAAAAGGATTATAGAGTTTATGTAATATTAGGAGATGGAGAATTGCAGGAAGGGCAAATATGGGAAGCAGCTATGACAGCAGCCCATTACAAATTAGACAACTTAACAGCAATACTTGACTTTAACGGCTTACAAATAGATGGTCCAAACAGAGAAGTAAAAAACATAGAACCAGTAAATGAAAAATTTAAAGCTTTTGGATGGCACGTAATAGAAATAGACGGCCACGACTTTGACCAAATAGACAGGGCCATAGAAGAAGCAAAAGCTACAAAAAGAAGACCTACATTGATAATAGCTCATACAATAAAAGGGAAAGGTGTATCCTTCATGGAAAATCAAGTAGGATGGCATGGCAATGCGCCTAACGAAGAACAAAGACAAAAAGCTATACAAGAACTTGAAGGGAGTGAAGTATAAATGGCGATGGCGACAAGAGAAGCCTATGGGAAAGCCTTAGTAGAATTAGGCGCAAAAAACAAAAATATAGTAGTATTAGATGCAGACTTATCAAAATCTACAAAAACAGCAGATTTTCAAAAAGTATATCCAGATAGATTCTTTAACATGGGAATATCAGAGCAAGACATGATGGTAACAGCAGCAGGACTTGCTACCTGTGGGAAAATTCCTTTTGCCAGCACCTTTGCCATATTTGCAACAGGAAGAGCATACGAACAAGTAAGAAACTCCATAGGTTATCCGCACTTGAATGTAAAAATAGCAGCTACCCATGCTGGGATAACAGTAGGAGAAGACGGAGCGACCCACCAATCAATAGAGGATATATCCCTTATGAGAGGAATACCTGGGATGGTGGTAATAAACCCGGCGGATGCGGAAGAGACGAGACAGGCCATATTTGCGGCGGCATATTACTATGGGCCAGTATACATAAGGCTAGGGAGGATGGCAGTACCAGATATACACGATCAAAACTACAAATTTGAATTAGGGAAAGGTGAAGTAATAAGAGAAGGGAAAGACGTAGCGATAATAGCGACAGGGATAATGGTAGCCATAGCGATTGAAGCAGCAGATAAACTAAAGGAAGAGGGAATAGATGCGACAGTGGTGAACATCCACACCATAAAGCCGATAGACAAAGATTTAATAGTAGAAGTAGCTAAAAAGACGGGCAAAGTTATAACAGCAGAAGAGCACAGCATAATAGGCGGGCTTGGTTCGGCAGTAGCAGAGGTTCTTTCAGAGGAATATCCAGTGAAAATAAAGAGAATTGGGATAAGAGATGAGTTTGGACAATCCGGTTCACCTAAAGAGCTTTTAAGACATTATGGTTTGACAGCGGAGGACATTGTAAAAACGGCTAAGTCATTTTAAAAAACGCCAGGTTAGTCCTGGCATTTTTATCTGTCAAAGTATATGTTTTTACCTGTCGCAGAAAGAGGAATGCCTATAACAATTTCTCCTTCAATTAATTTTAGCCTTCTTGCACTTACACCTATTCTATACATAACTCGGTTATCCACATTCAAAAGACTGGCGGTTTTAACTGCAGATCCCACTGCTATTCCTAAATCGATGAGTCTCCATGCACATATAGGACCTGCGAATTCTGTACCTTCTCTAAAATCCCTTAGACTAGTGCAAAGATTATAACCGCAGGCGCCACAATTTAGTCCAACTTTTTCTGGTTTATTTAATGAAATTAAAAGTACTGCACTGGAGTTAGCGACGTTTTTAGCATCCCTGTCAAAATTTTTCTTTCCGGATTCTTCACCATATTTTATCATATCCTCTTTTAACCTTATGAGGTCTTCACCTGTAATTACTTTTGTTTCTATAAAGTCTTTTCCAGTTGCTTTAGGTGCTGTTCTCGCTGATAATGCCATCAAATGAGCAGCTAATTCAATTACATCCATAATGTCTCCCTCCGCGTTTTTAAGATGAATGCGTTATCTATTATAATATTGATATATTTTTTTACTTTTTGCAATAAGAATTGATAAAGTTTTGTCATATTGCTTCTTTTAACATAAAAAGCAGGATTTTATTCCTTTTTTTACAAATAGAATCGGAATGAAAAAGTCTTAGCTTTAACACTCTTCAAAATTCTTCTGTTGTAGCATTGCTATATTGCTTATTACTTTCTATTAACACGGTAAGTATTGATAATATAGGGAATAATAGATTTAAATAAGCATAGGGAAGGTAATCAATTACTTTTACTCCTAAAACTGCAGAAGGAAGCATTGCTGCTAAGTTCCAAGGTATTATTCCGGCAAGTATCATGCCTGAATCTGCTATTGCTCTTACCATCATATCATTTTTTACGTTAAGACTTTTAAAGACTTCCAGCATTATGCGAGAAGGTAAAATTACAGAAAGAGCTTGATTACAAGTTATTACTGCCATTAAAGTGCTTAATAACATTGTGACCAAATAGGCAATTTTAGGGTTTTTTATTTTTTGGGCTTTTCTAAAAACTGCTTTTATAATTCCTGTTCCTTCTAATATTCCAGAAAGAGCGGTAGCAAAGGTTACTACTCCTATCATTGGGAAGATGGAAATCATACCTCCTCCTGAAAAGATTGATTTAAATTCTGGAATATTAGATATATTTCCGAACATAATGACTTTTAAAGAATCTATAGGGTTATAACCATTTAGTAAAGAGACAAAGTAGGAGAGAAGGACAGCAATTGAAAGATTTATCTTTGTAGAAATCCTGAAAAAAGCCAAAGTTATAATCATTATAGGAGCTAAAAACAAGAAAAAGTTTATTTTATAATTTTTCAAAATTATAGCTGCAAGATTGCCAAAAGTGTACGGCGAAGAAATATTAATGTGAAGACTTAAAAGATAGTATAATAAACTAGTTAATACAAAAGTAGGAATCGCAGTTTTAAAGAGAGATTTAAGTACATTGTATTGTTCAATTTCTGCCATATCTGACAGAAGAATAACATTTCCTGCAAGGGGAGAAGTCCTATCTCCTATAAAAGAACCGGATATTACTGCACCAGCAACTATTGGAAGAGAATAGCCAAAGCCATGGGCTAGTCCCATTATTACTATTCCAATAGTACTAGCGGTTCCTACAGCTGTACCTAAAATCATTGAGATAATAGAGGTTGTGATAAAAGAGACCAACAAAAAAGCTTGTGGTTTTAAAAAGTGGGAGGCGTAGTAAATAAGAGCAGGAAGGGTTCCATTTTGTTTCCACAAGGCAACGAGGGCTCCTATCAAAAGGAGTATAATCATCACATTTATACCTTTTTTAATTCCTTTAATTGACATATTGATAAGTTCTTGAGGCAAAAAACCGTTTATCAAAACAATAGCAAAGGTTATTATATAGCTTATAAAAAGCGGTATATAGGGAGGTTGGTTAAACACTAATACCATTGTCATAGTTATGGCTAAAATTAACAAAAAAGTTATGAGTGAGATTCTAAATTTGTTTTCCATTTTTCATTGCTCCTTTTAGTAATGAAGAAGTTATTTATAAGGTATTACGTGAATTTCTATATTTTTTGCTTTTTTAATTAACTTTATAACCGTAGAACCTCTAAAAAAGGTTTGTAGTCTTGACCTTTGAGAATGCCCTATTATTATTTGTGTAATGTGCATTTGCTTTGCAAATTTTAAAAGTTCATCAGACACGCTTTTTCCTGTCAATGTGTAGACTTCTGCCCCTAATTGTTTTGCTAACATGAAATGGCTTTCTAAAACTTCTTTATCTTTTTCAGTAAGTTTAGGTGCAAGAAAATGTGTACAGTTTACATATACTACTACCCAATCACATTTGAATCTTCTTGCTCTCCTTGCACCCCTTCTTATAAGCTTTTTAGATAGTGGGTTTGGTGTTATGCACACCATTATTTTTTCATTTGTTTCCCATGTATCAGTTATTCCATGCTCTTTCATATATTCTTCTAATTCTATATCTACTTCTTCGGCGGTAAGTCTTAGCATTAACTCCCTTAAAGCATTTAAATTTCCTTTTCTAAAAAAGTTAGAGAGACATTCATCGACTTTACTTACTGGATAAATATCTCCTCTTTTTAATCGATTAAGCAAAGCATCAGGAGTCAAATCTACAGCAACAATTTCATCTGCGTTATCGACTATGCTGTCAGGGATTGTTTCTCTTACAGCAACACCTGTGATTTGTTGAATAACGTCATTTAAACTTTCTAAATGTTGGATGTTAAGTGTTGTAATTACATTTATCCCATGACTTAAAATTTCTTCTACATCTTCATATCTTTTTTTGTGTTTAGAGCCAGGTGCATTTGTATGTGCTAATTCATCTATCAAAACTACTTCTGGTTTACGAGCAATTATGGCGTCGGTATCCATTTCTTCTAATATCATGCCGTGGTATTCAATTTTTTTCCGAGGGATTATTTCTAAATTTCCTATTTGGGCTTCTGTCTCTTTTCTTCCATGAGTTTCCACATAACCTATTACTACATCTTGACCTCTTTTAAGACGCCTGTTGCCTTCATTGAGCATTGCATAAGTTTTTCCAACACCAGGAGCATATCCTAAAAATATTTTTAATTTTCCTCGCTGTTGTTTTTTTATAATTTCTAAAGCTTCTTCAGGAGTTAACCTCCTAAAACCTTCACTCATTAAATTTACGCGCCCTCCACAGTTTAATTATATTTTTGTTTGAGTATAGTGATTTCATACAACTATAATAATATGAATCTTATTAAAAATCAATAAAAAAGAGAGCAATCGCTCTCTCATATTTTTTCAAACATATCTTTTCCTACCCCGCAGTCAGGACAAACCCAATCGTCAGGCAATTCTTCAAAAGGAGTTCCTGGTTCAATTCCTTGTGATGGGTCTCCTTCTTCTGGATCATAGATGTACCCACATACTGTGCATTGCCACTTTTCCATAAAAAATACCCCCTTGATATTTTCCTTTATTATAACAGAAATTAGTAAAGAAAATCAAGGGGAAGGCAAAAGGATATTAACAGGTCATAGCCGAAGTTCCAAGATACTCACTGACAATTTTCATAGCGCAGAATTTTCCACACATACTGCAAGTTTTGACTGTAGATATGTTTTTATTGACGCGATATTTAAAAGCTTTATCAGGGTCTATAGAAAGCTTTATTTGCTCATCCCAGTTTAAGGCTTTTCTGGCTTTAGCCATAGTTAAATCTTTTTCTTTAGCACCTTTTACGCCTTTTGCGATATCTGCGGCATGGGCAGCTATTTTTGCTGCAATAACGCCTTCTTTGACATCTTCTTTGTCTGGAAGTCCGAGATGTTCAGCGGGTGTAACATAGCAAAGGAAATCAGCACCAGAAGCTGCTGCAATTGCTCCTCCGATTGCAGAAGTTATGTGGTCATAGCCAGGAGCTATATCAGTCACAATAGGGCCAAGCACATAAAAAGGAGCGTTGTGACAAAGTTGTTTTTGAAGTTTTACATTTGCTTCAATTTGGTCAATTGGCACATGCCCGGGTCCTTCTACCATAACTTGAACTCCTGCCTCTCGAGATTTCTTTACCAATTCGCCAAGGATTATAAGTTCTTGAATTTGTGCTGCGTCTGTAGCATCTTCCAGACAACCTGGACGCAGTCCATCTCCTAAGCTTAGAGTTATGTCATATCTTTTAGCAATATCAAGGAGCCTATCAAAATGTTTATACAAAGGATTTTCTTTGTCGTTATGGAGCATCCAAGCAATTGTAAAGGAGCCACCGCGGCTTACTATATCCATTACTCGGCCGTTGTCTTTAAGCTTTTTCAATGATTCAGATGTTAGACCACAGTGGACTGTAATAAAATCAACTCCGTCTTTTGCTTGTTCTTCTATAACTTCAAAAATGAATTCTTCAGGCATAGCTACGATGCTACCGTATTTGGATATAGATTCTACAGCTGCTTGATACATGGGGACAGTGCCTACAGGGACAGAGGAATTTTCAAGTATTTTTCTACGAGATTGCTTAATGTCGCCCCCTGTGCTTAAATCCATTACCGCATCTGCTCCAGCTTTTACAGCAACATTTAATTTTTCAATTTCTTTGTCAACTTCAGGGTATGCATCAGATGTTCCAATGTTAGCATTTACTTTTGTCATTAAACCCCTTCCTATGCCTTTGGGAATGAGGTTTTTGTGGTTGATGTTTGATGGTATTACTATTTCTCCTTTTTTAACTCCTTCTAAAATAAATTCTTCGTCTACTCCTTCATACTCTGCGACTATTTTCATTTCTTTTGTAACAATGCCTGAAAGGGCGTATTCCAATTGTGTCATAATAAAAACCTCCTTAAAAAATAAATAAACCATGGGGATTATAGCCATGGTGGATGACCACATCCCTACGCAGGTACTAACCTAACAGGTTCAATGGGTTAAAAGGCAACACCTTTTTCTCAGCCGGTTACGCCGGCACCCCATGTGGCAAATATTAAATTTTTATAATCGATAATGTATAATATTTTACAATATTATTATACCACTAAAAAAATTTGGTGTATATTAAAATTTAGAAAAAATTTAAGAAAGAGTACAAAAAAAGTTCTTGACTTTACAGTTTCAAAGTGATAACATAGATTACAACATGTAAAATTGAATATAAATATTACACACAAACCTCTTATCAAGAGTGGTGGAGGGACTGGCCCGATGAAACCCGGCAACCGGCATTTATATGCGTCTGGTGCCAAATCCTGCAGGTTAGGGTGTCTAACCTGAGAGATGAGAGGAGTGGCGGATTATTAGGCCCTCTTCTCATTGAGAAGAGGGCCTAAAAATTTATTTGGAGGTGTGACATGAAAATAAAAATCGGATTATTAGGACTTGGTACAGTAGGAACAGGAGTATATAAATTGATAACTTCAAGAGGAGGTCATATAAGGGAGAGCACAGGGGTTTATCCTGAGATAAAGAAGATACTGGTGAAAAATCTCAATAAGCCAAGGAAAGTGAAAGTAGAGGGACTACTTACCCAAAATGCTGAAGAAATTTTGAAAGATAAAGAGATAAAAATAATCATTGAAGCAATAGGAGGCATTTCTCCAGCTTACGAATATGTGAAGGAAGCTTTGTCTTCAGGGAAGCATGTAATCACTGCAAATAAAGAATTGATAGCTAAGCATGGAGAAGAATTAAATGAAATAGCAGAAAAGAATAAAGTATTTCTAAAATGTGAGGCAAGTGTAGGTGGAGCTATACCTATACTGCATCAAATTGATAGATTAAAAATCACAGATGAAATAGATTTTGTAGGCGGTATAATAAATGGCACTACTAATTATATTCTCACCAAAATGACTACTGAAGGCAGAAGTTATAAAGAAGCACTTAAAGAAGCCCAGCAATTAGGATATGCAGAAGCAAATCCCGATTATGACGTAAAAGGCTTTGATGCCCTTTATAAACTTGCTATATTAATGAGGAAAGTGTTCAATATAAACGTGCCAGTAAATTCTATAACCAGAAAAGGAATAGACGAAATCACGACTCAAGATTTAAATTACATCAATAAGTGGGGATATAAAATAAAATTATTTGCCTGGGGCAAAAAAGTCAAAGATGGCATCTTTGCAGGAGTGGAACCAGTTTTAGTCGAAGAAAATAATATTTTGTCAAGGATAAACGACGTAAATAATGCTATCATACTTAGAGGGGATAGTTTTGGTGAATATGTTTTTGTAGGAAAAGGTGCTGGAGAACTTCCTACAGGGGATGCTGTAGTGGCAGATTTAATTGATATATTGTTAAACTATAATATCAAAGATAATAAGAGGATAAACTTTCTTCCAATTCGTCAGGGAAGTTTTACAGATACTTTTTATATAAGGCTTGAAACTCATAAAGAAAATATTTTAGGTTTGAAAAAAGTTTTAAAGTTTTTAAAAGAACAAAAAGTATCAATTGTGGAATCTTCCTATGAAAACGGCACATTTACAGCTATTGTTAAAATGAAGAAAAGTGTTGAGACATTTACAGAAAAATTAGAAAAAATAACCGAGATAAAAGCTATTTTTAAAGTTTTGCAAGAGGATATAACAGAAGAAGTAAGTAAATTTGAGGATTTTGTAGAAGTGATTTAAAAAAATTTTGTGAAAGGAGTTAAAAGTATGTCTAAAAAATATGGTTTTTCAACTTTGGCAATTCATGAAGGGTGGGAGCCTGACCCAACTACGGGAGCTGTAGCCATTCCTATATATCAAACCTCTTCCTTTGCTTTTAAAAGTACTGAGCACGCTGCAGACCTCTTTGCCTTAAAAGAAGAAGGGTATATATATACTCGAATGATGAACCCCACAGTTGACGTTTTTGAAAAGAGAATAGCTGCATTAGAAGGTGGGGTAGGTGCCCTTGCTGTATCTTCAGGTCAAGCAGCTATAACGCTGGCAGTTACTAATATCGCAGGAGTAGGAGACGAGATTGTATCTTCTACCAATCTTTATGGAGGGACTTATAATCTTTTTGCGACTACTTTGAAAAAGTTTGGTATAAATTTCAAGTTTGTGGACCCCAGCAATCCTGAAAACTTTAAAAGTCAAATAACAGATAAGACAAAAGCTTTGTACATTGAGACTATTGGCAATCCAAAGATTGACGTGGCTGACATTGAAAAAATAGCAGAAATTGCCCACACTGCAGGAATTCCTCTCATTGTAGATAATACTTTTGCAACTCCTTACCTTGCACAGCCTATCGAGTTTGGGGCTGATATAGTGGTACATTCGGCGACTAAATTTATAGGGGGTCATGGGACTTCTATAGGCGGAGTTATAGTAGATTCTGGAAAATTTAATTGGGACAATGGAAAGTTTCCAGAACTTACAGAACCAGATCCAAGTTATCATGGTATAAGGTATGTAAAAGATGTAGGCGAAGCAGCTTATATTGTAAAAGCGAGGGTGCAACTTTTAAGGGATTTGGGTACTGCTTTGAGTCCATTTAATGCATTTTTATTCGCACAAGGATTAGAGACTCTATCTCTTAGGATGGGAAGGCACAGTCAAAATGCTTTAAAAGTTGCAGAGTTTTTAGCTTCTCATCCCTACGTTTCGTGGGTGAATTATCCAGGACTTAAATCAAGTCCCTATTATGCTTTGGCACAAAAGTATTTGCCAAGAGGGCAAGGAGGAGTTTTGACTTTTGGCATAAAAGGTGGATTAAAAGCAGGCATTAAGTTTATAGAGAGTTTAAAATTATTTACTCATCTTGCTAATATAGGGGATGCAAAGTCTTTGGTTATACATCCAGCCAGCACGACTCATCAGCAGTTATCAAAAGAAGAACAGTTAGCTTCTGGTGTTACGGAGGATATGATAAGACTTTCTGTAGGGCTGGAAGACATAGAAGATATATTAGAAGACCTTGATAATGCCCTTTATGTATCGCAAGAATAGATAAGGAAAGGTTGATGTAAATGATAGTTGAGGAAAAAAAGGTTACACTAAAAGGGAAAAATATATTCACTACAGAAAGTGGATATAGCTTTGATGAACTTACTATTGTTTATGAAACTTATGGAAAATTAAATAAAGAAAAAAATAATGTGATACTTGTGGAACACGCTTTAAGTGGCAGTGCACATGCAGCAGGTGTACATCCTGGGAAAAGTAACATTGGCTGGTGGGACCCTTTAATTGGTCCGGGCAAGTATATTGATACGGATAAGTATTTTGTCATATGCTCTAACTTTCTTGGCAGTTGTTACGGAACGACAGGTCCTTCTTCTATAAACCCTAAAACAGGAAAACCTTACGGTTTAAGGTTTCCAAAAATTAATATAAGAGACATGGTGAGAGTGCAGAAACTTCTTCTAGATTATCTTGGCATAGACCGGATAAAAGTTGCTATTGGAGGGTCTATGGGAGGAATGCAGGCTTTAGAATGGGCAGTGACATATCCAGATTTAGTGGATAAATCTATTGTCATAGCTGCTGATTATAAGCTTACTCCTCTTAATATTGCGTATAATCATGTAGGAATACAATGCATATTAAATGACCCACATTTTTACGGCGGTGATTACTATGATAAGCCCCATAAACCTGATAAAGGATTGAGTACTGCCAGAATGCTGGGAATGATAACCTACAAAAGTGGTGATTTATTTGACTATAGATTTGACAGGTTAAGAGATGAAAACAATTTTGAAGTGGAAAATTACCTCAACTATCATGGTTTGTCTTTTATAAACAGGTTTGATGCAAATTCATATTTATATATTTTATGGGCTATGAATGAACATGACATTACGAAGCCTTATGGTTCTTTGAAGATGGCACTTAAAAGGATTAAAGCGGAAATACTCATGATAGGGATAGATACAGATATGATTTTTCCTTCTAAGTACATGAGGGATTTCATTAAAAAACTTAATGCTTCAGGAGGGTGTGGCAAATTTGAAGAAATATCTTCAATGCAAGGTCATGACTCGTTTTTGGTAGATATAGCTAAGATTGGACCTATTATTTCGGATTTTATAGAAGAAACATACAATAAAGAAATGGTTTGTGTATAATTGTAAAAGAACAGTCCCTTTTAAAAGGGGGGTTGTTCTTTTTTATGCTTTATTAATGTTATAATTAATATATCGGAATTTTAAAAAGAGGTGATTTTGATGTCAAAAAAAGAAATAAAACTTGGTTTTGTAGGGCTTGGCTTTATTGGGACAATCCATTCTATAGCTTGTTTTTCAATGCCTTTAATATTTAAAAACCTTCCTTTTGAAGTGAAACTTGGACCTGTGTACAAGAATAACATAGAAGATATACCCCACTTTTTTGAAAAAGGTGTAAAAAGTATTGAAGAAATGCTGGAAGAGGGTGACCTTGATGCTGTCGACATATGTACCCCTAATTACCTTCATTATGAACAGGCGATGAAAGTGATAGAAAAAGGCATTCCATTATATCTTGAGAAGCCAATAGGAATTAACAGCAAAGAAGCCTATGAAATAATGGAAAAGGCAAAAGAAAAAAGGATAATACATCAAACAGCTTTAATGTATAGGTTTATGCCTGCTGTGAACCAGGCAAGAGACATGATAAAAAATGGAGAAATAGGTGAAATTTTAAATTTTAAGGCGTTGATGCTTCATTCAGGATATATGGACCCTAAAAGGCCTATGTCCTGGAAAATGAAAAAAGCTACTTCTGGCGGTGGAGCAATAGTTGACATGGGGATACACCTTGTGGATGCAGTAAGATTTATGATGGGAGAAATAAAGTCTTTAAGAGCAAATTCTAAGACATATTTTATAAAAAGGCCTGTATCCAAAAATTCTGAAATTTATGAGGAAGTAGATGTAGATGACTGGACAAATGTAGAAGTGGAAATGCAAAATGGCGGATGGGGAAGCATTGAAGCCTCAAGGATATCTCCTGACCTTGAGGAGGAGACTCGATTTGAAATATACGGTACAAAGGGCTCAATAAAAATATCTACAAAACATCCTCGTTATGTTGTATTATATAAAAAGCAAGATAATATCCAAATGATTGGCGGTTACGATAAAAAAAGCAAATTTAGCGAGTATGTGGAGTCAATATATCCTACAGAAAAGTATTCTCTTGGATGGATGGTAGATTTACACATGGCAAGCCTTATAAATTTTTTTACAAATATAGTAGAGGATAAAATTGTATTTAGTGAGACACCCACTTTTGAGGAAGCCTACAAAGACCAGGTTACTTTGGATAAAATATTATTATCAGCTGAAAATAATGGGAAAGTTATTAGTAATTTAAAAGATTAGTTGTCAATATATTATTCAATCAATAAGATAGGGGTAATAGTAAGATGAAAATTACAGTAAAGAAAGAGTTTTTGAAGAGAATGGAGCAATTACTTAAAGAAGAGTATGAAGATTTTTTAAAGGAATACGGCAAAAAGCCTCAAAAAGGCTTAAGAGTGAATACATTAAAAATCGATGTAGAAGAGTTTAAAAAAATTGTTCCTTTTGAGATAACCCCAATTCCTTGGTGCCCAACTGGGTTTTATTATGATAAAGAAGAAAAGGCGGGCAACCATCTGTACCATATTTTAGGACTTTACTATATTCAAGAGCCTACAGCGATGGCAGTTGTGGAGGTGTTAGACCTTAAACCAGGGGAAAAGATTCTCGATGTAAGTGCAGCGCCTGGTGGTAAGACTACACACATAGCTACAAAAATTGGCGATGAAGGAATAATTGTTGCTAATGAAGTAGACAAAAAAAGAATAAAAGCATTGGTAGAAAATGTAGAGAGAATGGGGATAAGAAATATTGTCATAACAAATGAAACTCCTGAAAGGTTGGTTACCGCATTTGAAGGATATTTTGACAAAATTTTGGTAGATGCTCCTTGTTCGGGAGAGGGAATGTTTAGAAAAGACCCTACAGCAAGGAAAATTTGGTCTTTAAATAATGTCATAAGTTGTTCTATTACACAGAGAAATATTTTGCGAAGTGTAGCTCCTTTATTAAAAAAGGGAGGCATTTTGGTTTATTCTACCTGTACTTTTGCTCCTGAGGAGGATGAAGGAGTTATAAAAAAATTTTTAAAAGAACATCCTGAATTTGAAATTGAAGAAAGTGAGATTAACAAATTCTTTGACATAGGGCATCCCGAATGGGTTGAAGGTCCTGAAGATTTAAAAAAATGCATGAGATTATGGCCACATAAGGTGAGAGGAGAAGGACATTTTATTGCGAAATTGAGAAAAAAAGAGGAAGAAGAGCCAGGCTCTAGATTTAAAAAAGCAAAAGGCAGAAGAAAGCAAAAAGAATTACAACTATTTTACGATTTTGCTGATAAATATCTTAATTTAGACCTAGATAATCTAAATATTGAAGTGCATAATGATTTTGTTTACCATGTACCAGAGGGTTTACCGGATTTGAATAATATAAAGGTATACAGATATGGTTGGCAGTTAGGAGAGATTAAGAAAAACAGGTTTGAGCCTTCTCACTGGTTGGCAATGGGGATTAAAACTTTCCAAGCTAAAAGACTTTTGGAACTTGAAAGAAAACAAAAGGAAAAATATTTAAAAGGTGAAACTTTTGAATTGGACTTAGAAGACGGCTGGATTTTTTTTACTATAGAAGGGTTTCCTGCGGGATGGGGCAGAATTGCAAAAGGGGTAGTTAAAAATTATTATCCTAAGTGGCTTAGAGATATAGAGGCATTGGGTGAATAAATTGGTTAGGTGTTTGTTATATTCGCAACAAGAAATTTCAAGCATTACCTCTAATACTATTATGGTTGTAATAAAAGCCTAAATATTATGGGCTTTTATTTTTTATGCTTTAAAATTTCAAACTTGAGGGAATAATATTTTTAGCACTAAATTGCAGTGAGGGAGTTGACATACTATGGAGTATGTGTTGATAGGAGCTATCTTGCTTTTAGTAGCCGCGTTTGTTGTACATATTTCAAAAAAGCCTACATGGGGTAAGGAAGATTCTATAGGGGATTTTGACGATATTATTTTAAGTTCGGAGGAAATGGAAAAGCATGCAGCAGAAATAGCGCAGAATCACAACATAATGAAGAGAACTAAATTATCATATTTGCTAATTCCGCGGATGAATAAAAACTACAACTACGTAAAGAATGTTTACAGAAATTTGAACAGCATTTTAAAAGAAGAGGATGTCTATATTTTTCAAGAAGAGGAGTGGTTGTTAGATAACTTTTACATAATCGAAGAGCAAGTTAAGGAAATAAGAAGAAGTTTGTCAAAAAGTTATTATTCAGGACTTCCAGGGATTAAAAATGGCTTATTCAAAGGTTACCCAAGAATATATGCTATAGCCTTTGAGCTAGTTCTTCACACTGATGGGAAAATTGATGAAAAAGCCATAATTAATTTTATAAAGGCTTATCAGACAAAGGCTTTGCTTTCCAGCTCTGAGCTGTGGGCTTTAAGCCTTATGATACGTATTGCTTTGCTGGAAAAAATAAAAAAGATTTGCGAGAAAATTGTAGAAACCCGTCACCAGAGAGAAAAAGCAGAAAAGATACTCACATTGCTTTTGGAAAAAGAAATGAAGTATGAAGAAGTAAAAAAGCTTATAAGGGAAAACATCAATGTTGCGGATAGATTTCCTCTTCAATTTATTGAGCATTTGGTAAGTAGACTTAGAAAAGAAGGGAGTAATTCTGCTCACATTATACAATCTATAGAAAAGATTTTGATGGAATATGACACTAGCATTAACGATGTAGCTGAAAAAGCTCATCAAATACAGGCAAAAAGGCAAATTTCTATAGGCAATGCTATTACCAGTTTAAAAACTGTTTCCTCTCTCGATTGGGCACAAATTTTTGAAAGTTTGAGTTCCGTAGAGCAAGTTTTGAGGCAAGACCCGGATGGTACATATTCTAAGATGGATTTTGAATCAAGAGATTATTACAGACATGAAATAGAAAAAATAGCTAAATATTATAATACTTCAGAAACTTATGTTGCCAAAAAGGCAATTGAATGTGCAAAAGAAGTGACAGAACAAGATGGAGAACTAGGGTATATAAACCATGTAGGATTTTACCTTGTAGGCAAAGGAAGAAGTATTCTTGAAAACAAGCTGAGTAACAAATCAAAAAGGACAATAAGCTGGACTAAAATTGCTAAAAAATCTCCAGAGACTTTGTATATAGGTTTAATTTTAATCTTCCTATTGGCGGAAGAGTTTTTTGCATTAAAATACATAGCAAATTTTTCTAATAAATGGGGGCTATTATTTACCTCTGGTGTAATTCTTCTAATACCTTTTAGTGAAATGTCAGTTCAATTAGTAAATTGGATTTTACTGCATATTTTTAAGCCAGTGGTATTGCCAAAGATTGAGTTAAGAGAAGGTATTCCTGAAGATGCTAAGACAATGGTAGTTATTTCTTCTCTTTTGACAGATGAAAAAAGGACAAAAGAGCTGATTGAAAATCTTGAGGTGTATTATCACGCCAATAGAGAAAAAAATTTGTATTTTGGATTATTAGGGGATTTTAAAGACGCTCCTTTTGAGGTTATGCCGGAGGATGAGAAAATTGTAAAGTGTGCTTTAGAACAAATTGAAGACTTAAATGACAAATATTCTAAAAACGGCGATAAGATATTTTACTATTTTCATAGAAAAAGAAAATACAATCAAATGCAAAAAAGCTGGATGGGCTGGGAAAGAAAAAGAGGTGCTCTTATCGAATTTAATGAACTTTTAAGAGGGAAGGAGGATACGAGTTTCTATGTAGTTAGTGGAGATGTGGCCAAACTAAATATAAAATACGTAATAACTTTGGATGCAGATACGAATTTGCCTATTGATACTGCTAAAAAACTTGTAGGTACTATGTTGCATCCCTTAAACAAAGCAGTGATTGACAGAGATTATGGTGTAGTAGTAGAGGGATATGGACTATTGCAACCTAAAATAGGCATTGATATAGAAAGTGTAAATGCAACTTTATTTTCTCGCATTTTTGGAGGAGAAGGAGGTATAGATCCATATACTACAGCAGTATCAGATGTTTATCAGGATTTGTTTGGAGAAGGCATATATACAGGTAAAGGAATATACGATGTAGATGTATTTAGAGAACTTTTAAGAGATACTATACCGGATAATTCTATTTTAAGTCATGACCTTTTAGAAGGGTCCTTTGTGCGAACGGGCCTTGTTAGTGATATAGAATTAATTGATGGCTATCCTGCTAAATACAATTCCTATATCATGAGACTACACAGATGGGTAAGAGGGGATTGGCAGTTATTGCCTTACTTGAAATCCAAAATAAAAAATAGAAGAGGAGAAATTATAAAAAACCCTCTTTCTTTAATTACTAAATGGAAAATTATGGATAACATGAGAAGAAGTGTTGTTTCAGTTGCATTAATGTTGATGATATTTTTGGGATTTAGCATTTTACCTGGAAGCAGTTTTTTATGGTTAGGGGTTGCAGTTTTAACTATTTTCTTCCCACTTCTGCCTGCTTTAGTTGACACTATTTTTAAAGGCCAGTTTAGACACTATTGGGGAAAAAGACATAAAGCTGTGATAACAGGAATAGAAGCCGCTTTTTATCAATCATTACTTAATTTTATATTTTTACCCTATCAAGCTTATATGATGGTAGATGCAATAGTTAGAACACTGACGAGACTGTATATAACTCGAAAGAATTTATTGGAATGGGTTACGGCTGCTGACATGGAGAAGCGACTTAAAAATGACTTTGCAAGTTTTTTTAAAAGAATGTGGATAGTTTTAGTAGAGGGCTTAGCATTAGTTGCATTAGTTATATATTTTAAACCCCAAGATTTAATTGGGGCAATAGTGTTTTTTCCCCTTTGGGCAATTTCTCCCTACATTGCTTTTTATATAAGCCAGCCAATAATTTCAAAAGAAAAAACTGTGTCACAAGATGAAATAGAGGAATTGCGACTAATTGCGAGAAAAACCTGGAGATTTTTTGAAGACTTTGTGACAGAAAGTCAGAACTATCTACCACCAGATAATTTTCAAGAAGATCCGCCTAATGGGATTGCGGAGAGAACATCACCTACAAACATAGGACTTTACTTGGTTTCAGTAATTGGAGCAAGAGATTTAGGTTATATAACCACAACTGAGATGGTAGAAAGAATCAAAAAAACCCTTACTACAATTGAAAAAATGGAGAAATGGAATGGACATTTGTACAATTGGTACAATACAAGGACTTTAGAACCTTTAAAGCCTTATTATGTGTCTACGGTCGATAGCGGAAATTTAGTAGGTTATTTGATTACAGTAAAGGAAGCAATAGGTGAATTTTTAAATAAACCTCTTATAGATATTGAATTGGTGAAAGGCTTAAAAGATACTATCAAAATGTTGAATGTAGAAGGAATTACGGAAGATATTTTTAGAAACATTTTAAATAAAACAACTTTAGTGACTTCTGATTGTGAACTACTCTTGGACAAAATTAGTGAGAAACTTTTAAGTACACAAGATGAGTTAGGAAATATTGAAAGATTAAAGAACATAATTGTGGTTTTAAAAAGGGAGATAAAAGAATTCTTAGTATGGACAGAATTTGATGAAAAACAAAAAGAGCAAGAGATTTTTAAAAGATATAAGGAGGTTTTTGAAGAACATTCATCTCCAAAAGAATTGGAAAAAGTCTATAAAAACTATTTATTAGAAATAGAAGAAGCTTTTAAAAAGGCTGCAGAAGAGGAGAAAGCTTTGTTAAAAAGTCAAAAAGATAAAGTTGCCCAGGCTCTGGAGAAAATTAAAAACTTGGAGGCAGAGATTGAAAATATAAAGAGTACAATTGAAAATTTGGTAGAAAAAACAGAGTTCAGACATTTGTATGATGAAAAAAGAAAGTTATTCTCAATAGGATACAATGTTGAAGAGGAAAAACTTACAAAGTCTTATTATGACTTGTTGGCTTCGGAAGCAAGGCAAGCAAGTTTTATTGCTATTGCAAAAAGAGAAATTGATAAAAAGCACTGGTTTAAATTGGGCCGGATGCTTGCCATTGAAAATCATTATAAAGGCTTGGTATCTTGGTCTGGAACGATGTTTGAGTACTTTATGCCCCTTTTAATAATGAAAAATTACCAAAATACTTTGTTGGATGAAACATATGCCTTTGCTGTAAGAGTGCAAAAAAATTATGCTAAAGAATTAGGAATTCCATGGGGTATATCGGAGTCCGGATTTTACGCTTTTGACATAAATTTGAATTATCAATACAAAGCTTTTGGAGTCCCAAGTCTAGGCCTTAAAAGGGGATTATCCCACGACAAAGTAATAGCTCCTTATGGGGCTTTACTGGCCATTGGAGTAGATATAGAAGGGGTGCTGCAAAACATAAGGTTCCTAAAAAAAGAAGGAGTTGAAGGGAAATACGGTTTTTATGAAGCAATAGATTATACACCAGAAAGAGTTCCTTTTGGAAAGAAAAGCGCGATAGTCAAAAGCTTTATGGCTCATCACCAAGGTATGGCTTTTGTGGCTTTAGATAATTTTATAAATAACAATATAATGCAAAAAAGATTTCATAAAGACCCAAGTATAAAAGCTGCTCAAATATTATTACAAGAAAAAATGCCAATGTATTTGGATATAACGAGAGAAGAAAGAGAAGAAGCAAGAAAAATTCAAAAAATTCGCAAAGAAGATGGAGACTTTGTAAGAGTTTTAGGAGAATCAAAAACTTGGTTGCCAGAAGTCCATATTTTGTCAAGTGGAAGATACTTCGTAATGCTTACAGAAAAGGGGACAGGATACAGTAAAAATAACAGAGGTATTTTCTTGACAAGATGGAGGAAAGACTTGGCACAAGATTTTGGCACTTTCATATTTGTTCAAAATATAAACTCTAATACTGTATGGTCTGCCACTTATGCTCCTTTTTATGAAAAAGGTCAGAATTACAGGGTTGTTTTTTCTGCTGATAAAGCAGAGTACTTTAAAAGAGTTGGAAATATAGATACCCACTTAGAAATAGTCGTTTCACCAGAAGATGATGTGGAGATAAGGCGATTGACTTTAAAAAATCATAGTAAATATCCGAGAATATTAGAAATTACAAGTTTTGGAGAAATAAGCTTAGTAGATTTGCCAACAGATGTGGCACATCCTGCTTTTAATAAACTTTTTGTAAAAACAGAATTTTTAAAGGAAGAAGATGCAATTTTAGTCTGCAGAAGACCTAGAGAACAAGGGGGAAATAAATTATGGGCTGTGCACAAGGTAGCAGTTTTAAGTGGGGAAATTGTGGGAGACACTCAATTTGAAACTGATAGAGCAAAATTTATAGGGAGAGGGAGAAATTTAAAAAAACCAATTGCTTTAGAAGCTGATCAGCCACTTTCCAATACGGAAGGAGCAGTTCTTGATCCTATTGTAAGTTTAAGAAAAAGAGTAAAAGTAATGCCAGGGGAAGTAGCAAAAGTAGTATATGTTTCTGCAATAACTGAAACTAAGGAAGAAGCCATAAAAATTGCTGCAAAATACAAAGAGGAAAATGTAGTAGAAAGAGCTTTTGAAATGTCGTGGACAAGAAGTAGGGTAGAATTAGATTATCTTAATTTAAAACCCAGGGAATTAGGCCTTTTGCAAAGAATGCTGGCTCACATTTTATTTGTGAGTCCTCAGCGTAAGCTTAGAGAAGAGATGATTTTGAAAAATGTAAAAGGTCAATCTGGTCTGTGGGCATATGGGATTTCAGGAGATTTGCCAATTGTGTTAGTAGAGATAGAAAAGATGGAAGAAATAGAAATGGTAAAGTGGTTTTTAAAAGCTTATGAATATTGGAAAATGAAAGGGATAAATATTGACCTTGTGATATTAAATAAAGATAAAAGCGGTTATCTACAGCCCTTACGTGATAAGATAAAAGAATTAATTAATACTACCTTTTCTTATGACATTTTTGGCAAATATGGAGGTGTATATTTGTTACAGCAAAATAATTTAAAAGAGGAAGATGTATATCTTTTGAACACTGTTGTTACCCTTAAGTTTGAAGGAGGAAATGAATCTATTTACGACCAGATAATGATTAAAGAAACAAAAAACGATCCAAAACTTAAAAATTGTGTCAAAAAAGTGCAAAATTTTGAAGAAATCAAATTAGAGAAATTACCATTAGATTATTACAATGGTTTTGGAGGATTTAGCTATGATGGCAAAGAGTATATTATAAAGTGGGAAGGCAAAAGTACTCCTGCTCCTTGGATAAATGTGATTTCCAACCCTTCTTTTGGTTTTCAGGTGTCAGAAACAGGAGCAGGGTATACTTGGGCAGAAAATAGCCGTGAGTATAAATTGACTCCATGGTACAATGACCCTGTTTTAGACCCCCATGGTGAGGTAATTTATTTGATAGATGAAGAAACAGGGGACAAATGGTCAATAACTCCTTTACCTGCTGGTAAAGCAAAAGTTCATTATATAAAACATGGTTTTGGGTATACTTCATTTGAAACAGTATCTTGTGGTTTAAGCCAACAGTTAAATATGTTTGTAGCAAAGGAAGATTCGATAAAAATAAATTTGGTTACCATCAAAAATTTGGGAGATGAAGACAGGAAATTGACAATATCTTATTACATAAGGCCGGTTTTAGGAGTGACAGATGAAGTTACTTCACCGTATCTATTTACAAAGTACGATGAAAAAATAGGAGCATTAATGATTAAAAATGTGTACAATGAAGATTTTGCTAACAGATTAGCATTTTTGTCAGCTTCAGAAAAGATAAATTCATTTACAGGCGACAGAGCAGAGTTTATAGGAGTTGCTTCAAGTTTAACTTCACCCCAAGCATTGGAATATGAGACTCTCTCAAATTCTACAGGAATATCATTAGACCCCTGTGCTGCAATACAATTTCATGTAGAAGTAAAAGCTAATGAGGAAAAACAATTTGCAATCTTGTTAGGGCATGGAAAAAACGAAGAAGAAGTAGCGAGATTGACTTCAAAATATACAAATGTTGAAAATTGTAAAAATGAATTGCAAAGAGTGAAAGAATTTTGGCAAGACCTTTTAAGAAGGATACAGATTAAAACTCCTGACAAGTCAATGGATTTACTTGTAAACGGATGGTTGCCTTATCAGACAATTGCATGCAGATTGTGGGCAAGGTCGGCTTTTTATCAATCGGGAGGAGCTTATGGTTTTAGAGACCAATTGCAGGACGCTATGAATATGGTATATCTAGAGCCAGAATTTACGAAAAATCAAATAGTCAACGCTTGCCAGCATCAGTTTGTTGAAGGAGATGTGCAACATTGGTGGCATCCTGTACTAAACAAAGGCATAAGGACAAAGTTTTCTGATGACTTGTTATGGCTTCCTTACGTAACAGCTGACTATATAGAAAAGACAGGAGATTGGTCTATATTGGACATAGAAGTAAACTATTTAGAAGATGTACCTTTAAAAGATGAAGAGGAAGAAAGATATTCAATACCTCGCATATCTGAAACAAAAGGCACAGTATATGAACATTGCATAAAAGCTATAGACTATTCATTAAAATTTGGAGAACATGGTTTGCCTTTGATGGGGTCTGGCGACTGGAATGACGGAATGAATAAGGTAGGAAACAAAGGAAAGGGAGAAAGTGTATGGTTAGGATGGTTTTTGTACACTATTCTTCAGAAGTTTTCGCCCATATGTCAAACTAAAAAGGATGAAGAACATTCAAAAAAGTATCAAGAAGTAGCTGACAAATTAATAAAAGCTATAGAAGAAAATGCATGGGACGGAAGTTGGTACAGAAGGGCTTACTTTGACGATGGGACACCTTTAGGCTCTGTAGACAATTTAGAATGCAAAATTGACTCTATATCACAGTCTTGGTCTGTGCTTTCTAAAGCCGCAAAAGATATTAGAGCAAAAGAGGCAATGAAGGCAGTTGTAAATTATTTGGTCAACGAAGAAGAAGGGATAATAAAGCTTTTAACCCCTCCCTTTGACAGTGGCGAATTAAATCCAGGTTATATAAAAGGATATGTTCCAGGAGTTAGAGAAAATGGGGGTCAATATACTCATGCGGCAGCATGGGTAATACTCGCCTTTGCAGAGCTAGGAGAAGGAGATAGGGCATGGCAACTTTACAACATGATAAATCCTATAAATCACACCAGGACCCCTATTGAGTGTATGAAGTACAAAGTAGAGCCCTATGTCATGGCTGCAGATGTGTATGCAGTAGAACCTCATGTAGGAAGAGGAGGTTGGACGTGGTATACTGGCGCAGCAGGTTGGATGTACAGAATAGCAATTGAGAATCTCTTGGGTTTGAAAAAATACGGAGAAAAACTTATAATAGACCCTTGTATACCAAAAAATTGGGATAAATATGTGATAGAATATAAATATAAGGATACGAAATATCTAATAGATGTGAGAAATCCCAATGGTGTTAACAAAGGTATAAAAGAAGTATATATAGATGGAAAGCTTGTCACAAATAAGACTGTTGATTTAACAAAGAAGGGAAATAGTCATCAGGTTTTAGTGGTAATGGGATAATAAGAAGCTATGACGACTTTGTCATAGTTTCTTATTATCATTTTGCTTTAAGTTACAATCTTAACTAATGTTTAACAATTTGTACACAAATTTTTAATAATTTTATGATACAATTTCCACACTATGTAAAATGGAGGGTTGAGACAACCATGATGATAGAGCTAAAAAACGTCACAAAAGTTTATGGTACTCGTAAAGCAGTAGATAACATAAGCTTTTCTGTCGATAAAGGAGAAATAGTTGGTTTTTTAGGGCCCAATGGTGCGGGTAAAACTACCACTATGAAAATGATAACAGGATATATGCCCCCTACCAGCGGTACTATAAAAATTGCAGGATATGATATTGTTGAACAGCCCATAGAGGCAAAGAAACATATTGGTTATTTACCAGAGGTACCTCCTTTGTATTTAGATATGACCGTAGAGGCATATCTCCATTTTGTGGGAGGTATAAAAGGTGTTCCTCCAAAAAAGAGAAGAGAAGATGTTGAACGAATTATACATGAAGTTGGTTTGACTGATGTGAGAAAAAGGCTTATAAAAAACTTGTCCAAAGGTTATAAACAAAGGGTTGGACTTGCACAAGCAATCATAGGAGACCCTGATGTTTTGGTATTAGATGAGCCGACAGTAGGTCTTGATCCTAAGCAAATTAAAGAAATAAGAGATATTATAAAAGAGTTAGGGAAAAAGCATACAATAATTTTAAGCACTCATATATTGCCAGAAGTTAGTATGGTATGTGACAGAGTTATTATAATAAATAGAGGGAAAATTGTTGCAATAGATAAGACAGAGAATTTATCAACTGCATTGCAAAATTCAAGGAGATATTTTATAAAAGTGGAAGGGCCTTATGAAGAAGTAGTAAACAGTGTAAAAGAGATTGAAGGAGTAACTAATGTAGAAGCAGAAGTTGATTCAGATAATACGATAAAGTTGACAGTGGAATCTTCTGCTGATAAAGATATTCGGAAAGATATGTTTTTTGCTTTTGCCAAAAAAGCCTTCCCAATATTAGAACTTAAAATGCTAAGTTACAGTCTTGAAGAAGTATTTTTAGAACTTACAACAGAGGAGGAAAGCTACAATGAAAATGTGGGAAATATTAAAGAGGGAGCTTAAAGGTTATTTCTTTTCGCCCCTTGCCTATGTGCTGTTAGGGTTTTATCTTTTGATATCTGGATACTTTTTTTCAACATTTGTGTTATCTACCCATTATGCTGTATTGAGTCCAATATTAAGCAGTATGGTCACTGTTTTTATGTTTATAAGTCCTCTTTTGACAATGAGGATTATCTCAGAGGACATGAAGACAGGTACAGATCAACTTTTACTTACGTCACCTGTTACAGTTACTGATATTGTTATTGGCAAATTTTTTTCCGCAATGTTTGTATATTTAGTAGCACTTGTAATAACTTTTTTATACCCCATTTATCTTAAATTGTATTCTTCACCAGATATGGGTTCTATCATATCAGGTTATATTGGAGTGTTTCTAATAGGGGCGACTTTTATATCAATAGGCCTTTTTGCCTCTTCCCTTACAGAAAACCAAATGATAGCTGGAATAATTGGATTTGCTTTAATTCTTGTGCTTTGGTTGATTAGTTGGCTAGGAGACGTGTTTAGTGGAAAAGTAAAAACTATTTTTCAGAATCTGTCTTTCTTTGACAGGCTAAATAATTTTCTAAATGGATTAGTGAATTTAAGTGATGTAGTCTTTTTCATAAGTGTAATTATATTCTTTATTTTCTTGACAATTCGTGTTGTAGACAAAAGACGTTGGAGTTAGGAGGAGAAAAGATGAATAATATAAGGCTAAAGTACGGGACTAATGCTTTTATAATGACAGCTCTTTTACTAGCTATTTTAATATTGGCAAATGTCATAGTCACGCAAAAACCTGTAAAGTGGGACTTGACTAAAAACAAGCAATATACTCTTTCTGACCAAACAAAACAAGTTTTGAAAAGTCTAAAAACAGATGTAACTGTCTATGCCTTTTTCAAAGAGGGTACTACTTCAAGAGACATGGTAAAAAGTTTGTTAGATCAATACAGAAATGTTTCAAAGAGAATAATTGTTCATTTTGTAGACCCAGATAAGGAGCCGGCAATTGCTCAAAGATATGGAATTACGGACTATGACACAGTGCTTTTTATTGCAGGAAGTGGTGCTAATGAAAAAAGACAGATAGTAAATTCTTATGATATTTTTGGCATGGGTAGCCAGCCTAATACTGCTACTTTTAATGGAGAAGAACAATTTACACAGGCTATAATTGATGTTACACAGCCTAAAAAATTAAATGCGTATATTCTTCAAGGACATAATGAATTAAACAGCATTGACTATTTGGTGACTTTTAAAAACGCTTTAAGAGGAGAAGGATATAATGTAGAAGATTTAAATATAGGACAGGCAGGAGGAATACCAAAAAATACAGATTTATTAGTTATCGTTAACCCAAGAAGAAACTTTACTGACAAGGAAATGGTTGCTTTAAAAGAATACTTTGACAAAGGCGGAAAAGCAATCATTGCAATGGGGGCAGAATATGGACCTTTGACTCAAAAATCTGTAAATGAGCTTTTGTCTACTTGGGGTGTAAAGTTTGACAATGACGTTGTAGTAGATCCAGGAAGAAATTATTTTATGGACCCACTTTCTCCAGTTCCTCAGTACAAATTTCATACTATAACTAATAAATTGGATTTATCAAACTTGTACGTTGTAATGCCAATGTCAAGAAGTATTTCTTATCCTGATAAACCAGCAGAAAATATAACTATAGAGCAATTGCTTTCAACCAGTGATAAAGCTTGGGGTAAAACCGATTTTAACTCAAAAAATGCTAATTTTCAAAAAGGTGATATCAAAGGTCCTTTAAGCTTAGGCTTAGCTATATCCGATTCAAAGACAGGGATGAAGATTGTAGCTATTGGAAGTAGCATGATGTTTACAGATAAAATAATTACATTGGAAGCTAATAGAGACTTTTTAATGAACAGTGCTAACTGGTTAGCGGATAAGACAACACAGATTTCTATACGTCCCAAATCCCTTGAGTTTAATCAGATTTTCCTAACCGGAAAAGAAGCTGCTATACTCTTTTATACCACAGTTGTAATTATTCCACTGGTGATGTGGATAATTGGAGGATACATGTGGTATAGGAGGAAGACATTATGAAGATTTTTAAAACCACTATTGTTTTGTTGGTAGTATTCGCTGTTCTTTTTGGCTATTATTTTTATGAAAGTAAAACCAATAAACCTGTTAAAGAGGATAACAAAATTTTTACATTCAAAAATAACGATGTAAATTCTTTAAAAATAGAAAAAGAAGGGAAAACTTTAATTGATTTTAAAAAAGAAGGCGATACATGGTTTATAAAAGAACCTATTGACTACAAAGCAGACAGCATTTATGTTGATGAATTATTAGACAGATTGACATCTCTCACTTTTGATAGAACGTTAGAAGGTGATTTATCCACTTATGGTCTTGACAAACCTTCTTATGCTATAAAAGTATCTTTGAAAAATGGAAAAAACTATTCACTTTTTATAGGAAATAAATCTCCTGTAAAAGAAAATTACCAAGAGGGTTATTATGTAAAAACTGATGGAGGTAAAATTTACAGAGTCAATGCTTCTTCTTTAGAGAATTTCTTTTTGACAGATGATTACTTATATAAATATATGGAAAAATTTGTAGTGTCTATTCCAAAGAATGAAATAACTAAATTAGTTTTCTACCAAGATGGAAAAGAGTATCAAATACAAAAAGGTGAAAAAGACAACTGGCAAATTGATGGAAAAGCTATTAAAGCTGATGATGTGGGCAATCTCTTAGACGGAATAGTGTTACTTCAAATTAGTGGATTAGATGAGGGAAAAAATATTTCACAGGGAGAAACACCTTTTGCTATTGATGTGTATGGCAAGAGCAAAGTAGAAAAAATAAGCTTTGCTAAAAGAGATGCAGAAAATAAATATGTGCTTATTAATGGACATTGCATAGGACAATATGTAACTTTGAAAGACATAAAAAATCTGCAAGATACTTTTGATAAACTTATTAAGTAAAATCATAGAAAGGCAGAAACTGTATGTTTCTGCCTTAGATTATACTAAGCTTTTAAATGTAAAATCCATTGTAGAAGTATTTAATATAATTTTTAAAATTACAAATTATACGCTATGCGAAAACCTTCGTGAATGGCATCTATAAATTTTCTAGGCTTGACACAATCTCCAATAGCATAAACGGGTATATTTTCTTCTTCAATGGACTTCAATAAATCATTTTTAGGTTTGGAGCCAACTGCCATTACGACTGTATCTATACCAGTTATTTCTTGAGTTCCACTTTTACTTTCCATAATAACTTTATCTCCTGATATTTCTCGAACTTTGCTCTTCGTCAATACGGTTATTTTTTTCTCAGCCATTCTATTTAGTAAGAGAACTCTAGTCAATGCTCCAACATCCATTGCTATATCATCCAACATTTCCACTACAGTTACTTCTTTATCTTGATCAGCTAAAAATTCTGCAGTTTCACAACCCACCAGTCCACCACCAATGATAACTACTTTTTTACCGACAATAACCGCATTTTTAAGGATATCATGCGCTGTAACAACGTTTTTCTGATTAACTCCAGGAATTTCAGGAATTATTGGTTCAGATCCTGTTGCTAAGATTACCACATCTGGTTTAACCTCTTGAATTGTTTTTATATCTGCTTCCTTGCCTTTTACAATCGCAATTCCAGATTTTTCTACTTGATTAATAAGATAATTAGCTAAATCATTTATTTCTCCTTTATAAGGCGGTACAGCAGCAATTCGCATTTGCCCACCCAGATCTGTTTGCTTTTCGTAAAGAACTACTTCATGTCCTCGCAAAGCGGCTACCCTGGCTGCTTCTAGACCACCAGGTCCACCACCAACTATTAATACCTTCTTCTTTTCCTCTGCCGGGTTTTCTATATCAAATTCTGTCTCATGTCCAGTTAATGCATTAGCTATGCAAGTAATATCAAGGTCTTGGAATAAACGATCAATACAACCTTGATTACAACCAATGCATTTTCTTATTTCTTGAATCTTACCTTCAGAAACTTTTCGGGGCAAATCTGGATCTGCTAGTAGAGCTCTTCCTATAGATACTAGATCAGCTTTGCCTTCACGGATGATTTGTTCTGCCATAAGAGGATCTTTGATTCGACCAACAACAATTACAGGTACTTTGCTATTAATTGCTTTCTTTATAGCAGCTGCGTTTTCTACAAAACAACCATGAGGAATGGCTGCGGGCTGGATAATCATTGCCGAAGATTCATATACTCCACCTGAAATATGCAGGGCATCGATTCCTGCTTCTACTAACTTTTGAGCAAATATCTTAGTATCTTCAATCGTAAGTCCTCCAGGAACATATTCTTCAGCACTCATGCGATATATAATAGGGAAATCTCTACCAACTTCTTCTCTTACTCTTCTGACAACTTCCAATGGAAATCTAATTCTATTCTCAAAACTTCCACCGTATTCATCGGTTCGTTTATTGCTATACGGCGATAAGAATTGATTAAGTAGGTAACCATGGGCGCCATGGATTTCAATGGCGTCAAACCCTGCTTCTTTAGCACGTCTTGCAGCTTGTCCAAATGCTTCTACCAATTCTTTTATTTCGTCTACTGATAATTCTTTGGGCATTTCTTGCTTAACTGGGCAAGGAATAGGTGAAGGGGCAACCACTTTCATTCCAGTAACTTTCGAAGTTGTTTGCCTACCAGCATGATAAAGTTGCACGGCAATTTTTGCTCCATACTTATGCACCGTCTCAGTCAATTCTCTCAAGCCAGATATTAATTCATCTTTGTAAATACCAACTTGATTTTGAAAACCTTTACCACTTGGATGAACATATGTTGCTTCTACAATAATTAAGCCTACTCCACCTTTTGCTCTGGCTTGGTGATAAGCTTTAAAACGTTCGGTAACTGCACCATCAGCAGCTGCATAATTTGTAACCATTGGAGGCATGACAATTCTGTTTCTCAGTTTCATCGGTCCAATTTGAATTGGCTCTAAAAGCTTTTCGAACTCTAATGATGAGTTCATTTTAAACCCTCCTCCATTTTTGATTTTTGGGGTTATTGTTAAAAATATAACTATACCTACTTTAAATATAATGATACTCCAATTATTAGTAATGTCAAGAGCTTTGTGTAACTTTTTTCTCGAATAGGTATAGACCACTGTTGACAAAAACAAAAGAAGAACAAAAAAGGGAGAAAGAAGTCTGTATGATTATGAGCCATTGATGCCTTTTAGTGAATTTCAGCTTGATACAAAACATTTGATAGACAAAGAAGGCAACTGTATAATTAATTTACCAAATTTAAGTTAAATTTTTACGAAAGGATTATTAAAAAAATTAAAGGTAAGTAGAGACTAAACAATAACTTTCTATCTTACCAATCAATTTGTTCTAATACAAAATCTCTAATTTTTTGAGCTATTTCAAAGGCTTTTTGTGCATCATTTTTACTAGGTATTCCATCAGGTAAGCCCCCCAACGGTGTATTGGGATATCTTGACGGTATGTAAAACATATCAATTATTTTGGCGTCATTTTTGAATTTTGAAAAATTTTCTGAAAATTTCATACATAGATTAACTAGAAGAATAATGCTATTGATTTTAGGAGGATTTATTCCGTTAAGTACTAGATAAGCTTTTAAAAATTTTTCAATTGTTTGTTGTGCATGAAAACAGACAATGTTATGTAAATCTGTTTTTAACAATTCTGCTGCAGCTTTATAATCACTATCTGCGTATTCTAACCACTGTTTATACTCTGCTTGTCCCTTTGTTATATAATACAACTCCTTTCTTCAACACTTCTTCCGTATAAAAAAAATGTCCACTTTCAATAAATTTTTTTCTTCTTCAGGAGTATAAGCTAAAAAATCTACTGGTACCTCTGGATTGGTAATCTGAGCTAGGTACAATAATCTATCTATAAATCTTAAATCTGTATCCATTATCACGACTAAGTCAATATCGCTCCATTCCTTAGCAGTACCATTAGCCATTGACCCGAAAAGTATTATCCTCTCTGGATTGCACTTTTCAATAATAATATTCATTATTCTCTTTAGCTCATCTTCTAAGGAATACTTTAATAATTCAGTAGCTTCTATCATAAAAAACACCTCTTTATTAAACTTTCCCTTTTATCCATCAACGTTTGCAGGAGTTATTAGTACTGTTTTTAAATCAATCACAAGATCTTCAAAAATAGAAACTTTAACTTTATCATCTTGTGTATATATGTCGGGTCGTCCATATCTTTCATTATCCTGTAAAATAAACACACTTAGGATTTTGTTTTCGGGTTCTACTATCCAATATTCTTTCACACCATACTTTTCATACAAGTTAAACTTGTGGAGTTTATCTTTCTGTGCTGTTGAAGGCGAAATAATTTCGATTATCAAATCAGGAGCTCCCGTACATCCCTTCTCATCAAGCTTGGATTCATCACACACAACAACTATATCAGGATGAACTACAGTCTTTATATCTTTCTCGTCCTTCTCATTTCCATCAAGAAACCTTACATCAAAAGGTGCCATATATACTTCACACGATTTATCTTTGAGATAATCAAAGAATTGGTAGAAAAGCTGTCCCATATATTTAATTATACCACAACAACCTTAAGTCTTCTTCAAATAATGTAAAATTTCACTTTTTTTATTTTGCGCGTGGATTTACAATGCAAGCAGGATAATATTCAGTACGTTTCTGCCTATTTGTCTATGCTTGACATACATTGAAAATTAGGATACAATAAAAGAAGTACAGTTTATTACTTTATCACGTTACAAAGACAGAGTAAATTGTGGGGTGTTTTAATGATATATTTGCCTGATGGTGTACAAGATTTTTTGCCGGAAGAATATAGAGTTAAGCGCAAAATAGAAGAAAAGTTTAGAGAGGTTTTTATAAAATTTGGCTATCAAGAGATAATGCCTCCTACTTTTGAATATAGCGATAATTTTTCTGTTTTGTTTGATGAAAACAATTTGTACAGATTTTTCGATAAAAAGGGAAATATATTAGCTTTAAGGCCAGATGTGACTACTCAAATAGCGAGAATTGTCTCTACGAAATTAAAAGGTAGTTTCCCACTTAAGTTATGCTATGTCGCTAATGTCTATCGCTATGATGATCCACAGGTAGGAAAAATGAGAGAGTTTACTCAGGCAGGGATTGAACTTATAGGTACAAATCATGAAGAATCTGATGCAGAGATAATAACAGTTGCGATAGAGGCTTTAAAGAGTATTGGAATAGAGGACTTTAAAGTGGACGTGGGACAGGTGGAATTTTTTAAAAGAGCAGTAGAAGATTTAGAGTTACAAAATGAAGAAATAAACCTTTTAAGAGAGTTTTTGCAACAGAAAAATCAATCTGCGATAGAAGAATTCATAAATGATAAAGGAATTAGGGGCAAAAAAGCAAAGTTTTTAAGTGAACTTCCTCTTTTATTTGGTGGCGAAGAAGTGCTTAAAAGAGCAAAAGAGCTTTACGATACTCCTAAACTGGGTGAAACGATAGATTACCTTGAAAGAGTATATAGAATATTAAAAGATTTTGGTATGGAAGAGTATATAAGTTTTGACTTAGGAATGGTGCAAAATCTTAATTATTATACTGGTATCATATTCAGGTGTTTTGTTAAAGGAATTGGTTATGCTATATGTACCGGAGGAAGGTATGATGGCCTTTTGGGGATTTTTGGAGAGCACATTCCAGCGACAGGTTTTGCTATAAGTGTGGAAAGGTCAATGTTAGCACTTCAAAAACAGAAAAAAGATATTATCGATAAATCCTGGAGAGTCTTAATAAAATACAAGGAAAACTTAAGAAGTAATGCTTACAAGAAAGCCACTTTGTTAAGAGGTGAGGGAAAAATTGTAGAGATGTATAGCTATGAAAAAGCGAAGCATGTTGATGAAAATAGCTTTGACGAAATTATAGATATGGAGGAATAATATGGAAAATATTTCTATTGCACTGCCAAAAGGTAGAATGGCGGATAGTGCTATAACTTTGTTTGAAAAGGCAGGAATTGCTGAGAATATTTTAAAAGATATTTCTCGAAAGCTGGTGGTTAATGACTATAAAAATTTAATGAAGTTTATGCTGGTAAAGCCAATAGATGTGCCCACATATGTAGAGCACGGGGCAGCTGATTTAGGGATTTGTGGAAAAGACATTCTCTTAGAACAAAAAAAAGATTGCTATGAAATTTTAGATTTAAAGTTTGGTTTTTGTAAAATGGTGGTTGCGGGGCCTAAAGAGGCAAATGGCAGTTTTCTTACTAATAAAAGAGTTGCAACAAAGTTTCCCAATATTGCAGAAGAATTTTTCAGGCAAAAGGGGGAAAATGTAGAAATAATTAAGCTGAATGGTTCTGTGGAGCTTGCTCCTATTGTGGGGCTGTCAGAGGTAATTGTAGACATTGTAGAGACAGGTAATACTTTAAGAGAAAATGGTCTTATAGTCATTGAAGAAATTTTTCCTTCCAGTGCGAGATTGATAGTGAATAAAGCCAGTCTTAAAACTAAAAGCCAGAGAATAAAAGAGATAATTATAAAATTAAAAGAGGTTGTGGAAACTTTTAAGGAGGTCAAAAATGATTGAGATATTTGATTTTCGAAAGGGAATTGACGATGGTATTTTACAAAAGCTTCACAACAGAAGTAAATTAGAGAATAGAGAAATAGCAAAAAAAGTGGAAGAAATAATTTCAAACGTAAGAGAGAGAAAAGATAAAGCTTTGTTTGAGTATACTTACATGTTTGACGGAATAAATCTTGACAAAAGTACTGTAAAAGTTACGAAAGAGGAAATAAAAAATGCTTATAAAGAAGTAGGAGAGGAATTTTTAAAAGCGATTGACAAAGCTATCAAAAACATAACAGAATTTCATGAAAAGCAAAAACAGTCTACATGGATGGATTTTAAAGAGGGAATAATTTATGGACAAATAATAAGGCCCCTTTCTCAAGTTGGCATTTATGTTCCAGGGGGAACTGCTGCATATCCTTCTTCAGTTTTGATGAATGGAATACCTGCTAAAGTTGCAGGGGTTGAAAGGATAGTGATGGTTTCACCAGCTAGCAAAAAGGGTATAAACCCTTACGTATTGGTGGCTGCAGACAGGATAGGTATAAATGAAATATATAGAGTTGGAGGCGCACAGGCTGTTGCAGCCTTGGCCTTTGGTACAGAGTCAATACCTAAGGTGGATAAAATAGTTGGCCCGGGAAATATTTTTGTCGCAATGGCTAAAAGAGCCCTTTACGGACATGTGGATATTGATATGGTGGCAGGCCCCAGTGAAGTTTTGGTAATAGCTGACGAAGCTGCTAATCCTAAATATGTGGCGGCGGACCTGTTGTCACAGGCAGAACACGATGCAATGGCATCTTCAATACTTGTAACCACATCTTTGGAGGTTGCGCAACAAGTAAAAGCAGAAATTGAAAGGCAAATGGAATATCTTGAAAGGAAAGAAATAATTGAAAAGTCTTTAAAAAATTTTGGTGCGATAATTGTTGTAAATGATTTACAAGAAGCAATTGGTATTGCAAACGACATAGCTCCAGAGCATTTAGAACTTAACATTTCCAATGCCTTTGAAATAATTGGTGAAATCAAGAATGCAGGAGCAGTCTTTGTGGGAGAATATTCTCCAGAACCCTTAGGGGATTACCTTGCTGGCCCTAACCATGTGCTTCCTACTAGTGGAACAGCAAGGTTTTTCTCGCCTCTTTCTGTGACGGACTTTATCAAAAAGATGAATATTCTCTATTATTCTAAAGATTCTTTGAGAGAGGTAAAAGAGGATGTAAGTACTTTAGCAAATTCAGAAGGGCTTACCGCTCATGCTAATTCTATAAAAGTGAGGTTTTAAAATGATTGAGAATTTGGTGAGAAAAGAAATTAAAGGATTTAAAAATTATGAAGTGCACAGTATTCCCTACAGATATAAGATGGATGCAAATGAAACGCCTTTTGAACTTCCTGAAGAAGTGATAAAAAATATTCAAGAGATTGTAAAATATTCCCAAGTAAATGTATATCCAGACCCTACTGCAGAAAAGTTAAAAGAAGAATTGGCACGATATTGTGGAGTAGTACCTACAAACATATTTGTGGGAAATGGCTCGGATGAGATAATCCACCTTATTATGCTGGCTTTCATAAACAAAGGTGATGTGGTAGCATATCCTCATCCTTCTTTTGCTATGTACAGTGTATACAGCAAAATCGCAGGAGCCGTTGAAATACCTGTAAAATTAGAAGAAGATTATACTTATGATGTGGGGAGTTTCACGGAAGTTATAGAAAAATATCGGCCTAAATTAGTGTTTTTGTGCAACCCTAATAATCCAACAGGAAGTGTCATAGAAAGAGAAAATATAATGAAAATAATACAAAAAAGCCATGGAATTGTAGTTGTTGACGAAGCTTATTTTGAGTTTTATGGTAATACAATTGTAGATGCTATAAATAAATTTGAAAACTTGATTGTTTTAAGAACCTTATCTAAGGCTTTTGGACTTGCCGGTTTGAGAGTGGGATATGCTGTAGCTAACGAGAATATTTTAAAGTATTTAAGCCTTGTGAAATCACCTTATAATATTAATTCTTTATCTCAAGTAATAGCTTTGAAGGTTTTAAGGACAGATGTTTTAAAAGAAAGAATTAACTATATTTTAGAAGAAAGAGAGCGTCTTATAAAAGAGCTAGGTAAAATTCCTGGCGTTAAAGTTTATCCCTCAAAAACGAATTTTATATTGGTAAAATTTAAAGATGCAGATTATGTGTACAAGGGACTTTTAGAAAGAGGAATTTTGGTGAGGGATTTTTCAAAGGTAGAAGGGCTTGAAGGAGCTTTAAGGATAACAGTAAGTAGCCGAGAAGCTAATGATTATTTAATAAATGGGTTAAAGGAGTTATTGCTATGAGGAAGGCGGAAGTTAAAAGAAAAACTAGAGAGACGGATATATACGTTGAACTTAATATTGACGGAAAAGGAAATTATGACATAGCTACAGGAATAGGTTTTTTTGACCACATGCTTTCTTTATTTGCCAGGCATGGACTTTTTGATTTAAAAGTGGTGGCAAAAGGAGATTTAGAGGTAGACACTCATCACACTGTTGAAGACGTAGGTATTGTATTGGGCAATGCTTTTTTAAAGGCTGCCGGCGATAAAAAATCTATTAAGAGGTTTAGTACTTTTTATGTACCCATGGACGAAGCCTTAGTGAGAGTTTCTGTAGACATAAGTGGAAGGCCTTTTTTATACTGTGATTTGCCCTTAAAAGCTGAAAGAGTTGGAAATTTTGAAACGGAAAATGTGGAGGAATTTTTGAGAGCCTTTGCTTACAACTTTGGCATTACACTGCATGTGGAACTCTTGCATGGCAGTAATAGTCATCACATTATAGAGGCAACTTTTAAAGCACTAGGGAGGGCTCTTGAGAAAGCGCTAAAGATAGATGATAGGGTAGAAGGGATACCTTCTACTAAAGGGATTTTATAAAGATACAGTTTAAGCGAGACTGCATATACTTTACACGTAATTAAGTGAGGCGGTGAAAAATTGATAGGGATTATTGACTATGGAATGGGAAATTTAAGAAGTGTAGAAAAAGCATTTAAATACGTAGGCTATGAGGCAAAAATTATAAAAGATGTAGCTTCGGTAAAAGAGGCTCATGCATTAGTTCTTCCTGGAGTGGGAGCTTTTCCTGATGCGATGGATACTCTCATTAAAACAGGCATGTTTGAAGAGATAAAAAGACAAATCGACAAAGGCAAGTTGTTTCTGGGGATATGTTTAGGGATGCAGCTTTTATTTGAAAAGGGTTTTGAGATAGAAGAAACTGAGGGTTTTAAGATTTTTAAAGGGCAAGTAATAGAACTTCCAAAGCATAATAAAATTCCTCACATGGGATGGAATAGTCTTGAAATAAAAAGAAAAACTCCACTTCTTAAAGGAGTAGAGAATGGAGATTATGCGTATTTTGTCCATTCTTATTATATAGCCAACAATGAAGAGAAATATGTGTATGCAGTGACTGATTATGGTGTTCAGATTCCTGCAGTTATAATTAAAGACAATGTTTTTTCTTGTCAATTCCATCCTGAGAAGAGCGGAAAAGTGGGCCTTAAAATTTTAAAAAATTTTGGAGAGATGGCAAAATGGTTTTAATACCTGCAATTGATATTATGGAAGGAAAATGTGTAAGGCTTACAAAAGGAGATTTTAATACCAAAGAGGTTTATTATGAAAATCCCGTTGATGTAGCTAAAATGTGGGAGGAATTAGGAGCAAAGAGAATTCATGTGGTAGATTTAGATGGTGCAAAACAAGGTCATTTGGTAAATGGTAATGTCATTGAACAAATTACAAAAAACTGTAAAGCCGAGATAGAAGTAGGGGGAGGAATAAGGAATAGAGAAACTATCGATTATCTTTTTTCTGTGGGTGTTACGTATGTAATTTTAGGTTCGGCGGCAATATATGACAAAGACCTTCTTCTTTATTCCCTTTACAATTACGGAGAAAGAATGATAGTAGGTATAGATTCAAAGAATGGAGAAGTTGCCGTAAGTGGATGGCTTGAAAAGACTAAAATAAAAGATATTGAGTTAGCTAAAAAAATGAAAGAAATAGGAGTAAAGACGATAATTTTCACTGATATTTCTAAAGATGGAACTCTTAATGGACCAAATTTTAAAGCTTTAGAAAATATTTTAAAAACAGCTGTTCAAGTGATAGCATCAGGGGGAATATCCTCGATGGAGGATTTAAAAAAGCTTAAAGAGATGGGAGCATATGGTGCGATAATTGGAAAAGCCTTATATATTGGAAAAATAAACTTTAAAAGTGCTTTGGAGGTAATATAAATGCTTGCAAAAAGAATAATTCCTTGTTTAGATGTGAAAGACGGAAGGGTAGTAAAAGGAGTTAACTTTTTAAATTTAAAAGATGCGGGAGACCCTGTCCAGATAGCATCAGAGTACAATGAATTAGGAGCAGATGAGCTTGTATTTTTGGATATTACTGCTTCTTATGAAAAACGAAAAATAATGATAGAAGTTGTAAAAAGGACTTCTGAAAAAGTATTTATTCCTTTAACTGTTGGTGGTGGAATTTCAGACCTTGACGATATAAAAGGTATTCTAAGAGCAGGGGCTGATAAGGTTTCAATAAATACCCAAGCTGTGAAACAACCAACCCTTATTCGTCAGGCCGCTGTGCGTTTTGGAAGCCAATGTGTGGTCGTAGCAATTGATGCCAAGAGGCGAAGTGATGGCTCGGGCTTTGATGTGTATATAAATGGCGGAAGGGTAAACACAGGACTTGATGCTGTTGAGTGGGCTAAAAAAGTAGAGTCTTTAGGAGCAGGAGAAATACTTCTTACAAGTATGGACAAAGACGGTACTAAAGATGGGTATGATATAGAACTTACAAGGAGGATAAGCGAAGCTGTAAATATTCCTGTTATAGCTTCTGGAGGTGCAGGAAAGAAAGAGCATTTTAAAGAGGTTTTTACTGAAGGCAAAGCTGATGCTGCGTTAGCGGCTTCTGTGTTTCATTACAGGGAGTTGGAAATAAAAGAAGTTAAAAAATATTTAAAAGAAGAGGGCATACCAGTGAGAATTTAAATTTATCGAAAGGATGTAGAGAATGATTGATATAGAGAAATTAAAGTTTGATGAAAAAGGACTTATTCCTGCGATTGTGCAAGACTACAACACAAAACAAGTATTAATGTTGGCTTATATGAATGAGGAAAGTTTAAAATTAAGCTTGGAAAAGGGAGAAACTTATTTTTTTAGCAGAAGTAGAAAGGAAATTTGGCATAAAGGGGAAACTTCAGGTAATACCCAAAAGATAAAAAACATATTTTATGACTGCGATGAAGACGCTTTGCTAATTGAGGTGGAACCAAAAGGGCCGGCATGCCATACAGGGAATGTAAGCTGTTTTTATAGAAGCTTTTTAGGTGAAATTAAAAATTATGACATGGAAATACTTAAAAAGCTATATGAACGGGTAAAAGATAGAAAGACAAACCCGGTAGAAGGGTCTTATACAAACTATTTATTTGAAAAAGGCTTAGATAAGATTTTAAAGAAAATTGGCGAAGAAACCACGGAGGTAGTGATAGCTTCCAAAAATGACTCCAAAGAAGAGATAGTGTATGAGGTTTCAGATTTACTTTATCATCTAATAGTTTTGTTAGTTGACAAAGGGATAAAACTTGAGGATGTATACAGTGAGCTTGGCAGAAGGTATTATAAGCCAAAGGAATTTAAAGAAGAACATAAAGAGAGAAAGAAATAGGGAAAGTTAGTAAAAGACTTTCCCTATCTTCTTTATATGAGGTCCTCATAAAGAGGGTATTTTTTGAGCAGATTTGCTACTCTTTCTTTCGCTTTTTCTTTATAGTTTTCATCCCTTATTACATTGACTATAATGTCCGCTATTTCCACCATGTCTTCAGGTTTCATACCTCTTGTAGTAACAGCTGGAGTTCCCAGTCTCACACCAGAAGTTATATTTGGCCCTAATGGGTCAAAGGGTATAGCATTTTTGTTGCAAGTTATGTTTACTTCATCTAATCTTGTTTCTAACTCTTTGCCTGTTATTCCTGTATTTCTTAAATCCAACAACATCAAGTGGTTATCAGTTCCACCTGACACTAAATTTATTCCTCTTTCCATTAATGCATTTGCTAAAGCTTTTGCATTTTCGATAATTCTTTTTTGATATTCTTTGAATTCATCGGTAAGAGCTTCTTTAAAACAAACCGCTTTTGCTGCTATTATATGCATTAAAGGGCCACCTTGCGTTCCCGGGAAAAGTGCTTTGTCTATTGCTTTAGCGTATTTTTCTTTGCAAAGAATAGCTCCTCCTCTTGGGCCTCTTAAAGTCTTATGGGTGGTAGTCGTAACGACATCTGCATAAGGAACAGGATTAGGATGAAGACCTGCTGCTACAAGACCAGCTATATGAGCCATGTCTACCATGAGGTAAGCTCCAACCTTGTCTGCAATTTCTCTAAATTTCTTAAAATCAATTATCCTTGGGTAAGCGCTAGCACCTGCAACAATCAATTTGGGTTTATGCTTTTTCGCAAGTTTTTCTACTTCATCGTAATCTATATATCCTGTATCTTCTCTTATTCCGTAAGATACGAAATTATAGAGTTGGCCTGAAAAATTGACTTTGCTTCCATGAGTGAGGTGCCCTCCATGGGCTAAATCCATTCCTAGCACAGTATCTCCTGGATTTATAAGGGCAAAGTAAGCTGCCATGTTTGCTTGTGCTCCAGAATGAGGCTGTACATTTGCGTGTTCTGCACCAAAAAGTTTTTTGAGTCTTTCTCTTGCTAACTCTTCAGTTATATCCACATATTCGCAACCGCCGTAATACCTTTTATTTGGATACCCTTCTGCGTATTTATTAGTAAGAGGGGACCCCATTGCTTCCATTACAGCTCTACTTACAAAATTTTCAGAAGCTATGAGCTCTATTTTATTTCTCTGCCTTATAAGCTCCTTTTCAATTGCGTCTGCAATTTCTGGATCAGTTTTTCTTATTATTTCAATATCCATGACTTTACCCCCTATGTTTCATTTCTACTTCTATTATAAATTTTTTGTATACTATATTCAATAACAAATCTCTCATCGCAGTGTCATAATTAACAAAAATTTAATATAAATTTAACAAAATTAACGAGATTTTAATTTTAAAATTCACAAATTTGGTTATAATATAAGATGAGCTCCCTTAAAAATACCCCATATCCCTCAAAAAATTTTTATTGAGGTCTTGATTTTTTTGAAAAAGGACTGTATAATGTATACTTGGTCAAAACAATGACTCCCCCTTTAACATATGCAAGCCCTTGGAATATTCCAGGGCTCTTTTTGTTTTTATATCAAAATTTTCTTTATGAGATTTTCAAAATTTTTGTGAGTAATTTTAGCAATTTGTTCTTCAGTATATCCTCTTTTTATTAGGCCTTCTACAATTTTAGGAAAGTGTGATATATCTTCTAAACCTTCTGGTGTACTGCTAATCCCATCAAAGTCAGAACCAAAACCTACATAATCTTCTCCTACTAATTCGCATATATAATCTATATGATTTAAAACATCTTCTAATGCAGCTTGACCTTCATCTCTTAAAAATTGTGGAGCAAAATTTATTCCAACTACACCGCCTTTTTGAGCTATCGCTTTTACTTGCTCATCTGTCAAATTTCTTCTGTGAGAGCATAGGGTTTTAGCATTAGAATGAGAAGCTATAATTGGTTTCTCACTAAGTTCTAGTACATCCCAAAATCCTTTTTCATTAAGATGAGATACATCTACAATCATTCCTAGGCGATTCATTTCTTTTACAACTTCTCTGCCAAAAGAAGTAAGCCCCGCTTCTTTAACACCGTCTACTCCGTCTCCTAAATCGTTTCTCAAACTCCAAGTTAAAGTGAGAGCTCTTACCCCTAATTTGTAAAACATCCTAAGAAGAGAAGTTTCACCTTCTAAAACTTCACCGCCTTCTATAGAAAGCAATGCTCCAATTTTTCCTTCTTGTTTTGCTTTGTCTATATCCTCTCCTTTTAAAATTAATCTAAATTCCTTTGTTTTTTCGATTACTTCATGCATTTTATCAATCATTTTTAAAGCCATTGTGGCAGCATTTTTCCTCATTTGTTTTGGATCTACAAATACAGCAAAAACCTGTAAGTGAACTTTGCCTTCTTTCATCCTTTGTAAATCCACATGACCTTCTTTTGACCTTTCAGTGAAATCTATTTTTTTGTCCATTAAACGATAAAGAGTATCACAGTGAAAATCAACAAACATATTCATCCTTCCCCCTTTTTATTTTTTCTTCATAGTATGATTGTATCATAACAAAATATTTTTCAAAATTTGATATTATTAATTAAAAATTAATTATCATGTAATAATTTGTTCATAAATGTATAGTACAATAATAGCAGGAATGGAGGCAGATGAAAATGATAAATAGACGGACTGTTTATTTTTCTTTGTTTATTGCTTTATTAATAGGAATATCTTATATAATGAATTGGGAAATGGCTATTGCAAACTTCGCAGAAAAAGGTACACTACCAACTTTTGATGACCCTGGGCAAAGAATTCTCATTATAGTTCCTCATCCTGATGATGAAACTTTAGGAATGGCAGGAATTATTCAAAGAGCTATAGAACTTAAAAGACCTATTAAAGTAGTAATTGTAACAAGTGGAGAGAGTTACAAAAAAGCTGCAATGGCATTTTCAGGTAAAGCAAACCCTACTCCTAAAGATTTTTATCGTTTTGGACTTGCAAGACAACAAGAAAGTATTGCAGCTATGAGAGTTTTGGGATTACCGCGGCAAGATTTAATTTTTTTAGGGTTTGCTGATGGGAGTACCAGGTTTTTGTGGAGTCAGTATTGGGATAATAACCATCCAAGAGTGAGTGGTGGAACTAATGTAGCCTACGCCCCTTATGACACAGTTTATAAGCCGGGTATTCCATATACAGGACAAAATTTAGTTAATGAACTTACGGAAATAATTAAAGATTTTAAACCTACTGATATATATTATCCTTTAGCAGATGATATACATCCTGACCATTGGGCAGTAAGCAATTTTGTGAGATATACTATTACCGCTATGAATATAAATGTGCGTGAGCATATGTTTTTAGTCCATCATCCACAATGGCCAGTGCCATGGATGGCGGAGAAAAATAGACCTATGTTACCTCCTGTAGATATGAAGGATAGCAATACAGAATGGCAATCTTTTGACTTAACTCCAAAAGAAATAGATTTGAAACAAGTGGCTATAAAACAATATAGAACCCAAATAGATGTTATGGAACCATTTTTAATGGCTTTTGTAAGAAAAACCGAATTATTTGCTACAAAACCGGTCATCATTATTCCTGTAGTTGATTCAAAGCCAGATTTACAAAGCAGAACTTTGCAGCATACACTTTTAAAAGTTTATACGGGGGGCATGTTAAATGAAGAAATATACAGAAGTGCAGCTTTAGCGCGACTAGGAGCTTTTTATTACGACAATAAATTGTACATCGGCTTAGAATCGGCAAGGCCAATATCTAAAAAAGTAATTTACCATGTTGAAATGAGGCTATTTTATAAAGATCAAAATGATATAAAACGTATTGATTTAGGAATTGTAAATGGAAAATTATATCAGTATAAAAGGGCAGAAAATTCTTTGACAGATGTCATAGCAGCAAAACCTACAATTAATGGAAATAAAATTTGGGTTGAAATAAAAATACCACAGGTGCACAATTTAAGATATATATTTATGGGAGCAGATTCTATTTATAGGAATCGTCTTATAGATAAAATACCTTGGAATATGTATGTCATTTCCAAGTAGTTTATAATTTCCTATAGTGCCCTAAAACCCGCATGAACACTAACTTTTTGTACTTTAACGTACTAAAACAAACTATATCTATATAAAACTTTTGTGGGAAAAGTGTGGGAATAAAATAAAGCCTTAAAACAACTATTTTCTATATAAAAAGGTCATTTAATGTTTCTACTGCGTTAATTTTTTCTTTGGGTATTACATGAGTATAAATATTTGCTGTAGTAGAAATATCAGAATGTCCTAACAGTTCCGATACTGTTTTGAGAGGTACACCTCTTTCGAATAATTTTGTAGCAAATGTGTGACGTATAGCATGAAATTTTTTATATTTTACTCCTGCTTTATCTAAAATTCTTTTATATGTCTTTAAAAGGTTACTTGCATCTATAGTATTGCCTAATTCTGTTGTAAACACATAACCTTTTTCAATATCGTTGAGGTAGGCTGAGCCTGCCTTTAATTTTTCTTCTCTTTGCATAGCTTTATGCTCTTTTAGTACTGGTATAAGCGATGATGGAATTGGGACAGTTCTTATACTGTTTTTTGTTTTTGGTATTTGTTCAATAGTTTTATATTTTCTATTTCCTTTTGCATCGATAATAGTAACTTGTTTAATTGTACGCTGGACTTTTAATTCTTTTTTTTCAAGGTCAATGTCCGTCCATTTCAATCCCAGCAGCTCACCCTGTCTTAAGCCTGTTCCAAAAGCTAATAAAAATAATGCTTTTAAGCGATGACCTTTTAACGTTTCAGTGATTTTCTTTATTTCTTCATCAGTAAAAGTCTCAATTTTTGCCTCAATTTTTTCTTCTGGAGTGCCGGGTATAACTATCTTTTTCCCTGTGCATGGATTTTTAACTAAATATCCTTCATCTACTGCGTAATTAAAAAACGTCTTCAAAAAGTTATTCAAAGTTCTTATTGTTTTACTACTTTTCCCTTCCTGGTATAGTTTATTGTAATACCTTTGTATTTGTATCGATTTTATGAGGCTAATTTTTAGTCCATATAGTTCACTATCTTTTATGTAATTTCTATAATGCCCTTCATATTTCACAAATGTAGCAGGCTTTCTTGAGACTCTCACCACTTCAAAAAGCCATGTATACATTAAATCTCCCAAAGTAACATCTTGAAAATCAACATTCAATCCATTTTTTATTCCATTTAAATATTCATCTCTTTTTGCTTCAGCCTCTTTTTTTGTTTTTCCATAAAATTCTTTACGTATTAGCTTTCCGTTTGCATCCCTTCCAACAGTAACCGTTACACGGTAATACTCCTTTCCGTTTTTAACATAATTTGTTTTCACGGACATAGAACATCCTCCTCCACAAAATTTTCATAAAAACTTTAAAAGTTTATATCTTACAAGTCCTTCATTAACACCCAAGACAGCAGCAATATGAGGTACTGAAAAGTATTTTAGTTCTTCTATATCACTATCATCAATTAATAATTCTGCAGCGAATATGTTTGCTTCTTCCTCATACGCTCCAACCGGGAAAAGAGTGTATTCTCTGATGAAGGAGATAGGTTTACCAGAATGGAGTACAGCATGTCCAAGCTCGTGCGCTAACACAATTTTCTTCTCATTTTCATCCAGCTCATCATTAACAATGATAAATTTGTTGCGCAGGGTTTTAATAAAATAACCTTTTGTGTATAAAGAGTAACTTTCATATACTACATGGATTCCTAAATATTCTGCAAGTTTCTGAGGATCTCTTGTTTCATGTTCTTTTACAAGGTGCTTCACTTTTTTGGAAATCTTTTTAATGTACCTTCCTTCATACATGTGAAGCACCTCTCTAATCAGTTTTCTCTTTTTTCTTTTTTCTTCCATATTTTTCTTTGTTCATTTCTTTGGCTTTCCAGAAGAGTTCAGATATGTCTTTAAAAAGCTTTTCCTTATCTTCGTCTGCAACTTTGTCATCCATAAAAAAAGCGTTAACATGCTTTACAAAGTCTTCATATTGAAGCATATCTCTTTTTGTAATTTTATATTTTTCTTTGTAGTTTTCAGGGATGAATGGCCTGCGTATATCAGTTCTACCTAATAGATAATCTATGCTGACCTCAAAAAAATCAGCTATTTTTTGAAGCGTTTCTTTGTCAGGAAACCTTACTCCTGATTCATATTTAGCTATTGCAGAATAAGACATATTTAAATATTTTGCCAAATCTTGACGTTCAATTCCCTTTTCTTCTCTTAATTGACGTAACCTTTGATTGAATTCCATATTGTCCACCTCCTACATGAATTTTAACACACATAGTCCAAAAATAAAATATTTTTAGACAAAACGGATAAAAAATATTGACATTGGACGAAACGTCTATTATAATATAAATTAAGAACTGGACAAAACGTCAAAGATAAGGGTGAAAAAATGAGAAGAAAAAAATTGAAGGAATTACGAAAAAAATATGATTTATCAGTAAAAGATATAGCAAATACAGTAGGTATATCCACTTCTCACTATTATAAAATAGAAGAAGGTATTAGAAATCCTACATTAAAAATTGCAAAAAAGATAGCAGAAATCTTAGGAGAAAATGTAGATGAAGTTTTTTTTGAAAAAGAATTAGACGTTTCGTCTCACGAGACAAAAATAGATAAAAATTAGTGCTAATATATTAACTTCCATATGCTAAAGGGGGATATCACAATATGCTTTCAAAGGTGACAGAAGGAAACATCCTTGAACAATTGCAAGAAACTATAAAAGAAGCAGTTAAGGAAGCCATGAATCCTAAACTAACTCTAACAATAGACGAAGCAGCAAAATACACCGGAATTGGCCGAGACAAATTACTCGAATTATCACATAACCCGGAATCGGACTTTCCAGCCTTTCGGGTGGGCACAAAATTTTTAATAAACAGAGAACTGCTTAAAGAATGGCTCAAAAAAGTTGCAGAAGAAAGAAAAGTTTTATAACAAAATTTTTACAAAAGGCACATAGCCTTATATAGGCTTTTTATGCCCAAAAACCTGTACCCAAAAAGTCAACCAAGTACATAGCACATAGTACATAACAAGACAAACGGTAAAATGTCAAGGGGGTAATTAAAAATTTTTTGAGACATTTAAAGGGCAAAAAGACAAAAAGATACCCTTCTTCCAATATACCAATAAATGGTATTGGAAGTTCCAGAACTAAATTCCTTATTAATTTTTAACAAAAAAGTATTTAAATACTAGCAACACCTCTTTCTTGATATATTTGACCTTTGCTGAGCATTGCAAAGATCAGAGGGATTAATCTTCTAGCAGTTAAGACGAGGGCACGTTTATGTTGGTGTTTAGGTACCTCGCGATACTTCTTGTTGTAGTAGTCTTTAAACCTCACTGTGTGCACCCTAACACAGTTAGCGGCTTCAACAAGATAGTATCGCAGGTACTGATCACCACACTTAACCAAAGAAGTATCCTGGGCATTGAAATTACCTGATTGGTATTTATTCCAGATGAGGCCAGCATATTTGGCAACAGCAGCCTCGTTATTAAACCTTTTAATATCACCAATTTCGGCGATGATACCAGCAGCAAGGACGTCTCCAATACCGGGGATAGTAGTTAGAGTTTGAGAAAAAGCTTTAAGCTGTCTTGATATCTCGCCGTCGAGCTTTTTAAGTTGAGATTCGAGGAAGCGAATATTTTCGAGTGTCATAGAAAGAGCTAAGTCGTTTGCTTCAGCAAGATCAGGGTGAAGCCTGTAAGCTCTGTTAGCAGCAGCTTTTAAAGTTTTGGCGATTTGAGTAGGGTCTGAGAGTCTGTTATTGCCGTTTTTCACAATAAAGTCGATCAGGTCATCAAGAGGCATGGAAGCAATATCATCAGGAGTAAAATTTTCAATGATAGCTAAGGAAGCCTTACCAAATATGTTGCTAAAAGGGCACTCTGAAGGATAGGTTGAGAACTTGAAAGAAATAAGGCTTAGGGCTCGATTTTTTTCACGGACCAAGCTGCGGACGATATGATAACGCATGCGAGTAAGTCTTTGCAGTGCAGCGTATCTCAAGTCTGGGAGAGGAGTTGGTTTGACCTGTCCAAATCTTACACATTCAGCAATAACAGCTGCATCAATGGAGTCTGTTTTAGGAAGATGTATATAAGCGCCTTTAAAAGATTTAATGATAGAAGGATTGATGACGTAAAATAGAGGATTAAAGGGAGCAAGTTCAGGAGAAGAAGCTAGGAAAGTATGCAAATGCCAGGCATAGTGTGAAGTAGCTTCCATGCCAAATTTAATGGATGAAATATTGTATTGTTGAGCAAGAGAGATAGTAAAGTTTAGAAGCTGCTGAGCGCCATCCAAATTATTAGGGAAGAAGAAAGTTTTTTTCACTAAGCGGTTGCCGGTCTCATCAATAAAAGAAGCAGCATTTAATTCACTTGAAATATCAATGCCAACGATAAGTGTAGAGCTCATGGTAGATTCACGCTCCTTTTTGTAAAAAGTTTTTTGAAGGTCCTTTGTCTCTGAGAGTTATTTGTAATACACCCTCGCCGTGATTAGTGCTCAGATTTAGCTTATAGGGTGCCTGACCATCGATGCTCAAGCGATGGACAGATAAGCTAAAGAGGCACAACAAACGAGTATGTATTACTCAAATAACTCCAGAGGTTCAGTCTTATTCGAGTGGTGATGCTGATTTACCAGCATGCCACAGGAGTGAGCCAAAAATACCTCAGTAAACATAAAAGGGACCTTCTACTTTTAAGTTTATCAGAGACAAAGGACCATTTAAATAAAAAATGAGAGATTTAATTATGAGATTGTTTTACCAGGGTAAAAATGGTTTTTAAGGATTTAATTTATGTGTTTATTATTAAATTTTTGATGTGAATTACAATCATATTATACGAGGGGGAGTGTACAAAATGTGTGATAAAAATAAAATTTATCGTATGTACATAATTGAAAAAATGACTATCACAGAAATAGCAAAAGAAGAAAATATAAGCAAACAAATGGTCTCAAAAATTTTAAAAGAATTTCCGGAATATGAAGCGGAAAAAAAGAAACGCAAAGCGGAAAATGACTTAAAACGTAAAGAAAAGAAACGTGAATATGTCAAACACAAAAGAGAAATAGAAAAACAAAAAAAAGAGGAAGAAGAAAGAGATTGGTGGGCGATGGTAGAAAAGCAAGAAATACATGCATTTATGATTTCAAAGAAAAGAAAAATCTCCAGAGCTCAATTGATAAAACTTTCATTAAGTCAGTATGTTGAAGTAGGAGACAAACTAAAGTACATAGATCCACACCATAAACCTGCTGACCTTCCAAGAACTTATGATGTACATAATACTATTCTTCCTCAATTTAAAGATTACGCAAACGAAATAGAAGCTGAAAAATGGACATCAAAAGTAGAAAAAGAAGCACTGAAATAAGCAGTGCAATTTTTTTGTCGGGCAGCGGTGTGGTGGGAACACACTGGATACTGCGTGTCGAATAGAGGCGTTACCTCGCGGCTGCCGAGGGTGAACCCAGTGCACAGGCACACAGTTGCGCAGCACAGCAGGTTCAAATCCTGCCTGCCCGTATAAAGAATTAAGCTCATCTGCCAGCAGAAGAAGCAGAGAGATTGTCTTTTAAGGCAATCCCGGTTTAATACAGGCGTCACTAGCGGCCGAACCCCTTTTTTGTGTAAAAAAATATAAATAAAAATAAAAGAGTACATTGATTTTTTATTAATTGGTTTTTATTATATAATAAAGATAAGGAGTGACAAATATGCTTTTGGAAATAACATTTTTGATTATCGGTTCTATAATGGCTTATATACTTATAAAGTTTAATTATAATGATTTATTATCAATAATGTTGGCTTTTTTACCAGTCTTATTAAATGTTATATACGATAATTCGGAAAAAATAAAACTTTTTTTAACAAAATTTAAATTAAGAAATCGGCAAGTTTCTGTTGTAATAAGAGTTAAAAATATTTATGAGTTTAAGACGCAAAATGTAGTAGGGTCTAATGATATAGAACAAAAATTAATTGATTCTATGGTTGCAGATGGTATAATAATTGGAAAAGAAAATAATAAAATAAGAATTGAAAGACAAAAGTTGAGAAATGGAAAAGACAACAACATAAATGTTAGAATACCAATAGTAATTTATTTACAAGTAGATGAGGATAATTTATGTTCTTATATGGAAAATACTATGGATCCTATTATTTATAAGAACTTATATAGGTGGATTAGTGAGGTAGAACATATATGGAATTATGTGATAGATTATATTAAAGATATAAATGATGTTAGACTAGTGACAACAGTTTATGAAGCGCAAATAACAATAAAAGATGATGTATTTAAAAATGTATATCTAGCGAAATATGCACCAAAGTATATTAATAAGCTAGAATTAAATAAATCCAATACTACAATACAATTGACAAATGATATTTTGAAAATAAGGAGTAAAAGTCAGAAAGATTTTAAAGAAGAAATAAAATTATATTGTGGTATAGCAAAAGATTTTTTTGAATAAAAAATTGAGGAGTGTTTTTATGCCTATAGGATTGAGATTTTGTAAAATTTCACAAAATAATCTTCCTAAAAGATTGGGTGAAAAATTTGAAATAATGCAGCAAATCACCATATGGGAAGAAGAAAATAATAAAACAAGTTCTATTGAATATATTGGCAAAAGTGAATATGGAAATTATGATAAATATAAAATTACATATTTTGTTGAACAAACAATAAATGGATATTATAAAGATATAAAAATTGAAAATATATTAGTAAAAGAAGAAAGGGTATTTTTTGTTAATACCGAAGAAAATTACATCTTGATAAAAGCACCAAAAAATGACGCATATAAAATAATTAATATATTAAAGCAAAGTAATAAAATAAAAGTAGATGAGCCTACTCTTGACTTAAAAGAATTGAGAAATAAATTATCACAAGATAAAAGCAGAATTAAATCAATTATTGGAGCATGGATAACGAATATAGAAAATACAAATTTAAATACAATTGCAATATTTGGTGATGAAGTTGATTTATCAGATGAGTTTGATGAATATGTCTCGCAAGGAGAATCTAAAATTGCTATTTTAGTAATAGATTTTGATACAGAGACAATTGCAATAAATAAAAATTATAGTGCTATATTTTATAATAGACGAAGTGAAAGTAAACTTTTAGAAGGATATGAAATAGTAAAAGGACTATTAAAAAATTATGATATGTTTGTTCATTGATTAATAACAGAGCCTACTATAAAATAAGCTAAATTTAGGCTTTATTTTTTGTCTAAAATGAGTCAAGAGGAGGTGAAGAATCATGGAAATAGTCATAGACGGCGTAGTAGATACGAGAGAAAATCCTGTAAGTGCCGATGATTTTCTTGATAAGTTCATCGACTGGATAGAAGAAAATCATTGGTATTTTGGCGGTACTGTTAGAGAATATAACGAAACCGAAGAAGATTAGAAAAATGTAGAAAACAAATTAACGGAAGAGAGACTGTAAAAAAACAGTCTTTTTTTGTTCCTAAAAATCAAGAAAAATATTTAATTTTTAGAAAAAGAAAGGACTGAAAAACATAGAAACGAAAGAAAAACCAAAATGGTATGCAATACAAACTCTTATTAATTATGAGAATAAAGTAAAACAAAAGATAGATATGATAATCCAAAATGGTACTTATAGAAATTTAATATTGCGTGCAGAAGTTCCTACACAGAAAGAAACAGTCAGGCAAAACGGAAAAATAAAAGAAGTTGAGAAAAAACTTTTGCCTAGTTACGTGTTCGTAAAAATGGTTATGACACGTGATACATGGTACGTAATAAGGAACATTAAAGGTGTTGTAGGTTATGTAGGACCAGACAGACAGCCTGTTCCGCTTTCAAAAGCAGATATAAATTTACATCAAGAACGAAATGGAGAATGTTCAAATGTCCTTCCTGTGGGAGTATAAGACACATAGATGCTAATGCAGCGAGAAATATAGCGAAAGCGATAAGCGGAATAGCTTCTTGACTGCATGGTAACAGTGCAGTTGCTCTCATGGGTGGGAAACGAACCATGAGAGGCGGGCTGGATTGACGCAGCCTTACGTGTGAGCAGATGATAAGTAGCAGAAATGTATGCTCTGATGCAGAACACAACCGCTCTGTATATATCATATACAGGGAATTCTCTATTTCTATAAGTGGAGGAGGACGTCAAAATGACAAATAATATCTCTACAACAACAGTAGGCATATTTAACAATCTGATACATACCATAACACATTTTTTAATTCTTTTTGCTGAGTTTATTATAATAGCAGGAAGTTTTGTTATAGTTATAATTATTACTTCAGGTTATCCGTCGATAACAGACAAAGAAAAAGAACTTAATTTATCTGAAGGAGAAAAAGAAATTGTAGTTAAAAAAGTTAAAACCAGATTGGCCCTTTCAATTTTCTTTGGACCAATACTGTCTAGTCCATTATTCTTATACTTATTCTTATACACAAAAAACCTGAGTACCCTGCTGCATTCTATACCGGCTAGTATAATAATAAGTATTTTAGCTTTTTTGTACTGGTTATACGTGAACTTTAAAGATTATAAAAAAATACATTTTTTATTAAATTGTAAATAAATACTATCGAATGGAGTTGGTTAAAATGTTAGGGCGCACACATATGGCATTAGCACTGACAGCAACAGCTTTCCTTACAAAAGATCCTTCCCAGTTACCAATTAGTTTAACTGTTGCTGCTGCAAGCTCACTTCTGCCTGATATAGATACACCTGACAGTACATTGAGGCACCAACTAAACAAATATACCGGAATACTAACTTTTCCTGCATTAATAGTGGCAGGATATTTTTATTTAAATACAAATACTTTTCGCTGCCAAGCCTAATATTATACCTGTCCTACATAATACTTGCCTTTATAGGCCCTCACAGAGGCTTTACACATTCTCTAGCAGGCCTTGTATTTTTTACACTTATTTTATTTATGTCAAACAAAGCAATTGTACTGCCTGCCATAACAGGTTATACTACACACCTAGCAGCAGATTTGCTTACTCCATCAGGTATTCCTCTTTTTTATCCCTATAACAAGAGTTTTAAAATCCCTCTAATACGTACAGGTTCACTGTTAGACATTTTAATCGGCCTTATATTTGGCTTTATATTTGCAGCAGTACTTTTTCAAAAATTCATATAAAATTTTTAGGGACGTTTCGCTACGTCCCTTTTTTATTGAGGGAGAGTGCACTGCACGGGCTGTTCGTTCCCCCTTGGGCCTGTGTATCACTCTCCTGCGGGTCAAAAATATCCCTCCTGATTTCCCCTTTTTTGCAGCCAATTGGCTGCTTTTTTTATCTTTTTTTGCAGCACTGCATAAAGAGAGCTTTGAGCTGTCCTACACATTGAATACGCAGCGGAGGGATTTATTATGGATATAAAAAAAAGAGAAGAAACTTATAAAGAATTAGATAACCTACTTGTAGAAATACAAAAAAGTAATAAACAACAAAGAGATGTATTAAACACTTTATTTCTAGAAAAATTTGAGAACCTGTATAAGGAATTTGACATATGGCAGGAAGAAGAAATAAAAAAAATTGATAAAAAGGTTGAGGAGGGTTTAGAGATGGAGAATAAAATCGAAAAATTTTTAGAATGGGAACAAATGTCAAGAGATACGATTGATGTAAAAAGAATTTACGTAGACATTGCGGGTGATCTTGTTACAGGAATATTACTATCTCAAATTATATACTATTTCTTACCAAACAGAAATGGAGAATCAAAACTAAGAATAATATACGAAGGAAAAGAATGGCTTGCAAAAAGAAGAGAAGATTGGTGGGAAGAGTGCAGGATAACTCCCAAACAATTCGACAGAAGCATAAAAATTTTAGAAGAAAAAGGTATTGTAGAAACAAAAATAATGAAGTTTAAAGGTAATCCGACAAAACACATCCATTTAAACATAGAAACACTCTTAAACGAAATAGAGAAGATGTTTAATAAAAATAGTCAGAATATTCTTAATAGTGAAACTGATCTAGTTGACACAGACGAAACCGAAGAAGAACAGGAAAATTCGTTTTTACCCAAAGGTAAAAAACTAGAAGAATCAAAGGTTTTAGAGGACAGCAATCTAGAATTTGAAGAAACAATCCCTGCAACCATTGACAATACTGGTTTTTCCCCAAAGGTAAAAAACGAAATTCCCCAAAAGGGAAAAAACGTTTTTGCCCTTTGGGGAAGAACCATAACAAAGAACTATACTGCAGAGAGTGAAAATAATAACCTGCAAGAGATAACTGCAGGAGTAACTCTCTCTAGAGAAAGTAAACCTTCTAGAGAGAGTATATATCTCTGCAGTAAGAAAGTAAACAATAAACTAGCAAAATTAATAAAAATTAATAATTTTAAGCTTTTTTTAATTTATAATTTTCTAGAAAATAACATTACTATAAAACCATGTAAATACAAAATACTAAGATATAGGGATGATAACGTTTACTCTAAAATAAAAAATAATAAAAATCTTAGTTTAGAGACGTACACTAACTCTAAAGATCTACGCTCTATATCAAAGTTGCACCCTAACAGAGATATTGTTACCTGCAGCAGTAATAAAAATATTTCTTCCGGTAGAGATAATATCTCTCATGTAAGAGAGTTAACTGACAGGAAAGATCCCAACATAAATATTGACTGGGACAGTAATAATAAAAAATTAACTCACGTTCAAGATAATATCTTTCATGTAAAAGATTACTCTAACAGGAAAGATACAGAACCAGTTAAGGACAGTTATAGAGAAAGCAATATATACGCACTTACTAGAATTAATGCTGAGATTAATAATTTAAATTTAGGCACCAGCGAAAAAGTTTCTGAGTGCAGCAGTCTCCAGAAAACTAGAAATGACATAACTACAGCACAACAGGCAGAAAAAGAGCCTGACAGCTGGGAGAAGGTCAAAAGCGATGAAGAAATCAGATATAGCTACGGAGACTGGGATGATTACAGCATTGAGAAATTTGATGATGGCATAATACACACTTCACCAAGAGCTCCGCATGAAATTTTTGTCGATCCAGCTGCTGCCTGCAGTGATAATAAAGCCGGCAGCAGTGAAAAAACTGTTTCTGCACAGTCAAAAATAAACTGTCCTGCAGTTAGAGTTCAGCAGATTTTAGAGACAGCAGAAGAACAGAGCAGCAAAGCTCAGGAAAGAAACCTTATGCTGAACCAGCAGCGGAAGAATTTGCAGGAAGTTCTTAATGCTGGTACAGCTGAAGAGGTCAGTACAGGTTTTGAAATCACAAAACTGAAGATTCCGGGCGAGACAATAAAACTCTCCAACAAAGTTTTTCTGCCAAACCCGGACGAAAACATATTAGCCCCTGAAGTAAGTGCTGAGCGTGTTTTCTGCGGAGATGACAGCAAGGATGAACGTACAGCCAGCAGCAGTATAAAAAACACTGCCGGCAGCAGGAATAAAAATACAGAACCAGCAGCAAGAACCGGTTTTGAAGTAATAAACTGGCAGGTTTCAAAATCAGTTAAAGCCGTAATTGGAACAGTAGTGCATGGAAGCAAAATCCGGCACCTGACTTCCCTGCCTGACCGGTGGTCGGAAGTTTTGCAGGGAATTCTTAACACTACTCCGGATGCTGTTCGCAGTGGTAAGAGTACAGTAAGTCACTTTGCAGTAGTAAAGCATCGGGTTTCAGGAATGAAAATTGCCGGAGCAGAAGCAGCTAAGCATAAAACAGTTGATAAGCACGTTTTTCCCAGAGACGGGCCTCTTTGAGGGTTTAAAATAAAATTCAAAAAGCTTGTCAAATTCGTGTGAGAAAGGAGTGCTGCTGAAATGCATGAGGTACACAGAATTGCTCTTTCCAGATCTCCAAAAGATTGGCAAAAACTTGCAAAAAGTACATCAGACTTAGACAGAGCTTTTTATTACAACGCTTTAAGAAGACTTGCCGAAGCCATGCAGAAAGGGAATGAAAGCGAAATAGAAACGTGGACTTTTAGTGCGGAGCAGTTGAAGAAGCACCTTGAAACAAAAGAGCTTTTCAAAATTTAAGTGCCTTAAAAAAAGCACACTTAAATATTGACAAAATTAATTAATGAGTGTATAATTAAAAACAGGAGGATAATAAAAATGCCTGAAAAATCTGATATACACGAAAAGGCATTGTGGTATGTAATTTTTACACACTACAATGCTGAAAAAAGGGTTAAAGAGCATATCAACAGTCTGGCTAAAACGGAAAAATACGACGGGCTGATTATAAAAGCAGAGGTGCCGGTACAGAAGAAAACCGTATCCGTAAAGGGAAAAATAAAGCAGATTAAGGAAAAAATGTTTCCCGGATATGTGTTTGTTAAAGCCGTTATGATTCCTGAAGTCATATCAGCAATTAGACGAGTTAACGGAGTAACACATTTCGTAGGAGGAGGAAATATGCCTGAGCCGATTACTCCGGCAGAAATAAAAAGGGCGGGAATAACAGACACTGTAGACGAAGAATTTAAGGCAGGAGATGCTGTCATGATAATTGACGGGCCTTTTGAAAACTTTATTGGAAAAATCACAAAAATTAACGGCAGTAGCATAAAAGTCTGTCTCAGCATGTTTGGCAGAGAGGTGGAAATAGACTTTTCTCCTGAACAGCTTGCGAAAATGCAGTAGTTTGAGGAAGGTGAACAAACTATGACAGAAAACCTGCAGGAAATTAAAAACTGCATAGTCGAAAAAATTATTTTTTCCTCTCCAGACGGCTATACGGTTGCAGCTGTTCGGACAGAAAATAATATCTTCACTGCAACCTTCCAGGGTAGTTACAAGCAGGGACAGAAGCTCGACCTGATAGGAGAATGGTACGTCCATGCAAAGTATGGCAGGCAGTTCAGAGTCGTGTTTGAAAAAGTGTCCAGAGAGGCAGAGGAAAGCGATATAGAAATTTTCCTGCAGAACATAAAAGGGATAGGTCCGGTAAGGGCAAGAAAAATAGTCGCAGCATTTGGGAAGGATGCTTTGCAGGTTATTGAAGAAAGCCCTGAAAAACTTAGAGAAATTGGGATACCGCAAAAGGTAGTTGATTCAGTAAATGCTGAAATCACACAGAACAAAGAATTCAACGAAATAAAGCTTGAGCTTCTGCCTCTGGGCTTTTCACTTAGCATGATAAAAAAGCTTTACGACCGTTACGGCAGTAATACACTGATTCAGGTAAAAGCAAACCCTTACAAAATCGCAGAAGAAGTCGATGGAATAGGCTTTATCAAAGCCGATGAAATAGCAGCAAAATTTGGAATAGAGAAAGATAACACGTACAGGATTCAGTCAGGCTTAAAATACACATTGTACCTCGCAGAAACAGAAGGGCACTTATACCTTCCGGTAACAACACTGTGCAAAGCAGCCTCTGAGAAAATTTTAAAAGTAGGATACACGAAAGTTTTAAATCAGGCTCTGTATTTAACAGCCACACAGGAGCTTTATGACGACGAAGGAAAAGTGTACCTGCCCAAAAACTTTTACAGTGAAAAGTACATTGCTGAGAAAATTGCTAAAATGCTCAATGAAAAGCCATGGAAAATAAACAACATTGATGAGTTTATCAAGGAGGCAGAGAATGTAAAAAACATCGAATACGGTTCAAAACAAAAAGAGGCGATAAAAAAAGCTGTTGAAAACAACATATCAATCATAACGGGAGGCCCAGGCACAGGCAAAACAACAATTGTCAGTGCCCTTTTATATATCTTCCAGAAACAAAATAGGTCTGTAGCTTTAGCATCTCCTACAGGCAAGGCAGCAAAAAGACTTGAAGAAGTAACAGGATACCCGGCAAAGACAGTTCACAGGCTGCTGGAGGCAAAATTTGATAAAGAATTCAGAAGTGTAAGGTTTTTCAGGAATGAACTCAATCCGCTTGATGAGGATGTGGTTATTGTTGATGAATTCTCAATGGTTGATAATGAGCTTGCTGCAAGCCTTTTTAAAGCCATGAGAAACGATACAAAGCTTGTCATAATAGGAGACATGGATCAGCTTCCATCAGTAGGCGCAGGAAACGTCTTAAGAGACTTAATTGAGTCGGGCATAATACCTGTAACAAGACTGGATGTTATTTTTAGACAGGGAGAAACCTCAGGGATAATCCTCAACTCGAAACTCATAAGAGAAGGCAAAATGGTGTGCTTCAACAACAAAGATTTTATCTTTCATGAACTTGTAAGTACGGAGCAGGTTGTAGATGAGTTTATGAAAGAGCTTCAAAGTGGCAAAACATTAGATGATGTGCAGATTTTAACACCAATGAAAAAGACAGACATAGGAACGCTGGAATTAAACAGGCTGATACAGGAACGAATAAATCCACCACATCCCCAGAAAGAAGAAATAGCGTACGGCAGCAAAATATTTAGAGTTGGAGATAAAGTTATGCAGACGCAGAATAACTACGAAAAAGAAATTTTCAACGGCGACACGGGATACGTGAAAAGAGCTTACAGAGATGAAGAAGGCTTAAGGCATGTTGTAATAGACTTTGATGGACGCTTAATTGATTTGATAGAAGAAGAACTAAAAGAAATAATTCCTGCTTACGCAATAACAATACACAAGTCACAGGGCAGTGAGTACGATACCGTAATCGTGGTGCTTGCAATGAATCACTACATCATGCTGAAGAGAAACCTTCTGTACACTGCTGTTACAAGAGCAAGAAACACAGTAAAAATCTTTGGAGACATGCAGGCAATAAAAATAGCAGTAAATACAATCGACAGCTCAAAAAGGTACACAGCCTTGAAAGAAAGACTTAAAACACAGAAAGAGCAGATGGAAAGGGGGATTTTATATGCTCTGGAGATATAATCCAAATACAAAAATTGAACTGCAGAGGAAGTATCCTGTAACTCCCAGCGACTTCCCCCTTTCTGACATTGTTAAAGCCATTTTAACCAGTGAAAAAATTGCTGTATTTGGAGATTATGACGTTGATGGAATTGCTTCTTCACTTATACTCAAGAATGCTTTAGACGTTTTAGGGATACGGAATGAAATATTTTTACCGGAGAGAAAAGAAGGTTACGGAATTAAGCCTGAGCATGTATGGCAGATAAAGGAAGAAGGTTTTAAGACAATTATCACTGTAGATAACGGCATAACTGCTGTTGATGCAGCAAAAGCAGCTAAAGAGCTGAGTGTTAAACTAATCATAACAGACCACCACGAACCGCAGTATCCTCTTCCCGATGCGTACAGAATTTTTAATCCCAAGCTTTACAAGGACAAATATCAGGACTATGCAGGAGCAGGTGTGGCATATCTGCTTGCAAGAGAGCTTTTAAGGCAGAAAAATCTTTCAGTAACTCCTGCAATGATACAGCTTGCAGGACTTGCCACTGTTGCTGACGTTGTTCCTTTAGACGGGAACAACTGGTACATTGCCAGAAAAGGCCTTGAGCTTATGAGATAGCTCCTAGAATTAATGCTACAGGGCGTTTAAAAAGTCCACAAATGGGTTTGGAGCTTTTACTTTACGGTACAAATGCTGAAGAAGTTGAAGAATTGAACAGAAAGCGCTTAGAGCTTGTAAATCAATATTTAAGCCATATACAGGATAAAGAAGATAAGTTTTTAATATATGTTTTTAGAAACTGTCCAAGAGGTATAACAGGACTCATTGCGAGTCGTGCTGCCGAAAAATTTCAAAAACCTGTAATGGTAAGTAGTGTAGACAACAGCGGTAGGGCAGTATCTTCAGTAAGAACTTACGGAGAATTTGATTTAATGGAAGCCTTCAAATATGTGTCTGAGCGTACAGATATAACCTTTGGAGGGCATAAATCAGCAGCAGGTGTTTCATACAGCATTAAAGATTTAAAAAGGATCCAGAGCTTATTGAACAAATACACAGAAGAGAATCCGCCTAAAGAAGAAATAAGGGATTTGGACGGCATTTTAACAAGAATACCATCTTTAGAAGAAGTTAAGGCTTTTGACAGTTTTGAACCTTTCGGTTACAAAAATCCGGAACCCGCTTTTCTACTGGAAGGTACAGTTACAGACGTAAGAATAGATCAGGACTGGCAGCTGGTAATTGTCAACGAAGAATTTGGATTCTTTTTAGACGGTACTTACAGAAAAGGCGATAAAGTGAAATTTGTTGTAAGCCCATATATAAAAAATGCTTATGTTAAGCTATGGGTATTGGATGAAAAACCCACTATTTTAAAAGAATAAGTAAAAAAGGAGAGATATATTAAATGGGAATTTTTATAGTTATAGTTTTTCTTGTTTTGACAGCGCTTCAAGTTTATATCGATTTTCAATTGCTTAATGTTGCGGATAGGATTACAAAAATGCTTCAACCTTATGGAATAACTCCCACCTTCAACAATACGCTAATCTTGTGGGACTTAAGGGTAAATCTTATTTTACTGATAATAGTTCTAATTTTGGGCATTGTTATTGCTGTTATTAATCTAAAACAGGGTTTAAGAAAGGATGTAGATACATGCAAAAAGGCGATGCACTGGATGGACAAAGAAAAAACAGGCTCTGCATGATATGATTGCAGAAACGTTAGTTGTAAAAAATTAAAATAACAATGAAAGGTGATGAAAAAATGAAAAAGTTTTTATCTCTGCTGTTAATTTTAATATTATTTTTGACTGCCTGCAGCACTACAATTTCAGATCAAATAAGATACGATGTACCTTCACATAAAGTACAACACAATTATCAGTCAAGAGATTATAAATCAAAAGATAATGCTGCTGTTTCTGTAAAAGGAATTCAAGTTTATTTTCCAAGAGCAGGACAAGACCCTGCACCTGTTTTAGCTAATTTAATAAAACAATCGCATTCCTCTTGTGATGTAGCAATCTACAGTCTTACAAATCCTGACATAGTTAAGGCTTTAGTAGAAGCTCACAAAAGAGGAGTAAATGTCAGAGTGATAACTGACAGAAAGGAAGCAGAAAACAAAGTACAAAAACATGCTGTTAATGTACTTCTAATGGCAGGCATACCAATAAAAGTTAATACACATCCTGGCCTCATGCATCTCAAAATGACAGTAATTGACGGAAAAACAGCCACCACAGGAAGCTACAACTACACAAGAGCAGCAAGCAAAGAGAATGACGAAATGTTTGTCGTAATAACCGATCCTAACTTTGTAGAAGCATGTCAAACGGAATTTGATCGGATGTGGACAGATAACGAAAACTTTGCTGCTGTGCGATAAATAAAAGAAAGGATGTTTAAATATGCAGAAAGGCAGCACACTCGAGGAATTTGTAGAAAACATGGCTGTACAGTTAAAACTGTCAGGACAGGGAATTCTTTTAAAACAGAATGTTCTATGGGTTAATTATGGAGGCAAAGTTTTCCCTAAAAAGGGTGCTCCTGTGGATTTTCTGGGCGTTGTAAAAGGCATTCCTGTTGCACTGGAGTGCAAAGAAACCACTTCAGACAGAATACAGCTTACCGAATCTCATTTTTCTGAAAAAGAGAAAGCTTTCCTTTCAGACTTTGAAAAAGCCGGCGGGAAGGCTTTTTTAATTTTTGCTTTCTGGAAACACAACTCCATTTACGTTATTCCATATAAAAGTTTTGTGCAATACGATAAAAAAACTATAACTAATGAAACAGCAAAAGAACTGGGAAAGAAGGTTGGTATGGGAACTATGGAATTTGTCAAAATAGTTGTATGGCAATAGAATGGAAAATCTATGATACTGAAAAGGAATAGCAGAAGTTCTTAATACTTTCAAGTAGCGTACTGAGCAGATTGAGAAGAAAGCTTTGCATAAATTAATAAATAACAAAGAGGTGCTTTAAGATGTGTAAAAATCTACAAAAAAAAATTTCTTTAAAGAGTCCTTTTTACTTGTGGTAACAAATTTTTTTTATGCAGTTCTTTATGGACTTTTGGCAGTGCCAGTTGCAATACCAATAATTATATTATTTGGATTTTCCAAACTGTATTTTATTAGGGCATTTTTAGGAGTATTAAATCCCCTTTATTTATATTATTCAATTTCTTCTATATATGATTCTATACACTGGCCCTGTTGGTTGTGGATAATATTGCTTTTTTTGATTGTACCATTAACTGTTGTTACATCTTTTTTGGCTCCTTTGTGGTTAAATTTTTTATTATTAGGATTATTGATGGTCATTTCTTTAATAATATTTATTTTTACCTGAAGATAAGCTGTGTGGGAAAGATAGACTTTAAACCTGTTTTTCAAAAGCGGGGTGATGATATGTGAACGTGCTAACTAAAGAAAAAACCGATGAATTTGAGCTTTTTGAAAGATTAAGAAACGGAGACAAAAAAGCCAGGGATGAAATAGTTGAAAGAAATACGGGCCTTGTTATAAACATTGCTGTTAATTTTTCAAAAGCTTACGGAGTAGAATTAGATGACTTAATACAGGAAGGATTTATAGGCTTGCTTGCAGCAATAGAAGGTTTCGATCATACAAAAGGTTACAGATTTTCTACTTATGCAGTTTTTTTTATAAAACAGAAAATCCAGCGCTATATATGGGGACGTTCCAGAACAATACATTTGCCCATAAAAACTTATCAAAAACTTAATCAGGTGTTGTTGGCTCAGCTAAAGCTTGAGCAGGTTAAAGGAGAAACTTTTCCGGAAGAAATTGCTGAAGAAACAGGAATGAAAACGGAGGAAGTCGTACATCTATTAAACTTAAAAAAACCTGCAGTAAGTTTAAATCAGCAATTAAATGAAGATTATGACACGGAACTATTAGATATTATTTTGGATGAACAGAGTAAAGATGAAATTGACAGAAGTTATACATTAGAAGAATTAAAAAGGGCCTTAAGAGAATGCTTAAAAACCTTACCTGAAAAAGAGCGTAGTGTTTTGGAAATGCGTTACGGCTTAAATGGAAAACCCATGACACTAAAACAAATAGCAGAAATTCTCAATATTTCCAAGCAGCGTACCGGGCAGATTGAAAAGAGAGCTTTACAGCGATTGAGAAATAACAAAAAAGTTAAAAATGCCTTACTGGATTTTCTACATGACTAAAATTCAAAAAGGGAGATGATAAAGATGATAAATACGTACCAATTTGCAGCGGGACTTGGAACAGGCCTTTTTATAGGTTTAGTGTTTGGAATGGGATTTATGTGGTATTTCAACTGTTGCAGTAATTTTAAAGAAAAACAAAACTGAGTTTGAAACAGGCTAAAAGCCTGCATTTTATTTTTAAGGAGGTGATGGAAAATGCCTCAAACACCTATTCAACCTGCAAACATTCATCCGGTAACACCTCAGGAATTTGCTGTAAAAGTTGCACATGCGCTTGCAGTGCTAACTCAGGTCATTAGTAGCATCATTATGCCTCTTGCAGGATTTATATTTACAGTGTCAATCATAATGTTCATACTTGGCAGTATATTCCATGCATCTACTTTAAGACGTGCAGGAGCAGGAGGCATGATAGGAGTTGCAGTGGGAGTGCTTCTGTACTATGCAATTCCGACTATTTTTGGCGTACTGCAGGTTGTGAGCCAGTCATTTAAATAACATTTTTAACGGAAGGAGTGAAATCTATGTATAAAAAAATAAAAGCGTTTTTTGCTTTTGTTACAGTTTTTATGTACTCTTTAACAGCTGCTGTATATGCAGATAATGGTGTTACAGCTGTTGATACAAGCGGAATAAAAAACTTTATCTGGAATATTGTCAATGCCCTTATGGACGTTGCAGTGGTTGTAGCAGTAGGTTTCATCGCATGGAACGGCTACAAAATCATGTCAAGCTCCACAAACCCTGTAAGGCGCTCTGAGGCGATGACGGGACTTCTGTGGGCTATACTTGGAGCTATTGTTGCACTTGGGGCAAAGTGGTTTGTTGGAGTTGCGCTTGGATTTAAACCGCAATAATAAAGAGGTCACTTTGTTGGGACTATCGTTTATGATAGTCCTAATTTTTTTATTTAAAAGTAGATAGAAGGGGGTGATGAAAATGGTAAATAAAATATATCACCCAGTATGCAAACAAGAAGTTGAGTTTAAAATAAAGAAAAGTTCACTCGAAAAATCTGAAGAAGCACTAAAAGAGGGAAGAATATCTAAAAAAAACATATCAAAAAAATACAAAAAACAAATAAACCTCATATTACTGGCAATAGGTTGCTAGTTAGCCGTGTTTTTTTATTTTCTCCATAAAATTTAAAGGTTAAAAATTAATTTTGTGTTTACAAGTAGAAACAAAATGATATAATATTATTGAAAAATGTTTAAGTTATTTAACAAATTGAGGTGAGGACAATGAAAGAGATTATAGCGGAAAGATTACAAAAAGCCAGAAAAAGTGTAGGGCTTACCCAAGAGAAAGTGGCTCAGTTGCTCAATGTGAGTAGAAATAAAATAATCAATATGGAGAAAGGCGACGATGATTATGAAATAACCATGCTTGAAAAGTTATCGAAACTTTATGGTTGTTCATTGGAATATTTAGCGGGAATTGAAGAAATAGAAGATAAAGAGGATGAACTTTTCTTCAGAACTTTAGAATCAAATAGTGAATTTAAAGACTATGAGATAATGGGATGGAGCAACATGCTTTTGTCTAATATTAAAGCATTAAAAGAGATACTGAGTGAGGTGCCGGAAGTTGAAGAATATGAATATTAAAGCTAAAATGTATGCTCTTGAAATGAGAAATATCTTAGGGTTAGGGCTACTCAAACCTGTTCCTGATATATTTTCACTTCTTGAAAGTATTGGAATCTACGTTTTTAAAAAACCTTTTCTTGATACACATATCTCCGCTCTTTATAGGAAAAGAAAAGATGTTTGTTTAGTTGTTATAAACTCTTCAAGAACTCTTGGACATCAAATTTTTTCAGCTGCTCATGAATTGTATCATTACCAATACAATCCTGAAATCACAAATAGAATTTGTATAGTTAATTCACCTGATTTAAAACAAGAAGAAATTATGGCAGATTTATTTGCTTCTCATTTTTTAATGCCAGATGATGGTGTAATAGAAATAGCAGAAAAAAGGAAGAATAGAAAGGGATTGTTGGATATTACAGATGTACTTTTTATTCAGCAGTACTTTGGCGTAAGTTATAAGGCAATTATAAATAAATTGCAAGATTTAGGGTATATAAAAGACCCCTCTATCTATTTGAATGTTTCTATAACTAAATTAGCTAAAGGGTTAGGTTATAACACTCAAATTTACCAGCCAACAAATGATATTTATTGTTCAAAAACTTATGTAGAATTAGTTATAGATGCTTTAAAATTAGAACAAATAAGTATTAGAAAAGCAGAAGAGTATTTAAACGCAGTGAATGTTAGACTAAGTGATGTAATGGAGGAGCAATCTGTTGAAAAGGGGGATTGGATGTATGACTAATCCCCCAGCAGTTATAGATACAAATGTGTTTTCAAACTTTGCTATAACAGGTAATATTAATATACTTGAAACACTCTACAAACAGAGGCTTTACATACCCACTATTGTTATTCAGGAATGTCAAGACAAATCGGAACTAAGACCTTACATATCTAACGCTATTTCAAAAGGATGGTTAAAGGAGTTTGTTATTTCCTACACTTCAACTCCAGATGAATTTATAGAGCACACTAAAATACGAAAAAGATTCCACCCGGGAGAAAGTGCAATCTTGGCAATTGCAAAGGTTAATAATTTTATTGTCATAAGTGATGATATAACTGGTGTGAAAAATTATTGCAAAGCTAATGGCTTGAGATTAAAGGGAAGTTTGGGAATATTGTACGAAGCCTATTCACAGAAGTTAATAACTGTTTCACAGGGTAACAAAATTATTCAGGACATGATAAACTTTAATAACTATAAGTGTCCTGTTCAATCTATGCAGGAGGTTATAAATTGGTTTGTATATTGTATTGGTAAAGAGTTATTTTAAAAAAAGTTTAAGAAATAAGAAATAAAAATAGTGCAAATATGTTGAAAAATGGGAAGTAGATTAGGAAAAATCGGATTGTCAAGGCTTACTAAATAAAAATTTAAAATTGCATTTTTCAATGGTAACTAATTCAAAATAAGGTACTTTTGAGAAACTGTTTTTTGTAACAGTTTCTTTTTTTGCAACAAATTGGAGAGGTGATACAGATGAGAATATACCCGGTGCCATTAGATTTAATGAAAGAAGACAAAATCTTCGGCGGGAAACTTTCATTAAGGCAGTTTATTATCCTCGTAATAGGCATAGGTTTAGGAATAGCTGCCTTTGTAGAAATGTACAAATACTTTAATATACGAATTGCAGCAATTCCAGGGATCTTATTTACACTGCTAGGACTTTGGGGAGCAAACTTTGACAAAGACGGCATGACTCTTGATAAGTATATTTCTTACAATGTTCAGTTTTACCTGCAGGAAAAGAAGTACGTATGGAAGGGGAGTGTGGAAATTGAAAAGAACCACTGAGTTTCTGGACATTGAAGACATAAAAGATGGTTTTATTATTTTAAAAGGCCACAGATACAGAGCAGTAATAACATCTGATCCGATAAACTTTGCTCTGCTTGCTCCTGCAGAGCAAAACGCTTTAGAAGATGCCTTTGGCTCAATGCTTCTTTCCATAACTTTTCCTATACAAATACTTTCTCTGACACAAAGAGTTAACCTGAAAGATTCGCTTAATGCTTTTAGAGCCAACAGGCATAGAATGCCGGAATCAATGCTGAGGTACGAATACGAACTTGAAAGGTTTTTGTCTTTTTACGCAGAAAATACGATGATAAATCAGAACTATCTCATAATAACCTACGATGACAAAGAAAACAACTACGCAAAAGCAAAAGGAGAAATGTCAAGAAGAATACAGATAGTTATGGAAGGCTTAATAAAATGCGGTTTAAATCCAAAACTCTTAAATACAAACGAGCTTATAGACTTAATACACGAAGTGCTTAATCCTTCGTCAAAAATTTATGCTTCTACTCTTATAGAAAATGGCGCACTAAGCTTCATGAAGGAGGGTGTGGAACTTGAAATTCAGCCTGCTCAGTAAAAGAGGCAATAAACCTGAAAAGGATGAAAAACAGAAAACTGAAAAACAGAAAGTTGAAAAGCAAAAAGAGAATGACTTTCACGATCCTTTTAATCATGTAGCTGATATAAAACAGATAATAGCTCCCGATGGGATATATATAGACAGAAACTATATGCAGATTAATAACAAATATGTGAGAATCTATTATTTCACAGACTATCCTGCATCAGTCAGGGTTGGATGGCTCGACGACTTAAAGCTGTTTTCAAATGCAAACATTTCGGTTCATATTTACCCAGAAACTAATGGAAATGCAATAAAAAAACTGACAGCAAAAATAGTCCAGCTTCAGTCACAGCTCATGTTAGATACAGAAGAGGGAAATATTGCAGAGCTTGGAATACTCCAGAGAGCTTCCGAAAGCCTCGAAAGTTTGCGTGAAAACATTCAAATGAACAGGGACAAACTTTTTTACGTAACAATTGTTGTAGCCATATACGGCGACAACTTAGCAGAACTTGAGCATAACTCAAAAACTCTTGAAGAAGTGCTTGCAAGTAAGTCTATAAAAGCAAGATCTGCAATTTTCAGGCAGGAGCAGGGCTTTAAAAGCCTTGTACCGACAGCTGAAAACTACCTTGCAGACTCATCAAGAAACTTCAATGTAGGAGCAGCTATTTCACTTTTTCCATTTGCGTCTCCGGAATATTCTCACAAGCAGGGCATACCTATTGGGATAAATCTTTTTACAGGATCTCCCGTAATATTCGATCCATTTATAGGTCCTCCGATACTGCCTAATGCAAACATAGCCGTGTTTGCGCAGTCAGGTGCAGGAAAATCTTTTATGATGAAATTAATTGCTTTAAGAAGTGCTCTTTTAGGAGTAAGAACAGTTTTTATAGACCCTGACGGAGAATACAAAAACGTTGTTAACAAAGTGGGAGGGGTTCATATAAAACTGGAGCCTAACTGCAGATACGTTATAAATCCCTTTGATATTGAAGCGGATGTTGATGACGCAGGTATAGAATTTGTTGACCTTCTGCAGAAAGCAAATGAAATAAAAGGGCTTGTAAGCATGATAATAGAGAAGATAAGCAAAACCCCTCTTACTGCCTATGAACTTTCACTTATAGAAGAAGCAGTACTCGAAGAGTACAGAGCACGTGGAATAACAAGAAACCCGGAAAGCCTGTATGAACAAAGCTCACAGGAAATAGACGGGAAGTACTATATAGGACTTCGTCCAAAACAGATGCCTACACTTTCATCTTTTGCGGAAAGGCTCAGCAAAAAACCCGGCGGTGAAAAGCTTGCACAGATTTTAAAGCCTTATTTAAGAGGAGGTACAATGGGGCTTTTTGATGGGCAGTCAAATGTTGACTTAAAAGATGCATTGTTAATTACTTTTGACTTTTTTGGGATTATGGACGAATTTTTAAAGACATATGCTCTTTATGTAGTAACTAACTGGGTATGGGAAAAATTTGTAAAAAAAGATATAAAACAGAGAAAATTTGTCATAGTTGATGAAGCCTGGATGTTTATGAAGTATGAGTATACTGCAAACTTTTTGGAAAACCTCGCAAGAAGAGCAAGAAAGAGAAATACTTCTCTTACAATTGCCTCACAGAGCTTTATAGAGTTTGCAAATTCCTCTCAGGGTCAGGGCAAAGTGGTTTTAACAAATGCAGCAACAGTTTTTCTCTTAAGACAGTCTTCTACGGACATAGATGCAGTACAGGAAATATTCCACCTCTCAAAAGGAGAAAGAGAATTCCTTTTATCTTCAGGTATAGGCGAAGCTCTGCTGAAAGCAGGCAGAAATTCTACAGTTTTAAAGGTGGTGGCATCCGATTATGAGAAAGAATTTATTTCAACAAATCCGAATGAACAAACGTAAAGTTTTCGTTTTAATCTTTCTTGCAGTGTTGTTGTTTCCTGTTTTTGCATATGCAGATACGTTTATAGAAAGAGTGCTTGCTATGCCTATAGACGGTCTTGTAAACGGGATAAAAGCACTTGGCTTTAAAACAATAGACGAGCTTGTTTTTAACCTCCCGAATACGGAAACTGCTCCGTTTACAAAAGACGAGTGGGATATAGCAATGAGATGGTACAATACTGTAGAAATTGCAACAGGCGGTCTTGCGGTAATAGCAATGATAATCAACGGTTTCAGGCTCATGTCTGCAGGTTCAAATCCTTCGAAGAGAGCAGATGCTATGCAGAAGATGCGGCTTGTAGTTTTAGCCTACGCCATAATATGGTTTCTTCCTGAATATTCAAAGCTTATATTTACAGCCAATGCCTATCTAACAGAAGTTTTTAAAAACCTCATGCAGACATATGCAGGGGGAAAATTCACTCAGGGCGGATGGAATTTTATTGATGCCATACAGACAAACAATGTTCTTACAACGGCCTTGGTAAAACTGGCCTTTGTGGGGCTGATGGTATACTTCAATTTCCTTTACACAATACGTAAATTTGTTCTTATTGCTATGCTGGTGGTTGTTCCCATCGTAGTGTGGAGCTGGAGTATTACAGGCTACAACAAAGGTGTAGGACTTGTTGCAGGAGAAATAATATCAAACGCTTTTATGCAGTCCTCACATGCACTGGTTCTTTCCATCTATGCAGTGCTTGTTTCTCCCGGTGTTTCTACGGATTTTTCCGTGTGGTGGGCACAGCTTTTTGGTTTGATTGCTCTTATTCCAACCTCAAAAGTTTTAAGAGAGCTTTTCATGGGCTTCTTAAAGTTTTTAGGAGTGAATGAAGAATTCTATGCCGGTCTTGCCATGGCAGGCTTTTCGGGCATGGCAGCCATTGCAGGAGTTGCAGGACGCAGTTTTAGCAGAGCAAGGAGTACCAGTTCGCAAAAAGTACCGAATCAAAATAGTAGCAGAACACAAAATACCGGTACGGGCGGTGGAATCGGTGGGGGCAGTCCTTACGGAGGCGAAGAAGTAGAAGCTGAACCTCTTTTCACAAAAGGAAAGTATGACTCGTATGCTCCGTCTCCTGAAGCAATACCGTGGTCTTATGATTCAACGCCACTTTATCCTTCTGCAGCATCTCTTGAGGCGATACCTTTTGACTCATCCGAACCGTCTTCTTCCGGGAAAAGCATGACAGGTTTTATACAGCAGCGTATTCCTGCTGCTCCATCTTCAGGAAGGGATAGACCGGGTGAAAGGTATCAAAAAGCTCTAAGTACGGCAGAAAGAGCAAGAAACGTACTTGGAGGAACTTTAGGTGCTGCGGGAGCTATTGCTGGTGCAGCTATGGGACTTGCACTTGGAGAATCGGCAATGAGAGATCTCGGAACGATAGGTGCAGGTTTGGGCGGAGCCGTAGGCGCAGCAGGTGGCAGTCTTGTCGGCACAGCAGCAGGATTAGGGTATCAGGCTTTAAACTATAAATATGCAACATCCGATCCCACAAAAAGATATGTGGATAAAAACGGAAATGGGCTCATAAAAGGTGTTATAGGTGAAAACGGCGAAATGGTGTACTTTATGCCAGACAATCCGGGTTATGAAAACATTACTCCTGTAAAAACTTTTGCAACAGAGATTGAAGCACATGAAGCTGGATATAAACCTATCCAAACTGCAAGTATAGATGACAGAGTGAAAAACATAACAGGTACCGAACATGAAATAGACGGAACCGGCAAAATAATCGGCACAACACTTTTTTCTCCTTTCGGTACAAAAACTGCTGAAATTGGAGGCAAAGGTACAGAGGTTGTATTTAGAGGAATAAGGACTGTAAACCAAAGAGGTTACGAATGGATAAAAAACATATCAAAAAATCCTGACGAGTTCAGATGGAAGTAGCAGAGAAAGTTACTTTTTCTCTGCTACTTTTTTTTAGAGGGTGATTAAATTGGGTGATTATTTAAAAAATTATATAAAAAACGCTTTAAAAAGATATATAATTCGAAATCTTATCAGAAGCCCCCATTTCTGGATAATCCTAATTTTCCTGAGCCTTCTTTCTTTTGGTATATTTACTGTTTTAGGAATTTTTGATGCTACTTATCAAGACAGTACTGTAGCAGCAAATGGTAAAACAGTTCAGCAGATAATGCCTACACTAAACCCTCCTGTACAGTCCAGCGACAGAATGGAAGAACAGTTTTTCCTTCCGTGGGCAATACCTTATGCTCTTCAGCTTTATGCAAGGGACTGGAATGATACTCTGGATAAAGACATGATAGTGAACATAACAAAAGATCTTAATCCTATTTTCACATACTTCGATTATGATGAAGTAACCCAAGTTTGGGAGAGCACCAAAGATAAAAACGGAAACTGGCAAACAAAATATTATGAAGTAAGAACACCTAAAAAATACATATCCTATGTAAATACCTATGCGGGAATATATGAATTTCACTATACCCTTCAGTTTACGGAGAATCATACAGAATCAGCAGATTACAAAAAATACACAAAAACATTTTGTTTAACAAAAACAGGAATGGATTTTTATCCTGACTGGACAAGACTGGATGCTGCAATTGCAAAATATGCTGGCAGCAAAACAGGTAATTTCACTGTACAGGAATATACTGTTGAAGGCGGACAAATAATAAAGCCTTTTGATGGAGATTATCCTGTCACGTCTCCTTTTGGCATGAGAGAAGATCCTAAAAATCCAAACAGCAGAGAATTCCATACCGGAATAGACTTTGGAGTACCTTCCGGAACACCAATAAAAGCCGTGGCTGATGGCATTGTTGTCCTTGCAGGAGAATATGGAGGTTATGGAAAGGCGGTTGTCATAAAACATGCAAATGGCTTATCAACAATTTATGGGCATCTTTCTGAAATAAAAGTAGAAGCAGGCAAAGAAGTAAAGCAGGGAGAAATTATAGGTCTATCCGGGAACACAGGGCGATCAACAGGCCCTCACCTTCATTTCGAAATAAGGGAAAACGGTCAGCCTGTAGACCCGTCGCTGTACCTCACAGGTATTAAAACTTTCTCTGGCGGAGAAGTTTACTATATTTCAGAGCTTAACAGAATAATGCTTTTGGAAACAGCAGCCTCATTTATGAGAAATGAAGAAAATATTGGATGGTTGATGAGCAGTTCGGATTCTCTGGCAAAGGTACCTAACTGGCAGAAATATGATATAAAGCCGGGCGAAATACCAAATGAACTGATTCCTATTTTTAAGGCAGCCGGAGAAAAATATGGGATACCATGGACTGTACTTGCAGCAATAGCCTACAGAGAATCGAGCTTTAACCCAAACGCTATCGGTCCTTATCTGCCGGACTTCAATACATCTGCTGTAGGAATGATGCAGTTTTTGCCCGAAACATTTAAAGCTTACGGAGTTGACGGTGACGGAGACGGCATAATAAGTCCCTTTAGTCCTGCTGATGCGGTTTATACTGCTGCCCATTACTTAAGCGCAAATTACAACCTGTACAGAGGAAAAGGCTACAGCGATATAGATGCATTAAGAAGAGCAATATGGCACTACAATCACGCATGGTGGTACGTAGATCAAGTTATGTCAATTGCAGAAAAGTACAGTGAAAAATACGGGAAATAATTTTTTTAAATATTGACAACATTAATATTTAAGTGTATAATAGAGGTGAAAGGAAGGGAATTAACATGGAAATAGAAGTGTATTTTAACGAGTATAAAGGAAGCGGGAAACATTGGGTTGCAGAGATTGATAGAAACAACCAAATAATCAAGTTTTTGAAACCTAAAAGAATCGAGTATGACAAGTCGCAATACAAAGGCATAAAAATATATGATTTAGAAAACGGAAAAAGGTATATGATTAACGAAGCTCATACAGGGAGCTATGATTTGCGCCAAATTGTCAGTATATTAAACGATAAATTAGATGTACTTAATAAATACGAATTTAATAGTTCTCGCTATAAAAAATAATTTATGAAAGGTTGTGTTTTTATGAGAAAAAGAAGTTTGTCCGATATTATAATGCTAATAGTGACTTTTATAATTGTACCCTTTGTAGTTGTATATCAGGCCGGAGTTTGGCTCGGTAAAAGAGCAATCATTGCTGTTTTAGGCTTTTTCGCCTTCTTTGTCGGCCTATTTTTCATAATGGATGCGTTTGTAGCAATTCTCGGAGACTGGGATACAGCAGTAAAAAGTGCGAACGAATATCTTTCCGATATATGGAAATTCACATTTATCGAATGGAAAGATCTACCTAATAAAATAAACGTAGCAGTTAGTTATATTAATGCACATCCATTTGTTAAAAATCTGCTAATAATGTGGTTAATAGGCCTTTTAATTCAGCAATTTTCAAATTATGTGGACATGTATAATTATCGAGCTGCTAGGATGAAAGCTTTACGTCGAAATCAAAGTTCCGGCGAAACCGACAGCCATACACCTGATCCAACAGGTGGTTTCACAAGTGCTCATTTCGATGCTTATTTTCCAGAAGGCTGGCAGGAAAGACGTGAAAACTTTTTTAATCAGGTGAAAGAAGCTAAAGAAAAAATACAAGAAAGGATAAAGAAGAAATAGAGGTGGAAAAAATGGATGAACTTGAAACTGCTTTTTTCCACAAACTGTTTGAGAGAATTAAGCAGCTTGAACCCTCAACCAAAAAAGAAAAGCTCTTAATAAAAGCCCTTGTCATCTCGGAGATGGCAGGGCTGGGATGTTCTGAGGAGATAGTGGATAAGCTTGTAGAAAACAGAAAAGAAACGGAAGAAAGATTTTCATACAATAAGGCTGTATAAAATTGTGTGAGGCTTTTAAAAGCCTTACAATAAAAGTTATTTTCTTAAGACATATTTTTATATATCAACGCATTCAAAAAAGGCTTAAAAACCTTTTAAAGCCGTCTCAAGAGGTGCTGTAAGATGATATTTATATGCACAGGCATAGAAAAACTGGATGAACTGTTAAAACACGAACTGAAGGAAAATAAAATAGAATCAGAAATAATCTTTTATGCAGATTATCTCTTAGAAGAAAAGAGCAAAGATTTGTATGATACGGTTATTCTGGCACCACGTGAAGACATAAAACTCCCATTTAAAGATTTTTTGTTTGCATTGAGGCAGAGAGACAAAAGAGTAATACTTTTACCGGGAAAAGAAGAAAACAATCAGCACCTTGGCTATGCGCTGGCTCTTGGTATATACGACATTGTATTTGACCCTATAACTCCTGAAAAGGTTGTAAATGCCGTAAAAAATCCTGCCAAATTCTCCGATGTACAAAAATATTTCCTTGGTTTAAAAGGAAAAGTGAGTTTTTCTGAAGAAACTGCCAAAGTGAGTACGGCTGTAGAACCGGACAGAACAAAAGAGGAAGCTGCTCTAAATCAAATAAAAGGCATAATGAAACTTCTTGGGCAGAAAGTAACAAAAGATGATATAAATGAAGCTTTAGCTGAGCTTGAAGAAGCTGTGATAAAGTTGTTATTTTGAGAAAAATGTGGTAAAATTTCTAATGGAGGTGTTTTTTAAAAATGAGAAAAATTTTATCTTTTGTGCTGGTTTTAATCCTTGTTTTAGGAGTATCAGTACCTGCATTTGCAGCAGACTTTTACGGTGTACAGGACTTTTACAAATATACTGAACCAAACGGACAGTTTTACTGGGCAATGCCTGACTTAGAGCTGGCAGTGGCAGCAGAGATAGTTCACGGCTATCCTGCAGATCCTCCAACGGCTGAAAGAGAATATGGCGGATTTGGAACAGTTACCTGCAGGGTAATAGGAACATTAAAACCTGAAAACACGCTGACAAGAGCAGAGTTTGCAGCAATGCTTTCAAGAGCACTCGGATTAAACCTCACTGCATCACAGAACCCTTTTAATGATGTAAAGAGCGGTGACTGGTACTATGAACCTATAATGCAGCTTGTAAACAAGAATATCATACCTTTGGATTATTACAACGGCACATTCAATCCGAACGGTAATATAACAAGAAAAGAAATAGCAATATGGCTTTCAAATACAGCAGCATCGTACCAGATACCTTTAGCAAACGTGCCATTAAATTTCAAAGATTACCCAAATGATGATCCATATTCAGCAGCGATTTCCAATGCAGTAGGGTTAAAAATACTGAGAGGTTACGATGACGGCACATTCAGGCCAAACGCATATGCAAACAGGGCAGACGCAGTTGTAATGCTTATGAGACTTATGAGGCTTTTACCAAGCGATCTGACAGAGCAGGAAGCAATAAACGTAATATCTCATGCGGAGCAGGCTTTTGCGAAGTTTTCACAGGCTTGGATACCCAATTATGTGACTGAACCTGCCGGACACAATACTTCTGTTGATAATGCAATAAAAGAATACCAGCAGGAAGCCAAAGATTATGTAACGGAATATAATTTATATCCATGGACAGAACCTACGGTCATAGAAGAAATGCCTCATCAGGGTTCAGACGGACTCTGGTACTGTAAAAACGGCTTTTTACCAAACCTTGATATGTATATTTACAAAAATACTAAAATGGGCGTATGGGACACAGACGGACATAAAGGGCCTACCATTGGAGGAGCTTTTGGTAATAGAAATGAATACGGTGTAGTTGACAGTATTTTGCTGAGAGGCGGAAACCTTTCGGATGGAACTTATGTTTATCCGTTAGGAGCTATCTGGATACAACCTGATTCATATAAAGTCATAAGAATATCAACAATGGGCAATATTGCAAGCGTATATTATTCCGTAACTCAAAAGACTGACAGACCAAACGATCCTGGAACTTGGGGAACTGTTTATGCTCATGCACTGCTTGTCAAGCAAGACGGCAAATGGAAACTTGCAGCATACGACGGAGTTTATAACCCTGCAACGCAGAAATGGGATTTAGAGTGGATAGACACAATAAGGGACAGGCTTTAAAAATGTCTGTCCCTTTCTTTTTAAGTATGGTATAATTGTAATAAGAAATAACGGAGGGAGAAATCGTGGGGAAATACGATATAACGTTGAAAGATATGTTTTCTGATTTAACGGATGATATTTTGAGCTATTTTTTAGGAATACAGCATATTAAAATAGAGGAGCTTAATGTAGAGTTTCCAAGAGTTGAAATGAGAGAAAGCGATATGATCTTCAAGTGTATTACAAAAGAAGGAAACACCATTGCTGTGCATTTAGAGTTTCAGTCAGATAATGACAAAGAGATGCCTTACAGGATGTTGAGGTATGCTGTTGAAATAATGGAGAAACATGAACTGGTTCCCTATCAGGTTGTTGTGTACATAGGTGAAAACAACTTAAATATGGCTGATGGAGTGGATTTTGATTTTGGAAAAGAAAATTTTTTGAGATACAGGTACAGGATAATAGATGTGGGAGAAGTAAAATTTAATGAGATAACACAGACTAACTACTACGAACTGTTCACGCTGCTTCCTTTGATGGACAAAGAGAGAAGAAAAAAAGAAAAAGAACTTTATCTAAAAGAATGTGCAGAGATGATAAAAAAGATCCCTCTAGAGCAGGAAAGAAAGAGGGAAGTGACTGCAAGAGCCAAAATACTTGCAGAATTGGTGTACGAAGAGGAAATTATTGATAAGATGTTTGTGGAGGTGATAAAAATGCTAAATTTAGAAAAGTCAGTAACTTTTAGAAAGCTAATAGAAGAAGGAAGAAAAGAAGGAGAAAAAGAAGGCAAATTGGCAGTAGCTAAAGAATTGTTAAAAAGAGGAATGAATATTGACGAAATTGCAGAAATAACCAAACTTTCCAAAGAAGAAATAAAGAAGCTATTAAATTAGAGCGGTGATAAAAATGCTAAATCTAGAAAAGTCAGCAACTTTTAGAAGGTTGATAGAAGAAGGAAGAAAAGAAGGAAGAAAAGAAGGAGAGAAAGAAGCTAAATTGGCAGTAGCTAAAGAATTGTTAAAAAGAGGAATGAATATCGACGAAATTACAGAAATAACTGAACTTCCTAAAGAAGAAATAAAAAATTGTTAAATTGAATAAAAATTGTTAAAAAAAGGATAGGTAACAAAAAACCTGTCCTTTTTTATTTGATAAAGCTTTTAATGGGAGGTGAGCTTTTTGAAAAAAATTGCTGCAGCAGTTTTAATTATTTTCCTGCTTTCCTGCATTGTGCCGGCATATGCCGACTATGTAATGTCTGATGGAACAACAGTAAAATGGCTTGGAGGAAATCAAATACAGGTAACCGATCCCACAACAGGACAAACATATGTAACAACAGGAATAATGACGGACAACGGACATCTTGTGCCTCCGCAAAAAGTTGCTTCAAGCGGAGGGCAGTTAAATACCTCAATTGCAACAAGATCAGGTCAAACCGAAACACTTGCAGTAACTCCGGGCTACTCAATAAACGGAACAAACTACTACTATGCAGGTACAGATAATACACTGATAACAGTATCAAACGGACAGGTCTCTACAACAAGTGCTACAAGAATGGGAGACAGACTAGTACCCACTTCTGCTCTTTCGGACTCAAGACAAATGCAGGCGGTTACAGCTGCAATAAACGCAACAGGAGGCTGGTGGAACTACAGCGGAAGCACCTACAGCGGATATGACGGCAGTGGAAGCGGCGGAAATATTAGTTCATATTATAGTAATACTACCAACTCCACAATGTTAGGTAACGCAACCATAATAGGTGATATGCGTACACTGAAGGTAGAAAAGCCCGACGGTTCAACACTACTTCTTGATGCAACGGAGTTTCAGGGGGGCTGGGCAGGTGACGGAGCTTATGTAATACCCTATAGGACTCTCGATCAATCTACAATTGATTACTTGAAACAGGCAGGCTTTGTATATGATGATAAAACCGGAGTATTTATTCTTCAATTTACCAAAAAAACAGATCAGTATGCAAACAACTGGAACTGGAAGTCTCAAACGGGATATGTTATAACAGGAGATCCTTCAATTGATAATGCTATTGATGAAATTTTACAGGAGCATGGAATAACTGTTCCAGATAAAGTAGTAGGACTTTTAGACAAAAATGCACCTGTAATGACAAAATTACAACAATATTACAACGAATTAGTAAGCTATTTTGGTTCAGATGCTTTTACTGGTGTAGGAGATGCAGCTATTTTCCTGGATCAATTTGATAACTACCAGGCCTTTGTAAATGAAGTTCTAAACTATGCAACACATTCGGGTATAGCAACGTTCAGAATACCGGGCGATAATTCTAACGGAACATCTCCAACACCTCCTCCTCAGAACAGTAATTCTTCACAGAACAACAATCCTCCTACAGTGAACCCTCCGCCTTCAAACGGCAGTACACCATCTTCCGGTAACGTATTTCCTGTAAGACAGCTTACAGCAGACGATGTGCACGCAACCATAACAATAAACAAGACGCCAAACTTTGTATATACAAAGTGGCATACTGATGCGAACGGTTATCCTGCATATATGGATATAACAATCAAATGGAAAAACGTAGAGATAGGCTCAATAATAGATACACCCGACGGCCCGCATGAAGTAAGGACACCGGCATACGTGACAAACGTGGTAGCTTTCCACAACATACACAGATATACGGACTATGTATTAGCAGATGACAACTGGGAAACAGAATATCCAGTTATGCAGAACATAGACATAGCAAATCAACAGGCAACATTCAGGTTTATGTATAGGAAAGCAGGGCAGGAAGACTCAACACTGTACTTTAAGCTGTATCTCAATGGAACTGATAAATACTTCTGCGTATATGTTCATATACCTGTAAATGGCTTTAATGCAACGTTCTTCCAAGACAATCAGAACTCTTCTAGTAATCCCGGCTTTAAGACATCCAATCCAAACTGGCAGCAGACAAACATACAGACAGAGACAATTACTTTTTAAAGAAAAGGCAGGGATGCTCACATGAGTGTTCCTGCCTTTTTGTATGGGTATATATTTTTTTATTAAACACAAACTGCAAGGGGAGATCAAAAGTGAAGAAAATACTTGTTTTGTTGTTAGCCTTTGTAATAGGTTATTCAACCGCTTGGTATCTTTCAAATTGGTATGAACAGGCTAATGGGTGTATTTTTACCGTTGGGCAAACAAAATATAAAGAAGGAGTAATGTTAGGCAGTATGAATATTGGAGATCTTTTATTTGATGTACTTTTTAATCAAAAATACAACGTTCGTAATATGAATATATCTCCTTTTATTAAAGATGGTGAAATATACATACCCATAAGATATGTACTTGAAAGTTATCATATTGAGTATCAATATGATAAAGACGAAGCTGCTTTAGCTTATAAAAAAGTAGTAAAAATAGATGCCAAAACCAACACAGTTTATGTTAAAGGGCAAGCAATAAAAACAAATAATCCTATTATAGTGTGTGATAATGAAATTTTTGTTTCAGCAAAAGATTTGCATGAAATTTTTTTGGCTAATATCAAGATAATACAAAACAAAAACAGCTACAGTTTGTTTGTAAATTAGACTTTATTATTGTAATTGTTCACAAACTTAGAAAAAGTAAGTAATAAAAAAATAAATAAAAGTACATAAAATTGGTATTTACTTTTTGATAATAACAATAGCTTATAAAAAATTTTTCGCAGTTCTAATTGAAACAGATTCACATTCACTTTTAATCAGAGCTGCTGTTATGTTAGTGTTTATTACATTTTTCACAATTTTAAAAATTCTTTCTGTTAAGCTGGATAACTATCTTGACAGAGAATTTAAAAGAAAGTTCAGATAGAACATAGAGCAGTACCTGAAAGAGCATCCGGAAGCATCCTCTTTTTTAGATACAAAGCGGATAGAAAGTTTCGATTATGTTTTAGAACTGGAATAAAAGAGGCAGGCAAAAAAACGCCTCTTTTATTTATTTTGAGAAAACCAGATAAGAAAGGAGTTAAGAAAAGTGAAAAAAATAAGAGAAAACATGTTATATGACTTATCGAATTTAGAGAACGTGCTGAACATTTTACCTGATTTAGCCGATGGAAAAGTATTCGCACTTTTGGTGATAATGACAGCAGATAAGGAGATTATTTTAAGACCAATAGGTGAAAAATACGGCAGTGGAATTATAGATGCAATAAAGGAGGCAGCAGAAAAATATCCCGGCTGCAAAATGAAGCTGTTTGAGCAGAATTATGATGACTGGGACAGATATTTCAAACATGTAGTTTCAAGAGAACAAATAATTTGATTCTTTTATACTTTTTATATTAAACTAATTATCGATGTTAATTGACAAACTGAGGAAGGAAGTGTTTTTTTATGTCTTTCCCTTTTTCAAAACCTTGTTTGGAAATTGTTAAAGTGGACAATATAAAAGAATTTCCGACACAGCTTGGAAACAGGTGCAAACTGCTGAGAGAATTGGGCCTTGATCCTTATACAAACACTGAAGAAGAAATTATGGAAGCACTCACTAAAACGGTAAAAGAATCAAAATATCTGGATATATGTATGAAAAGTAGTCGATGCAGCGGTTTTTGGGAAAAATTTTCTACCGGAGAAACACCTTTCTTTAAGGAAGATCCAATTCAGCTTTTAAAATATCATGATACTTACTGGGTGGTAGAAGGAAAACACAGGGTTTGTTTTGCTAAAAGAGTGGGAGTAAAAGAGATAAAAGCTTATGTATATGAACTTTCTCATGATAGGAAAACTTTATTGTCTGAAATAGACACTCCGGGCAGATTTATCCTTGATTATCTGGAAGTTTCATCTTCAAAGCAGAAAGGAGAAAAAGCGGTTTTATGGCTTAAAGATTTAAAAGATTTAAGACTTACAGAACTTTCATGGAAGCCTGCAATACTGGATAAAAAATTTGATACAAAAGGTGAATTTATAGAACTGGTTGAAGGAATTAAGATCAGTATATCCGTTAGTGAAAAAACAAGAATATTCTCATTTAAAAAGACAATACAGATACATACAGAAATAGTTGTAGAACCAGATCATAAAAAGACAAAAATATGGCTTTTAAAAATTCCAGCGGATAAGCAATTTATGCTGACAAAAGCAGATGAAATTGACAAAAATACTTTGTACAGATATGGCTGTTGGAGAAAACACCACGTAGAGGAGTTAATCAAAAGTTTTGTGTGAGTTAACAGGTTTAACACCTGTTTTTTTATTTTTTAGAAACAACAGCAGAGAGGAGGAATTTTTATGCAAATGGTAGACATCAACCTTTTAAAAGAGTATCCACGTAACAGAGAGTTTTTCGATGACATAGAGGGAGAACGCTGGCAGGAATTCGTAGAAAGTATAAGAACAAGTGGGATAATAGTACCTCTCATAGTAACACAGGACTATATAGTTATATCCGGCAACCAGAGATTAAAAGCAGCAAAGGAAATAGGTTTAAAAGAAGTACCCTGCGAGGTGCGAACCTATGAGGACAGGGATGGATTAACAAAAGAGGACTGGATGTTAAAGGATTTAATTGAAACAAACCTGAGACAGAGAGGTATAGGCAATTTAAATCCTATGAAGCTGGCAAGATGTATTTTAGAGCTGGAAAGAATATATGGTGTAAAAAGAGGTGGAAATAGAAAAAACATACTGGTAAATTCTTCATATCAAAGCGAAACTGTTTCGCATTTAATTTCTGGAAATTCACAAAAAGAAATTGCTCAAAACATAGGATTAACTGAACGTCGTATACAACAGCTCAAGAAATTAAATGAACTTATTCCTGAACTTCAAATTTTAGTTGAGCAAGGTAAGCTATCATCATCGGCAGGAGAGCAGCTTGCATATCTTGAACCTGAACAGCAAAAAGAACTTTACAACACACTTGGTGATGCAGTAGCTGATCTTAAAAGAAGTGAAATAGAGAGCTTAAGAAAGCAGATGGAGGAATATAGGAAGCAGTATTTAGACATGCAGAACAAAATCACAGCACTTGAAAAGCAGAAGAAAGAAGCAGAGGAAATAAAAGAGGAGCTTGAGAAGAAAATTGCAGAAATAAAGCCTGAAGTGATTGAAAAAGTACCTGATGACTATCAGGAATTAAAAAACACATTAAAAACAATTAATGAGCAGTCAGAACAGTTAACAAAGCGTCTCAATGAACTTGAGCAGGAAAAAAACAGACTTGATGAACTTCGCAGAAAGGCCATTGAAGAAAAAAGACAGGCACTGGAAGAAAAAGCAAGAGCAGAAGCAGAAGTTAAGAATATAAGATACGAACTGGAACAGCTGAAACAGCAGTACGGAATTGAGGCAAAAAAGCAGTGTGAGCTTGCAGATAAGCTTATTGAAGAAATCAAAAAGGTTATTGCAAATGCAACAGGCATATTAGAGCTTATGGACATTGAGAAACTGCCTGATTACAAATATAACGATTTTTCAACCACTTTACTGATTTTTATTGATAAACTTGAGAAACTCTATCAAAGCGCAGAGGAAAAGGCTAGAAGTGGTAAAATAGTATTTTTCAAAAGAAAGGAGGAATAGCATGGTTTCTCTAAAGGCTGTAAAAAAACAGGTAACAGAGCTGAGCAGTTTGCTGGAGAAAGAAGCAGAACTGGAATATCGGGCAGCCTTAAGATTTGCCGAATACCGGTACAAGAATTATGTTCCTTTGTCACCAAATCTCATACCGACATTATCAAAAATTGTAAAAAATGTACTGGCAGAGAATGATGATATAATATTTCTCAACAAATCTGAATTCATGAGCAGTGTTATTAGAAATATCAACAGCATGAGCAATAACTCCAAATTAAAGCAGGAATTAAAAAACAATCCGGATAGTGTTATGCAAAGTATAGATTTGCTGTTAGAAAGGCAAATTGCAGTAATTAAAGTAAAGCGAGGACAGGCAGAAACAAAAGAACTTCAAAAAGCAGTGGCGTTGTTTCTGATAACCACCTATTCAGAAAAAGCAATGTACGTAATTGGACATGAAAATGATGCTGAATTGACTTCAAAAGAAATAGCAGAAAAAGTGCTGGAGCTGATTAAAGGTGAAGAAAACATTTCTGACTATGAGGTGAGAAACATAGCATTGTAAGGTTAAACAGGCCCAATACCTGTTTTTTACATAACTTTTAAAGAAAAGGCAGAGGCACTTAGTGTCATTTCTCAAATTAATTTAGCCCAAAACCGATAAAATTTTTCAGATTAAATAATCTTGTGATAAAATTAATGCTAAAGGAATTTAAAAAAATTTTTTCAGATTCCTTTAGCATTAATTTTAATTGGAGAGGTTACTTATGCAAATAATTTTCCATGTTGATAACATTGAAGAATATTTACATAAAGGTAAAGATTACAATTTTCCTGACCCACCAGATAGATGTCCTTATCCCGATTGCAAGTGTAGAGTAAAACTAAAAAAGCACGGGTTTTATTACCGTTACTATTTAGATGGACCTAACTGTATAAAAATAGCCATAAGAAGATATATATGTCCTGTGTGTAAAAGAACTCTTTCCTACCTTCCTGATTTCTGTCTTCCCCATTTTCAGTATTCTTTCAATATGATTGTAAAGTCTTTAAAAGAGACACTTACAAGAGAAAAAACTCTCAGTTCTTTCATAAGTGACTTAAAAAGAAACTTTCCCACCATACTATTTTCAAGACAGCATATATATTTTTACACCAAAAGGATAATGAATAATTTAAGTTTTATCATATACGGATTAAGGCAAATAGACCCTTACATAAAGTTATCTGAGACTGACTCACAAAGAGAGAGGGCCAGAGAGATTTTGGAAATTAAAGCTTGTACCACTCTTCTCCCAACGGTTTTATGCTCATTGCCAAAAATCATTTCTGGCCTCTCTCACATAATTTTAGCATTAAATCCGAAAGATTTAAATAAAAATTTTGATTTTTTCTTAGCAACATAACTTTTTCCTTTAATGTCCCCCAGGTATGAGCTAAAATTACGATTAAGAAATCAAAAAAGTGAAGTGGGAACATATAAATGCTTGATGAAAAAGCGAGAGAAGCTATAGCATTAAAGAGATTTTCACTGATAAGTCCGGTGCTAAACGGACAGGTAAAAAATCAGAAAGAATATTTTGATGCTCTTTCCGATAAACCTATTGAGATACCTTATCTTGGAATGAGAAGATATACTCCCAAGACACTTAGAGGGTGGCTATATCAGTATTTAAGAGGCGGTATAGAAGCGTTAAAGCTGGGTTATCGAAGCGACAGAGGCAAATACAGAAAGATAGACTTTGAACTTTCAGAGAAAATAAAGCAAAAGAAGCTTGAACATCCTGAAATGCCAAACAAACTTCTTTATGAGACATTGATAGGAGAGGGAATAATATCACCGGATAAAGTATCCCTTTCGACATTCTATAGGTTTTTGAAAAACATTCCTGTAAAATCTTTAGATAAAGAAAAAGAGGGTAAAACAAAGAGGTTTTCCCATGAATACATCAATGAACTGTGGCAAACTGATGTCATGTATGGGCCATATATTAAAGAAGGTAAAACAAAAAGGCAAACGTACCTTATTGCATATATAGATGATGCTTCCAGGCTGTGTACCTATGCTCGCTTTTACTATACCCAGAATTTTTTAGCTTTAAGAGACTCATTTAAAGAAGCAGTGCTAAGAAGGGGAATACCCAAAATGCTCTACACTGACAATGGAAAGATATATAGAAGCACTCAATTGGATTATATCTGTGCTTCACTAGGTACATCTCTTATTCATGCTGAGCCCTTTTCACCTCATTCAAAAGGGAAAGTAGAAAGATTCTTTCATACGGTGAGAATGAGATTTTTAAGCACAATAGATCCTACATCCATAAAGAGTATAGATGAGCTTAATATGATGTTTTTTAAATGGTTGGAGGAGGATTACAACCGAAAAGAACACAGCAGTATTGGCATGAGTCCTTTAGATTTTTTCATGTCTCAAATATCAAGGGTAAATATGTGTGGTGACATAGATATGTTGAATGAATGTTTTCTCATAAGAGTAAATCGTAAAGTAAACAAAGATGCTACACTTAAAGTGGAAAATATACTTTATGAAACAGAAGAAAAGTTTAAAGGTATGCGCTTAGAAGTCAGATATGACCCGCAGTGGCTTAAGGATAATACACCCCTTTTACTTTTTCATGAAGGCAAAAAAGTAGGGGAAGCGTATAAGGTAAATTTTCATGATAATGCTAAAATTCCTGTAGAATATATCGAAGACAGAAAGGTTGTAAGCGAAAATGAAGATACTGTGGATTTTGCGGCAAAACCTAATTCCCCAGTAATATCCTTTAATGATATCATTGATTAAAAAAAGAGGTGTTTACAATGTTTACCCAATATTTTGGAATGAAATTTAATCCATTTTCTAAAGAGATAAGTGTAAACGACCTTTACATAAGTGAAGACATTGCTGAATTAAATGCCAGGCTAAAATATTTACAAGAAACAAGGGGTATAGGACTTGTTGTTGGGGAGGCCGATTCAGGCAAATCTACCGCATTAAGAAGATATGCTGAAAGCCTCAATCGTTCTACATTTAAACCATGTTACTTTGCCCTTTCTACACTCACAGTGAGAGAATTCTATCAAGCATTGGCTATGATTTTAGGCGAAACACCTTCATACAAAAAAGTAACGCTCTTTCACCAGATACAAAGAGCGATAACAGAACTTTATTACAGCCAGAAGATAACTCCTGTCATAATATTAGATGAAATACAACTGGTTTCTAATGATGTTCTTGAAGATTTGAGAATAATATTTAACTTTAATATGGATTCTCAAAACCCGTATATATTGATACTTTCAGGACAACCACACATAAGAAACAAACTAGCCTTGAATGTAAACAGTGCACTAAGGCAAAGAATTTCTATAAAGTATGTAATGCAAGGGCTAAAAAAAGAAGAAATTCAAGATTATATAAAAACAAGAATGAAAATAGCTGGAGTGATGGATGATATATTTACACCATCAGCATATGAGGCAATATATTCTCTAACAAAAGGGCTCCCAAGGATAATAAATAACCTGGTAACAGCTTCTTTACTCTATGCGTATTCTAAAAGGCTAAGAGAAATAGATGAAGAAGTAATATACCAGGCACAAAATGAAATCAGTTTATGAGAGTAGTAGCTTTCGCTACTCTCATTTTTTATTATACCTCAATTAATTCAAATTGCCAATAACAGATATTAACATATTTTAGCGGTAATGCTCTTAAAAAGTGAAAAAAATTTTTAATCAGGCTGTAATAATTTGAGAAAAAATACTTTTATGCACTTAAAAAATGCCATTATAATTTGAAAATCTTTGGAGATTTAATTTGAGAATTGACAACTTAGGTATGTCCCTGCTTCTTTTTTAAGTAAAGTATATTCCGGTGTATATGAAACCAAAAAATATGCAAAAGGGGAAAACTTTATGTCAAAGGCAAAATTAGCAAACATAAAAAAAGGCAGCAGAAAATATCAAACCTCTTTTGAATTTGATTTTCAACAATTTTTGTTATACAGTTTTTTTCTTATGCTTCCTTTTTGGATTTTTCTTGCTCTTTCTGGTATGCATTCCACCTGTAACTATCCAAGTTTCATGGAGATTGGTTCTACAGAAGCCCAATTGGGAAATCACTATTTTGATAAACCGGCATATACTTCGGTAAAACTTGAAGCTGCTCCTGAAATTATAAATGGTAAGCTGTATCTTCCGGTAGATTTTGTAGCCATGGCAGCCGGGGTATCACGAGATAGAATTTTTACTGATTCCAAAAATTTACTTTTGGTTATTTCTATTAAAAATACCGAAAACAATGGATCAATTATTGCTAACGAAGATAACAAAGACAACGAAAAAATACTTTATATAATCGGCAAAGAAAAAACAATAAAAATAGATCAAACAAAGTTTAATCTCTCAGATGAAATAATTTTAAAAAATAACACAGTATTAATGTCTGAAAACTGGTTAAGCAAGCTGTTTAAAGTGAGTATTATAAAAAATGGTAAAAAAGTTACGATAAAGCATTGCGAGTTTTTTAATGTTTCTTTTTAGAATGTCAGGCCAAAAGAAATAGCAAAAAAAGTGCTGGAACTTCTCAAAGAAGAAGAAAACCTTTTTGATGATGAACTGAAAAATATAGCATTATAGAATTAAACAGGTTTAATACCTGTTTTTTATTTTTGGAAACAACATCAAAGAGGAGGAATTTTTATGCAAATGGTAGATATTAATTTGTTAAAAGAGCATCCACGCAACGGAGAGTTTTTTGACGACATAGAAGGGGAGCGCTGGCAGGAATTTGTAGAAAGCATAAAAACAAGCGGGATAATAGTACCCCTCATAGTAACACAGGACTATATAGTTATATCAGGCAACCAAAGGCTAAAAGCAGCGAAAGAAATAGGTTTAAAAGAAGTACCGTGTGAAATAAAAACATATGAGGATAGAAATGGATTAACAAAAGAGGACTGGATGCTGAAAGATTTAATTGAGACAAACTTAAGACAGAGAGGCATAGGCAATTTAAATCCCATGAAGCTGGCAAGATGTGTAATAGAACTGGAAAGGATATATGGAATAAAAGTAGGTAAACCGCAAAACCAATTACAAATTATGGATAATAATTCGGCACTCAGCGCCAAATTACAAACCAGTATTTCCCAAAAAGATCTTGCTGAAATAATGGGTTTAAAAGAAAGAAGGTTACGTGAACTTAAAAAACTCAATGACTTAATACCTGAATTACAAAAACTTGTTGAAGAAGGCAAACTGACAACAAAAGTCGGAGAGCAGCTTGCATATTTTGAGCCACAGGAGCAAAAAGAGCTTTATCAGCAATTTGGAGAAGCTTTAACTGAACTTAGCAGAAATGAAATAATGGAACTCCGGAAAAACATAGAAGAAATGAGAAACAAAATTTATGAACTGGAAAAGCAGAAACAGAATCTGGAACAGCAGAAAATACATCTGGAAGAACGGCTCAATAATATAGAACCTAAAACAGCAGTTCCTGACGACTACGAAGAGATGAAGCAGGCGCTGAAGGAAGCAGAACATAAAATAGAAGAGCTCCAAAATCACATCAATTATCTTGAAGAACAGAAAAAAGCACTTTTAAATCAACCTCCTCAAATAATAGAAAAAGTTATAGAACCACCTGATTATGTAAATTTAAAAGAAAAAGCAGAACGTTACAAAAAGCAGTATGAAAAGCTATATAACGAATATAAATCAAAAGAACAGGAACTTGAGGCCTTTAAACATCATATTGAAAATCTTCACGGAGCGAATCCAGTAGAACTTCTGGATATTGTGGATTTCAAATATACTGTTAACAAATTTTTAAAAGAAGTAACGCCTTTAGTATATCTTGGAGATCATTTTATGAAGCTGAGCAGAACAGAGAAAGAAAAATGGCTTGAACAGGTAGAAACTGTACAGCGCTGGGTAGATGACGTCAGACAGGCCATAGAAGGCAATATAAAAGGCACGAATGTAATTTATTTAGAAAGGAGAGATAAATAATGCAGGAATTAGCAGAAAGAAGTAAGGCAGATGTAATAAATACAGATTATGAAAAACTGATAGAACAGCTTGCAGAAAGTCAGATCAATGCCAATAGAGCCATAGCGGGAATTGCGGTAAAAGTTAAGGACATCAACATGAAAGTTGACAGCATGGAAGACCGTGTTTTAAACGTAGAAAAAATTCTTGACAAACGTGTATATCTGGATGCAGTTGAGAAAAAAGAGCTTACAAAACATGTCAGAGATAAAGTGAAAAGTTACCTAGCACCGGGAACACCCGAATACAAAAAAGCATCAAGGTACCTGTACAATGCCATCTGGGGAGAACTCAAAAACAGATACAATGTTATGAGCTACGATTTTCTGCCGTCCAAATACTTTGATGAAATTGTGGAGTATGTAGACAAATGGCAGATAACACCAGGCCTGCAGGAACGTATAAATAAAGTTTTAGAAGAGAGGGGCTGTTCTTAATGTTTAATCTCAATATTTTAACCCAAAAAACGAAAAAATTTTTCGAAGATAGTTCTGAATTGAAAACAATACTGTTTTTTACTTTTATTTTTGCCGGTCTGGCGTATTTTTTTGCTTACCAGCCTTCCAGCTGCGTCTGGATAGATTCATCCAGGGCTGAACTGGGAGTTATCCCTGCGAATGGTTCACACATCACAATAGCCCTTAAAACAGCACCTGTTATTGTTGATAATAAGCTTTATCTTCCTGCAGATTTCGTGGCAATGGCATCAGGCATATCTGAAGACAAAATTTATAATGACCCGGAAAATTCTCTTTTGATTATTTATGATAATCAACACAGCAGAATAATTGTAATAGATAATAAAAACAAAAAAGTGATAATAAGTAAAAGAGACTTCAATTTATTGAATGAAATAACTATGAAGAAAGAACCAACAATAAAAAAAGAATACGTGCTATTAGATGAAATGATTGTGAAAGATAATGTAATATTGATATCCGATAAATGGGCTCAAAAATTATTTTATGTGGAAATTCATATAGATGGTAAAAAAATCACAATAAGTCCTCGTTAATTTGATACTTTGTTACAGAAAAGTTAACAAGTGTTCTATATACGAGACAAACGGTAAAATGTCAAGGGGGTAATTAAAAATTTTTTGAGACATTTAAAGGGCAAAAAGACAAAAAGATACCCTTCTTCCAATATACCAATAAATGGTATTGGAAGTTCCAGAACTAAATTCCTTATTAATTTTTAACAAAAAAGTATTTAAATACTAGCAACACCTCTTTCTTGATATATTTGACCTTTGCTGAGCATTGCAAAGATCAGAGGGATTAATCTTCTAGCAGTTAAGACGAGGGCACGTTTATGTTGGTGTTTAGGTACCTCGCGATACTTCTTGTTGTAGTAGTCTTTAAACCTCACTGTGTGCACCCTAACACAGTTAGCGGCTTCAACAAGATAGTATCGCAGGTACTGATCACCACACTTAACCAAAGAAGTATCCTGGGCATTGAAATTACCTGATTGGTATTTATTCCAGATGAGGCCAGCATATTTGGCAACAGCAGCCTCGTTATTAAACCTTTTAATATCACCAATTTCGGCGATGATACCAGCAGCAAGGACGTCTCCAATACCGGGGATAGTAGTTAGAGTTTGAGAAAAAGCTTTAAGCTGTCTTGATATCTCGCCGTCGAGCTTTTTAAGTTGAGATTCGAGGAAGCGAATATTTTCGAGTGTCATAGAAAGAGCTAAGTCGTTTGCTTCAGCAAGATCAGGGTGAAGCCTGTAAGCTCTGTTAGCAGCAGCTTTTAAAGTTTTGGCGATTTGAGTAGGGTCTGAGAGTCTGTTATTGCCGTTTTTCACAATAAAGTCGATCAGGTCATCAAGAGGCATGGAAGCAATATCATCAGGAGTAAAATTTTCAATGATAGCTAAGGAAGCCTTACCAAATATGTTGCTAAAAGGGCACTCTGAAGGATAGGTTGAGAACTTGAAAGAAATAAGGCTTAGGGCTCGATTTTTTTCACGGACCAAGCTGCGGACGATATGATAACGCATGCGAGTAAGTCTTTGCAGTGCAGCGTATCTCAAGTCTGGGAGAGGAGTTGGTTTGACCTGTCCAAATCTTACACATTCAGCAATAACAGCTGCATCAATGGAGTCTGTTTTAGGAAGATGTATATAAGCGCCTTTAAAAGATTTAATGATAGAAGGATTGATGACGTAAAATAGAGGATTAAAGGGAGCAAGTTCAGGAGAAGAAGCTAGGAAAGTATGCAAATGCCAGGCATAGTGTGAAGTAGCTTCCATGCCAAATTTAATGGATGAAATATTGTATTGTTGAGCAAGAGAGATAGTAAAGTTTAGAAGCTGCTGAGCGCCATCCAAATTATTAGGGAAGAAGAAAGTTTTTTTCACTAAGCGGTTGCCGGTCTCATCAATAAAAGAAGCAGCATTTAATTCACTTGAAATATCAATGCCAACGATAAGTGTAGAGCTCATGGTAGATTCACGCTCCTTTTTGTAAAAAGTTTTTTGAAGGTCCTTTGTCTCTGAGAGTTATTTGTAATACACCCTCGCCGTGATTAGTGCTCAGATTTAGCTTATAGGGTGCCTGACCATCGATGCTCAAGCGATGGACAGATAAGCTAAAGAGGCACAACAAACGAGTATGTATTACTCAAATAACTCCAGAGGTTCAGTCTTATTCGAGTGGTGATGCTGATTTACCAGCATGCCACAGGAGTGAGCCAAAAATACCTCAGTAAACATAAAAGGGACCTTCTACTTTTAAGTTTATCAGAGACAAAGGACCATTTAAATAAAAAATGAGAGATTTAATTATGAGATTGTTTTACCAGGGTAAAAATGGTTTTTAAGGATTTAATTTATGTGTTTATTATTAAATTTTTGATGTGAATTACAATCATATTATACGAGAGGAGTGAACATTATCCCATGAAAGTTTATATCAATACTGGTTACAAAGACCTTGATGACATTTTCAAATCAAGTTTTGAGGCGGTGAACAGTCTTGCGGAATGTGATGCAGCGATAATTTCATATATTTCAAATAAGGATTATATTAAAAGCCTGATTTCTGCAGGAAAAAAGATAATCCTCCTTGCGGGAGACTCAGATTACAGTCTTATAGAAACTGCTAAAGAAATTGGAATTAATGACATATACAGAAACCCCATAGATCCTAGAAAAATAATTGATGCTTTGATTAATAATGTTAAAGAAGGTGAAAATATGTTTAAAGAAGAAAAAACAAAATTAAGAAATGAATTTTCAGTATCGGAACAAAATCAACCGGAAGTTTTTGAAGTTTCTCAAGAACAGGAACCGGAAGCCTGTAAAAATCCATATGAAGATGAATTTGAGCCAATTCTTGCTGAAATTAAAAATATCCTTGCTAAAAACAAAGAGATATACGAAAGAAGAATATCGATGCAGGAAGAAATAATAAAACAAAAAGAAGAAGAAATAATAGAACTACAGAAGACGATTGAGGAATACCAAGAAAAAGAAGAAAAGAGAAAGAAGGTATTTATGGAACTTCAAAATCTTTTACAATAGAAGGTGGTAACTCATGGGCCTCTCAGAACGCTCCAAGCTAATAAATACTGCTCGAAAAATAGATGTAGACTTAATAGTGAATGCAGTAAGGCCTCAAATGTTAAACTATCAAAATCAAAATACAAATGATTTAAAGGGATTATTGAGGCTGGAAGTAAGAAAATATCTTGAACAGAATTTTCCACACTACCTTGACAATCTCTACTCTGTTGCCGAAGAAGTATACAACAAAATGTACATGCTTGGGCCGTTCGAAAAGTACCTCAAAATGGACGGAGTAACGGACATAATAAGCTTTGGGACAAGGCTGATGTATGTAAAAAACGGAATAAAATATGATGACGAAAACGGTTTTGCAAGCATGGAAGAAGTCAGAGTAATATACGAAAGAATAATAGCAAACTCAGGGCAAAACATTTCCTATGCGGAGCCGTCAAAGGACGCCGAGATTTATGACGGCTCCCGTGTAAAAGTAATAATTCCCCCGGAAGCTCTGGAACCCTATGTAATTATACGAAAACATACAAGCTTGAATAAAAGCCTTGACGAACTCATATATGGACTGCGGGGGTTAAATGACAGCATAGGCACAATAGAAATGATAAAAAAGCGCACTAAAGAGGAAGAAAATTTCAGAGGCACCCTGTCAGAATATTTCAAGATGTGTGTCAGGAACAGGAGAAACATTGTTGTTATAGGCGAAACGGGAGCAGGCAAAACCACATTTACAAATGCTCTGACATATTACATTCAGCCCAAACACATAGTAGCAGTATTGGAAGACACAAGAGAGATGGAACTGCCTCTTCCTTACGTTTTTTATCTTAAAACAAGGGAAGAAAAAGAAGGAGCAAAAGCTATTACGTATGAGGACATACTTTATGACTGTTTAAGGGCAAACCCGGACAGAATCATTTTGACAGAAATAAGAACGCCAATATCGGCATATACATTTATAAATGTTCTTAACAGCGGTCATAAAGGATCTTTTACAACCATACATGCTGACAATGTTGAAATGGCTCTGGATAAGCTTGAAATGCTCATAAAAGAGTTCAAAAACATAGATGACAGAACAATAAGAAGGCTTATTTCAAAAGCAATTGATGTGCTTGTATTTATAGGTCTTGAAGAAGATGAAAAAGGTGATGTAATAGGACGTGCAGTAAAAGAAGTTGCAGAGCTCAGGGGTATTGATGAAAAAGGAAACTACATTCTCGATTATAAATACATTAAGTGGTGAAAAAGGGGCATACTTCAAAAGTATGTCCTTTTTTATTGAAACCATTTTTTTTTAGGAGGTGTTTTATATGTACAATGAACTCACATTCAACATTTACAAGAGAGTGATGACAACACTGGCAGGATTAAAGAGAGACACAAAAGGATTAAATGAATATGTTGCTGTTGCATCACTCTTAGCACTTGTAGCAGGGATAGCAGTTCTTGCAATTCCCGGTGCAAGAACCACAATATCCAACCTCTGGAACAATACATTGAGTTCTATGTCAACCATGTTTACAAACCTTGCAGCAGGTAAGTAAAAAGTTTTGTTTTTCTTTTGAGGCAGGTTAACTGCCTCTTTTTTTTTATGCAATTTAACATTTCAGAGCTTAAAAGAGCCTTAGAGTTTTTATAAAATAAAAAAAAATCAAAGGAGTGTGTACTTTATCAGAAATAACCGAGAAGACTCCTATCTCTGCAAGTAGGAGATAAATCAGCAAAAGAGAGATCATAAATACGGTCTCTCTTTTTTTTGTGTTCCTAAAAGAAGGAGGTGAAAATGATGACACAGATAATAACAATAAAACTGAAATTGTATAAACCTACACATGAAAAAGAGAAGATGTATCAGTTGATGACTGATAGAGTAACAGCTTTTGCCAATAAATATATCTCACTGGAGAAGAAGGATAGACCTAAAACATCAAGACAGGCAAAAGCGTACTCTGAACCGTTGCCATCAGCAGTATTGACACAGGCAATAAGAGATATTAATGCAAAGAAAGATCCGAAACATTTCAAGAGATTATGGTGTAACTTCAACAACCAGAATTTCAAGGTAGAAAAAGAAAACGGCAATTGGAAAGTATCATTTCCTACATTGGAGAAAAGAATAGGTGTTCCGATTGAGACAAGTGAAAGACAGAATGACTATCTTGAGAAACTGGTTAACGGTGAAGTAAAACAAGGCACTGCAATGTTGGTAAAGAGACGTGGAAAATGGTATATACATTTAAGTATAGAAATAAGTATTGAAGAAAAGCCAAAAGGAAGAGAAAAAATAATAGGAATAGATTTAGGACTGATAAACATACTTGTTGCAGAAACGGAAGGGCAGACATTATTCTTTTCAGGAGGAAGACTTGCATATATACGCAGACACTTCAAGAGCCTGCGGAGCAGGCTTATGAAGGCAAAAGCGTATAAAAAACTGAAAGAATCAGAAGACAGAGAACACAGGATTGTAACTGATATTAACCATAAGATTAGCAGGGCAGTAATAGACTTTGCGAAAGAGCAGGGAATAACAAAAATAAGAATGGAAGATCTGACAGGGGCAAGATGGGAGATGAAACAAAAAAAGAAACAAAGACAGGATAATGGCAAAAGTCTTCAGAGCTGGTCTTTCTATCAGTTGCAGGAGTTCATAGAATACAAAGCAATACTTGCAGGAATAGAAGTAGAATATGTGAACAAAGACAATACAAGCATGATATGCAGCGTATGTGGACATAAATTTACGTCAAGACCGAAAGGAAGAATGTTCAAATGTCCTTTCTGCGGGAGTATAAGACACATAGATGCTAATGCAGCGAGAAATATAGCGAAAGCGATAAGCGGAATAGCTTCTTGACTGCATGGTAACAGTGCAGTTGCTCTCATGGGTGGGAAACGAACCATGAGAGGTGGGCTGATTGACGCAGCCTTACGTGTGAGCAGATGATGAGCAGCAGAAATGTATGCTCTGATGCAGAACACAACCGCTCTGTATATATCATATACAGGGAATCCTCTACTTCTACAGGTGGAGGAGGACGTCAACTTGCGTACAGAAAAATAATAAAAAATGACATTCTGGAAATTTACAGAGAAAATTTAAAACTGCCTGAACCTTCTTTTTCTGTTCAGGAAAATAAGTTAAACCAGCAGGAAGTGAGGTGTATAAATTGATAGTGCTGCTTTCACTGATAACTGCTTTGAGTGCTTTTTCCATCATAATGTTTTTGTACCTGCTAAAAGAGTACAAAAAACAAGAAATAATAAGGAAAATGGAGAGACAGCTCATAGCACCAAAAGAGAGGAAATTTAACACTTTAGAAACTTTAGGTTTTGGGAGAGTGCTGAATAACTTTGACATTCTTCTCAAAAGAGCGGGAATTAAAAAGATTGATGCTGAAAATCTTATTTTGATTTTGCTTATTCTAAATGCATTTTTATTCGCCTTCTTTATTATTAAAAATGAAATTTTATGGGCATTTTTAGCTCCTGCTTTAATTTTTATATCCGTACCTCTCATCCTTGAAAAAATTGCACAAAAAAGATACGTTAAATTTAATTTACAGTTTGGTGAAGCTGTTCAGGATATAGCAGACTACTTAAAAATATCTGGGAACATCGTAAATGCTCTGGAAAAGGTAATAGATACCACAGAAAATCCTTTAAAAGATGAAATCAAAAAGATTGTAGCAAAAGTTGATGCAGGAATAAGCCTATATGAAGCCTTGAAAGATTTTGCAAAAGAATCAGGAAGTCCTCTTGTGGAGGCATGGGTGGACTCAATGGTATTTGCGGGACAGATGAAAGCAAACACGGCAGATATATGCCAAAAAATGTCTACCAAAATAAAAGAAAGAATAAGGCAGAACAACAAAATAAGTTCATTTATGAAGAGCACAAAAAGCACTATAGTGATGATAATTGCGATTACAATTCTCTTAATGCTTTCAACCTATACATCAGGGCAAATGTATGCGGATGCATTTTCCACAACACTAGGAAAATTTGTACTTCTTTATATAATTTTAAGCTATATAATAACTACAGTTCTTGTATTTAAAGCCATTGATAAACAAATAAGCTCAATATAAAGAAAGGAGATTAAAAAATGAAGCTTTTGCAAGAAAAAACAATTAAAAAAATGACTGGAGAAGATCTTTTTTCGAGAATAGATAGAGAAATAAAGGCTGTTGGAAAGATTAAAATACTTTTTATGAACATAACCTCTGCCGCTGAGCTGTTTTCCTTTTTTTCTCTTATACTAGGCTTTTCTTTGTTTCTCTTACTAACTCTTTTTATTTTAAATTCTGCTCTTTTTAAACCTGCTTTAGCACTAACTGTCGGTTTGAATTTTATAATGTATCTAAGTTACAGAGATACCGTTAATAGATACAAGAAGAGACTTATGGCAGACAATGAACTTCCTGCCATCCTTGAAACGTTTGTATCAGGCCTTTCTGTAGGAATGCCCGTAGAAAACATAATGAGGTACATTGTAGAAAACAAAAAAGGGTATATGAAAGAAATAATACAGGAAGCGCTGTATAAAGCTGATGCTGGTATGGCTCTTTCTTTGAGCCTTGAAGAAGCTGCAGAAAAAAGTCTGAGCAAATACTTTCAGCGTGCCGTAAAAATACTCATAAAGACTTCAGAAACGTCTCAGGGCCTTGCAGAGCAGCTTGAAGAGCTCTTAAGAGACATTGAAGAAGACAGAATAAACGAAAAGACAGCAAAAGCATCCGTACTTGATAACGTAATAGCAATTCCGGTACTTATAGGCTTTTTTATTCCTCTTATTGTGTTTGTAGTTTTCCCGTTTATAGTAAGCTTTTCAAATATATTTGGACGTTAAGGACATACCCTTTTTAAATATGTCCTTTTTTTATTGAATACCATTTTAATGGAGGTGTTTTATATGCTCACATTCAACATTTACAAGAGAGTGATGACAGTACTAGCAGAATTAAAGAGAGACACAAAAGGATTAAATGAATATGTTGCTGTTGCATCACTCTTAGCGCTTGTAGCAGGGATAGCAGTTCTTGCAATACCGCAGGCAAGAACTACAATATCCAACCTCTGGAACAATACATTAAATGCTATGTCAACCATGTTTCAAAGCGTCGCATCGGGACAATAAACAAAGGATAGGGGGAAGATATTTCCCCCCTATTTTTTTATTAGGAGGTGTTGGGTTTGATTAAAAGGCTTTTAAAAGACAAAAAAGGAATTTCCGAATATGTTGCAGCTGCCTCTTTAATACCAGTTCTTATGTTTTTATTTGCAATGGCCCTTCAGCTTACTGTACTTGGAGTTTTGCAACTTGCCGTAAATGAGGCAGCATTTGAAACAGCAAGATCGGCAGCAAGAAGTCCTATGCCTTATGCAACGGCAGTTCAGACTGCTCAAAACTTCGGGAACGGATTTATTCTGGGATGGAAAGACAAAGTTCAGGTTACTATGATACAGACACCCAACAATCCCGGAGATCCGATAACAGTTCAGGTTTCTTTTCCCGTACCGCAGTTTTTCTCTCCACTTCAGACTAAAACGGTTTACGGCTCAAGCAGTCAAATATGGGAGGAAAGACCATGAAAAAACTTCTGAAGGATAAAAAAGGCAGTTCAGCGTTTATATTTTTCTTTCTTGTTTTTGTAATAGCGTTGATGCTTTATATGTACCATACCAATACTACATTCCTTATTCTAGAACGGAGCCGTATTTACGAAATGGCAGACGAGGCAGCAAATAAAGCAGCCTGGGAAATATATCAATATCAATCACAACCTTTAAATTCAACAGGGCAAATAGATGCAAATTTACTGCAGATAGCATCGGATAAAGCTATAAATTTTTTTAAGTCCAAAGGATATACTTTACAGAATGCCTCTGCACATGTTGAAGGTAACTACTTAGTAATTACAGGAAATGTAGTGACAAAATACAAAGAACCTGTTCTGCCGGGGAAAAGACAGGTTTTAGTGAGGTCAGGGTACTACACAAACAACTATGTACCTCAAACAGCTTACAATCAATCGGTTAATGTATACGGTACAGGGCTGTGGGGCAATCATGTAAAAGACTGGACAGACAACAATGCAAAATGGATATGGGGTGTTGAAAATGTCGGTGCTTACTGGTTTAAAAAAGATTTTTCTCTGCAGCAGGCGCAAACTATTACAGTAAATGCAACAGCCGATAATGTGTTTACTCTATATATTGATGGTAAACAGATTTTATCAGGCAGCGACTGGCAGACAAAATATTCAGTAACTGTTCAGCTGCCTGCCGGTACACATGAAGTAAAAGCGTATGTAATAAATTTAGGTGAAAATGGGCAACCGGCTTCTTCTTTTGAAGTAAACGGAGTTCCCGGCAATCCCGGAGGATTTATAGCTTCAATAACAGATCCAAACGGGAGCGTGATTCTTCACACTGATGAAACATGGCAGCTTTCTTCAGATGGGCAAAACTGGCAGGATGTCGGTATGATTGCTCCCAAGAATATGCCTATTAAATACTACTCTCCTCAGTGGGTTGACACATCTCACTACGAACTACAGGATGTCCAACCGGGAAATAACTACGTAATTTTTTCCGTAGAGGGAAGAGCAGCACTTAAAAAAATAAATAAATAGAAAGGAAGGTAATGGTAATGAAAAAATATGTGGTATATGCTTTAATAACACTTTTGACTTTTAGCTTAATAGGCTGCGGACAGACAAAAAAGATTGAGACACAAAAGCTGCAGGAAATAAAAGAGGTAAAAGGCAGTGAAGTAACAGTGGGAAATAACAAGATAAATCTCAATGATACAATTATTGCAGCAGGTGATGTTTCGGATATTAAAAAAGGGAATAAGGCTTATGTTGTTTCATCAGGTGATAAAAAATATCTCGTGATTTATACAGGCCACAAAGAAACAAAAGAAAAAGACGGGACTGAAATAATAGACGTTGTAAAAGAAGCAAACAATGACGGAATTACGTTAAATAATGGCAAGTTTTATTCTGCAACACAAAATACAACGGAACAGACTATTGACAACCTTAAAAACATCAAAAAATACAACCCCGATGATTTTAAAGCAGGCGACGTTGTAAGAATGCTTGTAAAAGATGACAAAATAATTGCTGTTGTAAGATATTAACACCCTGCAGGGTGTGATTTTTTTATAAGGAGGTGAAGTTTTTTGAAAAGAACATTTGTAGTTGCAGTGATTGTTTTTCTGTTTTTGTTTTCCATATCAGCCTTTGCGGATACATCAAATTTAACTCCTGTACCCGATTCAAACATACAGAGTTCCGGCTGGTCTAATTATGTCCCTGCACAGGGCAATGGAGTATCTGGTGCTGCAATAATGCAGGACAACAGTACAAACCAAAGTTTAACGAGGCAATGGGTATATGAAGGCGGATACACGGCAGTAACGGGACAGGTACCGGTAGCTCAGGTAGTATGGGTACAATCACAGGAATGGGTACCGCCCGTAACACATCAGGAGTGGGTACCTCCTGTAACTCATCAGGTATGGGTTCCTCCCGTAACGCATCAGGAAGAAATATTATTGGATAAATATGTGCCCTTTTTTCAGGAGTACAATTATTGGTATGGTCGTTATTACTGGTATGCTTACGGTTTTGGAGGTATTGGACTTGGTTATTATACTATATACGTTACCAATGATACTTATTACCAATATCCTAATGGTTTTCATTTTTATAACTACTGTAATTCGTCTTTAATAATATTTCCAAATGGAGTTACATTAATACAAGATGCAACATATATAAACGGAAATTTAACAGGATTTGCAGTGTATGGTATGCAAGATATTTTTTCTGTTCCAAATGCAATATTCCATTATTCTTATGGAAGTATGATAGATCTTATATTTGTTCCTGTTAAAATACACACGGGACAATATAATACAGTAGTGGATCAGCCGGGTTACTGGGAAACAGTTGTAGACCAGCCAGGCTACTGGAAAACAGTAGTGGATCAACCGGGATACTGGAAGGATACTTCACACTGGGAGACAACAACAACATATCAGACAGTGCAGGATGTACAATATACAGAGTCTCCGCACTGGACAGATTATGAAAAGATAATACCGCAGTACGAACTTAAAAATTAAATTTTCGCAAAAGGTGCAAAATTGGATATTTGCGTTAACAAAACGGTAACAAATATTTTACAAACTTTATACATTTTTTTGGTATAATTAATTTAAACACATTTGGAGGTGTAATAATGTTCAAAAAAGCAATTGCGACGGCTTTGATTTCAGCTTTGCTTGTTTCTCCGTTTTCAGCTTTGGCAAATACTACAGGAAGTACAGCTGGCAGTTCTTCTCATGCTGTATCGGCAGTTAAACACACAAGTACAATCAAGCATACAAAAGTATCTCAGAAAACAAAGAAAAATAAAAATATAAAGTCAGCTAAAAAGACAAAAGTATCAAGGAAGAAAAATACGTCAGTTAAAAATACAGAGATAAACAAGAAAGCAGTAAAAACCGGCAGCAAAAAGACTGCAAAAGCAGTTAAATATACAAAAAACACTAAAGTTAAAAATATAAGATGACTGAGGATACCGAAAGCGATGCTTAAAAATTTACCATGTTAGCCTACTTGCGGGAGATTCCTTAACTCTCCTCACTTTAAAGACACTGAAAACAAAAAATATCTGTTTTCAGTGTCTTTATTTTTTTATGTAAAAATTTTTAGGCAAGGAGATGATGCTTTTGAACCTTCTCATATCAAATAATCCAAAAACAATTGAGGCAGTAAAAAACAGGGAACCTTGTGACATTGCTTTATCTCTTGAGTCAGCTTTAATAAGGGTAAGACAGAAAAAATATGATGTGATAATAAATGACGGATTTGATGTTTCGAGAATTTTTGATAACGCAATCAATATTAAAGACTATTTGAAAAACACCACGATAAACGACAAAAAAGTGAAAGTAATAAAACAGGAAATAATTTCTGTCTGGAGCGTAAAAGGCGGAGTAGGGAAGACTACTACTGTTAAAAGGCTGATGGAAATGTTTGATAAAAACGTAAAAATTCTTGTAATAGATTTTAATTTTCAGGATGGGGGTTCTGACTTAAGTTTTCTATTAGATTTGCCTGTTATCCCTCACATAGGGATATATCTAAAAGAAAAGACAAAAGAAAGCTTTTTTAAAAATCTCATTGAATACAGCCCAAATATTTCAATACTGCAGGCCCCTCCTAAATTGAGTTTTATAAAAGACATGACTCCTGGGGATGTGGAGAATATTATAAGATTTGCAAGAAGTTCTTTTGACGTTATAATTTTCGACTTACCTAATAAGGTTGACGAAATTGTTAATACTGTTTTAGAAAACTCGACCAGAAAAATTATAGTATCATCCGGACTTGTAAGTGAAGCAAGGCGAATAAAAGAAATGAACGGAGACTTTCTTATTGTAATAAATCCTTCAAACAGGCAGTGGAAACTTTACTACAAAGACTTTAGCTGCATTACCATAAAAGAACTCGAAAAAGTTCTAGAAAGGTAGGCGGAGCAGAATGCATTCAATTATTTTAAGCTTTCCGGTAATTGTACTTACAGCCTATGCAGCATGGACAGACTACAAAAGAAAAGAAATAGACAACTGGATTCCTGCAGTAATATTAACTTATGGGATAATTCTAAATGCCTTTCTAAACCCGGCAAGGTTTACGGAAAGTATTATGTACATGCTTACAGTGTTTGCAGTGCTTTTTACAATATATATCATCACAAATGGGAAACTGGGGGGAGGTGATGTAAAACTACTCACTGCGCTTGCTTTCTTTTTTGGAAACAACATTATATTTCTACTCTTTGTCGCTGGAATGATAGTAACTGTATACGGGACACTTAAAGGAATCAAAAACAAAACCTACTTAAAAACAGAAACAATTTTTGGTCCTTCAATTTTTATTGCTACTGTTTTAACTTCAATCTTGTTATTTTAAAAAAAAGAGAAAGGAGCTGTTTTTCATGAAGATAACCAAGACTATATTCCAGAAGTATGAAAACGGGAGGTTAAAGGGCTTTGCAAAGGTAATATTCGACGATTCTTTTGCAGTAGTTGCACGTGTAATACAGGGGAAAAATGGGTTAATTGTAGCTCTTCCAGACCATATCAACAAAGAGGGTAAGCGCTCTCTTGTGGCATTCCCCTTGAAAAGGGAACTTAAGGAAGAAATAGTGGCAAGCGTAATAAAGGCGTACAAAGAGGCAGACTAATACTGCCTCTTTTTTTAACTTCATTTTCACAAAGGAAGACAAATGAAATTGTTGTATTTTTGATAAAAAGGTTATATATTAAAAAGTAGATAAATAAGTATATTAGGTGATAAATGTGATAAATAAGACTATAACCATAAGAATAGATGCAAAGACATATGAGAATTTAAAAAAACTTTCAGAACAGCTGGAACAACCGATGCAAAAAATAGTTCATGAAGCTTTAATAGGGTACAAAAGAAAAATCTTATATGAAAGTGTCATGGAAATTACTTGTTTAAGAGTTGAGGTTGATTCACGTATGGCAAAAAACAAGTTAGTTGCACCCGTTGTGAAATGGGTTGGCGGGAAACGACAAATTTTAAATTATATAATGAAATATATACCCAAAAATTTCTCAATCTACTATGAACCTTTTCTTGGAGGTGGAGCTGTTTTATTTGAATTACAGCCCCAAAAAGCAGTTGTAAATGATATAAATAGTGAATTAATAAACCTCTATAAAGTTATAAGAGATAACGTTGAAGAATTAATAGAGGATTTAAAAAAACATAAAGCGGTCAACTGCCTTACGCTGAAGTCATAGGCCCCATGGCTAAAGCCAGGGGCTTCTGCGCTGTGCTTTTCGGTGATGAGCCAGCGGGGCGAAGCCGTCCCGGGCACGGATGCAGGTCTTAACGCCGAACCCGCGAGAGCCGAATCGGTCTCATTAGCCGGTGAGGACGCCTATGGCGGGCCGGAGCAGGTTGTACCGAAAGCCGTCTTGAATGATGTTTATGCTGACGCTTCCTATGACATGCCCATATTGAGGGGATGTTCAGGGAAGAAAGGCAGGCTGACAAACGGATATTCATGGCGAGTCAGGAACCGCCTGGCTTTAGCCATGGGGAGGCTCAGAAGCATACGGGACTTACTATATTTTTGTTCAGGAAATATTCTAAATTATATGTTATAATAACACTTAGGAGTGTGATAAAAAATGCGAACCAATAAAAAAATAGAAAGTGAAAATGCCTTGCTTATTGAGAATTTAATAAACAGAGAGGATTTATCTTATCCTTTTAAAGGACAAGTCACTATAGAACTTAATAACGAAAAAATCCAGAAATATGATAATATTTTAGTTTATGACAGTCCAAAATACTTACCTTTTTGGTATGAGAAATTAAGCAATTTCGGGTTTTCTTTTAAGTACCATATAGTAATTCATTTTGAGCCTGAAGAAAATACAGAGTTATCACTTCCTGTGAGTCACGTCGGAGTTTTAATTTTTTCAAAAAATTTCAAAATAAACAAAGTAAGAATTCCCCATGCTTACTGTTCATTTTGCGGAGAGACATTAAAAGATTGGGGTGGCAAGAAACATCTCATGCATCCGGAAGGCACGCTTATTTCCGATGTATGGAAGCACTTAAACCTATCTGCCCATGAAATAATAGGAAACAGAGTGCCGGATAAAGTTTATCACTTTTTTGAACTTATGTTTGGCAGAGTAGATAGAGAAGTTGCTTCAAGAGAAATTCAACAAAGTGAAGATAAAGAAATTACAGATACTTTTAATTTTCTTCCTGATGAGGCTAAAAATAAAGTCATGCTTATTGACTTAATTGAAGGTTTAAAAGAGCTACCGGATAATTCGATAGATATGATTTTTATCGACCCGCCGTACAACTTGGGCAAACCATATGCGAATTACCACGATGAGAGAGGTGATTATATCGACTGGACGATAAAATGGATAAACGACTGTTTCAGAGTATTGAAGCCTCAAGGCAGTTTGTTTTATCTGAACATACCAAAATGGGCACACGAGGTTGCATACAGATTAATTCCGAGATTTTACCTGCAGCGATGGATAGTATGGGATAACCAGGGAGAGCCACGCGGGAAATTAATTCCGGCCCATTACTCTATTTTGTGGCTGTCCAAGACTGCAGCGGTTAAATCTCACTATCTCGGGAACGAACAGCGTGATTATAATTTTTGTCTGAGGGAGAAATGCAGGAAGCAGAGAAAGCTCAATGGGGTAAACGATAGGGTAAAGATAAGAGATGTCAGATGGGATATTCATAGAATTAAACATGCTTCAAAAAGACTTGAACACCCGAATCAATTGCCTGAAAAATTACTAGATTTTCTTATAAGACTATCTACGGACAAAAATGATATAGTTCTTGACCCCATGGTGGGTACTGGGACAACTGTTGTTGTTGCTAAAAATCTTAGTAGAGCATATTTAGGATTCGAAATAGATCCAAAATGTGTCGATATTTCTCAAAAGAGGCTCAAAGGAGATTGTCTAAATTTATTTAGTGGTCAAACTCACACCATTAAAAAAGCCTTTATGAACAAAAAAGATATACAAATTAAAGTTGGCGAATTGGCTAAACAATTAGGGCGATTACCTGATATTAATGAAGTAGAAAACTATTTGGGAATAAATCAAAGTGAACTTTTTACAATTTTTAATTCATGGAGTAAAGTATTAAAATATGCTAAACTGATGGAGGTAGATGAAAGTGTGGAAAGTAGAAGATAAAGCAAATATAAGGGATTATACATTACTAAACACCTATCTTCTTTCGCCAATGTTGCTTAGAAATTATCTTTTACTTGACATTGAGAAGGATACAAAATCAAAAAACAAAAATAATGCTATAATTCAAAAATTTGTAGAAGATATTGTAAAGATCGATATTAAAAACGAATGGGAAATTGAAAAATTTCTTGTTGAAAACGATAATTATTTAAATATGTTTATTACAATAGGTCTTTCTTCGTATGAATTACTAGGTAGATTAAATTTATATTTATCAAAAAAGTATGAAAACGGGAAAGTTAATGAAGGGAAGTTAAAAGAATATATTGAAAAGTATTATTCTAAGAACAACAAACTGCCAGATAAAAGTAGCGAGTTGAAGAAAGCATTAAAAAGGAGCGATTACAAAGAATTAGTTTCTTTAATTGTTACTAAGGCTTTTAGCGGAGTTCTTTCGGATTTTTTGAGAGAATCTTTAATAAACGGAGACATATTTGATAGTATTTTAAAATCTATCAAAAAAGAATATGAAAAACCTTTTGAAGGATTAAAAGAGATTATAAATATAGCAAAAGATAATAACGCTGCTACGAACGAAGCAATTAAATCAAACATAATTAATCTCTTAAATTTTATGTATACATATTCTTCCAAAGGGCAATCAAAAGCAGAAGAAGGATATAAGTACGAAGACATATTAATAGAGTATCTAACAAAAAACGGTATTAACGCCAAAAAGATAAACAAAAAAGTATTAGGTAGAAAATGGGATGTAGCCATATACGATAATAAAGAAAACCTAAAAATATTGGTAGAAGTAATGTATATGTTAACTACAAGTAGCGGACAAACTAACAAGAGAAAGACTATTATAAGATGTGCAGAAGATTTAAACAAAACACAAGGATATGAAATAGCCGTACTTATGGATGGAGCAGGATGGCTTAGTAGAACATCTGATGCACAAGAACTCTTAAGCAAAGTCATTGTGTTTACATTTCATAAAGAGAGTCTTGAAAAATTTGTTAAATATATAAAGACAAGATGTTGACAGAATAATAGAAGAAATAAACGCAGTAATAGAAAAAACGAACAAAAAAGAATCAAAGAGATAAGAGAGAGGCATACATTCTGCATCTGCTGTCCAACAGGCAGTACGCAATTAGCAACTTGATCGGTCTTCCATTCGGGTTGGGTTTCCCTTATCTGACGCGTGTGATAAGCAGCGGGTGTGTTTTTGAGTGTGGTGGACACAATTTGGCTAAACATGATATAATATAAGCTAAGAAAAGTCCTAATTGTTTATTCTTAATCAATTTAAATTTAACAGAACATTCCGTAAGAAGTCTCCATCTTCTATAAGATGGAGATGAATTGTGGTTGATAAATATTCAGTTTCGGTATATAATAAAACTGGTGATGATTATGAAATTTGACTCAAATAAACATTCAGTATTTCTTCTTTACTACCATTTGATTTTAGTGACAAAATACAGAAGAGATGTGATAGATGAGAAAATTTCAAAAAGACTAAAAGAAATTTTTGAGTACATTCAACCCAATTACAACGTAACCCTAATTGAGTGGAATCATGATAAAGACCACATTCATGTTTTGTTCAAGGCAACTCCTACAACACCACTTTCCAAGTTTATAAATGCTTATAAAAGTGCCTCTTCAAGACTCGTAAAAAAAGAATTTCCTGAAATTAAGCAAAAACTATGGAAGGAATATTTTTGGTCAAGAAGTTATTGTTTACTGACAAGTGGTGGTGTTCCAGTTGAGGTAATTAGAAGATATATCGAGAGTCAGGGTGAGAAAAGAAAATGCTGAAAGCATATAAGTATCGAATATATCCTGATAAAGCTCAGAAAGAATTTTTTGAAAAAACTTTTGGTTGCTGTAGATTTGTATGGAACAAAATGTTAGAAGAAAAGCTTGAAACCTTAAGACAGGGTAGAAAAATTCCAAGAACAACTCCAGCAAAGTATAAAAAGGAATACTCTTTCCTAAGGGAAGTAGACAGCCTTGCACTTGCAAATGTTCAACTTGAACAAGAAAAGGCGTTCAGTGACCATTTCAAAAACCCGAAACATTTTAGAATGCCGAAGTTTAAGAAAAAGAAAGATAAGCAGTCATACACAACAAATAACCAGTAACTCAAAAATGGTAATGAAACAATTAGAATAGATTTTGAAAAAGGATTTATTTATTTGCCAAAGATAAAAAATGGAATAAAAACAACATTTCACAGAAAGTTTGAAGGAAAAGTAAAATCTGCAACAGTTGTAAAAACAAAAACAGGCAAATATTATGTAAGTATACTTGTAGATGTACAAAACCCAAGAAATAGTGTAGAAGAGCCAAAGAATTTTATTTGTGGAATAGATTTGGGTTTGGAAAGTTTTGTAACAATTACAAATGATACAGGAACTTTGAAGGTCGAATATCCGAAATATCTTATCAAAGCTGAAAAGAGACTCAAAAGATGCAGAGGCAATTATCAAGGAAAGAAGAAGGCTTTAAAAACTGGGAGAAGACAAGAAAAAGGCTTGCAAAAGAACATGAGTATGTAAAGAATGCCAGGGAAGATTTTTTGCACAAGCTTTCTAAGGCCATCATAGACGAGAACCAAGTCGTGGTGGTCGAAAATTTGAACATAAAGGGATTATCAAAAACAAGATTATCGAAACACATTCTTGATAGTTCATGGTCAAAGTTTTTAAAATATCTTAAATACAAAGCAGATTGGTATGGCAGGAGAGTTATAGAGGTAGATAGGACATTCCCATCTTCAAAAATGTGTAGTATATGTGGATATATCAATAAGGAGTTAAAATTGAAGGATAGGATATGGGAATGTCCTAAATGTAGAACGATTCATGATAGGGACGAAAATGCAGCAAGAAACTTGAGAAACTATGGGATTGTTTATATAAGTGGTTAGTAGGGTAGGAACTACCCGAATTTACGCCTGTGGAGATTAGGCCTCTACTACTAGGGATTTCCTCCCGGTAGCAAGTCTGGTCGATGAAGCAGGAAGCCTCCACCTCTTCAGGTGGATGGTAGTTCACGGAATTTAAAAAACATATTGATAATATCGCGTGGGAAACTGAAATTTGGCTTGGTGACAATCCTGATCATATGATACACTTTAATGGTTTTAAATTTCTATATGCATATCAAAATGAAAATTTTTAAATTCATGGCAGCAAAAACAAGCATCGCTTGCATGGACAATTTTTCCTCATCGATGGTATGCCAAAAAGATATTGAATGAAAAGTATTTTTATGAGTACTACTGGATCTATGCTTGGTCTGCCGTGACCCTCGGAATATTTGTCTTTTACTAAATCGTATATGAAGCTAAAGTCTATGACTTTTTCTATCTTTCCTAAAAGGTGGTCTTGGGGTACTAATTGGTCTGTGCTTACAAATTCTATTTGATGTCTTGCATCCTCTTTCTTTGATAGCATCTCTCTTCTCCTCTCCTCTTTTCCTTTGTACTGTTAAAAAAAAACAAGGAACCCTTCTCATCATAAAGGGTTCCCGATATTTTGTTAACAGTCTGAGGCAGGACAATTCCTGTCTTTTTTTTATTGAAACTCTTTAAAAGAAAGGATGATATATATTGAAACCGTATTTTGCAGCAACAAACACAACAGACATCGAAGAACTGAAATATCATCAAATGCGTGTATCAAAAATATGCGAAGAAATAGCAAGAACTATGGGCATGTCGCACAACGATATAATAGAACTGCTGCTTGCTGCACAACTGCATGACATAGGAAAGCTATGGGTCCCACAACAAATTCTTAATAAGCCTGAAAAGTTAAATGAGGAAGAAAGAGAAATTATTAAAAAACATATCTTTTATGGATATGAATACATTAAAAGTAAAAAAATGAATGATGCCATTGCTGAAGCCGTTCTTTACCATCATGAACACTTTGACGGGCAGGGTTACATAGGTTTAAAAGGCGAAGAAATTCCTTTATTTTCCCGCATTATTTCAGTAGCCGATGCTTTTGATGCAATGACAAACGATAGGCCTTATAGAAAGGCTTTGAGCCTTAAAGAAGCTTTTGAAGAAATAAAAAGGAACTCCGGAACTCAGTTTGATCCAGAAATTGCAGATATTTTCATAAAATTAAGGGTATACAAAATCAACAAATGAGTATATAATCTTTATCAGAGAACAGAAAGAAGGTGCAAAAGATGACTCGTCCAATCAGATGTCCAAAATGTGGAGGAGAACTTGTAACTGTATACAAAACTTTTGAAGTAGATGGGTACAGAGCTGAAAATGTGCCTGTACTTACCTGTCCCGGGTGTAACATTTTTCTTTTTGATACACAGCTTTTTATTGACATAACAGAAAGAGCGGAGGACTTCAAAGGCAAGGATCAACTTCTGGAAGAGCTGAAAGAGATAAAAAAAGACGAAGAAATAAGAGACATACTAAAGCAGTACAGGTTCCAAAATCATATTCGTGAAGTTTTAAATGAAAAAGGCATGTCTTTAAGGCGACTTGCAAACATGCTTGACGTATCTCCAAACTACATTCACATACTTACCAAAAACCAATCAACAAGCATAAGAACGGCTTTAAAAATGGCCTATGCACTGGGAGTAGATGTAAACAGACTTTATACATTAAGAAGAGTTGATGAGGAATATAAAGAACCTGACAAAACCCTTTATACCAGAGTTTCAAAAGAAGAAAAAGAAAGAGATGAAAAAATAAAAGAAGAACTTAAGAAAATGGATGTGAAGCTTTACGTAGATGAGGTTTTGAAGAAAAAGGCCTTAAGAAGAGCCCAGCTTGCAGTAAGACTGGATATGAGCCCGCAAGAAATGTATAACATAGTAAAAATAAGAAAAGGAAGCACGGGTATAGAAACTGCGCTAAAAATGGCTTATGCTCTTAATGCAGATGTAAACGAACTGTTTAAGCTGAAAAAAGCAGAAAAAGAGGCAGGAGAATAAATTCTGCCTCTTTTATTTTTATTTATTGACGATAATAATATATAAATGTATAATTAAAAATGAAGAAAGGAGATGTATAAAAATGAGCCTTAACAAGGTATTTCTTGTAGGAAGACTTACAAAAGATGTAGAAAAAAGGCCTCTACAGTCTGGACAGTTTGTAACCAATTTTACACTTGCTGTGGACAGAAATTACACAAACAAGGAAGGTGTTCGTGATACAGACTTTATACCAGTAACAGCATGGGGCAGGCTTGCTGAAATTCTTGAGCAGTATACAGGGAAAGGGACTCTTGTTTCAGTTGTTGGTAGATTTCAGGGAAGAAGCTATAAAGATAAAAATGGAAAAAATGTACGTGTTCTTGAAGTGATTGCAGAAGAAGTTTCTTTTTTGGCAAAACCGCAGAATCGAAAAGAAAGCAATACTGCATCAAAATCAAAAATCGAAGAAGAAAAAACAGATTTCATAGATGAAGATTTTCAAGAAATCACAGACGAAGACCTGGAGGATCCTTTTACCAGCACAAAATAATTCAAAGGAGGTTTTGTTCGTGAATATCGGACTTGATTTAGGATTTGGCTATGTAAAAGGAGTAAACAGCCAGAATAAAAAAATACTTTTTCCCTCAATTGTATCAATAGGCTTTGACAGGCCATTAGCAGGCATATTCAACACAAACGACATCATAGAAAACCTGCATGTAAGAATAGTTGACAAAACAGGTGAAAATTCCTATTACGTAGGTAACCTTGCAAAAAGAGAAGGCTTTTCTAACTCGTTTGCACTGGACATAGACAAATACACTGAACCTGAGGCTAAAGCACTACTCGCAACAGCAGTGTTTCTCCTTACAATGAATGAAAATGAACCTGTAAACCTTGTAACCGGCCTTCCTTTAAAGCAGTTTCAGACATATAAAAAGGCTTTTGAAGAAGAGCTCAAAAACTATAAAGCGCTTATATCGCTGCCGGAATACAAACTAATGAAAACTATAGAATTTGAGAAAGTTACTGTTTTCCCACAGGCAGCAGGTGCAGTATATTATACTTTGCTAGAGGATTTAGACAAATATCTTTTAAGTGATTCCTATATAGTGTTGATTGATATAGGTTTCAAGACAACAGACTATATCGTATTTTTTATAGAAGACAGACCTTATTTCCTTGCAGATCTATCAGGAACTATTGATGTAGGGATTTCGAAGATATTTACTGCGATGGAGCAGATATATACCCTTAAAACCGGTTCCAACCTTGATACGGGAGATTTTATAACAATTTTAAACAAAGGAAGCATTTACTTCAAAGGTAAATATATTGACTTTACAGAAGAAATAACTGCGCTGAAGAAAGAGCTTGCAAAACTGATAGAAAAGAGAATATATACAAGCTTAAAAGGAATACTTGATAAAGTAATGGTTATATTTGTTGCAGGTGGAGGAGGTGCCGATTTATATCCCTACTTGAAAAACATTCATACGAACGTAGAACTAGTAAAAGATGCTCAGTTTGCAAATGCACTGGGCTTTTTGAAAGTAGCAGAGGTACAAAAATAACCTGTAAAGAGGAGTTGGGCAAGATGCAGTATTCCTTTAGAACAAGAACTGAAGATACAGAACTGGAACATATTCTTTCTTCTTTGGAAGGAAAAGAAAGAGCAGACTTTATAAGAAGTTCCTTGTATTTTTATATCAAGTACGGAGAAACAATCCAAAAGATCGAAAAGGATATAGCAGAGATTAAGGAAACACTTAAAAATCAACCATCTACTGAATTTAAAAGAGTGGTACCGGGCTTAAAACCTTTATATAAGAGCATTAAGCGTATTTTTTTAAAGAGGTTGGTACCACTTCTAAATAAAAGTGTCTCCACCTCTAGTGCCTTAAAAATCAAGTAGTTGAGTTGTTTTTTCCCTCCGAAGTGGGGCCACTTTGTTTTTGATTTACTTTTGCTGCTTCAGGACTGGAACCATTTTAAAAGATAATAGTCATTAAAACCTTGAAAGAACGGGACTTACATGTGGTACCGTTTAAAACTTCAGGGAGTTGGTATGTATGAATAAATATAGCTTTCGCATCAACAGTAGTGAAGACCCACAAATTGCAAAAATTCTTTCAAACCTGCAGGGAAAAGAAAGAACGGATTTTATAAGAGAAGCACTCCGATTTTATGTAAAAAATGGAGAAATAATAAATAAAATATCAGATAACATACAGAAAATGCAGAAAGAAATAGAAAAACTCTCAGCAGACATTGCAGAAATAAAAGAAATGATTAAGGCTCAACCTGTAGGCACAGGTTTGAATAAAAATACTGTACCGTTAGAGTCTGATAATAATAACAAAAAGAAAACCAATGAAGAGATCTTGAAAGGGCTGGTGAATGACTTTCTCAATATGTAAGCATTTGCCGGCCTCTTTCTTTTATCAGGTATTGCAAGTTTTAAGAGCACAAAGTCAGTATATTGTGCGAAGTAAAAGAGAGGTGTAATACGATGGCAAAAAGAAAGGAGCAGAAAAGAAGGCTGAACGTTCGTGTAGACGTTGATTCACCTATTTGGAACGAAAGAAACATGAGTGAAACTACAAGAAAAGCGCTAGATTTTTACTACACATTCTGGGACAGGACTATTTTTGCTTTAAACAAGATAGAGCTTTTGTTGGATAAAATCGAAAAAATGGAAAGGAGTGGTTTTTATGGAGAAAGAAATAGTAGGTAAAGTAGAAGTTGAGATAAAGCATCTCCTAAGCGCATACGCTGCTATTGAAAAAGTAAGAAAGGAACTTTATTGGGCATTAAACTATCGAATTAGATCAGGTGAGGAACCAGTAAAAATTTTTCCTCCGGATGATGTAAAAACTGAAATCTTAGATAATGGCAATACTGTAAAACTCACAATTATGGATTACCCTTCAAGGCTGCAAATAACAAAAAAAGAAGAAAAAGAAAGGTGGACAAATAACATAACTTTTGCATTAAGGAAAACCAAACTTGAGGTTTCTTTTGATCGCATTTTTGTTTTTGTTAGATTTTATCTTCCTGTAAAAAACACAGATGTAGATAATTATGATATTAGTCCTATTATAAACGGTATTAAGTATTCAGGAATAATCCCGGATGATACTTACAAATATGTTTCCTTTGGATTTAATGCTGCGTTTAGTAAAAATCCAAAAACTGAAATTTATGTAATAAAATATAATAAATACTTGCCAGAAATACTAACAAAAATCCTGTCTACTTTTTAATTTTACCTATCCTTTTTTTTCTTCAAAAATAAGGTTAAAAAAAGGCAAAAAGACTATCCCTAAAATAAGCATTTTTTCATTTTTTCAAAAAGACAGTTAGATAAATTGATAAAATAACGAACAAATCGATGTTTTCTTTTCATAGAGGCATGATAAAAATAATCGATAGAAAGTTTTTATTCGATTATTAATCGAAGGGTTTTACCCTTTAATTATTTTTAGGCAGCTGGCTGCCTTTTGATAAAAAGGCGGACAGCTGCCGTAGGGCAGTAAGAGCACGATAGTTAATAAAGAGTCCAATTCTATCTTTATAAAGTATTACAAACGGAGGAACCTACTAAGTATAAGGCAGTAGGAGACGGTTTCTGAATAAAGAGACTGTTACTACCGCATCTGCATAAACGGACTGAGAAAGTACATAACCCTTATAAAAATGCAGGTTCGTTTTAAAGCCTTGCAGAATGCTGGCTTGTACATTTTAAAAACGTAGAGGTGGTGTTTATGAAAAGAAGACTGCACAGAAAAATAGGCAGAAAGCTGCGTGAACTGCGCCGTCAAAGCGGTTTTACCAGAAAGCAGGCAGCAAAGTACCTGGGAATTAGCCAAAGGCAGCTTGCACGTTATGAGAGAGGTACAAAAATAATCAGTGTGGACGTTTTAGAAAAGTTAGCAAACCTGTATGGTACTGATTACAGGTGCCTATTAAGTAACAAAAAGGTTTTTACTGAGACAATAACAATACGTTTCGAAGCGCACAAAGTAGCTGATGAAGACTTAGAAGTAATTGCTTTTGTTAACCGGTTCGTCATAAACTTAGATAACATGTACACAATCGAAAAGCAGAGCAAATTAAGGCAGTAGGAGAACGTTACAAAAATAAAAGGCAGCTGCTTAGCAGTTTACTCAAAATAAACAAAGAAGAAACACATCAGTAAAAGTGGCAGTAGAAGAAGCAGAACAAAGGAAAAGAACTTTACTGCTGGTATACAGGAACATAAGCAGGAAAGCTAAAGGCAGCGGAGGCGGTTTTTATCAAGAAGCAGGTACAAAAACGCAGCAAACAAAACCCTGCAAAGTATAAGAAAAAGGCAGTCCTTTCAAAAACCCAAGTAGTATGTATATTAACGTTTAAAAAGATGTTCCAAAAACGTACAATTAAAAAGCGAGGTGATAAGCTGTGAATCTGACATGGAGCGGGTATCCAGAAAAGAAGCCAAACCCTTCACAAAACAAAGAAGCAGAAAAAGGTCTTGAAAACCCTGAAAAAGATTCGGAAAAGTACAGCCGGGCAATTAAAAAGCTCTTAAATAAAACCTCTAAAAAGGCAGCAGAAAAAAAAACAAAACTATAAAAGAAAGGAGAATCTTAAATGGAAAAAAGACTGTACCGCTCAAAAGAAGACAGGCTGATAGGCGGAGTCTGAGGAGGTAGCCAAGCACCTGAACGTAGACCCTACGTTAGTAAGACTTATCTGGGCACTTATGAGCTTCTATTACGGAACAGGCATAATCCTGTATCTGCTCGCCTGGATAATAATTCCCGAAGAAAAGTAGGAACAATAGAATCAAATTTGTTAAAAACTTATCAAAACGTATCATAAAACATGAAAGGAGAGTGCCAAATGCCTGTAAATGTAGAGTTAACAGAACGTGACAAAAAGCTTTTAGAAATGCTAGCGGAATTGAGCATGATAAAAGTAGAAAACCTTTCGCACATATACGAAACAAAGGCCTACTACCTAAAAAGAATAGCGCAGTTAAAAAAGGCTCACTACGTAAGGAGGTTAAAAGGATACGTAATGCTCGGCTCAAAAGGCATAGAATACGTAAAAAGCATAGGCCTAAAAAGAAAAGGGATTCCGACAGCACACGGACAGAAAGAACGCATACAAAAAATAAGCGACCTTTACTTTGACTTTTTAGAAACAGACTGGACGTTTACAGACAGCAGAAAACTGAAAGGAGAGAACCCATCAGCATATAGAAGCAGTCTCTTTCTGGGTATTTTAACAGGACGTACAGACTACGCAGTATACAGCATAGGCAAAGAACCTTCAAAAGACAAAATAAACAACATAAAAAGCGAACAGGAAAAGCTGCACAAACTTGGCATATACAGAAGCATAGTATTTTACGAAAGTCCAGAAGCAAGAAAAAGGTATGGCATAGAAGGATTAGGATTGAAAGAACAGCTGTTACTACCATATCCACACGGAATAGAACTCTTAAAAGAGCACGGAAAGAGAGATTTAATAAAAGAAGCAGCCGTAAACGTTTATGGAAACAACCTAAAAGAACCAAACTGGAAAGAAGCAGATTTCAGCACTAGTGATAAAGAAGTCGTAGTCCTAATCCTAAATGATATAGAAAAAATAGCAAAAATAAGAAATTACTTAATACTTGCCCAGTACCGCTATACGAAAACAACAGAAATAGAGATACTGTGCTTAGAGGAGCAGGAAGAGATGTTTAAGGAAATGTTCCCTGAGTGCAACATAAAAACAGTAAATGCAGAAGACTTAAGTTAAAAATTCTTATTGACGTACGTTTTTATGTACGTTATAATTCTCCATAGGGGTGATTTAAATGAAAACAATGCCTGTAACAAAAGTAAGACAAAATATATACAAAATAATTGAGCAGATTAAAAGAGACAGCGAACCAATCCAAATAACTTCTAGAAAAGGCAACGCAATTTTGATTTCTGAAGAAGACTGGAACGCAATTCAAGAAACCTTATATTTACTGTCAATACCTAATTTAAGAGAAAGCATTACAGAGGCAGATAAAACTCCATTAGATGAATGGAAGGATGAGGAAGACTTAGGATGGGATATAAACTAAAGTTTTCAAAATATGCTTTAAAAGATGCAAAGAAACTAGAAGAATGTGGACTGGATAAAAAAGCAAAAGAAATTTTGAAAATATTAAAAGAAAACCCGTACCAAAATCCTCCCCCTTATGAAAAATTAAAGGGAGATTTGCAAGGAAAATTTTCAAGAAGAATAAACATTCAGCATAGAATAATATACGAAGTTTTGGAAGGAGAAAAAGTTGTAAAAATCTATAGGATGTGGACACACTACGAATAGATGGTAATATACTAACAGGCAAATCCAAAGCCTGTTTTTTATTTTATCAGCCCATGTCATATAACTTTCCAATGTGGTATAATAGTGGTAGATAAACAAGGAGAAGGAGGCATTAACGATGCCTGAAAGAACAAAAAAACTATGCATTATAGACCGCTTTGAGGGGAACTGGGCAGTAATAGAATATGGAGACAAAACTTTTAATTTTCCCAAAGAACTCCTTCCTAAAGAAACAAAAGAAGGAGATGTGCTTAAGTTTGATATTACAGTGGACAAAGAAGAAACAGAAAAACGCAAAAAAGCCATCGAAGACCTTGCAAAAGCTCTGTTTGTAGAGGAATGATTTATTTCCACATAGAAAGGAGTAGTAATATAGTATGGATGAAAACTATGATGTGAAATACGAAATCAAAAAAGATTGGTGGTTAATTGGAATTATCATATTGATATGGATTTTTACATTTGCTGTTTTTGGACGTTTACCAGATAAAATTCCAATGCATTGGAATATTTCTGGGCAAGTCGATAGATTTGGCCCCAAAAAGGACATATTTCTTTTTCCATCTATCATTACCATAATATATTTTGCAATGGTATATTTACCCCTTATTGACCCTAAAAGAACCAACTATGGTAAATTTGCTGGAGCTTATAGAGTAATAAGGGTAGTTTTAGTAATTATTTTATCAGCAGTATATTTTGCTTCCGCATATTCCGCATTAGGTTATAGAATTGATATGAGTAGAATGGGCAGTCTTATTATTCCTTTTATGCTGATTGGATTTGGAAGTGCTATGGGTAAACTTCGCCATAATTATTTTGTAGGAATAAGAACCCCATGGACGCTGGCAGATGAAGAGGCATGGAATAAGACGCATCAGCTAGGCGGGAAACTATGGCTCATTGCAGGTATTATCGGCTTATTTGCTTCCTTTTTCAGCGGTACATGGGTGGCTGTTTTGATGTTTGTGCTGTTAATTACTGCTGTTATAGTACCGATTGTATATTCTTATATAGTTTTCAAAAAGAAAGAAGAATAGAGGAGGAAATACTATGGAAAATAATAAATTAGGCTTGTTTGTAATTTTATTAGGAATATTTGTAATATCTACTACAACATATCTAAGCAGGCATATTTATATTACTGATTTTTTGAGAGGGATATTTAATTAATTTAAAAACAACTAAATATATTAGTGTTACCATCCTGGTGATAGTACTAATTTTTGCAGAAGACTTTTTGAGAAAAAAGCTTATTAAAAAAGTTTCTCCAATTTTGGATTTTATCATAATTTCAATTTTTACTTTTACATATCTTTACTTGTATAACATAATTATTTATGATGAAAATGATATTATTGTTTGTGCAATTACCGGTATAATTTCAAGAATAATATATGTATCCACTAAAATTTTTACGAAAAAATATAGAAGAGAGGTATTTTGAAATGTTGAAAAAGAGATTAGTCGCATTACTTTTGACCTTTATTTTTATTTTTGCCTTTGTAGGTTGCTCAAGTACAACAAATGCTCAGCACTCGTCAAAAACAGTTCAAACACAGCAAGTAAATAATATTCAAACACAACAGACAAATACACAAGCAAATAACCTTACAACCCAACAGCAGTCTAATAAAAGTAGAAATATATCAGTGTCAGGAACGCTTACAGTAACCTACATAGACGTAGGACAGGGAGACAGCATATTCATTCAAACACCATCAGGCAAAACAATGCTGATAGACGCAGGAGTACCCGAAATGGGAAGCAAAGTGGTGAACTACATAAAAAACCGTGGAATTAACAAAATAGACATACTTGTTGCAACTCACCCTCATGCAGATCATATAGGGGGCATACCGGCAGTAATAGAAAACTTTCAAATAGGCAAGTTTTATATGCCTAAAGTAACAACAACCACAAAGACATTTGAAAATGTATTAAGAGCAGCAAAATCAAAGGGACTTTTAATAAACGTCGCAAAAGCAGGAGTTGTATTAGATTTAGGAAATGAAGTAAAAGCTGAGATGCTGGCACCGAACAGTAGTCATTATGATGATTTAAACAATTACAGTGCAGTTATAAAAATAACTTATGGGAATACTGCATTTTTGTTCACTGGAGATGCAGAAAAAGAATCGGAACAAGAAATGCTTGATAAAGGATATAACCTAAAAGCAGATGTCTTAAAAGTAGGCCACCATGGAAGTTCATCAGCCACGACATGGGCATTTTTAAAAGCGGTAAATCCCAAGTATGCAGTAATATCCTGCGGTAAAGGGAACGACTACGGTCATCCTCATAAAGAGACAATGGAAAAACTAAAATCGATGGGGATAACAGTATACAGAACAGATGAATGCGGTACTATTGTTGCAGTAAGCGACGGCAGGACAATTTCATTCAATGTTAAACCGGGAGATTACACAGCCGGCAGCAGTGGAAACAGCAGTACCTCAAATACATCTTCATCAAAAACTTTTCAAAAACTACCATACGGCTATTACGGAGAACCGGGCAAAGTGTATGTAGACAGCAGCGGTAGAGGATTAATTAAGGGGAATATCAACAGCAAAGGAGAAAAGATAGGTTATGAATAGTGTTTAAAGTATTAAAAACAATCTAAAACTTTATTAAACACTATTCTTTGTTAGGTTATATTAAGCCTAACTGGGTGTAACCCCACACCCTCTATCCCCTCCGCAAATGCTTTGGGGAATACTTTTCTTATAATATTGTATGCGCTGTTTACATCCGCGTTTATTAAAATACCTTTGTTGCTCCTAAATAATCCTCTTTTTATCCTGCGAGTTATGTTATAGGTTTCTTTAATAATTTCTTCTCCATCTAAAAAACTGCAGCCACTGGTGTAACTCTCTTCTACCAGTATAAGGTTTATCCCTTCTTCTTCGCATTTGTACTTTAGCATGTTTATGAATTGATAATAAGGGATGCTCACAAAATTTTGATTGTTTATTTTACCTAATTCTATTTCCTGCTTCCATTTTGGGTTATATCCAACTATAAGTGTATCTATATCATATTGTTTGCAAAAGTTTACTATAAATCTGCTTACTTTGTGCATAAGGTCTTTTATCTTGTTATTCCTTTTTAGTGTTAGTTTTTCAATTTTATTGCTTGTACCTTTATCTCCTACATAACTCATTAACTCAGCCTTTTTCTTGTTATAATATTGATTTATTGACTTAATAACTTTGCCATTAATAACAATAGGCTTTATGCCTATGTTATTTACCAAAGTTACAAAGTTATTAAGTCCTAAATCTATGCCTGCAATTTTTTTAGGTGGTCTTTCTGCTCCAGTTATTTCTTTTTCATATACTATTTCAATAACATACACACTCCCTTTTGGAATTATTCTGACTTCTCTTAAATTTTCTGTTATCCTTGTTTTAAGCCTTAAATCTGTTTTTGGAAAAGTTAAATATCCATCTTTAATTTTACACTGCTGATTTGTAAATACAGCAATACTTCTTCCGTTTTTCTTTTTGTATTTTGGTAAATGAGGTCTGCCATTAAACTTTTCTTTATCTTTGCTCCATTCTTTTATTGCTCTGAAAAATGCTTTCCAGTTTCTATCAAGAAGTCTTAGTGTTTGTTGTGCTGTTTGTGCTGGTAAGTTTCTGTATGTTTCATGTTCTTTTAACATTTTATTAAGTTTCCTATATCTTATCCATTTTCTGTTGTTTATAAATTCCTGTCTTATAATATAATTAGCATAGTTGTATAAATTTTTTGCTGCAAAGCACGTTTTGTCACAATAAAAATATAATTCATGATTTTCGTTTATCTGTATCTGCTCTACCCTCTTGACTATTATTTTCAAACACCTCGCTTTCTAGAAACTTTTTTATTTTTTGAATTTTTCTTTTGCCGTAGAATTTCATACTATAAGAGTGCAGTAAACTTATAATTTCTTCGATTATTTCCTGAGAATCAAGCTTCTCATTTCCAACTTCTGATACAACAACTATTTCAGTATTGAATTTTCTAAATAAATGTTTAAATAATTCAAATCCTACTCTGCTTAGTCTGTCTTTGTAGGCTATCACAACTCTTTCCACTTTACCCGCAAGAATATCATCAAGCATTTTAAAAAACTCATTCCTCTTTTCGAAGCTAATTCCACTTGCTATATCAGAGAATACTCCATGTATTTTATAGCCATTACTAAAACAAAACTGTTTTAATAATTTGATTTGATTTTCTAAATCCTTCTTTTGTTTTGGGGTTGAAACTCTTGCATAAATATATGTTTTCCTCTCAACCCCTTTCATAAAAATCTTGTATACATCTTCCTCGTTATAATCATACAATCCATTTGGCATAACCGTTACTCTTATTTTACCTTCTTTTACATATTTAGTTAGAGTTGGCCTTGAGATTCTTAATAATTCCAAAACTTCTTTTGCTTTCATATCTGTATCACCTATATATATTATGTCACATAAATAAACCAAAGTAAATATGTTTTATTAAAAACTTTAATATGTTTAAAGTATTTTAATATTTTTTATTACTATATTCCCGGAGATCCATGGTACGACAAAACAAAAGCAGAAGTGTGGTTTAAAACAGAGGCAGAAGCACAGGCAGCAGGGTTTAGACCACCAAAAATGAAAAATTAAATAACAAACAATCGATTCTAGTATAAAAAGCTTCTTTTCTTTATGAAGAAGTATAAATATAAAATAGATTGAATAAATAAACATAAAAATATAAGTAGTACAAATTTTCATAGAATTATGTTAGAATCAAAGAAGCAAAAATTACAAAAAATGGGGAGTTGCACTTGTTTAGAGAAAACAGCGACCCTCTCCAACAATCATTATTTGAAAGTGTTAACTTCATGGATTCAAGGATAAAGGCTAAACTAGAAAAATCATGGGCACCCATATTCTATAAATACGTGTTCTGCAACATCGATGAAAAAAACCTTTTCAGTTTTATACAGTGATACAGGAAGGCCTAATTTCCCGTTTAACATACTCCTTTCCCTGGAATATATAAAACACCTTAAAAACTACTCTGATGATGAACTTATCGAAAACTTCAACTTCAATTACCTGATAAATTACGCTATAGGAATAAGGACATTAGGAGGCATGAACCTTTTAGAGAAAACCCTGTATGACTTTAAATCAAGGATATACCAATACCTCATAAAACATCCTGAACAAGAAGACTGGATATTCGGGCAGTTTTTAAATCTTACCAAGATTTTGCCAAAGAAGCAGGCATATCCATGAAAGAACAGCGCATGGACTCCACCCTGTTCATGCCAAACATCAAAAAAGCAGGAAGAATCGCCCTTGCCTTTGATGTACTTTACAGGGCCAGTAAAATCCATCCCTGAAGATAGACTTTCAAGAACCTGAAAGAAGTCCTCAACCCTAAATTCAAGACAGAAGTGATACATAAAACCAAGCCTTCAAAAAGCGAAAGCAGGCTCGAAATGCTCTTGAATCTGTGCCAAGAAGCAAAGGAAACAATCAAAAACGTTCCCGGACTTGGGAAATCCGATGCATATAGAATCCTCGCAAGATTCCTGTCAGAACGGGCGTACTACGACGAAAAAACCAAGAAGCTTAAGGCCAAAGACAGCGAAAGTATACCCAGTGACTCCCTTCAGTCAGCATACGATGAGGATGCCCCTTATCGCACGAAGAGGAACAAAGCTGAAAGCGGATACGTTTTAAACCTTATCGAAACCTGTTCAAAAGAAAATCCCTTCCAGCTTATAACAGACTATACGGTAGAAAAGAACATAAAAAGCGATATAGAACTTTTAAAAGAAAGACTACCTATTGTAAAACAAAATATCGAATGCCAAGAAGTCTATGTAGACGGTGGTTATTACTCCGAAGAAGTAGTGCAAATTGCAATACAAATAGATTCCATCTCATACACTCCCAACTTGATTTTACTTAAAATTATATTTTATTTTACCATTTTGGCTTTTAAAACAATATTCATATCATTCTTTCTTTTATATAAAAGCACAGCAAAGTTGAGCATCCACAGTAAAAGTAAATAACTTTCAACACTACTCAAAAACAACAGCCCACCTAGAATACCAAAACCTACAAGGTCTAATACAGCATCTATTTCAGGTATAGAAGGCTTTCCTCTGTTATACCGCCTCTCACCTAATTTTAAAATACCTAAAATGACAGCATAGATTAAAGAAGCTTTAAAACGAGTAATGGCACTCCACACTCCAAAAGTAGTGGCTAATGCTTTGCCCCCTTTAAATTTTAAAAAGGATGAAAAAGCGTGGCCTAAAATAGGAGCTATTGCCACAATTGCAATAGCATTTCCTGTAACATACCCTTTTTCAAGAAAATACACCAGCGGAAAATAGCCCTTCATAAAATCAAAAGTAGCGCCGACGACTCCCATTTTAAAGCCTGCTGCATGACCTAAATTGAAAGCTCCGGGATTTCCATCCCTCACTTCTTCTAATCTTTTTCCCAGCATAAGCCCCATCCAATATGAAAACATCAATGAACCACAGCCAAACTCCAATATGCTGAGCAGAATAATCATACATTATTCCTTCTTTCTACACTTATTTCCCTACCCTTCCATAAAACTTTTTTCTTAAATGCTACCTGATAAAAGGAATGTAAAGTTACTAGTATAAAAAAGGCTGTCGAAATAAAATGAAAAATAGGAATAAAAATACCAAATCTTCCTGTATACTTTGTAAAATATAGTATTTGCAGAGTATAAAAAAGATAGCCAATTTCGTAAAAAATAGCAATAGACGAATGAGAAAAAAACAAAAAAGGAGTTATAAATCCCACTAATATAAGTCCTAAAAGCCATAAAACTATCAAGAAAATCGTTCCAAAACTTAAAGTATTTGCACTCAAAATTGCTCCTTTGCTAAATCCCTGTATTTCGCTTATAATACCATAAGGGTACATCCTAAAAGAGACAAGGTCATATCCAATGAAATTTTTAATGTTAATTTTGGCATCTGAGAACTTTTTACCTAAATTAAGGTCATCTAATAGCTCTCCCTTTACACTATAGTGCCCTTTAACTTTCTCATAATTCTCCCTATCCACTACTATACACGATCCATATAAGCCTTTTGGACTTTTTCTTTCAAAAGGAGAAGTAAAAGCAAATATCCCTAAAATATTAGTTATAAGAGCAAGTCTTTCATAAAACTTATCTGTGTAATGATAAGGAATTACAGATATCGCTCCTCCAACTTTCACCTGTTCCTTAAGAAGAGACTCTACTGCAAAAGGAGATAGTCTCACATCTGCATCAAGGAAAATAAGTACATCTCCACTAGACTCCAAAAAGCCATTCCACAAAGCCCAATTTTTCCCTGTCCATCCTTTGGGTAATTCCCTATTTTTTATCACTTTAGCTCCAAAAATTTTAGCTATTTCGCTTGTAGAATCCTCAGAAAAATCATCAACTACAATTATTTCATAAGGCTTATAAGTTTGTTTTTGTAGACTATCAAGAAGATATGGTAAATTTTTTTCTTCATTTCTAGCAGGAATAATTACAGAAACCTTTACATTACCAGTATAATGTTGAACACTATTTTTAATAATAACTCGTGAAAATAATATAAAACCACTAATAACTCCTATAATTGATAAAATCAAAACAGTCATACAAGACCCTCTTTTATTTTAATTTTAGGAAATTTTTAAAAACACTTTTTTAGTCTTTTCATCTCCTTACAATAAATGAATAAATACTTCTTATACTGAACACAATAAGGTTTGTATAGAAAGAGGAGATGATAACATGACAAAATGGGCTCCTTCTATAGGCTGGGGTTGGTGGCTTCTTATCCATATAATAGTTATACCTTTACTGATTTACATTGGAATAAGTTTAAAATAAATAAAATTAAATCCCCCTTTCCTTTATTTTCGCAATATCACACCAAAAACCCATTATCAACATAGTTCCATTACTCTTGCAGGATACCATCAGCCTTTGTAAGGAAGAAAGCAAAATACATAATGATTGACACTAGGCTATAAAAAGCCGTGCCATATAAAAGGAAAATAAGAAGCTAATTCTTTCTTCTAAAAAGCTGTTTAATTAGTATTACCGATACAAACACACCGATACAAACACAAATATGCCAAACACTACTCTTAATTCATTTCCCAATGTGCTGTTAGGAAGAGGTTTACCTCACCATCCTCCCAAGAGGATGAGTTAGAAAATAAATAGGAAGGTGAGATCTTATAAAAATAATTCAACATACACTTCAAAAATTCCTGCTTGTTGCAGAAAAAATTATTGGATTACTTGACAAAAAATATACCTATTTGGAATTTGAAGAAGAACTTAAAAAAATTCTAAATGAATTAGGAAAAAGAGATTTGTGCAGATGTACTTCATGAACTTGATCAAAGCATATATAAAGATAAACACAAAAGAAAAAACTGGGTAGTAGTCCAAAAAGATTGCGAAAGGACAATAACAACTGCATTTGAAGATATCATATACAAAAGACGGTACTATGAAAGAAGAAATAAAAGCGTGTTTATCTTTTTTAAGTCACTTCCCATACACAGCACCTGTTCCAGATGCAATTGGAGCAGTTGTCTATGCAGGAGATAAGCATATTTCAAGCACAGTTTTTTGGTTTAATCCAGCAACAACCATAGAAATTGTGAACAAAACAATGGAGGAAGCTTTGGAAGAGTTAAATAAACGTGGTGCAGAAAAAATCGCAATGATAGAAGAAATGGTTCCTTTTGCGGCCTCATGGGAAGGGAGGGACTTTTATTGCAAATAGCTGAGGATTGGTAGAAACTGCTGGGCGGATTTCAAAAAAAACAAATTTTTAAAAGAAAAGCAGGAAATTTAGAGGTAAATGTAGAATTATTTATCTAAAATAGAAACTGATTTATCTTAAAATAGGCAATTACAAATACATAAATTTGGACGAAAATGAAGAAATTCCTTTGAAAATATACAGCAAAATCCCTTAATCCATAAGGATTTTGGGATTCTACAAGGGCCTGCCTAAATGTTATAAAGGAGGAATTTACTTGAGAGCAAAATTTATATTTGAAATAGTAAATCCTAAGACAGAAATCTTTGAACTCCCTGTTTATTATCGAACGTTTTTTATGAGCTTTATAAAAGAAGCTCTATCGGAATATAACCAAGAATACTTTAAAAAGCTTTATTGGTGGGAAGGCAAAAAAAACAAATGGCAAAAACCGTTTGTGTTTGCAGTCAATTTTTTTAATATGAATTTTACTGACAATAAGGTATTGTTCAGAGGCGATATAGTTTTGAATTTATCCACATCTGATTATGAGTTTTTTATCAATATATACAATAGCTTAATTAACAATCGTCTTTATCCGTATAATCTAACTGAGACTCACAAAATTAAACTAAAGAGAACGTATTTGGTAAAAGAACCAGAACAGTTTAATACAACAATGACATTCAAGACCTTTTCACCCATCTTAATTGAGAAAAAAGAAGAAGACAAAAAGATGCCAGTTTTACCTTTTGATGAAGGGTTTGAAGATGTTTTCAATGATGTTGTTGACTTTGAAATAAGGAATATTCGCCTTTTACATGGGCAAAATAAGGGGTTGCAGAATAAACTTACTTTCAAGCCAATAAATGTTAAAAAAACAGTTGTAAAACACAGAATTTCTGAGTTTATCGAGAACACAAAGAAAGACTATATGTATCTGACAGGGTTTTCTGGCTTGTTTGAACTGTCAGGAGACCCTGAAGATTTGAGGGAGCTATATTTGAATGGAATAGGTTTCAGGCGTGGTCAGGGCTTTGGATTTATAGAGGTGGCAAAATAAGCAAGATAGTAAAGGAGAATATTTGGCTATGAAAGAAAGGGTATATTTAGGTGATTGGGCTTATAATGCAGGGATTATAGGATTTATTGAGATTATGCTGGATGGAGAAGATATAACTTCTCAAAATATTATAACAGTTGGACCAAACTATATAGAGTTTGATAGAAATAGTTTACAAGGTTTTTCTGATAAGTTTTTCAAAAAAGCTTACCAGAGGTATCCACGAACGGATGAATTGATTAATTCAGGCAATAAACTATTGCAAAAACTAAAAAACAATGAATTTGATAAAAACTTAAAACAAGAGGTGAGCAATTTTAAAAAAAGAATAGATGGGTTTTCAAAATTAAACCAGTTAGCAAATAAACAGAATATAGCTTTGCCAAGGAATTTTAGCGAGGATGATGCTGAGCAATATGTTTCTCAAATAATTGGTTTGCTAAATGAGTACAAACAAGAGTTTATTGAAAATGATGTTAAAACGTACTTAGCAACTATAAGCTCTATCTATGGGCAAAAGAGTTTTTTGCAAAGAAGTATTACCACTGGGTTAAAAAACAGGTTTTATAATGATTTTGAAGGTCCTATAATCGAAAGGACAAATAAACAGGACAAACATCACACCTGCATCTTTTGTGGGTTAAGACCTGCTAAAAAGGATGCTTTATTAGACACTGGACTTATAAGCTTTCTGGGTGCCAATAAAGACAACAAGAATTTTTTCTGGAATTTCAAGCCACAGCTGCCCATTTGTGAGATTTGTGAATTGATATACTTTTGCATATTTGCAGGATTGACCGAATTTAGAATAGGGCAAACCAAAAAGTTTTATTTTGTAGATAGGAATGCCTCTGTGTTGGAGCTCTATCAAACAAATAAGTTGTTTATGGAAATGATGTCAAGAGAAGAAAACATATTAAAAGAAAAAGGGATTTTAAATTTTCTCAATGATTATCTGCTTTTAAAGCTAAGGGAAGAGAGCAAATTTAGGTTGGCCAATATTTTGTTCATTGAGATAGATTTAACAACTGTTGCACCAAAGCTTTATGGATTTAATATTTCTAAACAGAAGGCAGAATTTATAACCTCAAACTATGATGTGTTTGAAAAAATTACAGGAAATTATATTAGGATAAATGACAATACTGTATATCCATTTGGAGTATTTATGCAAAGATTTTTGAATAATACATTGAGTTTTCAATTTTTATCATTCTTAGAAGGGCAATATTTGAGTTCCCAAAAACCAAATTCCAAAATAAATACAAATCTTTCTCCTTATAGACTCCAAATGTATAACGTCCTTACGTACAAATATCTAAAAAGTTAGGGATGTGCAAAATTAATAAAAATAATCACGAACAAAAGCCAAAATATGTATGACATACAATATATAGTAATTAGGACTGACAATCGAACATAAAGAAAGTGGTAAAGGAAAAGAAAAGACAAAAAGAGGAGCTAAAAAAGGGCATAAATATCCTGTAGAAGTCAAATGTTAAAAAATGGTATGAAATAGATTCAATAAAAATTAGGCCGATTGCATCAAAGCAACAAGAGATCTAAACTCATCATATTTGCCCAATTTAATAGCTACAATAGCGACAGTAAGCAAAGTAATATGGCCAAAAGTATTAAGGTTGCTGACAGAATTAATATTTCTGACATAAGCTTTTTCAAAATCCAGAGCTTTAAAGCGGGAATTATATCTTTCTGATTCAATCCTCAATTTATAGACAGCCTTAAAATATAGGGAGTCTCTATTAATAGAGGACCTATAATCAGAAGATATAATAGCATACTTAGTACAGCCTCTATGCTTTTTGCCATTAAAATATTTAGGATGCTTTATAGGGCAGGCAGAATCATTCTTAGAATTACAGAACTTGCAAACAAATTTTTGCTTAATAAAACCATCAAAATATTGCTTGCCATCTTTAAGCATTTTAATACCCGCTTCGCAGACCATATAACCATCATCAGTCAGAGGGGGATTTTTAGAATTACGCTTGTTAAGAGGAATAAAACAATGACCATGGAGAGTATCTCTAACATAATTATAGAGTTTCTTAACGTCATAACCTTTATCAGCGATAAAATTAGTACCAGTCAGTTTAAACCAATTATTAGTATCAGCAAGTAAAGACAAAGCGACATCAAAATCAGGGACATCAGCAGGAGTAGTAGTTTCAGCGATGGGTAAACCAGAGATAGCATCAACAATAATATGATTTTTATAGCCCCAATAAAACTTATATCGTTTATTAGAAGAATCATTAGAAGCAGAATAAACTCCTAATTTACAATCCTTATCAGACTTAGGCTGATTATCTTTAGAAAATTTATTTTTACAAAAAGACTTAGGGTTATTTAACTTAGTGTTAGCTTTAATAGGGGTAGAGTCCATGGAAATAAACTCACCGGAGATAATACCCATATTTTTGAGGATATTGACCTGATTTTGAAAAATAGAGGTCAAATAATCATGAGAGAAGTCATTAATAAAACGGCGAAAAGTCCAATAAGAAGGAAGAGGTTTAGAAATGTCGAAGCCACAAAGATGAGCAATGATAAGATTATTGCGGAGATAATCTAAAAGGTCAGAAATTGTGCCGAATCTTTCAGCTTTCATGACAATAAAAGCTCTAAACATTGCATGATGAGAATAACCCTTACGGCCAGGACTAGAGGAAGGGAATTCAGGTATTGAAGACAGGTCAAGATTTTCAAACATAGAAGAATAGAAATCAATTTTAGACTGAGAGGTAAAGAGTTCAGGTATATTTAAAAGTAATTGAAGCTGGTACATGTAGGATTTCCTCCTCCTTAAGAAATATTTTCATGCTGTATATATAATAATTCGACAAATGGGAGGTGAAATCCTACATAAAAGATAAAAAATTCAAGAGTGATAGAAAAAAAGTATGTCTCCAGAATCGCTTAAATGAAGGCTTTTGAATTTTGCACAAGCCTAAAAAAGTATAAAAAGAGGTGAAAAATTAATGGATGAAAAATGGTTGTGGAAAATGTATTTCTTTGGTCAGGAGCTAAAGAAAAAGTTCTTGTCTTCAAAAGCTGAAAACAAAATAACCAGCCTTGCTTACAGACTAATTTCAGCACTAAGAATTGGTGACGTAAATACATTTATGAATCTGATTATTAGAACTTATATGAGCTATAACATGGAAGTTCCTGCTTTGTTTGTGTCGTGTATAAATGACAGAGACAATTTTTGTGCATTGGGGTACAGCTTTGTAAATGGATTACTTGGAACCAAAAAAGATGAAGGAGTAGAAAATAGTGAGGAGGTTGTTGATAATGAATAAAAATGCAGGAATTACAATTACAGTTGTGTTTGAGGCAATGAGCTTAAACTACGGAGAGAATGTAGGCAACATCTCTGAGCTTAAAAAACTTACAAGAGAAAATAAGGTATATACTTACATGTCACGACAAGCCTTGAGATTTGAAAAGTACAAATTTATGTTAGAAAATGCGGGTATTAAAGAAACTCCTGTAACAGGCGATGAACAGGTAGTTCAATTTAAAAAAGAAGCAACAATTGCTGAGTATCCAGAGATAGACTTGTTTGGTTACATGAAAACTTCAGGGCAAGGTCAAAATGCACAAACACGAACAGCAGTTGTGAAAATTACTCCAGCCGTTTCTTTAGAAGAGTACAAAAACGACATAGAGTTTGCTACAAACCTAAATTTAGCAAAAAGAGCAAATACTAATCCAAATCCATACCAGCTTGAACAGCATAAATCCTTATATACCTATACTGTGGCAATTGATTTAGACAGACTGGGCAAGAATTTTGATGAAAAAGGAGAAGTAGTTGAAGAGATACCAGCTGATGAAAAACTTAAGAGACTTTATAGCTTATTTGATGCAATAAAATTTTTGAGCAGAGAAATCAAGGGAAGAAGAGAAAATTTAAGCCCGCTTTTTGCAATAGGTGGTCTTTATCCAATAAAAAATCCATTTTTCTTAAATAGAATTAAGCTTATAAAAGAAGATTCAGCTTATGCAATTGACCCAAGGCTGCTACATAGCACATGTGAGCTGACACTACCAAATGGCAAGAAAGTCTTTGATTACACTCTATTAGGAATATTAGAAGGCTTTTTTGCAAATGAAGAAGAGCTCAAAAAGCTTCTACCAGCTTCAAGCGGTACAATTGATTACTTCTTTGAAAATTTGAAAGAAAGAGCAAGAAAATATTATGAAGAGGGGACAGTTTAAAGATGCTCAATAGCCTTCTAAAAATTAAGATTTATCAGCCTTTTGCAAACTTCAGAAAACCATTTTCGTATGGAATAGTAGACTCTTATCCTCTGCCACCACCATCTACTGTGAAGGGTTGGCTTCACAATATTTTGGGCGCAAGAGATGAAAAATATTACAAAATGGCAGTATCCATCTGTGGAAAATTCAACTCTGTTGTTTATGATATTCAAAGGATAATAAAGTTTGACAGACTAAGAGGAGAAGATGATACTGCTCCTGTTGTAAGTGATGTTTCTGCAAGGGTAATAAATAGCATTATATATGTGACAAACCTTGTTGATGTACAGCTGTGTATTCATGTAAATGCTGAAAAGGAGGTTTTAGAAAAAATCTATGAAAATATCTTTGATTCTTACTGGGGTTTGGGCCGAAAAGAGGATTTGCTGAGAATAGACGAAGTAAAATTTTTTGAGCCAAGGAAAGTAGAGTACAGAAAATATATAAAGAAAAAACCACCAGAGATAGGAATGTATTTAAAAAGCTTAACTGCTGAGAAACTTATGATTGATGGAATCAGGTTTAGACTCAACCATAGATATGAAAAGACCAAAGATGGTTTGAGGATATTTACTGACAAAAAAAATGTAGTTTTTATTGAAACATTAGAACAGTTAAATCCGATGGCAATGATTGACCAAGAGGTTATGGTAGATGATGAGAATATAATCATTGATTTAATAGGTGATGAGGAATATGAAAATTGATAGTTATAAGGCTATAGAACTTTATGCAAAGAGGTTTAAAAGTGATAAAGGAAGTGAATATCAAACCATATACCAACACACAATGGATTTATTAAATAACATGGAAAAACTGTTTGAAGAATATAAGGAAGAGATAGAAGAAGGCTGTAAAAGACTACAAATAGACTGCGAGAAGCTCAAATATCTTCTAAGATTAGCAATAATATACCACGATTTAGGTAAGGCAAATTCGAAATTTCAGCAAAAAATAAGGGAAAAGGCAAGAGTGCATGAGGTGCCTCAAGTTAAGGGTTTGTCTAAGGAGGTGCCCCATAACTTTATATCTATAGCTTTTGTCGATTTGGAAGATGAAATTGAAAAAGGTAATATAGCCTGTGAAGATTTTGAAAATTTACTTTTTACAATTGCATTTTCGCATGACAGGGATTTTGACGTTAATTACCAATATTTTGAAAAATACATTTGTGAGGACGTTTCAAAGTATATAGAAAATCAAACATTGAAACCTTTATTGGAGTTACTTCCTTCTGTTCCTGACAGAGATAAAATGGTGGAAAGTTCAAATTACACGTATAGAGTAATTAATCAATTAAGAGAATTGATGCTGAAAGATTCATATGACCTTTCGGATAAAAAAGTGGTTTTTAGAATATTTTTGAAAGGACTTTTGCACAGGCTTGACCATTCAAGTTCTGCAGGAATTAGTACAGAAGAGGCAAAGATTCAAAATTTTCCTGAAAAGGTTGAAGTTTATTTAAAAAATAAAGGAAGTTTTGCTGGTTTTAAAGATTTTCAGAAAAAGGCTGTGGAACTTTCCGAAAAAAACGTAGTTTTATTTGCTCCAACTGGCAGTGGGAAAACAGAGTTTGGGATAAACTGGGCATTCAAAAGTAAGCTCATTTACACTCTTCCAATTCGTGTTTCTATCAATGCGATGTATGAGAGATTAGTAGAGGTCTTTGGTGAAGACAAAGTGGGGATTTTACATTCTGACAGTATGATGTATTTACTTGAAAAGTATATGAATTTAAAGCACGAAAATCAAGAGTTAGAAGCTTTGTTTGATAGCGTCGATCTTGCTAAGAATTTAAGTCTTCCAATAATTGTAACAACCGGCGACCAGATTTTTACATCAGCTTTAAAATGGCCGGGATTTGAAAAGATTTATTCATTATTTTTACACTCAAAGATCATAATAGATGAACCGCAGAGCTACTCTCCAGAGTCTTTAGCAATTATAATAAAGACCTTGGAAGAAATCATAAACTTGAATGGCAAGTTTTGTTTGATGAGTGCAACAATTAACCCGCTTATTCTAAAATACCTTGGAAACTATGCTGAGTATGTGCAAGCATATTTAGATGAAGACCTGAAAAAGAGGTATTCTCATATTATTTCAATCAAAGAGCTTTCAATTTTAGATTGTGTAGATGAAATAATTGGACATGCGAAACAAAAGAGTGTGCTTGTCATATGCAATACTGTGAAAAGATCACAGGAAGTTTACCAAGTTATAAAGGAAAATCTGAAAAGGTTTGAAGAAATTCCTGTTGAACTTTTGCATTCAAGGTTTTTAGAGGGACAAAAGAGGCAAAAAGAGCAAATTGTTATCTCAAATCAGAGAAAAAACGGTATCATAATATCAACTCAGCTTGTAGAAGCTTCACTTGATATAGATTACGATATTTTATTTACAGAGCTTGCATCGGCAGATTCGTTACTTCAGCGAATGGGAAGGGTATACAGGAAAAGAGCATATAATGAGCCGCGTCCGAATGTTATTATTTTGACCAAAGACCCAAGTGGAGTAGGAAAAGTTTATCAGAAAGAGATTGTCGACAGGACAGAAGCGTTTTTGAAAAAATTTGATGGAAATAAAATTACAGAATATGATAAGAAGGAGCTAAATGAATATGTATACGATATTGATGTACTCTCAAGTACAAATTTTATAAGTAAATTCAAAAAAGCATATGAACTTTTAGAACTTGGCTTCAGAGCAGATAGAAAAATTGAAGCACAAAAGATTTTTAGAGATGTTATTACAATTTCTGGCATACCGAGGGAAATATTTGATAAAAATATCGAAGAAATAAATGATGCTCTTAAAAAAATAAATTCAAGGTCTTTAAAATCTATTGAAAAATTGAAATTAATTTCCTTTATCAGAAAATATGCAGTTACAGCTCCAGCATACTTTTTTGCCAAAGGCGGAGCAAGTTGTTATGACAAAGATTTAGGGATCTACATCCTTGATTGCGAATATGATGACCAATTAGGTTTGATACCACCAAAAGGATTAGAACAATCTGATATATGGTAAAAAAAGCGAGTGAGAGCAAAATGGAAGATATTCAAGAGATTTCAGATGTAAGATTCCAAGGCATAAAAATAAACTATCTCTATGTGTGCAAAAGAAAACTCTGGCTATTTAGCAAGAACATAACTTTTGAAAATACATCAGACAAAGTGCTTTTGGGCAAAGTGTTGCATGAGTATTCGTATCCAAAAGAGAACACAAAAGAAGTCTTGATTGACAACCTTATCATGATTGACATTTTATCAGACGGCAGCATCAGAGAAGTAAAATACAGCAGTAAAATGAAAGAAGCTGATATAATGCAGGTTGTGTACTATCTTTACTATCTCAAACAAAAGGGAATTCAAAAACAAGGAATAATCAATTATCCGAAAGAAAAAAGAAAAGAAGTGCTGGAGCTGACCCCTGAGTACGAAGAAAAGGTAAAGCAGGCCTTAAAAGAGATAAAAAAAATTACAACAAAGCCCATTCCACCACCTGCACAAAAACAAAAAATTTGCAAGTCCTGTGCATATTATGAGTTTTGCTGGGGGTAAATGATATGCAAAAGAGCTTGTATCTTACTTCCAATGGAAGACTCAGAAGACACGAAAACACCTTATATTTTGAGACTGAAATGGAAAAAAGGTCTATTGACATTGAAAATGTTGAGCAAATTCACATCTTTGGAGAGGTAGACTTGAACACCAAAGCCCTAAATTATATCTCTCAGTACGGCATTGTTCTTCATTTTTACAACTACTATGGCTTTTATGCCGGAAGTTTCTTGCCGCGCAAGAAAAATGTATCTGGAGATGTTGTTGTAAGACAAGCTCTTCATTATCTTGATAGAGAAAAGAGGTTATTTTTGGCATATTGTTTTGTTGAGTCGGCAGTATACCACATGATGAGAAATTTGAGAGAAAGAAAGGAAGCTGAGGCTTTTTTGATTGCAATTGAGGATGAGTGGGGAAAAGGCAGGTTCAATATATCAAGCGTTACAGAACTGATGGGGCTTGAAGGAAGGATTCGAAATATATATTATCAGTCGTTTAATCAGTTCTTACCAGAAGATTTTGCAATGGAAAAAAGAGAAAAAAGACCACCTACAAATCCTATCAATGCCTTGATTTCATTTGGAAATAGCTTAATTTATAGTCATATTTTATCTCAAATTTATCAAACTCAGCTTGACCCAACAATAAGTTTTTTGCATGAACCAAGTGAAAAAAGATTTTCACTGAGCCTTGACATCTCTGAAATTTTCAAACCGTTGATTGTTGATACTGTAATATTCAAACTTCTCAACAACCGTCAACTTAGTCTTGAACACTTTGACGAGGATCTAAATTACTGTTATTTGAACCAACAGGGGAAAAAGATATTCATAAAAGAGTTCCAAAGCAAGCTTGAGACTACAGTTCGTCATAGACAGCTAAACAGAAATGTCTCATACAAGGGCTTTATAAGACTTGAGTGTTACAAGTTAATAAAACATTTTATAGGCGATCAGGTTTATTCACCGCTCAAAGCATGGTGGTAATTTGATTGAGAAGTAGCCAATAAAATCCATTATACCTCACTGGTTATAAGTGTTGAGGAGTACAGCCCAATAAATCTTTCATGAAAGGTTGATATCGCGGTGGTAAGCATTGTTTCTATGAGACATTAGTTCACGTGAACACGGCAAATATTCCTTGATGATGAATTTTTGCCCAAAGGAGTGATTGAGAATATTTGTAATAGTCACATACGATGTCAACGAAAAAAGAGTAAACAAAGTAAGAAAGATTTTAAAAAAATACTTTACATGGGTACAAAACTCTGTATTCGAAGGTGAAATCACATTTGGGAAGCTTGAGAAATGCAAACGAGAGCTACTTTCAGTAATAAAAAAAGATGGGGATTCAGTATATTTTTATGAAATGGAATTTAGAATTGTCTGCAGCAAAAAGGTATTAGGGCAAGAAAAGAATTATGACTCCATAATATTGTAATTATGACAATATAATCAATTTTGCAGCGAACTTCATCATAAGGTATACAACAGCAAGGACTTGATATAACTAAAAAAAGAGGCTATTTAACAAAAAATGCTAAATCCAAACCACCCCTTCGTTGCAAATCATACTTGTTGCAAATAATTTTGAATTTAGTATAATTGTAGATGATATTTGAATTTAATAGGTCTGTTATTAAAGTGGGTTTTATCTGAACTATGAGGGATGTAAATCGGCAAAAAGAATACTTACAAACTTATGATTCAACTGGTTTTATCTGAACTATGAGGGATGTAAATGATTTTCTTGGAGCGGATGACGGGATTCGAACCCGGTTTTATCTGAACTATGAGGGATGTAAATAATATTCCTCGTAATCTATGCCATGTGTTCCCTCTAGTTTTATCTGAACTATGAGGGATGTAAATAGCGTTGATTCTACTACTGTATTTCAAGTGCAAAATTGTTTTATCTGAACTATGAGGGATGTAAATACAGAAGAAGCTATTAAACAAATTTCGGGCGATAAAGTTTTATCTGAACTATGAGGGATGTAAATATATATTCTGTTTATATGAATGCAGCATCAAGAAATTGTTTTATCTGAACTATGAGGGATGTAAATAAAGACTATGATAGTAATGGCGACTAATGTTTTTATGTTTTATCTGAACTATGAGGGATGTAAATTGGTTTCTTACAGGAGGCATTTCCTCTCTTCTTGAAAAGTTTTATCTGAACTATGAGGGATGTAAATTTGAGGAAGAGGAGTTTAAGAAGCTCCTTGAAAATGAGTTTTATCTGAACTATGAGGGATGTAAATCAAATGGGGAGATTTTATGGTGAGATTTTAGTTTCAAGTTTTATCTGAACTATGAGGGATGTAAATCATGGAAAAATTTGTTGTGTGCAAGCAGTTTGTACACAGTTTTATCTGAACTATGAGGGATGTAAATGTTACAGTAAACAGTGGTAGTACAGCTTCTTTTATTGGTTTTATCTGAACTATGAGGGATGTAAATCTGTTATTACCTTTCCTGCACCGCCACCGCCTACATCAGTTTTATCTGAACTATGAGGGATGTAAATGAGCTTTTTATTGTTTTATCTATTATATTGTTATTATGTTCTATCTGAACTATGAGGGATGTAAATTACGTTATTTAAAATTTGTGTTACATCGTCCACTGTCGGTTTTATCTGAACTATGAGGGATGTAAATCCCAGTCCTTTTCGCTGTGTCCATAATGCACCTGCTAGTTTTATCTGAACTATGAGGGATGTAAATGCTGCTTTAAACTGTTTAATAGAGTCAATCTGCCACCGTTTTATCTGAACTATGAGGGATGTAAATGTATTGCCGATAGGCAATAATGCATTGGTTGGTAATTAGTTTTATCTGAACTATGAGGGATGTAAATGCCAAATAATCCGCCTATTTTGCCTAAAATGCTGCCTGTTTTATCTGAACTATGAGGGATGTAAATGGGGTAGGCATATGCGATTGCTCTATTGCCAACGACGTTTTATCTGAACTATGAGGGATGCAAATACAAGTCTTTTATTATAATCTACTTCTTTTTTTCTAGTTTTATCTGAACTATGAGGGATGTAAATTAATTGTTGCAAATACATTGCACCGAGAGCAGGCTTTGTTTTATCTGAACTATGAGGGATGTAAATTCTTTTTCGGTCAATTGTATTAACAATCTTGCCAATGTTTTATCTGAACTATGAGGGATGTAAATGCTACAGCTACAGTAAATACTGCTTTCAATGTTACAGTTTTATCTGAACTATGAGGGATGTAAACGAAGTATATAAATATACAATTATATTCCGGAACGTAAGCAGATTAACCTTAAAGAGCTTTATTGGCCTAGTTATAGAGGGCAGAAACTTACGAAAAGCAGGCTCAAAGCCTGTCTTTTTTATTGGCTTTTTGTCAATAGTTGGAGTGGGCATTTTTTCTGAATGCCTGCCTTTAATTTTATTTCTCATTCTATTACAGCAGGCATTTAGAATAAATGCTCTATTTTTTTATATTCATAATCATATTCAAAAGGTAAGCTTAAAACACCGAAACTTTAGCTCTGTTTTTTTAATTGTGCACGTAAAAACAGTTGATACTGTACACAAAAAAATTTAAAATGTAATTAAAAAGAGTCAGAAGAGGCAGGGAGCTAATGTAAACAGAAAAGACAAGATTATAATCAACTATTCTCAATCCAAGGGCGGGACACAACAGCAGCTTTGACCTGATTTTTCCTTAATAACCATAGAAATTGTGAACAAAGCAATGAAGGCAGCTTTGGAAGAGTTAAATAAACGTGGTGTAGAAAAAATCGCAATGATAGAAGAAATGGTTCCTTTTGAGACTTCATGGGAAGGAGAGGGACTTTTGCTGGAGATACCTGAGGATTGGTAAAAACTGCTGAAATGGATTTCAAAAAAGTAAAGATACTAAAACATCCTTTAAAAAAAGAAGAAGATAAAAAATTTATACTGAATGAAAGAAGGGAAAAGTGTGTGTAAGTATGTGAAGGTATAGCAAAATTATTTTAATATAGAGCTGCATTGATAAGATTTATTTACATGGTGTATAAACCTTGAAGAATCCCAAAACACAGAGTAAAAGATGAAAGGCAAAAAAAGGAGATAAATTAGATGGAGTTTTATAAGAATCCTTCATTCTCCAGTTAGATTTTTGTCCTGTATCTATTCTTAGTGTTTTAACCAGAAGATAAAGAGTTTCTTTAATCTCTTTTCGAAGAAATGAGACTCAGCTTATTCTGAATAGAATGCACATTTTAAAAAATACCCATTCCAATTTTTTGACAAAAATCCTTGTTTGTAAGCAGAGAATAATTATTATCTATTTGTGGAAGTTATTGATTTCTGAAAAACGATATGATATACTAAAACCGATTTGTGGGAAAAAAAGAGGAAGAGTTTATGGGAATAATAAATAATAATTTTGAAAGTAAAGTAAAAGGCAGTTTTAAAGGTTTGGCAGGCTTTTTTAAAAGCACAGGACTGATAATTTTCACTTTAGGTGTATGGTCGTGGATTATAGGAGCTTTTATCTGGATTTTAGGTGCATTCGGCTGGTTTTTGCTTGCATATGTCTGGAGAAAAAATCTTTTTATACCGCAGGCTATATATTCCACAGCCTTTGCTTTTCTTTTGTCTCTTGGGTGGGCTGTTATTATTTGGACAATTATGTTTATATGGGCCCAGTATCATTATTACAGACATTACAGGAAAAACAAAAGAAAATTAAAAATGCCGGTTTTTGAAGCGCCGATATTAGCATGGAAAGAACTTTCTTTAGAATCTACAGATATAGAAAAGATCAATGAAGAAAAATACATACATTGGGAGACTAATGAAAGCCTATTTAGAAGTTTTTCTTCTACAAAAAGGAAAGATTATTTGACCTCCTTTCCTCCGTTGATTGTGAAAAAGAATTTTTGCACTCCAAGTGGAGATGTTGTTATTTCTGAGGGTGAAGAAATTACACCAGAAGTTATAAAAAGAATAGCAGAGGAAGGCCTGTACTGGGACTTTATTCATGAAATTTCTGAATACATACCTAAAGAGGAGGAAAGCAAATGACAGTATGGAAAGTCATAGGATGGTATGTATTTACTTATCCTCTTGCAATGAGCATAATCTGGACATCTGCAGGGATATATTTCTGGTGGAGGCGTGAGAAAAGTTATTCAAGGAAAACCAGTCAATGGCCGGAAAATTGGCCGTCAGTTACTATTCTTGTACCCTGTCATAATGAAGAGGTAAGTATTGCAGCAACATGCACGGCTTTACAATTTCTAGATTATCCGGATTACAGAGTAATATTTATAGATGATGCATCCAGCGATAACACAGCAAATATTATTAGAAGATTTGTTGACTTAAATCCCAATTTTCATCTCCTGCGACTTTCTGAAAATCAGGGAAAGGCCAGTGCTTTAAATATTGCCCTGTCGGTTGCGGTAACAACATCTATTACCGTGGTAATAGATGCTGATACAATTCTTTTACCAGATACACTGAAGTACCTGGTTTATCCCTTTTTAAAACAGCCAAGACTGGGAACAGTCACTGGCAATCCTATATCTGTCAACAGGAAAAATCTTATTGAAAAGCTGCAGGCAGCTGAATTTTCCTCTATTATTGGACTTATAAAAAGATCTCAGAGAGTGCTGGGAAGGGTGTTAACTGTATCAGGATGTGTTGTAGCATTTCGAACAGAAGTTTTGAAGGAAGTTGGCGGTTTTTCACCATATACTGCGACTGAAGATATTGATATAACCTGGAAGATTCAAAAGAACTTTTACGAAGTTTGGCTTGTGCCTCAAGCAGTGGCATTAATACAGTCTCCAACGACACTGAGGGAATACTGGAAACAGCGCAAGCGTTGGGCACTTGGAGGCTGGCATTTATTGCGAACTCATAAAGATATTTTTAAAAGCTGGCACTGGCGCTATCTTTATCCTGTCTATTTTGACTTTGTACTGGGATACTTATGGGCATTTTGTTTTGTCTTTGGCACACTTTTGTGGGCTATAAGCAGTATATTTTTCCATTATCCTCTGGGAATTAGTCCAATTCCAGCCTGGTATGGGGCACTTCTTTCCGTTGCAGGGGTGGTGCAGATGTCAGTTGCTGCCTTTTTGAATTATGACTACGACAGAAACTTATGGAAAACACTTTTCTGGGTTCCCTGGTATTTTGTGTTTCTCTTTGCATTTGGTGCCATTACTGTAGTGTGGACGGCTCCAAAAGGACTTTTTGGAAGTTTAGCTGGGGCTGGCAAGTGGAAGAGTCCAAAAAGACTTAAAATGGAGAAACCGGATATTCGAGGATGAAAGTGGGACATATAAAAAGGTGGCAGACTTTTTAACCGGGAGAAAATAAACACTATGACAGGAAAATTTTATTGCACTTTTCAAGAAATAAGAGTACAATAGTATTTTGAAAAATAAAAATCATAAACAATTTTTTAAAGATACTTATAAACAACCTGGGAGGTACCAACTAATGAATGCTTCCTGCCCAAAGAAGGTTCTGATTGTAGAAGATAGTAATTTTAATGCTCGAATAACAGCGGACATTATGAATAAATACGGATACGAAACAGAGATAGTCACATCAGGCAAAGAGGCTGTTGAAAAAGCACTAAATAACATCAAAAGCCCAGACTTAATTCTTATGGACATAGAACTTAAAGGAACTCTCGATGGTATAGATGCAGCAAGAATAATTCAGCAGCATAAAGATATCCCGATTCTATTTCTCACTGCCAATGCCAGTAAAGAAATAATGGAAAAAATAAAATCAGTTTCAGCTTACGGATATGTTCTCAAGGGTGTAGACGAGTATGTACTCATATCTCAAATAGAAATGGCCTTTAAGCTCTATGAGGCTAAAATGCAGCTAAAAAAGAGAGAAGAGCTGTTCCGCAATATGTTTGAAAATCATGACGTAGCAATGATACTTATTGATCCACAAGCGGGACGCATCATTGATGCTAACAAAGCTGCCTGTCATTTCTACGGTTATTCCAAAGAAACTATGCTGCAGATGGACATAGAAGCTGTTATTGGCGTTTCTACCATAGATGGTGGTCAGAGGTGTTCGGAAGCTTTAAAGAAGAGCTGTAATCCCTGCATTTGTTTTCAGCGGTTAGCTAACGGAGAAGAGAAATTAGTAGAAATATATTCCTCCCCTGTAGATTATCAAGGAAGAACATTGATGCATCTGATTGTCTTTGACATCACCGAACAGTGGAAAGCGAAGAGAGAGCTTGAATTTTATAAAAATCTTTTTGAAGACTCACTCAATGAAATTTACATATTCCATCCACAGACACTGAAATTCATCGCAGTAAACCGTGGAGCAAGGGAAAATTTGGGATATACTGAAAAAGAGCTTAAAGAAATGACTCCTGTTGACTTAAAACCAGAGTTTACCCTGCAAAGCTTTAAAGAACTTCTTGAGCCCCTTTTAAAAGGTGAACAGAAGCAAATTATTTTTGACACAATGCACCGCAGAAAAGACGGTTCTTTATATCCAGCAGAAATCCATTTAGAACTTGTAGAGTTTGATAAAGAAAAAGTATTTGTGGCACTTGTGATTGATATAACAGAACGTCGAGAAATGGAAAAAGAACTGAAGGAGAGGAATGAGATTTTAAGCACCATAATGGAATCTGCAGGAGATGCTATTATTATGCTCGATGATAGTGGCAAAGTGACATTCTGGAATCCTGCAGCGGAACGCATACTTGGTTATTCAAAAGAAGAAATAATAGGTAAAGATTTGCACATGTTTATGATACAAGATATGCGGCTGTACGAAGCTTATAGAGAAGCATTTAAAAAATTCCGTTTAACCGGAAAAGGAAATGTCGTAGGTAAGACAGTTGAGATGAAGACAAGGCACAAAAATGGACATGAAATTGATGTAGAGCTCTCACTTTCTGCCGTTAGAATTAAAGATTCATGGTATGCAATAGGCATAATTCGCGACATAAGCGAGCGCAAGAGATTTGAGGAATTACTTTACCGCCAATCTATTACTGATCCCCTCACAAACATATATAACAGACGTTTTTTCATGCAGATGCTGGAGCAGGAAATAGAGCGAGTAAAACGAAATAAAAAGTCCTTTTCACTTATTATGTTTGACTTAGATCACTTTAAAAACGTAAATGACCGCTTTGGGCATGCTGCAGGAGATATGGTTCTTAAAAGTGTTGCCGATACAGTAAAGGGAAGGGTACGCAAAACAGATTACTTTGCACGCTGGGGAGGAGAAGAATTTATAATCCTATTGCCGGAAACTTCCTTGAATAATGCAGTTGAACTGGCTGAAGAGCTTAGAAAACAGATAAGTACGATGGAACTGCAAGGAATAGGGGATGTAACAGCAAGCTTTGGAGTAACTGAATATAGGGATACTGATACCATTGACACAGTTCTTATTCGAGTAGACAACATGCTTTATGAAGCAAAGAGTGCAGGAAGAAATTGTGTAAAAAGCGAATAAAAAATGGAAATAAAATATAAAGTGGGAGGAGGATAAAAAGAGAGGCTTGTAATGAAGCCTCACTAAAAGAACTATGGAGGAAAAGAAAGATAGTAAAAATATTCTATTAATAGATGATTCTGTATTAATACGGCTTATGGCTAAAAATATATTAGAGGCAGAAGGATATGACATTGAAACTGCAGCTACTGCTGAAGAAGCGATGCTGAAAGTAAAAAATAAAGAGAAATTATTTGATTTAGTAATTGCAGACATTAATCCGCCGAATCAGAATGGTTTTGGATTTATACATAAACTAAAATCGCAGGCGGAATACAAAAATATTCCGGTAATGAATATTAAGTGGAGATGCTACACCAGTTTCAATTAAAGAGGCAGTAGAAGTTGGTGCAGTAGAATATCTCATTAAGCCCTTTAAAGCAGCTGAGCTTGTAAAACGTGTAGTAAAGCTAATAGGATATGTTGAAGAAGAGGATCACTATCCGGAACTTAAAGAGCTGCTGAAAAAAGAAGTAAGCCGTGCCAGAAGAGGTAATGAAAGTCTTTCTTTAGTGCTGACTCAATGCAACGGAAAAGTCAAAATTGAAATTTCAAAAATAGCAGATCAGCTAAAGAACAAACTTCGTGACATAGATACAGTATTTGAGGTTAATAAAAATACGCCGGCTTTAATTCTTTCTGTTACAGGAGCTGATAGCGCAGCGGTTGTAATAAAAAACTTAAAGATAAACTTTCGGGGAAATGGTATTTTGGCATAGGTACATATCCCAATAACGGGAAAAATGAAGAAGAGCTAATTAATTTTGCAAAAGAAAGCTTAATGAAGGAAACAAGAAACAGCGGAAGCAAAGAGAATGTAAAATGAAAAGAACTGTATGTTACTGTTTCATTGTGTATAAATATAAAAATTTACAGATCCTTTAATTAAGTTACATTACAAAAACAAAGGAAGTTTTTTAGGATGTGATTAAAATACTTCTAATAGAAAGGGGATTATTTTTATAAATGAATAAAAACAAGAAAGTTATAATTGCAACATTTATATTTGCTTTGGCAATAATTATAGGACTTTTGGAAGGAGAAAATATCTTACAAAATTTTTTTTCTGTTCTTTTGGTACTTGTAATTTTTGCTACAATATGGGATGTATTTAATGTGGTTAAAGCCAAAAAAGATTTTGGACAAACAAAATGGAATATTAAAACTAATAATAATTCGTTGGTTTTAGCAATAAGTATGTATGTCATTTTAATAGCAGCAAGTATTAATGCTAACTTAAAGGATACATTACATATAAAATTTCTTGCAATGGCTTTTATAGGCTGGATAGCTTATTTGGTTCGTTCACTAATACCAAACGGAATTAACGAAAAAGGTATAATGCACTGGGGAGTATTTCACACGTTGGATAATATTGATAGCTATAGTTTCACAGATAAGTACCTTGTAATTACTTTAAAACCGAATAATAAGAAAATTACATTTATTGTCGACAAGGATAAAAAAGAAATAATAAAGAATTTTTTAAAAGAAAAACTTAAAAAACAAGGGGATTTACCAAAATGATAAAACTTATTATACGAGCTCTGTTTTCAGGTATAGTTTTTATATTTTTACTACTTTTATTATCTGAAAAAGCAAGAAATGATTATAAACAAAGAGGTTTAAAACCTTTTATCTATATGTTTTTAGTTTATGTTGCAGTAGATATTTTTATTGGATTAATCATCAAGTAAGAAAGTAAAATTATAAAAGTAAGAGAGAAAATAATGGCCATTAAAAAAACACTATAAAGTTACAAAATGTTTTTCTTTCTCAAGTAAGAAAAGAAAAAGTACCCGTAATAATTTATCTACTTAGAGGCATTCCATTGCCGTCCCTACTGGCTATGCTGCTGGGTCTCCCATACCGGTTAAAAAGCCGACTGGCTGGGAGCTGCACGTACCCATCGTGCGGGTTACGAAGCTGGGCTTGAGGAAGGTTGAGGAACTTGTCAAGGGCCCTTCTCTGAAAATCTGTGCGGTTGACCTGGGCATGAACCGTCATGCAGTTATGACCATCCAGGATACCGAAGGCAGGGTCTATGCGGTTAAGTTCATCTCCGCTGCGAAGGACAACCACCTTAGAAAGCGGTACCTGGAGAAGATAATCAACCTACAAAAACAAACTGGGATCATCCTAGAAGGAGAACGGTTTGCGAAGCACCTATGGGATAAGATTTCCAACTTGAACGATGATATTGCCCACCGGGTATCTAAACAGATAGTAGAATTCGCTGAGACTCATGACGCCAAAATCATCGTCTTTGAATATCTGGATAGCCTTGGACCCTCCAAGGGGACTAAGTCTCACCGGATAAACCAGAGGTTCATTTTCTGGGTCAAAGGTCGAATTTACCGATATGTCCGGTATAAGGCACTACACGAAGGGATAGTCACCTGCCGGGTATCACCGAAAAAGACGTCGTCGCGCTGCCCTTATTGTGGATTCCTGAACATTGTCCGCTACAACAAAGGCAAGAACAGAGAGAATACCAGAAGTGTCGACTTGGCAAAATGCACTAACTGTGGAATACATGATGTCAATTCAGACTTTATTGGTTCTCTAGGGATAGGACGAAACTTCCGACTTAAATACTGCTCATAAAATTATCTCACATTTATTTCACGCCGGACGTGGTCCAAAACGTTCGGAAGACCTCTCTGGTAACAGAGGGGCGTCCATGTCACCTATACGGTGGTATTGTGGATTAGGCACGAACCCGCTGGTTGCTTGCACCTGGTAAAATACGGCGTGTGCCAGTATGGATGCCAGTCCCGTGCTGGGAAAAGGGTCGAGCCTACGGCTCAAGGACTCTCACGGTCGTGTACCCGGGGCAGGCACGAAGTTCCGGGAAGTAAAACTCGGAATCCTCTGACTTTAGTCAGGGGGGTTCAAATTAGTGGCAAAATATAGTTAAATTTAAAAAGAGAAGGTAGTGCAAAAATGATGCGATTATTTCTTATTGCTCCTGCAGGGCGTGCATTGCGACAAATGAAACGTGGGATTCTTAGATTTTCGACTCTTAATTTTGCTCTTACCCTACCACGACTGGCTGCTTTATGTCCGCCTGACGTGGAAGTCAAGATTATAGACGACCAGATAGAGGATATTCCTTATGATGAACCTGTAGATCTTGTGGGACTCACTGCTGAAACTCCTCATGCGCCGAGAGCTTACGAAATTGCTGAAGAGTTTCGACGCCGAGGGATTCCCACTATTATGGGCGGAGCTCATGCAACACTCATGCCTGAAGATGCTCTTCAACATGTGGATGCTGTAGCTGTGGGTGAGTGTGAAGAAATTTTCGGACAAATAATAGAAGATGCCAAGCACGGTCAGCTCAAGAGATTATACAAATCGACAGGAAGGCCTTCTTTGGAGAATCTTCCACAGTCTCGCTTAGATTTACTTAAAGGCAAAAGATATTTACCATTAACTGCGGTAGAAACGACAAGGGGTTGTCCTTTTAACTGTGCTTTTTGTATGGTACGATATATGTACGGGCGAGGTGTTAGGCACAGACCCATAGGAGAGGTAATTGAAGATATAAAACGAGCACCAACCAAATTCATATTTTTTACTGATGATAATGTGGTAGGTGATCCTGACTATGCAAAAGAGCTTTTTCGGGCTATGATTCCTTTAAAAAAATGGTGGATTGGACAGGCAAGCATTACAATGGCTTATGATTCTGAACTTCTTGATTTGGCCCAAAAGAGCGGATGCAGGGGAGTATTTGTAGGAATAGAATCCGTATCTCAAGAAAGCCTTGAGAATGCTAATAAATATCAAAATCAAGTTATTCAATACGAAGAAGTCATATCAACTTTTCATAAATATGGTATTTTAGTAGAAGCAGGAATGGTGACTGGATTTGATAATGAAGATACTTCTATCTTTCCCCAAACTTTTGAGATGTTGATGGAAATAGGAGTGGACCTTGTCAGTTTTAAAATCCTTACACCGTATCCTGGAACGGCGTTTTTTAAAGAAATGGAGCAGGCTGGACGAATACTCACCTATAACTGGGAAATGTACGATGGAGAACATGTTACATATAAGCCGGCACGCATGACACCTGAAGAGCTTCAGAAAGGTCATGACTGGCTTCGCAGAAAATTCTATTCTACTTCTCCTATCTTAAAAAGATTGTTCAATATAGCTGGACATCCACTTATGCTGCTATTTTCAGCTGTAGTAAATACTGCTTTTCACTTCATTGAGTGGAGTGATTTTAGAAAGTGAGATTTATAAACAAATATATGACTTCTTTTTTGTATATTATTTACTGGGGAATACTAGTTTAAACATTATTTAGGGGTATTTATTATCATTAGATTTAACCCCTCGATCTTAAGAATATTGTAAATGGGTTTCCAGTAAGAACCTGTACTTTCCATCGCTACATATGTACACCTTTTACTTTTTTAAATCCAGTCCACCATAACTAATATTTATTATGTAATCGCAGAGAATATACTTTTTTCTTCCAGAGTAATTACATCAGTTTTTAAGATACTTATATGGGTTAACAACTGTATCCTGTTTCTTCAATGCTTAAAGCATCAAAAGTTTTTAAGCTACTATAGGGGTTAACAATCTACCTTCGATTTTTGTAACTCTTTCAATGAAGTTTGTTTTTAAGCTACTATTTTGTTTATTTTTGATAAGCTTTAAAGAGCTGATTTTGCCAGCAGGTATGATATAATAAGGTCAAAAAACTTAACAGAAAAAGCAGGGATGTAGCAAAAATGTTTGTAGGATTTTTAACTAGTTGAGCGAGTTTTTGATTTGCTAATGCATATACTAAATCGTTTTGAAGTTAACACTTTCAAATAAAGATTGTTGGAGATGGTCGCTGTTTTCTCTAAACAAGTGCAACACCCCATTTGTTGTAATTTTTGCTTCTTTGATTCTAACATAATTCTATGAAAATTTGTACTACCTATATTTTTATGTTTATTTATTTAATCTATTTTATATTTATACTTCTTCATAAAGAAAAGAGGCTTTTTACACTAGAATCGATTATTACTTACAATATATAATATAATGTATAATCCAGTACCGCATAGAATAACCCATTTCGTATCTAATTTTATAAAACGCAAAGCAAGAAAAGATAATATAAATAATGCAACAGTATATAAATCTATAAGGAAATGTCTACCTGAATTTATTACTACTAATGACATAAGACTTACAAATGACGATAATAAACCCGTTAATCCTGAATTAACAAATTTATTTGTCTTGATCTTTGTATATATACCAAAAGTTGCTATTACTAATAGAAAAGATGGAGCAAAAATAGCTAAAGTAGCAACTAATGCACCTATTAATCCCATCACTTTATACCCAATGAAAGTTGCCGTAATAACTATTGGACCAGGAGTCATTTGTCCTAAAGCAACACCAATCATAAATTGATCAATGTTTAACCAATGATGTATGTTAACAACTTCTTGCTGGATCAAAGGTAGCATTGTAAAGCCATTGCCAAATACTAATGCACCAATCTTAAAGAAAACTTCAAAAATGCTTACTAATTTATTAGAAAATGTGGTTAATAGAAAAAATAATAAAACCACACTGGAAATTATCGTCAAATCAATCCAATGTACTTCAGTTTTTTTTATTACAAAATTATTTGTTGTGTCAAGATCTCTATGATTCCTCAGTAATATTATCCCTAATAATGCAGAAATAAATAAAATCAAAAATATGTTATTGTAGAATATAGAAATTATAAAAGATATTAAAGCTATAGTAATTGTTTTAATATTGTTTGTAACAGTTTTAGCTAAGTCCAACACAGCATTTAATATTAGTGCAACAACTATAGCACCAACTCCTTTAAATATAATACTTACAAATGTTAAGGTTTGATATTTAAAATAGATCCAAGATAATACTAGCATAATAAAAAATGGAGGCAATATAAAGCCGAAAAAACTTGCTATTGCACCTCGTAATCCTTTCAATTTATATCCGATATAAATAGTAAGTGAAACAAATGTAGCTCCTGGTATTAATTGTGCTAGCGCAAGACCTTCAAGGAATTCTCTTTCATTAAGCCAGTTAAATTTTTTTACAATGTTCTTTTTTGCTTCTACCATCATAGCCGGTCCGAAAGCTGTAAAACCCATTTTAAAAAAAGATATGAATATTCGCCATAATGTTATATTCTTATCATTTTGTATAATATTTTTATTGTTCATTTTAATAATTTTCCTCCTTACCGTATTTTCTATTTATCAATTTGCTTTATTCATTGATGAAATTTCAATGATCTTTTCTGCAACTTTTTTAAGCATATTTCTGTCGACTTTATAATGTGTAAAGTATCCTCGCTTTTCACCTTTAACTAGTCCCACCTTTCTTAATATCTGTAAATGTTGAGAAACTGCTGATTCTGATATGTCAAGATGCTTCGCTAAGGCATTAACACAATAATCATGAGTCAATAGCAAACTAATTATCTTAAAGCGTGTTTCATCTGACATAGCTTTTAACATTTCTAATAAAGCATCCATGTTATTGCCTCCTAACTAATTAAATATTTACTTATTTAAATTATAATATACTTAATTATAACAGTCAATACTTATCAATAAAGCGTTCATGTCATAATTTCACAGTTAAAACTTTTTATAATGATATCAGAAATAAACAGATATACCTTTACATGACTGCTTATAAAACAGTTTTATTTTAAGATGCAACAATTTGAGGATTTACTGCATTAATTAGGCAGGCTCAAAGCCTGTCTTTTTTTATGCAGTAAAACACCCAAAAAAAGGAGCTGATAAAATGGACTTTAAAGGCTTTTCTTTTCTCAATGAAGGCCCCCAAAGTACCCCAGCAAAAATTCTACTAGGTTTAATAACATTCCTGCTGTACCTTTTTCTCACAGCATGGCTTTTTGTACCCTTAATCAAAACGTTCCAGCTTTTATCACAGCTAAACCCACAAACTAACTCTAAAATAAACTTCACTCCTATAAAACAGATGTACGCAAACCCACTGCTCAGCTTAAAAGAACTCACAAACCCGGCAGTATTAAAGGCTTACCTTATCTTCCTGCTAATCTCCATACCAGCAATAATAGTGTTGATAATTCTTGCCAGAGCAACAGACTACAGAACACAGGGAGTAAAATATCTGAAAGACGACGGAACACACGGCACAGCAAACTGGATGACAGTGGAGGAAGCAAAAAAAGTATTGGGCATAGGCACAAACAAAGGCTTAATACTGGGTAAAATAGGCAGCAAAGTAGTTACACTGCCAACTGACACTTTTTTAAACAGAAACGTAGCAATATTCGGATCTCCCGGTTCAATGAAATCAAGAGCATATATAAGGACAAACATACTGCAGCTTGCAAAAGAAGGCCAGAGCATGGTAATAACAGACCCAAAAGGAGAAATATTCAGAGACATGGCTAAATTTCTAAAAAACAGAGGATACACCGTCAAAATGTTCAACCTTGTAAACATGAAGTATTCTGACAGATGGAACCCAATTGAAACCATACAGGATGACATAGACGCACAGCTTTTTGTAGAAGTAATCATAAGCAACACAAAAGTAGCATCAACAAAGGCAGGAGATCCCTTCTGGGACAGAGCTGAGCAGAACCTTTTAAAGGCACTTGCACTGTACGTGGCAATGGAATATCCAGAACATGAAAGAAACCTTGCAAGCGTATATTCACTTTTAGCAAGCGCAGAGCCTAAAGCGGTAGATTCCGTCTTTAAAACTCTGCCCAACAGCCATCCTGCAAAAATGCCTTACAACATATATGCCCAGGCCAATGAACAGGTTAGAACAGGTGTCATAATAGGTTTAGGCACAAGGCTCCAAGTTTTTCAGAACAAGCTGGTGCAGAAAATAACGGAGACGAGCGACATAGACTTAGAACTTCCCGGAAAACAAAAATGCGCATACTTCTGCATCTCAAGCGACACAGACTCAACATTTGACTTCTTAGCGGGCCTGTTTTTCTCATTCCTTTTCATAAAGCTTACAAAGTACGCAGACATGAACGGAGGAACGCTTAATCCAAACGTATACTTCCTTTTAGATGAATTTCCAAACATAGGCGCTATACCTGACTTTACAAAGAAAATAAGTACAATGCGCTCAAGAGGAATACACTCAAGCGTAGTATTTCAAAACATATCACAGCTTAAAAACAGGTATCCCAACGATGCATGGCAGGAGATAATAGGAAACTGCGACACAAGGCTTTTCTTAGGTTGCACAGACGTTGCAACAGCCCAGTTCGTTTCAGACTTGCTTGGACAGGCAACAGTAGAAGCAAAGACACACAGGAAGCACGCAGGTTTCGAAGGTATATTTGACTTTGGAGACATATCAATAAGCGCACAGAAAAGACCTCTTCTCACTCCAGATGAAATATTAAGGCTGGAACACAGAAACGCAATAGTAATATTAAGAGGGCAGAAACCTCTTTTGGTAGAAAAAATGGACTACACAAGACACCCTCTGGCAAAAGAAATCAAGCCTACACCAATCACTGACTATATACCTGAATGGGCAAAAGAAGAAGATAAAAAAGCAGAAACAAGACCTGCAGAAAAACTTACAAAAGAACCTATCGAAGCAGTTAAAGACAACAGCATAGAAGAAATTAAAGAAACTGAAGAAGAAGTATTTTTCATATCAAACACCTTCAGCAGAACAGAAAACGGACAGCTTAAAATTGCTGAATTAAACGAAGAAGAAAATTCTGATACTAATACAGAAAATAACACAAATAATAAAGAAGATTCAAAAAATAGAAAAAATAAAAAGCGTTTTTGGTAAAGAAAGGAGAAGTCCTATGAAAGTTGGTGAATTCATTAATAAACATTCATTAGAAGAACTTTATCTGTCGGTATTAAAAAAGCACGATGATAATAATGTATATCTTATACTTTTCATGACTGACGAAAAAGGTCAAATCAAGAAAAAGTACAGAGATTTTTACGATGCATTAAAGAAACTGACTCCTGACAAAAACATAAAAGGCAGAATAATCTTTGACTCTTTTTCCGGCAGAATAATAGAAGCAGAAGATTCTAAAAATGAACGTCTGGAATTTTTAAGCTGGGAAGAAGTTTTAGCATTAGACACAAACATAAACGAAGATAATAGTCCTTTTGAGAAGTTATTTTTTATCGACTATCTTCTATATCTTATAACAATGCATGGGAAAGCATTTGACCTTAAGACAAAGAAAAAAATTGAATACGAAGAAAAGACAAAAGAAAATCTAATTCCTAAAGTAAGAAATACAAAAGAAAAGCTTCTATATTTCTTAAAAGAAGTCCTTTATATTTTTAAATCCCCTTTTACTATCCCTGTTTTACTTGCAGGTATAACAGTTACAGCAAAATATATAAAACCCTTTGTATATGTTCTCGCAACCTTAATAGACGCAGACCTATCAACAATTCCGACAAAACTGCTAATCACATTAGGCCTATTTACGTTCTGGTATCTGTCTTTTTCTGCTTACAACAAAATAGACAGCTATTTAGACCAAACTTTTAAAACAAAGCTGAAGAAAAACATAGAAGAACATCTTAAAAACCATCCGGAAGACTCCGTATTTTTAAATACAGAATATTTTGAAAGTTTTAAACTTGCTATAACACTAAAAGAAAATTTTTAAACACAGGAGAGGAGGTTTTTACCTTGAAAATGATAAATGTCAACCTTTTAAAAGAACATCCAAGAAACGGCGAATTCTTTGACGACATACAGGGACAGGCATGGCAGGATTTTTTAGAAAGCATAAGAACAAGCGGGATAATAACTCCTCTGATTGTAACCAAAAACGAAGACGAAATCTATACGGTAATATCAGGTTCGCAGAGATTAAGGGCTGCAAAAGAGCTGGGAATTGGAGAAGTACCATGCGAGGTAAGAACATACAGAGACAGAGACGGAATTACAAAAGAAGACTGGATATTAAAAGACCTGATAGAGACAAACCTGAGGCAGAGAGGCAAAGGCAATTTAAACGACTTAAAGCTTGCAAGATGCCTTGTAGAATTAATGAGGATATACGGAATTAGAAGAGGCAGACCATCTACTTCCAGTAATGGTACAGAAAAACACGACACAATGTCGCAATTACCTTCAAATTACTACCAATCATATATAGCTGAATTAATAGGAATTTCAGAAAGACAGCTGCAGCGAATAAACAAGCTAAATAACTTAATTCCCGAAATACAGCAGCTTATAGAAGAAGGAAAGCTTTCAACAACAGAAGGTATACAGCTTGCAGCTCTTGACGAAGAAGTACAGAAAAAACTTTACTATGCTCTGGGCGAGGATATAAACAAAATGACAGCGGAGCAGATAAGAAAAATTAAAGAAGAATCAGAAGAAAATATAAAACAACTTGTAGAAGAAATAAATAAGCTGCAGAGAGAACTCCAGTCCAGAGAATATACGCTAAAGCTGAAGGAAGAAGAAATCTCCAAAAAAGAAAACCTGATAAGACAGTACAGAACAGTCATAGAAATTCACAACGAAAGAATAAAGAAACTGGAAAATGGAACAGCAAAAACAGCAGAAGTAATTCCTGATGAAGTAAAAAAAGAGTTAGAAAAGCTGAAAAAAGAGCAAGCAGAAGCTGAGGAAAGGCTGAATCTGCTGCAGCAGGAGCTTGAAAGAACAAAAAAAGAATACGAAGTGCTGAAACTACAAACTACAGCGGATGAAAAAGCAAGAAAAATAATAGACGAAATCAACAGGCTGAATGACAGAATATCCACCTTCAAAGAAATTGCGCTCTGCAGTAACGTAGTAAAAGAGGAGTTCAAAAATTCCATATCAAGCCTTAAAAAGAGCCTGGAAAATGTGCTAGGCTCTTTTTAAAATAAAAAATCAAAAAGAAAAGGAGAGGATAAAAATGACAGAAGCATGGCAGGATATTTACGCATCAAGGCAGTCAAACAAAATCCTGACAGGTACTTTAAGCGCAATAGAAAGTCAAAACGATAAAAACTTTGCAGTCATATTCTACAGCAGAGTAAAAGTAATAGTACCTTTTGAAGAAATGGGAATAGAAAACATAAACAAAACAATTGTACGCTCTATGATAGGTGCCGAAGTAGACTTTGTAGTACGTGGAATAGACACAGAAAAAGAAATAGCAATTGCCTCAAGAAAATTTGCAATGAACTTAAGGAAAAAGTACGAACTTCCCAAACATGAAGTAGGAGACGTAATACTTGCCCGTATAGTTGCAATAGGCAAAAACCATGCCGTTGCAGAGGTATACGGCATAGAAACAAAAATACCAAAAGAAGAAATAGGATACGGCTACATAGACAGAATAAACGATCTTCTGCAGGTTGGAGATAAAGTACCTGCCAAAATAACAAAGCTTGATATAGAAAACAGCTTAGTAGAAATTTCAATAAAACAAACAAAACCCAATCCGTTTGAGCAGCTGGATTCGAAGTATAAAAAAGGTGGAGAATACTTAGGTACAGTAACAGGCTCACAGCCTTACGGATACTTTGTCAACCTGGAACCCGGAATAGACGTGCTGTGTTCCAACCCATACTGGAAGACGAAAATAGAAAAAGGGGACAAGGTTGCAGTACGCATAACAAGAATAGACCACAAAAAACAGAGAATAACAGGAGTATTAAAAAGGCTTGTCAGAAAGGCGCAGTAGGCAGGGCAAGAAGGCTTATCCTGCCCCTATTATTCATCTGTTTGTAGTAAACGTTTAAAGATGTTATAATAAAAAAAACAAACTGGAGGGTCAAAAATGAAAGCAAGGGATTTAAAAACAAAAAAGCTTAAGACTGTTAAAGAACTGTTTAAAATAACGAAAGAAACCGGACGAATCTTAAAAAAACTGGGTTATTCAGAGGACAACATTTCCGAACTTATTAAAGAAATAAGAAACGAAGATTGAATGTTTTTTTAAAATAGGGTTTACTTTTAAAAAAAACAAGATATACTATATATTGAATAAGCAGCATCCTCAGCATAAAGTTTTTTCTCTCATAATGAGAGACCGTTCCTCTTCCGTTTTTTTGCGGTTAAAGAAGAGGTTGCTGAAAGAGCTGCACGGCATGGCGCTTAAGGCCGTAAAAAGCAGCGCCGAAAATCTTTAGCAGAGCAGAATATTGCCTGTTTTTTATTTTTTAAAAAGAATAAAATGGCGGACTCGTTCAAAAGGATAAGGATAACCGGTTTTCAGCCGGTAGATACAGGTTCAAGTCCTGTGTCCGCTGCCAGAAAAGAAAAGCGCACGGCTTTTGCTGTGTGCTTTTCTTTTTTTTAAAGAAGAAGGGGGAATAAAAAAATGGAACAAAATTTAAGATGGGAAGATTTCTGGCATATTTATAAAGCCGTAACCGGCATGGAGCCCAAATATAGAAGAGATTTTGAAGAAGAAGTTGAAAGTGCAAAAAGCAAGCTAATAAAGCTTTTTAAAGGCACAAGAATAGAAATAGAAAAAGAGCTAGAAATATCGAAAGAAGAAGCAAAATTTGAAATAAGAAACTATTTAGACGAGCTGTGGGAAAGAATGGAAAGAAAACAAACCTTATTTGCATCTACCGGCACAATGAAGGAAATTCATGAAACGATGGCATTTTTCTTAAGATTCCACATTTCAAATGAAGATTTCATTTCAGGATACATCACGGAAAAATCACCAATAGCAGTAAAAGAGATAAGGGGAGTAAAAATATCGAAAGCTTTAAGAATGGTATTAAAGGAAAAAAATCTTGAACAGTATGCGGATTTTCTTATTCAGGATTTATCAATACTACAGCAGAAACTGAAAACAGATAACGGAAAAGTAAAATTTGTTATATCTATAGAACCAATTAATTTTTTACTTGCCAGCAATGCAACAACTGGATGGAGCAGCTGCCACGCTGTTAACAGAGAGCATGCTGCAGGAAATTTATCATACCTTTTCGATCACCATACAGCAGTAGCATACGCATACAGAAAAACAATGGAGTTTTCGGGAGTTGAAGTGCCGCAGAAGATATGGCGCCAGTGGGTATTTATTGATATAGAAAATGCAGTAGCCCTGTTCCAAAGACAGTACCCAACGGAAATAGAAATATATTCAAAAGAAATTCGTTCAATTGTAGGAAATGCGTTTGCAGAGTACCACAACATAAAACCGAAATGGAAAAAAGGAAACTGGAACGAAGAAAAGGACGAATGCTACTACTACAATGAAGCAGAACTAGCCTATTCAGATCCTACAGACACGTACATCTACTTTAAAGGGTTTAGTCCTTCAAAAGATGACTGGTTTATGACTGTAGGAGAAATTCCACTGTGTCCTGTATGTGGTGGAGAAATTAATGTGCCAAGTCAGTTAATATGCAGTAATTGTGCCGGATATGTACAGTGTGCAGAGTGTGGAAGATGGATAAGCGAAGACGACGCAAATCATGGGGCAGACAACAATTTGTACTGTGATGGCTGTTTTATCAGATATTTCACAAACTGTGCACACTGCGGAGAAGTGATATGGAAAGAAGATGCGCTTTATAATCCCGATGAAGAGTATGTATGTGAAGACTGTTTTAAAAAGCACTGCAGAGTATGCAGCAGCTGCGGATATGTCATTTGGAAAGAAGAAGCTCACTATATAGATGATGATTACTTTGTATGTGAAAACTGTTTTAAAAAATATTATACTACCTGTACAGAATGCGGTGAAATTATCAAAACATACGATGCCTATTATATAAACGACGATGTACCTCTTTGTGAGACCTGCTATAATGAATGGCTTAAAAATCAAAAAGAAAAGAAGAAAGCTGTTATTTAAAAATTTTCTAGAAGATATGCAGGTAGGAGCCTTCCCCTCCTACTTTTTTTATACATAGAGTTTCATCTCAGCGTAAAATACCTTTCCTGCAGTATAAGTACCCCTTTCATTAGCGCAGCAGGAGAGAGTAAAGAAGGGGTTGCTGGGAGAAGCTCACGGCACAATGCCCTCTGCCGTAAAAAGAGGCATTAAAAATGCCTAAAACGTACAGAGAAAGCCTCTGTACGTTTTAATATAAAAATAAAGGTGGGAGGTATTTAATATGGCATCAAAAAGAAACATTGAAAGGGCCAAAAAGGCAATCAGGGAGTTTCTGCTTCAAAACAGGGGTACAAAATACTTTATGCTTTATACTCTTTCTGTAGTAGCAGATAAAGCAGTAGGAAAGGAATTGTTTCCGTCGCTGTATGACTATGAAATTCTTGTCCCAGGACGCATAGCATGGATAGACGCAGAAGATCTCGATGAGAGAACTGTAGCAAAGGGTCTTGGGGGACGCTTCTTGTCAGTAGAAAATCCTTACTATTCAAAAAATTATTAAAAAGGAGGAATTTGTATGCCTATTAAAGGTTTAACAGAGAAAAGAAGTCTTGCCCGCATAGGGAAGATACATCTAGGGGTAAAGCAAGCAAAAGGTGAAAAACTCTATCCCACTGCTACAGACTACTTCGTAGTCTATGAAGACGGGAATACAGCTCCGGAGATTGCAGCAAAATTCAAAGCGCTTTACGGAGAAAAGCCAAAAGAAATTGACATCATATTCCCTGTAAATGACCCGGAAGTATTTTTCCCGCAATGGTTAAAAAGATACGGGAACAACAGGCTTCTCTGCAAAGGGAATGGAGAAACAGCTTTCGAAACAAATCCAACAACAGGTGAAATTAGGCAGATTGAGTGCAAATACAGAAACTGCCCGTACTATCAGAAAGGCCAGTGCAGGGAAGTAGGAAACCTACTATTTTATGTGCAGGGAATACCAGAAGGTGTTTTTCAGATCGACACAAGTTCAATAAATAGTATTAAAAAAATAAATACGGCAGTAGATATAATAAAATCCACAAACGGAGGCAAAATAGCAGGAATACCGCTTAAGCTGGCACTTGTACCTATGAAAGTGCTGGCAGACGGCAAATACAATAAAACTGTCTACATCCTACACCTCTACCAACCAAATGCACCGGTAAACCCACCTTCAGCAGAAGAAGAAAAAGATATAGATGATTTAATAAACGAAGCAGTAGACGAAATAGAAAATGGTGAAGATATTATACTGCCTCCTGAAGAAGCAATAGATGAAGTACCGGAAGATCTCTTCCCTGAGGAAGTACAGAACGACGAAAGCAAGTATGGACCATTAACAGTTGCAGCAATTAAAGGTTTCTACAATAAAGATGGAACAACTTTTTACGTGGCATCCTTAAAAGATATAAAAGGCAATCAATACACAATGGTCGTCCCAGAAAAGTTGAAAGAACTAAAAGATATGACAATTAAGAATTACACACTCAAAGAAAGAAAGGTAGGCAATAAACAGTTAGAAGAAATTGTGGATTATGAAATTGCAATGTAAAGGAGTGGAGGAAATTCCTCTCTCCTTTCTTAAAAAAATAAAAAGGAGGGGTAAATTATGCACAGCACAATTTTTCAATTAGAAAAAAACCCTTTGAGATTTGAAGAGGATTTTGCCTGCGAAGAAGATTTTTATGACGATTTTGTAGGGATTATAGCTGACTATGTTAGTGATGATATTGATAGAGACGTAGAAATTCAATATTTTATCAAAGAACTAGAAAAATACGGAGTAAAATACAATGCAAAAGAACAATCAATTATTTTCCTTAATGGTTTTAAAGAAAAATACTTTAAAGAAAGGTTTTTTAAGTTAAAAGAAGCTGTACAAAAGCTCACTTTTGAAAACTTTATAAAAGACGCTCCGGATGTATGGGAAATAAAAAATTTAATTGATGAAAAATATGAAACATATATTTACAGCAATGAATCATCATGGATGACTTTGAATGAATTTGTACGCTACAACTTAAAAGAAGGACAAAAGTACTATATTGGTGCTGTCTTAGACTATCATTTTTAGAATATAAAGGTACCAATTAAAGGAAAAGCGAGAAATAAGCATCTTAATAGGTATTATCAAAACAGGGCTATAAAGAAAAAAAATAAAAGGAGAAAGCACGTCTTTTAACAGGGACGTGCTTTTAACTTTTTAAAATAAAAAGAAAGGAATGAGTACGAAAATGGAGAGGGAAATTTGCAAATACTTTATGAAAAGATTAAAAGAAGAAAAAATTCAAATTCTGCCGGGACATTATCCCGAACTAAAAACAAAAGAAGAGGTTGATAAATGGATTTCCATTATCAAAAAATCGTTTGAAGACTTTTTTAAAGGAAAAGGAGGAGAGGAAAATGAATAAAACATTAGAAACCTATCTTATTCAAAAAGTGAAAGATACAGGCATAACTACAATTCCCGGCCACTGGCCGGATTTTAAATCAGAAAAAGAAATCGATGAATACTTTTCTCAGGCAGAAATGCTTTTTAAATATGCAAAAAAGAAAAAGGAGGAAAAAGGTGAAATGGTAATAAAATCAATAGCTTTAAAAAATTTCAAGAATCATAAAGACTTATCGATAAATTTTAACGACAGGCACACCGTAATTTACGGTGATAATGGTGCCGGCAAAACATCTATAGGAGAAGCGATAACTTGGTGCCTTACAGGAGCGAACCTGTTTGGAACAGAAAATGTAACGAATCGGATGATAACTATAGGAGAAGATGAAATGTCTGTAACCCTAATTGTTGAAAAAGATGGAAAGGAATACGAAATAATACGCTCAAAAAAGAAAAGCGAAATGGAAATAACGATAAACGGTATTAAGTCTACACAAATGGACATATACACTCAATTTATACAGGACAAAGATATATTCTTTTCCGTGTTCAATCCCCTGTACTTTACAAACCTTGCTCCAAGAGATGCCAAAACCATACTCTATAAGGTTTTGCCAGAGGTGTCTAATGAAGAAGTTTTTAAAGCACTTCCGCCAGAAATAACAGAAATCTTAAAGAAAAACGGATTCAACAATCCAAATACGTTCATTGAAAAACAAAGAGAAATTCTAAAAGACTGGGAGGAAGGACTGCTGAAATCAGAGGGGAATATAGAAATACTCAGACAAATTCTAAATGCAAAAATCCCTGAAATGAAAACATTCGATGAAACACAATTAAAAGCACTAGAATCACAATTGTTAGAACTTCAGAAAAATCAAAACATAGAAATAGAAAAAGAGCTTGCCGTTTTAAAAGAGCAATACAAAAAACCTCCGATCGAAAAACCACAGCTTAAAGATACATCAATTTTGCAGAAAGCCAGAGAAGAATTGCTGCAGGAATATAAGCAGGTTCAACAGCAGATTAAAAACCTTAAACCACAGTGCATTACCTGTAATAAATGTGGTAATAAAATAGATGTTACCGCAAAAGAAAAGCAGCTTTTACTGACAAAGCAGCAGGAGATAAAAGAAAAGGGGACAAAAATTGCTGCAGAGCTAAAAGCTGTTATTGAAGAAAATGAAAAGGCAAAAAATGAATTTGAAGAAAAGGTAAAAAAATATAGAAAAGCTCTTGAAATAAAAATCAAAAGACTGGAAAGTGCATTAAATGCAAATAAAAACAAAGAACAAATCAAGCAGATAATGCAGCAAATAGAAAAACTTAGGTCCGAAGAAAAAGAAACAATAATCCATAACGAAAACGTCAAAGCATTGCTCAGACAAAAAGAAGAGGCAAAGAAAAAGCTAAAAGAAGTAGAAGAAGACATAAAAGTAGCTAAACAAAAAATAAACGAAGTAAAAACCTTGATAGAATATGCAAAGACATTCAATGCAAAAAAGCTGGAGCTTGAAGCAGCAGAAATAAACAAATATTTAAGCAGAGTATCACTTCAGCTTTGGAAAATTGTTCAAAGCACAGGAGAGATCAAAGATGATTTCAAAATTCTCTATGACGGAAAAGAATTCAATATACTCTCTTATTCCGAACGAATCAAAGCAGGATTAGAAATTGCAAACCTTATAATGGGCTTAACAAACATAAAATTTCCAATTTTTGTTGATAATGCAGAAAGTATTACATCATATTCGCTGCCGAATACTCAGATAATCGAAGCCAGAGTAAAGGAAGGTATCACAAAACTTGAAATAAAGAATAAGAGAATTGATCTTCTAACGGTTTAACAAAAACGGAAAAAGAGTTATAATAAAATTGTAAAAAAGGAGAACAAAAATGGTGGTGAGAATTATTATGGACAACTTGCTTAAAAATAAGGTAAAAGAAATTATTGATAATCTTCAAGAAGAAGAGTTAGCAGAAGTCATTGATTTTATAGAGTATCTAAAATTCAAAAAAGAAAGAGAAGAAAATGAAATCCTTAATGATATAGAACTGCTGGAGTCAATAAAAAGAGGTCTTGAAGACATAGAAAATGGTGATGTATACGACTTTGAGGACGTGTTCAAAGATGTATAAAATTAAACTTGCAAAAGAAGCTGTTAAGTTTATAGAAAAATGTGATAACAATACTAAGGAGAGAATTAAAGAAGCAACTAAGAGAATTTCACAGTCTCCATACATTGGTAAGAATATTAAAAAGCTCAAAGATAAGTTTCCACCTCTATACAGATATAGAGTTGGAGATATAAGAATTATTTACCAAATTCAAAAAGAAGAAGGGATTATCTTTATTGTCACTATAAAGTATCGTGGAGATGCATATAAATAAAAATCGAAAGCACAAAGATTAAAAGATTAAAAGATTAAAAGATTAAAAGGCGGGAAGCTCTGTTAATTCCCGCCTTTTAATCTTTTAGATGAATTTTTCTGTACATAGAGCCCAGCCTAACATAAAAGTATAATAATCGTTCCTTCTCCCCTGTGCGTTAAGAGAAGGTTGTTGAGCAGGCTCAGCGACATGGCGTCCTCTGTCGTTAAAGTCGGCGCCAAAAAATACGTACACATTTGTGTACAGTAAAGAGAAGGAGGATTTTTATGAGTTACAAAAATTTTCCAATAGGAAAGACGAGAAAAGACAGAAAATTTCCAGCAAGAGATCTAAGGAAAGACGAAATAGAATATCTCAAACAAAAGGAAAAAGAATTCCTTGATGAACTTCTTGAAGAGGAAGCAGATATTTTGGCAAAATTCATTCACAAATATGAAAATTACAAAAACAAGAAAGGAGGGAAAGAAGATGCCAAAGGACATATACTGGCAGGAAAATGAGAACAGCGAACCTATCCTTGTCGGAACAATTAGAAATGCAAAAAAGTTGCTAAAAGAAAGAGGAGGAAAAGCCTGGATTGAATATTGCGACAGAGACGGAACACCCCTGGAAGTAGAATACATTCAGTTAAAAGGCAGAAATAGAAAAGATTATATGTCAAGAACTCCAGGCTGGTGGAGGTAAGAGAAAAAATAGTTTTAATGTAGCAGGCATATTTGTATAAGACTGGATGGGTAGTAGTAGATAAATCATAAATAAGGAAACAGATTCCGGATGCAAAAGATGAGAACTTCAAAACTGTAGCTATACTTCTCCCTAACTGGTTTGTGAAACAGAGATACTTTGAACTGAAAAACATTGAAGAAGAAGAACAATTAAACAAATTATCCAACTATTAATAGCAGGGAATTACCCCCTGCTATTTCATTTAAAAATATGCTAAAATAAAAGGGAGAGAAAAGCAGTGAAGAAAATATATTTAGATACAAGTGTCATAAGTTTCCTAGAAGCTCATGATGCGCCAGATAAAATGGAAATAACACGAAAGTGGTGGAATAAAGGGAGATTATATTCACAAATATACATTTCTGAACTAACCTTAAGAGAAATTCAAAACTGCCCTGAACCTAAAAGAAGCAAACTATTAAAAGAATTAAGCTCTATTAATTTTGGATATATTAAAATTAATAAAGCTATAAAGAGTCTAGCAGAACATTATGTTTCTCAGAATATAATTCCTGTAAAATATAAAGATGACGCACTCCACATAGCAATAGCAACTTTATCCAACTGCGACATAATATTGAGCTGGAATTTTAAACACATGGTTAAGCTTAAAACTATAAGAGAAGTAAACAATATTAACAGACAGTTAGGATATAAAACAATAAACATAATGGCTCCTTCTGAGTTAATAGAAAAGGAGGGATCAGATTGAAAGAACCTGAAACTATGAGGGAACTGCATAGAATAAGAGCAGAACATTATAAAAAAACAAAAAATATGTCTTTTAATGAATTCATTATGGACATCAGAAAGGATGCACAGAAAGCTCTTATGACCATTCGAGAAATGAGGAAGAAAAATTATCTAAAGAGCGAATAAAAGAGGAGAAATAATTATGAGAGAGCCAAAAACCATGAAAGAACTTCATAAAATTCGCATCAAAAATTACAAAAAAAGAAAAAATATGACGACTGAAGAATATTTAAACTACATCAAAAAACGAGCCGAAGAAGTAGAAAAACTTATAAGTTTAGCTAAAAACTAATATTAATTTAACAAAAACAAAAAGGCGGGAAGCAATCAAAAGCTCCCGCCTTTTTAATGTGCGCCCGGCATGGGCGATAACTTGGCGGTGAAAGTCCGCTGTGGGCTTGGTAGTGGGAACCACTAGCCGAACCGCAAGGGTGTCCATCGTGAGGTGGAATCTGAAGGAAGCGGCAGGCAAAATCTCGGTCTGATGAATAAAAACCAGATAGGAGGCTGAATTGGGGCGGATGAGTTTGCATTACAAAACGAAGTCCAACACTACCCGAATCCCATACAGTAAATCTGGCAGATATATGAGATGAAAGTTATCGTTCTTACCCGGGGAGGTCTGAATGATATGCTCAAGTCGAGAATAAATTTTCTCCATGAGTAACCTATATCGTGAGATATAGCTGAACATTCAGAAGTCAGTTCAAGTCATAGTACTGTTTGAACCTACCGAAAGGATAGGTAAGGGAAGGACTTGACGGTAGTAATTAAGTAGATATTAGGATGGACTATTCATGTTTGAAAGCTGTCAACCCTGATAGGGACTGCCTAACAGAAAATAGAGTGGAACTCGAAGATAAAGGTTAGGAGTGCTTAGTGAAATCTACGCCTAATATATGGAGGTAATCTCACTTATTTATTTACCGAACCGCCGTATACCGAACGGTACGTACGGTGGTGTGAGAGGACGGCGGTTAGTCACCGCCTCCTACTCGATTTTCCAGGAATGAAAAGGAGGAGGAAAAAATGTCTAAAGTACACGATATTGTACTGGAAAAAATACTTCAGCAGCTAGAGAAAAAGGGGAAATCCCGTGGCAAAAGGGATGGGGAGATAATCCGCCCATCAATTACATTACTAGAAAACCTTATACAGGGATAAACGTACTGCTGCTGTCAAAAGGTGGAGAATACCTTACCTTCAAACAAATACAGCAGCTTGGGGGTAAAGTAAAAAAAGGCGCAAAGGCTGAAATAGTGGTATTTTTTAAGCCGTACACAAAAATCATTGAAGAAGAGGACCCAGAAACAGGTGAAATCATAGAAAATGAAAAAGAACTGCTTGTCTTAAGGTATTACCACGTCTTTCACCTAAGCGACACCGAAGGAATTCCTTCCAAACTCAAAAAAATAAAGCACAACCCTATAAAAGAAGCAGAAAAAGTTATAGAAAAATATAAAACTGCACCACCAATAATCCATGATGATCCTAATGCAGCATACTACAACCCTGTAGAAGACATAATTAATGTGCCTGAAAAAGGTTTTTTTGAAAACATCCATGATTATTATTCCACACTGTTCCACGAGGTCATCCACTCCACCGGCCACCCTAAACGTTTAGGCAGGTTCAAAGAGGATGAAGAAGACATATTTGGTTCAGAAACTTACTCATTAGAAGAACTGGTTGCAGAAATAGGGTGCGCCACGTTCGGTTATAACTTTACCCTGACAAGGTAAAGAAAAAGCCGACATGCCAATAACGGCATGATAACTGGCTCACCGAATTCTGGAGGTGAAACTCCTCCAGCCGTACAGAGCTGACATCAACGAAGGCAAGTCAAAGCCTGAGATGGTACGAGTGCTAATACTCCTGCATGCATTAGCGAACTGCCATTCGTTAATGTATGAAGCCAGGTAAAGACGTACCCTGAAAGTCCTAACCCACAAAAGTGGCATGGATGAGTATAGGGGCGGGCATCCAGTCCCATGGAGACGTAAGAAAGGCATGCCTGAAGCTCCGTTATGCAACGCCATCTAAAGGTGGAAATACGGGAACCATGAGTGATACTCCTATTTTATCACTCCTGTATGAGCCTGAAATGACTCATAACAGCCTGTGAACAACTACAGCTCAAACACAGGTGTAAGTTCCCCGGAGTAGAGTGCCCTCCTAAAGGACGACAAAGGATAGGTGAGCTGGAACGTGGGAGAGCCTGTATGTGGAGCATGGCAGTGCAAGGAAGCATACAGGAAGTCGGAGGTGTCATAGTAGCAATGACGTACTGTAACATAAACAGTACAGAGCAAAGGACACCAGACGATTAACTTTGTAATAATTCCCAAACCACCTTGGTAAGTCCCTGAAATATGGGTAACGAACCATAAGACACGGAGGTGATGTCTTATGTATATAAACGGCAAGGTGGAAAACGAAGTGTAGCTAGTGAAATACAGGGAATTATTACAAGCGGACAATGGCGGTGACGCCAAAGTCTGACTCAAAATAGAGGGCTAATCGTTGGAAAGCCGTATGAGGCGAAAGTCTCACGTACGGTTTGGAGTGGGGGAAAGGGCAGAGATAACATCAAAGCCCTACCTATCACTACCGCAGCAATGCTCTGTCAACATGCAGGAATTGCGGACAGAACAATAGCAAACAGTGCAGCCTACATCCAGGCATGGTTAAAGCAGCTGCAAAATAACAAAAGCTGGATATTCACAGCAGCAGGCAGAGCGCAAAAAGGAGTGGATTATGTTCTGGGAGTCAAATCAGAAGAATCGAAAGAAGGAGCAGAGTTAACATGCGTTTAACAAAAAGGGAAAAAGAAATTATTGCCAACCTTATCCAAAACGAAATAGAGGTACTAACAAGCTTTATAACAAAGAAGCAAACTTCAGAAATAAGATTTGGCAGCACAAGAAAACACATACAGGAATTAGCAAATATTTTAAACAAAATAAAAGCCTAACTAAGAAATCAGGGCAGAACTAGTTTCTGCTCTGATTGTACATAGAGCCTTATTCTGACGTAAAACACTTCTCCTGTTGTTTCTGTGCCTCTCTCATTCTGCAGAACAGGAGAAGAATACAAGGAGAGGTTGTCAGGAAGGGCTCACGGCACTGTACCCTCTGCCATAAAAAACGGTACAAAAAAATCAAAAAGGAGAGATGAAAATGAATAAAATCAATTTTCAAAAAGAAATTTGGGAAGGGTGGACAATTAAGGACTTTATCCGAGAATTAGAACCTCAATTGGATGCAATCCAATCAGGAAGAAGCTGGTACCCACCTATAACTACCAAAAAAGAATTAAAAAACTGGTGTAAACAGAACCAATCTTACTACAAAAAGACAATACCCGAAGTTGTGCAATATTTTTCAAAAAAATACAATCTTAAATAAAAGTAAAGGAGGAATTTTTATGAAGAAAAAAGAAAAAAAGGAAAGCACTAAACTTGCACAGGCAGTTCAGGAACTTTATTGTCCTGACTGCGGAGCAAAATTAATCCCTGCAGAGGGGTGTCTTTACTGCCCTTTCTGTGGATGGAGCAAATGCAGGTAAAAACAACAAGCGAACTGAAGAAATCTGCTTTCCACCTTGTAAAGGAGGGCTAAAAAAATGAGCAAAAGGAGGGAGTATAACGTTTCTTTGTGGGGTAATTATATAAAAATTATTTTTTCTCCACATGCACTAAAAAGGTTAGAAAACAGAACGTCTCTTATGCCAGAAAATATTCTTCAATCCATACAAGCTACAGAATCAAAAATAAAAAAACTGCGAAAACATCTTAAAACAAGGTTTGTAGTGTTCGACCACGTATTAAAAACAGCTTACATGGCAGTATTTGATAATCCAAATACAATAGCGGTCATAACAATTTATAAAAATGCCAGCCCGTGGATTGAAGGTGGACCAGACATTATAATGCGAACAAAAAAGGAGCTGCGGAGGTACGTCTCCGTATAGCTCCTTTTTAAATTTATCAAGGAGGGAAATAAAAATGAAACAGTTAGTATATTTTTCAGGGAAAATAAAAGAATTAGATAAATTTTTAAAAATACTCTCCACGATAACGGGCAAAATAATTGCATTTGACATTGATAATACGCTTATCAATGTCAACAAAGAATTACAAAGGTTGGGATACGACATAAGCTCATATCCAAACCCTGCTCTAACAGAAGACTTTTGGGTTTATGAAGAAGGCATAAACATTCTTTTCAATGCAACCTTTGTTACCACTACAGTAAAATTTATAGCAACCTTTTCTATGCTTAATGCAGAAATTGTTTTTGTAACAAGCAGAAGCCCAAAGTTAAAAACTTTTACAGAAAATTGGGTAAAAAAATACTTTTCTGGATTTGAAGTATATTTTACAAAAGACAAACATTTATTGGATGCAGACATTTATGTGGAAGACGACCCCCGACAGATACAAAAGCTTATATCTTTAAACAAACCTATTCTTGTTCCAGAATGGCCGTACAATCAAAATTTATTTAAAGGCGTAAAAAACGTAATTTACTATAAAGTTTAAAGGGGGAAAGCATATGAACAAAAATAGAGATTTTAATATTATAGACACTGCAAAAAATCTAGGAATCACAATTCTAAAAAGAGCTTCTTCTGAAGAATACGTTGCAAGGTGTCCGTTCTGCGGGGACTCAAAAAACCCTGAACACGGACACCTTTATTTAAATATATCAAAAAACGTCTACTACTGTGTTCGCTGTGGAGAAGGCGGAGACGTAGTAGACTTATATGCAAAACTTACAGGATTGGATAGAAAAGATGCTTATGATGAGCTTGCAAAAGGGAATATTCCTGAAGTCAAACCATATAAAGAAATCACACCCAAAATAAAGCATAATTCAGTCGCTTCAATATATATAAGGGACAAAGTTTACAGAGCGTTTCTGAACAAACTTACGCTAGAGCCACATCACCGCAAAAACCTTCTCAGGAGAGGCCTTTCATGGGAAATGACAGTCAATAACCTTTACAAATCTCTGCCAGAAGAACCTGAACAGAGGCAGGAAATATGCAGAGAACTTATAAAAGAAGGATACAATTTAAAAGGCATTCCAGGCTTTTACCAAAGAGAAGAAGAAGAGGAAAAATACTGGGACTTTGTAGATTATAAAGGTTTTTGGATCCCTGTGAAAGACGTGCAGGGACGGATACAGGGCTTTCAGATACGGCTTGATGAAGAAGAAAAGGGAAGAAAATATGTCTGGTTTTCTTCCCGTGATAAATTAAACGGCACACCTGCTCATGCGTGGCAGGGTGTGCATGGAAAGCCTTCTGAAGTTATAGTTATCACAGAAGGACCATTAAAAGCTGACGTAGCACACTATCTATCAGGAGTTACATTTGTATCCGTTCCTGGGGTTACAGCAGTAAAAGGTATAGAAGTCGTATTAAGACAGCTGGGAGCTAAAAAAGTGTATATAGCATTTGATATGGACATACTGACAAACCCAGCTGTGCAGAAAGCAAAAACAAAGCTGAAAGAAAAACTCATAAAGGCTGGGTTTAAAGTTCAAACAAAAACCTGGGACCCTGCTTATAAAGGAATTGACGACTATCTTCTAATGTTAAGTAAACAAAAAAACAAAAACGTTGTATGAGAGAGGCTTTCTGCCTCTCTTATAAATTTTTTAAGGAGGGGAATACTTTGAAAAACTACAAATTAATAGAGCTGTGGGGAACAGAAGTTTGGATAGAATTTTCTGATCATTCGTTAGATAGAATAAGAGATAGAAACATTATTAAAGATTTGGTAATTGATACGATCAAAAGTGCTGAAGAAGAACTTGGAGAGGTAAAGATTAACCAAGATTTTGTTATTATAAATACTTTTGCTAACATTACTGTAGCGGGAATATTTACAAGAGCAGACGAAATTCTTATAAAAACTGTTGTTAACAAAGGAGAGAATTTTCACCCTAGAGAAAAAGATATAGTCATAAAACTATCTTGACAAAAGTCATAAAAATGGTTATACTAAAAACAAGAAGTCAATAAAAGGGTATACACTGGGTTAAAGAGAGTGTATACCCTTTTTATATTTTTGTCCCTAAGGACACTCTCTTTAACAAAATTTATAAAAGGAGAGTGTTGTTTTATGAGACTAATACTCAGTTCTGATGTAAAAAGATTTTTGAGAAACAGTATTTTAACTGAACAAGACTTAACAAACAAAATGAATGAATTGTTTACTGAATACCCTAAAGTTTACACATTCATAAGCACTGAAATTATTAAAGATAACAAAGTTTTTTGTGTAGATTATGCAACAAGCGATAATATGAAAGACATAGAATGCATCTACGTACACGAAATAAATACAGATCCAAATGCCATGACTGTAAGAGAATATCATGAAAAAATGAAAAAAGAAAAAACAGCAAAATAGAAGTGCAGCACTCTTTTGGCTGCACTTTTTGGTTTTATAAAAATGAAAAGTGCATATGTATTTTAGTAAAAATTTTACTGTGGGAAAAGTGTGGGAATAAGAGAAAAATAAAGATTCTATATTGCCTGAAGGTCAGTATTTTCAAGCATTATAAGCATCAAATAGAATTTAAACCTTGGAATATGTATAAAATAAGTGAATAAAAGAGAAGGCTTTTAAAGCTTTCTCTTTTGTTTTATGCTTAAAAATAGAAAGGTAATCATAGGTAAAATTATTTGTAGAGGTATATGTATGTAAAAAGGAGTGAGTTTAAGACCCACAAGTATGTGTGTTTGATAACTATCGGCAATTATAAAAGAAGCAGCAAAAATCATCGACAAAACAGGGAAAAGCAGGTGTTTGTAACTTTCTAATTCCAATGCCTTTTTTATCATGGTAAGTCCCCCATAAGTAAATACGCTAATCTTAAAAAATACCCCTATAATCATTATAAATACATACAAAGTATCTAGGTTTTTTAAATTTCCCAAATTTATTAATCTTATAACTTGGTACAATGGGAAATTTTCTCTTGAAGCTTCAGCTGCTCCTAAAGAGGAAATTATAATGATATTGTTAAAGGACAATAGTAGACCAGTAAAAACAGTGGTTATCAGCATTATGTTTTTTATTTTTTCCTTTTGTTTTATTTTATCAAAAACTGTAGTAAAAGCAATAAGTTCACCAAATGGGAAAGTTACAATCAGAGGAATTGCTGCTTTGATTACGGGAACAATTCCATTTTCTAAAATTGGTAAAAGTCTTAAAAAACTAAAATTATCTCCTACCATTATCATAGTTGCTTGAAAAGCCATAATAGATAAAATAAGAGGGAGCAAAATTTTAGCAACGCGGGCAAGTACACATATATCAAACAAGATGTAATACATTACCAATATAAGCATAAAAGAAGAAAAAATATATGTGGGTGTTCGAGAATATATTGTATTTACACTGAGTTCTACATAATCTCTTACGTTTCTCGAAGCAATATATAAAAAGTACAGAGCATAAATTAGAGATAAAGTTTTACCTATATATTTCCCATAAACAAACTCAAGTAACTGTGGAAGATTTTTTTGCGTTTTTTCAAAGGAGGAGACGTACATAAATATAATTGGCAGAGAAATAAGCATTGCGATTAAAATAGAAAGCCAACAATCTTGTTTTGCTTCAATTCCTAAACAAAATAGTACTGAAGTTCCAATCTCAAAAATTATCATTAAAAACAATAAATCGCTAACTTCTAATCTTTTGTTCATTGTTACCACCTTGGAAATAACTTTAATATTAGGATTCCTATTAAATGAATTTTTTATTTATCTACTAGTTTATCTATCAAAATAAAAAGTTGCTTAAGAAAAGGAATTATCAAAAGTGCAGAAAAAAGATTAAAAAATGTGTGGGCGTTTGCCACCTGCCTTGAAAGATTGTAGGGGGAGACGAGTTTTAAAAACTCTGCGAAGAAATTTGTAAAAGGTAAAAACAGTATAGTGCTCACTATATTTAAAAAAATGTTAAAGAGAGCTATTTTTTTCCCTTCTTTGTTAGTGGCAAAGCTCAATATGATAGCCTCTGAGCAAGTTCCAATATTTAAACCATATATTATTGGTAATGCTTGAGGTAAGGTCATTAATTGAGAGGAAACTAAAACTTGTAATGTTGCTATACCTACATTGCTTGATTGAAGAATTAACGCGGTGATTATTCCAGCAAGAATTCCCCAGAAAGGATTTGAGAGATTAGCACTAATAAGCTCGAAGTTAGAATTTTTTTTAAGAGGTATTGTACCCAGTTCCATTATCTTAAGACCATAAAATACTAACCCAAATCCTAAGAGTACATTTCCTATAAATTTTAGTTTAATATTGTAATTTTGAAAATATAATACAGAACCTATAAAAACTAAATAAGGGGCTATTTTAAACAGATTAAAGGCATAAAGCTGCACGGCAATAGTAGTTCCAATGTTGGAACCTATAATTATACCTGCTGCGCTTTTAAGAGTTAAAAGCTCTGCTCCTGCCATTGTTACTGCGATTACAGTGATCATGCTGCTGCTTTGAATAATCAATGTTATAAAAAAACCTATTATTATTGATTTTAATAAGTTATTTGCAAAATTATTAATAACTTGAGAAATTTTTTGCTGTGAGAAGACTTTCAATCCATTTGTTAAGGTGAAAATTCCCCAAATAAATATTCCTATTCCTGACACAAAGTATATTAAAGAGATTATCATTTTTATTCCCCCGCAAAGTTCCTTTCTTATTTCAATTTTATGTTGCCAATATCTTAAAATGAATAATTTTTCATTAAATAAAAACACTACAATTAGAGGCTAATAATATTTTTTAGAGGTGGTTAGATGAAAGGGATAATTATGGCGGGTGGAGAAGGAAGTAGACTAAGACCTTTAACAGCCGATATACCTAAACCTATGGTACCTGTGGTAAATAAACCTGCGATAAAACATATAGTGGAACATTTACACAAATATGGAGTTAAAGATTTGGCTGTTACGCTTTTTTACTTGCCTCAAAAAATTAAAAAATATTTAGAAGAAGAATATGGGGATGAAATAAAATTCTATATAGAGGATAAGCCGTTAGGGACGGCAGGCAGTGTCAAAAATGCTAGAGACTTTCTAAATGATACTTTTATTGTTATGAGCGGAGATGTAATTACTGATGTTAATATAAAAGAAGCTTATGAGTTTCACAGAAAGAAAGGGGCAAAAGTTACTCTCATTTTGACAAGAGTAGATGTGCCGTTGGAATATGGTGTTGTGATTGTGGATGAGGAAAGCAAAATAAAAAAATTTTTAGAGAAACCTTCTTGGGGAGAAGTGTTTAGCGATACAGTAAATACGGGTATATATATAATAGAACCAGAAATATTGGAGTTTATACCTCAAGATAAACCTTTTGATTTTAGTAAAGATTTATTTCCTATGTTGTTGAAAAATGATATTCCAATGTACGGTTATGTTACAGGAGGATATTGGTGTGATATAGGGAATACCAATCAATACATCACTAGTCATTTTGATATTTTAGAAGGAAGGGTAAATTTAGGATATAAAGATAAGTTATTGAAAGAGGGGAAGATAATAGGTAAAAATGTTACAATTTCTCCTGAAGCTAAAATCACCCCTCCTGTTATTATAGGGGACAATGCAATAATTGGAGCTAACGCTGTTGTAGGACCTAACGTAATAATTGGTAAAAATAACCATATAAAGGAAGGGAGCAGTTTAAAAAATGCTGTATTATGGGATGAAATAATTGTAGATAAAAATTGTGAATTAAGGGGTTGTGTAGTTTGCAATAGAGTGAGAATTGGTAATAATGTCCGAATTTTCGAAAACAGTGTTATAGGGGAGAGTTGTAAAATAAAGTCCTTTGCTGAAATAAAGCCAGAGGTAAAGATATGGCCCTATAAAATAATAGACGAAGGTTCTGTAATCACAAAAGATGTAGTGTGGGGGAATGGAAGGAAGCCTTTGACTTTTGGATATAGGGGGATTAAAGGAGTTTTTAATGAGGATATTACTCCTCAAATTGCAGTTGAAATGGGGGAAGTTTTTGGGAATATAGTGAATAGCAGTGTGTTGATAGGACACGATGGAGATATTGTATCTCAATTTATAAGCGATTTAATAAGTTTTGGGCTTGTATCTGGTGGTTGTGAGGTCTTAAAAGCCAATAATACTCTTTTACCCACTTTAAGATATGGAATTAAGAAAAATAAGTGTGGAGGAGGAATCTATGTAGAGGAAGAAGAAGGAAATTTAAGGATTTTGTTTCTCGATAAAGAAGGGTGTGATATCGATAGAAACTTAGAAAAGAAAATAGAGAACAAATTGAGGATATATGATATTGAACGAGTTGATGGGAAAAATTTAAAATTTATAAGAGAAATTGATATAAACAATGATTATCTTAACTTTCTTTTTGAAAAAAGGACTGCATATAAAAGTTTTAAAATTAAACCTTACAATGAAAAAACAAAACTGCTATTAGAAGCGGTAGGTAAAAATGAGTTTTTTATAGCAGAGGAGTCTTATGATGTAGGGGTACTTTTTTATAAAAATGGAGAAAAAGTTAAACTCTACGACGAAAAGGGAAGAGAATTTGATGAAGATGAACTTGAGTTTATAAGAATGTTAATTGCTAAAGAACGAGGTGCCAAAAAATTTGTAATTCCTTTTGATAGTTCCAAATATTTGACAGAATTTGCAAAGGAATTTGCGATTGAGACTGTAAGCAGCAAAATTTCTCATAAAGATAGAATGAAAACAATAGTGTCGAAGGAAGGTATAGAAAAAGACCTACAGATTAATTTAGATTTTGACGGCTTTAGTTTTTTACTAGACCTTTTAGAATACTTACAACATACCTCTCAAAAACTTTCCTCTATAAAAGATAGTTTTCCTTTAAGATACAGAATATCCAAAAGTATAAAATGCAATTGGAAAGATAAAGGGAAGATAATAAGAATGCTTTTTGAAAAGGCCGATGGGGGATCAGAATTTTTAGATGGTTTAAAGTTTATTAAAGAAGATTCATGGGTGTTAGTAGTACCGGATTATGAATTACCTGCTTGTAATATTTATATAGAAGCTCCTACAAAAGAGAGAGCTGAAGAGCTATTTTCAATGTATGAAAAAGAAATTAAAAATATTATACAAAACTAAAATTTCTTTTTGCGTTTTATAAAAACAATTGGAAAGTGATGTAAAGCGATAGATTACATAGTATACAATAGTTGTAACGCTTTACATCCTATTTTTTTGCGCAAAAAAGAATTTAAAGGCATAAAAGCCTTTTTGATGTTTATTGAGTTGAATAATATAATATATATGGTACAATGAATAGTAAATAAATTAACAAAAATGATGGAAGACATGACAATATATAAAAGTGTTGTCATGTAGTCCGCCTCATAAAAAAAGTGCGGGCTTTTTATGTTTAAATTTAATATTTTTATAAAAAATCGATAATAATAATTAGAGGTGAAGAAGAATATGGATTTTATAATTCTATTAGGATTTGTAACATTGTACTATGTTGTAAAAGGAATAGTTAAATGGTGTTGTGATTTGGTAGAAGCTAATTCTTATGAAGTAGGGGTGTATTAAAGGTGGCCTTGTTGTATGTAGTTTTTTTTCTTTTACTCCTTTATTTGTTTTATGCTTTAATACATCCGGAAGAATTTTAAGGGAGGAAAGTACATGTATTCGAATATAGAACTTTTTGTTATGATAGTGATAATAGCTTTTTTAACTAAACCTTTTGGTACTTATATGTATAAAATATTTGAGTATAAGCCGATGAAATTGGATAAAGTTTTTTTACCTGTAGAAAATTTTATATATAAACTTTCAGGGATCAATGCACAAGAAGAAATGGATTGGAAAAAATATGCATTGTCCTTTTTGCTTGTTAATACTGTGATGATGATAATTGGGTATATTATATTGCGAATACAGGGATTTTTGCCTTTAAATCCCACCGGAGTTAAAAACATGGAGTCTTCTCTTGCTTTTAACACGGCAATAAGCTTTATGACAAATACAAATCTTCAGCACTATGCTGGGGAAAATGGTATTACATTTTTAAGTCAGATGATTGTAATTATATTTTTGATGTTTACTTCTGCGGCTTCAGGGTTAGTAACTGCAGCAGCTATAATGAGAGGACTTGGTAAAAAGACAAAATTGTTAGGGAATTTTTATGCGGATTTTGTAAGAGTGACGGTAAGGCTTTTGCTTCCTATTTCTATGGTTGTCACTCTTATACTAGTATGGCAGGGAGTACCTCAAACTTTTACAGGGAAAATAGCTGTAGATACATTGGAAGGTGGCAGACAAACTATTATAACAGGTCCCGTAGCTGTATTGGAGTCAATTAAACACTTAGGCACAAATGGCGGTGGATTTTTTGGGGCGAATTCTTCTCACCCTTTTGAAAATCCTACTTGGTTTACCAATATGATTGAGATGATTCTTATGATGCTATTACCTGCATCTTTAATTTACACTTATGGATTAATGATAAACAATAAAAAACACGCTTTGGTATTATACATTTCCTTGTTTGTGATTTTTATTCTTTTGGCTGTTGGAGCAGTTTATGCGGAAAGTCATCCAGGAGCGGCATATTCGAAATTACATATTGATGGTACACCTTATGGAAATTATGAAGGAAAAGAGGTACGCTTTGGAGTCTCACAGTCTGCCTTATTTGCAACTGTGACTACTGCTTTTACCACAGGTTCTGTTGACAGTATGCACGATTCTTATACACCTTTAGGAGGAGCGGTGCCACTTATCCTCATGATGTTAAATACTATTTTTGGAGGAGATGGAGCAGGGCTGCAAAATATAATTATGTATGCGATGCTGACTGTATTTTTGACGGGGCTTATGGTGGGGAGAACTCCAGAATATTTAGGGAGAAAAATTGAAACTAAAGAAATAAAACTTATTGCCATTGCAATATTAGTTCATCCTTTTTTGATACTTTTTTCTTCTGCTTTGACAGTGATGCTAAAAGTGGGAGTATCTTCTGTAACGAATCCGCTGTATCATGGACTTACACAAGTTTTGTATGAGTTTTCTTCTGCGGCGGCAAATAATGGTTCTGAGTTTGCAGGATTTATAGGGAATACCGTGTTTATGAATATAATGACAGGTTTGGTTATGTTCTTTGGGAGATATATAACCATTATTCTTATGTTAGCTGTTGCAGGTTCTATGGCGGAGAAAATCCCTGCACCACCATCGCCTGGTACTTTTAGAACTGACAATGTTATTTTTGGCACTATATTCATAGCCGTGGTGTTAATTGTTGGAGCGCTTACCTTCTTTCCTGCCGTGATACTGGGTCCTATTTCTGAGTTTTTAAGCATGACGTAATGGAGGTAAGAAGATATGAAGAAAAAAAGAGAAGTAAAAACTTGGAGCAGAGAAATAGTGATAGGAGCCATAAAAAATTCCTTCATAAAGTTAAATCCTCTGTATATGTATAAAAATCCAGTCATGTTTGTAGTAGAGGTGGGAACCCTTATTACTCTTTTGGCTACAATATTTCCTACTTATTTTGGAAGTACTTACAATGAAGTGGGATATAACGCTTTAATCACTTTTATATTGTTTGTAACAGTGCTTTTTGCTAATTTTGCAGAAGCACTGGCAGAAGGAAGAGGAAAAGCTCAAGCAGATACTCTTAAAAAGACAAAAAAAGAGACTATGGCAAAACTCATTATGAGTGATGGAAGTATAAAAATGGTTAAATCCTCTGAGCTTAAAAAAGGTGATATAGTGCTTTGTGAGGCAGGAGATATAATTCCAGCTGATGGAGAAATAATAGAAGGACTTGCTGCAATTGATGAGTCTGCAATAACAGGTGAATCTGCACCAGTTATAAAAGAAGCTGGTGGTGATTTTAGTTCGGTTACTGGTGGGACAAAAGTAATAAGCGATAGCATTAAAGTTCAAGTGACAGTAGATGAAGGGGAATCTTTTTTAGACAGAATGATAAAGATGGTAGAAGGAGCTAAAAGGCAAAAATCTCCTAATGAAATTGCTTTGACCACTGTCTTAGTCAGTTTAACAATAATTTTTATAATTGTTGTTATGACCTTATACCCTATGGCTAAATTTGTCCATGTAAGAATAAGCGCTACTACATTGATTGCTTTGCTAGTTTGTTTAATACCAACTACAATTGGTGGGCTTCTTTCTGCGATAGGTATTGCAGGTATGGATAGAGTTACCCGCTTTAATGTAATTGCCATGTCTGGAAAGGCAGTAGAAGCTGCAGGGGATATCGATACAATGCTTTTAGATAAAACAGGCACAATCACTTTTGGAAATAGATTAGCAGCTGATTTTATACCGGTTGGCGGCCATAAAAAAGAAGAAGTTACATATTATGCTCTTGTATCCTCTTTAAAAGATTTAACTCCCGAAGGAAGGTCAATAGTAGATTTAGCAAAAAAAATGGGCGTAAAGGTACCAGAAGATATTTTGGATGGAGCAGAAGTTATAGAATTTACTGCAGCAACAAGGATGAGCGGATTAAACTTAAAAGATGGGACTATTGTAAGAAAAGGGTCTTATGATAAAGTTAAAGAATATGTAAAATCACAAGGAGGAAGCCTACCAGATGATTTAGAAAAAGAAGTTGAAAAAATTGCTTTGTTAGGTGGCACTCCTCTTATTGTAGTAAGAGACAAGGAAGTATTAGGAATAATATACCTTAAAGATACTATAAAACCTGGGATGAAAGAGCGTTTTAAACAGCTTAGAGCGATGGGTATTAAAACTATCATGGTAACAGGTGATAATCCTTTAACTGCAAAAACAATAGCAGAAGAGGCTGGTGTTGACGAATTCATTGCAGAAAGTAAACCAGAGGATAAGATAAATGTGATTAAAAGAGAACAGGCGGCAGGAAGGCTTGTTGCAATGACAGGAGATGGAACAAATGATGCACCAGCTCTTGCCCAAGCAGATGTGGGACTTGCAATGAATAGTGGTACAATGGCTGCTAAAGAAGCTGCAAACATGGTGGACCTTGATTCTGACCCTACAAAGATTATTGAAGTAGTAGCAATTGGTAAACAGCTTCTCATGACGAGAGGAGCGTTGACCACTTTTAGCATTGCCAACGACGTTGCTAAATATTTTGCAATACTTCCTGCTATTATATCTGGTACATTGCCATCAATAAGGGTGTTGGATATAATGAAGCTCTCCTCACCGACTAATGCAATATTATCAGCTTTAATATTTAACGCCATTATAATCCCTATTTTAATTCCTATTGCTATGAGAGGAGTAAAATATAGGCCAATGAGTGCTAATGCGCTACTACTAAGAAATTTGCTGATTTACGGGCTAGGAGGATTAATTGCTCCTTTTATTGGGATAAAACTTATTGACTTAATAATATCTTCTATCTTTTAATTTGGAGGATTTGATATGAGTGAGTTTAAAAGGGCGATTAAATTTACGCTTGTTTTAATGGTGTTAATAGGTCTTGTATACCCTTTTTTTATGACAGCAATTGCAAATTTAATATTTCCTTATCAGGCAAAAGGTAGTATAATTAAAATAGATGGTAAGGCAGTGGGCTCTGAGCTTATTGGACAAAAATTCACTGATTATAAATGGTTTATGGGAAGACCTTCTGCTGTGGATTACAATGCAGAGTCTTCGGGTGGCACTAATTACGCTTTATCTAATCCTAAATTTAAAGAAGAAGTGGAAAAAAATATTGAAGAGTTTTTAAAGAAAAACCCTGGAGTAACAAAAAGTGATATACCTGCAGATATAGTTACTTCTTCTGCCTCAGGATTAGACCCCCATATTTCTCCGCAAGCCGCATATTTACAAGTTGAAAGAGTAGCTAAAGCAAACAATTTACCGGAAAAAGTTGTAAAAAAACTTGTGGATGAAAATATTGAAGGCAGATTTTTAGGCATTTTTGGAGAACCCCGGGTAAATGTGCTTAAATTAAATTTAAGCTTATTAGAGGAAATTAAGAAAAATAAAAAGTGAGGCTTTATGATGGCAAAAAAGTCCCCTGATTATTTTTTAAGAGAAATAGAAAGAGCTAATAAAGGAAGGCTGAAAATTTATCTTGGAGCGGCTCCCGGTGTTGGCAAGACCTATCACATGTTGCAAGATGCCAATGAAATGAAGGCAAGAGGTATAGATGTGGTAATAGGTTTTGTAGAAACCTATGGAAGAAAAGACACTGAGGAGCAGATAGGGGACCTTGAAATTATTCCGTTAAAGGAAATAAATTACAAAGGTGCAATTATTAAGGAAATGGATTTGGAGGCTATTTTAAGGAGAAAACCCCAGGTTGTGGTGGTAGACGAATTAGCTCATACAAATGCGCCTGGTTCTAAAAATGAAAAGAGATATCAAGATGTTTTGGAGCTTATTGATAACGGCATAAGTGTGATGACTGCTGTTAACATCCAGCATTTTGAAAGTCTTAATGACTATATAAACCGCATGACAAATGTAAGGGTAAGAGAAACTATTCCTGACAAACTTCTGGAAATATGCGATGAAGTAGAAGTAGTTGATGTTTCCCCGGAGACTTTGATAGAGAGACTTAAAAATGGAAAGATTTATAGTCACGATAAGATTGAAACTGCTCTTAACAATTTTTTTAGAGTTGGTAACCTTTCCGCGTTAAGAGAACTTACCTTAAGAGAAGTAGCTAATGAGGTTGACGATAGGCTTTTGGAATATAGAAACAGGAAAAACGTTATAGGATTAAAGGGAGCACAAGAAAAGATATTGGTTTGCGTAAATTTAAGATTTAATGCAGAGTATCTGATACGAAGAGGTTATAGGTTAGCTAAAATGCTTAAAGCAGACCTCTTTGTTTTGCATGTTTACAATGATGATGACTTAAGAGACCATAAAAAACTCAAAAAATTAGATGAAATTACAATGCTGTGCAACAAGTTAGAAGCAAAGTTTTATATGGTCAAATCAAATGACCCTGCTAAGGCTATAATAAAGTTTGCTGAAGAAAATGCAATTACTCAAATTGTAGTAGGACAGTCTGTGAGAAGAAGAATTGATGAAATAATAAGGGGTTCTATTGTTAGAAGAATAATGAAAGGTACCAAATTCATAGATGTTCTTGTTGTAGCCGATCCACGGGGGTAAAAATGGGTTTTACCCCGTTTTTTTATATGGTATAATAAGTTTGTAAAAATATTGTTTTTAAAGGTGTTATATTATGAAAAAAGAGGATAAGTATATATCTGCGACAGAGATAAATCAATTTCTTTATTGCCCCTATCAGTGGTATTATATAAAAAAATATGGAATAGAGTATATCAATAGTTTGAGAGAGCCAAAAGAACAAGATTTGCAATTTAGTAACTTTAAGAAAGGGATAGAATATCATGAAAAATATTATAAGGATATTCTAAAATTGCGATATAAAAAGTATGCGATTATTTTTGGAATTATAGCTATTTTATTGATAATTGTGATTATGAGGGTTTTAAAATGATTCTCAATATAGTTTTTTTATTTTTTACTATATATTTGCTTATTCAGTCAGTTATAGAACAGAGGCCTTTTTATAAAAAAATGAGAAGAAGCATAGGATTTCGAGGAGGCAAAATAATCTACATAGATAAATCGCAAGAGGTAAAAGAAAAGGGAGTAGTATATGGGAAGTTATTAAAGTCTGACAAATATGGTTTATCTGGAAAGCCTGATTACATTTATCAGCTGAGAGACGAATTAGTCCCTGTAGAATTAAAAAGTAGTGAAGCTAGTGATTCACCTTATTATAAAGATGTTATGCAGTTAGTTGCATATTTTTTAATAATAGAAGATGTATACCAAAAAAGAGTAAGAAGAGGGCGAATAGTTTATAGGAATACTATGTTTGAGGTTTATAATAGGCGACACTTAAGAAAAGAACTTTTTAATATATTAAGGCAAATGAAAAAAATGCAAGAAGGAGATTATTCTCCAGAATTAAATCCTTCTTTTGTTTTATGTAAATTCTGCCCTTGCAGAGATACTGTATGTGAAGTATACAAAAATACTTCCAAATAAAGATAGAATATTATGTTTATATAGAGAAAAAATAAAAAAGAAATATAGAAAAATTGAAGTGAGGTATGGTTATGGTAAGGAAAATATTCTCTATCTTAATGGGAATTTTGTTGTGTTTTTCAATTGCTTCTTGTGGAATAGCTAAAAAAGACATTACAAGGGCAGAAACACAAAAAGTGCAAGACAAAGTTTTACAAAAGCCTGCGGAGAAACCTAAAGAAAAGGTGTCTAATACGGTTAACAAGACTGTTTATACCAACACAGAAAATCTGGATAACACTTTGTATAGTTGGGGACTAAGAGTGTTGCCAAATCATCAAACTCCAGAAATTACTTCTCGGGCGATGGAGCTTATAAAAAAATACGATGCGATTTTTGTAGGAGACACGACAAAAAAGGTAGTTTATTTGACGTTTGATGAAGGATATGAAAATGGCTATACACCTAAAATATTAGATATACTCAAAGAAAACAATGTAAAAGCTGCTTTTTTTGTAACTGGGCCCTATGTAAAAGAACAGTCTGATTTAGTTAAAAGGATGGTGGAGGAAGGACATATAGTTGGGAATCACACAGTGAATCATCCAAGCTTACCTACTTTATCTGATGAAAAAGTAAAAAAGGAAATAACTAAGTTAGGAGATATGTTTGAAGAGCTGACAGGTAAAAAGATGAAATATTTTAGACCGCCAAAAGGGGAGTATAGTGAGAGAACCTTGTATATTACAAAATCGTTAGGTTATAGAACAGTTTTTTGGAGTTTAGCGATGGCTGATTGGCAGCCACTTCCTGGAGGACCAGAGGAAAGCTATAATACTGTTATGAAAAGACTACACCCGGGAGCTGTCATACTTTTACATGCTGTTTCAAAAGACAATGCTTTAGCTCTTGATCGAATAATAAAAAGTATTAAAGCCGAGGGATATGAATTTAAAACTCTAGATGATATACCGTGAAAAATGTAAAATAAAGCCTTTGCGATATAGAAAAACCTACATCGCAAAGGCAAAATTGGGGGAATTATTTTGGAGACAATTCTTGAGAAGAAAAATTTATATATGATGGCTTTTGCATTACTTTTAAGCATTGGTTCAATTTTAGTTTTGTTAAAAATTACAGGCGTTAAAGAAATTGAAATGGCTTTTCACATACCTCTTTTTTACCTTGGAATAATTTTCGGGTTGATAATATTAAGCTTGATAGTGGATACTTTGCGAATAAGAGATTTATTGAAAGAATTAGGAGAAAATTTGCCTTTTGATTATCTTTTTAAATTTAACCTTGCGACTTTTTTTATAAGCTACATAACACCTTTTGGTTCAGGAGCTTTACCTCTCATTGTATATTTACTTAGTAAAAAAGGAGTTTCACCAAATAAAAGCTTAATGATTTTTATTGCCAAGCTTTTGTTCTCAGGGATTTTTTTTGGGACTGTACCTCCTATCCTCCTTATTTTCTTTAGGAATCAAATAGAATTAGGAACTGTTCTTTCTTATTTTGCAGTGTTAGTAAGTATATTTTTGGTGTTTTTGTTATTTATATTAATTTATATCATACTAAAACCCCGCTTTGTTATTGGGATTGTTAATAAAATAAGCAATATCTCGTTTTTTGGAAATCCTAAACTGGAAAAGTATTTTGAAAAAATAAAAGAAGAAATCATACTTTATCATAAAAATTTTAATGACCTTTTTATAGGACCTTCCAGTTATAAACTATTTTTTTCTCAATTGTTTTATGCAGTTGCTTATTGGTTACTTTTTTACAGTATTGCTCCGGTTTTATTATTAGCTATGAATATACCTTTTGATTTACTGGCAGTGATTGGAAGGCAACTCATATTTTATGACATTTTGGCGTATAGTTTTATTCCAAGTGGTTCTGGTGTAGTAGAAATAGGTTTTGCAACAATTTTTTCAAATATACTTGCTCCCAGCAAATTGGGAATTTTTGTAGGCATGTGGAGATTTTTTACTTATTATGTTTACTTGGGAATTTCGGCTATAGGATTTTTTATGGCAATAAAAAATCAAGATGCAAGGGGAATGTTAATTAAATAACATTTTGGTACTAATTATCATGATAAAAAATAACGTTTGATATTTTATACCAATAGTTATTTTTTTTTACTCATTTTACTGAAGAGTTTTTTGGCATATTACTTGCATAAGAAAAAAAGTGGGGGTATAAAAATGAGAGAAAAGATTCTGGATGCAATGAGAGACTTCCCAATAATAGCTGCAGTGCGAGAGGCAAAAGATTTAAATACGGCTCTTTCTTCAAATGCACAGGTGATATTTTTACTTACTGGTGACATAATGAACATTTCTGAAATAGTTCAAGAGGTCAAAAGACATGATAAAATTGTTTTTGTGCATTTTGATTTGCTTGAAGGTTTAGGAAAAGACAACAAAGCAGTAGAATATTTGGCTGAAAAAATAAAGCCCCATGGTATAATCTCTACTCGCAATAATATTTTGATACACGCTAAACAATTTGGTTTTTTTTGCATCCAGAGGCTTTTCATTTTAGATTCACAGGCGTTAAAAACAGGACTTTCTTCAGCAAAACAAATAGAAGCAGATTCAATAGAAATACTTCCTGGTATAATGCCCCTAGTAATAAAAGAAATTTCATTTGAATTGCGTCAGCCTGTTATTGCTGGAGGATTAGTCAAGACAAAAGATGAAGTTATAAATGCACTTAAAGCTGGCGCTATTGCCGTATCAACAAGTGAAAAAAATCTGTGGTTTATAGAATGAGAGGGGTGATAGGCTAGAAATACGGCATATTTATTTAAAAATATACTAATTTAAATTTTGGAATTATGGAGGGATATTTTATGAGTGACCTTGCAAAATATGTTGCTGAATTTTTTGGTACTATGATACTTATTTGGTTAGGTGATGGCGTGGTTGCAAACGTTGTCTTAAACAAATCTAAAGGGCAAAGCAGCGGCTGGATTGTAATCACCGCTGGATGGGGATTTGCAGTAATGGTAGCTGTTTATGTAGTCGGATGGATAAGTGGTGCTCACATAAATCCGGCTGTGACAATTGGGTTAGCAGTTATAGGGAAATTCCCATGGAGTCTAGTACCGGGATATATTATTGCACAAGTTTTAGGAGCTTTTGTGGGAGCTATAATTGTTTATTTGATGTACATGGATCATTATGCAGCAACTGACGATTCAACTCTTAAATTGGCGACTTTCTCTACAATACCTGCTATAAGAAATTTGGGGAAGAATTTTATGACTGAGGCATTTGGTACTGCCATGCTTTTAATAGGAATACTGGGTATAACAAATGGCAACAATCAATTAGTTGGGGGATTAGGACCGCTTGTAATTGGTTTACTTATTTGGGCAATAGGTTTAAGCTTAGGTGGACCTACAGGCTATGCAATTAATCCAGCAAGAGACTTTGGGCCAAGGATTGCTCATGCTATTCTTCCTATCCCAGGGAAAGGAGATTCTGATTGGGGATATGGTTTAATAGTTCCAATATTTGGGCCGATAGTTGGAGGAATACTTGGAGCTGTAGTTTACCAACTTATTATGAGTATACACTAATACAAAAGTTTAAAGAGTTTAAATCGGCGAGAATTTATCTCTCGCCGATATGATATTATAAAAATTGTAAGGGGGAAAAAAGATGGCAAAGTACATTATGGCTTTCGACCAAGGGACAACAAGTTCCCGTGCAATAATTTTTGACCATAGCGGTAAAATTATTGCTTCGTTAAACAAGGAGTTTAAGCAAATTTATCCTAAGCCAGGTTGGGTAGAACACGATCCAATGGAAATATGGGAATCCCAAATAGAGGTTGCCAAAGGAGTGATAGAAAAAGCAGGTATTGATCCGGGAGATATTGCAGCTATTGGTATTACAAATCAGAGAGAGACAACTGTGGTGTGGGATAAAAATACAGGAAAACCTATTTACAATGCAATAGTGTGGCAATGTAGAAGAACAGCTCCTATATGCGATGAGCTAAAAAACAAGGGTTTTGACAAGAAAATTAGAGAAAAGACAGGACTTGTAGTAGATGCATATTTTTCAGGAACTAAAGTAAAATGGATTTTGGATAATGTTGAAGGAGCAAGAGAAAAAGCAGAAAAAGGAGAATTGCTTTTTGGAAATATTGATACATGGCTTATTTGGAATTTGACAAGTGGTAAGGTACACGTAACCGACTATTCTAATGCGTCAAGGACGATGATTTTTAACATACATGAACTTAAATGGGATAAAGAGATATTAACTGAACTTAACATACCAGAGCAAATGCTTCCAGAAGTCAAACCTTCCAGTTATGTATATGGCTATACTGATAAAAGTATATTTGGAGTAGAGATACCTATTGCGGGAGATGCGGGAGACCAGCAAGCAGCTTTGTTTGGTCAAGCCTGTTTTAAACCTGGAATGGCAAAGAACACTTATGGAACAGGCTGCTTTATGCTCTTGAATACTGGTGAAAAGGCTGTACCTTCCAATACTGGACTTCTCACTACAATTGCTTGGGGAATTGATGGGAAAGTAGAATATGCTTTAGAGGGTAGTATATTTATAGCAGGTGCTGCGATACAGTGGTTGAGAGACGAACTTAGAATAATTGACAATTCACCGCAAAGTGAAGAATATGCGCTGAAAGTTGAAGACACAAACGGTGTATATGTTGTTCCTGCTTTTGTAGGACTTGGAGCACCTTATTGGGATATGTATGCAAGGGGCACGATTGTAGGACTTACAAGAGGCGCAAAGAGAGAGCATATAATAAGGGCAACACTGGAGTCTATTGCTTATCAAACAAGAGATGTATTAGAGGCTATGCAAGAGGATTCAGGAATCAAATTACAAGCTTTAAAAGTTGACGGTGGAGCAAGTGCTAATAACTTCTTGATGCAATTCCAATCTGACATTTTAGGTGTTCCAGTTGACAGACCACAAGTAATTGAAACTACTGCTCTTGGCGCTTCTTATCTTGCGGGATTGGCAGTAGGATTTTGGAACAACAAAGAAGAAATAGAGAAAAATTGGAATGTTGATAAGCATTTTGAACCAGGTATGGATAATGAAAAGAGGGAAAAATTGTATAAAGGTGGGAAAAAGGCTGTAGAAAGGGCCATGAAATGGGCTGAAGAATAAAATAAAAAATTGATAAAAAGTAGCAGGAATTTTAAAATGTTTGTAGAATATATTTATTAAAGAGAAGAAAAAATAAATATGAGTATGGTGGAGATTTGGAGAACCATATATAGCCGACAGGGTCGGTTATATATGGTTTTTTATCTTTTAAGGAGGTTTTATGACTATGAAAGAAATGTACGATGTTTTGATAATAGGTGCTGGAGTGGTTGGATGTTCAATTGCAAGAGAACTTTCAAAATACAAATTAAAAATATTAGTTGTAGAAAAAGGTGAAGATGTGGCTTCAGAAGGAGCTTCTAAAGCTAATAGTGCAATACTACATGCGGGTTATGACCCTGTACCTGGTAGTTTAAAAGCTAAATTAAATGTGCGAGGAAACGAAATGTACGATGTTCTGTGCAAAGATTTAGACGTTCCAATAAAGCGAACTGGTTCTTTAGTGGCAGCTTTTTCTGAAGAAGAGGTAAAAGAGCTATATGAGTTGTTTGATAGAGGAATAAAAAATGGTGTCAAAGGGTTGTCTCTCATTACAAAAGATATGGTCAAAGAGATAGAACCACATATAAATGACACTGTAGTTGCAGCTTTGTATGCAAAAACAGCAGGAATAATATGTCCTTATGGATATACTATTGCTGTGGCAGAAAATGCTGCGCAAAATGGAGCAGAATTTGTTTTTAATTCAGAAGTAATTGATATCAAAAAAAATGGGGACTTCTTTATAGTAAAAACTCACAAAGAAGAATTTTACAGTAAATATGTTGTCAATGCTGCAGGACTTTATTCAGATGTCATAAATAATATGGTAGGTGCGAAACCATTTTCTGTGCATCCTAGAAAAGGAGAATATCTGATATTAGATAAAGACCAAGGATATCTTGCAAGGACAGTAATATTCCAGGTTCCAACTAAAATGGGTAAAGGAATACTAGTTTCTCCTACAGTTGATGGAAATCTATTGATAGGACCTACTTCAGAAGACATACAAGATAAAGAATTTAAAGCAACTACCAGAGAAGGGCTCAATAAAGCAATTACAGTTGCAAAAAGAAGTGTGGATAAATTTGATGTCAGAAAGACTATCACTCAGTTTACAGGACTTAGAGCGACTCCTGATACAGAAGACAAAGACTTTATAATTGGAGAATCTGATGTGAAAGGATTTATAAATGCTGCTGGAATAGAATCTCCTGGTTTTACTGCGGCTCCTGCTATCGCTGAAATGATAAGGGATATACTTAAAGATGCTGGACTTCAGTTGATTGAAAAAGTAGATTTTAACCCAAAAAGAAGACCAGTCATAAGATTTACTGAACTTTCAGACGAGGAAAGAAACAAGCTTATAAAAGAAAATCCTGCTTATGGAAGAATAATATGCAGATGTGAGACAGTGACAGAAGGAGAGATAATAGATGCGATAAGAAGACCTGTAGGTGCAAAATCTTTAGATGGTGTTAAAAGGCGTGTAAGAGCTGGGATGGGAAGATGCCAGGGAAGTTTTTGTGGGCCGAGAGTTGTTGAAATATTAGCAAGAGAACTTAATATTTCTCCTCTTGATGTTACAAAGCATGGAAGAAATTCGAACATACTAACTGCAGAGACAAAAAAATTTTTATTAGAAAAAGCATCGGAGGTTTTAAAGAAAGAGGTGTATGAGAATGCTTAACTATGATATAGTCATAATAGGTGGTGGCCCTGCAGGCTTGGGTGCTGCTGTAGAAGCCTATGAAAAGGGTGTAAAAAATATAGTCATAATTGAAAGAGATAAATATCTTGGGGGTATTTTAGAGCAGTGCATACACAATGGATTTGGACTTCAGGAATTTAAAGAAGAATTGACAGGACCAGAATATGCACAAAGATTCATTGATAAAGTAGAAGAATATGACATAAATGTAATGTTGGAAACTATGGTTTTGGAAATAACTCCTGATAGAATTGTAAAAGCTGTTAATTCTAAGGAAGGTGTGTTCACAATAAAAGCTGGAGCTATAATTTTAGCTATGGGATGCAGGGAAAGGCCGAGAGGTGCTATTATGATACCTGGCACTCGCCCAGCAGGTATTCTCACAGCAGGTACTGCTCAGAGGTATGTAAATATGGAAGGATATCTTCCAGGGAAAGAAATAGTGATATTAGGTTCTGGTGATGTTGGGCTTATTATGGCGAGAAGGCTTACATTAGAAGGAGCAAAAGTCAAAGCAGTTGTAGAACTCATGCCTTACTCTAGTGGACTTACAAGAAACATCGTTCAGTGTTTAGAGGACTTTAATATTCCTCTTCTTTTAAGTCATACTGTCATTGAAATTCACGGCAAAGACAGGGTAGAAGGAGTTACAATTGCCAAAGTTGATGAAAATAGAGAGCCAATTATGGAGACTGCACAGTATATAAGTTGTGATACGTTAATACTTTCTGTTGGCTTGATTCCTGAAAATGAGCTCTCTCAAAAGGCCGGTATAGAGCTAGACCCTATAACAGGAGGACCTATTGTAAATGAAATGTTAGAAACAAGTGTTCCTGGAATTTTTGCTTGTGGCAATGTCCTTCAAGTTCACGACTTAGTTGACAATGTTACTGCAGAAGCGAGATTGGCAGCTAATTCAGCAATACGATTTATTCGAGAAGGTGAATTTGGAAAAAGCAATATTTTTGTAAAAGCTGGTAATGGCATACGTTATGTTGTTCCGCAAAAGATAAATGTAGATAACATAGAAAAAAGGATAAAATTCAGAATGAGACCTGTTAACGTTTATAACAATGCTATGTTAGCAGTAAAGTCAGGAGACAAATATTTACTAAGACAAAAAAGGCAGCGCTTAACCCCTGGTGAAATGATTGATGTAAATTTAAGTAAAGACATACTAAAAAATGTAAATGTTGAAGAAGGTATTGTCTTTTTAGTTGAGGAGGGATAAAATGGAACTAAAAGAAATTACATGTATAGTATGCCCCTTGGGCTGCAGGATACAAGTTGAAATGGAAGGAGGGGAGATAAAAAGCGTAAAGGGATATTCTTGTTCTAGAGGATTAGAATATGCTAAAAATGAAGTTACTATGCCTAAAAGGACTATTACTACAAGTGTGAGAACGATAGGGGGACATCTTCCACTCTTATCAGTTAGGACAAAAGAGCCTGTTCCAAAAGAAAAGATACAAGAAATAATGCTTGAATTGGCCAAGGTAGAGGTTAAAGCTCCTGTAAAAATAGGAGATGTAGTGTTGAAGAACATTTTAGGTACGGGGGTTGACATAATTGCTACAAGAAACCTTTATGTAAAATAAGTTTTTGTGTGGTGATAAAATGGAGGGAAGAAGGGAAATATTAAGAACTCCTGTGAGCATCCATTCTCAGATTGCTGCCCATATTGTTCAAAAGGTTAGTCACATAAGCAGACAAAACAATGTAAGCATATTTTTAAGGAAGATAAATGACAATAGGTTGATTCCTGCAAATAGTATGTTATCAATGGTGACTTTTTTTGCTTCTCGGGGAGAAGAAATAGAAGTAGTGGTAGAAGGAGCAAATGTGGACAATGCTATAAAAGAGTTTAAAGGCTTTTTTTACAACGAGTTAGGGAAAGAAAAGGAAGAAAAAACTACTTATGAACTTTTAAGAAATACCTCAATAGCCTATGAGAAAATATTTAATTCTATTGGCTCAGGACTTATAGTTACTGATGAAAATGGGGCAATAATGATTTTTAACAAAGCAGCTGAAAGTATTACAGGGATTAATATGGACCAGGCTATAGGGAAAAAAATACAAGAAGTGATGTCGGATATAAAAATTGCTGATGTGTTAAAAACTGGCAAAGAAGAGATGAATAAAAAACTAAAAATAGGCACAAATGTGGTGTTAACAAATATAACACCTATTTATACAGGTACAAAAATAGAAGGGGCGGTTATAGTATTTTATGACTTCCCTCAAATAGAATATTTGGAAAATGAGCTAAAAAGAGACAGAAAACTGGACAAAGCATTTGATATAATAATAGGCAATAGTGGAAAATTAAAAGACGCTCTTACTATTGCTTCTAAAGCCGCAGAAACTGATTCAACGGTCCTCATAAGAGGGGAAAGTGGAACGGGGAAAGAGCTGGTGGCTAATGCAATACATTATGCCAGTAAGAGAAAGGATAGACCATTTATAAGGGTAAATTGTGCGGCTATTCCTGTGACTCTATTGGAGAGTGAACTTTTTGGGCATGAAAGAGGAGCTTTTACTGGAGCTGTAACTCAAAAGATAGGAAAATTCGAATTGGCAGATGGAGGAACGATATTTCTTGATGAAATAGGAGATATTCCACCTGAGATTCAAGTAAAGCTTTTGAGAGTGATTCAAGAAAAGGAATTTGAAAGAGTAGGGGGAATAAAAACTATAAAAGTAGATGTGAGGATAATTGCAGCTACAAATAAAGATTTAGAAAAAGCTATAAGAGATGGAGCTTTTAGGGAAGACTTATATTACAGGCTGAATGTCATACCTGTAATTTTGCCCCCATTAAGGGAAAGAAGAGGAGATATTCCTCTACTTGTCGAACATTTTATAGAAAAGTTGAACAAAAAACTAAACAAAAGTGTAAAAAAGGTTACGAAAAAAGCTATGCAAGCATTGATATATTATGATTGGCCTGGGAATATACGAGAATTAGAAAATATAATTGAAAGGTGTATAACATTAAGCGATACTGATTACATCGATTATGAAGATTTGCCCCAATATATTCGAAATGAAACTACTAATGTATCAGATGATGATATTATTTATCTTGGAGAAAATAGTGAGCTACTTACAATGGAGGAATATGAGTACAAAATAATAAAGGCTGCGCTACAAAGATATAAAAGCTTTAATAAAGCAGGAAAAATTTTAGGACTTACCCATAAAACTATTGCTGCAAAAGCAAGGAAATTTGGACTTGTTGATAGATAATACCAAAAGAAATAAATAGTTGATACTTTTTACCAAAATAGCCTTTGAAGGCTATTTTTTTATTACCTGTTCGCTACAATTTATTTGATGGCACGTAAATTGCATTTAAAAAATAACAAAAGTAAATTTAGGAGGAGGTAAATTATGAAAAAGTTGATTAATAATCCTAATGATGTGGTGAAAGAAATGATAGAAGGTTTGCTGGCTGCTCACCCATCTTACCTGAGAAAACTTGACAACATAGATGTAATTGTCAGAAAAGACGCACCTGTAGAAGGAAAAGTTGGACTTGTAAGTGGTGGTGGCAGTGGCCATGAGCCTGCTCATGCAGGATATGTGGGTTATGGAATGTTAGATGCGGCTTGCCCTGGTGCTGTCTTTACTTCACCTACACCTGACCAAATTTATGAAGCGATTAAGGCAGTGGATGGAGGAAAAGGAGTATTACTGATTATTAAAAATTACACAGGTGACGTAATGAATTTTGAAATGGCTAGAGAAATGGCACAGATGGAGGGAATAGAAGTAGATGAAGTGATAGTGAACGATGATGTTGCAGTAGAAAATAGTACTTGGACGCAGGGAAGACGTGGCATTGCTGGAACTGTGTTTGTTCATAAAATTGCTGGAGCAAAGGCACAAGAAGGGGCTAGCTTACAAGAAGTAAAAAGAGTGGCTGAGAAAGTAATTGCAAATGTAAGGTCAATGGGAATGGCACTAACACCTTGTACTGTTCCAGCAGCAGGGAAACCCAGCTTTACTCTTGCAGAAGATGAGATGGAGATTGGTATAGGAATACATGGAGAGCCTGGAACTCACAGAGAAAAAATAAAACCTGCAGATGAAATAGTAGAACATTTAATGGAGAAAATAATAAATGACCTGCCTTATAAAGAAAATGACGAGGTTGCTGTTATGATAAACGGGCTTGGTGCAACTCCTTTAATGGAGCTTTATGTTGCGAACAGGAAAGTAGCAAAAATCTTAGAGAGTAAGAAGATCAAAGTTTACAAAACATACGTGGGAGAATTTATGACCTCTCTTGAAATGAGTGGATTTTCTATAACATTATTAAAATTAGATGAAGAACTTAAAACATTGTTAGATGCGAAGGCTGATACACCTGCTTTCAAACAATTATAAATTTTTAGGAGGTAGAAGATGGTTATCACAAAAAATGATGTCCTAAAAATTGTGGACAAAATTGTAGAGGTTATAAAACAAAATAAAGAGTACCTTACAGAGTTGGATGCTGCTATTGGTGATGCGGACCACGGAATAAATTTAGATAGAGGATTTGATGCCGTAAAGCAAAAATTGGCCACATTGCCTGAAACTACTGATATAGGGACAATATTAAAAACTATAGGAATGACACTTGTATCAACGGTGGGAGGAGCTTCTGGCCCTTTATATGGTACAGCTTTTATGAGGGCTGGCCAAGTAGTTCAGGGTAAAAATGAACTTTTTGAAGAGGATATAGTTAAAATCTTTGAAGCTGCTTTAGATGGCATCAAACAAAGAGGAAAAGCCGAAGCAGGAGACAAGACTATGATAGATTCTATTGAACCTGCATATAAAGCTTTAAAAGATAGTTTAGAGAACAACATTGCATTACCTGAAGCATTAAATAGAGCAGCTAATGCTGCAAAAGAGGGAATGGAATACACTAAGAATATTTCTGCAAGAAAAGGAAGAGCAAGTTACTTAGGAGAAAGAAGCATTGGACACTTGGATCCAGGGGCAACATCAGCATATTTGATGATAAAGTCTTTTTCTGATGTTGTCAATTTATCATGATGGTGGAGGAAAAAATGGTTGGAATAGTATTAGTCTCTCACTCAAGAAAAATAGTAGAGGGAATTTATGAACTTGCAAGCCAAATGACAGGTGGAAAAGTTCCCATAGGGATAGCTGGCGGGACACAAGATGGCAGATTGGGAACAGATGCTACAGAGATAATGGAGGAAATTAAAAAAGTAGATAAAGGAGAAGGAATAGTAGTTCTAGTTGATATTGGAAGTGCTGTAATGAGTGCGCAAATGGCAATAGAACTCCTGGGAGAGGAATATGAAGGGAAAGTAAAAATTGCCGATGCACCTTTAGTGGAGGGAGCAATTGCAGCTAGCGTAGAGGCTTCTATAGGTAGTGATTTTGATAAAGTTCTTTTAGTGGCAGAAGAAGCAAAAAAACTTAATAAATTGTAATAGTTTTTTAGTCTGGACAAAATCCAGACTTATTTTTTGTGTAGAATTTTTACTCAAAAGGTATTAAAATAGAAACATAGGGAGGTGGTGAGATACGTCATTTTTAAATATTTATGATGTATACGATAACAACCTGAAAAAATTTATAGAAAAGGAGGATTATGTAAATGCTTATTGGTATGTTTTTCAGCAAAAAAGTTTGGTAAAAAAATTGGACAAAAAATTATATGAATATTTGCTGCTGTGGCAGATAATACTTGAAATTTATATTGGTATTCCTGAAGAAGCAAAAGAGCATTTTTTTGAGCTAAAAAGCGAATTAGAAATTGATGAACATAATTTAGCTTTGTTTGTAAAAAGTGTGATTCTTTTAGATTTGGTAGAAGAATCTTTAAAAACAAAAAATCTTTTTGAAACATTAATGAATTATACTGAGGAAGACCAATGGATAAAATTTTATTTATTGTTACTTTCTTTTAAAAATAAAAGAAGGATTTTAGAAGTTTTGGAAGAATTACTTTATATGGAGAAAAAAGTAGAAGATAAATTGTTACTGCCTAAAATATATGGACTTATAGCTGAAATATACGAAGAAATTGGTGAAATAAAAGGACACCAATTCTTAGATAAAGCTTATAAATTAAATCCTCAAGACTTATATATATTACGGTTAAAATTAAAATATGGCCTTATTAGTGAAGAAGAAAAACAATATCTTAAACTTTATCGCTTGTTTCCAGAAAATTCAAGGTTAATAAATGAATATTACCATAAAACCATAAAAAATTTTAACTCCATCCATAACTTTAAATTTTTTTGTTGGGGCGGGGATAATATTGGTGCTAGCTCTTATTTGGTATCCTATGAGGGAATAAATATTTTACTAGATGCGGGAGCTTTGATTAAGGATAAAACCTTATATTACAATTCTATAAAAAATTTACCTGTAGATATTAAAGATATTGATTTGGTAATTATTACTCATGCTCATTTAGACCATTCTGCAGGAATTGTGGAATTATTAAGAAAAGGTTTAAACTCTCCGATTATAATGTCAAGATCTACTAAAGAAATTTTGAAGCAAATATTTTTGCGGGGACATACAAGATTAGAGATAAAAATAGAAGAGGAGATTATAAATTTTGACAGTCAGATTATAAGTTTTGATACAGAAGAAGAAAGTAGTTTTAGAATAAAAAATAAAGAAGTAAAACTTAAGTTATTTCCTGCGGGGCATGTCTTAGGGGCTGTAGCTGTGTATGTTGAGATTGAGGGGATAAAAATTTTTTATACAGGTGATTTTACATTAAAAGATGTGGAAAGCAATAAAGGACTTAGATTTCTTCCCAATTTAAAAGTAGATATTTTAATAACTGAAGCTACTTATGGTTACGGCAATAACTTTGGTGTCCAAAATAAGTATTTACAGGATAAATTGATACTTAAGTCGATAGAAAAACTATTGAAAGATGAAGAGAGAATACTTTTGCCTGTATATGCTATTGGTAAAGGGCAAGACCTATTATTATTTTTTAGAAAAACTTTTTCATATATTCCTTTTAATGTCTATGTAGATGGAGATGTAGCATATTTTAGCAAATTATATGAAAATTTTGTTGGGCCCATATATGGGAATGGAATACTAAATGCGGCTGAAAATACTTTATACACTGATAGAAAAGATTTTATAAAAAAGGAAATAACACTGGGCAATTGCGTGATTATCGCCAGTTCAAATGACGTAAAAGAGGGAAGTGCATCTTTTATATATGCTTCTGAAATAAAAAATTTCTCAAAGGGCTGTATTATGAATCTTGATGCTAATAATAGAGAAATTGAAGGTTTAAAAAATTATCAAATTGGAATGTTAAATCATGCAAATATGGTAGACCTATTAGAAACAGTTATAAAGATGGCTCCATCTGCTGTTTTTGTAATTCACAGGGGATACGAAAGTAAGAGTGAAATAACTATAGAAACAATTTTAAAAAGAATTGAAGGAATAAAAGTTTTTGCACCAAAAGAAGGAGAAATAATAGAACTTCAATAGGGGGGAGTTTATGAAAAAATATGTAGGAATAGATTTGGGTACTACGAATACGGTTGCATCAATTTTGGAAATATCTCAAGAAGGGGAATTACTGCCTCGGGTCATAGATATTGGACAGTTTAATGAAGACCATGAATATATTTATGATAAAATATTGCCTTCTTGTTTATATGTAGATGAAAGTGGAAATCAGTATGTGGGCAAAATAGCACAGTATATGAAAGCTAAGAAACCAGAAAGAGTTATTTATAACAGTAAAAATTATATAGGAACGCCAGGTTATTTTTGGGAAATTGATAAAAAACTTTTTTCACCGGAAGAAGTGGCAGCTTTAATATTAAAGGAAGCTAAACAGAGTTTGGAGAGGGAAATTGGTGAAGAAATAGTAAATGCGGTTATAACTGTGCCAGCATCTTTTAATCACGACCAAATTCGGGCGACAAGAAAAGCTGCAAAAATGGCAGGATTTGATGAGCAAAATACTTATTTTATTTCCGAGCCTACAGCAGCACTTCTTGATTTTATAAATACTGAAAAGAAATTGCCACAAAACAAAAGACATTTAGACTTTTCACAACCGAGAAAAATGTTGGTATTCGATTTGGGAGGAGGCACTTGTGATGTCTCGATATTAGAAGTCCAAATGACGGATAAGGACTTCATTGTAGAAGAAATAGCTATCTCTTCCCATACTCTGGTAGGAGGAATAAATTTTGATTTAATGGGGGGCATTTATCTTTTGGAAAAATATTCAAAAGAAATGGGGGATTTATTTGATAATGAAAATGAAAAAAGGCATGTATATAACAGAATGGTTTGGGAGATGGAAAAGGCAAGAAAGTTTTTTAGTATTTCAGGTGGGGAAGGAGTAATATATGAAAATATTATAGAAAATTTTATAAAAGGGAAACCTTATAAGTTTAAAATATCTAGTAAAGAATATGAGGAGTGTATAAGACCTTTATTGGTTAAAGAAGGAAACATGGGATATAATGTCGTAGATCCTATTTTAGATACTTTGGAAAAAGCGGGGCTTATGATTCAAGATATAGATGATATACTTTTGACAGGAGGTATGAGCAATTATAAGCCTGTGCGAAATACAATAGAAAAATTATTTATGAAAAAAGCTCTAATAAGTTTACACCCTATGTTTTCGGTGGCGAGGGGAGCAGCAATCTACCACTATTTAAGCGAAAAACTGGATAAAGGAAATAACAATATCAAAATTGAACCTGTTTTGGCTTCCAATATATACATTGATATAAAGAATGGCTTGCCCTTTTTGATTGTTTCACAAGGTACAAAGGCACCTTATGAAAGAGAGTATGACAAGATTTTAAGAGTAACTAATGCTACGGGGATGCGATTGGATATATTTTCAGGGAAAAATATATGGGACCCAAAGATGAAGCGCTTAAAAAGTCTTCAATTAAATTTTTCAGAGTTAATAAAACCCGGAACGCCTATTTCTCTAAAAGTAAGTTTTGATAGAAATAGGATTTTGACTTTGAGCGCATGGGTAATAGCTTCTACGGAACAAAGAGTCCAAGTGGCTATTGACGAGGAGAGTGAAAACTATGAGCATTGACTGGAAAGAGTTGCTTTTGGAGAATAAAAATATTTTTATAGATGTTTCAAAAGAGGCGATGGATGATGGAATGGAATATTTGGGAGCAAAAAGGCTGAAAGATAAAGATAAAAACTTTAAAAGAGAACTATTTAAATATTATATTACCGAAACTAATGCAAAACTTATTGGAGAAAAAATTCAATTGCTGTCTACTCTTCACCAATCTGCACTAGCTTCTTTAGAAAAAGACATTGTTGAATTAGGGAGAAATATTTTATCAGAAGGGCAAAATCCAATTGAGATGATAGTATATAGTACAAAGGCTTTGGATTTAAGACAAGAAGAAGTTTTTAAAAGAATGGTAAGAATTCTCAAAAATATATCAAATAACAGCGGTGAAGCCCGCGATGCTCTTATCACTATTTTGCAGGAATGGGAATGGGAAGAACAAATTAAACTTGTCCTTCAAACGCTTGGAGAAATAAAAGAAATAAGGGCTTATGAACAGTTAATTACACTTTTAGAAAATGATAATTTAAAGGAAATAGCAGCAGAAACTCTTATAGAATTGGGAGAGAAAAAATGCATTCCTCATATATTGAATATGGTTAATTCTCTTAATGGATTTAATAGCAGAGAAAGACATTTTGCTTTTAAAATTTTAACAAAGCTTGCTGGCTTGGGAGATGAAGCACTAAAGCAGATAATAGAAAGATATTTAGAGAATGAAAATAGCAGCTTGAATATTGTATATTCTAATGTTATAGCGAATTTAAAGGAAAAGGCCGTTGAACATATTGCAGATCTGCTATATGAGGAGAAATATAATCAAAAAGCTGCGATAACACTAGGGAAAATGAGGACAAGTATTGCTACAGAGTATTTACTTAAGGCTTATTATGACCCTAATATAGAAAACAAAATGAATATAGTGATTGGATTAGGATATACGAAAGACGAAAGATGTACAAATATAATGTTGGAAATTTTGAAAGAAGAAAATCAATCGTTAGAGTTAAAGGCTTGTGCTATTACTTCTTTAGCAAATTTGCAAATATTAGAAGCAAAACCTCTGATAAAACAGTTTTTAGAAAATAATTATTTGGCTATTAATGTTTATTCGGCTTTGGTTCAGTTGGGAGAGTTAAAATATCTAAGTAATTTATTCTATTACATTGTAAAACCAGGCTTTCCGGCAGATGAATTGTTAAATGCAATAAAAGAAATTAAAAGATTGAGGGGGCTTAAAAACAGTGACGTAAATAGGCAAATTGCGGAAGGGATAAAGTATATTATTAAAAATGATGATGGTTATGCTTGTATAAACGCTTTAAAAATAATAGAAACAAATCTTGACGAGGAAATAGCACAAGAATTAATACAAAAATTAAAAAATACTGCAAAGGAAGAAATACAGTATTTGATTTATAAAATTTTAGGCAAAAATGCGAAAGGATTAAAAAATATAATTGATGAAAAAATATTTAGTGATGCAATGGAAAGCAATAGTGCTAGGATTAGGTATTTAGCGCAAAAAATCGTTGAAGAGAACTATAAAAAAACAGACAAGCTCATTAAAATGTGAGAAGGTGAAAATATGTTGGAATTAAAAAATATGACAGAAAAGAAATATATAGATATTTTTTTATCTACTCTCCCTTATGATGTGCTTATAAAACCTTTCAAAAAAAATACTAATTTACAGAAAAAGTTGGCCGGTTTTCGATTGATAGAAAGTGCTTCTCCACCTAAAAAGATAATTCCAATTCTCAGAGAAGAGATTTTGAAAGGAAATATAGATGAGGAAATGTTTATAAAAGAGTGGGAAAAAATTTACGAAGATTTGGCGAAGCAGATACAGTTTTTGACTCTTGAAAAAATAGAGGAGAAGGTACCAGAGTTTTTGAGTTTATATAAGCCAGAAATTGTTTTTTCCGCTCTTCTGTTTTCCAAAGGTGAGAGTTATAAAAAAATATTACAGGACTTATCAAATCTAATTGAAGGAGAAAAAGAAAAAATAGAAAAAAATATTGATGGGCAAGAGGGTAGTGATAAGTCAGTAAAAATCAACAAAAAACTATTGAAAGAGATTGAAAAATTACAGGAAAAATTGATTCTGCAGGAAAAAAAGAATATAATGGAGATAGAAAGGCTTACTGAAAAAATAAAAGAGCAAGAAGGAGAAATTTTAAGCTATAAAAATAAAATTTCACAGTTAGAAAAGGAAAAAGAAATGTTAGAAGAGAGAATAGAAAAAATTGGGTTAGAGTTTGAAAAAAGAATGAACAAGATTATTGAAAATGCTTCATCAAAAGAAAGACAAACCGAAAATTTAAAAATCTTTGTGAATAGATTGCTAGTAGAAATTCAACAACAGAAGATAGATTTTAACAATGTTTTGTTTGAAATAAAAGAAATTTTGACTAATATAGAAGAAAAAACAAATTTTTTACTTGCCAACACAGTAGCTCAACTGGCTGTAACTAAAGAAGAACAAGAGTATTCTTTAGTAGAAGACCTGTCGCGAATGTTAAAGATAATTGACTGAGAGGTGTAACAATGCAACAAGATGAAGTAAGAGAATTGCGGGAACAACTCAATAAAACTCCGAAGACGCCAAATGAAATTTCTCTGTTGTTAAAAAGAATAATAAAAAAACAAAAAGAAATAGTACAAATAATCAACATTTTAGAGCTTTTTAATGAGACGGTGTATTTATATCATGTACTATTTAGGAAAAAGAATGTGGCAGATACTTTGGTATATTTGGATAAAGAAACACAAAACATCTTGGAGGTTGTTAAGAATATAGCAAATAATACAAAATATTTTAGCCTTATGGAAGAAAAAATGAAGGAAAATATAGAAAAGACGATTAGAAAATATAAAGAGTATTTTGAAAATGCTATAGATGTTTTGTATGGATATTATGTAGAATCGAGATATGTTAACGAAGTGGTAAGTGATAGAATAAGAGATTTCTTTTCTGAAGAATTGATAGATGAGGAAGAATTTTACGAAAATGTCATTAATTTTATAAATGAGGTTGAAGAGGAAAAAGAAGAAAGAATAAAAGAAATAATATCCAGCATTCCTTTTGCTATGTCTAAAAAACGCTTTTATGAATATTTAACAAAGGGATTGGAGAAGGATTATCCAAATTATGAAGCTTTTTTGGAAAATGTAATAGATATCGAGGAAAATTTTTATGGAAAATTAATAGAAGGCTACGGCGAATTTTTCCCTCGTATTGCTAAGAAAATTGAATACTTACAGTCACTGGATTTTAAAGAGATGACTCGGGAAGAAATAGACGTGTATTTTAGAAAAAGTGTAGAGTTAATAAAAAGTGTTCAAAGTCTAAGAGAGGTTTCTTTTTCTGTTTTAAAAATTATAAATAGACTATTGATAGTATTTTTGTCAGAAAATAAATTTGAAACTTTATTTAAAAAAGAGCCTTTTATTGGGGAGTATATAGATTTTTATGTTAAATTAAATAAAAGTTCTTTAGATTACAAAGAAATAGAAAAAAATATCAAAACTTGTGATAATGTAATTTCTAATTGGTATTTTGAATTGTATAGGTATAATTTACTATTAGGAGAAATTGATTATTCTGATCTGGACATTATGGAAATTATAGATGAGGGTATATTAGGAGACATTGAAACGCTTTCAGAGTATGAAAACTTGCTAAATGATACCAGTGAAATAGTACTCGAGGATAGTCAAATAGAGGAAGAATCTATAGATATGACTCTGATAAAAGGCGAAATAAAAAATGTCATTTCTTTAATTGAAGATATTTCAAGGAACATGAAAAATGAGTATAGAAAAGTGAGATTGAGAAGACTTATGGGAATTATTCCTGTGCCTCAGAATTTTGAAAAAGAAGTCTTGCATTATATAAAAAACTCCATTGAGCTTGACAATTCACAGAGTAGAAAGTTATCTTTTATGCATACAGTAAAGAAAAAAATAGAGCTTTACAAGGATTTAAAAAACCAAAAAAATTTTTATGAAGCTATTATAAAAGGTGCAAAGGATGTTATTTAAAAATGGTGAGGAAAATTATTCATACCTTTCTTAGTAGTGGCATGGTGGTTTCACTGTTTTTGGCTGTTTTTCTTACTAGTTTGCAATATGTGGCTTTTAACGGTAATTTTTATAAAGAGGAATACGAAAAAAATAATGTAATGTCAGTAACTGGCATGAATATTGATGAACTTATGAAAGTAACCAAGATAATGCATAAGTATTTAATGGACAAAGAAGAAACTTTAGATGTAATGGCAAAAATTAATGGCAGTATACAGAGAATGTTTAATGATAGAGAATTGGCTCATATGAAAGATGTAAAAGATCTGTTTCAAATGGGTTTTTTAACAAGGAATATATCGATAATAGTTTTTATACTCATTTTTACATATTTTCTTTTTACAAAATCCTTTTATAAAGCCTTTGATTATCTTTTAAAAGGGACAATATTTATAATAATTCTACTGTTGGTTTTTGCGCTGGCGGTGACTTTGAATTTTGATAATTGGTTTACTGGTTTTCACATTGTATTTTTTGACAATGATTTATGGCAATTAAACGTCGAAACAGATAGACTTATACAAATGTTTCCTTTAGAATTTTTTCAAGATGCTGTGTTTGTAATTTTCAGAAATACTTTTTTTGCTTTTGTAGTCATACTTGGAATAGTATATAGGGTCGTGAAAATGACAAAAAAGCCTGTTTTTTAAATAGGCTTTTTTTGTCATACGCATAAAGTATTTTCTTCTTCCCATAATGCTTCTAATTCTTCTTTTGTAATTGATTCTTTTTCTAAAAGCTTTTCGGCTATTGCATTAACTTTATGTTTATTTTCCAGCAATATTTTTTTGGCAAGTATATAACAGCTATTTATAATTTTGTCAATTTCTTTATCGACAATTTCTGTGGATTTTAACATGTGTAAGTCAAAAACCCTGTTTCCCAATTCACTCATTCCATAATTGCAAACCATCTGATAGGCAATTTTTGTAGCTTCTTTTAAGTCATTTTCGGCTCCTGTTGAGATTTCATTGAATATTATTTCCTCAGAAGCTCTACCTCCTAAAAGCATGGTTATTTTATTTTTTAATTCTGTTTTTGTTAGTAAAAAGGCATCTTCTTTTGGAAAGTTTAATACATATCCTAATGCTTCACCTCGAGGAACGATTGAAATTTTTTCTATAGTATTTACGTTTAAAATTTTTCCAATTAGAGCATGACCCGCTTCATGATACGCAGCAATTGTTCGCTCTTTTTCTAATACAGAAGGATTTTTCTTTTTAAGACCTGCAATTACGCGTTCTAATGCTTCTTCAAATTCTTCCTTTCCAATTTTACTTTTACTTTTCATCACAGCCAGTATTGCTGCTTCGTTACACATAGTAGCCAGATGTGCGCCTGTCATACCGTGAGTTTTTCGTGCTAATTCACTTAAAGATACAGTTTCGTCAAGAGGTTTATTGCGGGTATGTACCTTTAATATTTCCAATCTTGCTTTCATATTAGGTGCTCCAATGTGTATGGTTCTATCGAATCTTCCGGGCCTTAGTAAGGCCTCATCTAACATGTCAATTCTATTAGTTGCTCCTATGACTATAATTCCTTCGTTACTATTAAAACCATCCATTTCTACCAATAGTTGATTTAAAGTTTGATCTTTTTCTGAATTGTTATCAGTGTTTCTCTTTGTTCCTACAGCATCTATCTCATCTATAAAAATAATACTGGGAGCGCTTTTTTTTGCTTTTGCGAAAAGAGATCTTATGCGACTTGCCCCTACTCCTACATATTTCTCTACAAATTCTGAACCGGAAGCACTGATAAAAGTAGAATTAGTTTCACCAGCTAATGCCGTAGCCAAAAGAGTTTTTCCTGTCCCTGGTGGTCCGTAAAATAATATACCTTTGGGAATTTTTGCTCCCATTTTGTTATACTTTTCTGTATTTGTCATAAAGTCGATTATAACTTTTAATTCATCGATCACTTCATCTAAGCCCGCCACATCCTTAAAAGTGATATTGGTTTTTCGATGACTGGCATCTTCATTTGTCTCAGTGATATTGTTATAGTTTACAGGCATGAGCTCCGAAAATTTATTTTTAAATAGTAGGTAGGTTACAACAATTACTGCTGCTGTCAAGATAAAAGAAAGGTTGAGATTTAGATTTGGTTTTACTTCTGAGATAAAAATGTAAATAAAAAGCAAATTTATAAAGATAGAAAGTGCCAAAATAATAATGTGCAAATTCTTTTTCATAATTTCTCGCCCCCACTTTTATTCTGAATGTAGTTTTTGCTTATTAATGCAATTTATTCGTTAATTGCAAGAGTATAAAAAATGATTTTAAAGGCAAAAATGTAAAATAAATGAACAATTAGGAGGTTAGATATGAAAGGTTACATGGGGATAGACGTAGGTTCTGTTAGTACAAATATTGCAGTAATTGATGAGAATAATAGAGTAGTAGATTCTGTTTACATAAGGACACAGGGCCAACCTATTAAAGCAGTTCAAAATGCTCTTCGTGAGATAAAAAATAAAATAGGAGATATGGTTATTAAAGGAGTAGGCACCACAGGAAGTGCAAGGCAATTGACTGGCTTAATGGTGGGGGCAGACATTGTCAAAAATGAAATTACTGCTCATGCCGTGGCAGCTTCCAATGTAATAAAGGATGTCAGAACGGTAATTGAAATAGGGGGACAAGACTCAAAGATCATAATTTTAAGAGATGGGGTAGTAGTAGATTTTGCAATGAATACAGTCTGTGCAGCAGGTACCGGTTCTTTTCTTGACCAGCAAGCATACCGGTTAAATATTCCCATCGAACAGTTTGGAGACATAGCTTTGCAATCTAAAAGTCCTGTCAGAATTGCGGGTAGATGTAGTGTTTTTGCGGAATCTGACATGATTCATAAGCAGCAGATGGGATATGCTCTTCCTGACATAATAAGTGGCTTGTGTGATGCCCTTGTTAGAAATTATCTAAATAATGTAGGGAAGGGAAAAGAAATAAAAGAGCCAATAGTGTTTCAAGGTGGTGTTGCTGCTAATAAAGGAATAAAGGCAGCCTTTGAAAAGGCATTAGGAATGAAAGTATATGTGCCTGAACATTACGGCGTAATGGGAGCCATCGGATCAGCAATATTGGCAAAAGAAGCAGTAAAAGAAAAAGGATATACTTTCTTTAAAGGCTTTGAGGTAAGTGACTTTAAATATAGAGCAGTAGGTTTTGAGTGTACCGCTTGTCCAAATCGATGCGAAGTCGTAGAGTTCATACAAGGAGATGAGGTAATTTCAAGATGGGGAGATAAGTGTGGCAGGTGGTCTAACAACACTAGCAAGAAAGTCCATGCAAATACAGCTAGTTAATTAATGGGAGGCAATATAAGCCTCCCAATTTTAAACCTTATTTTTTTATATATGTCCCATTTCCAATTATTAACTATACCAACTGCATGCCTTATAATTCCTTTTACGTAATCTTGCTGTTAAAAATGTTAATCTATATTAAACTTACTAAAAACTCTTCCGAAATAATATGTAAAATTGTATAATAAAATTATAAAGTAATAATTTCGGGGGTTAAATGATGGATAACCGTGATATTATTTTTGCTCTTGACATTGGGACAAGGGTAGTTGTAGGAATAGTAGGCATTGAAAATAATGGGAAATTACAAGTGCTTGCTGTTGAACAGATGGAACATGAAAGTAGAGCAATGTTTGATGGGCAAGTTCATGATATAGATAAAGTTGCTAATGTTATTGAAAAAATAAAGAGAAGGCTTGAAGATTCTTTAAATATGAAATTGACGAAAGTGTGTATTGCGGCGGCGGGAAGGTCTTTAAAAACTCAATCTGCGAGAGCAGAAAAAAATATTGATGAAGGGCACGAAATAACGATAGAAGATATAGACAATCTTGAGTTGGAAGCTCTTGAGATTGCACAAAATTCTATTGTTTCTCAATCAGGGGTTACAAAATATCATACCGTCGGTTATACAGTATCTAATTATTACTTAAATGGTTTTCCTATTACCAATTTAAAAGGGCATAAAGGCCGTGAAATAGCAGTAGAAATTTTAGCTACTTTTCTTCCTTACGATGTAATAGAGGGACTCTATGCTGCAGTGAAAAAAGCCGGATTGGAAGTTTCATATATCACTTTAGAGCCTATAGCAGCAATAAATGTGGCAATTCCACCTGAAATTCGGATGTTAAATATAGCCCTTGTAGATATAGGGGCAGGTACTTCTGATATTGCTATATCAAAAGAAGGGAACATAATAGCATATTCTATGGTGCCTTATGCCGGTGATGAAATTACTGAATCAATTGCTACCCATTTCCTAACCGATTTTAATACTGCTGAGAAAATAAAAAAAAGCACAAAAAAAGAAATTAAATTTAAAGACGTGTTAAATATACAGCACAAAATAAAAAAAGATGAAATAGTGCAAATTATAACACCACAAGTTAAAGTTTTGGCGCAAAAGATATGCGAGGAAATTATAAAATATAATGGTAAAAGCCCTTCTGCAGTATTTTTAGTGGGTGGCAGTAGTAATCTTCCTAATTTGCCTGAAGAAATAGCTTCTATATTGAATTTACCTATAAATAGAGTATCTGTGCGAGATATAAAATCAGTAGAAATTTTAGATTACAAAGGAAAGACGCTAAAAGGCCCTGAAAGCATAACTCCAATAGGAATAGCTTACTCTGCAATGATAAATAAGAAAAAGGACTTTATAAGAGTTTCTCTTGACAATGAAACAATAAAGATTTTTAACATAAAAAATCCCACGGTAATGGATGCTTTAGTTGCTATAAACTATGACTCTAAAAATTTAATTGTACAAAATGGTATAGATTTAGTTTTCAATCTTAACGGCCAAAAAATCGTTGTTAAAGGTGAAGAAGGAACTCCTCCACAAATATATGTAAATGATTCATTAGCAAATTTAAAGACTCCTATAAAGGATGGAGACAAAATAACAATTATAAAAGGTCAAAAAGGGCAAGATGCTACAATAACCGCTGGTGAACTACTAAAGCAGCAAAAAGGGAAAATAATTTTTATAAATAATTCAAAAGTGGACCAAAATTATGTTATAAAAAATGGGGATGAGATAGTTATAAAAGAAGACTTAACAAGTTTTGCTGTTACAGTAAATGGAAAAGAAGTAGTGTTAAAAGGGAAAGAAGAGTATCTGTTTGTAGACGTATTTAATTTTATAGATTTGAAACTGGATAATAACAAGGTGCCAGAAATGAAACTTAATGGGAGACGTGCTTCCTATACAGATATATTAAAGCCAGGAGATAATATTGAAATTGAAATATAAAAGTAGCTGAAGTCTTGCATTATAAAGTCTCCACTTTTAAAAGGGTGGAGACTTTATAAAGTTGTGGAAATTTAATGTTACTGATATAATTAAGAGAGAGGTGAAAAGAAGATGGATGTATTTATCGAAAAATTAGTCAAAAAACAAAAAACTTCGAAGGATATTTTATTTAGTATTGGTGTTGTAGTAGCTGCATTAATTACTGTGTTTGGCGTGATACCTTTAATACCAATAGTTAAAAATTTCTTAATTTTCTTTTTGTTTTTGTTTAGCTATTTAGCGTATTACTTAATAAGGTCGAGAAATATTGAGTTTGAATATTCACTTACAAACAATGAATTAGATGTAGACAAAATAATTGACCAAAAAAGAAGGAAACATGTTATAAGCGTTGACTGCAGAGATTTTGAAGTTATGGCAAAGGTTAATAGTGACAAGCTGACAGAAGACATAAAAGCTATTAAAAATCGAATTGAAGCGGTAAGTTCTATGTCTTCTCCTGATGTGTATTTTGCAGTGTTTGAAAATGGGGGAGTAAAAACTTTGCTATTTTTTGAGCCAAATGAAAAAATGTTGGAAGCGATAGCAAGGTATATACCAAGGAAGCTTTTTAGATAATATTGAGAGGTTTGGAATATGAAAGAAGAATTAGAATTTCTAGATATTTGTAAGAAAACAGGATTGTCTGTCACACTATTGAAAGAAATAATAAAGGTGATATCAAAATATACAAGTGTTGAAAAAGCAGTTATTTTTGGTTCCAGAGGTCGGGGAGACTTTAAAAAAACGTCAGATATTGATATTTGTATTTTTGGAGATGAAGTAACACATACAGAGATAAATCTTTTAGAATTTGATTTAAGAGAATTAAATACTCCTCTTGACTTTGATGTAGTAAGTTTTAAAAGTATTACGAAAGAGGAATTAAAAGAAAACATATTGAAGGATGGAGGAGAGGTATATGATAGAAAAAAGATTACTTCAGAGATTTGAAGATTTTAAAAATGCTTTTATGCGTTTAAAAGAAGCCTTTGATATCAACATAGAGAATGATATAATTATTGATGGGATAATACAAAGATTTGAATTTACTTTTGAATTAGCATGGAAACTTATAAAAGATTATATTGCTTATGAAGGAATAGTGATCATTGAAAAAGAAAATAAGTAAGATTCACAAAAAAGGAAGGATTTGCATGACTGATAATTCCCCAAAAAGGGCATCAAAAGAGAATAATTTTGAAGAGAAAATAGGTGAATTAAAGGAATGGCAAGAGAACCAGTATAATCCTGGTTATTATATAGGTAGTGGACGTATTCCGAAACCTGTAAAAGAGGTAAAGAGAAAGCCTCTTTTCTTATTAATAATTGCTTTTTTTATGCTTTTACCAGCAATTGCAATTATAATTTTTGATTTTTCTATAGAAAATCTCTTTGCTGCTTTATTTCCCACTTTAATTTCTTTGGTATTACTTTATGCTGCTGTGAGGGAGATCATTGATAATTGGAAAAATAAAAGGTCAAGGAGTTGATGAAATGATTAAAGCAGTTATTTTTGACATGGACGGCGTAATAATTGACAGTGAGCCAATACACATTAAATTAGAAGAGGAATTATTCAAAAGTTTAGGAGTAGAGATAAGTGAAGACGAACATTTGACATTTGTAGGGACTTCTTCTTATTACATGTGGAGGAAAATTAAAGAAAGATTTAATCTTTCTCAAAGCGTAGAAGAGCTTGTAGAAGTAGATAGAAAAAGGTATTTAGAGCATGTCTTGAAAACAGGCGAAATAATTCCTATAGAAGGTATAACAGAGACGGTAAAAAAGCTTTTTGAGAAAGAGTATAAATTAGCCGTTGCTTCTTCCTCTCCTATAGATGTAATAAAATTAGTTGTAAAAAAGCTGGGAATTGATAAATGCTTTGAGGTGCTTGTATCTGGAGACTATGTAAAAAATAGCAAACCAGCACCAGATATATTTTTATATACAGCAGACAAATTAAAAGTAAAACCCCATGAGTGTGTTGTAATTGAGGATTCATATAATGGAGTTCATGGTGCTAAAAAAGCAGGGATGAAAGTGATAGGTTTTAAAAATCCTAATTCCGGAAATCAGGACATATCAGAAGCTGATTTTATTGTAGATTCTTTAGGAGAAGAATTGTTAGAAATTATAGATGAATTAAACAATGCGGAAGATATTGTTAAAAACTTAATGAAATAAATAGTGCGCAAAATAATGAATACGGCCATTCCCACAGAGAGACTCTGGAAAATTAAGTAAGTTGGGGATAACTGTATTATCCCTTCTTTACAGATTGCAATAAAGATGCTGCTTTAAAAGCAAGAGATGAAATAGCTTTAAACTAAAAAGGAACTGCGTGATCCATCAAAGAGGCAGATTCCTTCTAATTAGGTCTTTTATTTTTTCTAAAGCAATTTCTTGCGAATTACTCAGATTTTGTATATTTTCTTTCAATTTCTTATAAACTTCTTTTAGTAAATCCATTTCTTCAGTCATTTGATTATTTTCTAATTAAGAAACATATTTGTTAAAAAATTCATCAGAAATTAGTTTTTTAATTTCTACAGTTTCGTCAATTTCTTCAATCTTGTGTTGGAACTCAGCTACGTACCTTAAAATATTAGAAGAAAAGAGATTTTTGAATACTTTAAAATTTTCCGCGTTTGGAGGTAAAGTTAGTAGCTCACCTGTAATTTCAAAGCTCTTTTTTAATTCATCATTTTCAGTTTGCTGGGCTTTGATGTACAAACTGTCAATAATACTTATTAAAGATTTTTTAAAACAACCGGTTCGGCTAATATTTCATCTAAAGTATCAATTAAAAAATTAACAACTAAACTAAAAGGTAAGTTTTTGGTACCGGGCCGCTTTGTTACAAGTCGCACCGATTGCAAAATATCCTATTTCCGAAAGTTTGTCTACAGTCTGAGAGCGGGGAGACCCCGCTTAAAATTTTGAGGAAAAGGCTAGGTGGAATTTTTTCAGTATTACTTCAGTAAAAAAGGCATAGAGAGGAACTTGAATAGCTTGTGTTACAATTCTTGGGGGAACGGTTATTTTCATTGGTAGATGAAAGAGCATTTGAATGAAATAGGGCGTGAGTATAATAGAAGAGATGGTCTGCCCTAAGCCTATCGCTATAACAAGCTGCCAGAAATTGGGGATTTGCGCCTTAAAAGGTTTTAAAAACAATATAGGAAGAATTCCCACAAGGGCAGCGGTAAAAGTGAAATGGGGCATATAAGGGCCCATTGGGTTTATAAAATAGCCAATGATATCTCCCAATGCTCCTACAATACCTCCGGCATAGGGGCCAAATGCTATTCCTGCAAAAATTACAGGAAAAGCTCCAAAGCCTATCCTTATTCCTTCCACACCTCCAATTGCTATCCTTATGCTGGCTACTCGCGTGAGCACAATGTTTAGCGCTACTAGCAAGGCAAGAAATGCAATTTCTCTTGTAGTAAATTTTTTCATAAAAAAACCTCCCCTTTATTTTGTGTGGCAGAGTATGCCACACCAGAGGAGAAACCTTTGGAGTGGCAGCGGACGCGGTGGCCCACCGCAAACCATAAAGGCTTTTCGTACGGAGGCGACGTCCCATCCTCCGTCACTTAACGCGGGACACCTACTCTGCCGGAATTAGATTTGCATAAGATAATTATAACATAAAAATTAGATTTTATTTTAGAAAAGTATACAAAATTTTATACTATTTTTTCGGATAGTAGACGCGCTTGGTTATATTTCAAACCGAATTATAAATGAAGTTCAATTAGGTGGTGTAATTTTAACAGGTGGTGATACAGCAAAAGCTGTATGTAAATATCTTGGTGCAAGAGGTATAAAGTTAATTAAAGAATTAGAAACTGGTATTCCAATAGGCAAACTTATAGGTTTTAGAGATTTATTAACAATCACAAAAGCAGGTGCATTCGGAACAGAAGAGACTCTTATTAATACAATCCGTTTTTTGAAAGGAGAGAATTAATATGGTAAAACCACTGATTGGAATTACAATGGGAGATGCAGCCGGCGTAAGACCAGAGATAATAATGAAAGCGCTGAGTGATCCCCAAATTTACAAAATTAGCAAACCAGTTGTAATTGGTGATGCAAAAATGCTACAACGTGCTGAATCTTTTCTAAAGACGGGACTTCTTATCAAGGCAATTCAAAACGTCGAAGAAGCAGAATTTAAATTTGGAGTAGTTAATTGCATAGATCTAATTATTAGAATAAGTGTTAACCATGGTACGGCATTTGATATCGCGGGGAAAGGAATTGCAGATGAAAAAAGCATGAAAGAAGCAATTCGTCAGGCGGCTGAATTAATACCCCAAAAATTTCATGGAAGTTTACTAGGGAGTAGTTGATTTTTTTCATTTACAATTTCTTCTAAAGCTTCGACAATCTTATGGTTATACTTTTGCGGCTGACTTTTTTATCTTGAAAATAGCTTTTGTAAAATAAAAAAATGGACATAACAGCCTCTTAAAATTTCTCTTAAAATTTTTTATTTCTAGTGTGGGAAAAGTGTGGGAAAAACAAAAAAATAAGAAATTTATATTCTCTAAAACCTAGTATTTTCAAGTATTATGGTGCGCCTGACAGGAATCGAACCTGCGACCTCTCGGTCCGGAGCCGAACGCTCTATCCACTGAGCTACAGGCGCACACTTTACACATAAAAGTTTACTATGAAAAAATTAACCTGTCAAATGGATTTGATATTTATTAAACGTAGTGGTAAAATAATATTTGGAAACAATAAACAAAAGGAGGAGTGACAGATGCAAGCAATCAGTATCGAAGCTATAAAAAGAGATACTGGTAAAAATGTAGCTCGCCGTTTGAAAAATCAAGGTTATATTCCTGCCATTTTATATGGTAAGGATATGACGGAGAGCATTCCTTTGGCAGTTGAATATAATGCGCTTCAAAGGTTGCTACAAAAACATGGAAGGAATGTCCTCCTCAATGTGATTGTGGATGGTTCTACTCATAATGCGGTTATTAAAGAGATTCAAGAAGATACCTTGAAAGGGAAAATAATTCATGTGGATTTCCAAAGAGTATCAATGTATGAAGAAATAGAAGCTACGGTTCCGTTAAAGTTTGAAGGAATAGGCCTTATTGAAAGCAGGGGTGGAATTGTACAGCATCAACTTTGGGAGTTGACAGTGGAAAGCCTACCTGACAAAATCCCTCAAGAAATTGTTGTGGATTTAAGCAATTTAGAGATTGGAGATACACTTTTTGTAAAAGACATACAAGTTCCAGATGGAGTAAAAGTTGTAGATGATCCTGATGAGGTTGTAGTTTCTGTATTGGCACCTAGAGAAAGTGAAGAAGAGGCAGAAGAAGAGGCTGAAACAGCAAAAGAAAATGAATAACAAAAAAGAGAGGTTATACCTCTCTTTTTTAGTAATTAGCGATTTTTCTTTTTTCATTGGTTAGCCTTTCTGGGATTATATCATTTCGGATTAAGTCTTCATAAGTTTCTCGCGCAACGATTATGTCAGCCTGACCATTAGACACGAGTACTGCAGCAGGACGAGGTAACCTGTTATAATTGCTGGCCATCGAATAATTGTAAGCACCTGTACACAGCACTGCTAAAATATCTCCTTCTTCAATTATAGGTAGTGTAATATCCCAAATTAGCATATCACCTGATTCGCAAAGCTTTCCTGCTATTGATACTTTTTCTGATGTTATATTCTTAGCTTTATTAGCTACAATAGCATCATATTTTGCTCCATATAAAGCGGTACGTATATTATCAGACATTCCTCCGTCTACTGCCACGTATTTTCTGACACCTGGTATGTCTTTAATAGCTCCTACTGTGTAAAGAGTAGTTCCAGCATTTCCTATTATAGAACGACCTGGCTCTACAATTATGTTTGGCATTTTTATATTTAAAGCAACGGAATATTCCTTTACTGCTTGCATTATTTCGTGTGCTATTTGTTCGATTGGCTGGGGATCGTCCTCTTCTACATATGCTATTCCAAAACCTCCACCTAGATCTAGTTCTCCTACTTCCCAACCTAAAAATTCTTTTACTAATTTTAGGAAATTCATCATAATTTCTATTTCAGCTTTATAAGATTCTGCATCAAAAATCTGAGAACCGATATGAGAATGTAGACCTACTAGATTTACATTTTCCAAAGTTAAAGCATATTCTATGGCTCTCATTGCGTCTCCATTAAAAAGAGGGAAGCCAAATTTTGAATCTATTTGTCCTGTTTTTACATATTGGTGAGTATGAGCTTCTACACCAGGAGATACTCTTATATAAATATTAGGAACTTTATTCATCTTTTTTGCCAAGTCATTTAACATATTTAGTTCATACCAATTATCTACAATGATTCTCCCAATATTATTTTCTAATGCCATTATAAGTTCTTCTTTTGATTTATTGTTGCCGTGAAAGTATATTTTTTCAGCAGGGAATCCTGCTTTTAACGCAGTATATAATTCTCCACCAGAAACGACGTCAAGACCCAAGTTTTCTTCTTCAATTATTTTGCATATTGCCATTGTCATGAAAGCTTTGCTGGCATAAATCACTTCATTTCCTGGATAATCTTTTTTAAAGCCATTGTAAAATGCTCTACAATTTTGCCGCAATAACTCTTCGTCTATTACATAAAGCGGTGTACCAAACTTTTTTGCAAGAGTTACAGTATCGCAACCACCTATTTCCAAATGCCCCTTTGAATTTATTTTCATTGTACCATGCAACATTTTATCAACCTCATTTACTTTAATAATTTAAATTACGAAACTAAAAACAAAATAAAATACAGCTAAGTATTACCTCAGCTGCCTATTTTGCACATAGACATGGTAATACCTCCTTCCCCCTATAGCGAGATAGCTCTTCACTGAAGGCTCGGGAAACCTCCAGTGACAGTCCTATACCTATTCGGCATAGGCCCAGCTGCGTAAACTTTAAGGAATTTACGCGCTTCGGCGAGCATCCCTTTCATATACCTTCATTAGCCCTTAAATACCTCTGGTATACTACTCTTGATGACCCGCGCCTCTACCTCACCTTCCAAGAAGATGAGGTATTGTTATTCAATTTTTTTATTATAATATCATTTATGAAAACAGCTGTCAATAGATTTTCAAAAAATTTTTTATTAGAGATTAAAAATGGGTAAACTAAATAAGAGGTGGTATAAATGCCATGGATAATAACTTTCATAGTTTCATGGATTATTTTCTTTTTGTTAGTTGATTGGAGATATATAAAATATACTGTATGGGGAGGCCTATTAGCTTTAGGTTTTCAACTTGTTGTAGATGAAATTGCAATTGGTCTTAATCTTTACGATTTTTCTAATGTTGTTATTAAAATTTTTAATTCAAGTTTATTTTTTACTTTTGGTGCACCTTTTTGCATAGGAGTATTGTATGCACAAACATATCCTAGAAATAATATTTTGCGCTTTATAAATGTGATTGTTTTAACCGCACTATTTTTTGTAATGGAATATTCATTAGTGCATATAGGGGTACTAAAATATCTTCACTGGCATTATTTATATAGTCTAATTATAGACGTGGCAGCACTTTTGGCCTTAGGGAATCTCATCACTATTTTTAAATTATCCCCGGGGATGAGGAGGGAGAAATAGTGAAACTATATGTTTTTTTGAGTTTGATTGCTATTGATGGGGTATTGGTATTCTTATGGTTTAATTTTTTAAATAAAATTCAAAAAAAAGAGGGTTAAAGAAAAAAATACCTAGCTATTGTAGATATATTGTACAAAAATTTGTGCTAAATATCATATTTATTGACGATAGTAAAGAAGAAAAAATAGTATTATAATAAATAAAAACATCAAACGTTTTCTAATAGGGGGAATCTAAAAATGGCTGATGTTGTACTCAAACATGTTTATAAAGTCTATCCAGGTGGTGTTACCGCAGTTAAAGATTTTAATCTAGAAATTCAGGACAAGGAGTTTATAGTATTGGTTGGGCCTTCTGGCTGTGGTAAAACTACAACATTGAGAATGATAGCAGGACTTGAGGAAATATCTCAGGGTGAACTTTATATTGATGGCAAACTTGTGAATGACGTGCCACCAAAAGATAGGGATATCGCAATGGTATTCCAAAACTATGCTCTTTATCCTCATATGACAGTGTATGACAATATGGCTTTTGGACTTAAACTCAGAAAGGTTCCAAGAGCGGAAATTGATAGAAAAGTAAAAGAAGCAGCTCGAATTTTAGGATTGGAAGAATATTTAAACAGGAAACCAAAAGCTTTGTCAGGCGGACAAAGACAGAGGGTTGCATTGGGGCGTGCTATTGTCCGCAATCCAAAAGTATTCTTGATGGATGAACCTTTGTCAAACTTAGACGCAAAATTGAGAGTACAAATGAGAACCGAGTTGGCTAAACTACACGATAAATTACAGACGACTTTCATATATGTTACCCATGACCAAACGGAAGCTATGACAATGGGTACGAGAATAGTAGTTATGAAGGATGGCGTTATTCAGCAAGTAGATAAACCTCAGACTATTTATGATTATCCAAATAATTTGTTTGTTGCTGGATTTATTGGAAGTCCTCAAATGAACTTTATTGACGCAAGATTAGAAAATAAGAATGGAAAAGTATATGCTACTTTTAAGGGATTCAGCATTTTGGTGCCAGAAGGGATTTTGAAAAGATTAAAAGATCCAAGCTACGTTGGAAAAGAAATTGTGTTAGGAATAAGGCCAGAAGATTTGCATGACGAAGAAGTGTTCTTGGCAGCATATCCAGAAGCTGTAATTGAGGCAAAAGTAGATGTTACAGAGTTGATGGGTCCAGAGACATACCTATATTTGGATGTGAATGGTGTTCCATTGACAGCAAGAGTAGATCCAAGAACAAGGGCAAAAGCAGGAGACGTAATTAAAATAGGTTTTGATATAAATAAATTGCACATGTTTGATAAAGAAACAGAAATGTCAATTTTGAATAGAGTAACAAACTGAAAGGCGGTTATTCCGCCTTTTATTTTTTGTGTCAAAATGCCACATAAATTTACATTTGCCTATTATTTCTTCTAGGAAATAGTGTATAATTATTGTATACTTATAAAGTAAGGTGGTATGGAGATGATCGGCTATGACCCTATAAAAAAGGTGGCCTACGATATTCAAAAAAATATTCAAATTCCATTATATATAATAGATAAGTCAGGAAATTTAATTTATGGCGACAAAGATTTTTTTGAAAAAAAAGCAGGATTTTTAAGGATAAATGTAGAATATATTGATGAAAAAGAGATATATGAAGTAGGGGAATTTATATGTTATAACATATTTTACAATGATGTCCTCTTTTTTACTGTCGCTTTAGAAGGAAAAGATGAACAATCAAAAAAAGTGCTTTATTTAATTTCTCTAATGTTGGAACAATTACTGCACAAATATGATAGAGAAGAATTTTTGATAGAGGCTTTAACTTGTAAATTAAGTTCAAATTTAGCATCCTATTATGCTGAAAAATACAAAATAAATAAGAATGTGAAATACACAGTAGCAATTGTCGAATCGAATAATGAAATTGACGATGCAATAAAGATAATTACCAACATTTTTGAGAAAGGTAATTTATATACTGTAAAATTTGATGATAAAAGATTTGTAGCAATATTTTCTTATAAGGGAAATAACTCTTTAATAGAACTTTATAAAACTATGAAAGATATGATAGAAGCTGAAGGCTATATAAAAGTAAAAATAGCCAGTTCTTCTTCCTTTGTGCCAATTGAGGATATACATATCGCCTATAGGGAAGCAGAGACAGCCTTACTTATTGGTAAAAAATTGGAAGATGAAAAAGGAATATATATTTACGAAGACTACAGCTTTGCAGAAATTTTATGGGGAATTGACATAGAGAAGGTAAATAATTTTATTAAAAAAAGAAATATTGATTTTGGTATTTTCAAAGATGATGAATTGATACAAACCCTAAATGCTTTTTTTCGAAATAGTTTAAATTTGAGTGAGACTGCCAGAGAGTTGTACATCCATAGGAATACATTAGTTTATAGACTTGATAAAATTTTTAAAATGACAGGTTTAGACGCTAAAAATTTTGATGATGCTCTCCTATTAAAGACGATCATGGTTTTGACAAAATTATACGATATTCCGAGGTGAGAAAATTTGATAAAGTTTATAAATGTATCTAAAAGATACAATAAAGATATAATTGCTCTTTCAAATATTAGTTTTGAAATTGAAAGTGGAGAATTTGTCTTTATTGTTGGGCCTAGTGGTGCAGGTAAGTCAACTTTAATTAAATTACTTCTAAAAGAAGAAGAACCTACTTCTGGCAGTATTATAATTAATAAAAAAGATATAACAAAAATTAAAAAGCGAGAGATACCATATTTGAGAAGGAATATGGGTGTAGTTTTTCAAGATTTTAGATTGCTTCCTAATAAGACAGTTTTCGAAAATGTTGCATTTGCTATGGAAGTTGTAGGGGCCTCTCCTAAAGAGATAAGGAGAAGAGTTCCAATGGTGTTATCACTAGTTGGGCTTAGTGATAAAGCAGACAATTATCCTCAGCAATTGTCAGGTGGTGAGCAGCAAAGAGTTTCTCTAGCAAGAGCTATTGTAAATGAACCTTCTATTCTTATAGCAGACGAACCTACAGGGAATCTGGATCCTGATACTTCATGGGAAATTGTAAAACTTATATCTGAAATAAATAAAAGAGGTACTACAGTTGTTATGGCCACCCATGCAAAAGACATAGTAGATGCAATGAAAAAAAGAGTAATAGCGCTGGAAAAAGGAAACATAGTACGAGATGAAGCAAGGGGTGTTTACGGATATGCTCTTTAGAAATTTTAAATATTTTTTGAGAGAAACTTTTAGCAATTTGATAAGGAATAGGCTTATGACAGTAGCTTCTATAACTTCCGTAATGGCAGCAATGCTTATTTTAGGTTTATTCCTTATATTAGTTTTGAATGTTAATACAATGGCTAATCAAGTAGAGTCACAATTGGAATTAAAGGCTTTTTTAAATGATAACCTCACCAAAGAACAAATTGACAGAATAGGCAGTAATATAAAGTCATTAGAAGGAGTAGCATCTGTCACTTTTGAGTCTAAAGAACAGGCGCTTGAGAATTTTAAAAAGCAGTTAGGTGATAAAAGTTACTTACTTGAGGGCTTGGAAAAAGATAATCCACTGCCACAGTCATATATAGTAAAAGTAAAAAATGCTAATATGATGAAAGATATATCACATAAAATAAAGCAAATAAATGGAGTTGATAAAGTGAGTTATGGACAAGATGTAGTGGAAAAGCTTCTTGGTATTATAAAAATAATAAGGGTGGTAGGACTTTCAATCATACTTATTTTATTTGTAATCTCGATTGTCATAATTTCTAATACCATAAAATTAGGTGTTTATGCTAGAAGAAAAGAGATAAGTATAATGAAATATATTGGAGCAACTGATTGGTTTATAAGATGGCCGTTTTTAATTGAAGGTATAATATTGGGATTATTAGGAGCTTTAATTTCTGTGACAATATTGGCTTTGATTTATGACTATGCAGCAAATCTTATCAATAGTAGGTTAATTGTGTTTGAATTATTGCCTGTAGATAAGATAGTTGGAGATATTACTTTGTACTTTTTTGTGATTGGTGCTATTATAGGGGCGTTAGGAAGTGGGATTTCTATTAAAAGATTCTTAAATGTTTAAAAGCTGCAAAGGGGGGAACTTTGCATTGAGAAAGAAGAATAGGTTAAAGTGGGTTGTATTTACTGTTTTGTTTGCTATTTCTACACTTTTTATATCTTGTCCCAAAGCTGATCAGCTTCAAGATGTTAAGAATAAATTGAATCAAATCCAAAATTCTATAAATGAGACAAAGGAAAGAAAGGAGCAGATAATTAATCAAAAAAGAGATGTTGCAGCACAAATAAAAGAAATAGACAATAAACTTAATGCTACAGCTATTGAATTAGATAATGCTCAAAAAAGATTAGCTAACATTACTGCAAAACTCAACAAGACAAGAGAAGAGTTAGAAGCAGCCAAAAAAGTGGAAAATAATCAGCTTCAGACTATGAAAGAGCGCATAAGGGCAATATACATAAGTGGCGAATGGGGATATTTAGATGTGCTTTTAAGTTCTAAAAGTTTTGGAGATTTTATAACCAGGCTTGACATTATAAAAAAAATAATCAATTTTGATGTTAATTTATTTGATTCATATAAAAAGCAACGAGAAATTGTTCAACAAAAAGAAATAGAATTAGCTCAAATGAAGATAGAGGCAGAAAACTATAAGAATGAGGTAGCTTCTCGACAAAGAGAATTACAGGTGGCAATGGTTTCTAGGCAAGGATTGATGAGAGACTTAGAAAGACAGCAAAAGTATTATGAACAACAAGAAGATGAATTGCTAAGGCAATCTCAACAGTTAGAAAGAATTATCCAAGAATTACAGGCAAAATCAAGACTTAAATATACTGGTGGAAAACTTTTATGGCCTGTTCCTTCTAGTGACATTATAACATCACCTTTTGGAATGAGATATCATCCAATATTACACCAATACAGGATGCATACAGGTATTGATATTGCTGCTGAAACAGGAGCTGATATAGTAGCTGCGGGAGATGGACAAGTTATTTTTGCAGGTTATTACGGTGGATATGGATATGCAGTAATTATAGACCATGGAGACGGAATATCCACTTTGTACGGTCATAATTCTGTTTTATTAGTGAAAGAAGGTGACATTGTTAAAAGAGGTCAAGTTATTGCTAAAGCAGGAAGTACGGGATGGGCAACAGGACCACATCTTCACTTTGAAGTGCGTAAAAATGGTGTTCCAGTTAATCCGATAGACTGGTTAAAATAACCAGTCTGTTTTTTTTATTTCATGAATGGTGTATAATAAAAAAGAACATATACATATAATTTTAAGAGACTAAAAAAGGTGGGGAAATTATGGCGAAAAAAAGATTTTATATTTTATTAGCAGTACTTTTAATAGTTACAAATGTTATAACTTTTATGTTAGCAAACGCAGTATCAGTGGCTCTTCCTAATGGTAAAGTCCTTGTTTCTCGTGAGGAGTACCAGTTGATAAAAGAATATAATAAGCTTTTTGATATTGAGAAAATCCTTGAAAATAGGTATGTTGATAAAGTTAACTCTTCAGTCCTTTTAGAAGGTGCTATGAAAGGAATGGCTAACTCTTTGGAGGACCCTTATACTGTATATATGAATAAGAAAGAATTTTCTGATTTTATGACTCAAACTACAGGTACTTATGGGGGAATTGGGATAGTTGTAGCAGTTGATAAAGAAGACCATATTGTGGTGGTTTCTCCAATAAAAAATACACCAGGGGAAAGAGCAGGGATAAAATCCGGCGATATAATAATAGAAGTGAACAATAAAAAAGTAAGCGGTAAAAATTTAGATGAAGCAGTAGCTATGATGAGAGGACCTCAAGGAACAGATGTAACCCTCACTATAATGAGAGAAGGAAAAACTTTTAGTAAGACAATAACAAGAGAGATAATAAAATTAGAAACAGTATATGAGGAGATGCTTCCTGATAAAATTGGATATATTAAGATTACAATGTTTGACCAAAGCACAGCTAATGACTTTAAAGCAGCTCTTGATAAGTTAAAGTCTCAGGGCATGAAAGGACTTATACTAGATTTAAGGGATAATCCTGGTGGACTTTTAGATGAAACTATAGATATTTCTAATTTAATTTTGCCGAAGGGAGTTGTTGTGACGACCAAAGGAAGAGTTGACAATAAAGAATATTATTCTAAAGGACCTGGCCTGGGATTACCACTTGCTGTGCTTGTAAATAAAGGCAGTGCTAGTGCCTCAGAAATTTTAGCAGGGGCGATAAAAGATAGAAAAGCAGGAGTTTTAGTTGGGACCACTACCTTTGGAAAGGGACTTGTACAAACTATTGTTGACTTTGGTGATGGTACAGGATTAAAATATACTATTGCAAGGTATTACACGCCAAATGGCACAAATATTCAAGGCAAAGGAATTGAGCCCAACTATGTAGTGGAGCTTCCTGGAAATTACACTCTTCAAGATACTCCTGACTTAAAAGGAGATACTCAGCTTATAAAAGCTTTTGAGATTGTAAAAAGTGAGATAAAGTAAGGTGTTAAAATGATAGCTTTTATTCAAGTTTTTTGGATGGCAATAAAGACAATAGCTTTGTCAATTTTTAATCCTTTTTTCTGGATAGTGATAATTCTAATAGTAATGCAGTATAGAAATAAAATAGCTATAGAAAGAGAGATTATCGGACATGAGCAAGAACCAATGAAAGAATTGGTTCTTGACTCTATCTTTTATGGTGTAATTGCTGCAATAATTGGGAGCTTTTTTATGATATTTTTAGGAATAACAATAGAAAATGTAGGGCTTCAGTATGTATGGCCTTTGGCTATAGTTTTGATGCTTGTAAATCCTAGATATATTTGTTTTTCTTATGCAGGAGGAATAGTTTCTCTATCCAGCTTGATTTTTGGATTTCCTAGTATAAGTGTTTCTGCACTTATGTCTATTGTAGGTATTCTTCATTTGATGGAAAGCCTTTTAATATATGTAGATGGTCCAAGGAATACCACTCCTATCTTTGTAAGGCTTAAGGATGGGCGGGTGGCAGGAGGCTTTACTATGCAAAAGTTTTGGCCCATTCCTTTTGCTGCATTAACTATTGCTACTGGAATAACAATAACAGGACAGGGTGTAAATATGCCAGATTGGTGGCCCATTATCAAACCAGCTGGAATTGATTTAAATAATGCAATTTTTTTAATTATGCCAGGTATTGCAGCTTTAGGATACGGAGACTTAGCTTTAACACAACTTCCAGAAAAGAAAACGCGAATTTCTTCTATACGTTTATTTTTCTTTAGTATAGTTTTGATTATATTGGCGATATTAGGAATCTATACTAAATTATTTCAATATTTAGCAGCTATTTTTGCGCCAGTGGCTCATGAGCTTTTAATTTTAATAGGGCAAAGAGAAGAAAGGGAAAATCCACCTCTTTTTGTAGCGCCAGATACAGGAGTGATGATTTTAGCGACAGCAAAAGGTTCTCCTTCTAGAGAAATGGGAATTAAACCGGGGGATGTAATATTAAAAATTAATGATATTCCTATCAATGATCCAGATGATATAATACGAATACTCAATGAACGGCCTTCTGTGATGTGGATCACTGTAAAAGATTTAAATGGCAATTATACTAACTATGAATATAAGAATCCCCAGGGAATTTTGGGATTAGGGATTTTAATAGTGCCAAAGGCAACTTCTATGATTTATGAAATCAATGAAGGGGGAATATTTATAAAAAAACTAAAAGAAATGTTTAAAAACATCTTTAAGAAAAACAAATAAGGAGGCAAAGTGTGTGTTTTTACAAACTTTTGAAACATATAATTCTTTTAATGAAAGAGAATTAAAAGACAAAAATGTCGTTGTAATAGATACTCTACGTGCGACAAGTGTTATTACTACTGCTTTGTACAACGGAGCTAAAGAGATTATTCCAGTTTCAGAAGTAGAAGAAGCGATCGAACTTGTAAAAAGTTTAGATAAAAAAACTTATCTTTTAGCTGGGGAAAGGAACTCTACAAAGATTAAAGGTTTTGACCTATCTAATTCTCCATTAGAGTATACTCGTGAAAAAGTAGAGAATAAAACGATAATTTTTACTACTACCAACGGAACAAAAGCTTTAAAAAAAGTCTCTTTAGCAGATAATGTAATTTTAGGATGCCTTTTAAATGCTTCTGCTGTTGCTAAGTATATATACGCCAGCAATAAAGATACAGTAATTGTATGTGCTGGTACAGAGGGAAAATTTTCTTTTGACGACATAATAACTGCTGGAGTGATATATAAAAAGCTGCAAGATTTAATGAAATTTGAAAGTGATGATTTGTCAAAAGCCTGTTATTTTTTGTATAAACCTTATGAGGGCAACTTGTATGAAATAATGAAGGAAGGCTATCACTTTAAAAGATTAAAAGACTTAGGGTATGATGAAGATATTGAGTTTTGCTTGACAGTTGATAAATTTGATATTGTGCCAAAACTTAAAAATGGAATTATAAAAAATTCAGCCGACCTGTAAAGGCCGGCTGTTCAGACTGTATACAAACTTTCGAAAATAGAATATTTTGCATAAGGAACGACTTGTGACAAAGCGATAACAAAACTTAATGAGACCGAGGGTGGAGGCAGGGCCGAAGCCAAGGATGGCGGAGGCGGGCACTAAGACAAGGATGTCGAATGTGCCCGTAACCCTGCCGGAACCCGAAGGTCGAGCTTTAGTTTTGTCGCTTTGGAACACCGGAGTGACGATGCAAAATATCCTATTTTAAAAATTTTTGACTTTGTAACAAACTGTTCAGCCGACCTGTAAAGGCCGGCTGTTTGGTTATGTTTGTATTGACAAGTAGGGTATGCTATAATAATAAGATGATAAATTGCAAAGAGGGTAGAAAAAATGAGTGGATTTAAGTTGGTATCTAATTTTAAACCAACAGGAGACCAACCTCAAGCTATAGAGAAATTAGTTGAAGGGGTAAAAAAAGGATATAGATTTCAAACCTTATTGGGTGTGACGGGTTCTGGAAAAACCTTTACTATGGCTAATATAATACAAAAGTTAAATCGCCCTACTCTTGTCATTGCTCATAATAAGACTTTGGCTGCGCAATTATACGGTGAATTTAAAGAGTTTTTTCCAGACAATGCAGTGGAATATTTTGTGAGTTATTATGACTACTACCAACCGGAGGCTTATATACCCCAAACTGATACTTATATTGAAAAAGACGCTTCTATAAATGAAGAAATAGATAAATTGAGGCACTCTGCTACGGCAGCTCTTTTTGAGCGAAGAGACGTTATAATTGTCGCCAGTGTTTCTTGTATATATGGCTTAGGTGACCCTGTAGATTACGAAAATCTTATGCTTTCTCTAAGGCCGGGAATGATAAAAGATAGGGACGAAATAATTAAAAAGCTTGTAGGTATACAATATGAAAGAAATGATGTGAATTTTACAAGAGGCAAATTCAGGGTAAGAGGAGATGTAATAGAAATTTTTCCTGCTTCTTTTTCCAATAAGGCGATAAGGGTTGAGCTTTTTGGAGATGAAATTGACAGAATAGCAGAAATTGATGTGTTAACAGGTGAAGTACTGGGATTAAGAAAACACGTGGCTATATTTCCGGCTTCTCACTATGCTACTTCAAAAGACAAATTGGAAAGAGCGATAAAAAGCATTCGAGAAGAACTGGAGCAAAGGTATAAAGAACTTAAAGATGCTGGTAAAATAGTAGAAGCTGAAAGGTTAAGACAGAGAACAAATTATGACTTAGAGATGCTACAAGAGATGGGCTACTGCCAAGGAATAGAAAATTATTCAAGGCATATTTCAGGAAGACCTCCAGGAAGCCCTCCTTATACCCTTTTAGATTATTTTCCTGAAGATTTTCTCATTTTTATAGATGAGTCCCATGTGACAATTCCTCAGATCAGAGGCATGTACAATGGAGACAGGTCAAGGAAAGAAGCATTAGTAGAATACGGATTTAGACTTCCTTCTGCTTTTGACAATCGTCCCCTTACTTTTGAAGAGTTTGAAGAGAGGATAAATCAAGTTATCTTTGTTTCTGCAACACCAGGGCCTTATGAAATTGAACATTCAGAGCAGGTTGTTGAGCAGTTAATACGACCGACAGGTCTTGTGGATCCAGAAGTGATAGTAAAGCCTGTTAAGGGACAAGTAGATGATTTGATAGGGGAAATTAGAAAAACAGTTGATAAAGGCTTTAGAGTGCTTGTTACGACCCTTACAAAAAAGATGGCAGAAGATTTAACGGATTATCTCAAGGATATAGGAATAAAAGTAAAATATTTACATTCCGATATTGAGACGATTGAAAGGGTTGAAATAATAAGAGATTTAAGGCTGGGTAAATTCGATGTTTTAATAGGCATAAACCTTTTGAGAGAGGGATTAGACATACCTGAGGTTGCTTTGGTGGCAATATTAGACGCAGACAAAGAGGGATTTTTGCGTTCAGAGACTTCTTTAATACAAACTATAGGACGTGCTGCAAGAAATGCGGAAGGACGAGTAATAATGTATGCAGACGCTGTAACAAATTCTATGAAGAGAGCAATTGATGAGACGAACAGAAGAAGAAAGATACAAATGGAATATAACAAAAAACATGGTATAACTCCAAAGACAGTAATTAAGGGAGTAAGAGATGTAATTGAAGCTACTCACGTTGCTGAAGAAGAACAGAAGTACACAAGAAAGAAAGTTAAAACTTATGACCCTGAAATTATTAAGTCAACTATAGAGCAACTTGAAAAAGAAATGAAAGAAGCTGCAATTGAGCTGCAGTTTGAAAAGGCTGCAAAATTGAGAGATGTGATTTTTGAATTGAAGAAACAGTTGGAGGAAGTAGTTTGAGGTGAAATCATGGGGAAGGACAAAATTGTAATTAAAGGGGCAAGAGTTCACAATTTAAAAAATATAGATTTGGAGATTCCACGAGATAAGTTAACTGTAATAACGGGTTTATCAGGCTCTGGCAAATCTTCTCTTGCCTTTGATACCCTTTATGCCGAAGGTCAGAGAAGATATGTGGAGTCTTTGTCAGCTTATGCAAGGCAATTTTTAGGACAAATGGACAAACCAGACGTTGATTATATAGAAGGCCTTTCACCGGCAATATCTATAGACCAAAAGACCACAAATAAAAATCCTCGTTCTACTGTAGGTACGATAACTGAGATTTACGACTATCTAAGACTTTTATATGCAAGGGCTGGGAGCCCCCATTGTCCTGTTTGCGGGAGAGAGATTAGTATGCAAACTATAGATCAGATGGTGGACAGAGTCAAAGAATTGCCGGAAGGTACAAGGATACAGGTACTGGCTCCTGTTATTAGAGGAAGAAAAGGGGAATATGCTAAGCTTTTAAATGATATAAAAAAGAGTGGATATGTCAGAGTGAAAATTGATGGAGTAATGTACGATATAAATGAGGAGATTAAGCTTGACAAAAATAAAAAGCATACTATTGAAGTCGTAGTAGATAGGATTATTATAAAACCGGGAATTGACATGAGGCTGACGGATTCTATAGAAACAGCTTTAAAATTAGCAGATGGGATAGTTACTATTGATGTAATAGAGGGAGAAAGCTTTACACTCTCTGAAAAATACGCTTGTACAGAGTGCAACATAAGTATTGAGGAGCTTTCTCCGAGAATGTTTTCCTTCAATAGCCCTTATGGGGCTTGCCCTGTTTGCACTGGATTGGGGGAATTTATGAAGGTAGATCCAGAGCTTTTAATACAAGACCCTAAAAAATCATTAGCAAATGGGTTGTTGCCGGGGATTGTTGCTTCACAGGATAGTTATGCTTATTACAACATTTTAAGATTGATTGAACATTTTGAATATACAGAGAATACTCCTTATGAAAAGTTTAGTGAAGATTTAAAAAATATACTGCTTTATGGCAAAGATACAAAGGGAAAGTCCTATGGATTTGAAGGGATAGTAAACAATCTTGAAAGAAGGTACAACAATACTTCTTCAGATTTTATAAAAGAAGAGATAGAAAAGTATATGAGACCGGTTACTTGTCCTGCATGCCATGGAGCAAGATTAAAGCCAGAAGCGTTAGCTGTGACTGTTGGTGGACTTTCCATAAAAGAAATGACAGACCTTTCTGTTGGCGAGCTTATAAAATTTATTGACCAACTCAAATTGATAGAAAAACATGAGATCATTGCAAAGCCAATTTTAAAAGAAATAAAAGCAAGGCTTAGTTTTCTTGTAGATGTAGGCCTTGATTATTTAACTCTGTCAAGGCCCGCAGCTACTTTATCAGGTGGAGAAGCACAAAGGATAAGATTGGCAAGTCAGATAGGTTCTGGACTTGTAGGAGTCACATATATCTTAGACGAACCCAGCATTGGACTTCATCAAAGAGATAATGAAAGACTTATAAATTCCTTGAAAAAATTAAGAGACCAAGGCAATACTCTTATAGTAGTAGAACATGACGAGGATACAATATATGCGGCAGACTACATTGTGGATGTAGGACCAGGTGCAGGTGAGCATGGAGGAGAAATTGTAGTTGCGGGTACGATAGAAGATGTGTTAAAATGTGAAAAATCAATTACAGGCCAATATTTAAGTGGTAAAATAAAGATAGAAGCGCCAAAACAGAGGAGAAAACCTAATGGAAAAGCTTTAATAGTGAAAGGAGCGAAGGAAAACAATTTAAAAAATATAGATGTAGTTTTCCCTCTTGGAGTATTTATATGCGTTACAGGGGTTTCTGGCTCAGGCAAAAGTACCCTTATAAATGAGATACTGTACAAAGCATTGGCACAGAAGATTTATAAGTCCAAAGATAAACCAGGTATGCACGATGCAATAGAGGGTATCGATAATATAGATAAAGTAATAAATATTGACCAGTCTCCTATAGGCAGGACTCCTCGCTCAAATCCTGCTACATATACAGGAGTTTTCGACTATATAAGAGAGGTTTTTGCAAATACCCCAGAAGCTAAAATGAGAGGCTATAAACCAGGGAGATTTAGTTTTAATGTTAAAGGTGGAAGGTGTGAAGCCTGTGGAGGAGATGGTATAATTAAAATTGAGATGAACTTTTTGCCGGATGTATATGTTCCTTGTGAAGTGTGCAAGGGTCAAAGGTATAATAGGGAAACATTGGAAGTAAAATATAAAGGAAAAAATATTTCGGATGTACTTAATATGACGGTAGAAGAAGCGTTAGTGTTTTTTGAAAATATACCCAGGATAAAAAATAAATTGCTGACTTTGTATGATGTAGGACTTGGATATATTAAACTAGGGCAACCTTCTACTCAGCTTTCAGGAGGAGAAGCCCAAAGAGTAAAATTAGCTACTGAACTTTCTAAAAGACCTACAGGTAAGACATTATATATTTTGGATGAGCCTACAACTGGATTACATTTTGCAGATGTGCATAGGCTTCTTGATGTTTTGAATAGATTAACTGATGCAGGTAACACTGTTATTGTAATTGAACACAACTTAGATGTCATAAAAAGTGCAGACTATATTATTGACTTAGGACCAGAAGGTGGAGACAAAGGTGGAATGGTAATAGCTACAGGGACACCTGAGGAAGTTGCTGCCAATGAGAATTCTTATACTGGATGGTTTTTGAAAAAAGTCCTTTCTCAAAAATGAGGTGAATTTATGTATTATGCCATAGCTTCTCAGATATTAAAATATGTCCTTATTTTTCTCATCTACCTCTTTTTATACAGGGTTTTTAAAATAGTGTATATGGACATAAAAGGGGCAAGATATGAGAGGCAAATAACAGGGGCTAAACTTTCTTTTTTAAATGGAGAAAGGACTTTTAATCTTTTTGAAGTTACTACTATAGGAAGGTCGGAAGAATGTGATATAGTAATCGAAAGCCCTTATGTGTCTGCACGGCATGCTATCATACGAAAGAGGGGCAAGAGGTTTTATATACAAGATTTAAACAGTACAAATGGCACTTTTGTTAATGGCAAAAGAATAAAAGGAATTGCTAAAATAAGGAATAACGATGTAATTACTTTAGGTGATGTTGAACTCAAATTTATTTTGTAGGTGAAATTTTATGGAAGAATATATAAAAATTGGATCTAAAGCTATGAAAAATGTTTTTTGGATATTTGTAATAGCCTTTTTGCTGCTTTTTATACACAATAAACCGAAGGGATTTGACACTATATATTTTACATTAGCATTTCCAATATTAATTTATATTGTTTATTACTTACATGTAAGATTGTTCCCATTGGGTGAAATCCAATTTATCATTTTAACTTCTTTTTTAACAGAAATGGGACTTATAATGATATATAGAGTTGCACCAGATTTGCTCATAAAGCAGATTGTTTGGATTGGAATAGGTTTTACACTTTACTTCATTTCCTCATATATTTCAAAATACTACGATTTACTTTACAAATTCAAATATGGGGAAGTTATTTACATTGCACTTACAATAGCACTACTGGGCTCAACATTGATTTTTGGAAGAGAAATAGGTGGTGCTAAAAACTGGCTTACTTTTGACGGCATATATGTTCAACCAGCTGAACTTGCTAAGATAATATATATAACTTTTTTAGCAAAATATTTGTGCACCAGGAGAGAAACAAAAGACATAATTATTTTAGGATTAATAACTTTTGTAATTGTAGGAATATTTGTATTAGAAAAAGACTTAGGGATGGCGTTTTTATTTTATATTACTACAGTATTATTAATTTTTGTATCTACTTCTAATCTATTATACACAGCAGTAGGGATTGGGCTCTTTGTTTTAGGAGGCATAATATCCTACTTTTTGTTTTGGCACGTAAGAGTGAGAATTGAGGCATGGTTGAATCCTTGGATGGATGTACCGGGAAAGACATATCAAATTGTACAATCACTTTTTGCCATTGCAGCAGGGGGCTTTTTTGGCACAGGGCTCGGCATGGGGCATCCAGAATATATACCGGTTGTGGCAAGTGACTTCATATTTTCTGCTATTAGTGAAGAATTTGGACTTTTAGGTGCTATAGCCATAATTCTTGTGTATTTTGTTATAATGTATAGAGGGATTAAAGTAGCACTAAATGCTAAAGACGAGTTTGGTGTATTAGTAGCTACAGGCCTTATTTCAATGTTTAGTTTACAAGTTTTTACTATAATTGGTGGTGTCATAAAATTCATACCTCTGACAGGGGTAACCCTTCCCTTTGTAAGTTATGGTGGTAGTTCTATGGTAACGAGTTTTGTGACATTGGGTATGCTCAATGGCATAGCTCTTAAGGAGGAACAGCAGGATGTCCAACTTAAATTGCAATATTAAAATGTTGTTTTGGTTTTTTTCTGTACTTTTTTTCGGACTAATTGCCTATTTAACTTATTTCCAAATATATGAAAGAGATAAATTAATTACTAGTTCCTATAGTGTTTACAATCGAAGACTTATAGAACAAGAAAAAAAGATATTGCGAGGTAGTATTTTGGACAGAAATGGGACTGTACTTGCAAAAAGCGTGTTTGTAGATGGCTCACAAAAGAGAGAATACCTAGATGGGCCTGCTTTTGCGCAAGTAATAGGGTATAGTCGCAGAATATATCAACAAGGAAATGCAGGAATAGAAAAAGCTTATGACAAAGAATTACTTGGGATGGTAGGAAATGACCCAATGACTATTCTAAGAAAATTGGTTTTAGCAAAAGGACAGGTAGGAGATAATGTATATTTGACAATAGATAAAACTCTTCAAGACCTTGCTTACAAAGAGATGGAGGGTAAAAAAGGAGCGGTTGTAGCTTTAAATCCAAAGACTGGAGAAATTTTAGCAATGGTTTCTTCTCCTTCTTATGACCCCAATACTTTAGGAGAAAATTGGGAAGAAATAATGACAAGTTCTGAGCACGTAGTTTTAAATAGAGCTACGCAAGGTTTGTATCCTCCAGGGTCTGTCTTTAAAATTATAACCACTGCAGCAGTTTTGACATATAAACCTGAATTATATAACAAGATTTTTGATTGCAAAGGATATATAATTGTGGATGGCAACAGGATAAATGATTTTGGAGGCATTGCTCATGGAACAGAGGATTTTAGACAAGCTTTTTATAGGTCTTGCAATTCCTTTTTTATACAGGTTGGTTTAGATTTAGGAAGCGAAAACTTGCAAACAATGGCTTATGCTTTTGGTCTAAATAAACGAGTTCCTTTAGAAATAGATACAGCACAAAATTATTTTCCTCCTATTGAAGGAAAAGTTGCTTTAGCAGAATCTTCTATAGGACAGGGTAAAATCCTTGTAACACCTCTTACAATGGCTTTAGTTGCTTCTGCCGTTGCAAATGATGGGATTATAATGAAACCCTATTTGATGAGATACGTGGCAGATCCTATTTCAGGGGCAATCATTGAAAAAAGCACTCCTTCACAGTATTTAAATCCTATATCAAAAAAGGTGGCAGATACTATTAAACAATTGATGATAGGCGTAGTTAACAATAAAGAGGGGACAGGTAAAGCTGCACAAATTTCTAGTATTACAGTTGCAGGCAAAACTGGTACTGCAGAAAATCCTCACGGGGATTCCCATGCCTGGTTTGTAGGTTTTGCACCTGCCGAAAATCCACAAATTGTCGTAAGTGTAATAGTTGAAAATGGTGGTGAAGGTGGGAAAGTAGCAGCACCTATAGCAAGAGATATAATAAGAGCTTATTTAACTAAATGACCTGAAGGTGATGGACAATGACCATAGAAGAAAAATTAAAGCTTTTGCCTGAAAAACCTGGTGTTTATATAATGAAAGATAAAAGTGGCAAAATAATTTATGTGGGTAAAGCGGTAGTTCTCAAAAACAGAGTGAGGCAGTATTTTCAAAACAAAGAAAATCAATTGCCAAAAGTAAAAGTAATGCTTTCTCATGTGGAAGACTTTGAGTACATTGTTACTGATACTGAACTTGAAGCTTTAATGTTGGAATGTAACCTAATTAAAAATTATAAGCCAAAGTATAATGTATTATTAAAAGATGACAAAAATTACCCCTATATTAAAGTTACAGTAAATGAAGAGTATCCCCGCATAATGTTTACAAGAAGAATTGAGCCAGATGGGGCTAAATATTTTGGGCCTTATAGCAGTGCCTTTGCAGTGAGGGAGACTATAAAACTTGTCAGAAAAATGTTTCCAGTAAGGACATGTAACAGAAATATTGAAAAGGACATTGGTAAAGTTAGAGAATGTCTCTATTACCACATAGGATTGTGTTCTGCTCCTTGCACTAACAAAATAAATAAAGAAGATTATAGAAAATTAGTTGATCAGGCAGTTCTCTTTCTTGATGGAAAGAGAGATTGGCTCATACAAAAACTTAAAGAAGACATGCAGGAAGCGGCGGAAGAATTGAGGTTCGAGGAAGCGGCGAGGATTAGAGACCAGATTTTTGCCATTGAAAGGACATCAGAAAAACAAAAGGTAGTATCAGTAGGAGAAGATGAGCAGGATATAATTTCAATGGCCCGAAGTGCGGATATTTCCTGTATACAGGTGTTCTTTGTACGAGATGGAAAATTAAGCGGAAGAGAGCATTATTATATGAAAAATACAGAAGGTATGGAAAGAGGAGAAGTAATCTCTTCCTTTATAAAGCAATTTTATGAAGGTGCTCCTTACATTCCCAAAGAAATAATAACTGATGTGGAATTAGACGAAAGAGAGCTTCTCAGTGAATGGTTATCACAAAAGAGAGGCAACAAAGTTTTTATAACAATTCCTGTAAGAGGTAAGAAAAAAGAACTGGTGGATATGGTTTATCAAAATGCTTTAGAAGCCCTTAAGAATGACATATCAATAAGAGATGAAATTTCAAAAGACCAGGCTGCATTAGAACTCTCTAATTTAGTGGGGCTTGATTACGCTAAGAGAATTGAAGCCTATGATATTTCAAACACAAGGGGTCAAGAAAATGTAGGGTCTATGGTGGTGTTTGTAGATGGAAAGCCAAAGAAAAGTCAGTACAGGAAGTTTAACATAAAATATGTAGAGGGACAAGACGATTATGAGAGTATGAGAGAGGTAATAGAAAGGCGTTTTTTGCACGGTATTGAAGAAAATGAGCTTATTGAAAAAGGTGAACTTGAAGAGGATAAGGCCAAATTTGCTGAAATGCCAGATTTAATATTTGTAGATGGTGGCATAGGGCATGTAAATGCTGTACTGCAGGTGTTAAGTGGCTTGGGGATTTCTATTCCTGTTTATGGTATGGTAAAAGATTCAAAACACAGGACTCGAGGCCTTGTATCACCTCAAGGTGAAATTGACATACCTATGACTACAAAAGCTTTTCGCCTGATTGCGCAAATACAAGAAGAAGCCCATAGATTTGCTATAACTTTCCACAAAGAAAAGCAAAGCAAAAGATTTAAAAGCGAACTTCTCAATATCCCCGGCATAGGTGAAAAAAGGGCAAAGGCCTTATATGATGCCTTCAAGTCTATAGAAGAAATAAAAGGGGCAAGTGTGGAGGACCTTAAAAAAGTGGAAGGAATGAATGAAAAAGCTGCTCAAGCTGTATATGAATATTTTAGGAAATAAAAAGCGTCAAGATTTTGTCTTGACGCTTAAACATAATCCAGTAACCCCCTTACAGACACATCTCCTGACATAATACTAAGTCTTTTGCCCTCTTTAGTCTCTACTACCAAACTTCCATTATTGTCAATAGTGACAGCTTTCCCTTCAATTTCACCCTCATTGGCAATGACTTTTATCTGCCTTCCTATTGTTATGGATTTTTCAATGCATATAGGTCTTATGTATTCAAAGCCTTTTTGTAAATATGCATTATAATAAAATTCCAGGTTATTTAAAATGCTGGCGGTAAGTTTTTTCCTATCAACCTTAGAGTTGGTTTCTAAGTACAAGGAAGTGGCTTTGCCTTTTAATTCTTCAGGGAAATTGTCACAATTTACATTGACTCCAATTCCTATTATCACATAGTTTATTTTGTCAATTTCTGAACTCATCTCTGTCAATATTCCACACACTTTTTTATTGTTTAGTATTATATCATTTGGCCATTTTATTTTGCTTTCTAAGTGAAATACTTCTTCAATAGCTTTGACTACAGAAATTGCCGTTACTTGTGTGAGATTAATTGCCTCCTGTGGCTGTATATTTGGTTTTAAAATAATAGACATCCAGATGCCACAGCCTTTTTGAGATATCCAACTTCTTCCTAATCGTCCTCTTCCTGCTGTCTGCTCTTCGGCAATAATTACTGTGCCATCAGGAACCTTTGATGCTATTTCTTTGGCAAAGTTGTTTGTAGAATCAATGACTAACTTATGTATATAATTTTTTCCTATAAAATTTGTAGTAAGATAAGGGGATACTTCTTCATAAATTAACAAATCAGGCTCAGAAGCTAACATATACCCCAGCTTATGATGGGCCTCTATTTGGTATCCTTCATTTTTTAATTCATTTATATGTTTCCATATAGCAGTTCTTGAAACGTTGAGTTGTTCAGAAAGTTTTTGCCCAGAAATATACTCCCCTTTGTTTTCTTTTAAAAGTCTGATAAGTCTTTGCCTTAACATTTTTTCACCTCAAAAGTTTATATGGCTATAAACATATTATAATTTACATCTTCCCAGAAGAAAAGGTTTTGTCTATTTACTTATTTTACATTAAATAATATAATTGAATTAAATGCAGCGTTTTGTTGCTGGCTGGAGGTGAAAGAGTGGATAAGATTCCTGTTGAAACTTTGATAAAGGATTTGAATTTAGAAGTCATTGTTGAGGCCAAAAATAATAAAATAGATATAACAACAAGTGATGTAAATAGGCCGGGTTTACAATTTTCCGGCTTTTATGAGCATTTTGCTTATGAAAGGGTGCAAATAATAGGAAAAGTCGAGACAACTTTTATAGAACAACTTTCTGATGAAGTATTAGCAGAAAGAGCAGATAAATTCTTTACTTACCCCATTCCTTGTCTTATTGTAACAAGAGATTTAAATATACGCCAAGAACTTATAAATGCTGCCCAAAAGTACGATAGATATCTTTTGAGGACGAAAGAAGCTTCTACGAAATTTATAAATAGATTAATAAATTACCTTGATGAAAAGTTAGCACCACAAATTACCATTCACGGAGACCTTGTAGATGTGTATGGTATAGGTGTTCTTTTATTAGGAGAAAGCGGCATAGGTAAAAGTGAAACGGCATTAGAGCTAATTAAAAGGGGGCACAGGTTAGTTGCTGATGATGCGGTGGAAATCAGCAAGATAAGTGAGGACAAGCTTCAAGGGAGTTCACCGGAGATAATAAGACATTTTATTGAGATAAGGGGTATTGGCATACTTGATATTAAGACATTGTATGGTGTAGGTTCTGTTAGAAATACAATGAATATAGATTTAGTCATTCAATTGGAGGAATGGGATGAAGATAAATATTATGACAGGTTAGGATTAGAAGATGAATATATTAAATTTTTAGATGTCAAAGTTCCAAAGCTTACTATACCTGTAAGGCCAGGAAGAAATCTCGCGATAATAGTAGAAGTAGCAGCTATGAACCACAGGCAAAAACAGATGGGGTACAACGCTGCCCATGAGCTTAACAAAAAATTATTAAAACAAATAGGGAATTAAAGGGAGAGGATAAAGTTGAAGTTAGTTTTGGACACTCATATTCACACAATTTCAAGCGGTCACGCTTACAGCACTATTACAGAAAACGCAAGGGAGGCTTATAAAAAAGGGCTTCAACTTATATGTATGACAGACCACGGGCCTAAAATGCCAGGAGCTGCTCACCTTTGGTATTTTGGAAATTTAAAAGTGTTACCTGAAAAAATAGAGGGGGTGGAGATATTAAAAGGGGTGGAAGCTAATATAATGGATGAAGAAGGAAATTTGGACTTACCAGAAGGAATACTTAAAAAACTAGATATAGTGATTGCCAGTTTGCATGACGTGTGTTTTGAACCAAGTGACGATATAGAAAGAAACACAAAAGCTATTATAAATGCTATAAAAAACCCTTGTGTAGATATAATAGGACATCCTGGGAATCCCATCTATCCAATAGATATTGAAAAAGTTTTAATGGCTGCTAAAGAATATGGCAAATTTATTGAAATAAACAACAGCTCCTTTGTAAGTTCAAGAAAAGGCAGTGAAGAAAATTGTTTTCTCATTGCTAAAAGAGCGAAAGAAATGGGAGTAAAAATTGCTGTAGGAAGCGATGCCCATGTAAGCTTTGATGTAGGAAGGTTTGATGAAGCTCTCAAAGTTATTAAAAATGCCGGTATAACTGAGGATTTAGTGCTTAATACTGATGTTGGAAAAATAAAAGAATATCTTAAAGAGAAAAAACGAAAAATTGGAGGAGAGGAAGAATGAGAATTGGTGTTGACCTTGGAGGCACTAATATTGCTGTTGGATTGGTGGATGAAGAGGGACGTATAGTAGCTACAGGTAGCAGGCCGACAAAACCAGAAAGGGGTTATGAAGCAGTTGCTAAAGACATAGCGGATATAGCTTTTGAACTTATTAAGAGGAGTAATCTAAGTGGAAGTGATATTAAGTCAATGGGAATAGGAGTCCCGGGTGTAGCAGATAGCGAAAGAGGCATAGTAATACGAGCGGTGAATCTCTTTTGGACAAAAGTTCCTCTTGCAAAAGAAATAAGAAAATACATTGATTTGCCAATATATATGGACAATGATGCTAATGTAGCAGCTTTGGCAGAAGCAGCATATGGGGCTGGCAAAGGTTCTAAGTCCTCAGTGACAATTACCTTAGGAACAGGAGTAGGTTCTGGTTTTATCCTTGATGGTAAAATATACAATGGTGCACATCATTTTGCACCTGAGCTTGGACACATAGTGATAGGAGACAATGGTATAAGATGCAATTGTGGTAAAATTGGATGTTTAGAGACATATGCTTCAGCAACTGCTTTAATAAGAGAAGGGAAAAAGGCAGTAGAGAAGAATCCCAATTCTCTTATTTTAAAATTTGCAAATGGGGATATAAACAGCATAACGGCTAAAAATGTAATTGACGCGGCGAAGCAGTACGATGAGCAAGCAATGAGAATTTTCAATGACTACGTCAAATACTTAGCTATTGGGATTGTAAATGTGATAAACATGTTTGACCCTGAAGTGATAATATTGGGTGGCGGAGTTGCAAATGCAGGGGATTTTCTCATAAAACCTCTTAAAAAAGAAGTGGCAGAGAATATTTTATTCAAAGACTTACCGTATGCTGACATAAGAAAAGCAGAGCTTGGAAATGATGCAGGGATCATTGGTGCTGCTATATTAAGTTAAAGGAGGATAATTATGAAAATTCATGAACTTTACAAAAACGCAAAAGTGTCTGAGAACCATGTGGCGATAAAATTTAAAGACAGAGTTTATACTTATGGAGAAGTGGACACTTTAATAGATAAATACGCTTCTTTTTTTCAATCAATAGGTGTTAAAAAAGGTGATAGGGTGGCTTTAAGTTTCCCAAATTGTCCTGAATATATTTTTTCTTTTATGGGAGCGTCAAAAGCAGGGGCGATTGTTGTTCCACTTAACATGATGCTTACTCTTGAAGAAATAGCTTATATAATCATGGAATCAGGAGCTAATACTTTGGTAGTTCATCCTGTAATAGCACAAAAAGTTGATAAATCTCAATTAGGAAGATTGAATCTTAAAAATGTGGTCGTTTTAGATGAAAATACAATTAATGCGATTTTAAAAATGGGTCCTTCTCAACATGTTGAAATAGAACCAGACGAAGTATGTACGTATATATATACCTCTGGAACGACAGGGAAACCTAAAGGTGCGATGCTTACTCACAATAACTTCATTGCTGATGTAAAAGCTATGGATGAGGTTTCTGACTTAGGGCCTTCTGATAATTTTTTAGCTGTATTGCCTTTGTTTCATAGCTTTTCTTGGACAGTTAATGTACTTTTAGCATTTTACTTAGGTTCTGCTATTACAATAAAAGAAAGTTTTATGCCAAAAGACACATTGGAGACACTGACAAACGAAGATGTAACTGTTTTTTGCGGAGTGCCTTCGATGTTTGCGGTCCTTATGAGAATGGCAGAAAAGGGACAATTTAAAGCTTTAAGGTTAGCTATATCAGGTGGAGCTCCATTAGCGCCTGAGATACAAAGAGGATTTGAGGAAAAATTCAATTTTCCGCTTGTAGAAGGCTATGGGTTAAGTGAGGCAGCTCCTGTTGCACTTTTAAATCCTTTAGAGCCTGATGCCATAAGAAAACCGGGGTCTGTTGGATTGCCACTTCCTTGTGTTGAAGCAAAGATAGTGGATGAAAATGATAACGAACTCCCCGTTGGAGAAGTAGGAGAGCTTGTTTTAAGGGGGCCTAATATAATGGTTGGCTATCACAACATGCCAGAAGAAACTGCTAAGACTTTAAGAGGTGGTTGGCTCCACACGGGTGACCTTGCAAAAAAAGATGAAGACGGATATTTTTACATTGTAGATAGACTAAAAGACATGATAATATTAGGTGGGTTTAATGTATATCCGAGGGAAGTTGAAGATGCCTTATTAGAACATCCTGATGTTTTAGAAGCAGCTGTGATAGGAGTGGGTAATCCATTGAAAGGAGAAGAAGTCAAAGCTTTTGTGGTGCTAAAAGAAGGAGCGAAAGCTGATAGAAAAGAGCTTCAAAGCTTTTTAAAGGATAAATTGGCTTCATATAAGATTCCAAAGCATTTTGAATTTGTGTCAGAACTTCCTAAGACTCCGACAGGTAAGATTAATAAAAAACTACTAAAACAAATGTAAAGGTGAAAAAAATGAGAGATTCTAAACTTTTTGATATTGCATATTTTATAAGCGATTTAATGATATTAAATCTTCTGTGGATTGTATTTTCACTTCCTGTTGTGACAGTTTTTCAATCCACAGAAGCTCTTTTTCATTCAATACGTTTATTGAGAAAAGATGAAGGAAGCAGCGTCTGGAGAGAATTTTGGAATGGTTTTACAAAACACTTCTGGTGGATGCTTATAAACTTTGTGATTACTGTTGCTGTTATTTTAATACTTTACGTAGATGTGAGGTTTTTTATACAACAAAACACAGTTTTTGCATATATTCTTGCTGGCTTATTATTGTCAATGGGACTCATGTTTTTAATCACATTGATATACACTTTTTTAACAATTCAATATTATGAGGGGAAACTTTTTGGCTTATGGAAAACTTCTTTTTTATTAGGGCTTGGGTATTTGCCCCAAACAATACTTATACTTGTAATACTTATAGCTGCATTATTTATTATACAGATTATTCCAATACTATTTTTTATAATATTGGTAAGTGGCTCAGCTTATCTAATAGATATGATTTTTGAAGGAATAATTAAGAAGTATATAAAACGGGACGAAGAATAAAATAGGAATAAAAAGAGTAAAATACGAATAAGTTGTTTTTTGGTATGTAATTACTTAATAATATGGGCACCTTAAGGCATGGATGCCACCTGACGTAGGTACTCTGCCGGAGCCCGAAGGTCGAGCTTTAGTTTTGTTGCTTTGGAACATCGGAGCGACGATGCAAAATATCTTCTTTGAATAGATTATCTTCTAGAGATGGGGAATATGATAAAGCTTTGCAGCATAAAAATTTTTTAACATAATTTATTGACAGGTAAAAGTTAATATGTTATTATTTAATTAAATTAATTCGAAACGTTTCAATAAGGCAGGTGGTATAATGGCAACAATAAAGGATGTTGCAAATTTAGCAGGGGTAGCAGTTTCAACAGCGTCATATGCGTTGAACAATAGTCCTCGTGTAAGTCAAGAGACTAAAGAAAAGGTTTTAGCGGCAGCGAAACAATTAAATTATCAGCCTAATGGAATTGCTAGAGATCTAAAATTAAGTAAAACAAATACTATTGGGTTAATATTATCTGATTTATCTGGACCATTTTATTCCGAGCTTATTAAGGGTGTTCAAGATATAACAATTGCAAACGGTTACGATTTAATAGCCATAAGTTCACTTGGGGGTAAAAATAGTACGGCAGTGAAGTTTCTCAAAGAAAAAAGAGCTGATGGGATAATTATTTTAGCTCATAATATTGATAACAATTTGATAATTAGCGCCGCAAGAGAAGATATGCCTATTGTTCTTTTAGATCGCCCTCTTAAAGCAAAATATGTGTTGAATATTCAAGTAGATAATGAAGGAGGAGCGTATAAGGCTGTTGAACATTTGATAGCATTAGGACATCGTAAAATTGTATATTTAAGTGGACCTAATAATTCATACGATAATTTGAAACGTTTCGAAGGATATAAAAAGGCTCTAATTACTCATAATATTTCCTTTTCAAAACGGTGGCTGTACCAAGGTAATTTTACAAAAGAAGGGGGGTATCATGCTGCTAAATTGATGCTATTGCAAGACGATTTGCCCGATGCGATATTTGCCGCAAATGATGAGATGGCAATAGGGGTAATAGAAGCTTTTAAAGAAGCTGGCTTAAAAATTGGTGAAGACGTTGCATTAGTAGGCTTTGATGATATTCAGTTAGCTAAATATGTTAATCCGTCTTTAACGACTGTTAAACAGCCAATGAAGGAGATTGGTGTATTAGCTGCCCAGCAAATTTTCCAAGCATTAAATGGTAATTTTTCTACTGATTATATCTTATTAGAAACAGAGCTTATAATTCGAGACTCATGTGGCAGTTCTAGAAAGATTTAAATTTAAAGTTTTAAAAAATTAAAAAGAGGAGGAAAATTAAATGAAAACGAATAAATTATTGTCTATTATGTTAATAATATTTTTGGCTTTGTCTGTGATACTTTCAGGATGTGGTACTTCAAATAAAAAAAATAATAATACGACTACTCCCAATGCATCATCAAATAGTACAAATAAAGAAACCGTTTTAAAAGTATGGGCAATGGGTGAAGAAGGTAAAATTTTGCCTCAAATAGTAAAAAAATTCGAAGAACAAAATCCAGGAATAAAAGTCGAGGTGCAAGCAATTCCATGGGATGTTGCCTACGATAAATTATTGACAGCAGTAGCATCACAGTCAGGACCAGACTTAACACAATTAGGAACAACATGGACAACACAGTTTGCAAGTTCAGGAGCATTACTTGATTTAAAGCCATATTTTGATAAATATCCGGAATTAAAACCTGAGAATTATTACGAAGGTTCTGTAAAAACAGTAGAATACAATGGTCAAATTGTTGGTGTTCCGTGGTATGTCGATACTCGTGTGTTATTCTATAGAACCGATATACTAAAAGAAATAGGGTATGACCATGCGCCTAAAACGTGGACTGAATTAAAAGATGCCGCAGATAAACTTGCAAAAAGAGGAAAGGGCAAATATGGAATTGCATTTGCTCCCAATGATCAACTAATGGTATATATGCTTACTTGGCAAGCTGGTGGACGATTAATTGATGATAATGGTAATCCTCAATTTAATAGCCCAGAATTTATCAAAGCAGTAAATTATTATAAAAGCTTTTTTATAGATGGTGATGCTCCATTAACAGCTGATCAAGGTTTAGATCTTTTTACCGCATTTAAAGAAGGTATTGAACCGATGTTTGTCAGCGGGCCTTGGATGGTGAGTTTGATAAATAAACAACTTCCAGATTTAAAGGGAAAATGGGCTACAGCAGTTTTGCCTGCAGATAAAACAAATACTTCTTTTGTGGGAGGATGTGATTTATCTGTATTTAAGTTTTCAAAAAACAAAGATGCAGCAATAAAATTTATTGCCTTTATGAGTAAACCGGAGAATCAGATTGAATGGTTTAATTTATCTTCAGATCTTCCAGCATCGAAACAAGCATGGAACGACTCTAAACTTAAAGATGATCCGATTTTAGCTACTTTTGGAGAACAACTTAATAATGCACAATCAACACCATTAGTAAAAAATTGGGCAGCAGTTGAAAAAGCAACATCGGAGGCACTAGAAAAAATAATAGTTGGCAAACAAGATGTAAAATCTACTTTAGATAAACTTAATGAAGATGTAAAAAGCATATTGAGTAAATAATCTTTTTAGATTGTTGCATCCCCCTAATTATATTTGGACATGGTATTTATTACATAAAACATTAGGGGGATGCATGTTAAAGAGGTGAAAAAGAATGAAAAATACAATAAGATGGATCAATAAGTATAAATATCCATATTTATTTATAATGCCAGCTGTTTCACTTTTGCTCGTGTTTACTATTATTCCTATTTTCGTCGCACTTATCATTAGTTTAACAAATATAGATTTATCAGGATTAGCAGATTGGTCAAATATTAAATTTATTGGGTTGAGAAATTATATAAATTTATTTAAAGATAGTGCTTTTAAAAAATCAATATTTAATACTGTTTATTATGTAGTTATAGGTGTACCTTTAGTTATAATTTTTTCAATGTTTATTGCTATATTACTCGATTATGGAAAGAATATTATTTTCAAAATACTAAGATTGTTTTATTATATGCCTTCTATAACAAATTCAATAGCTGTTGCAATTGTATGGGGATGGCTTTATAACACAAATTATGGATTGTTTAATTATTTATTATCACTTGTAGGATTACCAGGTCAACAGTGGTTGTCTAGTCCTATATTAGCAAAATTATCTTTAATTCTTCTTGCATTATGGAAAGCTATGGGAGCAAATATGATAATATTTCTTGCTGCGCTTCAAGGTATTCCAAAAGTATATTATGAAGCGGCTGATATTGATGGGGCAAATAAATGGCAAAAATTAATTAAAATAAAAATTCCTCTATTAAGTCATGCAACTTTTTTTGTTGCAGTTACTACCACAATTGGTTGGCTACAATTTTTTGAAGAACCATTTGTAATGACAGGTGGAGGACCTCTTAATTCAACACTCTCAATGGCTTTATACATTTATCAAAATGGGTTTCAATTAGGTTATTTTAGATATTCTGCTGCAGGATCCTTTGTACTATTTCTGATGATTATTACTGTCACGCTAATGCAGTTTAAATTTAAAAAGAACAATGTTGAGTATTAATGGGGGAAATAACAATGTATAGAAAGAGCAAAGATAAATATTTTATAATAATGCTGTTACTAATAGGTTCAATAGGAATGTTGTTACCATTCTTTTGGATGGTATCTACATCCTTTAAACCAGCTAATGAAATATTTAATATACCCCCTACATTTATTCCAAAGAAGCTAACGATTCAGAATTATGTACAATTATTTCGGGAAATGAATTTTGGAATATATTTAAAAAACACATTAATTATAGCATTATTTTCTATGTTAGGATTGGTAATAAATGCACTTGCAGGATATGCATTTGCGAAGTTTCAATTTCCAGGAAAGGAGAAGATATTTTATCTTGTACTTGCGACGATGATGATACCTGGACAGGTTACTATGATTCCTGTATATCTTATGCTCAACAAAATGGGTCTGACAAATACAATGCCAGGTATTATTTTACCAGGACTTGCTAGTGCATTTGGGATATTTTTATTCCGGCAGTTTATGGCAACAATTCCTTCAGAACTTATAGAAGCTGCAAGAATTGATGGTGCTAGCGAATTTAGGATTTTTTTACAAATTATTTTACCTGAGTCTAAACCTGTATTTGCGGTTCAAGGAACATTTACATTTATAGGCGCTTGGAACAGTTTTTTATGGCCTTTAATTGTAGCTAATGATGAAAATCTTTATACACTTTCTGTAGGGCTTGCACTTTTAAAAGGACAACATGGGAGTGATTTTGGATTGCAGATGGCAGGTTCTACTTTTCTAGTAATTCCTATTATAATAGTATTTTTGTTTTTACAAAGATATTTTGTTGAAGGTATTACTATTACAGGTATTAAATAAAACTTTTCTAAAATATTAGACAAAAGGTGGTAATAATTGATGAGGGTTAAAATACGAAATAATGCATTTATCATAAACAATGAACCTGTTTTTCTATATGGTGCAGAATTTCATTACTTTAGATGCCCGAAAAGTGAGTGGTCTGATCGGTTAGATAAAATTAAAAATGCTGGTTGCAATCTTGTAAGTACTTATATACCGTGGTTGTGGCATGAGATAAAAGAAGGTAAATTTGATTTTTATGGTAAAACTCGTGAAGAGAGAGACTTGGATGGATTTTTAAATCTTGTTAAGGATAAAGGATTATATTGTATAGTTAGGCCAGGCCCTTATATTATGGCGGAAACTAAAAATGCTGGTATTCCTGAATGGCTATTAAGTGAGTATCCGGAGATAATTGCTAAGGATAGGGATAATAAAGAACATCCTGCAAAAGTTATTACTTATCAACATCCTATTTTTTTAGAAAAAGTTAAAAAGTGGTATCAGTCAGTTAATGATGTCATTTCTAAATACCAAATTGATATGGATGGCCCAATAATAATGTACCAGTTGTGCAATGAGATAGGAATGTTCCATTGGGTGACAAATACTTCTGATTATAGTGAACACATGCAAAATAAATTTGCAGACTATTTGCTAAAAAAATATGGTTCTGTCTATAAATTTAACTACAATAATATAACAGAATTAATAAAGGATTTTGTAAATGGGAAATTAAAAAATGACGATGCAATTAAATTACATTATGAGTGGGGAAGGTTTTGGAGAGAGTATATAAAAGAATATGTTTCGATTTTAAGAGATTATGCTATAAAAAGTGGCATAAAAGTGCCGTTTATCATAAATATTCATGGTTTTAAAAATTTGTCATTAAGCAGCAGAGGTATGGATTATCCTATTGGACTTTCACAGCTTTATAAGATTGCAGAAATAGACGATGTAGTATTAGCAGGAGATTTCTATCCCGGTCATGTATCTTATGATTCATATCACGACCTTGTTTTAAGTTGTGCTTTGACAGATGCAATTTCACAGAGTGAACAACCTATATTTTCTGCGGAATTTCAATCAGGTAGATTATCTGATAGGCCTCGCATAAGCCCAAATGATGTAGATTTGGCCACACGAACTTGTATAGCAAATGGGATGAATGCAATTAATTTTTACATGTTTGTAAGTGGTGAAAACTATGATGATATAGGTCTTTTTGGGCGAAGACATGACTGGCAAGCATCTGTTGACTTTAAAGGAAATTTAAGACCCCATTATTTTAAAATTCAACATATAGGCAAAATGATTAAACTTTTTGAAAAACAGTTATTAAATGCACAGAAGGAAATAAACACATATATTGCTTTTTATCCAGATTACTATATGACGGAGGTTTATGATGAACAGACAAAAGGTATATTAAGTAAGATTGCTGATGAAAGAGATGCTTTTTTTTATAACGGTATTGGAAGGTTATTAACGGCAGCAAATATTTCATTTGATGCTTATGATATCATGAAGGAAGCTGTAATTCCGGTTGATAAAGTTCCGTCTCTTTGGATATTTTCTACAAAATGGATGGATGAAGAAATTCAAAAGAAATTATTGCAGTATGTAAAAGATGGGGGAATAATGATACTTTATCCTACGGTCCCTGAATTTAATTTACAAGGAGAAGAGTGTAGAATTTTGGCTGATGCTCTTGGGATTAAAGAGTTTTATATAAAAAAAGGCTGGGAACAGGTTGATGTACTTAATATAGATTCTGTTTTTGTGAATCAGAGAATGGTAATAAATGAATGTATCGGTGAGCCTGTGATATGGGCAATGGAAAACGGGAAAAAAGAATACTCTGGTTTTATAAAAGATTATGGTTTAGGGAAAGTCTTAATGTTAGGTATAGGAATGGAGCATGACTACAGTTACAAATTGGATGTTATACGTGCAATTGCAGATAAAGTAGGAATAAAACCTGTAGTTTGGCTAGAGGATGAAAACCTATCAGCAACTATTCGCAAAAATGGGGAAAATAGTTTTATTTTTATAAATAATTATGATGAGATAGATAGAAAAACCACTATTAAATATAATAACAATTTTTTATTTGATGGAAGGGAATTGGTGATATCTAAAAGGTCTGGAGTTATGCTTACTATAGGATGTAGCTTAGTCGATGATATAAATATAGTTTATAGTACTATGGAAATATATGATATTGTGAAAAATAAAAATTATCTTGCGCTATTTACAAAGCTTTCTACAGGCGACACAGGAGAAGTTGTGTTCAAATCATTGAAGTGGGAACCTATGAGAGATGAAAAAAATGATGTAATTATCATTTCTAAAGGAATGTATAAGGTTAAAATAACTGGTATATTAGGTCAGGAAGCTACTATATTGTTTAAAATGAGCAATAGCGAGGGGAAGATCAATGAAAATTGATTTAAATGGGAAATGGGAGTATAGGCCAATAGCTCATACCCGTATTTGTGCAAATAGAGATTTAATTGAAAGCACAGAAGGTCTTCCAAAAGCTGGTATAATGGACGTGCCTAATAATTGGGAGATTGCAGGTATTCACGACTTCACAGGGAAAATTGAATTTATTCGGTATTTTGATGTAAAATTAGATGATATTCAAGACAAGCTTCCTTTTCTGTGTTTTGAAGGGATTGATTATTTTGCAGAAATTTATTTAAATGAAAAATACATTGGATACCATGAAGGATATTTTCAACCATTTGAGTTTAATATAAAAGGTCTTTTAAAAGAACAGAATATCTTGAAAGTCATTGTTAATTCGCCTATGGAAGACCCAGAGACGGTATGGCCTAATAATAAAGTATTAATAAAGGGTGTACTAAACCATCATGATGCGCGACCGTGAGGTTGGAATCTAGAGCAAGGGCAAACAAAAAATACTGGTGGTATATGGAATAATGTTTATATAGACTTAAGACCGTCATGCTTTATTAAAAATATAAAATGGATTCCAACGCTTTTAAAGGATGGTACTGCCAAAGTTAACATAAAAACTGATATATATTGCGTGAAACCAGGGAACTACGATGTAAATATAGAGATAGATGGGGAGAAATATGAGCGTAAAATAGAAATACAAAATATAATAGAAGAGAAGGATTTTGTTATAACAATTAAGTCTCCTAAATTGTGGTGGACCTGGGACACAGGGGAGCCTTACCTTTATCACTTAAAGGTTAGCCTTGTCAAAGAAGGCGAATCAATTCACAGTAAAGAGCTGGATGTGGGAATAAGAAGTTTTACATATGATTTTTCTAATAACGAATGGTTGTTAAATAATGAGAAAATTTTTATTAGGGGTACAAATATAATACCTACTCAATGGCTAAGTGAATATACAAATAAAAAAATTCAAAAAGATATAAAACTAATAAAAGAAGCTAATATTAATTCTGTTCGTGTACATGCTCATATTACGAGAAAAGAATTTTATGAAGCCTGTGATAAAGAAGGCATACTTGTATGGCAAGATTTTCCGTTGCAATGGAGTTACGATCGAAGTGACAGATTCATAGAAAATGCGATAACCCAAATAAAAGACATGGTTGAGACTCTTTATAATCATACATCTATTGGAATATGGTGCTGTCATAATGAACCTAGTGTAAATACAGAGGAATTAGATGTGGTCCTTTATAAAACAGTCTGTGCACTTGATTCTACAAGATATGTCCATAAGCACTCTGATTATCGCGAACATCCTTATCCTGGTTGGTATTATACATCTATGGAAGAGTTTATGACAAAACCTTACAAACCAATAGTAAGTGAATTTGGAGCACAAGCTATGCCTAACATAAAAATAGCTAAAGAAATTTGTGGTGAAACTTGGCCACCTGATTGGGATAAGATGGAGTATCACGATTTTCAATACGATGAGACATTTAATGTAGCAAAAATACAGATGGGAAATAACTTAGAAGAATTTATAAAAAATTCTCAGCTATATCAAGCTAAACTTTTAAAATATGCTATTGAAGAATATCGCCTGGATAAATATAAAGATTTAAGCGGTATATACCAGTTTATGTTTGTAGACTGTTGGCCTTCTATAACGTGGTCAATAGTTGATTATAATAGAGAACCAAAGTTAGGATATTTTGCTTTAAAGAAAGCCTACCAGCCTTTACTTCCGGTTGTAAAAATGATGAGAAACACATGGATGAAAGAAAAAGGTGTAGAAATAAGATTGTACGTTATAAATGATTATCATAAGGACATTGAAAATTATCAATACGAACTTTTAATTAAAAAAGATGGAAATGAAACTATCATAAAAAGTGGGGATTTTAATATTGAAAAGGATACAGTAAAAGAAATACTCAAGTTTACATATTCTGCTTCAAAAGAGTTGCCGGATGGTGATTATAAGTTAGTAGCCAGGATTTTAGACAGCAGCAAAAAAATTGTTTCTTCAAATGATTACGAAATCAAAATAGTTTCTATGAAGGCAAATAATAAATAAAATTTCTGCGAGAGGAGAAAATGCTATGTCATACAAAAAAATGTTTGAAAATCAATATGGATATTTTTCTGAGGATGGAAGGGAGTATGTCATAAAGACGCCAAAGACTCCGCGCCCTTGGGTAAATGTAATAAGCAATGGTGATTATTCATTTATAGTTTCACAAACGGGTAGTGGCTTTTCTTGGAGAGGTAATGCTGTTGAAAATCGTCTTACAAGGTATTCCCAAGACATAATCAAGGATGAATGGGGGAAATACATATACATTAGAGATGAGGAATCCAAAGAATTTTGGTCTGCATCATGGAAACCTGTATGCAGCGAACCTGACTTTTATGAAGTCCGCCATGGAATTGGGTATTCTGTAATAACCCAGACAAAGAACGGCATAAAAAGCAGTTTGAAAATGTTTGTTGCACCATATGAACCAGTAGAATTATGGGAACTGACACTAACTAATGAAACTGATAGAAAACGCGTACTTAACCTTTTTACGTACCTTGAGTGGAATTTGGGTTTTGGGCACGATGAGCATAGAGAGTTTCACAAAATATTTATTGATACGAAATATGAGAAAGATATAAATGGATTTATAGTAAATAAATATTTATGGGGTCTGGCGAATAAAAAAGGACAGCACAACAATAGAAGCTGGGAATATGTAGCTTTTCATACGACAAGCGAAGTGCCTGTTTCTTACGATGGGGATAAAGAATCTTTTATAGGTATGTATGGTTCACAAGCAAATCCAAAGGCAATGGAGGAAAAGTTTTTGAAGAAAAATACAGGAAGATTTGGTGATGCCATTGGCGCTCTTCAAGTTGAAGTTGTGCTTGATCCAGGTGAAACTAAGAAAATTGCTTTTACTTTAGGTTGTGCAGATAATCTCACAGAGGCTTTAGAGCTTTCACGAAAATACAATAATGTAACTGAAGTTGAAAATGCCTTTGAAAAAGTTAAGGAATTTTGGAGCCGATTTATTGATAGTGAAAAAATAAATACACCTGATGATGGAATGAATATTATGACTAATATCTGGCTTAAATACCAAGCAATATCATGTCGTATATGGGGTAAAGCAGCATATTATCAGATAAGCGGTGGCTATGGTTATAGAGACCAACTTCAGGATTCTATGATATTTTTAGAGAGTATACCAGAATATACAAAAAGGCAAATTCTCATGCATGCATCAAAACAAAAAAGAGACGGGACTGTACTACATTGGTGGATGACTATATCTGGTAATGGGCCTGAAACAAAATGTTCTGATGATTTGCTATGGCTTCCGTTTATAACGATAAATTATCTAAAGGAGACAAACGACTTTGATATACTTAATGAAGTAGTGCCTTTCCTGGATGGTAATGAAGGCAATCTTTATGAACATTGTAAACGCTCAATTGAAAGGGCATTCATGCGATTTAGCCCAAGAGGTGTTCCACTGATTGGAGAAAATGACTGGAACGATGGATTAAGTGCAGTTGGTTGGGACTGGAAAGGAGAGAGTTTCTGGCTTGGAGAATTTTTATACGTTATTCTTGAGGACTTTAAATATATTGCAAGAAAAATAGGGGATATAAAATTCGCCAATAAATGCGATGATGTTCAAAATACTCTTAAGGATTCTATAAATAGATTTGGCTGGGATGGAGAGTGGTATTTACAAGCTACTACTGATGAAGGTGAAAAAGTAGGAAGCAAAGAAAATGATGAGGGATTTATCTATTTAAATCCACAGACATGGGCAGTAATTAGTGGAATAGCAGATCCAGAAAGAAGTAAAGTTTGTATGGAATCTGTATCAAAATATTTGCTTAGAGATTATGGCACCCTTTTACTTTATCCCGCTTACAGTAAAGTAAGAGAAGATATTGGATATATTACAAGATATGCGCCTGGTCTTCGCGAAAATGGAGGAGTATATACTCATGCAGCTACTTGGTCTATTATAGCATATATTTTAATTAATCAAATTGACAAAGCTTATGAAGTTTATAGAAAAATATGTCCCCCTAATCGTTCGAGCAATATTGAGCATTATAAAGCTGAACCGTATGTATTGCCAGGAAATACGGATGGACCCCAGTCCCATAATTATGGCCGTGGAAGCTGGACGTGGTATACTGGTTCTGCACAATGGCTTCATAGGGTAGCTACTAATTGGATTTTGGGTGTACGTGCAGATTATGATGGTTTAATTGTTGACCCAGCTATTCCTGCAGAATGGGAAGGTTTTACTTATACAAGGAAGTTTAGAAACTCAATTTATAATATTGTTGTTGAAAATAAGGAACATGTTCAGAAAGGTGTAAAGGAAATTTATATAGATGGCAAATTGATTGAAGGTAATAAAATTCCGGATTTAAATGATGGTAAAACTCATGAAGTAAAAGTAATAATGGGTAAATAAAGCTCATATAGGAAATTATAAAAATTTAAAGAGCTTCACCCTAATATTAATTTATAAGGGATGAAGCTTTTGTTATTGTGGTATAATCAAATATGAGAAGAAAAAGTGTCGAGGTGTTAAAAATGGGAGTTTTGCTGTCTTGTTATCTCATGCCTCATCCGCCTATAATCGTACCTGAAATAGGGAGAGGAGAAGAAAAAAAGATTCAAAGGACGATAGATTCACTTAATACTGTTTCAAGCAACATAAAAGAAAAAAAGCCTGATACAATAATAGTTGTCACTCCTCATGGATACGTTCTTAGAGATGCTGTGGCAGTGACTGTTTTTTCTAGTTTAGAAGGAGACCTTGGACAATTTGGTGCAAGAGGTGTAAGGTTTGAATTTGAGAATGATTTAGAACTTGTTGAAAAAATTGTAAAAGAATCTAGAAAGAGAGATATACCTATTGCAGAAGTAGATGATGAATTAGCCAAAAAATATGTGCTTCCCAAAAAGCTTGACCATGGAACTATTGTACCTTTATATTTTGTGACAAAACATTATGCTAACTTTAGGTTAGTCCATATTTCTTATGGATTTTTGTCCTTTGAACAGCTTTATGAATTTGGCACTGCAATTGGATATGCTATAAGAAATTCAAACAAAAAGGTCGTTTTTATCGCCAGTGGGGATTTATCTCACAAATTGACTCCCAATAGTCCGAATGGCTATACGCCAAAGGGAGAAGTTTTTGACAAAAAACTTCTAGACTTGCTTTCTGAGATGAAGGTAGAAGAAATAATTGGAATGGACAAAGGCTTAATTGAAGAAGCTGCAGAGTGTGGGTTTAGGTCTGTTTGTGTCATGTTGGGAGTTCTTGATGGTTATGAGGTCAAAGCGAAAGTATTATCCCATGAAGGGCCATTTGGTGTAGGATATGGTGTTGCGCAATTTGAAGTGGATCAGTATAAGGAAACAAGCCTTTTAGAAAAGTTATACAATCTAAAAAGACAAAGGATTGAAGAAATAAGGCAAAAAGAAGACAACTATGTGAAACTTGCAAGAGAAAGCCTTGAATATTATGTGAAACATAGAAAACCAATGCCAGTTCCAGAAGGTTTGCCTGAAGAAATGTATACAAAAAGAGCAGGAGTATTTGTCTCTCTTCATAAAGATGGGGAACTTAGAGGATGCATAGGTACAGTAGTTCCACAGAGAAAGAATATAGCAGAAGAAATAATAAAAAATGCCATAAGTGCAGGTTTTGAAGATCCTCGCTTTGAACCTGTAGAGGAGTATGAACTGAAGGATATTGAGTATTCAGTAGATGTTTTGACACCTCCTCAACCTGTTAAATCAAAACAAGAACTTAACCCCAAAAAGTACGGAGTAATAGTGAGAAAAGGCTATCGTTCAGGATTGCTTTTACCTGACTTAGAAGGAGTAGATACTGTTGAAGAACAAATTTCTATTGCCTTGAGAAAAGCTGGAATTAGTCCAGATGAGGATTACACCATAGAAAAATTTGAAGTTGAAAGACATAAATAAAAACTTAAAGGGAGGGATTGCCATTTCTCCATTTGAGTTAAATAATGGAGATGTGGCGCTTTTTAAAATGTTAAAAGAGGCTATGTTCTATAAAAAGCTAGAGAATAATGTTGTAGAATGTTTGCTATGTCCCCATAATTGCCGTATAAATGAAGGAAAGCACGGAGTCTGCAATGTGAGAAAAAATATAAACGGAATATTAGTGACTGAAAATTACGGAATTATAACCTCTGTAGCAATGGACCCAATTGAGAAAAAGCCTCTTTATCACTTTTATCCAGGCAGATATATATTTTCTGTGGGGACTTATGGCTGTAATTTAAAGTGTAAGTTTTGTCAAAATTGGGAAATAGCACATCAAAAATGGGAGGGAGATTACATCTCTCTCCAAGAATTGATTGCTGCAGCAAAAAGACAAAGAGACAATATAGGGATTGCTTTTACTTACAACGAGCCTTTAATATGGTATGAATATGTACACGATGGATTGATTGAGGCTAAAAAAGAGGGGTTAAAAACTGTACTTGTGACAAACGGATATATAAATTTAGAACCATTAAAAAAGATACTTCCTTATGTAGATGCCATGAACATAGATGTAAAAGCTTATACAGAGGATTTTTATAAAAAGATTGTTGGTGGAAGATTAGAACCCGTTTTAAAGACCGTCGAAGAAGTTTCGAAATATTGCCATGTAGAGGTTACTAATTTAGTTGTTACCGATTTAAATGACAAAGAAGAAGAAATAGAAAACTTAGTAAAATGGCTTTCTCAAATTGACAAAAATATACCATTACATTTTTCAAGATATTTTCCACGCTACAAACTAAATAATCCTCCTACTCCTATTTCTATTCTTGAAAAAGCCTATCAAATTGGGAAAAAGTATCTAGATTTTGTCTATGTAGGGAATGTAATGGGATTTGATAATAATACCTATTGTCCTTATTGCGGCAATTTGCTTGTAGAGAGACAAAACTGGTATGTTAATGTAAAAGGATTGGAAGGCAATAAGTGTAAGAAATGTGGTAACAGTATAAATATAATCAGATAAGAGGGACGGTTCTGTGCGCTGAGAAAAGCTCATGCGTTAAAGCAGGTGCGAATCCTGCCCGGTAAAGCCTAGCCAGCAACCGGTACTTAGCCTTGGGGTATATATGGTGACATATATAGCTAAGCGTAGGCAAAGGAGATAGCAGGCCGAAAATCGAAAGATTGAAGGTGTTGAGCCCCGAAATCCCTAGACAGGAAGGCCGATGCTGTGGAACCGGCAGAAGGCAAAACATTGATATTTGGGATGGCGAGAATAGCAATGCTTCCTCGGGGTCATAGGCCTTGGCATGTTATACAATATTAACGCATAGGGAACTCAGGAGGTCCTGCAACTCCCAGAAAGGGTACGATAAACAAGTGTAAAATACAAGGATATCGGAAGGTTAGCAGGAAGTCGGATTACAGCATAGTACTGATGAAACTGAGTAATGACAGGGGAGGGAAGGCTGTAACATATCATCGACCTCATAAGGGAAACATCAAACACACTGGAGGTGTAACAAGAGATGGAAACAGAACTAACGAGGATAGCGGAAGTCGTAGCAAAACATCCAAGAGACAAACTACAGACACTAGTGCACTTCATAAATGAAGAGACACTAAAACAACAGCACAAGAAAATGACAGGAAACAAAGCACCTGGCATAGACAAAATAACAAAGGAAGAATACGGAGAGAACTTAACAGAGAACATAGAGAACCTAATGGCAAGGATGAAAAGACAGGCATATAAGCCACAGCCAGTTAGGAGAGTATATATACCCAAAGAAGGGAGCGACAAATTAAGGCCATTAGGGATACCAGCATATGAAGACAAACTTGTGCAAGGAATAATGGCAGATATACTAAACATAATATACGAACCAGAGTTTCTAGACATATCATATGGATTTAGGCCCAATAAAAGCGGACATGATGCCCTAAGACAGCTAAACAACATAATACAGGAAAAGAAAGTAAGCTACATAGTAGATGCCGACATAAAAGGATTCTTTGACAATGTAGACCACGAATGGATGATGAAATTTTTAGAGCATAGGATAGGAGACAAGAACTTTCTAAGGATAATAAAAAGATTTCTAATAGCAGGAGTAATGGAAGAAGGTAAATACTATGAAAGCGATATAGGAACACCCCAAGGAGGACACATATCCCCAATACTTGCGAACATATATCTTCACTATGTACTAGACTTATGGTTCGAGAAAAGAATAAAGAAAGCATGTAGAGGAGAAAGCTATGAAATAAGGTATGCAGATGATTTCGTATGCTGCTTCCAGTATAAAGATGATGCAGAGAAATTTTATAAAAGTCTTAAGAAGAGGCTAAAAGAATTTGAACTTGAATTAGCAGAAGAGAAGACAAGAATAATTGAATTTGGAAGATTTGCCGAAGAGAGTAGAAAAAGAAGAGGGCTGGGGAAACCAGAGACCTTTACCTTTTTAGGATTTACACACTATTGTAGCAAAAGTCAAAACGGCAAATTCAGAGTCAAAAGGAAGACAAGCAAAAAGAAATTTATAAATAAAGTCGCCAAGATGAAAAAGTGGCTCAAAGAAAATATGCATGAGCCAGTAAATCAATTAATAAAGCGACTTAACATAAAATTGCTTGGACACTACAGATACTATGGAATCACAGATAACAGTAAAAGTATAGGTAGTTTCTTCTATTTGACCAGGAGACAATTATTCAAGACGCTAAAAAGAAGGTCACAAAAGCATCGATTAAACTGGGATAAATACGAAAAACTTCTGATGAAATTTCCATTAGCAACACCAAAAATCTATGTAAGTATATACTCATAGCTACGATAAAAGTAAAAGATGATATGAAGAGCCGGATGCGTTAATAGCGCACGTCCGGTTCTGTGAGGGGGAGCCGCTGTAAAGTGGCTCTCTACTCGACTTTTATCTGAAAAAATTCAGACAAACGTCGAGTCAGACACCGGGGACGGTTCTTTTTGTCCGAAAATAAAAAGCTCTCCAGAAGATGGGGAACTTTTTGTTTTGTCCTTTTATAGAAGATACTATCTCATCAATGGATGCGATAGAACAATTGAAAATTTTGGTGTCAAATGTAGAAATAAGAGAGAAAAATTTCGTTTTATTCATGACTTTTTATTACAAGCATACTGTCTTCCTTAGAAATTTCCAAATTATAAAACTTTCTGCAGGACTCCATAATCGTCTTTATAAGTTTTTCCTGACCAGTTATTTCGAGTAAATGTATGGATTTAGATAAAGAGTCTTTGTATTCTTCTCTGCCGAGATTGTACTCTGCAATTGCTTTTCTAAAATACAAAAGTCCTAGGCTACTTAAGGTGTTGTTCTTTACACAAGTTTCTATTCCGAGATTTGCATAATGTAGAGATTCTTCAGCAAGAGAAAGGATATGATAGTTATAGGATATATTGTAATATATTTTTATTTTTGTTTCCCATTCCTCTGGTGATAAATTTTCCAAGCAGAACAAAAGCATTTCAAGGCTTTTTTGTACACCTTCTGTTTTTTTGATAATCAAAGCCATATTCATTAAAATTCTAATTTCCATATCGCTGTAGACGAAATCAGTGTAATTAGAAAGAGAAAAGTTGGGAATAGTAAATTCCATCGCTTTTTGAAGCTTTTCCATAGCTTTTTCATAATTTTCATTGATTGTTTTTTCAAAGACAGAGTTAGCGATTAGTAAAAGTTGATTTAATAACTTAGAATAATATAGGCTCATATCACCTTTTTCAAGCAATTTCTTTAACCTATCAATATCATCTCTCAAACTTTCAAAATCTCCGCTTTCAAGTTTCTTTTCTAGAGAGGATTTTATGTCAAAGAAGATAGAATAATCTTTTAATCTGTATTTTAGGAGCAACTCATTTAAATCTTTTTTATAAAGGTGTGAGAAAAGATCTAAAGTTTCCTGTTTGGGTATGACTTTACCGTTTTCAATTTTTCTAAGCGTATCCCTGCTGATGAAAACTTGTTCAGTAACATTGCTTTGGGAAAGCCCCAGAGATTTGCGAATATTTTTAATTTCTTCACCAAATGCTTCTAAATCGTAATAGAATTCATCCATTTTTTAACACCTCATGCCGATTCAAATCGGCTTGAAATTATGTTGGTTATTATCTATTATATAGTTAAAAGAAGGAAATGTAAAGAGCAGGTGAAGATGGAATGAAGAAGAAGATATTAATTATGTTCTTTGTTGTAAACATTTTATTTACATCTTGCCTTTTCAACGTATTAGGAGGGAGGGAGGTGAAATAAATGAAAGATTATATTACTCCAAGACTTATGAAATTACAACGAATTCGTAGTTATCTTGTTGCTAGAAGTGGTTGTGGTATGTGTAAACACGCCTATTTATAAATTTATTATAATTTAAATAAATTTTAAAAGGGGTTTTTATCCCCTTCTCTTTTTTAATTGAAGTTTTTGGAGGGGTATGAATTGTTAAAGAAATTACCATCGCGTTTCGGACTGCTTTTAATAGGTCTCTTTATTACCACACTGGGTGATTGGTTTACTTTTATTGCTTTGTCCATGAGAACTTTTGAAGAGACGGGAATGGGAAAATCGGTAGGTTTATTATTGCTTGCCAAGGTTATTCCCAACGTAATTCTCGGTCCGATTATTGGAGCATGGATTGAAAGGTTTGATAGACCCAAAATATTGTTTTTTTCTTCGGTATTAAGAGGGTTTTTGACTCTCATTTTGGTTTTTGAGAGCAACCCTTTAATAGTTTATTCAATAACTTTTATAAACTCTGTAATCGAGTTAGCTCAAAGTTCCACAATTCCATCTGTAGTTCCAACTGTTGTAAAAAAAGAGCGTTTGGTTTTAGCCAATAGCTATATTGAAATCATCCAAAATATATTAACGGTAGTTGGACCTTCTTTGGCCGGTTTTTTCGCAGTTATATTAAATTACCAGGTTTTAATTTTATTAGATGTAATCAGTTTTTTTATAGCATCTTTTTGTTTTCTTTCCATCGGTTCTATTCGTAGCCCCTTAATAGAACGGAAAGAAAAGGAAACCCATATAGCTATACATAAATATTTTTTAGGATTTCAGAGGGGTGTGTATGTTATATTTCTTTCAACAGGTATTCTTATGGTAGGAGGCGGTATGGTAAATGCGTCAATGTTAGTGTATGTTAGTCGGGAATTCAATACGGGAGCTGTCGGTTTTGGTAGTATTACTGCTACTATAGGTTTGGGGTTTCTTTTAGGGTCTTTTTTGACCATCTGTTTTAGCAAAAAAGGAGTGGATGAACGTTATTTATTTTTAATAGGATTAATCTTTATAGCTTTTGCTACACTCGCTTGGAGTAGTATAAAACTATTTTTCATAGCTATGATTATTGCGATAATAAACGGAATGGGAAATACCCTTTTTAACATTGCGAGTGTAACATTATTGCAAAAATTCGTTCCATCACCGCCGATTTTCTTATTTTCGGTTTATTCGGCAATTGCAAGTGCTGCGTCTGTTATTGGGATGTTGATTGCGACATTAACCATCGATTTTATGGGAGCTCGCCCCATATTTTTTATAAGTGGGTTATTAGCGATAATCTCTTCAATTGTAGCAGTATTTATATTCAAGCCAGATGTAACAGAATATTTGGCCAATGACAAATAGGTTACCATCATCCCCAATAATTCATAGTGTAAAATTATCGTATGTAGTTTTATTTTTATTTTAAACTACAGAGGGTATTTTCTCAATCTTACTGGGGAAAAATCTTTCCTTTTTCGGGTAATTTTATTTTACCACTAACACTTCAGCGCACGTCGAGTAGAGAGCCACTTTACAGCGGCTCCCCCTCACAGAACCGGACGTGCGCTATTAACGCATCCGGCTCTTCATATCATCTTTTACTTTTATCGTAGCTATGAGTATATACTTACATAGATTTTTGGTGTTGCTAATGGAAATTTCATCAGAAGTTTTTCGTATTTATCCCAGTTTAATCGATGCTTTTGTGACCTTCTTTTTAGCGTCTTGAATAATTGTCTCCTGGTCAAATAGAAGAAACTACCTATACTTTTACTGTTATCTGTGATTCCATAGTATCTGTAGTGTCCAAGCAATTTTATGTTAAGTCGCTTTATTAATTGATTTACTGGCTCATGCATATTTTCTTTGAGCCACTTTTTCATCTTGGCGACTTTATTTATAAATTTCTTTTTGCTTGTCTTCCTTTTGACTCTGAATTTGCCGTTTTGACTTTTGCTACAATAGTGTGTAAATCCTAAAAAGGTAAAGGTCTCTGGTTTCCCCAGCCCTCTTCTTTTTCTACTCTCTTCGGCAAATCTTCCAAATTCAATTATTCTTGTCTTCTCTTCTGCTAATTCAAGTTCAAATTCTTTTAGCCTCTTCTTAAGACTTTTATAAAATTTCTCTGCATCATCTTTATACTGGAAGCAGCATACGAAATCATCTGCATACCTTATTTCATAGCTTTCTCCTCTACATGCTTTCTTTATTCTTTTCTCGAACCATAAGTCTAGTACATAGTGAAGATATATGTTCGCAAGTATTGGGGATATGTGTCCTCCTTGGGGTGTTCCTATATCGCTTTCATAGTATTTACCTTCTTCCATTACTCCTGCTATTAGAAATCTTTTTATTATCCTTAGAAAGTTCTTGTCTCCTATCCTATGCTCTAAAAATTTCATCATCCATTCGTGGTCTACATTGTCAAAGAATCCTTTTATGTCGGCATCTACTATGTAGCTTACTTTCTTTTCCTGTATTATGTTGTTTAGCTGTCTTAGGGCATCATGTCCGCTTTTATTGGGCCTAAATCCATATGATATGTCTAGAAACTCTGGTTCGTATATTATGTTTAGTATATCTGCCATTATTCCTTGCACAAGTTTGTCTTCATATGCTGGTATCCCTAATGGCCTTAATTTGTCGCTCCCTTCTTTGGGTATATATACTCTCCTAACTGGCTGTGGCTTATATGCCTGTCTTTTCATCCTTGCCATTAGGTTCTCTATGTTCTCTGTTAAGTTCTCTCCGTATTCTTCCTTTGTTATTTTGTCTATGCCAGGTGCTTTGTTTCCTGTCATTTTCTTGTGCTGTTGTTTTAGTGTCTCTTCATTTATGAAGTGCACTAGTGTCTGTAGTTTGTCTCTTGGATGTTTTGCTACGACTTCCGCTATCCTCGTTAGTTCTGTTTCCATCTCTTGTTACACCTCCAGTGTGTTTGATGTTTCCCTTATGAGGTCGATGATATGTTACAGCCTTCCCTCCCCTGTCATTACTCAGTTTCATCAGTACTATGCTGTAATCCGACTTCCTGCTAACCTTCCGATATCCTTGTATTTTACACTTGTTTATCGTACCCTTTCTGGGAGTTGCAGGACCTCCTGAGTTCCCTATGCGTTAATATTGTATAACATGCCAAGGCCTATGACCCCGAGGAAGCATTGCTATTCTCGCCATCCCAAATATCAATGTTTTGCCTTCTGCCGGTTCCACAGCATCGGCCTTCCTGTCTAGGGATTTCGGGGCTCAACACCTTCAATCTTTCGATTTTCGGCCTGCTATCTCCTTTGCCTACGCTTAGCTATATATGTCACCATATATACCCCAAGGCTAAGTACCGGTTGCTGGCTAGGCTTTACCGGGCAGGATTCGCACCTGCTTTAACGCATGAGCTTTTCTCAGCGCACGGAACCGTCCCCTTTTTTCATTTTTTATTTTTTTGTGACACTATCGTGATAATTTTCATATATTATCTTTAGATTATACTTTTTTGGGGGTAAATAATAATGGATGACATAAAAAAAGAATTTCAAAAGGCAGTTGATGCCTTAAAATATGCGATGGAATTGTCTTTTAAGGAATATAAAAAAGACCCGTCTAAAAAGAATGAAATAGTAAATTTATGGCAAGAGACAATAGGAGAATTTTTACAATATTTTTCTAAAATTAGTGAAAAATATAATGCAAAGGATTTATATAAAGCGATAACAAAAGTTATGATTTTTGGTAAATAACACATTAAATTATATAAAAAATTGAGGGCAAAATATTAATGGAACAAAAGAGAGGAGGAGAGAAGAAAATGGGTATTTTAAAATTTCTTTCCTCCAGAAAGCTTTACTGGGGGATTGGAGCAGCAGCTTTAAGTTTAATGCTCTACCCAAAAGCAAAAGAAAATATGAAACCATCAATAGAAAAGAGCATAGAAGAGATGCAAGATGCTGTTAATAAAGCTATGGAGTTTTTTGACAATAGCAAACAAAAAATAGTTGAAACAGTTAAAAATAAGATGGAAGAATTAAGACAGCAAGGCAGTCAAAAAGAAGAGATGATGCAACAAAAACAACAAGCACTACAGCAATTAGAATACCTTAAAAATAAGATACAAGCTCTTGAAGAGCAGATAAAAACATTAGAATGATAGTTTTGCTCAACCGATAAGGTTGAGCTTTTTCGGTTCACAAAGAGGCGGAATAAATTTGTTTTGTATAAAAACTTAGCAATATGTACATACTGTACATATTGCACATAATATGATATAATGGAGGTGAAAAAGGGGGGAATGAATGAAATGTTTACAGTGAATGCAACAGATGCTCGAAATGAATGGAGTGATTTTATCAATTCGGTCATTCGTGAAAAGCCAAAAATTATTAAGCGCACAAAAGATTATATTTTTGTTTCAAACTTAGAAATGGCAAAAGAAATGTTAAAAGTATATACATTTACAGCAAATATTTTTAAAGAAGAGAATGGGAGTGTAACAATTTCATTAAACGAAATTGATATTGTTGCTAATGGAAAAAACGAAGAAGAAGCTTTAAATCGTTTAGTAAATGATTTAATTGAATATGCAGAAGACTTTTATAACGACTTTCAATATTGGTATTCAGCTCCTAACCGTAAAAAACATTTACCATATATTTTAAATGTCTTATTACAAGATAGTCATGAAGGAGTAAAAAAACTAATAAAATGCCAACGTGGAGAGAATTAAAGCGTTTTTGTGAAAGAGACGGTTGGGAGTTATACAAACAAACGGATCATTATTTCTACGTTAAACGTGATAAAAATGGCAATGTTAGACGGACAAAAGTTTCAATGGGAAGTGGTGAAATTCCAAAATATTTATGGAAAGAGATTTTAAAAAATCAGCTTCAAGTTTCAGAAGAATATTTTAACAGCAAAATATAGTATCGAGGTAAAGTATTTTTACTTCGATGCTTTTTATTTTGTTAGACTGCTTCGGCAGTCTTTTTTAAGTAAAAAAACAAAATTTAAAATAAAAGTATGAAAATTTATTTGTTGCTATTGATTTTTTTTAATTTAGAGGTATAATAGTAAATGTAATGCGTTACACATTTTATTAGATATGTTTCTGAAAATCAATGAAAAATATTATGTAATCTGTTACACAGGAGGTTATAACAGTTGGCGATAATCGTGCAAAGAGGTATAATTTTAATTAGGTGATGATAGATGTTATTAAGTATACAAAATGTAAGAGAAATATACTCAATTAGTCGAAGGACACTTATAAACTGGGAAAAAGAAGGATTAGTTACTCCTCTTAGAACTCCAAAAGGTATAAGAAGGTATAGAAAAGAAGACATAGAGAAGTTATTAGGTATGATAGAAGAAAAACCGAAATCCAAAGTAGTTTTGTATGCAAGAGTGTCCACAAAGAAACAAGAAGAATATCTTAAGAATCAAATTAGAAGGCTTGAAGAATACGCTGATTCCCAAGGATGGCAGTATGAAGTCATATCTGAAATAGCAAGTGGAGTAAATGAAAACAGGAGAGGCTTATTAAAGCTTTTAAATAAAATCAAGAGAGGAGAAGTTGAAAAAGTTGTAATAGAATATCCTGATAGACTAGCGAGATTTGGCTTTGAATATCTTAAATTTTTCATGGAAAGCTTTGGGGTGGAACTTATAGTTTTAAACGGGAAAGAAAATGAAGAAGATGCAAATAAAGAACTAGCAGAAGATTTAATAGCAATAGTCACCTCATTTGCAGCAAGAATTTACGGACAAAGAGGTGGCAAAAAACATGATAGTAATACAGACTAAACTCATTTTCCTAAACCAACAAGACAAACAAATAGTATTAGACTTAATGAGAAGATGGTCGTCTTGTATGAGATTTGCATATAAGAGACTCTTAGAAGGTTATAATAGAAACACATTAAAAAGAGACCTTCAGGGAACATTTGACTTAAACTCAAGATATGTAGATGATGCAATAATAAAAGCAAGAAGCACATTAGAATCCTCTAAAGAATTAGGGAATAATCCAAAGAAAGTAATCTTTGGAGGAAGAAAGTTATTTAAAAAACTACAAAAACGCCATATAAATGGGAAAGAATATCAAAAATTAAAAATTAGGTGGCAGGAGAAGAGAAAAGGAAATCTCTATTCAAGAGGAGATAAAAGCAAAAAAGGAAATCTCAACACAAGAATAGAAGTAAAAGAAAATGGTACTTTCTTAAGGATAAATCTAGGGGAAAGAAAATATGTATATGCCAGAATAGAAGCAGGATATAAAAAGAATAAAAAAAGAGAAGAACTCCTTCAGGAAATTGCCCAATCAAGCATACCCTACTCTGTAGAATTAAAACTTAAAAATGGCAACATATACGCCTATTTTGCTATTGAAGAAGAATATCCAGAAATAAAAATAACAAAAGAAAAAGGAGTCATAGGAATAGATATAAACGCATATCCAGACAACATATCATGGGCAGAAACAGATGAAAAAGGCAATCTAATAAGCTATAATAAAATACCAATGCCAGAGCTTGCAAGTGGAAATAAAAACAAAAAAGAATATTACAGATGGCAGTATGCTCATGAGATAGTAAAAATAGCAAAAAAGAAAGGAAAAGCAATAGTAATTGAAGAATTAGACATAAAAGAAAAAGGTAAAAGAGGAGACTTTTCAGGGAGAAAATCAAGAAGAATAAGACATAACTTTAGTTATAGAGCACTTCTTTCAAAAATAAAAACACTAGCAAAAAGAGAAGGGATAGAAGTAATAGAGGTAGACCCTTCTTATACATCAATAATAGGCATGTTAAAATATGCACCGCAATACATGATAACGAAAGATATAGCAGCAGCCTATGTAATAGCAAGAAGGGGATTAGGACTGCAAGAAAAGATACCAGATAATTATATAAAGTTTCTCAACGCATTGACTGTAGAAGAATTAGAAGAATTAAAAGAGCATGTAAAGAAAACAGTCAAAAACATATATTTAAAGAAAAAACATTTAAGAGAGATAAATAGAGCAATAAAATTTTTACAAAGCCTTGAGAGTGAGCCAAGAAGAGTACTAAGACCTCTGGATGGAACAAGTTTTAGTGCCTATAATTTCTGGCAAGTTCTCAAGGTAGCGGTGGTAACTCCACTCTCCCCTGAGAAAGTACCAAGAGATTTCTCTGCTCTAAAAAAACTATTAATTCATGGCAAGTGGGGAGACCCGTAAAGGCGTGAGTTCCTGTTTCTTGGGGCAGGGGCTATGGGAGTGCTTAAATACCGCCTGCTGGGAATAGGCACTCTCTGAAAGGGCGGACTATAAATAGCCCAGCCTTCTAAACTGGAGAGTTTGTCACAGTTTAGATGACCAGGTTATGATGGCTAATATTAGAGAAGTTGCTAAAAGAGCAGGAGTCTCTGTTGCAACAGTATCAAGAGTTTTAAATGGCAGTGACTCGGTGTCTGAAGAAACAAAGGAAAGAGTATTAAAAGCGATAAAAGAATTAAATTATCATCCAAATCTCCTTGGAAGAAATTTAAGACGTTCTGAAACGAAAATGATATTGGCTTTGATGCCTAATGTCTCAAATCCTTTTTATGCAAGGGTTGTAAAAGGAATAGAAGATGTAGCCCATAAAAATAGTTATAATGTAATGCTTTGCAATACTGATTCTGATATTAACAGAGAAAAGGTATACCTTGAAATTTTAAAAAACAGATTAGCGGATGGCGTTATTTTTATGGCGCCTGTGATGGGAAAAGAAGAATTGACATTGATAGGCCAAAATTATCCTGTCGTTCAGTGTTGTGAATACATAGAAGGAGCAGGCGTTTCATATGTATCTATAGACAATTTTTCTGCAGCTTACAAAGCAGTAAAGCACTTGGTAAGTTTAGGACATAAAAAAATAGGAATGATAAGCTGTGAAAATAACTTTGTATCTACGAAGCAGAGGGAAGCGGGTTATAAAAAAGCTCTTGAAGATTCAGGGATAGAATTTGACGAAAAGCTTATAAAATACGGAGATTACAGCTTTAAAAGCGGAGTAAGAGCAGCGAAACAGCTTTTGGCGATGGAAGAAAGGCCTACTGCTATATTTGCAATCTCTGACATCATGGCTATTGGAGCTATAAGAACGATAAAGGAAGAAGGGCTTAAAGTCCCTGAGGATATAGCGGTTGTAGGCTTTGATGATATAAGCTTTGCTTCTATGTATGACCCTATGCTTACAACTATTTCACAGCCAAAATACGATTTAGGGTGTGTTGCTATGGAACTACTGATAAAACACATGAGTGGCAAATTAGAAGAACCACAGAGGATTTTTTTAGAGCATGAGCTAATAATAAGAGAGTCAACAGTAAAATAAAAAATAAAGTTTTGTCTTAAAAATACAAATTTAAATATAATTAGGGGAGGAATTTTTATGGTAAAAGAAAAACTTAGAGTAGGAATTATAGGTTGTGGAGGAATTGCTTTTGGCAAACACATGCCCTCTTTGGCAAAACTAGACAATGTTGAAATGGTGGCCTTTTGTGACATCATAGAAGAGAGGGCTCAAAAAGCGGCAAAAGAATATGGTACAAAAGACGCGAAAGTATATACGGATTACAAAAAACTTTTTGAAGATAAAACGATAGATGTGGTTCATGTTTGCACTCCCAACAAGTCTCATGCAGACATAACTGTTGATGCTCTTTATGCAGGAAAACATGTAATGTGTGAGAAGCCTATGGCTAAGACTGCTGCAGATGCCAGAAGAATGGTGGAAGCATATAAGAAAACAGGTAAGAAACTCACTATAGGGTATCAAAATCGCTTTAGACCAGATTCACAATATTTACATAAAGTTTGTCAAAATGGTGAACTAGGAGAAATATATTTTGCTAAGGCTCATGCTATACGTCGCCGCGCGGTACCTACATGGGGTGTTTTCTTGAATGAAGAAGAGCAAGGCGGTGGGCCTTTAATCGATATAGGAACACATGCCCTTGATTTGACTTTGTGGATGATGAATAACTATAAGCCTAAAGTTGTAATGGGAAGCGCCTACTATAAATTAGGCAAAAAGGCAAATGCTGCGAATGCTTGGGGACCATGGGACCCTGAAAAGTTCACAGTTGAAGATTCAGCTTTTGGATTTATAGTAATGGAGAATGGAGCTACCATTATATTAGAGTCCAGTTGGGCTTTAAATACTTTAGAAGTTGGCGAGGCTATGACTACTTTGTGTGGAACAGAAGGCGGAGCTGACATGAGAGATGGACTTCGCATAAATGGAGAGAAATTTGGAAGGCTTTATACAACTAAAGTTTCTACTGATGTAGGTGGAGTAGATTTCTATGAAGGTAAATCAGATGACCCGGGATTTTTAGAAGCAAAAGCTTGGATTGATTGCATCATAAACGATACAGAGCCGGTTGTAAAGCCAGAAGAAGCTCTTGTAGTAACTGAGATACTAGAGGCTATTTATACATCTGCGAAAACAGGAGAACCAGTATATTTTAACAGGTAAATGGAGGCTTTTGTATGGAAAAACTTAAATATGCATGTGTTGGTGCAGGGTCAGTTGCTGATTACAAACACTTAAATGGTTATTCAAAAGTAGAAGATGTTGAAATTGTAGCCATATCTGATCCGGATATAGAGGCTGCAAAAAGATTAGCGGAAAAGTACAATATACCTCACGTTTATACAGATTATGAAGAAATGTTTGAAAGAGAAAAACCAGACCTTATAAGCGTGTGTACCCCAAATTATTTACATGCGCCTATTTCTATAAAAGCTATGGAAAAGGGAATTCATGTGCATTGTGAAAAACCTATAACTCTAAATGCAAAAGAAGCTTATGAGGTCATTGAATCAAAAAATAAATACAAAAGGAAATTTATGATAGGATTAAATAATAGGTTTACAAATGAATCTTTCTTTGTAAAAAGATATATAGAGGAAGGGTATATAGGCGAAATATACCATGTAAAGACTGGCTGGAGGAGAAGGAGAGGAATTCCTGGAAAGGGCGGATGGTTTACAAATAAGAAATTGTCTGGAGGAGGCCCTCTAATTGACCTGGGAGTACATTTTTTAGACTTAGTCTTGTATTTCATGGGATACCCAGAGGTGCAATCTGTGTCATCAGCTACTTATTCTAAGTTTTCAAATAGCAACAGTTTAAACAGCTGGAATTATGCAAAAAGCGGGGATGGAATTTACGATGTGGAGGATATGGCAGTAGGCTTCGTAAGGCTTAAAAATAGTGCCACAATTGACTTTGAATTCAGCTGGGCTTCCAACATTGAGGAAGATTACAATTACTATGAAATTTTAGGTGATAAAGGTGGCATATGGTTTAAAAACGGACAGCTTAAAGTATTTTCGGAAATTGTTGATACATTGATTGACATAGTTCCTGACACCAATTATCCAAAATCGCCTTTAAATGAATTTGAACATTTTGTTGACTGTATAAAAAATGACAAAGAGCCTTTGGCTTCTGCTGAAGAAGGGGCAAAACTCATGGAAATAATAGGAGGTGCCTATGAATCAGCTGAAAAAGGTAAGGAAATAGTTTTAGGTTAAAGGGGGAAAAAATTAAAATGAGTATACCTATAGCACTTCAACTTTACACTTTGAGAGAGGAGACACAAAAAGATTTTATAGGTACTCTTGAAAAGGTTTCGGAAATAGGATACGAAGGAGTGGAGTTTGCAGGATATGGCGGTTTAAAAGCATCAGAATTAAGAAAAACGCTTGATAATTTAGGATTAAAAGCTGCTGGTAGTCATGTAGGAATAGAATTACTTAAAAACAATCTTGAGGAAGTGATAGATTATAACCTTGAAATAGGCAATAAATACATCGTCTGTCCGTGGAATGAGTACAAGTCAAGAGAGGATTATATTAAAACAGCAAGGTTGTTTAATAAAATAGGTGAAAAGTGTAGGGAAAAGGGACTTGAGTTTTGTTATCACAACCACAATCACGAATTTGAAATATACGATGGAGAATATGGACTTGATATACTTTACAAAAATACAGATAAAGACCTTGTAAAAGCTGAAATCGATGCGTATTGGGTTACATATGCGGGAGTTGATGCGGTAGAATATCTTAAAAAATTCTCCAATAGACTACCTTTAATTCACTTAAAAGACATGGATAAAGAGGACAGGTCTTTTACTGAAATAGGAAATGGAATTATCAATTTTAAAGAAGTAATAAAAATTGCAAAAGAAAATGGAGTTAAATGGCTAATTGTTGAACAGGATGTGTGTAAAAGACCTCCAATTGAAAGTGTGAAAATTAGTTTTGAAAATTTAAAAAAGATTTTAGAGGAGGAAATGTAGATGTATTTAGGATTTTTAACAGTATGTCTTGGGAATATGCCTCTTAAAGAAAAAGCTAAGTGGGCAAGTGAAAATGGGTTTAAATCACTGGAAATTGCCTGCTGGCCTAAAGACAATACGAGGGATTATTCTGCAAGTGACATAGATGTAGAAAATCTCACACCTGAAGAGGCGGAAGAAATAAAAAAATATTTTAAGGAGTACGGGCTCACAATTTCATCTCTTGCATATTATGACAACAACCTTGACAGAGACCCAGAAAAGAGAAAGTTTATAAACAATCACTTAAAAAAGTGCATTGATGCGGCACAGATGCTTGGGACTGACATGGTGGGGACTTTTGTAGGGAGAAACATTGAAAAGAGCATCAAAGACAATTTTGATGAATTTGGAAGAGTTTTTACTGATATAATAAGCTATGCGGAAGACAAAGGAATAAAAATTATAATCGAAAATTGTCCTATGAAAGGATGGCAGGTACCTGGCCTTCCAGGAACTATATCTTTTACACCAGAGCTTTGGGAGGAGATGTTTAGAAGGATACCTTCTAAAAACTTTGGTTTAAATCTTGACCCTTCGCATCTTGTTTGGCAGTTTATAGACTATATAGATGTGATACCAGAGTTTAAAGATAGAATATTTCATGTACATGCAAAAGACACAGAAGTGTTTGAGGATAAATTTAAGCGATATGGAGTTTTCAACAGACAGCTTTACACAGGAACGCATGGCGAATTTGGATACTGGAGATATAGAATGCCAGGTATGGGAAATGTAGATTGGGGCAAGTTTATAAAGGCGCTAAAAGACAATGGATATAATGGGGTAATAAGCATAGAACATGAAGACCCTCTATATGAAGGCAGTGAAGAAAAAGTAAAAGAAGGGCTTCTTTTAGGATTAAAACACTTAAGCCAATTTGTAAAGTAGAAACAAAAGAGCTCAACCGCTGTGGTTGGGCTTGCTTTTTATTTAGTTTAAAATTTATGGTATAATCAAAAGTAAGAGCAATTGAGGTGGAATAAAATGGTCATATCAAAAATGGTTGAAATACTTGTAGAGATTTGGTGTTTGTTACAAACTTGGCTTCGTTTTTGACAATACCAATATTTTTGGTATTGATTAACATATTTTAACTGGAGGAGTGATACAAATGTTTAAAGTCTTTGTGACAAGAGCTATTCCTGAAGAGGGACTTAATCTTTTGAGAAAGTATTGCGAGGTAGAAGTAAGCCCTTACGACAGAATGCTTACAAAAGAAGAGTTACTTGAAAAAGTACAGGGCAAAAATGCTGTAATCACACAGCTTACAGACAAAGTAGACAAAGAGTTTTTTGAAGCTGCAAAAGATGTGAAAATTGTTGCAAATTATGCTGTAGGATTTGACAATATAGATTTAGAAGAAGCTACAATAAGAGGAGTGTACATAACAAACACTCCAGATGTGTTGACAAACGCTACTGCGGAACTGGCTTGGGCTCTTCTTTTTGCAACTGCAAGAAGAGTGGTAGAATCTGATAAATTTATGAGATCAGGAAAATTCCAAGGTTGGGCGCCAATGCTTTTCTTAGGAAAAGGCGTAACAGGCAAGACATTAGGAATAATAGGTGCAGGTCGCATAGGACAAGCTTTTGCTAAAATGGCAAAAGGCTTCGACATGAAGATTTTGTACACTGCACGAAGTCCTAAAAAAGAGTTTGAAGAAGAGACAGGAGCTCAGTATGTAGACTTGGATACTTTGCTAAAAGAATCTGATTTTGTTTCCATACATGTGCCATTAACTCCTGAAACAAGACATTTGATTGGAGAAAAAGAATTAAAATTGATGAAAAAGTCTGCCATATTGATAAATACAGGAAGAGGTCCTGTTGTAGACGAAAAAGCCCTTGTAAAAGCGTTAAAAAACAAGGACATATATGCAGCAGGCTTAGACGTATACGAAAGAGAGCCCATATTTGAAGAAGAATTAGCACAGCTTGACAATGTCGTAATGCTTCCTCATATAGGAAGTGCAACAGAAGAAGCGCGAAGAGACATGTCAATACTTGTGGCTCAAAACATAATTGATGTAATAGAAGGAAGAGTGCCTCGCACTTTAGTAAATAAAGATATATTGAATAAATAATATTTTAAAGGAATCCTTTTATGGGTTCCTTTTTTCAATTCCATAAATTCCATAAAAGCCAAGAAAAAATTTTTAAAACCAAGAAGGATTTTTTGGATTTGTGTAGAATTAATATAATAAAAGCAATAGAATCCACAAATAAAATGTGTATTTTAAATTATATCCAGTAAAGTTGTTGATTTATTTATTTTATGGTAAAAATAAGAATGACTAATAAGTGTAGGAGAGGATGTAAATGCTTGTTTCAACTAGAAGAGATAAAATTAAAGAAATCATTTTAAAGAAAAAAGCTGTTAAAGTATCCGAACTCTGTGAGATGTTTAATGTTTCTGATGAGACAATAAGAAGAGACTTGGAAGAGTTGGAAAGACAGGGGCTAGTAGAAAGAAACTATGGAGGAGCAGTATTGAAAGAAAATATAATTATACCTCCCCTTGTTAAAAGATTTAAAGAGCATATAGAAGAAAAACAAAAAATAGCAGCAAGGGCTGTGGCAGAAATACAAGAAGGCAATGTCATATTTTTAGATGCCGGTTCTACCACATATCACATAGCCCGTGCCATCAGAAATTTCAAAGGCATAACGGTGGTGACGAATGCATTAAACATTGCTACAGAATTAGCCAACAACCCTGACATCAATCTTTTTATTACTGGTGGCAAATTAAAGCATGATAATCATTCAATGGTAGGGTTTGAAACCTTAAATTGTATAGGTAAATACAACATCGACATATTATTTTTAGGGACAGGTGGAATTTCATTGGAAAAAGGGCTTACCACCTCTGATATTTTTGAAGCGGAAGCGAAAAAAGCCATGATAAAGTCCGCCAGCAGAGTAATTGTTGTAGCTGACAGCAGCAAATTTGGGAAAGTTGCAATGGTATCTTTTGCTACTTTTGAAGAGATTGAGAAAATAATAACTTCTGGAGAGGAAAACAAAGAGATAATAGAGGAATTAAAAAATTATGTGAAGATTGAAGTCGTGTGAAAATAGAAAAGGAGTAGTAAACTGAATTTTAAATAAATACGAACACGAGCACTATGATTTGGTTGCAAAAAACATGAAAATCACTTGAAAGAAATATTTAACATATAAAGAAAGGAAGATAAAAATGAGTGTAAAAATTGCGATTGTCAACTCCAGCAGTTTTGGCAAACATTTTCCTGACCATATTGAGAGGTTAAAAGCATTGGGGGAAGTGGAAAGATTTGAACTTCCTCATGACATGAGGGGAAAGGCTTTAGCAGAAAAATTAATGGGCTATTCTGTGATTATTGCTAGTGTAAAACCTTATTACGACAGAGAATTTTTTGAATACAAAGACAAGACTCTTTTAATAACCCGACATGGCATAGGATATGATGCTATAGACATAAAAAGCGCCACAGAAAAAGGTACTCTTGTCACAAAAGTTGCTGGAATTGTAGAGAGAGAAGCAGTGGCAGAAAATGCAATTGCCCTTCTTTTAGATATAATGAGAAAAGTAAGAGAAGCTTCTTTAAAAGTTAGAGAAGGCAAATGGCAGGAAAGAGCGAGTTTTATGGGGTATGAGATAAAAGATAAAGCTGCAGGAATAATCGGTATTGGGAATATTGGGAGTAGAGTTGCAGAAATATTAAAATACGGATTTGGTGCACAAGTGATAGCCTATGACCCTAATCTTTCAGAAGAGGAGATACAAAAAAGAGGAGCACAGCCTGTTTCTTTAGAAGAACTTTTACGAACTTCTGACATTATTTTATTAAATGCCTCACTCAATGAAAAAAATTATCACATGCTGTCTCATAAAGAATTTTCTATGATGAAGAAAAATGTTTTTATTGTTAACACTGCAAGAGGTGAACTTATAGATACAGAAGCTTTGGTAAAAGCACTGAAAGGAGAAAAAGTTGCAGGAGTAGGATTGGACGTAGTAGAAGGTGAGCCCATTGATGAGAATCACCCCCTTTTAGCCTTTGACAATGTCATAATCACTCCTCACACATCTGCCTACACTTACGAATGCTTAAGAGGTATGGGGGATAAGGTTGTTTCCGATGTAGAAAAAGTCTTAAGAGGAGAAATTCCTGATGGGGTCATAAATAAAGAAGTTTTGGAGGGGGAGTCATGGAGAAAGAATTGATTCTTTCTGTTGACATAGGTACTACAAATCTAAAAGCAGGTGTAGTGGATGAAAAAGGAAATATTTTAAGTTTATATAGAAAAGAAACGCCTATAGAAAGAGACAATGAAGGAAAGGCGGAACATAATCCGGAAGTTCTTTTTGCGGCTTTTGTAGAAGCAGTTAAAGAGGCGGCAAAAGGATTTGAAGATAAAATCTCTTTAATTGTGCCTTCTTCCTACATGTTTGGGCTAATACCTGTAGATGAAAATTTAAATCCACTGATGGGCATGATGACTCTTTTGGACTTAAGGGCAAAAGAAACATTTGAAGAATTTTTAAAGACAATGGATGTAAAAGAAGTTTACAAAAGAACTGGCTATACTCCTACTTTTCATGCTCCTTTATTTAAAATATACTGGCTTAAGAAAAAGAGAAATGAGATATTTAACAAAACTAGGTTTTTCTTAAGCTCCAAAGACTTTATTCTCCTAAAACTTTTAGGGGAGCCTTTTACAGAGCCTAGCATATCTTCTGCAACTGGTTATATGAATGTAAATACTTTAGATTGGGATGATTACGTTCTTGATATATTGGGGATAGATAAAAATAGACTTCCCACAATAGTGCCTTCTGACAAAATTTTAGCTGATTTGCCTGTTGAGACAAAAGGGCTTTTGGGACTTTCAGGAGATGTAAAAGTGCTTACAGGAGTTTACGATGGAGGAGCTGTAGGCATAGGAATTGGAGCCTTTGAAGAAGAAGTTGGTGCAATAAACATAGGGACTACTGGAATGTTTAGAGTAGCTTATCCTGAAGCTATATTTGATAAAGAAGAGTCCATGAGGCTTCAAACTTATTACCTTTCTTCAGGGAAATGGTTTATTGGTGCTGCTATAAACAATGCAGGAATTGTTTTAAAATGGTTGAGAGATAATGTATTTAATATGTCTTATGATGAATTGACAGCGGAAGCTTCAAAAGGAGACTCATCAAATCTCTTTTTCATTCCCTATTTAACCGGAGAAAGAGACAAAGAAATAGGGAACATTGCTTCTGGAGTGTTTTTTGGATTAAAAAACACCCACAATAAAGGCCACATGATAAGAGCCAGTATGGAAGGAGTTGCCTTTTCCCTAAGGATGCTTTATGAGGCTTTAAAGGACAATAATGTAAAAATAAAAGAAATTAGAGCGGGAGGAGGAGGCACAAAATCGCCCCTATGGATGGAGATTTTTGCTTCTACTTTAGGGTTGCCAATTAAGGTGTCTAATGTAGAAGAACCTGCTCTTGTAGGCTCTGCACTTTTAGGCTATTATGCAATGGGAAGGTACAAAACTTTGATTGAGGCCACAAGAGAAATGGTAAAAATAGAAAATACTTATGTGCCTTCTAAAGAAAAAATAGAGTGTTACGAGAAAAAATTTCAATTTTTTAGAGTTTTAACTAAAAATCTCAAAGAACTTTTTGAACTTCACAGCAAATTATAAAAACAGGAGGTAAAGTAAATGAATGAAATAGGTTTAATCGGCTTAGCAGTAATGGGACAAAATTTGGCTTTAAACATTGCTAGAAAGGGCTATAGCGTATCTGTATTTAATAGAACACCTGAAAAAACACAGGAATTCATGCAAAACAAAGTAAAAGATGAGCAAATTAAGCCTTATTATGACACCAAATCTTTTGTAGAGTCTTTAAAGAGGCCTAGAAAAATTATTCTCATGGTTAAAGCAGGAAAACCCGTAGATGATGTAATAGAGGAGCTTTTGCCTTATCTTGACAAGGGAGACCTAATCATTGATGGAGGAAATTCTTATTTTAAAGATACTTCAAGGAGAATTAAAGAACTAGAAGAAAAAGGCATACTCTATTTGGGAATGGGAGTATCAGGAGGAGAATCAGGAGCATTGCACGGTCCTTCATTAATGCCAGGAGGAACGTATGAAGCCTACGAGATGGTCAAAGATGTACTTTTAAAAATCGCTGCTCAAACAGAGTCTGGTCCTTGCTGTACATATGTAGGGAATGATTCAGCAGGACATTTTGTTAAAATGGTCCACAATGGAATAGAATATGCCATAATGCAGGCAATAGCTGAGGTTTATGATGTACTTAGAAAGGTTTTAAAGCTTTCTCCCGAAGAGATAGGAGAGATATTTGAAAAATGGAATAATGGGGAGTTAAACTCTTTCCTAATGGAGATTTCTTATAAAATAATGAAGTACAAAGACAAAGAAACAGGAAAATACCTCGTTGATCTCATATTAGACGAAGCAGAACAAAAAGGCACAGGAAAGTGGACTTCTCAAACTTCTTTGGATTTAGGAATACCAACTCCCTCTTTGAACCTTGCAGTAGAAGCGAGAAGTTTGTCTTTCTTTAAAGAGGAAAGAGTACAATTAGCTAAAAGAGTTACAAAAATATATCCTGAAATTGATATAGATAAAGAAAAAATAATAAAGGATTTAGAAAATGCATTACTTTTTAGTGTTTTTACATCTTTTTCTCAGGGATTATGGCTTATATCTGAAGCTTCAAAGGTTTTTGAGTATAATATTGACCTTTCAGAAGTATTGCGCATTTGGAAAGGTGGCTGCATCATAAGAGCAAAGATTTTAGATTTCTTAAGAGACATTATTAAAGAAAATAAAGAAAATGTAAATCTTCTTAACAGTGAAAAGGCGTTATCTTTCCTAATGGATAAAATTGATTCAATAAAATATATCACTAATTTAGCAAAAGATTTTTACCTTCCAACGCTTGTACTTAATTCTTCATTAGATTATTTTTTGAGCATGATAGAAGAAAACTTGCCTGCTAATCTAATCCAAGCTCAAAGAGATTTCTTCGGTGCTCACACATATAGAAGAATAGACAAAGAGGGAATTTTCCACACTGAATGGGAGGCAAACTAAAACCTAATTGACATTTAGTTAATGTTGAATTAATGGGAGTTTTCTGTTCTCCCATTTTCTTTCAATAAAAATTCAATAAAAAAATTTAAAAATCAAGAAGGATTTTTTGGATTCGTGTAGAATATATATAATAAACACAAGATAATCCACAAAATATGTGAATAAATTGTTGTGATGTTACAAGACAATTCACAGAAAGGAAGAAAGGATATGCTTTTAACTAGGGAGGGTATGAGAGATATTGATAAATGGCAAAAAGCAGGTATAAAACTTCCAAACTATGATGTAGAAAAAGTAGCAGAGAAGACTAAAGAAAATCCTATATGGTTACATTTTGGAGCAGGGAACATTTTTAGAGGCTTCATTTCACTCCTTCAGCAAAATCTTTTAGACAAAGGATTATCAAAAACTGGAATAATTGCTGTAGAATCATATGATTACGAAATAATTGAAAAAATATATGTTCCATATGACAATCTAAGTATGTTAGTAGTTATGAATTTAGATGGCACTCTTGAGATAGAAGTTATAGGTAGTATAAGTGACAAAATAATAGCCGATCTAACTCACAGTGATTGGGAAAGATTAAAGGACGTATTCTCTAATCCGTATTTACAGATAGCAAGTTTCACAATAACTGAAAAAGCCTATAATTTAAAAGATTTTTCAGGTGAGTATATCAAAGATGTTAAAGAAGATATAGAAAATGGGTTAGACAAACCCAAACACATTATTTCAAAAGTAACTTCTTTGCTTTACCAACGATATAAAAAAGGAAAGTATCCTCTTGCGCTTTTGAGTTTAGATAATTTCTCTGGAAATGGAGAGAGACTTTTCAATTCAATAAAAACCATAGCAGAAGAATGGCAAAGAAAAGGTTTTGTTGAAACAGGATTTTTGGATTATCTAACTGATTCTACAAAAGTATCCTTTCCATTGAGTATGATAGATAAAATAGTGCCGAGGCCCTCTGAAGAGGTGAAGAAAAAATTAGAAGACCTCGGCTTAGAGAGAATGGATATAATCAAGACAAGCAAAAATACTATAATTGCACCTTTTGTCAATGCAGAAAAAATACACTACTTAGTAATAGAAGACAAATTCCCTAATGGTAGGCCTCCATTAGAAGAAGCAGGAGTGATTTTTACAGATAAAGAAACAGTAGAAAAAGTAGAAAGAATGAAAGTAACAACTTGTTTAAATCCTCTCCATACTACATTAGCGATTTTCGGTTGTTTACTAAATTATAGTACAATAGCGGATGAAATGAAAGATCCATGTCTTAAGAAACTTGTTGAAAAAGTGGGATATGAAGAAGGGTTACCTGTAGTCATTCATCCAGGTGTTTTAGATCCAAAAGAATTCTTAAGAGAAGTAATTGAAGTAAGATTTCCTAATCCATATATGCCAGATACTCCACAAAGGATTGCAACAGATACATCACAAAAAATGGCAATAAGATTTGGAGAGACGATAAAGTCTTACAAACAAAGAGACGACTTAAATATGACAGATTTAAAATACATTCCACTTGTCATAGCAGGATGGCTAAGATACTTGATGGGGCTGGATGATGAAGGCAAACCAATGACATTAAGTCCGGATCCATTGCTTGAAGATTTAAAATCACATGTTTCAAATATAAAGTTAGGAGATGTAGATTCTGTCCAAGACAATTTAAAACCTATTCTTTCGAATGAAAACATTTTTGGAGTAAATCTTTATGAAGTGGGACTGGGAGGGAAAATAGAAAATTACTTTAAAGAATTAATTACTGGTCCTGGAGCAGTAAAGAATACATTACAAAAGTATCTTAAATGTGAGGAATGAGTGATTATGAAAAACTTTATGGATGAAAACTTTTTACTCACAAATGAAACAGCAGTGAAATTGTATCATCAATATGCAAAAGATATGCCAATTTATGACTTTCATTGTCACTTAAGCCCAAAAGAAATATATGAAAACAAAAAATTTAAAAACATCACTGAAATATGGCTATATGGTGACCACTACAAATGGAGACTTATGAGAGCTAATGGAATAGAGGAAAAATATATTACAGGAAATGCTGATGATTACGATAAATTTATGGCATATGCCAAAACTATTCCTATGGCAATAGGAAATCCAGTTTACCATTGGACTCATCTAGAATTACAAAGATATTTTGGAATATATGACCTTTTAAATGAAAAAACAGCAAAATCTATTTGGGAAAGAGCGAATGAAGTTATAAATCATGATGAATTTAACGTAAGGAACATAATAAAAAAGTCAAATGTTAAAGTCGTAACAACAACAGATGACCCGACAGACTCATTAGAATACCATATTAAGCTAAAAGAACAAAATGAATTTGCTGTAAAAGTTTTACCTGCATTTCGTCCAGACAAAAGCTTAGGAATTGAAAAAGAAGATTTTATTCCATGGCTAAAAAAATTAGAAGAAGTCACGGGAAAAGAAATAAATAATTACGAGGACTTTTTACAAGCACTTGAAAAGAGGATAGAATTTTTCCACACAGTAGGATGCAGAATCTCTGACCATGCTTTAGATTACGTATTTTATCAAAAAGTATCAAAACAAGAAGTAGAGAAAATATTCAAAAAAGCATTAATGAGACAACATTTAACGAAAGAAGAAATAGATAGTTTCAAGACATATACAATGATTTTCTTGGGTAAAAAATATGCTGAGCTAAACTGGGTAATGCAATTACACATTGGAGCGATGAGAAATAACAATACTAAGATGTATAGAAATCTTGGCCCAGATACAGGATATGATTCCATAGGAGATTTTCCGATTGCTTATTCACTTTCAAGGCTTTTAGATTCTCTTGAAATGGAGGATGCTCTGCCCAAGACAATTTTATACACTTTAAATCCAGCCGCTAATTATGTGATTGCTACAATGATAGGGAATTTTCAAGATGGCAGAATAATAGGAAAAATGCAATTTGGTGCTGCATGGTGGTTTAATGACAACAAGGATGGCATGATAGAGCAAATGAAAGCTCTTGCAAACATAGGTTTATTAAGTCGTTTTGTGGGAATGGTGACAGACTCAAGAAGCTTTTTATCCTACGCAAGGCACGAATATTTCAGACGAATTCTTTGCAATTTGCTTGGTGAATGGGTAGAAAATGGAGAGGTACCAAATGATATAGAGCTATTAGGGAAAATAGTTCAAGATATTTCGTTTAATAACGCGAAAGAGTATATAGGGATTTAATAGGGGTAGGGATATTTACTCCAGAATAGATGTAAACGATAGTAAAAATTATGTCATTTAAATTATATAATTTGAAAAATGATGAATTAATGATTATAAGGGAGGTGAAAAAAGAAAAATAAGAGCAGAGGATAAAATGTTATTCTATGATATTCAAATTATATAAAAAGTAAAAAGGAGGAAAATGAGGAAATGTTAAAATCCAGAAAAGTGTTGTATATTATTTTATCAATTTTACTAATTTTTACATTAATTATGGGAGGATGTTCTTCGACAAAATCTGGTTCAAATAGTTCTTCTTCCAATGCTCCATCAGAAACTGCAAAGAAAGTCAAGTTAGATTTTGTATGGTTTACTGACGGTGTAGAAGGGAAAGTAATGAAAGAAATTATAGCTGATTACCAGAAAGAACATCCCAATGTCGAAATTAACTTAATTGAAGTGCCATATGATGATTTAGAAGCAAAGCTAAAAACAATGATTACTGGGGGGAAACCACCAGCATTAGCACGTGTAACGAATCCGGGAGCATTTGCCTCAGCTGCTTTAGAATTGACACCTTATCTGGGTGATAAAGATACATTTATGAGTCAATTTTTGGATGGATTAAAATATTACTGCATAGTCGATAATAGACTTATAGCAGCTCCAATGGAAGTCACTGCTAATGGATTGATATATAACAAAACGTTATTTGATAAAGCAGGAGTAAAAGTACCTCAATCTCCTGATGAAGTTTGGACATGGGATGAATTTGCAGCTGCTATTAAAAAAGTTATGAAAGATGGTGGGGCAAAATATGGTGTAGTATGGGATTTTACACCCCATAGATGGACAACGTTGTTGTACGAATTTGGCGGAAGTATTTTCAATCAAGATGCTACAGATACAAATATTAATAAACCTGAAGCCATAGAAGCACTTAATTACTTTAAGAAATTAGTAGATGAAGATGTAGTTGCAAAAGCAGTTTGGTTAGGTGGTGAAAATCCTAATAATCTATTCAGGTCAGGCACTGCAGCAGCTCACTTGTCTGGTAGTTGGATGATAGCTAATTACAGAGATACAATCAAAAATTTTGAATGGGGAGTCACATATTTACCCAAGGCAAAAATTCGTTCTTCAGTTTTAGGCGCAAAATTCGTTATGGCCTTTAAAAATTCTGGAGTTGAAAAAGAAGCAGGTGAGTTTATAAAATATCTCGCTTCTAAAGAGATAGATGATAAATATGTTAGAGAATCATTGTTCCTGAGTCCAAGAAAGAATCCAGATGTAACATATGATTTTGGTACCGAAATGTTTAAAGTTTTTAGTAATGAATTAGCTGTTTCACCACCAGCAGCATCTTATGATTGGTCAAGGCAGGATATCATTCCTAAATTTACAAGTGATTTAAAAGCAGCTGTAGTAGAAGTACTCCAAGGCAAGAAAACTGCTAAAGAAGCGTTAGATCATGTGGCGCAGCTAGCGAGAGAAGCAATAAAAGAAGCACAGCAAAATAAGTAATACAACAAAATAAGCGGGTAGTGGGAATAATTCAATTTTCATTGCCCGCTTATTTTCACTAAAATATATATCAAAACAAGAGGTGCTGATTATGGGAAAAAGTTATAGATTATATAAAATAAAAAGAAAAATAGTTCCATATTTATTTCTTACTCCTAATTTGCTTATTTTTGGCATTTTTGTAATAATTCCTGCATTATATGGAGTGATTTATTCTTTTACGAATTTTGACGGATTATCAAAAATGAATTTTATAGGTTTAAAGAACTATATAAATATTTTGCATGACCATCTTTTTTGGCAATCGTTTCTAAGAACCACAATATATGCCATAGTTGTTGTTCCGTTAATATACATTGGTGCTCTAGGAACAGCATTATTGTTAACACAAAAAATTGCTTTTAGAGGAATATTTAGGGCCATAATTTACTGGCCTACAATGGTGTCTTTTATTGTAGTTGGTCTTATTTGGAAATGGATATTTGGCGATAGTTTTGGAGTATTAAATTATCTAATCGAATTAATGGGATATAAACCAATTCCTTGGCTATCGAATGGTTTCAATGCTAACATGACGGTAGTAATTGCGAGCTTATGGTCTAGAATAGGGTTTTATATGGTTATTTTTATTGCAGCTTTAGAAAGTATACCTGCTACTTATTATGAAGCAGCTGAGATAGATGGGGCATCGAGTGTGCAAAGATTTTTTAAAATTACACTACCTTTATTAAAACCTACAAGTTTATTAATAATTATATTATCTTTAATAGATGCTTTTAAAGCTTTTCCTTTGATTTTAGCTTTAACAGGTGGTGGGCCGGGTAGAGATACGACTTATGTTGTACAACATATATATGAGTTTGCTTTTACAAAGACGAAGATGGGATATGCTAGTGCAATGTCTATAATATTGTTCTTTGTTATAGCAATATTAACGTGGTTGCAGTTTAAAGCCGCTCGAGGAGGAGAAATATCATGAAATACAAAAAAAATTTAAAAAAATTATTAGTATACTTACTTTTGATAATAATAAGTGGGTTATTTCTAATTCCCGTTTTATGGATAGTATTGTCATCTTTAAAAACTCCTACAGATTTATATAAATGGCCACCATCATTATTTCCAAAGGAAATAACGTTTGTTAATTTTGAAACAGCTTTTAAAAAAGGAAATTTTGGAGTTTATTTTTATAACACTACTGTTGTAACAATTTTATCTACAATTATTACATTAATAATTAATACAATGGCAGGCTATGCTTTAGCAAAGTATAAATTTTATGGAAGTAATCTAATTTTGATAGGATTTTTATCTACATTAATGATACCTTTGGAGATAATTATGATACCAATTTTTATAGTAATAAGAACTTTGGGATTATATAATAGTCTGTGGGGAATTATAATTCCACCTGCAGCTACTCCAACGGGTGTATTTTTAATTAGACAATATTTATTAGGAGTTCCAGATGAATTATTAGAAGCAGCTAGAATTGATGGGGCTTCTGAATGGAGATTATTTTGGAATATAATAGTTCCAATAGCAAAACCAGTAATATCGGTATTGGCTATTTTCTCTTTCATGTGGAGATGGAATGATTTTTTGTGGCCATTAATAGTGATTAGTGATCCGCAAAAATATACGATTCAACTTGCAATTTCCAATTTTATAGGAGAATTTAACGTTGATTGGCCGAGTTTAATTGCTATGTCAGTAATTTCTATGATACCAGTTCTTATAGTATTTTTAATTTTCCAGAAACAATTAGTAAAAGGTATTGTGACCAGTGGATTAAAAGAATAGATTTAGAAGGTGATTTAACTTATGAATACATGTAAAGAAGGGAAAATTATAAGCGAAAAATTATGGTTTGAGCCGGTAAATTACGATATTTCGAACAGAAAAATTACTGCGCAATTTGATGGAAATGGAAATATCAATTATTATAGTATAGTAGGGTTATGGGATATTTTCGTACCTAGTAGTTGGTATAATGGTTGGGCGATTGATGGAGAAAGATTACCTATTACCCATAAAAAAAATGTACTATCTGTCGGCAATTATCAAGAAATTATTTATGAAATATATAAAGATATAGAAATTACTGTTAAAGAATTTTGTGGAATTGATAATGAAATCTATATAATATACCATATAAAAAATAAAGGTAAGATTCCTGCTATTTTTAATCTCCATTTTGGTGCAGAAATAGATTTAGTATCATTTTATAAATTTTCTTTTTTACAAGATAAGAAATTTTTTAATAAGATAAAGATTTTACTAAAAAATATCAATTTCGCAGGGAAAAATAAATTACCTATAACAATGAAGCAAGAAGATGAGTTATTTACTATTGAGTATGCTAATGGTTTTAACTTGATGTTAGGGAGTTCTTACCTTCCACGAAATGTTCGAAGAGAGGATATAAAATTTGGGTTAGTATATCAATTGGAGATTGAAAAACAAAGTAATGTTTCTATTCCTTTTGTAATAGATTTTGGGGAAAAATTAAAAAAAGATGAATGGTGCTTAAAATTGAAAAATTGGGAAAAAGCTTTGCAAGAAACCGAAGAATACGTTAATTGGTTAGTGTCTCGTTTTAAAAGTGAGAATGATTATTTGAATAGTTTATATACTTCTTGCATAAATACTTCTTTATCGACTTATAAAGAATCAAAAAATATTATAAGGGGGTTTATTGCTGGAGTTAATTATCAAAATCCTCCACGAACTTATTATAGGGATGGATATTGGACAATTCAATCTATTCTACCTTATAAACCTAAATTGGTAAAAGAAGAAATATTGTCTTTGGCTTATGGGATTGATAATTTAGGAAAAGCACCAAGTGCAGTCATACTTTTGGATGGAACTGCATTCTGGGAAAATCATGCAGATTCTCCTTTATATTTTGTCATGATGATATATGATTATTTAGCGTGGACAAATGATAATGATTTTCTATATAGGAAAGTAAAAAATGAGCCACTTATAGCTTTAATCGAACGAATTATAAGTAATTATGATATAGATTTAAAGACTTTGGATTTGAAAACTTATAATAGAAATGACTGGGTTGATAATATTTATAGAAGGGGATTTGTCGCTTATGATTTACTTTTGTATATTAAAGCGGTTATGAATTACGCAGAAATTCTTGAATATATAGGTCAGAACGATAAAGCAATGGTATGGTATAACAAAGCGGAGTTGTTAAAAGAAAGGTTAATTGGCGTTATTGAAAAGTATGGATTTATTAATTACAAAAATCAAGAAATGAGCGAAAAAAATTTTTCTATAGAATGGAATCTAGCAGTTATTTTTGATTTATTATCTGAGGAATACCAATATCAAATAATATCTAAGAGTGAACAATTATTAGAAACTAAAAACAATAAGGAGCAACCTTTTGGTGATTGGGGTATTATGGTTTGTTATCCTTTATATACTAATATTGTAGACCTAGTAGAAAAAAGTATAGATCCGTTTCGATATCATAACGGCAGTGATTGGCCTTATTGGGATGGAATATATGCTTGGGGTAAGTTAAAATTGGGTAAGGGTAATTGGGAATATCCACTCTTAAAATGGTTTAAGTATTCTCTTGAGCAGGATTGGCTGACTCCGGTTGAATATTATAGTCCTGTATTTCCCAAAGGTTCTAATTTGCAAGGTTGGAGTTCTACTTCTGCTGCTGCTATTTTACAAGGAGGATTGGGGATGAGCCCCTCCTTAACAAAGAAGATTAAGCTGAAAGTACCGCCTTGGGGTGATTGTGAATTTAGGGGAATACAGTATAGAGGTAAAATAATGGATATAATTGTAGAAAATAATGCTATAAAAATTTATTGTGATGGAAAAGAATGTAGCAATGATTTTAAGGAGGTTTTATTGTGATTATATTAAACAACAGATTTAATTTAGTTAAAGAAGAAAATAGTACTTTTTTCTTTAAACTTGTTGATGAGGAAGTATATATTTATGTTTTTGTATTAGAAGAAAATATAATGCGAATATTGATTCAAGAAAAAGAACTAAATATAAAGAACACTTGGTGGATTGCTCCTGGAATGAATGATATACCATTGTCAGGAAGAAATAAATTTGATTTATCACCTTTTTCTTTACCTAAATATAATTGGAAAATAGAAGAAGAAGAATTTTTGGTTTATACTTCTCGCTTAATGCTTAAAGTAAACCTCAATGGTTTTTATTGCAAATGGTTTATCAAAAAAGATAACAAATGGTGCTTGGTAGCATCTGATAGAAAAACACAAAATTATAATTTTTTAGAATCATTAGGGGAAGGTCTCTATCATTATTTAGAGATAATAGGAAATGAATCTTATTATGGGTTAGGAGAGAAAAGCGGAGAAATTGATAGAAAGGGAAAACGCTTTAGAATGTTAAATATAGATGCTTTAGGATATGATGCAGAAAAAACAGACCCTTTATATAAACATATACCATTTTATATCACTCGAAATCATGATTATGGTATTAGTTTTGGCATATTTTATGACGTTATGTCAGCATCTGTGTTTGACTTTGGGCTAGAACGAGACGGTTATCATGGCTGTCAATATCGCTATTTTGCAGCAGAATCAGGAGATTTAGATTATTATTTTATTGCGGGACCTTCTATACAAGAAGTAGTTACTTCATTTACTTGGTTAACAGGTAAACCATTATTTCCTCCCAAATGGAGTATAGGATATTCAGGTTCTTCTATGTCCTACACAGAATCACAAGATGCTGAAAGTAAATTATTAGAATTCATAGATAAATGCAAAAAAAAATGATATTATTTGTCGTTCTTTTCATCTTTCATCAGGTTATACTACTAAAAATGGCAAAAGATATGTTTTTAACTGGGATAAAAGTAAAATTCCTTCTCCTCAAAAATTAATAGAGTATTATCATAAAAAAGGTGTGCGAATAGTGGCTAATATTAAACCATTTTTACTGTTAGGACATCCCAGCTATAAAGAACTAAAAGATAAAAGTATGTTTGTAATACATAGAGAAGGAGAAAAGCCTGAATTAGCGCAGTTATGGGATGATATTGGTTCTTATTTAGATTTTACAAATATTAATACTTATAAGTGGTGGAAAGAAAAAATAAAAAATACATTGTTAGATTATGGAATTGATGGAACTTGGAATGATAATAATGAATTTGAAGTGTGGGATTCTAAAGCTATAGTAAATGGATATGGAGAGCAGGTTGAGTTTGGAAAGATAAGAGCTTTGATGCCACTTTTAATGATAAAAGCATCTTTTGAGGCCCAAAAAGAATATGACGCTTCAAAAAGGTGTTTTTTTGGTTTCGCGTTCAGGGTGTCCTGGAATGCAGCGCTATTGCCAAACATGGAGTGGTGATAACTATACTGATTGGAAGACACTTAAGTACAATCACTATATAGGTATAGGATTAACTTTGTCCGGGGTATACAATTTTGGACATGATGTGGGAGGCTTTTTTGGACCAGCTCCTACTCCCGAACTATTTTTGAGATGGATTCAATATGGCATATTTTTACCTAGATTTACTATACATTCTTGGAATACCGATGGAACTGTCAATGAACCATGGATGTATCCAGAAATTATAGATGAAGTTAGAGAACTTATTAATTTTAGAGAAAAGTTGGTGCCTTATTTTTATCAATTGTTTTATGAAGCACATGAATTCTACAAACCAATAATTAGGCCTGTATTTTATGAATTTGAATATGATGAAAAAACTTTTTTATTAAATATTGATGACTTGATGTTAGGGCCTAACATTTTGGTTTGTCCTGTATATGAAGAAAATACACATGAGAGAGAAGTTTATTTACCACTCTACAATGATGGCTGGATGGAATTTAGGACGCAAAAGATGTATGAAGGAGGACAAGTAGTGTTAGTTGAGACGCCTTTGTCTTTTCCTACCTTTTTTATTCGTGGTGGTTCAGTTATTCCATTTAATGATGGTAAATTGGAATTTGGAAAAGAGAACATAGAAGAAAGAGCATTTTGGATAGTTCCACACAGAGAGGAGGGAATAACATCTGTAAGCTTTTTTGAAGATGATGGAATAAGCGAAGAATATTTAAATGGAGAGTATGCATTTGTTGACGTGGAACTGATATCTTCTACAAAAGAAATAGTCATTAAAATCGATATAAGAGGTAAATATATTTTAAAATATAAAACTATCAAATTTTATTTACCTCGATATGAAAAACGAAAGGCAAGTGTTTATTATAAAAATGTACAAGTTTATTCCGGTGATGAAAAACAAATAGTATTTAGCTTGTAAAATTCATGTATACCACAGATAGGAGGGATATAAAAGATGAATATGAGAGCTTTTCTTAATTTGCCACATATCCTTGAAGTAAAATCCATTTTGTGTGTTCAACCACATCCGGATGATAATGAAATTGGAGCAGGTGGACTTTTATCGATTTTGAATGATAAAGGGGCAAAGATAGTTTTTGCTACTGTTACTGATGGCAGAAGAGGATTATCTGGTAGAGATATTTCTCATGAAGAAATTATAAAAATCCGTCATAAAGAAAAAGAAGAAGCTGGACGCATACTTGGTGTTTCGAAATATATCGATTTATTATTTGAAGACGGAGGAGATTATTCTATAAGTGAGCTAACAGAAAATCTAGTGAAAATTTTTAGGTCAATACGCCCAGAATTAGTTTTAACTGTAGATCCATGGACACCCTACGAAGCTCATCCCGACCATCAAAAAACAGGAAAAGCAGTAGCGGCAGCGATGTTAGTTGCTAGGAATTTGTCATTACCTCATTTAGGAGAATCGGTAACAATTGAACAGATAGCGTTTTATTCTACCCCTTATCCTAATACTTATATAGATATTACAAATTATTGGGAAAGGAAAATAGAGGCTATAAGAGCGCATAAGAGTCAATTCGAAAATCATAACTGGCCTCTAATATATCAACTTTTTTATGAACAATCAAAGAAATGGTATAAAGAAGGCATAGAAAAAGGCTATTTTGAAGCAAAGGATAAAAATATAGAAGTTCAAGAAAGATTGGCAGAAACGTATAAAGTATTGTCTATATGGGAGTTACATATGTTTCCTGATGCGGTTTTCAGCTAGAAAAGATAGAAGTTTACGTGCATAATTAAAATAATGTCTAAATTAAGTATGGAAAGTGTTGAAAAATAGGCAGTTAATCGAAATAGTAAAAATCTATATTTAAAAATGGATTTTATTTTCAAATAAAAGTGCAGAGAAGCTATTTTCTGCACTTTTAAAATATATTTTTCAAATTAATTTTTAAGTCATCGAATATCACCGATTTTAATACCTCATCTTTTGAAAAAATAATTGGTTAATCGTATATGCTATTTACCACCTTTATAAAAATATCTAGAAAACTTTTTATAAACTAGAAGGAATTTTTAAATATATGTCGAATATAAATAAAAAAGAGGTTAATTAAAATAATAAACAAACTCTCTTAAATGTTTTTCATTGCATGTGAATGTCATGTTTTAATAAATCTGCTGTTTTAACAAAGCAATTGTATGCTGTGAATTTCTTTTTTATTACAGACTTAATTAAAAAATATAATAAAGTCAGCGGAGGATATATTATGGATTCCAGAGAGGTAGCATTACACATCGAGCGGCTTATAAAGTTTGCACTTAAAAAAGGCTTGATAGAGGAATTAGATGTGATTCCAAGCCGCAATGCACTTATGGATTTATTTAAAATAGAAAAACCTTATAAAGGGGAGGTCTCTGAGGAGGAATTAGGCAGCCCTTCTCCTATTTTAAACAAATTGTTGGACTATGCGGTACAGATAGGACTTATTGAGGATACTGTTACCCATAGAGATTTAATGGATGCAAGAATTATGGGGCTTTTAATGCCAAGAGAATCAGAAGTTGTAAAAAAGTTTAATACCATTGCCTCTGAAAAGGGGATTAAAAAAGCCACAGAGTATTTTTACAAATTATCTCAAGCCTCCAATTACATCAGGATGGATAGAACTTCACAAAATTTATATTGGCGTACTCCCACAGAATACGGTTCTTTAGAAATCACTATAAATCTTTCTAAGCCAGAAAAAGATCCAAAAGAAATTGAGGCGGCAAAGAAAATTCCTCAGTCAGGATATCCAAAGTGCCTTTTGTGCATTGAAAATGTAGGTTTTGCGGGAAATTTAAATCATCCAGCAAGGCAAAACTTAAGAATAATCCCGGTAAAAGTTGCGGGAGAGCAATGGTATTTCCAGTATTCACCTTATGTATATTACAATGAGCACTGCATTTTGCTCCATGAATCCCATATTCCAATGAAAATATCAGAAAAAACTTTTGTGAGGCTTTTTGATTTTATTGAGCAATTCCCCCATTATTTTATGGGCTCCAATGCAGATTTGCCAATTGTGGGAGGCTCGATTTTATCCCATGAACATTTTCAAGGGGGAAGGCACGTTTTTCCAATGGAAGAGGCTCCTGTAGATGAATACTTTATACATCCTCAATATCCTAACATTAAAGCAGGAATAGTCAAATGGCCTATGTCTGCAATTCGCCTTTCAAGTAAATACAAGGATAAACTAATAGAGCTTTCTTCACATATATTGAATACCTGGAAGGACTATAGTGATGAATCCTGTGACATATTGGCATATACTAAAAAGAATGGGGAACTCATTCCTCACAATACGATTACACCAATTGCGAGGATTAATAAACAGGGGAAATTTGAAATTGACCTTGTCCTTCGGAATAACAGGACAACAGATGAATACCCCTATGGAATTTTCCATCCTCATGAGGAACTTCACCATATAAAAAAAGAAAACATTGGACTTATAGAAGTTATGGGATTAGCAGTTTTGCCAGGAAGGCTTAAATTTGAGCTGGAGGAAATTATTAAGTTTTTAATAGGGGAAGAAAAATTTAGCCCAGACTTGTATGGTGAAAGCAGTCCTTTATACAAACATATTCCATGGATTGAAGAATTGGTTTTAAAATATGGTACTAACTGCACTAGGGAAGAAGCTGAAAGCTATATAAAACAGGAGGTTGGAAATAAATTTTTGAAGGTTCTTTTAGATGCAGGAGTGTTTAAAAGAGATGAAAAAGGGAAAAAAGCCTTTGAAAGATTTATAAAAACAGTAGGCTTTGAAAAAATAGATATGAAAGGAGACCTTAAATGGAAACGGCTGTAATTGAAGCACTTGAAAAATTCTACGGTAAAAATGATGTTGAAATAAGGCTTTTCTATTCTCCGGGACGAGTAAATCTAATAGGAGAGCATACAGATTACAATGGAGGCTATGTATTTCCTTGTGCCCTTGACTTTGGAACATATGCTGCGATTAGAAAAAGAAATGACAAAAAAGTTTTCATGGCTTCTTTAAATTTCGATTTAAAGGTGGAAGTAGACCTTGATGCACTCAATTTTGATAAAAGCCATGATTGGGCCAACTACCCGAAAGGGGTTTTAAAAGTGCTACAGGATGAGGGGTATGACTTTTCTGGATTTGAAATTGTGTTTGAAGGTAACATTCCAAATGGCGCTGGACTTTCCTCATCTGCTTCAATAGAGCTGGTTACTGCTGTTGCAGTTGATGAAGTTTTCAATTTAAATATTGACAGAATAAAATTGGTGAAATTGTGTCAAAAGGCAGAAAATACTTTTGTTGGGGTAAATTGTGGCATAATGGACCAATTTGCTGTTGGAATGGGTAAAAAAGACCATGCAATTTTATTAAAAAGCGATACATTAGAGTATTCATACGTGCCTTTGAAGTTAGAAGGTTATAAAATTTTGATAACAAATACAAATAAAAGGAGAGGGCTCTTGGATTCAAAATACAATGAAAGAAGAAGTGAATGTGAAAAAGCCCTTTCATACCTTCAAAAGGCTTTGCCTGTAAAAAATCTATCTGAAATTACAATTGAACAATTTGAAGAATACAAAGATTTGATACCTGACGAAGTGCTTAGAAAAAGGGCAAAGCATGTTATAACTGAAAATAAAAGAGTTTTAGATGCAGTAAAAGCACTTAATGATAAAGACTTAATCCGATTTGGAGAATTAATGATTGAATCTCACAATTCTTTAAAAGATGATTATGAAGTTACAGGGAAAGAACTGGACACTTTGGTAGAAGAAGCGTTAAAATTAAAGGGAGTAATAGGTTCCCGTATGACTGGAGCAGGCTTTGGTGGCTGCACTGTAAGCATTGTAAAAGAAGATGCAGTAGAGGAATTTATAAAAGTGGTTACTCACAATTACACTCAAAAAATAGGCTACAGGCCAACAGTCTATATAACGGGAATAGGTGAAGGAGCAGGAGAAATTAAATACTTAAGGAGGTAAAAATATGGCGGTTTTAGTATGTGGTGGTGCAGGTTATATTGGAAGCCACACAGTTGCAGCACTTTTAAGGAGAAATGAAGAAGTTGTCGTTGTAGATAACCTCGTCACAGGACATAAGGAATCTGTTTTGGGAGGAAAACTGTATATAGGCGATTTAAGGGATGAAGCTTTTTTAGACAAGGTATTTACAGAAAATGAAATTGAAGCGGTGATTGATTTTGCAGCTTTTTCACTTGTAGGAGAAAGTGTAGAGGAGCCATTTAAATATTATGAAAACAACGTATGCGGGACATTGAGCCTTTTAAAAGCGATGAAGAAACACAATGTCAACAAAATCGTGTTTTCTTCAACAGCTGCAACATATGGAGAACCAGAGAGAATTCCAATAGAAGAGGAAGATAAAACTAATCCCACAAGCCCTTATGGTGAGACAAAGCTTGCCGTTGAAAAGATGCTAAAATGGGCAGACAGTGCTTATGGAATCAAATACGTCGCTTTGCGATATTTTAACGTTGCAGGGGCTATTGAAACAGGCGAGATTGGAGAGGACCATTCGCCTGAGACGCACCTTATACCGATTATACTTCAGGTTGCACTTGGGAAAAGAGAAAAGATAATGATTTATGGTGATGATTATCCTACTAAAGATGGGACATGTATAAGAGATTATATTCACGTGATGGATTTAGCAGATGCACACCTTCTGGCGCTGGACAAATTGAGAAAAGACAATAATAGCGCAATTTATAACCTGGGAAATGGAGAAGGTTTTAGTGTAAAGGAAGTGATAGAAGTTGCAAGAAAAGTGACAGGGCATCCTATTCCAGCAGAAGTTACTGGGCGACGTCCGGGAGACCCTGCAGTACTTGTGGCATCTTCCAAAAAGGCACTAGAAGAGTTAGGTTGGGTGCCAAAACATCCATCTTTAGAAGAAATAATTGAAAGTGCTTGGATGTGGCACAAAAATCATCCAAATGGCTTTAAGAGAGGGTAAAGGAAGGGGTATAAATGGAAAACTTAATACCAGTCAGCTACAAATTATTAAAAGGAATGAACGAATCAGTTATATTAAATATCATAAGAAAAATGGGACCTATTTCAAGAGCGGATATTGCCAAAGAGACAAATTTAACGCCGCCGACTGTGACTAACATTGTAAACAAACTCATTGCTGAAAATATTGTAATGGAGTACAAAGTTGGCGAATCAAATGGTGGAAGGCCTCCTGTACTTATCAAATTAAATCCTGATTTTATGAGTATTATTGTCATTCATATAAGCACCTACAACTTACATCAATATACTCTTGATGCAGAACTTAAAACAAAAAAGAAAGAGAAGAATTCTATTAGAGGTTTAAAGCAAGAAGAAGTTTTAGAATTGTTGACATCTGTTCTTGATAAAGCAATAAAAGAATCTCCACAAAATGTATCGGGGATAGGAATTGTAGTTAGAGGACCTGTAAAAATGAAAGAAGGTATATCTGTATTTGCACCTAATATTGGGTGGAGAAATGTTCCTTTAAAATCAATTGTAGAAGAAAAATTTGGTGTACCTACCTATGTTATAAATGACGTGCGAGCTATGGCTTTAGGAGAATTTCATATGGGCAAAGCAAAAGATGTTGAAAACATGATATTTTTAAAGGTTGGCTATGGGATAGGTTCAGCAATACTTATAAATGGCAGGATATATACTGGAGCCAGTGACGGTGCGGGTGAAATAGGGCATACAACTATTGATGTAGCAGGGCCACAATGTAGTTGCGGCAATTACGGTTGCTTTGAAGCGTTGGCTTCAGAAAAAGCCTTAGTGAATTTAGTTGTTAAATCTATTAAAGAGGGTATGGATTCTATTGTGTATCAAATGGCAGAAGGGATGTTAGACAGTGTTACTCCTGAGATGATATACGAGGCAGCAAAACTAAACGATAAATTAGCAGTCAATGCTTTAAAAACTATAGGAAGATATTTAGGAATAGGTATAGCCAATACAATAAATACATTTAACCCAGAGCTCATTTTGATAGGGGGAGGGATTGTGCAGGCACGTGAGCTTATTGAAGATATCATTATAGAAACTGCTAAAAAGCGCACTTTTGAGAATTCATTTTCTTCCTGCAGAATAGCTTTTGCTGAATTAGGTGATGATGCTACACTCATCGGCGCTGCCAATATGGTCATGGATGAAGTATTATAACCCCTCTCTGTCATTCTGAGCGCAGCGAAGAATCTTACCTACTGAGGTAATGAAAAAAATAAAAAATTATGCAGAAAGGAATGAAAATAGTATGGCAATAAAAATTGACAAAATAAACTTTTTAGGATGGGAAAACAGTATAAAACTGTCTAATGGCATTATTGATGTTGTGGCTACAACTGATATAGGCCCAAGAATTGTAAGGTTTGGATTTGAAAATGATGTAAACGAATTTAATTTGGACCCTAAAACTATTGGCTTAAAAGGAGGTGACGAATACAGATATTATGGCGGCCATAGATTGTGGCATAGCCCCGAAGATAGAAAGAGGACATATATACCAGACAATGATGAAGTTGATTGGCATGAAATAGAAAACGGTGTGAGACTTATTCAAAAACCAGAAAAATGGGTTAATACACAAAAGCAAATCGATATAATCTTAAGTCCTGATGAGAGTAGAGTAAGGCTTATACACAGGATAACCAATCTTGGAGCATGGCCTATTGAACTTTCAGCATGGACAATAACAGTATTAAACACAGAAGGAATTGAAATAATTCCTCAGCCAAATAGGGATACAGATTTACTTCCAAATAGGCAAATTGTACTCTGGCCTTATTCTAAAATGAATGATAAAAGGGTGTATTGGGGAGAAAAATATATTGCACTGAAACAAGATCCTAATAACAGAGAACCTTTTAAGTTAGGAATTAACAATCAAGAAGGCTGGGCTGTTTACGCAAGAGGAGGACATCTCTTTGTAAAAAGATATTATCCACAACAAGATGTAACATATCCTGACTTTGGAGTATCTTTTGAAACCTATACAAATGATTGGATGCTTGAAATAGAAACATTAAGTCCATTTACAAAATTACAGCCTGGTGAAACTGTTGAGCATATTGAAGAATGGGAGCTTTACAATAATGTAAATGTAAAAGATATAGATGAAGGTGCCTTTGATGAGGTTGTAGAAAAATATTGCAGGAAGTAAATTTTTGGTTACAAAAAGTTTATAAAAATTTTTAATAAATTACGCTTTCAAAGAAGGAATTTTCGAATTCATGTCGAATATATAATATAGGAGTTAGTTAAAATAAAAAATAAAGTTACGAGCTTATAATTACTAAATTAGTTAAATTAGTAATTGAGTAAGTGTTTTGAAACTAAAATAAACGTTTTAGCAGATTTGAGAATAAAAAACCCCGAATATTAAAGAAAAATATTTTATAAAGTTTTTAAGTAATACAAACAATAGAAAAGAGTATAAAATTTTCTTGAAAATATTATTAATTAAATTTTTTAATAAATGTGCTTTTTATAAAATTCGATAACGTTAACAGATATCTTTAAGAATTTATACTTTAGGTAATCTCAAAACATTTTATAAAGAAAGGAGAGTGATATTACCAGGGAACTTGTTAAACAAAAAATTTTATTTTAAAAAATTTAATTGAAAGGGGAAATTTGATTTATGCGAAAATTGATTGCTTATATTATTTCAATCGTTTTTGTGCTTTCATTATTACTAACAGGATGTGGAAACACTAGCAATTCTTCTTCATCAAATAATAGTCCACAACAAAACACATCGTCAACATCTGGTACAAAAAAAATTACAGTATGGGCTTGGGATCCTAATTTTAATATTGCTATAATGAATGATGCAAAAGCAATTTACACTAAAGAACATCCTGATGTGCAAATTGATGTAGTAGAAATGGCAAAAGGCGATTTGGAACAAAAATTAAATACAGTACTTGCTTCAGGGGTTAAAGAAGGTTTGCCTGATATAGTGTTAATAGAAGACTATAATGCACAGAAATATCTTCAAGCATATCCGGGCGCATTTGCAGATTTAACAAATAAAATTGATTATAGCAAATTTGCAAAATATAAAGTTGAGCTCATGACTATTGATGGAAAAACGTATGGAGTTCCTTTTGACTCAGGGGTTACAGGATTATTTTACAGAAGAGACATATTAGAACAAGCAGGATATAAACCAGAAGATTTAAATAATATAACTTGGGATCAATTCATAGAAATAGGCAAAAAGGTAAAAGAGAAAACTGGGAAAGCAATGCTTGGCTTTGATCCTGCAGATGGTGGATTGATGAGAATAATGCTTCAGTCTGCTGGAGAATGGTATTTTGATAAAAATGGGAAACCTAATTTTACAAATAATCCCGCATTGAAAGAAGCAGTAATAATGTACAAAAAACTATTTGATTCAGGTATAATAAAGAAAGTAAGTGGTTGGAACGAATGGGTTGCAGCTTTTAACAAAGGAGATACAGCTGCAGTTGTTACAGGTGCATGGATTATTGGATCCATTAAAGCAGAGTCAAGCCAAAGTGGTAAATGGGGACTTGCACCTACCCCACGTTTAGATCTTAGCAATTCAGTTAATGCTTCAAATCTTGGTGGTTCAAGTTGGTATGTGCTTAGTAGTTCCAAAAATAAAGACACTGCGATTGATTTTCTTAAGGAAATATATGCAGGAAATAATGATTTTTACCAAAAAATACTTGTAGAAAGAGGAGCAGTTGCTACTTACTTGCCAGCCCAGTCTGGAAGTGCTTATTCTGCACCAGACCCATTTTTTAGTGGTCAAAAAGTATATGCTGATTTATCAGAATACATGAAAAATATTCCGCCAATCAATTACGGCGTCTACACATATGAAGCAGATGCAGCAATCATGGGTATAATGCCAGATGTATATTCAGGTAAAATTTCCGTAGATGATGCTTTGAAAAAAGCAGAGGAGCAATTAAAAAATCAGATTAACCAATAAATATTGCTTGAATTTAAAATTGGGATGAGGAATAGCAATTAACTTTAATTGCTATTCCTCATTAAATAAGAGGTGAAATAATTTATGGTGAAAAGTGAAACACACGCTCCGTTAAATGGTAAAAGTATCTCTTATGAAAAGACTTTAAATAGATATGGATGGCTTTTTATACTTTTGGCATTAATATTGCTCACAACTTTTCTATTTTATCCAATAATTTATTCTTTATATCTTTCTACCATCTTTTCTAAAGGTATTGTACAAAAATTTGTTGGATTAAATAATTATATAAGACTTTTTAATGACCAAATGTTTTTGATAGCTTTAAAGAATACTTTTACCTTTTTAGTAATACAAGTACCAATAATGCTTTTTTTGGCATTAGTGCTTGCGGCTATTCTTAACGACAAGAGTATTAAATTTCGAGGCATTTTTAGAACAGGTATATTTTTACCAGCAGTCACTTCACTTGTGGCATATGCAGTTTTATTTAAAATGATGTTTAGCTTAGATGGATTTATAAATACAACTCTCATGAATTTTCATATAATACAGAAACCCATTCCATGGTTATTAGATCCTTTTTGGGCAAAGGTTACACTTATTATAGCAATGACTTGGCGATGGACTGGATATAATATGGTATTTTATTTATCTGGATTACAAAATATTCCATATGATTTATATGAATCGGCAGAAATAGATGGAGCAAATAAAATACAACAATTCTTTTATATAACTATTCCAATGCTTAAACCCATTATCATTTTTACAACTATTATGTCTACAATAGGAACTTTACAATTGTTTGATGAACCTATGAATCTTTCAAGTGGTGGTGTAACTGCTTCTAGTATAGGACCAGGAAATTCTTTACTTACGTTATCTGTGTATATTTATAATCTGGCATTTAAATATATGCCTAATTTTGGATATGCTGCTGCAGTCTCTTATGTTATAGTATTCTTTGCAGCAATATTAACTATTATTCAATTTAGAATGGCAGGTGAAAAAGATTGAATTTTAAGAAAATTTTGTTCAGACTCTTAGTTTATACTTTTTTGATTGCTATATTTGTTATTTCAGTTTTTCCTTTTTATTGGATGATAGTTGGGATGACTAATAGTGCAGTAGATGTGATAAGGGGGAAAATGACTTTTGGTAATCAATTAGTTAATAATTTCATGACTCTTAACACATCATACAATTTAAGTAGAATACTATTTAATTCCATAAAAATTTCTATGTTAACAGTAATGGGAACTTTGATAGTGGCGTCTATGGCGGCATATGGCTTTGAGATGTATAGATCAAAAACTCGTGAAAGGATTTATGGTGTGATACTTTTATCAATGATGGTGCCTTTTGCAGCGCTTATGATCCCTTTATTTAGATTAATTGTAGAACTCAAACTTTTAAATACTCATGCAGGAGTAATTCTCCCAAGTATTGCATCGATATTTATAATATTTTTCTTTAGACAAAGTTTTAAATCTTTTCCTAAAGAAATTATAGAAGCAGCACGAGTTGATGGAGCAGGAGAATTGAGGACGTTTTTCTCTATTGTAGTTCCATCGATGAAATCCACATATGCAGCAGCAGCAATTTTTTCTTTCACAACAAGCTGGAATTCTTATTTGTGGCCGCTTGTTGTATTGCAAACCGATAACCAAAAAACAATTACACTTTTAATTTCGAATTTAGCATCTGCATATTTCCCTGAATATGGAGTTATTATGACAACAATTGTAATAGCTACTTTACCTACAATCATTATGTTTTTTGCACTACAAAAATACTTTGTACAAGGTATGACTGGAGCTGTTAAACAGTAAATTTATTATGAAATTTAAAGTATTCTCATTAACTTGTAATGTATAAAATAATAGAGTTAAACTTTTAGGCAATATTATAGGAGGACTTACTATGTCTATTCATTTTAATGATAAAACAAAAACTTTTTACCTAACTGCCAAAGATACAAGTTATGTAATTTATGTTTTAAAAAATGGCGCTGTTTTACATGTATATTTTGGCAAAATAATAAAGACTCCTAATATATACCATTTATTAAAATTACCCCATATAAGTATAGATAATGATATTATTAACTTTGGGAATCAGTTAATGCTAGATTTTTTGCCACAGGAGTACCCTGCGTATGGTAATACTGATTTTAGGAGTCCTGCATATCAAATTCAACTTGAAAACGGTTCTACTGTTTCTGATCTAAGGTACTTATCTCACAAAATCTATAAAGGTAAGCCTAAATTAGAAGGGCTTCCGGCTACTTATGTTGAAAATGAAGATGAAGCTGATACTCTTGAGTTAGAATTGTATGATAAAATAGCTAATTTAAAGGTAACTTTAATTTATACAGCATTTAGGGATTATGATGTTATAACAAGGTCAGTGAGATTTGAAAACATGGGAAAAGAAGACATAAAATTGTTAAGAGCTTTGTCTATGAATGTTGATTTTAATGATAGTAATTTTGACATGATTCAATTGTCAGGAGCTTGGGCGAGAGAAAGACATGTTATAAGAAGACCGCTTGTACCAGGAGCCCAGTCTCTGGAAAGTAGAAGAGGTGCAAGCAGCCATCAGCAAAATCCTTTTATAGCACTTTTAAGGAAAGATGCTGATGAATGGCATGGAGATGTGTATGGATTTAGCCTTGTTTACAGTGGCAATTTCTTGGCACAAGTAGAAGTAGATCAATATAATATGGCAAGAGTTTCTATGGGAATCAATCCATTTGATTTTTCATGGCTTCTAAAGCCAGGTGAAACATTTCAAACACCAGAAGTCGTTATGGTTTATTCGGACGGTGGCTTAAATAAAATGTCAAATATCTATCACAAACTGTACAGAAATAGACTTATGAGAAGTAAATTTAAGGATAGAGAAAGACCAATTCTTATAAACAACTGGGAAGTTACTTATTTTGATTTTACAGAAGAAAAACTTAAAGAACTTGCTAAAGAAGCTAAAGATTTGGGGATTGAACTATTTGTTCTTGACGATGGATGGTTTGGAAAAAGAAATTCTGACAATTCTTCACTGGGAGACTGGTTTGTAAATAAAGAAAAGATTCCAAGTGGTTTGGATGGCCTTGCAAAAGACATAAATTCTTTAGGTTTAAAATTTGGATTATGGATGGAACCAGAAATGGTGTCTCCTGATAGTGATCTATTATATAGAAAGCATCCTGATTGGTGTATACATGTACCTGATAGGCCGAGAAGTGAAAGCAGAAATCAACTTGTGTTAGACTTGTCGCGAAAAGATGTACAAGATTATATTATAAAAGTAGTGTCAGATATTTTGGAAAGCGCCGACATAAGTTATGTAAAATGGGATATGAACAGAAATATGACAGAGATAGGGTCTGCACTTTTGCCGCCAGAGAGGCAAAGAGAAACTGCTCACAGATATATTCTTGGACTTTACAGAATATTAGAAGAAATAACGACAAGGTTTCCTGATGTTTTGTTTGAAAGTTGTGCTGGTGGTGGCGGTCGTTTTGACCCTGGAATGCTTTATTACATGCCCCAGACTTGGACCAGTGATGATACAGATGCTGTGGAAAGACTTAAAATACAGCATGGTACAAGTATAGTTTATCCTCTTATTTCAATGGGAAGCCACATATCTGCTGTACCAAATCACCAAGTTCATAGGGTTACACCTTTAAAAATGCGTGCACATGTAGCAATGTCAGCTAATTTTGGCTTTGAACTTGATTTGACAAAATTGAGCAGTGAAGAAAAAGAGGAAATAAAGAAATATGTTGAAAAGTATAAAGAGATTAGGAAACTGGTGCAATTTGGAGATTTTTATCGATTGTTAAGTCCCTTTGAAGGGAATGAAACTGCTTGGTTGATTGTTTCTGAGGATAAAAGAGAATTTTTGCTCTATTATTTTAGAGTTTTGGGAGGAGCAAATGAACCTATTAAAAGACTTCGTCTAAAAGGAATAAATCCAGATTTTAATTATGTTTTAGAAGATGATGGTAGTGCATATAGTGGTGATGAACTTATGTATGCAGGGATAGTAATTCCAGAACTTACAGGGGACTTTCAGAGCATTATGATGCATTTTAAGGAGGAGAGTATTAAGAATGAGTAGAAAAGTATTGAATTTTAATGTAGATTGGTTATATATTCCTGATAACTTAAATGATGCATATAAATTTGATTTTGATGAAAGCAATTTTGAACTTGTTAGTCTTCCTCATGCAAACAAAACATTTCCTCACCACTATTTTAAAGAAGAAGACTACAGGTTTGTTTCCTGGTACAGAAAACATTTTAAAGTAGATGAGAGATACAAAGGGAAAAAGGTTTATTTTCATTTTGAAGGTGTTATGACTGTTGCGAAGGTTTATGTAAATGGCGAATTCGTAGGAGAACATAAAGGAGGATATACACCTTTTGAATTTGACATTACACAATATGTCAAATATGGCGATTTTAAAAATTTAATTGCTGTACAAGTGGATTCAAGAGAACATAAAGATATTCCTCCAGAAGGTCATCTTGTAGATTACATGTTGTTTGGTGGAATATACAGAAATGTATGGCTGAAAATTTTAAATAAAACTTATATACAAGATGTTTATTTTGTTATTGATAAATTGCAAGATTCTGTTGCTGAAATTTCAATTACCACAACCATCGAAGGTAAAGAGGTAAGAAATGCAAAAATATTGACAGAGGTTATAAATAAAGAAGGTGCTGTGTGTTTATCTTCGGTTACTGATGTTAAAGACATGCAAAAGGAGATTGTACAGCAAATAAAGATGGAGCATCCATTAACTTGGCATCCAGATCATCCGTATTTATATAATGTGTCTGTAAAACTTATTGCAGAGAATGAAATTTTAGATAATTATACTTTTAGAACAGGAATAAGGACTGTGCATTTTGGAGATGACGGTAAGTTTTATATTAATGGTGAAGCTTTAAAATTAAGAGGATTAAACAGACATCAGACTTTTCCTTATGTTGGTGGTGCTATGCCGGATAGGGTTCAAAGAAAAGATGCAGATATACTAAAGTATGAATTGGGATTAAATTATGTTAGGACGTCCCATTATCCGCAGGCTGTTTCATTTTTGGATAGATGTGATGAGATAGGCTTGCTAGTTTTTGAAGAGATACCTGGATGGCAGCATATAGGCGACGAAAATTGGAAGAACATTGCAAAAGAGAATTTAAAAGAGATGATTTTAAGAGATAGAAATCATCCTTGTGTATTTATGTGGGGTGTGCGAATAAATGAGTCTTTAGATGACCACGATTTTTATAAAGAAATGAATGAAATAGCTCATAAATTAGACAGAAGTAGACCAACAGGTGGTGTTAGATATTTAAGAGATAGTGAAAAGCTAGAGGATGTATTTACATATAACGACTTTGTATACAATTTAGAAGGCAAAATACAACTTCCAAATCACAAAAAGTATATGGTAACAGAATATATGGGTCACATGTATCCGACAAAATCTTATGATAACCTTAATCGACTTATTACTCATGCAAGGTTGCATGCTCTTATTCAAGACAAACAATATGGGATACCAAACATGGCTGGTGCATCAGGCTGGTGTGCATTTGATTATAATACCACAAGTGCTTTTGGTTCAGGAGACAATATATGCTATCATGGAGTCTGTGATATATTTAGACTTCCAAAATTTGCAGCTCATTTTTACAGGAGTCAAGCCGACCCGCACTTATATGGACCCTATGTGTTTATAGCTTCGTACTTAATACCATCATTTGAGGAAGAGAACGGCGATAAATTGCTTGTATTTAGCAATTGCGAAGAAGTAGAACTTTATATAAATGATAAATTTGTGAAAAGACAAATGCCCAATAGAGTTGACTTTCCTAGTTTACCACATCCGCCTTTTGAATTTTCAATAAAGGAATGCGGAATCAACTATATGGAGGTAAGAGTTAATAATGCTTCTATTACTGCGGTAGGTTTGATAGACGGTAAGGAAGTAGCAAGACATACATTAAGGCCATATGGGAAACCACATAAATTAATTCTTTCTTGTGATGATAATGAGATTATGGCAGATGGCGCTGATTGTACACGGGTTGTTATAAGTGTTGTAGATGAAAACGGATCTATTCTTCCATATGCTAATATACCTGTATCATTTGAAATAGAAGGTGAAGGAAAACTGAGTGGAGAAAATCCGTTGACATTAGAGGCTGGCAGAGGAGCAGTTTATGTAAAATCGACACGAAAGTCGGGAGAAATAATTTTAAAAGCTAAATCTCATTATGTAGAGGGAGAAAACAGTATATCTATAAAAACTAAATCAATAGGATATTAGATCCCACCATTTGCGGTGGGGTTTTTTGACTTTATCATGCAAATAGAAGCTGAGAGATTATAATATTGACAGATTTTTCTTAAATAAAATATAATGAAAACAAAATAATAAAAAAACTGTTAAGAGATATAGAAGATATCAGAGAGGAGCATTAATTATGAAGAGACTATATTTGGCATTTATTATGTTAATTGTATTTAGCATCATTTCTTCAGGTTGTTCTAATTCAAATTCACAAGAAAATCTTTATACGGGAACAATAGAAGCCGAAACTTTGTATGTACAATCAGAGATATCTGGTCGTATCACTGATTTATATGTAAAAGAAGGAGATGAAATTAGAAAAGGAGATAAGATAGCTTTACTTGATGTAAGTCAATATGAAGAACAAGCAAAAATAGCTAAAGCCAATTTGGAAATAGCAAAGTTAAAGTATGACCAAGTTAAAAATGGACCTAAGAATCAAGCTGATATAGCGAGATTAAACGTAGACCAAGCGCAAGCAAATTATGATTTAACCAACCTTATGATTAAAAAGGGAACAATAACTTCTCCGATTGATGGTACTATAACTAATATTTACATTAATGCTGGCGAAATAGCTATGGCGGGAGGAAATATTGCTCAAATATCTGATTTAAAGAATCTTTTTATAAAAATATACATACCAGAAAAGAATTTGCATAAAGTTTCTTTAAACCAAGAAGTAAGTATAAAAGTAGATTCTATAAAAGATTCAATTAAAGGAAAGATTACTTATATTTCACCAAACGGCGAATTCACTCCCAAAAACACTGTGACAAAGTCATCAAAAGAAGATGTAGTATACCAAGTAAAAGTTCAAATCCTTGACCACATAAAAGATTTAAAACCTGGAATGTTGGCAGATGTCATTGTAAATGAATAGAAGGTGTAGATAATGGAATATGTAATAGAATTGAAAGAATTGACAAAACGATTTGGCAATATAACTGCTGTAGACAAGCTTACGTTACAAGTTCCGACTTATAAAATATTCGGCCTATTAGGGCCAAACGGCTCAGGAAAATCCACCACTATACGGATGATTTGTGGCATTTTAAAGCCCACATCAGGAGAGGGAGCTGTTCTAGGCTATGATATAGAAAAAGAAAGTGAGAAAATAAAAAAATCTATAGGGTATATGTCTCAAAAATTTAGCCTTTACGAAGATTTAACTGTGAGAGAAAATTTAAATTTTTATGGAAGTGTATATGGACTAAGTAAAAAAGAGATGAAACAAAGGATCAAAGAAGTTCTTGATATTGTTGGATTAGAGGAGAGAGGAAAGCAAATTGTTGGTACATTATCAGGAGGATTGAAGCAGAGGCTTGCTTTAGGCTGTGCCATATTACATAATCCTAAATTGCTTATACTTGATGAACCTACATCAGGAGTGGACCCTTTATCAAGAAGGATGTTTTGGGATATCATAAAAAGCCTTGCTAATGATGGTATGTCAATTTTATTGACTACTCATTATATGGAAGAAGCAGAAATATGTGACCTCACAGCTTTTATGTTTAATGGAAAGTTGATGGCTTTTGGTACCCCCTATGAGATAAAAAGAGAAAATAATCTTGATTCGCTTGAAGATGTCTTTATTAAATACGTAAGGATGATGAATAATGAATAAGACGAGGCTTTTTGCAATTATTAAAAAAGAAATTATACATATAAGAAGAGACAGGATAAGTTTAGTTATTTCATTTATTATGCCTATTACAATGCTTTTGCTCTTTGGCTATGCTGTTGCAACAGAAGTTGACCATATACCAATGGCAGTTTTTGACCAAAGCAAGACCTTTGAAAGCAGAAACTATATTGAAGCATACAAAAATTCACTGTATTTTAATCCGGATTTTTATGTAAGTAGTATAGATGAGTTAAATCGTTTACTGGATGAAGGAAAGGTAAAAGCAGGTCTTATTATACCGCCGAATTTTTCGCAGTATAAAGTAAAAATGGTACAGCCTTTACTTAAAATTGATGGTTCTGATCCTACCACAGCAAGGACTGCTTTATCAAGCGGTATTATGATATCTCAAATGTTTTCAAACAATATTGTACAAAAAGAATTGAAAGTCAAAGGCATGAAAATGCCTTCCATTGGAATAGACCTTTCTACAAAAGTAGAATACAATCCAGAACTCAACACGCAAGTGTTTACAATTCCGGGGCTTTTGGGTCTAATCATGCAAAACATCACCATAATATTGACGGCTTTTGCGCTTGTGAAAGAAAAAGAAAGGGGCACAATAGAACAATTGATTGTAACCCCTATAAAATCTTCAGAATTAATGATTGGAAAACTTTTACCTTACATTCTAATTGGTTACACAGATTTTTTAATGGTTTTAGGGCTTAGCATGTATTGGTTTGGCGTGCCTGTTAGAGGTAATATATATCTATTGCTTTTATTAGGACTTGATTTTATAACCTGTGCTCTTGCAATAGGAATACTTATCTCAACAGTAGCGCAGACTCAAACCCAAGCAATGCAGGGGGCATTTTTCGTATTGCTTCCAACCATAATATTGTCAGGATTTATTTTTCCGAGGGAACAAATGCCTACTGTTATAAGAGCAATTGGAGATATTTTTCCACTTACATATTTTCTAGTTATTTTGAGAGGGATAATAATAAAGGGTATAGATGCTTCTCTTCTTGTACATCAAATAGTGATAATTACTCTTATGTCAGTTTTTCTTTTGACAGTGGCCATATTGAGATTTAGAAAGAGACTGGACTAAACCTGAAAAAGTATTTATTACGGAGAAAGTTTTTATGGTAAAATTAACGTAGAACAAAAAGTATTTAAAATTTTTTTGGAAAGGAAGAATTTTTATGAAAGGGACTTGCTATTTTTGTAAGAAAGAATTTGAAAAATCTTCAATGTTGAGACATATTCTTTCATGTAAAAGTATGAAAGAGTATTTTTCAAAGCTGTCAGATGAAGAAGGGATAAAAGAAAAGGAAGTTTTTATTTTAAGCGTATATCCTAAATACGATTCATCACTTTATTGGCTATATGTTTCTGTGGATACAAAAGCTACCTTAAGAGATATTGACAAGTTTTTGCGTGATTTTTGGCTTGAGTGTTGTGGACATTTGAGCCAATTTAAAATTGATGGTGAAATATATGATATAGATCCGAAAGGGTGGTTAGATGAACCTTTCTTTTTTGGACCAAAACCGAAAAGTATGAACTATAAATTAGCAAATGTTATAACGGAAAATATGAAATTTGACTATAAGTATGATTTTGGTTCAACCACGCACTTGGAATTGAAAGTTTTAAAAAGACAATTACTTCCACAGAAAAAGAAAGTAGTTGTTTTGGCACAAAATATTGCCCCGATTTACTATTGTGATAATTGTCAGGAAAAAGCTGAATATTTTTGCTATGAATGTGGAGAATTTTTGTGTGAAAATTGTGTAAAACAACATTTATATCATGAGGAAATGATAGAGAAAATTGCGAATGGGATTGCAAATTCTCCTCGCAATGGCGTTTGTGGATATGGCTTTCAAGATATGTCTTCTATGATTGAAAAATATTTACCTACGGAGTAGATGCTGAAATATAGTTTAATCATATATAATAAATTTAATCTAAAGTTTTTGCAAGTTTTGTCGATAAATAAATTAAACAAAAACAAAAGAGAATTGGGGGTGGAAATATGGCTAGCCTCATTGATGCAAATTATTGGTATATGTATCCTTATTACAGTGAGTATAGTTATCTTTTTAATATGACTAATCCATTGACTTCAATACAAAATATTACACCAAGTAATATATTTGAAATTGCACAGCAAGCGATGTATATAAATAATGAGAATCAACAATTGCCAACGCAAATAACTAATGTTCTTGTAATGTTAAATAGCTATGCGAACAATCTAGCAGATACAGCAGCCCAACTTCAACTTACATCACCAAATAGTGTCTTTAATCAGATGGTTGCTACATCCAGTGACCCAAATTCCATAAGTGCAACAGCTCAAGCGGGTGCAACTGCTTCTACTTATAATGTATCTGTAAATCAGCTTGCTGTGGCTCAACAAAATATTGGAACGAGCTTAGCAAGTAACAGCATTACAAGCCTTACACCTGGGACTTACAGCTTTACTGTACAAGTAGGTGGTAAGCAGTATAATATATCCTTCAATGTTAATCAAGGTGATACAAATCAAACTGTTTTAAATAATATGGCTCAAGCAATTAACTCTGCTAATATGGGAATTACAGCTATTGTAAATAATGATCCGTATCTTGGTACAAGCCAGTTAGTATTGAATGCAAATAGCACTGGAACAAATAATGCATTTACATTGACTGATGTTACTGGCAATGCAGTTTCTTATACCGGTGCAAATACAGTATCAGTGGCAGCAGCAAATGCAACTTATACTATTAATGGTGTGAGTAATACCTCTCAATCAAATACTATTTATCTTGACAATAACAATTTAGCCATAACATTTAATAAAACGGTAAGTAATGTCACTGTTACAGTTACACATGATATACAAGCTATAAGCAACAGTATCAATAATTTTGTTAATGAATACAACAAAATGATAACATATGTAAATCAAAACCAGCAATATATAAGTCCCCTTGTTACTTCGGAACTTGTGCAAAGTTATGAATATCAAGCAGCAAATTTGCAAGCGATCGGAATTATTCAAAATCCAGATATGACTCTCTCTATCGATCAAAATACCTTAAACAGTGCGCTGCAGAATAATTTTAATACGGTCCAAACAGCTTTTGCTGGTTACAATGGTTTAGCTGTAAATGTGGGTCAACTTGCCGAGCAAATAGCCGAGAGTCCCCTCACAGCCTATGCAAATGAAATGGTGCCAATAGGTAATAATTATATGGGGCTTTATAATTCACTTGGAATGTTGGATACTTCTTTAATCTGGTCAATGTTGCTGCCATCAGGGCAATTTGTAAATTCATTTATTTAAATTAAGGACAATCCTACTGATATATTTATCAATTTCTATGTTGTTGCTTTTGGCATATGTAAAAACTAAAAGAACTATTTTTAGAATTTTTAGAATACCCCACTAAAAATTATACATGCTTTCGAATAAAATATAAAAAATAAAAATGGAGGGAGATTTAATGTTTAAAAAAATTTTATCAATGATTTTGGTTTCGTCCATGACAATTTTTCCTGTTGCTGCATTAGCTAGTGATACCACAAGTATTTTACAAAACAACTATATGACTAGTTATACACAATTATCAGATAATAACACTGTAAATAGCACTGTATACAACCAGGTATACAGCCAACCATCGAGTGATACTACCACAACTTCACCGATGGATAATACTACAATAACACAACCTTCTAGTTCACAATCATCAGATCAGGGGACTACTGAAAAGATTAATGAAGTAAATAACCAAATTCAAAAGCTAGAACAAGAATTAGAAACTGCATTGGATAAAAATCAATTTGAAAAAGCTTTACAAATATCAAATAAAATAAAAGAACTCGAACAAAAACTTAAAATACTTAACCAAAGCAACAACATAGAATCAGAAATTGCAGAATTAAAGATAGAAGCTATAAATTACTTACAAAATGGACAAATAGATGAAGCAATTAATACAATAACAAAAATTCTTAAACTTAAACATTCGAAAGATAACTATAAACTACTTGGAAAGTTATATCATCAAGCTAAAAAAGATAAAAATCCACATGTTTTTGTAAATGGCAATGAGATTAAGTCAGATGTAAACCCGATAATCAAAAATGGAAGAACGTACATTCCTTTAAGAGCAGTGGCTAATGCCATTGGTGTTGATAGCAAAGCAATTAATTGGGATCAACATAATCAAGCTGTAAGCATTAAAACAGGTAATATAAACATATATATGCCTATAAATACTACACAAATAATAGTTAATGGCCAAAAAGAAACAATCAATGCTCCTGCGTTTGAAAATAAGGGAAGGGTTATGGTTCCGTTAAGAGCAATAAGTCAACTGTTTGGCAAAAATGTAGATTGGTATCAAGAAGGGCAAATTGCAACAATAGGTGATTAAAAAAAGAAAAATAATATAAATTTATTCTGTTTCTTTTTTACCCCACTTTTTGTTGTCTATAAAAAGTGGGGTTGTGTTTATTTATAGTCATTTATACTTTCTTACCACTCTTTCTCAAAAAGACAACATCTCTATAATCAACTATCCCCACCAATTGCTATATAAGCAATTGTACTTTTATTATGTTGTTAATAATATACAATTGACTAATGCATTTACGATTGCATTCATATTATCATATATAATCACTTTTTGCTCTTCGATTTTATTGTAAAGCTGTTTTAAGTATTGTGCTTCTTCAAAATCCTTTGACTCTAAATAGGCCATATATTCATTAAAAAATTTTCTTGATAATAGCTGTTCTAGATTTTCTAAAATCATATCGCTATCATTTATTCTTTGAGGTAAATTATTAACATACTTAGATAGGGATATAACAAATCTTATTTTCATTAAATTGATCTGGAAGTTTGTTGGTATAGCTAAAAATTCTAATATGTTTTGAAGCTTTTCTTTGAGGTCATTATTTTTTGTAGTTTTTTCTATTTCTACTATTTTGCCTAATATAGAAGAATACACTTTTTCTGCAACTATATCTTCATCAAAAATTTCATCTATCACTTCGTCAAATATAGAATCAAAAAGTTCTTGTTGTTTTGTGTTTTTCTTTTTAAAGAGTTCAGCAGCTTTTGTAAGGAACTTTAAATAAAAAATATAAAATACATAAAATGGTATTTCAATTTCCATTTCAGGGTCTAAAATATAATTTAAATCATCTCCCATTTCCATAAACATATTGGCACTTAAATATTCGGCAAATATAGGATATTTGTAGAATATTTCCATCACTTTCTTATTTATTAAGTCTTGAGGTAATTTTTCTGCATCATTTAAAACTTTTTCTAATTCATCTTCTCCATCTATAAGGTCAAATTCCGTTGCTTCTAAGATAGGTGTTGTAAATATCTTATAAGTTTTATCTATAAATGCTATCGAAAGCCAGATAAAGATATTCTTCATTTCTTCTTCGGTAAATTTTTCTGTACGTAGAGAATAGGCTAAATTCAATAAATAGTTTTCTAAAAAAGATGTATTAGATATTTTATCTAAAACTCTTTCCATTTCTTCTTCATTATCAAGATCTACATTCATTATAAAAGTAACTGGGACTCTTAAGTCTTTCAACTCTTCATTTTTTCTGAATATACTTACAATTTTTCTAAATAACTCTTCGGTTATTTCATCTTCATTTTCTTCATTAAGTTCTTCCAGTTGTTGTTTTCTTTCTCTCAATGATTCTATTAGTAATACTTTTAATTTTTCCACATTTACAGCTTCATTTTTACTATCCAGCTTAATTCCATACATTACACTTAATATTCGTATAAATTCATAATCATAAGGTAAAAATACGTCATCTTTTTCTATTTCTTTTAAGAGGTTTTTTTCAATTTTTTCTATGTTAGGGAGACAACATTTTTTATATTTTTTCCCACTTCCACAAATGCATTCATCATTTCTATCAATATCAAAAATTTTACTCATTTAAGGCCCTCCAAATTGATTTTTACTTTCTTTTTATAGATTATCACATTGTCTTTTTCTTGTCTATTGTTTTTAAATATATATTTAAACTTTCAAAGGCATACACAGAGATTTCGCATTAACCCTCCATGCTTAACAAAGCACAACCAGGAATGAAAATAGATTTCTAAGTCTATTTTCGTGCTAAATTCCGGCAAAAAATTCATTTTTACAATAATTCTTATTTTTTATATCTAATTAAATATAAGATATAGTAATAACAAATTTATTTGTATGTTTTTGCTCCATGTGATACACTCATTTTGTTCTATTATATCACAACAAATAGATTTTAATGATGTAACGTTGATTTTAATTGATAGTATAAAGTTTAAGTAGGTGATTAAGCAGGGAAAAGGAGTATATGAAGTTACTCGAGAAGATCAAAAAGATTTTTGAATGGGCATAAGAAAAGCGAATGCAAAATACCCCACTTTTTGTATTAATTATAAAGTGGGGTTACAACTTAAACGTTAAAGAAATATTTTATACATTAAGTTCTTCTGGCTTACGTTTTAATATAAATTTTAATATGATGTAGTAAATTATTCCTATCAAAATCCACGCGGCGCCAAGGATTTTGGCATGTACATTAAGGCTTATCCATACATAGAAGATAACTAGAAAGCCTAAAATTGGAGATATTAAGTGTTTCCATATATTGCTAGAATGATTTTTTATCATAAAATATGTTATAACGGTGATGTGGAGAACTAAAAACGAAGTTAAAGCTCCAAAGTTTATAACAGATGTAAGATCAGCTATCCTGTCACTATAGATTGCTACGAGGACAGCCGAAAGTATAGCGATAAAAATAGTTGCTATATAAGGAGTTTTATATTTTGGATGAACCTTTGAAAGAAATTGGGGTAAGTTTTGGTCTCTTGCCATACTGAATAATACCCTTGAAACAGCAGCTTGAGCTGCTAATGAGTTTGCTATTCCCCAAGCGAAAGCTGTTGCCAAAGAAGTAGTAAGCATGAGCCATTTTCCTCCTGCACGATTAGCAACTTCATAAAAAGCTACATCTAGATTGGAAAAAGCTTTGTAATCAGGCCATATCATTGATGCTACCCATGTTTGAAGTATAAACAGTATGCCAGCGAATAAAAGTGCAAGTACAGTTGCTCTTCCTACAGTTTTTTTACCACCTATTGTTTCTTCAGCAAGGGTACTTATACCGTCAAAACCGAGAAAACTTAAAACTGCTATAGAGACAGCACTCATTACAAGACCTAAGCTAAAATTTTGCGGGTCATAAAAAGCTTTAAATGAAAATTTTGCTCCACCTATACCATGAGAAATTGCAAAAGCGCCAACTCCTATAAAAACCGCTAAAACTATAAGTTCAAGTATTAGTACAATTTTATTAAACTTAGCTGTAATTTCGATTCCTACAATGTTAATTATTGTATTTATTAAAATGAATGCTAATGCCCACACTATTACAGGAATAGCTGGAAATATACCATTTAAAGCAGCTGCACTGACAACATAAAGAAGCGCAGGAACTAATAAATAATCTAGCAAAATGACCCAGCCAGTAAAGAATCCTATAACTTTGTTCAAACCTTTAGTTGCGTATGAATAAACAGAACCAGCAATCGGAAAAGCTTCAGACATTGATGCATAACTAAAAGCAGTAAATATCATTCCTACTATTCCAATTGCGTAAGCAAGCGCAACCATTCCTTTTGATATATCAGCGACAAACCCATAAATACCAAATGGCGCAATAGGAACCATAAAGATGAGCCCATATATTATTAAGTCCCAAATTGTCAAAGCTCTTTTTAATTCTTGCTTATATCCAAAATTCTCTAATGATGTATCATTCTTGTTTTCCATAGTTTTTCCTCCCTTAGAACACTATGTTATAGCTATCCAATACCCAGTTTGGCAAACTAAAGCGTGCAGTTTTAAGTGGATCTACTACTTGTGAAATCTGTACATTTCCTGCTATGCTAAAAAGTGTAGCTATCTCCTCTATTGATAATTTGGTAAAACTTTGAAATAAGTTTGCCATATCGTGAACTGCTATTTTTACTGCTTTATCCAAAGATTCATCTGATGCTATTGTTGCTGTTACCTCTGGTGTTTTTACAAGAGGATTTACAAGTTTTAAATTTTTTACAACTCTAACTTCTACTGTAACTGAGCCTGTTACTTCTACGCCTGATACACCTACTTCTCCATCTCCCATTACAGCGTGTAAATCTCCCAAAGCTAACAAAGCACCATCTACAAATACTGGCAAAAAAAGTTTTGAACCTTCACCGATAAGTGCAGTGTCCATATTTCCACCATGAGAACCAGGTGTTCCACAGTTTATATTACCATTCTTTGGTGAAACGCCAATTACTCCTATCATAGGTTTAATTGGAATAGAAATTTTTTCATCAAAAATAATTTTCCCCTCTTTTATATTAACCACTCGGGAATACAGTCCATTCATTAAATCACCCAATACTCCTAAGTCTTTGCCTGTTGCCATTACACCTTTATCAGCTATTTCAATCTTTTTAATTGTGACTTCCAAAACATCTCCTTCTTTAGCACCTTCAACATAAATAGGGCCTGTTGCAGGGTTTACTTTGTTCCAATCCATTTGTTCTAATTTATCCTCATTTGTTTGGATTTGATTTGAAAAGCAATCCAAAGTCTCAATTACTATTTCATCTCCGTTTTTTATAAAAAGTACAGGTGTATTATCTTTGGAAAAACTAAATATGTGGTTTTCTTTAGATAATTTGTGTATCATATTCTCAATCCCCCTTTTCGTTTTAAAGTGAATTTTAAATCATTATACTACCTAAAAATTTGTAATTCAAGGTTAAAGTTTTTAAATTACTAAAATTTTTTAATTATGGGGTGTTTGGCTGATTTCTATTAAAAATAAAATTTTTTAAACTTTCAGATGTGTAAAAATATTTTTTATATAAGAATATGGTAATTTATAGTATAATAAAAACTATAAAAGAATAATAAAGAACGCGGATAATAAAAAGATGGGGACTTTTTACAAAGGAGTAGAAAAGATGTATTTAGAAATTTATGAAACATATAAAACATTGCCAGATAAGAAACTGAAAAGTATCTTTTCATATGTAATATGTTAATTATTATACTTTTAAGTATAATAATTTGTGGTATAATAATATTGAGGTGAAAAATTGTGAAAAAATTTGTTAATAGAGAAGCTGAAATTCAATTTCTAGAAACTCAATTCTCTAAAGAAGGGTCCTCATTTGTTGTTATTTATGGAAGGCGAAGAGTAGGCAAAACTGCGCTCATTAAGGAGTTTATAAAAGACAAAAAAGCTATATATTTTTTAGCAACTGAAGAAATAGAGAGTCAAAATATTAATAATTTTAAAATTTTGGTGGCAAAGTTTTTTAATAATAGCTTACTAGAAAAAGCCCAAAATATTATGTGGGATGAAATCTTTGAATTTATAGCTAATAACGTAAAAAATGAAAAGCTGGTCATAGTTATTGATGAATTTCAATATCTTTGCAAAGTAAATCCATCTTTTGCATCAATTTTGCAGAAGATATGGGATGAAAAGTTAAAAGGAAAGAATATCTTTTTTATTGTTTGCGGTTCATTAGTAAATATGATGGAACAGCATGTTCTAAATTATTCAAGCCCATTGTATGGAAGGAGAACTGGTCAAATAAAATTAAAGCCCTTAAAATTTAAATATTTAAAAGAGTTTTTCCCACAGTCGACAGAGGATGAACTTATCTGGCTTTATGCTATATTGGGTGGAGTTCCAAGGTATTTGGAAGTATTTAATTACAAAGGTGATATTTTTGAGGCTATAAGAGAAAATATGCTAAATAGGCAAAGTTTTTTATATGAAGAACCTTTGTTTTTGCTTGAAAGGGAGATTCAAGATATTGGTACTTATTTCTCTCTCATTAAGAGTATTTCTTTGGGCAATCATAAACTTCAACAAATAGCTCAAACCCTTTCCGTTCCTCAGACAAGACTGACTAAATATATAAATACACTGATAGACTTGGATATACTGCGGAGAGAGACTCCTGTAACAGAAGAATATCCTGAAAAAAGCAAAAAAGGATTATATTTTATAAATGATAATTTTTTGAATTTCTGGTTTAAATTTGTTTATCCTTTCAAGGAACAACTAGAACTTGATAATATGGAATTTGTTTTAGGAAACATAAAGAAAAGAATTATAACTGAGCACATAAGTTTCGTATATGAAGATATCTGCAAGGAATATGTTTTGGAATTGTCACAAAAAGGAGAGCTACCTTTGAAAATAAGCAAAATTGGAAAGTGGTGGGATAAAAATAATGAAATTGATATTGTAGGAATAGATACAACAACTGGCTCTCTTCTCTATGGCGAATGCAAATATACAAATTCTAAAGTAGATATTGATTTGTTCTACTCTCTAAAGCAAAAAGCAAGTAAAGTAAATGCAAAAAATAAAGCCGAGGAGTATTATATTATATTTAGTAAATCAGGATTTACAGAAAGATTCTTGAGTTTTGCCGAAGAAATTGAAAATTTGATTCTTATCACTTTTCCTGAAAGAACAATTTTCAATTTTTGAAGTTATAGGGCTTAATTAAGCCTTTTTTATTTTAACCTAGTTGATTTAAAGTGTCTATCACCACCATTACAAATAATATATTGTAGAGATAGTTTTCAATAAAAATGTTCCAGATGGTAATTAATTATACATTACAAAGGCAAAAAAGTACTTAAAAGAGCAAATTAATGTTCAAAACTGAAAAATTTATAAAAAAACAAAATACTTTTGTTCAAAAAAATTTAGAATTATTGCTTAAATTATTTGGAATTAATTGAAAATAGATAGATTAATAGCGTAATTTTGAGTAAAAATTTAAAATAACTATAATTAATGATATATTTAGCTATATAAAGATAAATTTAAGTTTTTTTAGTCAAAATCAAATAAAATTACAGTTTGACATATTTTCTAAAGAGAATTAAAATGAACATAAATCAATCAATTACAATCATTTTATTGAACAATAATGTGAACAAGAGGTGGAGTTGTGAACAAAGCAGAGAGAATTCAAAAAATATTTGAAATTCTTTCAAGTGAAGGTAATGCATCAACAAAATATCTTGCAGAAGCATTGGGTGTGTCTGAGGCGACGATTAGAAGAGATCTTATAAATCTATCCCAAGAGAATACCTTTCCTTTCCAAAGAGTACGAGGAGGAGTAATTTATTCATTAGAAAAATCAGGTGTTGAACCAATGTTTGATCTTAAACTTTCTCAAATGGTTGATGAGAAAAAAAAGATAGCTAAAATGGCATTGGATCTGATTGAAGATGGTGATTCTCTTTTTCTTGATTCAGGGACAACTATTTATTATCTTGCTAAAATAATTGGAAGTAAAAAAGGTTTAAAAGTTGTTACGGTGGATGTAAAAGTTGCAGCGGAGCTTGCGAAGCATCCAAATATTAAAACAATTTTGGCGGGCGGGGAGGTGAGATCTGGATATTATAGTATAGGGGGAGACGATACAGTTAATTTTTTAAAACAATTTCGTGTAGAAAAAGCATTTTTAGCGACGGATGGCTGGAATATCGATGGTACTTTCAATTCTTCTAATTTTGAAGTTGGAATTAAGAGAAAAATGATTGAATTATCAAAAAAGAGATATCTTTTAGCGGATCATACAAAATACGGGAAAGATGCATTTATTAAAGTATCTGACCTAGATGTTTTCGATGCAATAATTATGGATGTTCCACTCTCTGATGATATAGTAGGTCGCCTAAAAGACAAAGGAATTTCTATAATTTTCTAATTAAGAAGGAGGATAAATATGGATATAAATAAAATATTTAAAAAGGATAAAGTTGTAATTGGAATGGTACATTTTCCACCTTTACCCGGTTCTCCACTTTATGAAGATGCATCTGGTATAAAGAGCATTGTTGAAAGAGTAAGAAATGATCTAGTTAATCTTCAAGATGGTGGAATAGATGCTGTAATGTTTTGTAATGAAAATGATAGGCCATATAGGTTACATGCAGATTATGCTACTGTTGCTACGATGGGAAGGGTGATTGGAGAGATAATAGAGGAAATTAAAGTACCATTTGGTATTGATGTACTGTGGGATCCAGCAGCAGCTATTGCACTTGCTAAAGCAACTGGAGCAAAGTTTATTAGAGAAGTATTAACTGGAACGTATATTTCAGATATGGGATTATGGAATACAAATATAGGAGATATTTATAGATATAAGAAATTATTAGATGCAAATGAAGTTGCAGTATTTTTTAACATTTCAGCTGAATTTGCTTATAATTTGGATAGAAGACCTATTGAAGAAATAGCGAAAAGTGTAGCTTTTTCTTCTCTGGCAGATGTAATTTTAGTATCTGGTCCTATGACAGGTGTTCCTCCTACTGCTGAAATGCTTAAGAAAGTTAGGGAAAACGCGAAGGTTCCTATTTTTGTAAACACAGGAGTAAATGTTAATAATGTGCATGAGCTTTTACAATTTGCAGATGGTGTTATAGTGGGAACAGGATTGAAAAAAGATGGGATCACATGGAATCCAGTTGATAAAGAACGCGTGAAAAACTTCATGAAAAAGGTGGAAAATTTGAGATGAAAGATCTTGCTTTGGGTATTGATATAGGAACAACAAGTGTTAAGTCAATTCTCATAAGTAAAGATGGCGATGTATTATTTGAGACTTCTAGACCGCACGATCTTATTTCTTCTGAACCTGGTTTTGCAGAGGAAGATCCCAATATATGGTGGAATAGTGTAAAATCAATATTAAAAGAAATATCCGAAAAAAAATTATCTAATAGAATTGCAGCGATAGGTATAACAGGGATGGTCCCTACTTTGGTTCTGATTGATGAAAAATTAGATGCTATAAGAAATTCTATTCAACAAAATGATGCTCGTTCTACGGCCGAAATAGCAGAACTAAAAAAAATTATTAAAGAAGATGAGTATTTTTTGGAAACGGCAAATACCTTAAATCAACAAGTTATTTTTCCTAAAATTTTATGGTTAAAAAAACACGAACCGGAAAACATTGATAAAACTCGATGGATAATGGGATCATATGATTTTATTTCTACAAAACTTACCGGGAATCCTCATGTTGAGATGAACTGGGCTTTAGAAAGTGGGATGTGGTTTGTAAGAGAGAAAAAATGGCATGATGATATTTTAGAAGTTGCTGATATTAAAAGGGGAATTCTTCCGCCTGTTTTTGAACCAATCGAAATAGTTGGTGAAACAATTCCAGAAATAGAAAAAGAAATAGGATTTCCTGCTGGCGTTCCCGTAATAGCAGGTTCAGCAGATCATATAGCTTCTTCACTTGCTGTAGGTCTTAGAGAGGAAGGGGATCTCCTACTAAAATTTGGCGGTGCAGGAGATATAATGTTTGTTACTGATTCATTAAAGATGGATAGAAGATTGTTTCTTGATTACCATGATATTCCATCAAAATATATATTAAATGGGTGCATGGCAGCAAGTGGTTCATTAGTTAAATGGTATATGAACATTGTACAAGAAAAAAGCTATGATGAACTTACAAAGATGGCAATGGAAAGTAGCGTAGGATCTAAAGGACTGTTAACGTTACCGTATTTCTTAGGAGAAAAAACACCGATTTTTGATACTAAGGCTCGAGGTGTAATATTTGGATTAGGTCTTCATCATAATCGCGGTGACATTTTTAGGTCAATTTTAGAAAGCGTTGCTTTTGGGTTCAAACATCATATTGAGGTGCTTAAGGAAATAGGACTTGAAATTAAACGGGTTTTTATATCCGATGGAGGAGCTAAAAATCCACTTTGGAGACAAATTACGGCCGATGTAGTGGGGACTGATGTAAAATATATATTAAATAACCCAGGCTCTTCTCTCGGAGTTGCTTTTCTGGCAGGTGTTTCTGTGGGAATTTTTAAAAATTGGAATGAAATCGATAAATTTATTACAGAATCGGAAATAGTAATTTCAAATCAAAAAAGTAATTCGCAATATGAGAAATATTATTATATTTACAGAAAATTATACGAAATTTTGAAACCGCTCTATGAAGAGCTTTACAATATTAAGGAGGGGAAATTAGATGAGGTTTGAAAATAAGGTTGTTTTTATTACAGGAGCTGCAAAGGGAATAGGGAAAGCAATATCTCAAGGATTTGCCGAAGAAGGCGCATTGCTAGCTTTATCAGATTTAGATATTGATGAGTTGGAACGAACTGCAGAAGAACTTAGTAATGTTGCTAAAGTAATAAAAACTTATAAACTTGATGTTACTAAAGAAATAATGGTAGAAAAAGTTATTGAAAAAGTTATAAAAGATTTCCAAAAGATAGATATTTTAATAAATAACGCTGGAGTTTCTACAATGAACTATTTTTGGGATTTAACTGAAGAAGAGTGGGATTTTAATATGAATGTAAATGCTAAAGGTGTATGGTTAGTAAGTAAATATGTGGTACCATACATGATTAAAGAAAAAAAAGGGAAAATAGTTAACACTGCGTCAATGGCTGGGAAAATAGGAGCGCCTCTTTTGGCACATTATTCTGCTTCAAAGTTTGCTGTTATTGGATTTACCCAAGCTGCTGCAAAGGAATTAGCACCATATGGAATAAATGTGAATGCTGTATGTCCAGGATTTGTTAAAACTTCAATGCAAGATAGAGAAGTTATTTGGGAAGCAAAATTAAGAGGCATATCTGATCCAGAGGAAGTACGAAAAGAATATATAAAGCAAACACCTCTTGGAAGACTTTGCTATCCAGAAGATGTTGCAAGAGTTGTCCTATTTCTTGCATCTGATGATGCTGACTTTATGACTGGCCAAGCTATAAATGTAACAGGAGGAGCTTGTATGCATTAAAGCTAGTTAATCCTGGTTATTATAATAATTAAATATAGGGATGTGCAAAATTAATAAAAATAATCACGAACAAAAGCCAAAATATGTATGACATACAATATAAAGTAATCAAAACTGACAATCAAACATAAAGGAAGTGGTAAGGGAAAAGAAAAGACAAAAAGAGGAGCTAAAAAAGGGCATAAATATCCTGTAGAAGTCAAATGTTAAAAAGTGGCATGAACCAAATTCAGCAAAAGTTAAGCCGATTGCATCAGACCAACAAGGGACTTAAACTCATCAAATTTACCCAGTTTAATAGCTACAATAGCAACAGTAAGCAAAGTAATATGGCCAAAAGTATTAAGGTTGCTGACAGAATTAATATTTCTAACATAAGCTTTTTCAAAATCCAGAGCTTTAAATCGAGAATTATATCTTTCTGATTCTACTCTTAGTTTATAGACAGCCTTAAAATATAGGGAGTCTCTATTAATAGAGGACCTATAATCAGAAGATATAATAGCATACTTAGTACAGCCTCTATGCTTTTTGCCATTAAAATATTTAGGATGCTTTATAGGGCAGGCAGAGTCATCTTTAGAATTACAGAACTTGCAAACAAATTTTTGCTTAATAAAACCATCAAAATATTGCTTGCCGTCTTTGAGCATTTTAATACCTGCTTCACAAACGATATAACCATCATCAGTCAGAGGGGGATTTTTAGAATTACGCTTGTTAAGAGGAATAAAACAATGACCATGGAGAGTATCTCTAACATAATTATAAACTCTCTTAACATCATACCCCTTATCAGCAATAAAATTAACATACTTAAGGTTAAACCACTTATTAGTCTTCTCAAGTAAAGACAAAGCAACTTCAAAATCAGGGGCATCAGCGGGAGTAGTAGTTTCAGCGATGGGTAAACCAGAGATAGCATCAACAATAATGTGATTTTTATAGCCCCAATAAAACTTATAGCGTTTATTAGAAGAATCATTAGAAGCAGAATAAACGCCTAATTTACAATCCTAAAAAGACTTAGGCTGATTATCTTTAGAGAATTTATTTTTAGAAAAAGACTTAGGGTTATTTAACTTAGTGTTAGCTTTAATAGGGGTAGAGTCCATGGAAATAAACTCACCGGAGATAATGCCCATATTTTTGAGGATATTGACTTGATTTTGAAAGATAGAGGTCAAATAATCATGAGAGAAGTCATTAATAAAACGGCGGAAAGTCCAATAAGAAGGAAGAGGTTTAAGGATGTTAAAGCCACAAAGATGAGCAATGATAAGATTATTGCGGAGATAATCTAAAAGGTCAGAAATTGTGCCGAATCTTTCAGCTTTCATGACAATAAAAGCTCTAAACATTGCATGATGAGAATAACCCTTACGGCCAGGACTAGAGGAAGGGAATTCAGGTATTGAAGACAGGTCAAGATTTTCAAACATAGAAGAATAGAAATCAATTTTAGACAGAGAAGTAAAGAGTTCAGGTATATTTAAAAGTAATTGAAGCTGGTACATGTAGGATTTCCTCCTCCTTAAGAAATATTTTCATGCTGTATATATAATAATTCGACAAATGGGAGGGGAAATCCTACATAAAAGATAAAAAATTCAAGAGTGATAGGAAAAAAGTATGTCTGTAGAATGGCTTAAATTAACGCTTCTGAATTTTGCACAAGTCTATAATAAAAAAAGCAAAGGGGTGAATAGGGAATTTATATTTTTTGAAAATATTATATATTATATTATATTAATTATTTTTTAGATTTATTTCAATAGAAAAGGAGGAGTAAAAATGTCAAACCAGTCTCATATGTTTGTGCGAAATGCTACGGGACTAGTAAGAGAATTAACAGCTTTTGATGCATTTAATTTAGTTTTTGCAGCTATATTAATTCCTGTAGGAATTTCACAGGCTTTAAATTTTGGTGCAGCTGCTTTCCCGGGTGCTAATGTTGCTTTGGCGTTTATTTTAGGAGCAACTTTACTTCTCATAGGGTTTGGAGCCGTATATATTTATTTTACAATGGCAATGCCACGTTCTGGTGGCGATTATGTATGGGTAAGCCGAACTCTGAGCCCTTTTTTAGGATTTGTAGTTAATGTGACATTAACCTTTGTTTTTGTAAATTGGGTGTCATTCAATTTTACTACAATGATGACTCTTTTTGGACCTGCAGCTGGTTATGTAATGGATTGGTCACCGAATGTTATCCAATGGTTTAATGTTCCAGCAAATCAATTTATAGTAGCTACTATTTTAACTATACTTTTCACATTTTTGATGATTCCAGGTACTAAGTTTGTTGCTAAATTTATGCGAATTCTGTTTATTGTAGTATGGGCAGGAATGGCGTTGTGGTTTATTGGTTTATTAGTAACACCTAACGATGTTTTTGTAAAAAACTTTATTGAAATTACTAAGACAAATCCTACGCAGATTATCGAATTAGCTAAAAATTCTGGTTTTTCTGTACCAACAGGGCTTAATTGGGGAATGACTATATTAGCGATGTTATGGGCTTTTCAAAATCTAACAGGATTTCAATGGAGCGGTTATTTTGCCGGTGAACTTAAAAATGTAAGGCGAACAGTTGTGATTTCTGTATTAGGCGGATTAATTGTTGGAGCAATTTTATATGCTGCTGGGTCTTTCTTGGTATATAAAACAGTTGGATTTGAACTTTTTTCTAGTCTCTCATATATAGGAATAAATGCGCCGGACAAAATGCCTTCTAATGTAACGTATATACTTCCATCTCTAACGAAATTTTTTGCTTTACCGACAATAATTAAAGATTTAATCGCTTTAACATTTATGCTAAGTATAATTTGGTGGACTCCAGCTGGTTTTATGCTAGGTACACGTAATTTATTTGCTTGGGCATTTGACAACTTGGCACCAAGTTGGGTAGCAGACGTTCATTCTACTTTTCATACTCCTGTTAATGCCACTATAATAATGGGGATTTTTATTGAAATTCTTAACTTTTTAAATATATATGGAGGATTAAGCAATTATTTGATTAATATTATTGCTGTCATGGCTTTAGCTTTTGTTGTTGTTGGATTAGCAGCGGTGATATTCCCATATAAACGCAAAGATTTATATGATAATGCTCCCGAAGTTGTTAGAAGTAAGATCGGTGGTATTCCTGTTATGACTATTGCTGGATTAATAACAATGTTGAGTTGGTCGTTTGTGTTAATTGCTGCATTTTCAACTTCACAATTTGGTCTTAGTGTTACTCCTATAGCTATGATCGAGGCATTTTCTGTTCCAATCTTAGCATCAATATGGTATTTTATAGCAACCTCAATTCGTAAACGACAAGGTATCGATATAAGCAAAGTGTTTTCTGAAATACCACCAGAGTGATATGGAGTGATGTTATGAGTTATTCTGTAGAAGAACTTCTCAATCTTGCAATAGAATTAATAAAAGAGGCGGAACAGCGAGGAGCTACTCTCCGCCTCTTAGGAGGATTAGCGTTTTATTTTAATTCCCCTACTGCTAGGAAGTTGCCAGCATTTCAACGCCAATACAAAGATTTGGATTTTGCTGTGAATCCTAAAGGAGCACGCTATTTAACAGAAGTTTTTAAAAAATTAGGGTGGAAAGATGATCAATATTTTAATGCTCTTCATGGAGCCACACGTATGCTTTTTTACTTTGGAGAAAATCAAGAACTTCAAGCAGATATTTTTATTGGCGTATTCGAGCAATGTCATAAACTCAATTTTGAAAAAAGATTATCTTTATCCTCAACAACATTACCTATTTCAGATTTGCTACTCACTAAATTACAAATTCATCAGTTGAATAGGAAAGATATCCTAGATGTTATAATGCTTCTTTATGACCATGATTTTGGTCGTGTTACTCCAATAGAAAAAGATGATTTGGATTATATAGTTGAATTAACTAGTAATGATTGGGGTTGGTATACTACAATTTCGGATAATTTGAATATAATTGAATCTATGATTTCAGAATTTGTGGAAGATACTAATGATTTAAAGCGAATTCAATCTAATATCAAATGGATTTACAATGCTATCCAAGGAGCTCCAAAATCAATTAAATGGAAATTGCGTAATATTATAGGGCGGAGAATTCGTTGGTATGATGAACCAGAAGAAATAAAACGGTAAAGGAGGATGACTGTGCCATTCAAAATTTTTTTTACAACTGATATTCATGGTTCGGAACGTTGTTTTAGAAAATTTATAAATTCTGCAAAGTTTTATGATGCTCAGGTGCTAATCCTAGGTGGTGATATAACAGGTAAAGTAATTATTCCAATAATAAAAAATGCAAATAAAATGTATCGAGCTGTAATTTCTAATCGCCCTCGAGAAGTAGCTGAGGATGAATTGAACGTGCTAATTGAGGAAATTCGCTTTAATGGTTATTATCCGTATATAACAACTACAGAGGAGTTAGCTGAGATTGAGGCTGAGCCTAAAGGGAAAGAGAGACTTTTTAGATTAGCGATAAAAGAAAGTTTAGAAAAATGGTTTGCTTTAGCTGAAGAAAGATTGAAACCATTAAATATTAAAGTATATATTTCCCCGGGAAATGATGATGATTTTATTGTGGATGAGGTATTGAAGTCATCGGATTTTATTATAAATCCGGAAGAAAAAGTCGTTGAAATAGCACCTGGTGTTGAAATGCTTACATTTGGATTTGCTAATCCTACGCCGTGGAATAGCCCGCGGGAATTATCTGAAGAAGAGCTAGAAGAAAGATTGACTGTTCTAGCAGATAAAATGTCATATGAGGGAATTTCTATATACAATATTCATGTTCCTCCTTTTAATACCCCGATTGATCAAGCACCTAAATTGGATTCTAATCTTAAACCTGTTGTAGAAGCCGGGCAAATCGTGATGACAGGGGTAGGCAGTAAAGCTGTTAGGAATTTAATTATGAAATATCAGCCGACTCTTGGATTACATGGGCATGTGCATGAATCAGCAGGTATAGTCCGTTTAGGTAAAACTGTCTGCATAAACCCTGGAAGTGAATATAATGATGGAGTACTGCGAGGTGCATTAATAACAATTGATGAAAAAAAGAAAAAAATTTCATATCAATTGACGGTGGGATAAAAGATGAAAGATGAGAAAGAAATTGTAGTAGATATTATAAAAAAAGCAGGAGAGATTCTTCAAGATGGTTGGAATAAAAAAAATTTTAAAATTTATCGGAAAGGAACAATTAATTTAGTTACAGAAATAGATAAAAAAATTGAATTTCTTATAATACAACTTTTAAAACAATATTTCCCTGATTATGGTATTCTTACAGAAGAAAGCAAAGAAATTAACAGCAAAGCAAATGTGCGATGGATTATAGATCCCTTAGATGGTACTACTAATTATATAAAACAATATCCGTTTGTAGCTATATCAATTGCTTTAGAGAAAGAAGGAGAATTAATTTTGGGAGTTGTTTATAATCCGATTTTAAATGAAATGTTTATAGCTCAAAAAGGATGTGGTGCGACTTATAATGGGAAGCCAATTCATGTTTCTAAAATAAAAGAATTGGGATTGGCAGTTCTAGCATCGGGCTTTCCTTATGATGCGTGGCAAAATCCTGATAATAATGCTAAACAATGGAGGCAATTTCTTACTCGTAGTTTATCTCTTCGATGCGATGGATCAGCAGCTCTCGATCTTTGTAGAGTAGCTTGTGGACAATTGGATGGTTATTGGGAAAAGGGAATTAGCCCGTGGGATGTTGCAGCTGGTATTGTAATATTGCGCGAAGCAGGAGGAATAATTACTGATTATTTAGGTGAGGAAAATTTCTTTAAACGTGGAGAAGTTGTTGCTGCAAATCCTGTTCTCCACGCACAAATGTTGAAAGTTTTAAATAATTAGTGAAATTTTATTTTACTTTAGAATAAAAATCAGGGCTTTCAGGATATCTCTCAGTTTGTTGACAAAATTAAAAAATTTTTCAAAGGAGATATTTATCCTCGGTCTTGCAAAGTTTCCCGGCACTCAAGTAGGAGAGTTTGATAGTGCAAAAATAGAAAAAACAAGCATACTTACTTGAGTGCCGAGTCGCTTTGTAACAAATTACTCCTTATTTCAAAATATCTTCTTTAGGAAGGTTTGTTTACAATCTGAGAGCCTTCAGGATAAGGCTCTCTTTTTGTGTGTGCTAGGCACATGATAAATTTAAACAAGTAAGCTATTTACGGGTGTGAGTGGGTGCTTAATAAAATATTCTTTAACCTTTTACTCCATATGTAATGATGGGGGTATGACAACATAAATTTTAGAAAATATCTTTTTATGATATAATTTAATAAAATAATAAAGGGATAAAGTAGAAATTTTTCAAAGTACGGTATAGGAGATGATATAATTGGAAAGTAAAGAAAAATTAAGAAATATTTTAAATAGGTTAAATGAAATAGTGATTTATAGAAATATCATTAATCATGGTCTGGTAAGAAAAGCAATTAAAATTTTACAAGAGCTTTCGAAAGAAAAACCTTCTATTGAGTTTATTTATGCTGAATATAGCAGTTTTTACAAAGATATTACTGGATATGCTTTTAAAAGGAGAATTTATAAAAACATTTGGCCTACTTTTTTAGCAGAAGAAATTGCTTACGATGAAAACCCCTTTAGCCGTATTTCAGAAAAATATGGTTTTGATGCCGTAAGCAATTTAATGATTAAGGTTGTCGAAAAAGAAATAGGGATTTTAAAGGAATTTTGCTCTATAAACATAGCGGAAAGCGTAAATAATTCATTAAATACGGAATTGCCTGACTTTGAGAGGTATATTGATGGGAGCTTTTTCAAGTCAAAGATTAGTTTCACGGAAATTCTCAACACTAGTCACACATTAGAGGATTTATGGGAACTGAGAGAAGATAAATTTGCTGAATATCTGTCTGATTATTACCATTCAAACGGATGTGGCATTTTTGGAAAGTATAAAGCTTTTCGCTGGGTTACAGAAAATGGGTCAGGACAATTAAAAGGAATAGAAAATGTTGACCCTATAACCTTTGAGGATTTGATAGGATATGAAGAAGAACACAAAATAGTTATAGAAAATACAAAAGCTCTCTTAAAAGGTTTTCCTGCAAATAATGTGCTTTTATACGGCGATAAAGGTACTGGAAAGTCTTCTACTGTTAAGGCTTTGCTCAATGAATTTTACAAAGAAGGCTTGAGGCTTATTGAAATTAGCAAAAATGATGTAGGTGATTTGTCATACATAATTGATATAATTAAAGACAGAGGAATGAAATTTATATTGTTTTTTGACGATTTATCTTTTGATGAAAGTGAAGTGGAGTATAAAGAACTTAAGTCGATATTAGAAGGTGGAGTAGAGGTTTTACCTTCAAACGTGGTAATTTATGCGACGTCAAATAGAAGGCATATTGTCACAGAGAATATAGAGGACAACGAACTTCACAATACAGATGCGAGAGAAGAGAAACTTTCTTTAAGTGATAGATTTGGAATAACTGTTACATTTGTTTCACCCAGCCAAGAAGAGTATTTAAAAATTGTTAAAGGATTAGCTCAAAAGCACAACATAGAAATAGAATGGAATTTTTTAAAAGAAAAAGCATTGAAATGGGCTATATGGCATAATGGAAGGTCTCCAAGAAGTGCAAAGCAATTTATAGACCATTTAAGGTATGAATTATCTAAGAATACTGTTTGAGTTTTTGAAGCTTGTTTTACAAATAAAATAAAATTGCATAACTATAAAGCATGGCTTTTAATTTTTTAAAGTTAGATATATAATAAAGGTAAATAAATTGATAACGGAGGGATGAAGTGATGAAATTTTTTCTTGACACTGCAAATGTTGACGAAATAAGAGAAGCTAATGCATTAGGTGTAATAGCAGGTGTTACTACAAACCCATCTCTTATTGCTAAAGAAGGAAGAGATTTTATTGAGGTAGTAAAAGAAATTACTCAAATTGTAGATGGTCCTATAAGTGCAGAAGTTATAAGCGATGACCATGAGGGTATGATTAAGGAAGCAAGGGAATTGGCAAAGATACATAAAAATATAGTAATAAAAATTCCTATGACAGCTGAAGGCCTAAAAGCAGTAAATGTTCTTTCAAAAGAAGGGATTAAAACAAATGTGACGTTAATATTTACAGCAAATCAAGCATTACTTGCAGCTCGTGCAGGTGCGACATATGTAAGTCCTTTTGTAGGAAGGCTTGATGATATAAATACAGATGGGATGCAGATTATTGAGGATATTGTTACGATATTCAATAATTACGACATAGATACAGAAATAATAACTGCAAGTGTAAGACATCCTATACATGTTTTACAGGCAGCAAAACTAGGGGCACATATAGCGACAGTACCATATAAAGTGCTCATGCAGATGGTAAAACATCCGCTTACAGATGCGGGAATAGAAAGATTCAAAGAGGATTGGAGAAAAGCAGGACTTAAAATATAAATTGATAAAAAAGCAGGGTAGAATTAGGAAATCTATCCTGCTTTTTAAGTTATTTAAGAGTAATTTTGAGAATATAGATAGTAAGAGGTGGTTAATGTGAGAAAGCCTTTTACTATTTTGTTATATTTGTTAGTGATATTTTTTCTTATATATTGGCCTTACTATATGAATCTTTATGAAAAAGAACAAATACAAGAAAAAAATCAGGTAGAAGAGGAGTTTAAGGGGATAATAACTTTTTGGGATTTTCCTCATCCTTCAATTAAAGACCCGGGAGGACTTGAATTTATAAAAAAGAAAATAGAATTATTTCAGTACAAATACCCGGGTGTGGTAATAGATTTTGAGCCTCTTTCATACAAAGACGGATATGAAAAACTGATTAACTCTTCTAAAGATGGCTCTTTGCCAGATATTTTACCTGTTGGGGCAGATTTTTATTTTATTTCAAAGGATTATTTAAGTCCTATCAATAAATATGTAAATGAAGAGTTTAAGAAACAATACAAGGAAGGCGTTATTGATGCTATAAGTTATAAAGGCAATATTTATGGAATGCCTTTAGGAATGTATACTAATGTTCTTTTTTTAAATGTTGATATGTTTGCCGAAAAAGAAATTCAATTGCCTGAAAATGGGGAATGGAATTACGAAGAATTTGTTGATAGTATGACAAAACTCACTTACACTGAAGGAAAAAAGGATAAAAAATATTTTTATGGATTAGGTCTTTCTCTCGCGCCTGATAGCTATAATTTATGGGGGTTTTTACTTTTAGATGGTGCGAGGACTTTTGACAAAGAAAAGTATTCTTTTTTTGGCCCTCAAGCAGTTTCAGGGGTGCAAAAAGTTTTGGATTTATTCAATAAATACAAGGTGGTAAATCCTCTTTCACTTGAGGAAGACAGAGAAAAATTATGGCAAGACTTTATTACTACTAAAAACACTGCTGTATTAATAGAAGAAAGCTATAAAATAGCACAGCTTAAAAATTTACAATCAAAAGGAAAGCTGTTTGAGTTTGATGTAGCTATGTACCCTGAAGGTGAAAGTGGCATACCATTGACATTATCACCTAAAATATATGCCTATGGTATAAAGAAGGAAAAAGATGAAAAAAAGCTTAAGATGGAGTATAAATTTATAAAGTTTCTTACAGAAGACCAACAAAAGGTTATTGAATTAGGTTATGTACCAGTTAAAAAAGATAAAGTTACTGAAGATGACAAAATGAAAAGAATTGAATTAGCTACTAATTATACAAATATTATTCCACAATTTGGCGGATGGAGAAAAATAAACAACACAGTGATTACAAAAATAAAAGCAGGAATAGAGAATAACAAAAATGCCTTTGATATAACAGAGGAAATAAAAAACAGTGTAAGTCAATTTGTACACTAAAAATAACAGGTATTATTATTTTTTTTACTTTTTTACTGTGTCATAATACCTAAGAGTATCTCTTAATATTTCTTGTGCTATTGGCGCGGCTACTTCTCCTCCCATATGTCCATTTTGTGTTGGATTTTTAACAAGAACTAATACTGCAATTTTTGGGTTTTCAACTGGTGCAAATCCAGCAAATGATGCTACGTATTTTCCTGGAGCATAATTTTCTGTTGTACCTGTTTTTCCACCTACTGTATATCCAGGTACTTGTGCCGCTTGACCAGTACCCTCTGTTACTGTTTTTTCAAGTATATACTTCATTGTATCGGAAGTTTTTTTAGAGATAACTTGTCTAACTATTTGAGGCTTATATTCTTTAATTATTTTATCGCCGTTTTCGATGTATTTTACAATATGTGGGACCATAAGGTTTCCACCATTTATAACGGCAGAAAAAGCCGTAATCATTTGGATTGGAGTTACAGCGATTCCTTGTCCAAAGGACATAGTAGCGAGGTCGACAGGATATATCTTTGACTTTGGCAAAATCATTCCACTGGCTTCTCCAGGAAGCTCAATTCCTGTTGGAGTGCCGAAACCAAAAGCTTGTATGTATTTATAAAAGGCATCGACACCTAATCGTTCTACTACCTGCATAAAAACCGTGTCACTAGATTTTTCTATAGCTTCTTCGAAGTTTATCTTACCTAATTTTGTCCAGCTATTAATTCTACGTCCTGATACAATATAATAACCGGGGTCGTCAAATTGCTCATCAGGTGTAACTACCGCTGATTCTAAAGCAGCAGAAGCAGTAATTACTTTAAAGACGGAACCAGGCTCATAAATGCTAGAGACTGCCGGGTTTGACCAATAGTCTTGTGAGGATATTTTTTGAGGGTTATTAGGATCAAAATCAGGTATATTTGCCATTGCTAGGATTTCACCTGTTTTGGGATTCATGACTATTGCTGTTATACCATTTTCTGGTTTATATTTCTCATAAGCATTTTTTATAGCTTTTTCTGTATAACTTTGTATTACAGAATCAATTGTAAGGACAATATTATCACCATTTGTAGGTTTGTAAAGCTTGCTTGGGACTCCTATTTTTCTACCTTCTGCATCAACAAGAGAGATTTCACGACCAGGGATACCACTTAAGTATTTATCTAAAGAATATTCAAGACCATACAAACCGTTCCCATCAATTCCTACAAAACCCAATACTTGTGATAGCATTTTACCGTTGGGATAGTTTCTCATAAAAGTATCTTCTACATATATCCCTGGTATGTTAAGACTTTTTATTTTGTTTATATCTTCTAGAGAAATGGACCTACCAAGTACAGCCCATTCCGAGTTTTTATTTGAAAGAATTTTATAAAGTGAGTCCTTGTCCATATTTAAATATTTATAGAGTTCTTCTGAAACTTTTTGTGGATTTTTTATAAATTTAGGAGCCGCAAATACATCTCCTGCTGGAACATTACAGGCAAGGATATTCCCGTTTACATCATAAATATTGCCCCGTTGAGGCTTTAATATGATATCAGCAGTACTTTGCCTTTCGACTGCCATGGCAAGTTTTTCAGAGTTTATACCCTGTATCCATATAAGCCTTACGATAAGGGCGAAAAACATGATAGAAAGAAAGATAAATATGGTAAATGTTCGCTTTTTTACATATGATGTCAATTTTATCCTAACCCCTTTTTATAAAGATTTTGTTTATCCAATCTAATTATACCATAGATATTTTTGTGGTATAATTAGATAAAAAGATAAAAATAATTAAGATTTATTAAATGTTAAGCAAAAATTATAAATCCAAACCGAAAAACAGTTTTTAATATATAGCCTTTTCACTTGTGTTTTTGTTTAAAAAATGTATAATATATTATAGAGAAAAATTAAATAAGGGTGATGAAGCTCACCTTATTGCCGTGAAGGCTAATGGCTTCTACGCACTTTCGTAGAAGTCATTTTTGTTTATTTGACAAAAAAGAGAGGATGAGAATCTGCATGAAGTTAGAATTTATTCCATTGTATGAGGTTTTTGAAAAATATAAGGGAGGTTGTCCAATATGTAAGATTATAAAAGACGAAGAAAAAGCCTATTGTGAGCATTTGTTTGAAGATGAGGTTTTAAAAGACCCTGAAATGTATTTCAAAATAAGAGAGACAAGTTTTTGCCATTATCATTTGGAATTATTGAATAACTCATATGATAAATTAGGTTTGGCAATTGCATTAAAAGCAAATATCAGTTATAAATTGCAGCAGATTACAGACAAACGTAAGTCTTTAAAGAAAAAAAGAGGGAAAGAAACAAAAAACAAATGCCTTATTTGTGATTATTTAAGTGAAAGAGATAAATACCAGATGCATATATTGATAGATATCTTACATGCTGATAAAGATTTTGTTGAAAGGCACATTGAAGGCGTGTCTAGATTATGTTTCCACCACTTAAATATGCTTATGGAAACTGCAAAGGATGTTACACCACAAATTGAGAAAATATTTAAAATAAATGAAGCTGCAATTGAAAAAAATATTAATGACCTCGAATGGTTTATAACAAAATTTGATTATAGATTTCAGGATGAACCGTGGTATGACTCTAAGGATTCAATTGAAAGAGCATTGAAATTATTGAAGGGTGGTTATTATGATTAGGATTTCTTTTGAAATTACTGATGAAAGCTTTGAAGAAATCAAAGAGTTAGTTGCTGACTTTGAAAAAGATGGTTTTACAGAAGAAGACGCATATAGAGCTATTTTTGAAATGGGGATTAAAGCATATCAAATAGAAAGGGATAATCCTAATGAAGATGACTTAAGAAAACAGCTTATTTCTATGGCGTCTAAATACTCTGCAATGAAATTTAAAAATTTCCAGTTGATGCGTGACAACCAAACACTTGAAATAAGATTAAAAGGTTATGAGTCTGAAAATAGATATCTTAAAAAAACTTTAGGTATAAGGGTTGATGAATAATGAGATATATATGTCCTATGTGTTTTAAAATAGCTGAAATTGGAGAAGAAAAGTGCTCAAATTGCGGATATGATTTTAAAAATATATCAGATGATGATTACAGTGAAAAACTTATAAAAGCCATAAATCATCCGGATTATAATGTAGCTTATATGGCAGCAAAAATAATTGGAGAACTTAAAATAAAAAAAGCAGAAAAAGTATTGATAGAACATTTACGCAATAATGGGGGTAAAAAGGACCCATATATTGAACAGATTATTGTTTGGGCTCTTGGAGAGATTGGTGGAGAAGAGTCTCACAGGTTTCTTTTAGAAAACAAAGATAAATTCTCAGTTTTAACAAAAAATATCATTGAAAATTCTTTGGAGAAGATTAAAACAAGAGTGGCAAATAAGGAGGGTGAGTCAATTGGAAAATAAAGAAATAAAAAACAATGAGAATAATAACATTAAAGTCTTGGGGTGGGTTGCATTTTTTGGTGGATTAAGTCAGGATATGATTGTACCTATTTTACCTACTTTTTATACGCAGATTCTGGGACTGAGTAAAGAAATGGTAGGTTTAATAGAGGGAAGTGTCACTACAGTTGTAAGCCTTATGAGAATAATATCCGGAATAATTTCAGATAAGATTGGTAAAAGAAAATCGATTGTGTTTATTGGATATTTATTTTCCGCTGTTGGAAGAGTATTACTGCCATTGACGAATGGTGCTGCAATGGTTTTTTGGTTGAGACTGGTTGATGGTATTGGAAAAGGTACAAAAGATGCGCCGAGAGATGCACTTGTTGCAAAATCTTCTAAAATGAAAAATATGGGTTTTTCGTTTGGATTTCAAAGAATGCTTGATACATTAGGTTCCTTCCTTGGACCATTGATTACTGCCGGTTTAATGCTCTTGTTTGCCAAATATATAGATTCTATAAAGTACAGATTAATATTTTTGATTGCTGGGCTTGTAGCTTTTATCACAATAATCCTCATAGGTTTATTTGTAGTGGAGCAAAAGGGTGAAAGAGTAAGTTCATCTTTCAAATTAGATTTGTCTGTTTTTAAGGGAAAATTTCTGCTGTTTTTCATTGTAATGCTGATATTTACGCTTGGCAACAGTAGTGATGCATTTTTGATTTTAAGAGCACGCAGTGTTGGTGTAAAAGATTCAACGATACCGATAATTATAGCTATGTTTAATCTGTTTTATGCTTTATTATCAGTACCAAGTGGAGTATTGTCTGACAAAATAGGAAGAGTTAATGTAATAAGGTTAGGTTGGATTATTTATGCAGTTACATATCTCGGTTTTGCATTAGCAAAATTGCCGTGGCATATTTGGGTTTTGTACACGATATATGGGGTTTACTATTCAACAACGGAAGGTGTTGCAAAGTCTCTTGTTGCACATATAGTCGATGATAGTAATAGAGGAACTGCATTTGGGCTGTATAATGCATCGATGGGACTACTCGCACTTCCCGCAAGTTTTATTGCTGGATATTTGTGGGATAAAGTATCTCCTGCTGCACCCTTTTACTTTGGAGCATTATGTTCCATAATGGCAGTTGTTTTAATAACACTGTTTAAAATTGAAAAAAATTAAAAGGGGGGTGAGAGAAATGCCGTCTGATGTAGATTCCTGGGCAAGAAATGTGAGAGACTACAGTGAAATTCCAGAAATATTTAAATTTTACTATGATGAGAACTTTAAAGATTCAAGCCAGTTTTTAAATGCTATATATGCTCCTGCTGATAGCTGGGGCAGAAAAAAAACAAATGATAAACTTATACTTTTGTATGAAAATAGCATCGTTTTTCTTGAAAGTATAAAAGGTAATATTGACGCTGTTTCATATCCCATTCAAAATATCAATTATATTGAAAACGGTTCTATATTGTTGTACTCGTGGTTAAAAATAAATGGAGATGTAAATGGTGAAACAAAATCATCTCTTGTTGAGTACAATACTGTTGTTGAAAATATATTTAAGCCTATAATCGATGAATTACGAATATCATTGTGTGATATAGATGTACGGGAGGTAGAAGAGGAATTACATATCTTTGACTGTTTAAGGGATGTAAACTATAAATTTATGAATTATGCAAAAAAAGCTGTATTGAATGGAGAAAAGGTAATAGATTTTTTATATCAACAGGAGATAAAGGTACCATACCTAAAATTTTTTACAAGAATAAAATCCACTTCTCATATGATTATATTTACAAATAAAGAATTAATAATATTACAAGAAGAAAATGCAAAGTCTATAAAAGATGTAAAATATGGTGGTATATGGATTTATATTCCTATACATAAGATTTTAAATGCGTACATTGATGAGGAAGAAACTGGGTTTTTAAATTTATCTATTAATGTATCTGGCTCTAATGTTTTTAAGTCACGATTTGAATTTTCACAAAAGGAAAAGGTAGAATGATTAGTTGAACAAATTAACAAAATAGCAAGATACAATCTATTATAATATTAATAAGTTTCAAAAATGTCAACCGTATTATAAACGGTTGACATTTTATCAAAAAATTTATGTCAAACGGTTGACATATAAAAATTAATCAAGTATAATAAGAGTAAATCTAAAAAATTTAAAGAAAGGGGATTGTCATGAAGAGAAAAATTTTATCCATTATGTTGACGTTTGCATTGGTTTTTTCGCTCATGGCAGGCTGTGGTACAAAAAGCAGCGATAATGGAGAAAGTAATAGTACTGCTACGGCAACAAAGACTGTAAAAATTACTTTGCTAAATTCTAAGGGGGAAATTCAGGCTCAATTAGAAGATGCAGCTAAAGCTTTTACAAAAGAAAATCCGAATATTACTGTAGAAGTCATTCCTGCAGCAGCCGGTCAGTCACCTTTTGAAAAGGTTACCTCCATGTATGCATCTGGTAATGCACCGACAATGGCAATGTTAGATCCAGGTGATATAGCAAAATTCAAAGATAAATTCTTAGATTTAAGCAGTGAAAAGTGGGTTTCAGATGCAATAGATGGTGCTTTAAATGCAGCTACAGTGGATGGAAAGGTTATAGCGTTTCCGTTTGCTGTTGAAGGATATGGACTTATTTACAACAAGGCTGTACTGGACAAGGCTTATGGTGGAAACTTTGATCCGAGTTCTATAAAGACGAGAGATGCTTTAGAAGAAGCATTTAAAAAAGTAGAAGCAACAGGTGCTAAAGCACTAGAAATTTCTCCAATGGATTGGTCTTTAGGCGCCCATTTCCTTTCAATAGCGTATGCGGATCAATCTAAAGATCCTGCTCAAGTAGCTCAATTTTTATCAGACTTAAAAGCGGGAAAAGTTGATTTAGCAAATAATAAAGTGTTTAATGGCTTAATGGATACTTTTGACATGATGAAAAAGTACAACATAGATAAAAATGATCCATTATCTCCGACTTATGATAGAGGACCAGAGCTTATTGGTAAAGGTGAAGTTGGATTTTGGTTTATGGGAAATTGGGCATGGCCACAGATAAAAGAATTTGATACTGCAAATGGACAATACGGCTTTATACCTGTACCAATCAGCAATAGCCAAGATGACTATGGTAATTCAGGTATACCTGTAGGTGTAACAAAATTTATCGGCATAGATAAAACACAAAATAGTGTTGAGCAGCAAGATGCAGCTAAGAAATTTTTAGATTGGTTGGTATACAACTCTACAGGTCAAGACATGCTTGTGAACAAACTTAACATTATATCTGCATTTAAAAATATAACTTTACAACCGCAAGATCCCCTTGCTAAATCTATTTTGCAGTATGTTAAGAGTGGCAATACTTTAGAGTTTATGACTACATTGCCACCAGACCACTGGTCAAAGTTAGGAGCTTCAATGCAAAAGTATTTAGCAGGCAAAATTGACAGAAAAGGCTTGATTGATGAAATAGAAAATTATTGGAAAAATGTTCAATAATACGTAAGATTTGATTGAATAACGGATAGAATGTTATTGTCTATCCGTTATTCAATATAAAAGTAAAGGAGGATATGAGTGTGGAACAAGAAAAAACTTTGTTGGCTAAACTCAAAACGTACTTGATATTTGCAGGACCTACTACCTTTGCTTTTCTCACAGTAATAATACTACCGTTTTTATATGGAATATATTTAACTTTTACTGATTGGAATGGTATTTCTGCTACACATGCTTTTGTAGGTTTTTCAAATTATTTACAAGTATTTAAAGATAAAGTATTTTGGACATCTTTTTTATTGACACTAAAATATGTATTTTTCACAGTAATATTAATTAATGTCATAGCTTTTTTCTTGGCTTATATGTTAACGAGTGGCGTAAAAGGCCAAAATTTCTTTAGAGCAGGGTTTTTTACTCCCAATTTGATAGGCGGAATATTGTTAGGTTTTATATGGCAATTTATTTTTTCAAACATTTTAGTATATTTAGGAAAATCATATAATATACCAATTTTGTCAGGCTCTTGGTTGTCAGATCCTGACAAAGCTTTTTGGGCTTTGGTGATTGTGACAGTCTGGCAGTATACTGGTTATATGATGGTGATATATATTTCAGGTTTTATGAATATACCGAGAGATTTGTTAGAAGCAGCAAGTATAGACGGAGCAAATACTTATCAAAGACTAAAAAATGTGATACTTCCATTAATGGTGCCTTCTTTTACTATAAGTGTTTTTTTGACTTTACAAAGAGGGTTTATGGTTTATGATATAAACTTGGCTTTGACAAATGGAGGACCATATAAAAGCACCGAACTCATATCACTTCACATATATAACACTGCTTTTTTAAGTCAGCAGTATGGTATTGGTCAAGCAGAGGCGTTTTTTCTCTTTTTTGTGGTAGCGGCTGTCACGTTGCTTCAAGTGTATTTTAGCAAAAAGCTGGAGGTGGAAAATTGATGGAAAAGAAAAATCGCCTACTTGGTGGAATAAAATTTTTTGCTTTAAGTATTTTTTTGGTACTTTATATATTTCCATTTTTTATAGTTTTAATTAATTCCTTTAAAGAGAGAAAGGAAATCCTAGAAAACCCACTCAAGCTTCCGTCGGTGCTGAATTTAAGCAATTATATTGATGCTTTTACAAAAATGAATTATCTACATGCTTTTTTGAATTCTTTGATTATAACTGCTTTTAGTGTATTTTTGATTACATTGCTGTCATCAATGACTGCTTATATTCTTGTAAGAAAAAAGTGGAAATTTAATCAGTTTATGTTCTTTTTTATGGTGGCATCTATGATTATTCCTTTCCAAGGGATAATGATACCCCTTGTAAAAATATATGGTTCTATCGGCATGATGAATAGCAAATGGGCATTGATTTATATGTATGTAGGTTTTGGTGCATCTTTGGCCGTATTTATGTATCACGGTTTTATAAAGAGTATACCATTGGAATTAGAAGAGGCTGCTACTATTGATGGGTGCAGCCAGCTTCAGACTTTCTTTAAAATTGTTTTTCCGCTTTTGAAGCCAGTAACAACAACAATAGCTATATTGGATATTTTGTGGATATGGAATGACTTTCTATTGCCATATTTAGTACTCATGGCGCCAGAGCAGAGAACTTTACCGCTTTCTGTTTTCTATTTTTATGGAACTTACACGATTGAATATGGGCCTGCTATGGCAGCTCTTATGTTAGCTACAATTCCTGTAATAATTGCATATTTACTAATGCAAAAGCAGATTATAGAAGGCGTTTTAAAGGGTTCAATAAAATAAAGGTCTGGAGGTAGTAGAATTGGAACTTAAAAATATAAATGATGCAAATAAGTATATTCAAGCAAATAAGAGTAGATTAAATTTACAGTATAGATTGAAATACCATCTAATGGGTGAATATGGTTGGATTAATGACCCCAATGGATTTATATATTACAAAGGTAATTACCATTTGTTTTATCAGCACAACCCTTATGAAGCAGTTTGGGGTCCAATGCATTGGGGGCATGCGATTAGTAAGGATTTGGTTAAATGGTCTTATCTTCCAATAGCGTTAGTGCCGGGAGATGATTTTGACAAAGATGGGTGTTTTTCAGGTAGTGCCATTGAAAAAGACGATATGTTATGTTTACTGTATACTGGACACATATATACAGGACCTGATAAGAGTAAAGATTATAAGCAGGTTCAAAATTTGGCTTACTCGAAAGATGGCATTAATTTCATAAAATACAGTAAAAATCCTGTAATTAGAGAAAAACAAATTCCAGAAGAAGCAAGTAAAAAGGATTTTAGAGACCCTAAAGTTTTTAAAAACGGACAATATTATTACATGATGTTAGGTTCAAATGATGGAAATGGACACGGGCAGGTCTTATTATATAAATCAACAAATTTAAAAGATTGGGATTTTGTAAATATACTTGCGAGAGGGAATGAAAACACAGGTTACAATTGGGAATGTCCTGATTTATTTGAATTACAGGGCAGGCATGTACTGATGGTATCTGCAGAACATATAAAGACTAGAGGGAATGATTTTAATAGTACTCACTCATCTATATATTTTATTGGAGATTTAGACATAAACAAAGGGATATTTAAGTTTGATATTGATGGTTATCAACAGATTGACTATGGATTTGACTTTTATGCTCCACAAACTACTAGTGATAAATTGGGAAGAAGGCTTATGGTTGCATGGATGGATATGTGGTGGGAAGTTATGCCAACACAGGAAAGAGGCCATAATTGGGCTGGAGCCATAACATTACCAAGGGAAATTTTAATGGTTAATGGTAAATTATATTTTAGGCCGATTAAAGAAATAGAAAACTACAGAAAAAATCATTATAAGCTTATAAACTTGAAGATAGATGGAGAAAAAAACTTAGACACATATGGTGACTGTTATGAACTTGAAGTTGAGTTTGAGGGGGGGAAAGCAGAGGAATTTGGTTTAAAAATAAGAAAAGGAGACAATGAAGAAACTATTTTATCATATAAAAGAGATGAATCATTATTTATATTTGACCGCAATAAATCAGGTATAGGGCCTAAAGGAGAAAGGAAAATAAATGTAGCTTTAAAAAATAATAAACTTAAACTCAGAGTATTTGTAGATGTAAGTTCGGTTGAGATATTTATTAATGATGGGGAAAAAGTAATGAGTGGAAGGATATATCCTAGCAAAAATTCGGTAAATATATCTGTATATTCCAAAGGGGAATGCAAAATTAATTATTTAAATAAATGGGATATTGTTGTAGATTAAATTTATTGATAAATTTAAAGTTAGCGTTACCACAGTGTAAAATAAAATCTGTGTGGGGTGATTATAATGTATGATGTTATAGCTTTAGGTGAGTTGCTGATTGATTTTACTCCTGCAGGGTTTTCTGATAATGGAAATACACTATTTGAAATGAATCCTGGGGGAGCACCTGCAAATGTGTTAACTGCTGTTACAAAATTAGGAGGAAAAGGTGCTTTTATAGGTAAAGTAGGTGATGACCAATTTGGATATTTTTTAAAAAAAGTGCTTGAAAATAATCAAATTAATACTGACGGTTTAAAATTTGCTACAAAAGCAAATACAACTCTTGCTTTTGTACATCTTGATGACAAAGGAGACAGAAGCTTTACTTTTTATCGAAATCCGGGAGCTGACACAATGTTGGAAGAAGAGGATATTGAACTGGATTTAATAGAAAAAGGAAAAATATTTCATTTTGGGTCTTTATCTATGACAGATGAACCTTCGAGAAGTGCCACATTAAAAGCTATTGAATATGCAAAACAAAATAAAAAAATTATTTCATATGACCCAAATTGGAGACCACCTTTATGGGAAAATGAAACTGTTGCGAAAAAAGAAATGGTTTTGGGATTACAATATGCAGATATAGTGAAATTATCTGAAGACGAACTACAATTTCTAACTGGAGAATCAAACTTGGAATATGGCAGTAAAACATTATTTGATTTGGGGATAAAACTAGTTTTAGTAACTTTAGGAGCAAAAGGTTGCTATTATAGACATACATCGGGCACAGGACATATACCTGCATATCGTGTAAATGTGGTAGATACAACAGGAGCTGGAGATGCTTTTTTAGGAGGAGTTCTTTATAATATATCAAAAATAGATTATCCCCTAGATAAATTAAAAACTCAAGAACTCGAAAAAATTATTGACTTTTCTAATGCTACCGGTGGACTATGCACAACTAAAAGAGGAGCAATTCCTGCAATGCCAACATTAGAAGAAGTAAAATATTTACTAGTACATGGTGTAAAATCGTTGTAAAATATGCCATTAGTCCATATAAAAATTTTGTAGGCTAAATTAAGCGAAAGAAAAGCGATTTTAATACACTTACTGTCTCAAAGAAAACTTTAATTGTAATGACGATAAAGGTATAATAGAAGAGGAGATAAAAAGTAGTAATAGAAGGTGATAAACATGCCAACTATAAAAGACGTAGCGAAAAAAGCAGGAGTTACTGTTACGACTGTATCAAGGGTCTTAAATAACAGAGGTTATATAAGCGAGGTAACGAGAAAAAAAGTCTATGAGGCGATGAAAGAATTAAATTACCAGCCTAACGAATTAGCAAGGTCCTTATACAGAAAAAAATCCTATTTAATAGGTTTATTAATTCCCAATGTATCACATCCTTTTTTTGCAGAATTGACCGGTTATATAGAATATTATGCTTATCAAGAAGGTTATAAAATTTTGTTGTGCAATTCTGGGCAAGATAGTAGCAAAGAAAAAGGATATATAGATATGCTGAAAAGACATCAAGTTGATGGTATAATTATTGGCAGTCATACCTTAGAAGCAGAGCAATATTTAAATGTGAAACTTCCTATAGTGGCAATTGATAGATATTATTCCAATATACCTTATGTAGCTTCAGACAATTATAAAGGTGGAATTTTGGCTACAAAACTTTTGATACAAAAGGGATGTAAAAAAATCGCTCACATAAGCGGACCATTGATTTTGAATACACCGGCTAATAACCGTTATAAAGCGTTTAAAGAGGTAGCAACACAAGAGAATGTTGAGTATTTTGTTGTAGAAACAAAGTTAAATAGATTTGAAATAGAAGAATATAAAAAAATAGTAAGAGGCCTTTTTAAAGAACATCCAGACATTGATGGTATATTTGCCAGCAGTGACTTAATCGCTGCTTCTGTAATAAGTGTGGCTAAAGAGTTAAATAAAAAAATACCTCAGGATTTGAAAATTGTAGGTTATGATGATATAAATGTTGCTAATTTGGTAGTTCCCTCTTTAACAACCGTAAGACAACCAATTAAAGAAATAGCAAGAAAAGCTATTGAACTGATATTACGCCAAATAGATGGTGAAAAGGTGGAAAAAGAAAATATTTTGCCTATAACTCTGATAGAGAGGGAGACTACGTAATTTTGAACTTTCTTGACTTTTTTATTCAATTAAATGTATAATTTTGTGTGCTGGCCCAAACATTAGCTTAAATGGAATATACCATATTTATAAATTTCTGACTTTGCCAACAAGCATAGGCTTCCATACTAATGTGGAGGCCTATATTTATTATTCAGTACAAGCACAAGACAAACTATAAAATCATATATAAAAATGAGTATATAAAATTTTATGAAAAGAGTGATCGCTATGAAAGAAGAAAAAGAAGGATTAAATGCTTATTTGCTTGTAATTGTACTTTCGTTGATTCTCTATTTCGGTTTGGGTTATGCAAAACCTGAAGAGCCAGCGATAATAATTTTTCCACTGCCAATAAGATGACATAAAAGTTATAGGGGGAGAAAATACATGTTTTCATCGGATAATTTAGAATCCCAATTGAAAGATTTGCTATTAAAGCTAGGATTAAGGGAAAATAGCGAAGAGAATGGTCAAAAAGAAAATAAGGAGGAGGATAAAGATGAAGAAGGTGGAGAACATCCTGATGTAGATGGAGGGAAAGGTGATAAAGGGAATGGGGAAAATGGTGAAAAAGATAATACAGGTGGAAAAGGAGGAGATGAAAAAAAGAAGGGAGTCTTAACCCCTTCACAGATAATGGTTATTTTAGGTATACTTAGTGGAGCTTTGGAACCTATCTCAATAATTGTGGATAGAAATCAAAATGTGCAAATTGTTTTATCAGGTACATTGATAGAAAAAATAGAATCAAAAGAGGATACGCAACCCAAAGAAGGGGATTTTTTAGACAACGTAATAAAAGCTTTGTTTTAAAAAGTGTAGTTCAAATATCATTTTTTAGCGCTTATTACTATGAAGGAGCCTTTGCCAAAGCCATATCTTACAGGTTCTTTTTCTTTTATTTCATCAAGTTTTTTAAAAATGGTCTGTGAGAAATTGAAATTTTTAAATCCTGCTTCGTAAAGCAATTCAACTATTTCACTTGTAGAATAAAACGTTGCTTCTTTGTAAAATAGACTTTTTTCTTTATTTGCTTGATATATTTTGCCAATTGTGCTCTCTCTATCTACAAAGCCTATTAAAATCGTACCGCTATTTTTAAGTACTCTAAAACATTCTTTGAAGGATTTTAGCACATCGTCTACAAAACATACAGTCGTCACCATTAAAACAAGGTCAAAAGAGTTGTCTTCAAACGGAAGATTTTCTGCTACTCCATCTACCACATTAAGACCCCGTTCTAAAGCAATTTTTCTCATTTGATAAGAAGGTTCTACTCCGCTTTTTATACCTAGAGGTACTGCAAACTTTCCAGTTCCGATTCCTACTTCCAACCCTTTTTCAAATTTCGGCATAAGCAATTTTACAGCATCTAATTCCGATTGATAGGCGTATTCATTTTTTTCAAACCATTCTTCATATCTGTCAAAATGTTTTTCAAAAGCAGATATTTTAGGCATAATTTCTCATCCTTTCTGAAACTTTTTTCTACTTTTTCTTCTTGCCTTTCAAAACTCATAGGTTTATTCTTTGAAAGTTACACTTTAAAAGTCAGACACACTCTTTAATAAATCTTTCCTTGATTTCATTATATCATATAACAGAAATATACGCATATCTTTAGCTTTTACTATCTTGCAAAGTTTTTACATTTTGGGTATAATGATATTGACAATTGTATAAAAAGTGATGGAACTCACTTCAACCGCCGAAAGGCTGATAGTTCCTACTTGGTGTAAAAGCCAGTAGGAACTATTTTGCTTTTTAGGGGGTGATAGTAAAAAGGGGATGGATATTGAGTGCTATAAAATTATTACAGCGATGGAGCTCGCTTAATGCACTAAGATGCTGATAGCTCCTACCATAAATACACCAAAATATTAAATAAGAGAAAATAATGCAATTAGGAGGTTATACCAATGTGGCTGACTTACAGTTGGTGGTTGGGTTTGGCTTTATTAGCAGGATTAATTGCAGATTGGACAGGTATATCAATATCATTAATTGAGATTTTGGTAGGGGTTATTGCTGGTAATTATTTAGGATTTCAAACGAATGATTGGGTAAATTTTTTGGGAGGTGTTGGGAGTATTTACTTGACGTTTTTAGCTGGGGCAGAAGTTGATCCAGTAGTTTTAAAGTCGAAATTTAAAGAAAGTATCACAATAGGGATTTTAGCTTTTATTTTCCCTTTTGCAGGAGCATTTGCTTTTACTTACTTTGTGGCGGGATGGACATTGCAAGCATCTGAAATCGCGGGTATTGCCCTTTCAACAACTTCCGTTGCAGTAGTATATGCTGTAATGGTGGAAAGCGGACTTAATGAGAGCGAACTTGGTAAAATTATTTTAGCTGCTTGCTTTATAAATGATCTTGGAACAGTTTTAATGCTTGGAATTTTGTTTGCGAACTATAATAAATGGATGCTATTGTTTATAGTTGTTACAGCATTAATAACTGGGCTTATGCCCTCTGTTACAAAAGAATTCTTTAAAGTATATGGCAATAAAGTAGGTCAGTTGGAGATAAAATATTTATTTTTCCTGGTGTTTTTAACAGGTGGTTTAGCGTCAATGGCAAATAGTGAAGCTGTACTTCCAGCGTATATACTTGGGTTAGCAGTGTCAGGGTTTTTTATGAAAGAAAAAAATCTGTTGTTCCGTATGCGTTCGATAGTATTTGCAATTTTTACACCTTTTTACTTTTTAAAAGCAGGATTGTTTGTTTCTATTCCAGGTGTAATCTCAAATATTCTATTGATTGTAATACTGTTTTTAATTAAAATTGCAACAAAATATATAGGTGTTAAACCTACTACTTTGATGTTTAAATTCTCTAAAAGAGAAGGAACGTATACCACACTTCTAATGTCTACAGGACTTACTTTTGGAACAATTTCAGCAATGTTTGGATTATCTCATAAAATAATAACAGTAGACCAATATACTGTTCTTGTTACTGTAGTTATTTTAAGCGCAATTATACCCACCTTGATTGCAGAAAGGTTTTACAGGCCAGAAACAGATAATTTAATTGGAGGTGGAGAAAATGTTTAAAAGAATTTTACTCGCATATGATGGCTCAGAATACGCAAATAAAGCCTATGAATATGTTTTGAAATTAGCGCAAATAAATGGTGGCTGTGAGGTGTATTTAATTTCAGTTGCCAATATCCCGGAATTTGTAAATTCGAGAGATGAAGTGGATGAAGCTTTAAATGCAGCAAAATTATATTATGGAAAAATTCTTGGCAATGCGAGAAAATTGGCTAATGAAAAGGGGATAAAAATATTTACAGAGGTGATACCAGGTCATCCTGTAGATTCAGTAATTCGCTTTGCAGAAAAGCATGAGTGTGATTTGATTGTTGTAGGGGAGAAAGGTACCAGCGGTGTAAGAAGGTATATTATTGGTAATGTAGCAGAAAATATAGCAAGGCATGCAAAATGTTCTGTTCTCATTGTGAAGTAGAATGCAATAACTTATATAGAAGGAATCGAAATTCAGGTATGGTTACTCCATATCTGAATTTCGATTATATTGTGGCTAGGAGGTGAGGTTATGAAGAAACAATATGACCAGATTAAAAAAAGTTTAGATGTGATATTTGAAAAAATAGAAAGAATATCAAAAGATATCAATATTAAAGCAGTAGGAGAATCTGTTTCAGAAGTTAAAAATAAATTTTGCAATAATATTTTTTATCTTGTGATATTAGGACAATTTAAAAGAGGAAAATCAACATTTACTAATTATATGTTAGGAGCTGATATACTTCCAACAGGTGTTGTTCCTTTAACATCTGTTATAACAAAAATCCAATATAGCACTGATATATGGGCAAAAGTTCTATATGATGATGGCAGAAGTGAAAATATTGACATTAAAGAATTGGATTTGTATTGCACAGAAAAAAACAACCCTAAAAACATAAAAGGAGTTAAGGAAATACATATAGGGTATCCTTTTGAGTTTATAAGTAATGACGTAGTAATCATAGATACACCGGGAATTGGTTCAGTCTATAAACATAATACAGATGTTGCATATAGTTATATAAATAAAGCTGATGCTGTAATTTTTTTGCTTTCAGTAGACCCTCCTATAAGTGAACTGGAAAAGGAGTTTTTGTCTAAAATTTCTGAAAATGTTAATAAAATATTTTTTGTTTTAAATAAAATTGACTATGTAAATGAAATGGAGTTAAAGGAAATAATCAATTTTAATGAAAATATTGTAAGAGAAATTACAAAGAATGATAACATTTCTATTTATCCAGTTTCTGCTAAATTGGCATTAGAAGGCAAAATATCAAAAGATAATAAAGCAATTGAAAAGAGTGGAACTCAAAAGCTGGAAAATGATTTGCAGAATTTTTTAATAAAAGAAAAAGAAAAAGTGTTGCTTGAAAGCTATGCCAAAAATATTGAAAGAATTATTTCGATGTGCCAAACTTTTTTTGAAAGCAGTATAAAATTGAAACAAATTCCATTAGAGCGTCTTGAATCTAATATAAAATCTTTTGAGAACTTTATTAAAGAAGTTGAAAAAAGTAAAAAAGAAATATCATTATTGTTTCAAGGAGATATGAAAAATATTTTACAGAATTTTGATAAAAAGATGGAAGAATATAAACAGTTTATCAGTATAAGAGTATCAGAAAAGATAAAAGAATATTACCACAGTATTCGTGACTTTAGTCGAATTAATCAGAAAAAAGAGCTTGAAAAGTACCTCGAAAGAGCTATTATAGAAGAATTTGAAAAATTAAAAGGTCATATTGAAAGAGACATTGAAGAACAGTATAGTAAAGCTTTGTCTAATTATCTTTTAAGGCTCAATGCAGTCATTGATGAAATAAAAACAGTAGCAAACGAATTGTTCGGCATAAATCTGGAATATTTTAGAAGCGTAGGTGGTATTACGGCAGAGAGTAAGTTTACATACAAGATAGGATATGATGTTGGTGCATTGGAAATAGACCCTGTGTATTTTACCTATTTTTTGCCTAAAAAATTTGCTGGAAAAATTATTTTAAAAAGGATTTTAGATAGAGTAGACATTGATGTTGACAGAAACATAGGTCGTATTCGTTATGATTTATTAACAAGGATTGAAGAAAGTTTTAGTGAATTTGAAAAAGATATGAATTTTAAATTACAGACGATTTATGATACTGTAAAAGAACTACTTGCTAAGTCAATAAAGGATTATAAATTTGATAGAGATAGCTTCGAAAGAGAAAAAGCTTATTATCAGACATTGCTAAAAGATATTGAAAAAATACGTGAAGAATTAGAGCATGTTTTAAATATGTTGAAATAATATAGTGAAGTATATAAATGAAAGAATTTAAAAATTCAACAATAAAAAATATTTTTTTGGGTAAAATATTATTGACATAAGTTCATAACAGTGATATTATATAACTAGGTAATGGTCATATGACCAAAATAAAAGAGGAGGGATTGATATGCCAAGAGGAGATGGAACAGGTCCAATGGGTTTAGGCCCAAGAACAGGAAGAGGCTTAGGATATTGTTCAGGATATAATGTACCTGGTTATTTAAATCCTGTAGGAGCATACTGGGGATTTGGCAGAGGCTTCGGTTGGTTTGGCAGAGGAAGAGGATTTAGACATATGTACTATTTAACAGGACTTCCTGGTTGGGCAAGAGGATGGTATGGTTATGGGTATCCTCAATATCCTGGCTACAATATAAATGAAAAAGATGTTTTAAGTGCCGAAGCAAAATATTTGGAAGACCAATTAAAATATATAAAAGAAAGATTGGACCAATTAGAGAAAAAAGACGATAAAAAAGAGGAATAATTAGTTTTAAAAGTCGCAGTCACGCAAGTGGCTGCTTATTTTTATGCTTTAATTTGATATAATTTGGCTAAAGTGTTATAGTAAAACAGATTAAGTGCGCTTTTTGTTTAATAAATTTATTGACATATGACAAAAATAATAATATATTAATAAATGTAAGTAACATATGTCAATAATGAAATGGAGGATGCAATATGAAAATAGCTATTTCCTCAGAAGGAAAAACTCTTGAAGCTAAGGTGGATTCAAGATTTGGACGAGCTCAATATTTTATTATAGTTGATAGTGAGACAATGGATTATAAAGTTATTGACAACGCTGCAGTAGCCCAAAGCAGTGGTGCGGGCACTAAAGCGGCACAGACTCTTATAGATGAAGGTGTACAAGTTCTCATCTCAAGCAGTGTAGGACCAAACGCTATGGAAGTATTTAAAGCAGCAGAAATTCCAGTATATAAAGCAATAGAAGGAGATGTAAAAACAAACATAGAGCTTTTTAAAAATGGAAGCCTTGAAAAGATAACAGAAGCGACAAATCAAGGACATCACCATCATTAAAAGGAGCATTGAAGATGAGAAGAGTCAAGATTTCTGTATTGAGTGGTAAAGGTGGAACAGGAAAAACAACTGTTTCTGTTAACCTTGCCAAAACTTTTAATAATAGCCTGTATGTTGATTGCGATGTAGAAGAGCCTAACGGCTATTTATTTTTAAATCCTCAAATAGAAGATGAAAAAACGGTTGAAGTCATAATACCTGAAATAAACTCCGACAAATGCACATTATGTGGTGAGTGTGTAAAAGCGTGTAGATTTGGAGCTTTGACAAAATTAATCAAAAAAATTCTCGTGTTTGACCACTTATGCCATTCCTGCGGAGCTTGTTTTGAGATGTGTCCTTATGATGCCATAGTAGAAAAATACAAACCTATTGGAACGATAAGGAAGGGCAAAGCCAAAAGCGTAGATTTTATAGACGGAAAATTAAATTATGGAGAAGCGACTGGAGTGCCTATTTTAAAAGAGATTAATAAATTGATTGAGAATGTAGATAAACCTGTAATAGTGGATAGCCCGCCAGGGACTTCCTGCCCAGTTATACATTCTATTGAAGGAAGTGATTTGTGCATTCTGGTTACAGAACCTACCCCTTATGGTCTGCACGACTTTGATTTAGCGGTACAGCTTGTAAAACAGATGGGCATTCCTATGGCCGCTGTCATTAATAAAGCTGGGGAAGGGGACAATATTATCGAGGAATACTGCGAAAAAGAAGGCATAAAAGTTTTAGCGAAGATTCCTTTTAAAAAAGAGTTTGCAGAGGCCTATTCAAAAGGTAAATTGTTGATTGAGGTTAATGAAGAGGTAAAAGGAATATTTGAGAAATTGACGACTGATGCATTGGAGTTGATAAAAAAATGAAGCAGTTAGCAATTTTAAGCGGGAAAGGTGGTACAGGGAAGACCACAGTTGCCACTACGTTGAGCACCATTGTCAAAAATAAGATTATGGCGGATTGTGATGTAGAAGCTCCTAACCTAAATATAGTTTTGCAAGGAGAAATAATAGAAAAGCAAGACTTTTACGGTAAAGAGACGGCTGTGATTGACAAAAACAAGTGCATAGAATGTGGGATGTGTGAAGAGCTTTGCCGCTTTAATGCGATTTCTAATTTTGAAGTAAATCCTTATTATTGTGAAGGTTGTGGCCTTTGCATGTATAAATGCCCTGTTGAAGCGATTAAATTGGTAGAGGAAAAAACAGGCCATGTAGTATATGCCAAGACAAAGTCGGGAGAAAAAGTAGTATATGCAGAGCTTTTTCCTGGAGCAGATGGTTCAGGGAAATTGGTGACAGAGGTGAGAAAGAAGGCGAAGGAAGTAAGTGACGATAACGATGAGTATTTGATAATTGATGGCACTCCAGGAATAGGATGTCCTGTCCTTGCTTCTGCTACGGGTGTTGATTTGGTATTAATTGTTACAGAACCTACACTTTCTGGTTTTGCTGACATGAAGAGAGTATTGTCAGCGATAGAAAGCTTTAAAGTTCCTTCCGTGGTGTGTGTCAATAAATGGGATTTAAATAAAGAAGTATCACAACAAATAGAAAAATATTGTGAGGAAAACAACTTTGTGGTTGTTGGGAAAATAGATTTTGATGAAACAGTTGTAAAAGCTTTAAAAAATTTACAAAGCTTAAGTAGTTATCCTGACAGCACTGCTTACCAGCAAATTTATAAAATGTGGCTTAGGATTAAAGAAATTTTAGATGAAGGGGTGGAAAGTAAATGAAAATTGCTGTTGCTTCAGAAGGCGAAGAAGTTTCAATGCATTTTGGACATTGTGAAGGTTTTTGGATTTTTGATGTGGAGAATGGTAAAATAAAAGACTCTACTTTTTTACCTAATCCCGGTCATAGGCCAGGATTTCTCCCAGAGTTTTTAAAAGACAAAGGAGTTGATTGTATAATTTCTGGAGGAATGGGGACCAGTGCTATTGAGCTTTTTAATAGTTATGGAATAGATGTAATAACTGGCGCTGAAGGAAATGCTACAGAAGTGGCAGAGAAGTACATCAATGGTACTTTGATATCTTCTAACAGCCCTTGTGAAAAACACGAACATCACCATTAAAGAAGGGAGGAGAGAATAATTGGAAATACAAGTGCTTATAGAAAATGTGGTTTTTAATAAAAATTTTGTATCAGAACATGGATTATCAATTTTAGTAAAAAAAGATGATAAAGAAGTTTTGGTGGATACCGGCCAGAGTGAAAACTTTATAAAAAATTGTGGGTTAATGGGTATAGAGATGGGAAGAATACAAAAAGTGGTTCTCACTCATGGGCATTATGACCATATTGGTGGGCTCAAAGGTTTGCTTGAAAAGAATCCCTATGTAAAAATATATGCTCATAAGAGGATTTTAGATAAAAAATATGTATTGAGGAAAAATGGAAATATAGATGAGATAGGTTTTAACTTAGCAATTTACAATAAATATAAAAATAATTTTGTGCTAATAAAGGAAGATACAGAAGTAGAAAAAGATTTTTTTGTGATCACAAGCCCTGACATAGTTTATGATAATGAATTCACTACTAAGAATTTTTTAATCGAAGAAAAGGGAGAAAAAATAAAGGATGATTTTTTAGATGAGGTTTTTGTGGTAGTAAAAGAAGAAGATGGAATTAATGTAATTACGGGATGTTCCCATGCAGGTATATTAAATATTTTAGGAACGGCAAAAAGGCGTTTTGAAGGAAATTCTCTCAAGTCATTAATTGGAGGTTTCCATTTAAGAGGTATGCCAGAAGAAGAAATCATAGAAATAGCCAAAAAAAATAGATAGCTATGGAATAAAGAAAATATATACAGGTCATTGTACGGGAATAGACGAATATGGAATCCTAAAATCTGTTTTAAAAGACAAACTATCTTATTTGACTACCAGTTCATCAATTATTGTTTAACAGAAGAGGAGGACTTTTTGTGATAAAAGTAGCAATAGGCTCTAACGACAAGATACATTTATCAGATAAGCATTTTGGCATGAGCAAGTATTTTATAATCTTTGAAGTGGATGAAAATAATAGCTACAAAAAAGTTGAAGAAAGGGAAAATCCCTACGTGGGAGATAAACATAAACATGCTGAGACAGAGGAGATAATGGAAGTTTTAAATGACTGTCAAGTTTTTATTGGCAAGGCAATGGGTAAAGAGAGCCAAAGGAGAATAAAAGAAGAATGGAATAAAGCTCCTATAGTAGCGAAAGATGTAGACACTGTTGAGGAAGCTATAGAACTTTATTCTAAAAAGTTTTTGTAAAGAAAGGAACGATTGTTATGCCTGGTTTTGGAAGAGAATTTGGAGGTAGAGGCGGAGGATTTGGCGGCGGAGGTGGTTTTGGAAGAGGAGCAGGTTTCGGACCTGATGGTAGTTGTGTGTGTGAAAACTGTGGCCATGAAGTGCCTCATCAAAGAGGTGTACCTTGTTATACTCTAAGGTGTCCTGTATGCGGTGGTCCAATGATAAGAAAAGTTGCAGGCTATGGTGGAACTTATCGTAATTCTCCTACTGTTAATAGACCTGTAACAGAAGAAAAGAAAGATAGCAATGTCAAATACACAAAACCACATAAGCCTAAAGTGGATGAATCGGCTTGCATTGGATGCGGTAATTGTGTGAGAATATGTCCTTTTAATGCTATAGAGTTAAAAGATGGAGTTGCCTATATAGACCATAAGAAGTGCAGAGACTGTGGCAGATGTATTGATATTTGCCCTGTAAGAGCAATTTCATAGAAAAAAGGCTATCGCATATCAATTTAATATTTTTTTGCGATAGCCTTTATCTTTTCCAATTGTCCTATTTTGTGATAAAATAAGCTTTTTGATATTTTCAAGGTTATTTACAGCTTCAGATGGATTGTCGGGCACTTTTCCAGGATAAAGTTTATATAATTTTTTATACTCATCTATACCTATATTTGGCATTATTACATTAGCTCCACATTTTAGTCCTTTAATATAACCTGCTTTGTCTTTAACAGCCAAAGCAGTAGTAGCAGGTATGTTAATGTCAGGCAATATTAGTCTTGATAAAGCCAACATTTTTAATACAATTTCCACATTGCCGCCTTTTTCCCTTTCTAAAGGTGTGTTTTCGCAAGGTATAAAAGGACCTATTCCTAGCATATCTGCATCTATTTTTTTAAAGAATATGAGGTCTTGTGCCAGCATTTCTAAAGTTTGTCCCGGGAGACCTACAAGGCTTCCTGTTCCGACTTCATAACCTAATTCTCTTAAATCCATAAGGCACCTTACGCGATTTTCATAACTCATGCCGGGATGTAATTTTTGATAAAGCTCTTTGTTTGTAGTTTCAATGCGAAGTAGATATCTATCGGCTCCCGCTTTTTTTAATTCAGCGTAGTCTTTAGTGGAAAGTTCTCCAATACTTAAAGTTACTGCAATATCTAATTTTTTAATTTCTTCGATTATTTTACATAAAGTAATTATTTTAAAATATTTATCCTCGCCGCTTTGAAGGACTATTGTTTTTAGTCCAACTGACGCTCCATATTTTACACATTGTAATATTTCTTCGGGTTCCATTCTGTATCGTTTAATTGTCCTGTTAGGACCTCGAAGGCCACAATAAAAACAAGTATTGCTGCAGTAGTTACTGAATTCTATAAGACCTCTTAAATGTACTTCATCTCCTACATATTTTTTTCTAACTCTATCCGCAGCTTGATAAATCATGGAAGGATCTTCCAAAGCTAAAAGTGTCACAAGTTCTTCTTTATCAATGTTGTGATGTGCTTCTAATTTTTCAATTAATTCCTCAATATCTTTTTCTTTTATCATGAATATCACTCTCTCTTTCCCTAACTAGTATAAAACAATTGTTAATAAAAAATCAATAAAATTGTTAAACTATTTTCTTAACAAATTTTTGATATTTTATTGACATAAGTTTATTATAATCCTATAATTTACGTAGAGGTACCCTACAGGGTAGGGGGTAGTATCTAGCAAAATGCAAAATATAGGAGGTAATAGAAGTGATGGAAACTGATGTTTTGGTCATTGGAGGAAGCGCGGGTGGAATTTTAGCAGCTTTATCTGCTAAAAAAACTTACAAAGATAAGAAAGTTACTGTTGTAAGAATGGGAGAGCGTGTAATGGTTCCTTGCGGTATTCCATATATTTTTGGAACATTAAAAGACACGTCTAAAAATGTTATACCAGATGCAATGCTTACCAATGCTGGTATTGATGTAATAATAGATGAAGTTCTTTCAATTGATAGGGAAAACAAAAAAGTTAATGCTAAAAAGAGTGGAGAAATTTCCTACAAAAAACTAATTTTAGCGACAGGCTCTTTGCCAATAGTTCCTACTTTTATACCAGGGCATGACTTAGAAAATGTATTTACAATAAAAAAAGACGAAGAATACTTAAAATTTGTTCAGCAAAAGATTAACGAGGCTCAGGACGTTGTAGTAATTGGAGGGGGATTTATTGGTGTTGAAATGGCAGAGCAGGTGCAACTTCTTGGCAAAAATGTAACAATAATTGAGGTTGCTGACAAGCTTTTGTGGCAAGCCTTTGACCCTGAATACAGTGATATGGCAGAAGCTACATTAAAAGAACATGGTATAACAATAAAAACAAATACAAAAGTTACAAAACTTATAGGGGATACAAAAGTAAAAGAAGTAGAACTGCATACAGGTGAAAAAATAAAAGCTGATGTTGTCATATTAGCTATGGGCGTAAAACCAAATACTAAGTTAGCTGAAGCTGCAGGTATAAAACTTAATGAAAAAGGAGCAATAACAGTTGATGAATACATGAGAACTAATGATCCAGACATATTTGCTGTTGGTGACTGTGCAGAAAAGAAATGCTTTTTCACAAGAAAGAATGTACCTATACTTCTTGCCTCTATTGCTGCTAATGAAGCAAAAATTGCAGGTGTAAATGTATTTCAATTAAGATTGGTTAGGGAAAATAAAGGCACAATAAGTGCTTTTTCTACAAAGATATACAATACTGTTTTTGCTGCTGCAGGTCTTACAGAAACGCAAGCTAAAGCTGAAGGGTTTGATATAGTAATCGGAGAATTTAGCACAATGGACAAGCATCCTGGAACTTTGCCTAATACGAAAAGTGTGAAGATAAAATTGATTTTTTCTAGATATTCTGGAGTCATATTAGGAGCTCAAATAGCAGGAGGAGAAAATGTTGGTGAAATGATAAATATTTTAAGTCTTGCGATACAAAAAGGAACAACAGCGTCAGAATTAAATACCTTCCAAGTGGCGACACATCCATTACTCACATCTTCTCCTGTGTCATATCCAATAAATTCAGCTGCTTTAGATGCTATGTCAAAAATATGAGAATTTTAAGAATAAAAAAACAGGCCAAATTTGGCCTGTTTTTTTATCACTATTGTTTTCTTTCTTTTTTCGTGTTATAATTTTTAAAAAAGTAACACCACATTGTGCTACTTGCAGGCTGTAGACAAACTTTTGAAAATAGGGTATTTAAAAATTTTTGCTTTTGTCAACAAACACCACATTATGTACTTGTATACTTTATACATGGGCTGATAATAATAAAAATTTATTAATGGAGGGATAATTAATGCCAAAACAATTAAAGAAATTTAAGTGGATAGTTACTATTTTGTTAGTGATTATCATTTCTTTGACAGCTTGTAGTAAAGCTTCACAAAATCAATTTAAAACTTCCAAAATTTCCAATGAAACAGTTCAAACAATTACAGTTACAGATTTAATCGGAAGACAGGTAGAGATAAAGACTCCAGTACATAAAGTAGTAGGTATAGGTCCAGGAGCTTTAAGACTTATAACCTATATAGATGGGATTGATAGAGTCGCAGGAGTAGAAAACATAGATAAAAAAGTTGTAAATGGTAGAGCCTACAACATGATTTTTCAAGAGAAATTAGTACAACTTCCAACTATTGGACAAGGAGGTCCTGATTCTACGCCAGACGCAGAAAAATTAGTGGAAGTAAATCCAGATGTTATTTTTGTGATATCTTTGCTCGATAAAGCCAAAGCTGACAATTTACAAGCTAAAACAGGAATTCCTGTGGTAGTTTTAAGTTATGGGAAACTCGGGACTTTTGAAGAGGATGTATATACCTCGCTAGAGATTATAGGAAAGATTATGGGAAAGGAGGATAGAGCCAAAAAAGTAGTGGACTACATAAAAGGAGTTCAAAAAGAGTTACAGGATAGAACAAAGAATATACCAGAGGATAAAAAGCCATCTGTCTATATAGGTGCGTTAGGATTTAAAGGTGCCCATGGCATAGAGAGTACACAAAGTAATTATCCTCCTTTTATGGCTCTAAATGCAAAAAATGTAGCTGATACTTTAGGGCAAAAAGGAAGCGTTATGATAGAAAGAGAGAAATTATTGGCTTGGAATCCTGATATAATGTTCATTGATGAAGGAAATTTTGACTTGGTAAAACAGGATTATCAGAAGAATCCTACCTTTTATAAAAGCTTAAAGGCAGTAAAAAATGGCAATGTATACGGCATTTTGCCGTACAATCAGTATAACACAAATATTGATACAGCTTTAGCAGATTCTTATTGGGTAGGAAAAGTCCTTTATCCTAAACAATTTAAAGATATTGACCCTGTAGAAAAGGCTAAGGAAATTTACACCTTATTCTTTGGAGAAGCTGGAAAAAGTGTTTATGATAAGATGGAAGAAGTGTACGGTGGCTTTGAAAAAATTAAGTTTTAGTGTAAAATAAATTTCTCCACTAAAAGCTGGAAATTACAAAGATAAGGGGATGAAGCCTTGAGACAGTCATTTGTAGATACTGTACCGGATAGTTATAACAAATATATAAAAAGAAAAATATTGATTATATCTTTAACAGCTTTGGTTATACTTGTACTTGTAATATATGCTATAAATGCAGGCTCGGCTGGTATTGGTACTTATGATGTCATAAAAGCGTTATTAGGGAAGGGAGAAGAGAGATTTCATATCATAGTTTGGAACATTAGGATGCCAAGAATTTTATCAGCAATTGTGGCGGGAATTGGTTTATCAGTTGCAGGATGTGTAACCCAAAGCATTTTGAGAAACCCTTTAGCTTCTCCTTTTACTTTGGGTATTTCACAAGGGGCTGCTTTTGGAGCGGCAGTAGCTATCATTGTATTTGGAGCAGGTAGTACTACAAATCCTGATACTGTGATTATAAATAATCCATATTTGGTAGTTTTTTTTGCTTTTTTGGGTTCAATGGGTTCGACAATGGTCGTATTGATGTTGGCAAAAAGCTTTAGAGTAACTCCTGAAGCGATGGTTTTGGCAGGAGTAGCTTTAGGGTCTTTGTTTTCAGCAGTTACTATGATTTTGCAGTATTTTGCTGATGATGTAAAAGTGGCTTCTGTAGTTTTTTGGACATTTGGAGATATAGGAAGGGCATCATGGAAAGATTTGGGCATAATGTCTGTAGTTGTAGGTATTTCTCTGATATATTTTATGTTTAACAGATGGAACTATAATGCTTTAGACAGTGGAGAAGAAACGGCAAAAGGTCTTGGAGTTGACGTGGAAAGAGTAAGATTATTAGGCATGTTTGTCTCTTCTTTAATTGCTGCCGTCATTACCTCTTTTGTAGGAATTATAGGCTTTATTGGACTTATTGGACCTCACATAATGAGAAGATTAATTGGAGGAGACCATAGATTTTTAATTCCTGCTTCTTCTGTAATGGGAGGTTTAATACTTTTAGCATCAGACACTTTAGGCAGAACTATTATTTCACCGGTAGTATTACCTGTGGGAGCTATAACCTCCTTTTTGGGAGCACCGGTTTTCCTCTATGTGCTTTCAAGGGGGTATAAGATATGATTTTAGATATAGATGGCATTGAATTCAGTTATACCAGTGTGCCCGTTTTAAAAGATGTTAAATTTACTCTTCAAAGAGGGGAGTTACTTTCTATTTTAGGAAACAATGGGGCGGGGAAATCTACTCTTTTGAAGTGTATAAATAAAATTCTAAAACCTCACAAAGGAGCAATATATATCGAAAAAGATGAAATTTCAAAATTAAGTAGAATAGAGACAGCTAAAAAAATAGGATATGTGGCGCAAAGGAATGAGAATGGTCGATTTACTGTATTTGATGCGGTACTTTTAGGAAGAAAGCCTCATATAAAGTGGGATGTGACTGAAAGGGATATAAAGATTGTAAATGAGGTGTTAAAAAAATTTGATTTAGAGAAATTATCACTGTGCTATTTAAATGAGTTAAGTGGAGGAGAATTGCAAAAGGTAGTCATAGCGAGGGCTTTAGTACAGCAACCTATTGTAATGCTTTTGGATGAGCCGACAAATAATTTGGATTTGAAAAACCAAATCGAGGTTTTAAGAATTATAAAAGAGACGGTGAAAGAGCAAAATATAGCAGCAATTGTTATAAGCCACGATTTAAATTTGGCACTTAGATTTTCTAATAAATTTTTACTTTTAAAAGATAATACCATTTTTGCCTATGGTGGAATAGAAGTCATGACAGAAGAAAATATAGAGGCTGTATATGGGATTCCTGTTGCAGTAGAAACCTGTCGAGGAGTACCCGTTGTCATTCCACTTTAACGGAAAGGAAGGGGTAATTGCCGTGGAATTGATATCTATAGGTGTGATACACAGTCCTTATAAAAAGAGAGGGGAAGCGCCTCATCAAGGGAGGGTGAGCGATAAGGAAGCAGTGTTGGAAATATACCCTGAGTTTCAAGACGGGCTTCATGATATAGAGAGTAAAAAGCACATAATAGTTCTTTACTGGTGCCATTTAGGGAAAAGAGATGTCATAAAAACTGTCACTCCATGGGGGCCGGAGGTAAAAGGAGTATTTGCCACTCGTTCCCCTTCAAGGCCAAACCCTATAGCTTTTTGTGTGGCTGACATTGTAAAAATTGAAAGAAATAAACTTTATGTGAAAGGTGTGGATGCCTTAGATGGAAGTCCTATACTGGATATAAAGCCTTATGTTTATGAAATTGACAGCATAAAAGGTCCAGAGGATACATTGTAATATACCCTTCAATACAGTTAAAATATGTGGCAATACGCTACGGAGAATGAGATAAGATTTAAGGAGGGGAAAAAGGTCTGTATAGATTGCTTTGAAGAATAACCCCCTTTACAGTTTATTAAGCAGATGGGATTTAAAAATATTGGCGTTGCATTTTGTTATTCTATGAGTAAAGAGGCGAAACAATTTGTAAAATTATTAGAACAGTATGATTTAAAAATTGTTCCTGTTTGTTGTAAAGTCGGTTCTATTGATATAGAAGATATAGACATTCAAAAAGATAAAGAGGGGTTTGTTGCTACTTGCAATCCTATAACACAGGCAGAGATAATGAACCAAGAAAACACAGAACTTAATGTAGTAATAGGTCTTTGCGTAGGCCATGATATACTTTTTAATAAATATTCTAAAGGACTAGTTACAACACTGGTGGCAAAGGACAGAAAATACGCTCATTGTCCTGTAAAAGGATTAGAAGCTGTTAATGTGTAATTTAGTGGAAAGAGGCATTAGGCTTTTTGTATGAAGCCTCTTTTTTTATTGACATATGTCAATAAAAGGTGTATATTTAAATTGAACATATGTTAAAAATATGGTGGTCTATGATGGATAAAAACAAAAACGATTTGATGTCATTAATAATAAAAACATTGAAAGCAAGTGGCTTAAAGATAACGGAGAAACGCCAAATTTTGATAGAGGTATTTTTGAAGAGCCCTAATATTCATTTTGATTTTGATACACTCCTTGAGGAAGTTAGGAAAGAATGGTCCCATTATGGTGTAGCAACTCTTTATAGGAATTTAAGAATTTTTGTAGGCAAGGGAATATTATCAGAAAATATAATAGAAAACAAAAAATACTATGAACTTAAAATGTTTAATAAAAAAAAGATTCACGGTCATTTAATTTGCAAATATTGTGGTAGTATAGACGAATATTACAGCCCAGATTTGGTAAAGTATATAAAAATGATAGATAAAAAATATGGCTTTGATGTGTATTATGGAGAATTGAATTTTTATGGAATATGCAGTAATTGTAAAAGGACTATAAAAAATGATTTAAAATAGGCAAAAATAATTGCCTATTTTATTTTTTATATTGACAATGCAAGAAAGCAGTGGTATACTATATATTGAGGGTATTAATAAATAATATACTAGATTTTGTGCAAAATAGAATATACACAGATACAGGTGCCCAATTTCAAAGGGAAATTGGGTTAAAAGGGAAGCAGGTGAGAATCCTGCACGGTCCCGCCACTGTGATGGTGAGCTCTTTACAATATGCCACTGTCTGTTCAAACAAAAGGAACCGTCCCCGATGTTTGAAAGGTGGGAAGGCGTAAAGAGTGATGAACCTAAGTCAGGAGACCTGCCTGTATTTGTATTACACTTGCTCTACGGTCGATAGAGGAGGTGAGGTACTTTTGCACACCTCTTAACTTGACGTAGAAGTTAAGGGGGTTAATTATTTTTACAAAAGAATGGAGGTTTAAAATCATGAAAATTGCTATGAAGGTTATAAAAAGAGATGGAAGGGAAGTTGAGTTTGATAAGATAAAGATTGCAAATGCTATATACAAAGCTTTTAAGGCAGTGGAAGAAGGGGAATACAAAGATGCCCTTGAAATAGCAGATGAAGTGACAGAGTACGTAGAAAATAATTTAGAAGGAATAGCCAGTATAGAGCAGATTCAAGATATTGTAGAGCAATACTTAATAAAGCATGGTTATGCTAAAGCGTCAAAGGCCTATATTTTGTACAGAAAACAGCATCAAGAGATAAGAGAATTTAAAAAAATGTTTATGGATATTGAAAAAATGGTAGATGAATACATAGGGAAACAAGATTGGAGAGTAAATGAAAATAGCAATATGAGTTATTCACTTCAAGGTTTAAATAATCATATCTCTAGTACGATAACAGCTCATTACTGGTTAAACAAAATATATCCTCCAGAAGTTAGAGATGCCCATGTAAATGGAGATTTGCACATTCATGACTTAGGCCTTTTATCTGTGTATTGCTGTGGATGGGATTTAAGAGATTTACTGCTTTCTGGTTTTACAGGGGTAGAGGGGAAAGTTCAAAGCAAACCTCCAAAGCACTTTAGGTCTGCTCTTGGACAGATTGTCAATTTTTTTTATACACTTCAAGGGGAAGCAGCCGGTGCACAAGCTTTTTCTAATTTTGATACCTATTTGGCACCTTTTATATATTACGATAATCTTTCTTACAAAGAGGTCAAACAGGCTTTACAGGAGTTTATATTTAACATAAATGTTCCAACTAGAGTAGGATTTCAAACTCCTTTTACAAACATAACTATGGATCTTGTGGTACCAGAGATTATGGCAGATGAACCTGTTATAATTGGTGGTCAATTGATGGATAAAACATATAAAGAATTTCAAAAAGAAATGGACATGTTAAATATAGCATTTGCAGAAGTTATGATGGAAGGAGATGCCAGTGGTAGGATATTTACTTTTCCAATACCTACTTATAATATAACTAAAAATTTTGACTGGAATAGTCCTGTCATAAATAAAATAATGGAAATGACTGCGAAGTATGGTTTACCCTATTTTAGTAATTTTGTAAATAGTGATTTAGATCCCAATGATGTGAGGTCGATGTGCTGTCGGTTGAGGTTGGATAACAGAGAATTAAGAAAGCGTGGAGGAGGGCTTTTTGGAGCAAATCCTCTTACAGGTTCAATAGGAGTTGTAACAATAAATATGCCAAGAATTGGATATTTATCTAAATCAAAAGAAGAGTTTTTCCAAAGGTTAGAAAGACTTATGGATATTGCAAAAACAAGCCTTGAAATAAAAAGAGAAATTTTAGAGAAGATGACTGAAATGGGATTGTATCCTTATTCAAAATTTTACTTAAGAGATATAAAAAAGAGATTTGGATTTTACTGGCAAAACCATTTTAACACGATAGGACTCATTGGAATGAATGAAGCACTATTAAATTTCATGGGAATAAGCATAGCCAGTGAAGAGGGAAGGAAATTTGCACTTGAAGTATTAGATTTTATGAGGCATAAATTAGAACAATATCAATTAGAATCTAATTTCATGTACAATTTAGAAGCCTCCCCTGCAGAAGGAGCTTCCTATAGATTGGCTAAAAAAGATAAAGAATTATTCCCCGATATAATAACTGCAGGTAGCGATGTGCCTTACTATACAAATTCAACACAGCTTCCTGTAGACTTTACGGAAGATATATTTACTGCTTTAGACTTACAAGAAGAGTTACAAACAAAATACACAGGAGGTACAGTATTTCACGGATTTATTGGAGAGAGTATAAATGATGTTACTACCTGCAAAGCTCTAGTCAAAAAAATAGCTTATAATTATAGAATTCCTTATTACACTATAACTCCAACTTTTTCAATCTGTGAAGACCATGGGTATATTTCTGGGGAACATTTTGAATGTCCTTACTGTGGGAAAGAATGTGAGGTTTACAGCCGCGTAGTTGGATATTATAGGCCAGTAAAGAATTGGAATGAAGGAAAGAAAAAAGAGTTTAAGGACAGAAAGGAATTTGTTGTATGATGTACGATTTTATGCCTGTTTCTTTTGCTGATTTCCCAGGGAAAATTGCAGCCACTGTTTTCGTAAGTGGCTGCAATTTTAAGTGTCCTTACTGCCATAACTCTTATTTAATTCAAATAAGGGAAGGTATACGGAGTGAAAAGGAGTTTTTTGACTACCTTAAAAAGAGAGCAAATTTGATAGAAGGAGTGTGTATTACAGGCGGAGAACCTACTCTTTGGAAAGGATTAAAAGATTTTATAAAAAATATAAAGGACTTAAATTTTGAGGTTAAGCTTGACACTAATGGATCAAGGCCACAAGTGTTAGAAAATTTATTAGATGGAAGATTGCTCGATTATATAGCTATGGATATAAAGGCGCCAATAGAAAAATATGGCATATTTTTAAAAAACAAAAAGGATATAGATAATGTTAAAAAAAGTGTAGAGATAGTTAAAAATTCTAATGTAGATTACGAATTTAGAACTACTGTAAATGACAAACTACTTACTTTAGAAGATTTTAAGGCTTTAGCTGATTGGATTTCTCCTGCGAAAAGGTATGTTTTACAAATGTACAAGTATGATGAGGGAGTATTAGATAAGGAGAAAAGTGGAATTCAAGAATGTGATATTAACTTTTTAAAAAAAATAAAAGAAAAACTGAATGGAAATTTTGGCGAAATATTAATAAGAATATGAGAGAGGTGCCTCTCTCTTTTTTATTTTCGTAAAACTGAAATTTGCTGATAGACATAAATTGAAAATGGATTTATAATGTATTTAGAAACATTTGTTTTTCTAGGGAGAGAGGAAATAAGATGTTTAATAATATACATTTTTCTCTAAATTACCAAATATTAATTTTACTGATATTAGGTGTATTTTATTTAATAGTACATAATGCAGAAAAAGAAAAATATATTTTATTTTGGGGAAGTGCATGGGGGCTTGATTTAATAAGATACGCTATGGAATATGCAATAGAATATGGGGCTTTGCCTAATACATTTTTGACACAGGTGATAGTATATGGTTTGCTTGTAACAAGTTCTATATTGTTTACTTATGGCTTTCAATCTTTTTTTGAAGTAAATTTTTTGCAAAAGGGTTTATGGATTATTTCATTAAGTTTAGGGTGGTATTCAGTAAATAAAATTTTAGGAAGCAGTAATTATATAGCTGTGATTCCAATGTATGTTTTTTTAGGAGTTATAAGTATATTTGCTGGTACATTGATATTTAAAAATTTCAAAGTTTCAAAAGTGATTTCTAGTTTAATCATAGGAATATTACTTGTTTTAATGGGTATTCGTGAGTGTGCTTATCCCATTATAATACACTTTAATTTGATAAATTATTTAGTTGATTTTGACCTTTTGTATTCCTTAAAAATTACATTAGCGATTGTTTTACTAATGCATTTCTATGAAATTGCAAACAGTATGTTAGCCATTATCTTTAACAAGCAAGAAGAACTTAAGGAATCTTTGAATAGAGAAAAAGAATGGCTTCAAATTACATTGCGGAGCATTGGAGACGGAGTTATTGCTACGGATGCAAACGGCAATATAGAGTTTATGAATTCTACTGCAGAAAGGCTTACGGGGTATAAAGAAGAAGAAGTATTAGGTAAGAAAATTGATGAGGTTTTTAACATAATCAATGAAGATACAAAAGAGAAGGCAGAAGTTCCAATAGAAAAAGTTTTAAAAACTGGTAATATTATAGGTCTTGCAAATCATACAGCTTTAATATCAAAAAATGGAGAGATTATATCAATTGCAGATTCTGCTTCTCCAATAAAAGATTCACAAGGTAATATTATTGGTACAGTTATGGTTTTTAGAGATATAAGTGACAAAAGGAAATATGAAAAATTATTAAAGCAGTATGAATTTATTGTAGAATCTTCAGAAGAAGGTATTGGGACTTTTGACTTTAATGGAATTATTCAGACATGGAATAAAGGATGTGAAAAAATATACGGCTACAAGGCAGAGGAAATGATAGGTAAGAGCATATATATGGTGATTCCTGACTTTGAAAGGAAAAAGATAAAAAACATTTTAGAAAGATTGTTAAAAGGAGAAGATGTAAAAAGTTATGAGGGAATAAGGGTTAGAAAAGATGGGAAACTCATAAATGTGTTGGTTTCAATTTCAGCTTTAAAAGATGAATTAGGAAGATACATTGGTGTATCTTTTATCTCTCACGATATAACAGAGAATAAAAAAGCTGAACAAATTTTAAGAAGATATAAACTTCTTTTTGACGATATAAATGACATAATTTTATTTGCAAAATATGAAGATGGTAAGATTATAGAGGTGAATAAAGCTGCAATAAAGGCTTATGGCTATGAAATGGAAGAACTTTTAAAGATGGATATTTTTGAGCTTTGTGATTGTGAGAAAGAGGAGTTGACTCAATTGTTAGATGTGGGAGATGAAAGTGGTGTTTTGCTGAACTTACAACATAAGAGAAAAGACGGTAGCAAGTTTTATGTGGAGGCCAATGTTGCAAGTGTTGAGTTTGAAAATGAAAAGCTTATTATGATGATAATAAGAGATATAACAGAAAGGAAGTTAACGCAAGATAGGCTTGAACACTTGGGCACTCATGATATATTAACGGGGCTTTACAACAGGAACTTTTTTGAAGAGAAAATGACATTTATAGAGAAAAACAATGTCATACCCACAGGAATCATAATATGCGATGTAGACGGTCTAAAACTTGTCAATGATACGATGGGGCATAAGGCAGGAGACATGCTGTTAAAAACGGCGGCGGATGTACTAGGAAAATGTTTTAGAGGACAGGACATTATTGCCCGAATAGGAGGAGATGAATTTGCTGTAATACTGCCTAACGCTAGCATTGAGATTGTAGAAAAAGCGGTTGATAGAATAAGAAAAATGGTTAAAAATAGTAAATTTGCCTTTGAAAAAGAAAACATACCTTTAAGTATGTCAATAGGCTATGCAGTGAAGAATAATAGTTTTAAAAAAATTGAGGAAGTTTTTAAAGAAGCAGATAATAACATGTATAGAGAAAAGTTATTCCATAAAAGAAGCAGTTATAGAGAAGTATTAGATTCTATCTTAAAAATGTTTGAAATACGCCAGCCTAAACTACAAAAGCATCTGAAGGCAGTCAAAGAAATTTTGGTGAATTTTGCTGAATATTTAAAACTTTCTCAAGTGCGGATAAAAAATTTAGAGCTTCTGGCTGAGTTTCATGATATTGGAATGATAGGAATTTCAGATAAAATACTAGATAAGGTGGACAACTTAAATGAAGAAGAAAAATTGGAATTTCAAAAACATTGTGAAATAGGCTATAGAATTGCCATGTCTTCTCCTGATTTAGCTCACCTTGCGGATATGATTTTAATGCATCATGAATGGTGGAATGGACAAGGTTATCCACTTGCTGTAAAAGGCGAGGATATTCCTTACGAATGTAGAATTTTGGCTATAGTAGATGCTTACGTGCAGATGATAGATGAAGAATGGAAGGGGCTTTCTAAAGAGCAAGCGCTAAAAGAGATTGAAAAGATGGCGGGGATACAATTTGACCCTATTCTTGTTGAAAAGTTTTTAGCTTTTATGAAGGATTGATATTTTTCTTCAAAAAGTATAAAATATTAAAGTAATCGTCATTTATTAAACAATAGGGTGTGATAAAATGCCAAGACCTCCAAAATGCAGATGGGTTAGGAGTGAACCAAATGTAACTCATTTTAAACCAGTAGGTGTGCCTATGTCTATGTTAGATGAAGTTATACTAACAGTAGAGGAATTAGAGGCTATAAGGCTTAAGGATTTGGAAGGTTTAGAGCAAGAAGAATGTGCTGATATGATGAAGGTGTCGAGACCCACCTTTTTTAGAATAATCAATTCAGCTAGACAAAAAGTAGCGGATGCTTTAGTTAATGGTAAAGCGATAAGAGTGGAAGGTGGAAATTACAGAGTTTATGAAGAAGAACAAAGAGGTCATAGAGGTATGCGCCATAGGCATGGCCACTGGGGTGGAGAAGATTAAAATTCTATTAAATTTTCACATATTTTTACAAAACCTTTCATATATATAGTATAATTAATGCTGTGAATTAGAATTACTATATATATGAAAGGATGGAGTAGATGGACCTTATAAAAAACTTCATTGATATTGTATTGCATCTTGATAAGTATTTAGGCAGTGTTATTCAAACTTATGGTACATGGACTTACAGCATTTTGTTTTTTATTATTTTCTTTGAGACAGGCTTTGTGGTGACGCCTTTTTTGCCTGGAGATTCTCTTCTTTTTGCTGCAGGGACATTTGCGGCAATTGGCAGTTTAAATGTATTTTATGTGATTATACTTTTAGCATCTGCTGCCATATTGGGAGATACGGTAAACTATCATATAGGGAAATTTGTCGGAGAAAAGATTTATGAAAAAGAAAATTTAAAATGGATAAAAAAAGAGCATCTGATAGAAGCTCGTAATTTTTATGAAAAGTATGGTTCTATTACTATTGTTATAGGAAGGTTTATACCAATTATTAGAACTTTTGTACCCTTTGTAGCAGGGATTGGGAAAATGAGGTATTTTAAGTTTTTGTTTTACAATGCATTAGGAGGAACGCTGTGGGTTTTACTTTTTACCTTAGGTGGGTACTATTTTGGGAATTTGCAAATAGTGAGAGACCATTTTGGATTGGTGACAATTGCGATAATTGTCATATCGTTAATACCTGCAATTGTAAGCTTTTTAAAAAGGAGAAAACGCTGATGCAGGAAGTTTTTGATAAAATGTGTGTTGCTTCGATATATATATTTTAAATTTTATAAAAGGAGAAGATGGATTATGAGCCTGTTTGGAACTAAAGGTGAGACTATCGTTATAAATGTTAAAGGAATGTCATGCAATCATTGCAAAATGTCTGTCGAAACTGCACTAAAGAAATTAAATGGGGTATCGAAAGCTGTTGTTGACCTTGACAAAGGTAATGTTACGGTAACATATGATCCTGCTAAAGTTTCTGTAGATGATATGAAAAAAGCAATTATTGAGATAGGATATGAAGTGTAATACCTATTAAAAAATTTAAATGAAAGAAAAGCATTGAATGAAATACCAATGCTTTTTTTGCGTTATCTTGGTCTAAATGTTGTGCATTCTGTTTCTGCACTAGTTTTTGCAGACATTACTTTTGAATTTATTTCAATTGATGGAGCATGACATTTCATATCTTTCCAGTAACTACAAGTATTTACTGAACATTTAACTACATTTTCTGCTGACATGTAACACACCTCACTTTTTATTATCAAAAATAGTATTTGCATATATTATTTTATTATACTTTTTTGTAAACAAAATAGGAGGATGTTTTGTGGAATTTGTGAAACATCGGTGTTAACTTTTCTAAATAATTTGCAACTGACTAAGGAAAAGATATGTTGGGCGGCTTGATACCGCCCATTCAGTTTGATAAGGAATAGCAACTTGGATGCGTAAATGCACCTATTGACATTGAGATAAGATTGTGATACCTTAAAAAGAGAAAATTTATAATTCTTATCGGAATACTCGGAATTAAGGTACAAGGAATAGGAGCTGGATTTATTTCTGACACATAAAATCTTGACATTATAGGTGAAATTATAAAGGTAAGAGAGATACTAAGAAGTAGAAAATAATAGAGAGAGGCGATTTTTGTGGATAGAATTTATTTAGACAATGCTGCGACTACACCAGTTGATAAAAGGGTATTAGAGGCGATGTTACCATATTATAGTGATGTTTTTGGTAATCCATCTTCTCCGTATTCATATGGTCAAGAAGCGAAAAAAGCTATTGAAGAAGCGAGGGAAAAAGCGGCAAAAGCTCTGGGGGCAGATGCAGACGAAATATATTTTACCAGTGGTGGGTCTGAGTCTGATAATTGGGCATTAAAAGGTGTGGCCTATGCGTTAAAAGATAAGGGAAATCACATTATTACAACGGAAATTGAACATCATGCAGTACTTAATACTTGTCGATATCTTGAAAAAGAAGGATTCAAAGTAACATATCTTCCAGTTGACGAATATGGACTTGTAGAACCTGAAGATTTAAAAAAGGCAATTACAGATAAAACAATCCTTGTTTCTATAATGTTTGCCAATAATGAGATAGGTACGATAGAGCCAATTGAGGAGCTTGTCAAAATAGCTCATGAGAAAAATGTATATTTTCATACTGATGCTGTGCAAGCAGTTGGAAATGTACCGATAGATGTAAAAAAATTAGATGTAGATTTGTTATCTCTATCTGCCCATAAAATATATGGACCTAAAGGCGTGGGAGCATTATATATAAAAAAGGGTATAAAGATTCATTCGCTTATACAAGGTGGAACACAGGAAAGGAATAGAAGAGCGGGCACAGAAAATGTTGCAGGAATAGTAGGACTGGGGGAAGCGATAGAGCTTATCACGAAAAATTTGGATTCTCATATAAATAAACTTACATTTTTAAGAAATAAACTTATAAATGGAATATTAGAAAAAATACCATATGCGAGGTTAAACGGGCATCCAACAAAAAGGCTTCCAGGCAATGTTAATGTATCATTTGAATTTATAGATGGAGAATCTCTTATTTTAAACTTAGATATGGCAGGAATATGTGCTTCAAGTGGTTCAGCATGCACTTCTGGTTCATTGGAGCCCTCTCATGTGCTTCTGGCAATTGGGCTTCCTCGCGAATTAGCTCGAGGGTCGTTAAGACTTACAATAGGTAAAGATAACACAGAAGAAGATATAGATAAAGTTTTAGAAGTACTTCCACAAATTATTAAAAGATTAAGGTCAATATCACAGATTGTATGAGAGAATCTACAAGGAGGTTAGAAAATTTTTTTATGAAAAAGAATAACAGAGTAGTTGTGGGAATGAGCGGAGGTGTTGATAGCTCTGTTTCAGCGTATCTTTTAAAAGAGCAGGGATTTGATGTTGTAGGTGTTACGATGCAAATATGGCAGGATAAAGATGAGGAAGCAGTAAGAGTAGAAGGTGGCTGTTGTTCATTAAGTGCTGTTAATGACGCCAGAAGAGTAGCGAATAAGATTGGCATTAAATATTATGTAATGAATTTTAAAGATGTTTTTAAAGAAAAAGTAATAGATTATTTTGTAGATGAATATTTAAAAGGTAGGACTCCCAACCCCTGTATTGCTTGCAATAAATATATAAAATTTGAAGAACTTTTAAAAAGAGCTTTAATGATAGATGCATATTACGTAGCAACAGGCCATTATGCGATTTGTGAGTACGATGAAGAGAGAGGAAGGTATTTATTAAAGAAGTCTGTAGACACTTCAAAAGACCAGACGTATGTCCTATATAATCTTACGCAGACTCAGCTTGAGCATATTTTGTTTACACTGGGTAAATATAAAAAAGATGAAGTCAGAGAGTTAGCTAAAAATTTAGGCCTTCCTGTTGCATCAAAGCCAGACAGTCAAGAAATTTGTTTTGTAACTGATAATGATTATGGAAAATTTATTAGGGAAAATGCCAAAGAAGAAATAAAACCAGGAGAATTCCGCGATACGCGAGGCAGATTTTTAGGTTATCATAAAGGGATTATACATTATACAATAGGACAACGGAAAGATTTAGGAATTTCTGTTGGCAAACCCCTCTATGTTGTCGATATTGATGCAGAAAATAATGTGGTAGTATTAGGATATGGTGACGAAGTATATGGAGATGAACTCATTTCTTACAATAATAATTTTATTTCAATTGACAAACTTGAAAAAGAAATGAGAGTAAAAGCAAAGATACGGTATACTGCAAAAGAGCAGGATGCAGTAATACGACCACTTGAAGACGGTAAAGTTTTTGTAAAATTTGACAATCAGCAAAGGGCTATTACACCAGGACAGTCAGTAGTTTTTTATGATGGAGATATTGTTGTAGGAGGGGGAACAATAGAAAGAAAAGTTAGATAAAATTTTGGAATCTCCTTTTATTTGGAAGAATTTCCTATAAAAATACTGAGAGAATGAAGAGGAGATGAAAATATGGCCGAAAAAGCTAATTTAAAAATAACAGGGATGTCTTGTGCAGCTTGTGCAACCAAAATAGAAAAAGGGCTTAAAAGCTTAGATGGAGTTTTAGACGCAAATGTAAATCTTGCTGTTGAAAAAGCAACAGTTATATATGATCCAGATAAAATTAATATATGCGATATGGAGAAAAAAATAGAAGATATAGGATATGGTGTAATAAAAGATAAAGTAGAGCTTGCACTTATGGGTATGTCCTGCGCATCCTGCGCTGCCAAAATCGAAAAAACCTTAAAAAACCTGCCTGGTGTAAGCAATGCATCAGTTAATTTTGCGACTGAGACAGCAATTGTCGAATATGATTCAAATGAAATTGATACAGAAAAAATGATTAAAGCGATAAAAGATATAGGATATGATGCAAAAGAAAAGACTGGAGTAGGTATTGACACAGAAAAAGAGATAAAGGAGAAAGAAATAAATACATTAAGGAAACTTGTAATATATTCAGCGATTTTAACTGTGCCGTTAGTAATATCAATGGTTTTTAGAATTTTTAAAATTTCAGGAGGAATACTTGATAATCCGTGGTTACAGGTATTTTTATCTTCACCTGTTCAGTTTATCGTAGGTTTTAGATATTATAAGGGTGCGTGGAACAATTTAAAAAATATGACGGCAAATATGGATACTTTGGTAGCTATGGGAACATCTGCAGCGTATTTTTATAGTTTGTACAATGTATTTACCAAACCCTCTCATAAGATACACAATTACTTGTATTTTGAGGCATCAGCAGTTATTATAACGCTTGTAACATTGGGTAAACTGCTTGAAGCTACAGCCAAGGGGAAAACATCTGAAGCAATAAAAAACCTTATGGGACTACAAGCAAAGACCGCAAGAGTGATAAGGGATGGGCAAGAATTAGATATACCTATTGAAGAAGTCAAAGTTGGGGATATCGTTGTTGTAAGGCCGGGTGAAAAAATACCAGTTGATGGTAAAATAGTTGAGGGTAGTTCTACAATAGATGAATCTATGATAACTGGTGAATCTATTCCTGTAGAAAAAGGTGTTGGTGATGAAGTAATTGGTGCTACGATAAATAAAACAGGAACGTTTAAATTTGAAGCGACAAAAGTGGGTAAAGATACGGTACTATCGCAAATTATTAAAATGGTAGAAGACGCCCAAGGTTCCAAAGCGCCAATTCAACAAATTGCTGATAAAATCTCTGGTATTTTTGTACCCACAGTTATGGGTATAGCTGCTACCACCTTTTTAATTTGGTATTTTGGGTATGGAGATTTTAATGGGGGCATAATAAATGCAGTATCAGTACTTGTAATAGCCTGCCCGTGTGCCCTTGGACTTGCAGTTCCGACCTCTGTGATGGTAGGGACAGGAAAAGGAGCAGAAAATGGTATACTCATAAAAGGAGGAGAGCATCTGCAGAGGGCAGGAAAAATCACGACAATAGTGCTTGATAAGACTGGGACGATAACAAAAGGAGAACCGGAAGTTACAGACATAGTAGCTCTTGGAGATTTTACCGAAGATGAGATTTTGAAAATTGCGGGAATTGCGGAAAAAAATTCTGAGCATCCATTAGGACAAGCAATTGTCAATAAAGCAAAAGAAAAATTCAAAATATTGGAAGACCCTGAGAAATTTGAGGCTATACCAGGCTACGGTATATGCATTATGATAAATGAAAAAGAGTTTTATATTGGCAATAGAAGGCTCATGGATAGACAAAATATTGATATAACGTCAATTGAAGATAAGGTTGAAGAACTAGAATCACAAGGAAAAACAGCAATGATATTGGCATCTCACGACAGAGTTTATGGCATTATAGCTGTTGCAGATACTGTAAAGAGTGACTCGGCAAAAGCAATTCAAAAGTTACAGGCTATGGGTATTGAAGTATACATGATTACGGGAGATAATAAAAGGACTGCTGAGGCAATAGCAAAACAAGTTGGTATAAAAAATGTTCTAGCAGAAGTATTGCCAGAACATAAGGCTTTAGAGATTATGAAGCTTCAAAAAATGGGAAAAGTAGTTGCAATGGTGGGAGATGGTATTAATGATGCTCCTGCTTTAGCTACTGCGGATGTTGGCATAGCGATAGGTACAGGTACAGATGTGGCGATAGAAACTTCAGATATAACGCTTTTAAGTGGAAATCTTATGGGTATTGTGACCGCTATAAAATTAAGCAAAGCTACCATGAGAAATATATATCAAAATTTATTCTGGGCTTTTTTATACAATACAATCGGCATACCATTTGCTGCGATGGGATTTTTGACTCCAGCTATAGCAGGAGGGGCAATGGCATTTAGCTCAGTGTCAGTTGTAACAAATGCTTTAAGATTGAGAAGGTTTAGGGCATGAGTTTGGAATTGTCCAAACTCATTTTTTTAAGGTAGGAAGCCATACTACAAAAGTCGTTCCTTTGCCTTCACAGCTTTCGACTTGGATTTTTCCGCCGTGGGCGTTTATAATCCACTGGCAGATAGAAAGCCCTAATCCACTTCCTCCGCTTTTTCTTGTCCTTGCTTTGTCAACTCTATAGAACCTTTCAAAAATATGGGGTAGATGCTCTTCAGGTATTCCTATTCCTGTATCTTTGATAGAGGTCTTGATAAATTTTCCTGAATTTTCTACACTTATCTCTACTTTTCCACCAGCTGGTGTATATTTGATGGCATTGTCTATTAAGTTATAAAAAAGTTGAATTATTCTTGTTTGATCTCCCATAATGTAGGAAGAATCATTTTTTATAATTTTTAATGTTAAGCCATTATTTTCAGCAAGAGGGGCAAGTTCATTTACAATTCCTTCTATTAATTCGCTGAAATTTAAATTTTCTATAGTCAATTTTTCTGCATTAGAGTCACTTCTGGCAAGGAATAATAAATCGTGAACAAGTTTTGACATGTGTTTTGCTTCCTCAAGTATTACTTGTAAAGCTTTTTTATATTCTTCCTTTGTGCCTGTGCCATTTAATGCTGATTCTGCTTGGGTTTGTATTACAGCAATAGGAGTTCTAAGTTCATGGGAGGCGTCATGGGTAAATTGTTTTTGCCTTTTAAAAGAGTTTTCAAGTTTTTCAATCATCATGTCAAAGGTTTGGGCAAGATTTCCTATTTCGTCATTAGTGTAAGGTAGGTTAAGTCTTTTAGATAGGTCACCAACACTTATTTCTCTTGCAACTTTAGTCATGTGACTAATTGGTTTTAATGCTTTGTTTGAAATAATAATCCCGCCTAAAATTGCAATACCAATTAAAATTGGAATTATAATGGTGAAGATGCCAAACAGATTTTTCATTGCTATATCCATTAAATTTAACGATTGAGCTATTACAATTATTCCTATTATTTTACTGTCATAATATACAGGAGCAGAATACATCCTAAGTTTTCCTTTAGGTGATGTAACAGTTTGGTATTTGCCTATGAAATCAGTGTTTGTAGTATATTGGCTAAGAATTTTTGAAGGAATATTGGATTCTATTAGTTTTAAGTCTGGATAAGAATAAAGAGCTCCGTAAAAATCTGTGTTGGCATAAAAAGGTTCGTCGCCAGATTTAATTTTTCCATTTTCTATATCAAGTACTGATGATATTTGTTGAACTTGTGTTTTAAGTATTGTATCTTCATTTATAATTATCATTTTTTCCAGACTTAAATAGGTTACGACACTAAATATTGTTATTACAATAGTTAATAGCAGCACATACCATAATGTCAATTTTAGTTTTAATGGAAAATAAATTTTTTTCATTTTACTTAGACTCCTTTAAACAATATCCGCTACCTCTTATCGTATGAATGAGTTTGTTTTCAAAATCATCGTCAATTTTTTTTCTGAGATAGCGTATGTATACGTCGATAATATTGGAAAAGCCGTCAAATTCATAGTCCCATATATGGTCGGCTATTTGGGTGCGGGTTAAAACTCTCCCTGCATTTCTCATCATATATTCTAAAAGGGCAAATTCTTTGCTTGTGAGAGTTATTTCTTTGTCTCCTCTTTTGACTTGGCGTGTCAAAGTATTTAATTCTAAATCGGCAAGCTTTAAAATAGGGCTTTTAGTAGGAGCTTCTCTCCTTAAAAGGGCGCGAATTCTTGCCATTAACTCACATAACTCAAAAGGTTTTGTCATGTAATCGTCAGCTCCTGTATCAAGACCTTTTACTTTATCTTCTGTAGCATCTTTCGCTGTAAGCATCAGTACAGGAGTGTTAATACCTTCATTTCTTAAATTCTCTAAAATTTTAATGCCATCCATTCCTGGAAGCATTATGTCTAAAATTATTACATCATAGACATTCATTTTGGCATATTCTAACCCTTCTAAACCATCTTGTGCAATATCTACACTATATCCTTCTTCTTTTAAAGCTTTATATAAAGCATTTACTAAATTTTCTTCATCATCTACAATGAGAATTCTCATAAGTTTTCCACCCCTTTACAATTCTTAGCTTATTATATCAAAATAGTGTTAAAAATTCATTAAAATTTGACTATAGTCGATTGTTGACAATAAAAATTTATAAATATACAATATTCGTAGAATAAGCAAGAAAATTGGCGAAAAAGCAAATTTTTTGTAGTTTTAGAGGAGAGGAGAGTTATGGAGAGATTTAAAAGTAAAAATTTTTGTCTTTTAGAAAACAAAAAATTTACAGACATTCTAATTTTTATATTGTTACTTATAATGATTGGAATTATATTTTATACTTCCCGAAACATAAACACTATATATTTTTACGCCTATACTCGACTTTTGTATATTCCTCTTGTAATTTCTGCTCTAATGTATGATTTGAAACGCAGCTTAATTATTCCTACGCTAATAAGTATAGGAGAGTTTTTAGAAATATATTTAACTGAAAAATCTTATATACTATTTATAACTTTTCTGATATCTGTTCCAGTGTATTATTTTGTATCCATATCTATCAGTTACTTTAAATTACAGGCAGAGAGACTTAGAGATTTAATCAAGGAAACAAATGAAAATCTAAAAGACATGGAAAATGCATTGATTTCTGCGTTAGAAGCAAAGGATGTGTATACACAAGGACATTCTCAAAGGGTTTGTAAACTTGTAACACAAATTGTTTATAAAATGGGAATTAAAGGGAAAGAAGCGGAAGATATAATCACGGCAGCAAAACTTCATGACATAGGGAAAATTGGCATAAGAGATGAGGTGTTAAACAAACCAGGAAAACTTACAGATCAAGAATTTGCTGAAATAATGGATCATCCGGTTATGAGTTATGAGATTATAAATAAAATGAAGGTTATGGAAAATATAGCAAAGATAATACGTCATCATCACGAAAAATATGATGGCAAAGGATATCCTGATGGATTAAAAGGTGAGAAGATACCTTTAGGTTCACGAATAATAGCCGTGGCTGATGCTTTTGATGCCATGACTTCTAAAAGGCCTTACAGAGATTCATTTACAATGGCTCAAGCTATTGAAGAATTGAAAAAAAATGCGGGAACACAGTTTGATCCTAAAATTGTTGATGCGTTTATATCTATAATAGAAGATTTAGGTATTGACTATTAATTTAACATTAATACATAATCAATTATAATTTTTTAATTTGTTTTTAATGAAAATCTAATTTTCCTTTAAGGCTTCACCTATATAATATTTCATGAGGTGAAGAAATATGAATTTGACACTTTTTCACATGATAAATGGCTTAGCAGGCCATAATATTTTTTTGGACAAGATTATGACTTTTATTGCTGTGTATTCTCCAATTTTGTATGGGATGCTTATGTTGGTTCAGTGGTTTATAGGCGGTGATAAGGGTAAAAAGACTTCTATGAACGCCTTTTTTGCAGCTATTATTGCACTAGGTTTAAATTTAATAATTTCTACCGTCTATTTTGAACCCAGACCTTTTGTGCATCACAAAGTCAATCTTTTGGTAAAACATCCTGCAGATGCTTCTTTTCCGAGTGACCATGCGTCAGGAGGTTCTGCTTTATCTTTTACAGAGATTATGTATGACAAAATTATTGGCAGTATAATGATGGTTTTAACTCTATTACTTTTATTTGCAAGAATATATGTGGGAGTACATTATCCACTGGATATCATAGCCGGCTTTATAATAGGATTTATAAGCAGTAAAATTTTAAGAGGACTTGAAGGAATACTTAGTCCTGTTGAAGGGTATATTATAAAAATATGGCATGAAATATTTGCATAAACACAGGAAAAGTCCTGTGTTTTTTATGCTATAATAATAACGACAGCTTATAAGGAGGGTGGGAATGTGAAAGCAATAAATGGTGGAATAGATGAAAAACTTTTTGAAGAACTTTTAAAAATAAATAAGAGTACTAATTTTCATCAATTAATAGGGGTACATGTAGCAGAATTAGGGAAGGGTTATGCTGTTACAAAAATGGAAATTGGAGAAAAACACTTAAATCCTCTTGGCATTGCTCATGGAGGCGTGCTTTTTTCTTTGATGGATATTACAATGGGTATGGCAGCTCGCACAGTTGGAAAGCAAGTGGTGACTCTTGAAATGAATATAAATTATGTTTCACCTGCAAATTTGGTTGACAAAGTAAAGGCGATTGGAAAAATAGTTCATGCGGGGAGTAAAACTACTGTGGCAGTTTGTGAGGCTTACACAGAAGAGGGGAGACTTTTGGCTGTGGCAAGAGAAACTTTTTTCAATGTACTGGATTAAGTATTTTTGTGGTATAATTTTGGCAAAAGAGTTGATTAGAGGGGGAATTTTTTATGAATTTTGATAGCTTTTTGTATAACACAAGGCCATTTTTAAATTACCTTTTTGACTTTTATAGCAACCTTGAAGAAAAAAGTTTAAGCAGTGTAATATACAATGCTGGTGGAGAGGATAAGGTTTCAGTTTTGGTTGTAGATATGATAAATGGTTTTTGTAAAAGCGGTCCATTGGCTAGTCCAAGAGTTGCAGGGATAATAGAACCTATAAAAAATTTATTAAAGGCCTGCTACAGAATGGGTATAAAAAATGTGTTCTTTTTAAATGACGCTCATCCTTCAGATGCAGTTGAATTTGAAGAATTTCCACCTCACTGTGTAAAAGACACTTTTGAAAGTGAAATTGTTAACGAATTAAAAGAAGTAGTTGAAGGAGAACCTGTGATTGTAGAGAAAAATTCGTTAAATGTATTTTTTGGTGGGGAATTAGAAGGCGGGAAAGAGTTTTTAAAGGAAGTTGTTGAAATGATAAAGGAAGGAAAATCTACTTTTATTGTTGTAGGAGATTGCACTGATTTATGCGTTTACCAGACGGCTATGTCTATAAAAATGATTGCAAATGCCAATAATCTTAAAGTAAATGTAATTGTACCGGAAAATTGCGTTGAAACCTATGATACATCTGTAAAAACTGCCGAGTCCCTCAAGATAATGCCTCATGATGGCAATTTGATACATACCATGTTTTTGTATCACATGAAATTAAACGGTATAGAAGTTGTAAAAGAGCTTCTTGAGGAGTAATAAAATTCCATATTGACTTTAGGAAATTTTAGTATATAATGTTAATAGAGATATTAGGACGGATGTCCGAATTAATTTTGAAAGGGGTTATACATATGACAAGTTTGCTTGAAAAATCTATCAATTTTGGTTTGGGATTATTTGCATTATCGCGAGAGAAAATAGAAAAAATAGTAGAAGAACTTGTAGATAGAGGAGAAGTTGCAAAAGAAGATGCACAAAAAATGGTAAAAGACCTGGTAAAAAAAGGTGAAGAACAGAAGGAAGAATTGAGAAAAATGATTAAAGGCGCAGTTGCTGAAACGTTAGGCTACATGAATATTGCCAAAAAGGAATATATTTCTAGCAAAGAAGATATAAGAAATATTGTTCGCGAAGAAATTAAAAAAGTGCTGGAGGAAATGCAAAATGATAAATAAACTTAAAAAGGAGTAATACAATATGGAAGGAAGAAACCAATCGCAAAGAATATTAAATGCTGCATATAAGTGTATTTCAACGAAAGGATATGCTAATGTTTCCTTGAGAGATATTGCAGAGGAAGCTGGTGTTGTATTAAGCCAATTGCATTATTATTTTGGCAGTAAGGAAGGGCTTTTTACAGAGGTAATAAAGATGATGATAGATAAATATTTAAAAGAAATAAATGAAGCTTTGAGTATGGGAGAAACTGCAAAAGATAAGATGCTATCCTTAGTGAATTTTTTTAAAGACCTTTTAAAAAATAATCCAGGACTCTTTAAACTGTTGTATGATTTTACAGGTTTAGCTATGTGGTCCTCTTCTTTTAATAATTTATTAAAGGAGTTATTTAATGACTTATCTAAAATGATTGAAGAAAAAATTTTAAGTAATAGTGCTTTAGGAGAGAATTTTAAAAATTATTCTACACGAGTGGTGGCGAGGATGATACTTGGTGCAATGTTTGGTACGGGAATTCAAGTGATTTTAGATTCTAATGAAAATGAAATTTTGGATGCGTTAAATACCATACAAGTTATTTTTGAGTAGAAATGGTGATGGGAAATGAGACCAAAAGTAGGACTTATACTGGGCGGTGGAGCAGCAAGAGGATATGCTCACTTAGGTATACTAAAAAGATTTGAAGAAGAAAATATTCCTATTGATTTTATAATAGGCATAAGTATGGGAGCGATAATAGGAGCAATCTATGCTTCAGGACATAATGTAGACAAACTTATAAGTGACTCAAAAAAGATTAATATATCAAAATTTTTAAGCTTATTGGATTTTAAAACCTCACGAACTGGCTTAGTAAAAGGTGAAAAAATAGAGAAATATTTGCAAAGTTATGTAAAAGAAAGTTTTGAGAAACTTAATATTCCTCTATATATTGTGGCTACTGATATTCAAACAGGAAAGGGAGTAGTATTTAAAGAGGGAGACTTAATAAAAGCTATAAGGGCAAGCATTTCTGTCCCCGTCTTTTTTGAACCTGTGGAGTACAATGGAACCAAGTTAGTTGATGGGTCAATTGTTGATTCTGAGGCAATAAAATTAGCAGCTAGCTTGGGAGCAGACATAATTATAAATTGCGATGTAAGTTCAAGCATTGATATGGGCTTTTTCGAAAGGTTTTTTTATTCTTTAGCTAATAGTGAGAAAGTGCTGCCAATAAAAAAGTATTTTAATATAAAAAGACCTTTACCTGAAATCATATCTATTACAACGACCGCTATTAAATTGTTAAAAGACAATTCTAATAAGAATCTTGAAAAAATAGAGGGGAATAAGAAAGTTTATACAATAAAACCCAATGTCGATAACATACGCTGGTATAGATTTGACCAGGCAGAAAAATGTATAAGTATAGGATTTGAAGCTGCCAATTTTATTGTTGGGAGAATAAAGAGGGACTTAGAAATGTAAGGCAAACAATTTTATGTTTGTTCATTCTAAGGGTACTTTCTCCTCAATGTCTAAATAAATTTCAAGCGTAGTATTTACTACAATAAATTTGACTTTTAACGTTAGTTTTTTGTTTTCAATTGTTAAGATTCTGCCATCAAAAGTGTTTTTTTATTATATGAAACACCTCATATAATTATATGCGCTATGTTTTAGCAAAAAGCATAGAAAAACGGATATTTTTTTTGTTAAAGGGAGAAATACTGAATAAATATAAGGAAAAATTCAAAATATTAGAAGATATAAGGAAATTTCAAGCTATATCCGATTTCTTCCCTTGTGGTATAATAAAAATTGGAATTGAAAAAATCTTAACGGGTGCATAAAATATTCAAAATTTTGAGATTATTTAATGCACAAATCAAAAGCTGCTTAGACTGGAATAAAACTAATTACAGGAGGTGTAATGTTTCCTTTTGATAGTTTTAGAGTGTAAGCAGCTGATGAAGAGGTGATTGCTGTGGAATGCCCAAATTGCAAAAGTACCAATGTGGGCAAAATAGGGAATAACCTATATTTTTGCAGGGATTGCAATTGCGAGATAAAAATAAAAAAGTGTACAGCTGTTGTGAGCATGTATGATTCGGAAGGTTGCATAAGCAAAAGATTTAAAGTTTGTTACAATGCATAAAGGAGGGGTTATCCCCTCTATTTATTTTGTAAAAAAAAAGTGATATTATAAAATTGCATGTAAAGTTTCATTTTGGAATGAAAACAATATGTTATAGATAGACTATAGATGGGGTAGTTAAACTTTAAATTTTGAGGAGTGGTACAGTGATTGAGATAGTTGACAAATTGAAAGATATTTTAAAAGAAGGGAAATTGTATTTAAACGAACCCATGAAAAGACACACTTCTTTTAAAATAGGTGGACCTGCAGATTTGTTGGTTGTACCAAGTAATCGTAAGGAATTATTAGAAGTCATATCTTTGTTTAAAGGAGAAAAAATCCCCCTTTTTATACTGGGAAATGGCACTAATCTATTAGTAAGTGAAAAGGGTATTAGAGGGGCTGTAATAAAATTATCCTCTTTGAGAAATGTAATCGTAGAAAGTAATAGGATAATCGCTGAAGCAGGAGCGCCTCTTTCCTATATTGCCAATGTAGCACTTGTACATGAACTTGCAGGATTTGAATTTGCTAGCGGGATTCCTGGCACTTTAGGTGGAGCAATAGTGATGAACGCAGGGGCTTATGGGCCTGAAATGAAGAACGTGGTAGAAAAGGTAGAGGTTTTAGATGGAGAAGGCAGTATATTGATTTTGTCAAACGAAGAAATGAAATTTTCCTATAGACATAGTATTATTCAGGAAAAGGATTGGATTGTTTTAAAAGCATGGCTTAGTTTAACAAAAGGGAAATACGAAGATATAAAAAGCAAAATGGAGGAACTAAATGCAAAAAGAAGGGAAAGACAGCCTCTAGAATATCCAAGTGCTGGAAGTACTTTTAAAAGGCCTCCTGGATATTATGCTGGAAAGTTGATTGAAGAAGCAGGACTTAAAGGCTATTCAATTGGAGGAGCTAAAGTTTCTGAAAAACATTCGGGATTTATTATAAATACTGGCAATGCAACTTTTTACGATGTTTTAAATTTGATTGAGCATATACAAAAAGTGGTAAAAGAAAAGTTTGGAGTGGAACTTGTACCAGAAATAAAAATAATAGGAGAGAAATAGGTGATTTGACAAATGAAAATTTTTGCTGATTATCACACTCATACGGTATACAGTCATGGGAAAGGCACAATAGAAGATAATGTAAAAAGGGCGATAGAAATTGGGCTTGATGAGATTGCAATCACTGACCATGGACCAGCTCATGTATTTTATGGCTTAAGAAAAGGAGATTTTAAAAAAATGAGAGAAGAAATAGATAAGATTAATGAAAAATATCCTCAAATTAAAGTGCTGATGGGAGTAGAAGCTAATTTAATCAGCTTAGAAGGAGATATTGATGTTCCAGATGAACTTATGAAATATCTAGATATTTTGCTTATGGGATATCATGAAGGAGTTATGCCTAGAAACTTTAGAAGTGCTTTACAGCTTTTTGGTAAGAACATGGCAAGTAAATATTTTATTTCCTTGAGGGAAGAGATGAGAGAAAAAAATACTGATGCAATGATCAATGCAATAAAGAAATACAAAATAGACATAATAACACATCCGGGAGCTAAAGTAGATATTGATACACAAAAGATTGCAAAAGCAGCAAAAGAGAGAGGAACATCTCTTGAAATTAATTCAAGTCACGGTTATATGACAGTTGAATATGTAAAGATAGCTAAAAAAGAGGGATGCAAATTTGTAATAAACAGTGATGCCCATACACCTTTTAGAGTAGGAAACTTTGAAAGAGGAATAGAAATTGCAAAAAAAGCGGGACTAACAGAAGAAGATATAATAAACGCAAAGGGGTGATATTTTTATGAGGTTTGTAATAATAACAGGCCTTTCTGGTGCTGGAAAAACACAGGCATTGAAGGCTATGGAGGATATGGGCTTTTTTTGTATAGACAATTTTCCGCCTGCTCTTCTTCCAAAACTTGCTGACCTTTTTTATCACTCAAAAAATGTTGATAAGGTAGCCCTTGGTATGGATTTAAGAGGTGGTCAGTTTTTTGAGGACATCTATTCTAGCCTTGAATTTTTGGAAAAAAATAACTACGATTATGAAATAGTTTTTTTGGAAGCTTCTGACGAGGTTTTGATAAAGAGGTTTAAAGAAACCAGAAGAAAACATCCTCTTTCTGAAGAAGGTAGAATAGTTGATGGAATAAATGAGGAAAGAAAGAGACTTGCAGAAATAAGGAAAATTGCCAATAGCATAATAGATACTTCTAATTTAACATCTTCTCAGTTAAAAGAGGAATTGTCTAATATCTTTTTAAAAGGGAAAAAGTTTAAAGGAATCATAATAGATATTATGTCTTTTGGATATAAATACGGAATACCTCTTGATGCTGACCTTGTATTTGATGTGAGGTTTTTGCCTAATCCTTTTTATATTGAAGAATTAAGACCTTTAACAGGAAATGATGATAAGGTAAAAGAGTACGTGATGAAATGGGATGAAGCAAAGGAGTTTTTAAAGAAATTAGGGGACATGATTAAATTTTTAATCCCGTATTATATAAGAGAAGGGAAATCTCAACTCGTTATAGCTATTGGATGCACAGGAGGAAAGCATAGGTCTGTTACTATTGCAAATGCCCTTTTTGAGTTTCTAAAAAAAGAAGATTATTCTGTTATTTTGCACCATAGAGATATAGGAGAGGAGTAATATGTTTACGAAGAATAATACTAAAGGGGGACCTCGTATTGTTGCTATTGGCGGAGGTACAGGGCTTTCTACCATGCTAAGAGGATTAAAACTTTATACAACTAATATTACTGCGGTAGTTACAGTAACAGATGATGGCGGTGGCTCAGGAATCCTAAGACAGGATTTAGGTATACTGCCGCCTGGAGATATCCGAAATTGTATACTGGCTTTGGCAAACACAGAGCCTACGATGGAACAACTTTTGCAGTACAGGTTTACTGAGGGAATGCTAAAAGGGCAAAATTTTGGGAATTTGTTTTTGGCAGCCATGATAGGCATTTCTAAAAATTTTGAAGAAGCTGTAAAAAAGATGAGTGATGTGCTTGCTGTATCAGGGAAAGTTATTCCTGTAACTCTTGATGATGTAAGGCTTGTAGCAGAGCTTGAAAATGGAATTATCATTAAAGGGGAATCGCAAATTCCTGTTGTACAGCAAAAAGAAAACAGTAATATAAAAAGGATATATATTGAACCTTCTCATGCAGAGCCTTTTGAAGAAGTGCTAGTGGATATATTAAATGCTGATGTCATTGTATTGGGTCCCGGAAGTTTATATACGAGTGTAATCCCTAATCTTTTGGTAGATGGAGTAGGTGACGCCATTGAAGCTTCCAGAGCGGTTAAAGTTTATGTTTGCAATATCATGACACAGCCAGGAGAGACTTTGGGCTATACTGCTTGTGACCATGTGAAGGCTCTTTTTGAACATGGGCTTAAATCTCTAGATTACATTATTGTCAACAATGGCGAAATTCCCCATGATTATATGGAGCGCTATATAAAAGACATGTCACAACCTGTTGAATACGATAAAAATCAGTTAGAGAGTATGGGAATTAAAGTGGTAGAAGAAAATTTAGTAGCTTTAAAAAATGAATTTATAAGGCACGATGAGCAAAAGCTTGCAGAAGTAATTGTAAGCCTGCTTAAGTAAACGACGAATTTTAGTCTATGTTGTACAAAAAAACATATTGACATTTGTTAAAGTAAGATATACAATAATATTGAAAGCAAGCGCAAGCGATTGCAACACTGTTGCAATTGGGCGCTTTTAAAAAATACATTTCAAGAAAGCGATTGCTGTAATATATTAGCAATTATTTGTAAGGGGGAAAGTGATGAGAAAGAATGTAAAACTATTTGCGGCAATAATTTTATTCTTTTCTTTATTGCTGACCAGTTGCGGTAGTAAAGATACCAGTTCTAATATTACTCCTAAGTCAGATGTAATATATCAGGTTATGATAGATAGGTTTTACAATGGGGATAAGTCTAATGATGATCCAAAAATAAGTAAAGGTATGTTTGATCCAACTTATACCAATTGGAGGATGTATTGGGGTGGAGATTTAAAAGGTTTGACAGAAAAAATTCCTTATATAAAAGGGATGGGAGTAACAGCTATTTGGATTTCTCCTGTTGTAGACAACATCAACAAACCAGCAATATATAATGGCGAAATAAATGCACCTTATCACGGATATTGGGCAAGGGACTTTAAAAGAGTAGAAGAACATTTTGGTTCATGGGAGGACTTTGACAATTTTGTAAAGACTGCTCATGCTAATGGAATAAAAGTTATACTAGATTTTGCTCCAAATCATACAAGTCCTGCAGATAAAAACAATCCTGACTTTGCTGAAAACGGTGCACTTTATGACGATGGTAATTTATTGGGAACTTATAGCAATGATGTCAATAAACTTTTTCATCATAATGGTGGAATTACCAACTGGAATAATTTAAAGGACTTGCAGGATAAAAATTTGTTTGACCTTGCAGACCTTGATCAAAGTAATCCTATTGTTGACAAGTATTTAAAGGATTCTATCAAGTTATGGTTTAGCCATGGGATTGATGGGGTAAGGCTAGATGCAGTAAAGCATATGCCTATGGAATGGGTAAAAAGTTTTGCTGATACCATATACGGCGTTAATAAAGATGCTATTCTTTTTGGCGAGTGGATGTTAAACGGTCCCACTGATCCTTTGTACGGTTATAATATTCAATTTGCTAATACAAGTGGTTTTTCTGTGTTGGATTTTATGCTTAACAGTGCAATAAAAGATGTTTTTGAAAAAGGTTATGGTTTTGACAGATTGAATGATACTATTGAAGAGACAAATAAAGATTATGATAATCCTTATAAGTTGGTTACTTTTGTAGACAATCACGATATGCCGAGGTTTTTATCAGTCAATGATGATAAGGACAAATTGCACGAAGCTATTGCTTTTATAATGACATCTCGCGGAATACCGGCTATATATTATGGGACAGAGCAGTATTTGCATAATGACACAAATGGCGGAAATGACCCTTACAATAGGCCAATGATGGAAAAGTTTGATGAGAATACTACGGCTTATGTTTTAATTAGAGAATTGTCAAACTTGCGTAAGGCTACACAGGCGTTACAGTATGGGAAGACTGTGTCAAGGTATGTTAGTAATGATGTTTATATCTATGAGAGGCAATATGGCAAAGATATAGTTGTAGTTGCAATAAATAAAGGAGAAGAGACTACTGTAAAAAATATAGAGACTTCTCTTCGAAAAGGCAAATACAGTGATTATTTGAAGGGTTTATTAAAAGGAGGCAATTTAAAAGTTGAAAGAGGAAATAGTGAAAACGACATTTTAAGTATAACTTTACCTAAAGACAGTGTCAGTATATGGACTAATGTAAAAGTGAAATAAGATTTTGGGATTTTCCCAAAATTATAATAAAATTAAAATTAAGAGGAGGATTTGTATGAAGAAGTACACAAAAATAATTGCATTGCTGACTGTGATGGTATTCGTTTTGTCAGCTGCTTTAACAGGTTGTGGTGGCAGCAAGACAAGTGAAAATACTCCATCACAAGGTCAGACAGAACAAAAGAAAGAGCCTGTAGAACTTATAGTATGGTCACACTTAACAGATCCTGAAATTGCAAAGGTTCAAGAGATTGCAAATAAGTGGGCAGAGCAAACTGGCAACAAAGTAAAAGTTTTGGCAGACCAGAGTGACTTCCAAGCTTTCTCAACAGCTGCACAAAGTGGTAAGGGCCCAGATATTATGTTTGGTTTACCACATGATAACTTGGGTACTTTCCAGAAGGCAGGACTTTTAGCTGAAGTACCAGAGGGAGTTATAAACAAAGACGACTATGTTCCAATGAGCATAAGTGCAGTATCCTACAATGGTAAAATGTATGCAGTGCCAATTTCTATGGAGACTTATGCACTTTTCTACAATACACAGAAAGTTAAAACGCCTCCTGCAACACTTGATGATTTAATTAAACTGGGCAAAGAAGTAGGATTCCAATATGATATAAATAACTTCTATTTTAGCTTTGCATTTATTGCTGCATACGGCGGGTATGTATTTAAGGATACAGGTGGTGGACTTGATCCAAATGATATAGGACTTAACAACGCAGGTGCGAAAAAAGGTTTAGAGCTTCTAAAAGATTTTGTGCAAAAATATAAGTTTATGCCTGCTGATATAAATGGAGATATGGCTAAAGGTAATTTCCAAAGTGGGAAAACTGGTTTGTATATAAGTGGTCCATGGGATGTTGATGGATTTAAGAAAGCTAATGTTCCATTTAAAGTTGCTCCTCTGCCAACTGTTGATGGTAAGCCAATGCCTTCCTTTGCAGGTGTGCAAGCTGCTTTTGTAAGTGCAAAGTCAAAACATCAACAAGAAGCATGGGATTTAATGAAGTATCTTACTGAAAATACAGGATTGCCACTATTTGAAACAGGTAACAGAATACCAGTTATTAAATCTCTCTTAGATAACCCAGAAGTTAAGAATAATGAGATTTTAAATGCATTTGCTGAGCAAGCTACACATGCTATTCCAATGCCTAATATACCTCAAATGGCAGCAGTGTGGACTCCTGCAGGAAATGCATTACAGCTTATTACATCTGGAAAGGTTCCAGTTGACAAAGCTGCTGATGATATGGTAAATCAAATCAAGCAAGGTATTGCAACTCAGCAATAACAGAAAGGGGCTTTTAGCCCCTTTTTTTAGAGAAGGAGGTTGTTGAATGAAAACAAACAAAACTATGCGGGATAAATTAAGACCTTATGCGTATTTGTCTCCTGCTATACTATCTATGACTGTATTAAGTTTTGCACCTATTTTGTATACTATTTATATTGCTTTTACAAATTTTAATCTATATCACTTTAATAACTATCAATTTGTAGGATTTAAAAACTTTATTGATATATTATCAGGGCCTTTTAAAACAGTCTTTGCACCTGTATTTGTATGGACAGTTATTTTTGCTCTCTCAGCTACATTACTGAGTTATATTATTGGTCTTCTTTTAGCGGTTATTTTGAATAACAAAAATATGTGGGAAACAAATTTATATAGAGCAATATTAATTATTCCCTGGGGTCTTCCTGGTACGATTGCTGCTCTTACATGGACAGGACTTTTAAATCAGCAGTACGGGGGTATAAATCTGATACTACAGAAGTTGCATCTTCCTATGATACCATGGCTTCTTGATCCTTTTTGGGCAAGGGTTGCGATTATAATTGTCAGTGTGTGGATGGGTTATCCTTTTATGATGAACGCCTCATTAGGAGCTTTACAGGCTATTCCACCTGAACTTTATGAAGTTGCAGATATTGATGGTGCTACATGGTTCCAAAAGTTTAGAATGATAACAGTACCAATGTTGACATCTTCCACTTTGCCACTTATTATTTCATCTTTTGCTTATAATTTCAACAATTTTGGCGCAGCGTTTTTAATTACAGGAGGAGGACCTCCAAGAACAGATACTTCTTTTGCAGGTCATACTGATTTGCTTGTAAGTTCGGCTTACAAGATGACAATGCAGTTTAACAGATATGACTTGGCGGCAGCTTTGTCTATAATTATATTCTTGATAATTGGTACATTGAGCCTTATCAATATGAAGATGACCAATGCCTTTAAGGAGGTGGATTAAGGTGGAATATGCAAGTGCTAAAATTGGTGACAAAAAAACGACTAAAAAGATTTATTATAGGGAAAAATTAAAACCTCATGAAAAAGTATCTCTTTGGATTAGCCGACTTATTATATGGGCTGTAATTGCAATAATGATGTTTCCTGTGGCTTGGGTAGTAGGAGCCTCTATGGCGTCGGGAGATGCTTTTTTCTCTGGCTCTATTTTTCCACAGCATATGACATTTCAAAATTATATAGACGTACTCAAGAAAACTAATTTTTTACTTTGGGTAAAAAATAGTATGATTTTGAGTGTGGGTGTGGCAACTATTCAATTATTTTTGACTGCTACATCAGCTTATGCTTTTAGTAGAATGAAATTTGTAGGAAGAAAAAATGGGTTAAAGACTCTTTTGATAATGCAGATGTTTCCTACATTTATGGCATTACCTGCTATATTTGGTATAATGGCAAAATTAAATCTTCTGGATAATCTCTATGCCCTTATGCTAGTGATGGCAGGTAGCAGCGCTTTTAGTATATGGCTTTTAAAAGGTTATATTGACAGTCTTCCAAAAGAGTTGGACGAAGCTGCTTTAGTTGATGGAGCTACGCATTGGCAAATTTTCATGAAAATAATTCTTCCTTTGGCGACTCCCATGCTTGTAGTTATATTCTTATTTAGTTTTATGGGAGTATACAGTGAATTTATTTTGTCCAGTGCGGTATTAAAGTCACCTGAAAATTACACAATAGCGTTAGGGCTTCAAAGGTTTATTCAAAACCAATTTTCAGCCCACTGGACTCAATTTGCAGCAGCCTCTGTTATGGCATCCTTGCCTCTTGTAATACTCTTTATGGTATTGCAGAGGTATTTGCAAGCTGGCCTTGCAGCAGGTGCAGTAAAAGGATAAAAAAATTGTTACACATGGAACAATTTGTAAATGCCGGATTATTTCCGGTATTTTTATTTTTGTATATAAATAAAATCTTATGGCAAAAATAAATATGTATTTGCTTTTAAAGGAGGTCAAAAATGAGCAAGACTGTAGGAATACCTAAAGGACTTTTATATTATGATTTTTATCCAATGTGGAAGACTTTTTTTGAAGGTGTGGGAGCAAAAGTAGTGGTTTCCCAGGATACAAATAAAAAAATTCTTGATGAAGGAGTAAAAAACTGTGTTGAAGATGCTTGTCTTCCTGTTAAAACTTATGTAGGACATGTGATAAATTTAAAAGAAAAAGATGTTGATTATATATTTATTCCGAGGATTGTAAGTGTAGAAAGAAAAAAATACCTTTGTTCAAAGTTTTTAGGACTGCCAGATTTTATAAAAAGCTTAATTCATGGTTTACCCCCTATTATAGATATTGAGATTAATTATTATAAAAATAACGATGAATTTACTCAAAATGAATTTATAAAAGTTGGTAGGATGTTTGGGAAGACTAAAGACCAATCTTTAGAAGCCTATTTTGAGGCTACCCACCAACAAAAAAAGTTCGAGAGTTTGTTGAAAGAAGGTCTTACCAATTTAGAAGCTTTAAAAGTTTGGGAAGGAAAGAATTTGGTAAAAGAAGAAAGTAATTATGACCTTAAAATAGCCGTCATTGCTCATCCTTATGATATTATGGATGAATACATAAGTATGGGGATTATTGAGAAGCTAAAAAACATGGGAGCACAAGTTTATACCATGGAAATGCTACAGAAAGATCTAATATTAGAAGGAGCATCAATGCTTTCAAAAGAGATGTTTTGGAACTATGAAAGAGATATTTTGGGAGCGGGATTGTATTTTTTAAAACAAAAGAATGTGGATGGGGTAATTATGGTTTCTGCTTTTGGATGTGGACCTAATTCTATGACAGAAGAACTGTTGGAGAGGATTTTTAAAAGAGAGAAGGAGGTACCCTTTATGTTGATTACAATTGATGAACATTCTGGAGAGGCTGGCATTATGACGAGGTTGGAGGCCTTTACAGACCTTTTAAGATTTAATAAAAAGGCGGTGATGGTATGAAAATTACTTATCCCCACATGGGTTCTTTAAATATGATTTTAAAAACGATGTTTGAAGGAATCGGGGTAGAAGTGATAGACCCACCACCTTCTACTAATAAAACCTTGACATTAGGAGTTAGAAATTCTCATGAATTTGCATGTTTACCCTTTAAAATCAATGTCGGAAATTTTATTGAGGCTCTTGATAGGGGAGCAGATACGATTATAATGTTAGGTGGAATTGGACCCTGCAGATTTGGGTATTACGGTCAGGTGCAAAGAGAGATATTGAAAGATTTGGGCTATGACTTTAAAATGATAATTGTTGATCCACCCCATGGCAGGTTAATAGACTTTTTAAAAGAATTAGCTTCATATTTTCCTAATGTAGATGGAAAAACGGCTTTAAAGTCTTTTGTATTTGCAGTGAAAAAAATGATAGCAGCTGATAAATTAGAAAAGTTTTTATTAAAGTTAAGAGCCCATGAAGATAACCCAGGTGTAACTACAAAATTATACGAAGAATATATAAAAAAGCTGGAAAAAGCTCAAAATGGTAAAGAAGTGGACAAAATAGTATCAGAGGCTATGAAAAAAATAAAGGAAAATGCAAATGTACGGAGGAAAATACAGCTTAAAGTAGCACTAGTGGGAGAAATTTATATGCTATTAGAACCCTTTACTAATATGGATATCAGCAAATCTTTAAATGAATTAGGGGTAGAAGTTACAAAAACAGAATATCTTTCAGATTATTTAATTAACAGCGCTTTTAAATTGCCTCAAAGGATGGAGTTTAAGAAAAACGCAAGAGGATATTTAGAAAGAGATATAGGAGGACATGGTCTTAATACTGTTGCAAATACCGTAAAATATGCTAAACTAAATTATGATGGTGTGATTCACATACTTCCCTTTACCTGCACCCCTGAAATAGTAGCTCAAGGAATAATTGCAAAAATTAGCCGAGATTACAATATTCCAGTGATGTCTTTAGTATATGATGAAAACACTGGGCAAGCAGGTTACCAAACCCGTTTGGAAGCTTTTGTGGATCTACTTTATAGGAAAAGGATGGAGATAGTTTGCTGAAATCATCCTTTTAATTTTTATTTTTCCGAAAATAATGAAGGAAAAATGTATTTTGTGTGGAATATATAATAAGTGGATGGTTAGTAAGGGGTGATAGGTATGAAAGAGTTGGGAGAATTTTTAAAAAGTGAAAGAATTAAGAAAGGATTGACTCTTGAAGAAATTCAAGAAATAACTAAAATACGGATACGCTATTTGAAAGCTATTGAAGATGGAGATTTTAGCGTAATGCCTGCACTGGTATATGCGAAGGGCTTTGTGAAAAGTTATGCTGAGGCCTTAGGGTTAGATGGTAATGAGTTAGTAAAAAAGTATGAATATTTGTTTCAGGAGAAAGAGGAGGAAGCCATATCTAATATAGAGACCACATCCTACAAAAAAGAGAGGAGAGAATTTTCACAATTTTTTTTGGCTTTAAAAAAAGCAGCAATTATTGTTTTAATAATAGGTATTATAGGATACGGTTTTTACTATTTTCTAAATCAAGTGAAAAAAGGAGTTGCACCAATTCCGCAACAAAATCAAAGTGAAGCTTCAACAAATTCAGAGAACAAAACAAATCCTTCACAGGAAAGTAATGTTTCTCAACCTACAGCAAAGACGTCGGTTGAAAAAGTAGCAGAGACTTCTAAAAAAATAGAATATAAAGTTATTCCATTTGGGAAAAGTTATAAAGTAGAAATAAGTGTACCTGGCGAAAAATGTTGGTTTAGTATAAAAGTAGATGGAAATGTCGTTTATGAAGGCCTTATGACAAAGGATATGTCTAAAATTTTTGATGTAAAAGATAGCATTACTATCTTGATGGGTTATCCGCCAGCTGTTAAAATAACTGTAGATGGTGAGGAGCTACCAACAGTGCAAACACCATCACCAGTCACAATAGATATACATACATAGAAAGGAGAAAAAAGATGATAAAAGAAGCTATATTCCATAAAAGCGATATGCCTTATGCATATCCACTGAATGAAAATCAATTAAAAATAGTACTGAAGACTGCTGTATTTGATGTAGATAGGGTGTATGTTTTATACAAAGACAGGTACGATTGGCTGGGAAAATTCAAAATAAAACCAATGGTATTGACTCATACTAACGAGTTATTTGATTATTATGAGACTACTTTAGAGCTTAATAAAAAATTTGTGTATTTTTTCTATTTGGTATCTGAGGAAGGCGAGAAGTTATATTATACAGAAGCAGGATTTTACAAAAAAAGGCCGGAAAATCAGTTTTGGGGATTTTTCCATTACCCGTATATAGGAGAAAAGGATGTCTTTTTTGCTCCAGAGTGGACAAACGATTGCATAGTGTATCAGATATTTCCTGAAAGGTTTAATAACGGTGATAAATCAAATGACCCTGAAAGCGTAAAGCCTTGGGGTGAAAAACCTACTGCAGATTCTTTCTTTGGAGGAGATTTGCAAGGAATAATAGATAGAATAGATTATTTAAAGGATTTGGGTATAAATGCCATTTATTTAACCCCCATATTTTTATCCCCTTCCACTCACAAATATGATACTACTGATTATTATACAATTGACCCACACTTTGGTGATACGCAAAAAGCGAGAGAACTTGTGCAAAAATGTCATGACAATGGCATAAAAGTTATATTTGATGCCGTCTTTAATCACTGCGGATATGATTTTTTTGCATTTCAGGATGTTATTAAAAATGGTAAAAAATCAAAATATTGGGATTGGTTTAATATATACGAATGGCCAATTAAAACTCATCCAAAACCTTCCTATGAAGCTTTTGCAGATACTGTATGGAGAATGCCAAAACTTATGACAAAAAATCCAGAAGTACAGAAGTATTTATTGGAAGTAGCGAAATATTGGATTAAAGAAGTGGACATAGATGGCTGGAGGCTGGATGTTGCTAATGAGATAGATCACCATTTTTGGAGAAAGTTTAGAGAAGTTATAAAGGCAGCCAAACCAGAAGCCATAATTGTAGGAGAGGTTTGGCATGATGCTTCTCCTTGGCTTAGAGGGGAACAGTTTGACAGTGTAATGAACTATCCTTTTAGAAATGCGGTTGTGGACTTTTTTGCAAGAAGGAAAATAAGTGCTTCTCGCTTTAATACAATGATTACAGAGCAACTTATGAGACATATGGATAGTGTGAATAGGGCTATGTTTAATTTAATAGGGAGTCATGATACTGAGAGGTTTTTGACTTTAGCTAATGGCATGGTTGCGAGAATGAAGTTGGCGTTGGTGTTTCAATTTAGCTTTGTTGGAATTCCATATATTTATTATGGAGACGAGGTAGGAATGGTAGGGGGTTATGACCCTGATTGCAGAAGATGCATGATATGGGAGGAGGAAAAGCAAAATAAAAGTATTTTTAATTTCTATAAAAAGCTGATTTCTATAAGAAGAGAAAATGAGGAGCTCAAATACGGAAATTTTTCTACTTTATATGCTATAGGAAGGGTGTTTGCTTTTAAGAGGGAATATAAAGGTAAATCAATAATTGTTGTACTAAATAACAGTAGCAAGCAGGAAGTGATATTTTTGAATGAAGCAGAAGGTAAAGAAGATGTTTTAAAGATGAAGGAATTAAAAAGAAGTGGCAATCTCCTTTACTTACAACCTAACTCTGCATATATTTTAAAGTAACCAATCTGAGTTTAAGTGAATAATATGAAGATAGAAAAATAAAGGGGAATGAAAATTCCCCTATATTTTTTAAAAAAACAGAGGTGATGGTATGAAAGATACATCCCGCTATGGCAGAGATTATCAATACTATAAGGATTATGAGAGATTGTATGGAAGTTACGACATTACAAAACTTATCACATTAAAAAAATTAGTTGAAGCAAGTGAATATGAAGAGTGGAAAGATTACAAAGAGTTCAAGGAATGGTGTAATTCTGAAGAAAGACATAATTGGAAAAATTCACCTAAATATATTGAATGGGAAAAGAAAAAGTTATTGTAGTTTGTTATAGAAGTGTAAAAACCCCTTTTATTCAATTGTTTTTGAAAGGGGTTTTTTTTTTGAAATAATGTAGTATAATAAAGATAAGCCTGTTGAGGTGATGCATTATGTCATTTTCTTCAGATACAAAAGACGAATTAGCAAGGATTTATCCTGAAGATGAAGAAAGTAAAATAGCAGAGTTAGCTGCTTTGATTAGGACGATAGGCAGCATTTCGATGTATGGCAATAGGAAAATTTCTTTAACCTTTACTACAGAAAATGCTTCTGTGGCGAGATTAGTTTTTAAGTTAATAAAAGATTTATTTGGGATAATTCCTGAGACAATGGTAAGAAGAGGTAAGTATCTTAAAAAAACCCTAACCTATCTCATCTTTGTGCCTGATACAAAAATTGCCGAAGAAATTTTAGGTAAAGTTAAAATATTGAATTATGAAAAAAACCATATAAAATTAAATTATGGAATAGACAAAAAGATTGTAAAAAACAGTAAAACAAAAAAGGCTTATTTGAGAGGAGCTTTTTTGGGTGGTGGTTCAATAAGCGATCCTGAAAAAGCTTATCATATGGAGTTTATTACTCATAATTTAGAACATGGGAAAGATTTAAGCAAATTGATAAATTCTTTTGACTTAAATTCAAAGGTTATTGCAAGAAAAAATAATTATGTAGTATACTTAAAAGAAGGAGAACAAATTGTTGATGTTTTAAATATAATAGGTGCCCACAGTGCTCTTTTGAACTTGGAAAATATACGAATATACAAAGAAATGAGAAACAATGTAAATAGAATTGTTAATTGTGAAACTGCAAATTTGACCAAAACTATTAATGCATCTTTAAGGCAAATAGAGAGTATAAATTATATCAAAGAAACAATAGGACTTGATTATTTGCCACCTAATTTGAAAGAAATGGCGGAACTCAGGATTAGTTATCCTGATTTGAGCTTAAAAGAATTGGGACAAATGCTAGTTCCTCCTGTCGGCAAGTCAGGAGTGAATCATAGACTTAGGAGGATTGAAGAAATTTCAAAGAAATTGAAAGAGAGGAGAGTTAAATAATGAAAGAGGTTACGATTGAAATTAAAAATAAGACGGGGCTTCATGCAAGACCTGCAGCATTATTTGTACAAACTGCCAGCAAATTTTCCTCACAAATATGGGTAGAGAAAGATAACAAAAAAGTAAATGCCAAAAGTATAATGGGAATTATGTCTCTTGGAGTATCGCAAGGCAATGTTGTTAAATTAAGTGCCGAAGGTGACGACGAAGAGGCAGCTATAAAAGCGTTGGTGGACCTTATTGAATCAAAATTCGGTGAGGAGTAAACAAAAAAGGTTTCTTTTTCAGAAACCTTTTTTGTATAAAGGATGATAGTTATGAAAAAAAATGAAATTGTGTTGGAATATATAAAAAATTTACCTGAAGGTACTAAAATTTCAGTAAGAGGTCTTGCGCAGACTTTACATATAAGTGAAGGTACTGCTTACAAAGCTATAAAAGATGCAGAGAATTTAATGCTTGTAACTACGATTCCAAGAGTAGGAACTATAAGAAGAAAACAAAAAGATCCATTTTTTGATCGTCTTACTTATGAGGTTATTACAGATGTGGTAGAAGGTACAGTATTAGGTGGTCATGGGGGAATGAGGATGGAACTTCACAAATTCTTAATTGGAGCCATGACCATTGATGAAATGGTGAAGTACATATCACCCGGAGACCTTGTAATTTTGGGAAATAGAGAAGATGCACAGGAAGCGGCTTTGAAAGCAGGGGCAGCAGTGATGATTACAGGAGGTTTTGATACATTACCTCATATAAAAGAACTGGCGGATAAGCTTTCATTGCCGCTTATATCTACTTCTTATGATACTTTTACTGTAGCGACTCTTATAAACAAGGCGATCAATGAAAGTATGACACGGAAAAAAATTTTGTACGTCAGCGATGTAATGACATATAATCCAATTTATATGACGCCTCAACAAACAGTAAAAGATTGGAAAAAATTATATACAGAGACTAAACATACAAGATATCCCGTTGTTGATTCTAAAGGTATATTAGTTGGTATGGTAACTTCAAGAGATATTGCCACTGCATCGGATGATGATAGAATTGGGAGTATTATGACTCCTAACCCTGTATTTGTAACGGATACTACTACGCTTTCTTATGCAGCCCATCTAATGATATGGTGGAATGTAGAGATACTACCTGTGACTCGTGGCAAAGAATTGATAGGACTTATAAGCAGGGAAGATGTAATTAAGGCCCTACATTATACGACAAAACAGCCCCAGATTAGTGAAGCTATTCAAGATACAATTTTTAAAGATTTTGATATGGAAAAAATAGAAAATGGAGTAAAATTTAAAGGGAAGATCCCTTCGATGATGATTAACCAATTTGGTACAGTGAGTAGCAGTGCTTTGATGATGTTAATGTGTGAATCAGGTATTTTTGCTATAACGCAGAATAAAAGATATGATGCGGTTTTAGATAATTTCTCAGTTTATTTTATTAAACCCATGCGTACAGAAGAATTAATAGAAGTTTTCGCAAAAATAATAGAAGTTAGTAATAACTTTAGTAAATTGGAAATTCAAATCATTCATGAAAAAGAGGAAATTGCAAAGGCATTGATGTCTGTTAGACTTTCTAAAAGAATAAAGATGGTTTAGGTGGTTATATCATGTTTGTCCATTTGCACGTTCATTCTGAATACAGTTTACTTGATGGTTCTTGCAGAATTAAGGATTTAATTGCTAAAACTAAAGAGTTAAACATGAAAGCCATAGCTATTACAGACCATGGAGTGATGTATGGCGTAATAGATTTTTACAAAGAAGCAGTAGCACAAGGAATAAAACCTATCATAGGTTGTGAAATTTATGTAGCCCCTCGGAGCATGCAGAATAGAGAATATGGGATTGATAATGAAAACTATCACTTGGTGCTACTGGCTAAGGACATGGTAGGATATAAAAATTTAATGAAGATAGTGACTGTGGCTTCAATTGAAGGCTTTTATTATAAGCCACGAGTTGACAGAGAGTTTTTAAAAGAGCATAGTGAGGGGCTAATTGCTTTGACTGCTTGTCTTGCAGGAGAAGTTCCCTCTTATGTTTTAAGAGGTGAGTATGAAAAAGCGAAAGAGGCAGCACTTTTTTACGACTCTGTTTTTGGACGAGGGAATTTTTATTTAGAACTGCAGGACCATGGAATTTTAGAACAGCAAAAGGTAAATAAAGAGCTTATAAGACTATCCAAAGAGACGGGAATACCTTTAGTTGCCACTAATGATGTACACTATCTTGAAAAAAAAGATGCAAAAGCTCATGAAGTGCTTTTGTGCATTCAAACAGGGAAGACAATTGATGATGAAGATCGCATGTCTTTTCCAACTGATGAATTTTATTTAAAATCTCCACAAGAGATGGAGAATCTTTTTTCTTGTTGTAAAGAGGCCATTGAAAATACTGAGAAGATTGCAGACATGTGCAATGTAGAATTTGAGTTTAATAAAACGAAATTGCCCAAATACGATTTGCCAAAAGGCGTTGATTCCTATGAATATTTGAGAAAGTTATGTTATGAAGGATTGTACAAAAGGTATAAAAATCCAAGCAAAGAAGTGATTGAAAGATTAGATTACGAACTTTCTGTAATAAAGCAAATGGGATATGTAGATTATTTCCTCATAGTCTGGGACTTTATAAAGTTTGCAAAAGACAATGGGATTATGACGGGACCAGGAAGAGGTTCTGCGGCAGGAAGTTTAGTGGCTTATACGTTGGGAATAACCAACATAGACCCTATAAAATACAACCTTCTTTTTGAGAGATTTTTAAACCCTGAGAGGGTCAGCATGCCTGATATTGATTCAGATTTTTGTTATGAGAGAAGACAAGAAGTAATTGATTACGTTGTAGAAAAATATGGTAAGGACAATGTAGCTCAAATTATAACTTTTGGTACAATGGCGGCGAGAGCGGTTATAAGGGATGTAGGAAGGGCTTTAAATTATCCTTATGCAGAGGTAGATGTAATTGCAAAAATGATTCCTTTTGAATTGGGAATGACTATTGATAAAGCTTTATCTTTAAACCCTGAACTTAAAGCGCGATACGAAAATGAAGAAAAAGTAAAACAGCTTATTGATATTTCCAGGTCTTTAGAAGGTCTTCCTAGACATGCCTCTACTCATGCTGCAGGAGTGGTAATATCAAAAGAACCTCTTGTCAATTACGTGCCATTGCAAAAAAACGAAGATTCCATAGTGACTCAATTTCCAATGACCACCCTTGAGGAGTTAGGACTTTTGAAGATGGACTTTTTGGGACTGAGAACTTTGACAGTTATAAGGGATACAATTGAAATGGTAAAAAAGAACAAGGGTGTGACTATAGACTTTGATTCTATGGAGTACGATGACCCTAAAGTTTATGAACTTATATCAAAAGGGGAAACAGAAGGAGTTTTTCAATTAGAGTCTCCAGGAATGAAACAGTTTATGACAGAATTAAAGCCTAAAAACCTTGAGGACATAATAGCAGGAATTTCTCTCTATCGCCCCGGACCTATGGACCAAATTCCAAGATATCTTGCAAATAGAAATCATCCAGAGAGTATAGTCTATGATCATCCTCTTTTAAAGCCAATTTTAGACGTAACTTATGGTTGCATGGTGTATCAAGAGCAAGTTATGCAAATCGTGAGAGATGTCGCTGGTTACTCTTTGGGCAGGTCTGACTTGGTAAGACGAGCTATGGCTAAAAAGAAAATGGATGTAATGGAACAAGAAAGAAAGAATTTTATTTATGGGATAGTTGATGAAGAGGGAAATGTGATAGTTCCAGGGGCTTTAAGAAATGGATTAGATGAGGCAACTGCTAATAAGCTTTTTGACGAGATGTTAGATTTTGCAAACTATGCTTTTAATAAGTCTCATGCCGCGGCTTATGCTGTTATAGCTTATCAGACTGCATATTTGAAAAGGTATTATCCTGGAGAATTTATGGCTGCACTTTTAAACAGTTTTGTGGATAACTTAGATAAAATTGCTTTTTATGTTCAAATATGCAAAAAAATGGGAATAAAAGTGTTACCACCTGATATAAACGAGAGTAATTCCTATTTTACAGTGGCAGAAGATAAAATAAGGTTTGGCCTTAGCGCAGTAAAAAATGTTGGCTTAAATATGACAATGGAAATTGTAAGCGAAAGAGAAAGAAATGGGAAATTTAAATCTGTAATTGACTTTTTTGAGAGGATGCAGGACAGTCAATTAAATAAAAAAGCAGTGGAAAGCTTAATTAAAGCAGGAGCTTTTAGCTCTTTTGGTGTACGCCGTTCTCAACTTTTGTCAGTATATGACAAATTAATGGAAAATATAAAGAGAAATAGAAATAATAATTTAAATGGGCAGATTTCTTTATTTGGCGAAGTAGAACAAAGTCATGGTGTGGAATTTGAATTTCCTGATTTAGAAGAATTTTCTAAAAGCAGATTGTTGTCTATGGAAAAAGAAACTTTAGGTCTTTATATAAGTGGGCATCCTTTAGAAGAATATGTGGATGATATTCCTAAAATTACTAATGCCACTACTTTGGATTTTAAAGTTAGCGAAGAGGAAATGTTTCAACCTAAATTGCAAGATAACCAAGAAGTGGTGATAGCAGGAGTTATAGCTACAAAAAAAATTAAATTTACAAAAAGTAATAATATGATGGCTTTTGTCACAATTGAGGACTTGTATGGAACTGTAGAAGTAATAGTATTTCCAACTGTATATGAAAAGTATTCCAGTATAATAAAAGAAGACAGCCCGGTTGTAATTAGGGGAAAGGTTAGTTTAAAGGAAGAGGAAGAGCCTAAAATTTTATGTGATGAAATTAAGCCGTTGTCTCAAGCGATAGTGAAAAAACTTTATCTTAATTTGCAGGATTCTACAAAGATTGAGATTGTTAAGCAAATATTACGTAAAAATCCTGGTAATATGCCGGTAGTTCTAAAGCTTAATAGTAAAAAATTATTGGTTGCTAATAGAGACTTGTGGGTAGATGGAAGTAAGGAATTAATTAAACAATTGTATGCTGTTTTAGGAGAGGAAAATGTCAAAGTAATTTGAAATAGGCATTTGCAAATTTTTGAGTTGATAACTGCAAAAAAATAGATTAAAATATAATTTAGAAATACTAAGGAGGCCGTTTTATGTGGACGGTAATATACATGGCACAAAATATGGAGACAGCAGAAAAAGTCAAAGACGTTTTAACAAAAGAAGGTTTCCTGGTAAAATTGCGTCCACTTAATAAAAAAATAGATAGAAAAGGTTCTTATTGTGAAGTGTTAGTTCCAAAGGCAGAAGCTCAAGATGCACAAAGTATTATTATTGAATATGGCTTATAATTTTTTGCCCGAAAGGGCTACTTTAACGAAAATGGGACAACTAAAGTCCATGTGGGATAAAATGAGGAGGTAAACTATGAAGACGATTGGTATACTTACAAGTGGTGGAGATGCACCAGGGATGAACGCAGCTATAAGGGCTGTGGTAAGGGCAGGAATTTATTATGGGCTTAAAGTAAAAGGCATTATGAGGGGATATGCAGGGCTAGTAGAGGATGAAGTTATTGATTTAAATCTTTCTTCAGTAGGAGATATATTGCAAAAAGGTGGTACTATTTTGAGAACTGCTAGATGTGAAGAATTTAAGAAAAAAGAGGTGCGCAAAAAAGCTTACGAAACCCTTCAAAAACATGGGATAGAGGGTCTCGTTGTAATTGGAGGAGATGGATCTTTTAGAGGAGCACAGCTTTTAAGTGAAGAATGGAATGTAAATACAATTGGGATTCCAGGTACAATTGATAATGACATACCTTGTACAGATTATACAATAGGGTTTGACACCGCTTGCAATACTGTCATTGATGCAATAAATAAAATAAGGGATACTGCTACTTCCCATGAAAGAGCAAATATAATAGAAGTGATGGGAAGAAATGCGGGTTACATTGCTTTGTATGCTGGTCTGGCTGGTGGAGCAGAGATGATTATACTTCCTGAAGTGGAATGGAGCATCGATGAACTTTGTGATAAGATCACTTACGGGATAAAGAGAGGGAAGCTTCACCATATAATTGTCCTTGCAGAGGGAGTTATGAGCGCTCCAGAACTAGCGAAAATGATTAAAGAAAGGCTACCAAAATTAGACTTAAGGTATACTATTTTGGGGCACATTCAAAGAGGTGGAGCCCCTACAGTGATGGATAGGGTATTGGCAAGTCAAATGGGAGCAAGAGCAGTGGAATTGCTTTTAGAAAATAAAACTAAGAGAATAATAAGTATACGAAACAATCAAATTGTAGACGATGATATAGATGAAGCCCTTTCCATGAAAAAGGAGTTTAACAGAAAACTTTATGAGCTCAGCAAGATATTGTCTATATAAATAAATTTTAGGGAGTGAAGGTATGCGCAGAACAAAAATAGTGTGTACAATAGGACCTGCCAGCGAAGACTATAATATACTAAAAAAATTAATTGAGAAGGGTATGAACGTTGCTCGATTGAATTTTTCTCATGGAGATTTTGAAGAGCATGGGGCAAGAATTGACAATATTAAAAAGATAAGAGAAGAATTAGGGTTACCTGTTGCTATTTTGTTAGATACTAAAGGTCCAGAAATAAGGACAGGAAAGTTTAAAAATGGCGGAGTGGAATTAAAAGAAGGACAAACTTTTGTCATTACGGCAAGAGATGTATTAGGAGACGAAACTATATGTAGTGTATCCTATAAAGGGTTGCCTCAAGATGTGGAAAGAGGTAGCCGCATACTAATTGATGATGGGTTAATTTCTCTAAAGGTTGCTGATGTTAAAGGAGAAGATATAGTTTGTATTGTAGAAAATTCCGGTCCTGTAAAAGACCATAAAGGAGTAAATGTTCCAGGAGTAAAACTTAATCTTCCTGCTTTGACTCAAAAAGATGTAGATGATATAGAATTTGGAATTCAAAAGGGCATTGATATGATTGCCGCTTCTTTTGTTAGAAAGGCAGCTGATGTTTTGGCAATAAGAAAACTTTTAGAAGAAAATAACGCAGAGCATATTTTAATTATTGCCAAAATAGAAAATCGCGAAGGAGTAGAAAATATAGACGAAATTATAAAGGTTTCAGATGGAATAATGGTAGCAAGAGGAGATTTAGGTGTTGAAATTCCTCTTGAAGAAATACCAATCGTTCAGAAGATGATTATACAAAAATGCAATAAAGCAGGAAAACCTGTAATCACTGCAACTCAAATGTTAGACTCCATGATGAGAAATCCAAGACCTACAAGGGCTGAAGTTACAGATGTAGCAAATGCTATTCTAGATGGTACAGATGCTATAATGCTATCAGGGGAGACAGCTCAGGGTAAATATCCTGTAGAAGCTTTTGAAACAATGGCAAAGATTGCAGAAAAGACAGAGGCTTATGTAGGATATAGAGATATCATTGATAGAAATATTGATACAAATATTTCTATTACAAATGCTATAAGCCATGCAACTTGTACTACTGCAAGAGATATAGGAGCAGCTGCTATAATAACTTGTACTAAATCTGGTTATACGGCGAGAATGGTATCAAGGTACAGGCCTCAAGCTCCGATTATTGCTACTACTCCAAGCGAAAGTGTTGCAAGGAAACTCTCTATAGTCTGGGGAGCATATCCTTTAGTTACAGAAGAGGTTTCTACTACAGATGAAATGATAGATGTCGCAATACAAAGTGCTTTAAATGCGGGACTTATAAGAAATGGCGATATCGTAGTAATTTCTGCAGGAATCCCTGTAGCTATGACAGGCACCACCAACATGTTGAAGGTACATATAGTAGGAGATGTTTTGTTGAGAGGAATAGGTATAGGTTCTAAAGCGACTACAGGTGTTGTATGTGTCATTAATGATATCAGCAAAGATAAAGATAAATTTAGAGAAGGCGATATAATAGTAACTGCAAAGACGGAAAGAGATTTTATGCCTCTTATAGAGAAAGCTTCTGCTATAATCACAGAAGAAGGAGGGCTTACTTCTCACGCTGCTATTGTGGGATTAAACTTAGGAATCCCTGTAATTGTTGGGTGTGAAGGAGCAACTTCTAAACTCAAAGATGGCATGATTGTAACGGTTGACACAGTTAGAGGATTTGTGTATAAAGGAATTGTAAATATTAAATAAGACAAGATTTCCTCTTGTCTTTCCTTTCTTTTTAAGGAGTGATTAAGTCATGCATGTATGGGATGCAGAGATAAGGGTCCGATATGGAGAAACGGACAAAATGGGTATAGTTTACTATTCTAATTATTTTAATTGGTTTGAAATTGGGAGAACGGAGTTTTTTCGTTCTTTAGGTATGTCCTATAGAAGTTTAGAAGAAAAAAATGTAATGCTACCTGTAATTGACGCTCAGTGTAAATATTTTTCTTCTGCTTTATACGATGACCTTATAGTAATAAGAACACGATTAGAATTTATAAAAGGAACTCGTCTTAAATTTTTATATGATATAATACGCAAGGAGGATAACAAACTTTTAGCACAAGGTTATACAGAGCATCCCTTTACAAATCTTGAAAAAAAGCCTATCAACTTAAAAAAAGTAATGCCAGAGGTTTATGAAATGCTTGCAAAATGCTGTGATTAAAATTTATAAAAAATGGTATAAAATACTATAAAAATGAGTTATAATAATATAGTAGGGTAACCGATTTTTTCTCAATACACTTTCTAAGTGTATTTTTTCTTTTTTATTTATAACAAACGTTTGCGCAAAGTTGTGACTTGAGATAAAATAGAGATATAAGACGGAGGTGTTTTTAGATGAATAAAAAAATTGTAGCAATATTATTTTTAATAATTTTTTCAATAACTATTTTTTCAGGGTGTTCTTCTGATGTTTCTTATGTAAAAATTCAGCACTTAACTGCTAATGAAGCATCACAGGCACCTGGCAAAGAGGATACTTGGGCATCTGCTCAAAAACAAGGCATTGGAACTGCAAATAATGATGTTTCAAAGGTATGGTTTACTTTGACTCATGGTGCAATATCAGAAGTTTACTATCCCACGATTGATATGGCTAATAGCAAATTTTTGAAATTTTTAGTAACTGACGGAAAAAGTTTTGTCTCTGATGAGACAAAGGATACAGTGAGCAAAGTTGAGAAACTCAACAATAGGTCTTTAGCATTTAAGCTAATAAATACTGATAAACAGGGAAGATATAGGATTACAAAAGAGATATTCACTGATCCTAGAAGGAATTCTGTTATTATGAAGACAACATTTGAAGCATTAAAAGGGAATGTAAAAGATTATAAATTTTATCTTGTTTATGACCCTCATATTGCTAATCAAGGTAAATACAATGAGGGGTATGTTATAAAGGCAAATGATAAGGAAATTCTTATAGTACATAGAGAAAAAATATATTCAGCTTTGACAACTGATGTAAAATGGAAAGGGTATTCTATAGGATATAATCAGGTGAATGACCCTATATCAGATTTAGAAAAAAACAAAACTATGACACAACATTTTGATAAGGCAAGAGGGAATATTATTGAAGGAATAGAGATAGATTTAAGCGATAAGACAGAGTTTAAAACAGTGCTTTCTTTTGGAGAAAGTGAAGAGGAGGCAGCAAAAACTGCTTTGAGTACATTAAAGGACAATTATGATAAAATGATTGGCATATACATTGCTGAGTGGAATAAATACTGTGATGGACTTAAGGATTTTAAAGGGAAAGCTAATGAGTTATACTACACGAGTATGATGATTTTAAAAGCCAGTGAAGATAAGACTAATAAAGGTGCCTATATTGCTTCTCTTTCAATTCCATGGGGTGAAGGTCAAGGAGATGAAAATAAAGGGGGATATCACTTAGTTTGGGCAAGAGACTTGTATCACATCGCTAATGCCTTTATTGCAGCTGGAGACAAAGATTCTGCTAATAGAGCCTTAGACTTTTTAACTATGGTAGTAGAGAAAAATGGGTTTATTCCACAAAATACCTGGATAAATGGGGAGCCTTATTGGAATGGCATCCAAATGGATGAGCAAGCAGACCCTATAATACTGGCATATCAGCTAAAGCGGTATGATTTGTATGAAAAATTGGTAAAACCTCTTGCGGACTTTATTACAAAAATTGGCCCCAAAACAGGGCAAGAAAGATGGGAAGAAGCAGGGGGATATTCACCTGCGACAATGGCAGCTGAAGTTGCGGGACTTGTATGTGCTGCGGACATAGCAAAACAAAATAAAGATATGGAAAGTGCACAAAAATATTTGGATAAGGCTGATAAATGGCAAAAGTTAATTGATGAGCTGACTTATACAACAAAAGGACCGTATGGAAATGGACAGTATTACATAAGAATAGCAGGACTACCGGATCCAAATGCAGACTTTTTAATAAGCATCGCTAACGGTGGTGGAGTCTATGACCAAAAGGAAATTATAGACCCAAGTTTTCTTGAATTGGTACGGTTGGGAGTAAAACCTGCCAATGACCCTAAGATATTAAGCACTATTTATGTAGTAGACAACCTCATAAAAGTTAATACTCCAAAAGGTCCTTGTTGGTATAGGTATAATCATGATGGCTATGGAGAGCCCTCTAAAACAGAACTATATCATGGCACAGGTAAAGGAAGATTATGGCCTCTTCTTACTGGTGAAAGAGGTATGTATGAAATAGCGGCAGGTAAAAGTGCTGATGAATACCTTAAGGCAATGGAGAATTTTGCAAATCAAGGCTATGTGTTGTCTGAACAAGTTTGGGAGGATACAGGACTTCCTACAGATTCTGCATCGCCTCTTAACTGGGCTCATGCAGAGTATGTAGTATTGTTTGTTTCAAATATAGAGCATAAAGTTGCAGATATGCCTCAAATAGTTTATGATAGATATGTGTTAGGAAAAAATAATGGGGATGTGTTATCCCCTATATTTTTTTGCTATATAAAAGGTATAATAATTGTGAAGGAGGCGTTTTTGAATTGCACGACATAAAAGTAGGGGAAAAATACGAGGTATATATTGACAATATGGCCCATGAAGGCCAAGGAGTTGGAAGAATTGAAGGAGTGGCTGTCTTTGTAGAAGGAGCATTGACAGGAGAGAGGGTCGTCGCACAAATAGATAAAATTTCTAAAAATTACGTTATAGGTCATGTAGTAGAAATATTAGAAAAGTCCCGTGATAGAGTTAAGCCTTTATGCCCTCATGCATATAAATGTGGTGGCTGTTCACTGCAGCATTTAAGCTACGAAGGGCAGTTAAAATATAAAACACAAAAAGTCAAAGACAATTTAGAAAGAATAGGCAAAGTGTATACAAAAGTCCAAGATACCATAGGGATGGAAAAGCCTCAGCGGTATAGAAATAAAGCACAATTTCCAGTTGGAATGGTTGAAGGGAAAGCTGTTACAGGTTTTTATGCTCCTCGTTCTCATGACATTGTGCCTGTGGAAAGCTGTATGATACAGCATGAGATTAGTGATGAGATTGCTAGGATTGTAAGGAATTGGATTAGAAAATACAACATATCTGTATATGACGAAAAAACAGGAAAAGGTCTGATAAGGCATATTGTCACAAGAGTTGCTTTTAAAACTGGGGAAGTTATGGCTGTTATTGTGATTAATGGAAGGGACATACCATATAAAAAACAACTGATTGATGCTTTAAAAGAAGAAATAAGGGGGCTTAAAAGTATAGTAATAAATATTAATACCAAAAAAACTAATATGATTATGGGGGAGGAAAATATAACTATTTACGGAAGCAATAACATTATTGACTATATAATAGACACAAAATTTGAAATATCTCCTTTGTCATTTTTTCAGGTAAATCCTGTTCAAACAGAAGTCTTATACGGAAAAGCCCTTGAATATGCTGATTTAAAAGGTGAAGAGACTGTAATAGATGTATATTGTGGTATAGGGACTATATCTTTACTTGCAGCAAAAAAGGCAGGCTTTGTCTATGGTATTGAGGCTGTTCACCAGGCAGTAGAAGACGCAAAGAGAAATGCTTACATAAATGATATTAAAAATGTTGAATTTATTTCAGGAGATGCGGAAAAAGTAATGCCTGAGTTGGCTGATAAAGGAGTTAAAGCAGATGTGGTTATAATGGATCCTCCAAGAAAAGGATGCGACACACCTGTTTTGGAAGCGATTATAAAAATGAATCCGAAAAAAATTGTATACGTCTCTTGTAATCCTTCCACATTAGCACGGGATTTAAGATATCTTGAAGACTATGGATACAAAACGATAGAAGTTCAGCCTGTTGATATGTTTCCTTATACGTATCATGTGGAAAGTGTGGCGTTGGTGTTGCCTTCAACTTTTTAAAGACATATCAAATTAATGGGGGGTATTAACCCCTCACATTAATTTGATAAAAATTATCACACCATTAACTAATTTAAAATTTAACTAAGATATTACATAAAGAAAATTTTTATTTTTTTGTTGAACATGTATTAATGCCAAATAAGGCATATAATGGGCAGAAACCAAAAGCAGCTGTTAATATTGGTACAAGTCCTATTAATCCCAAAAATCTTAGGTTACTATTAATTAAAAACAACAGACTCAACAAAGCTATTCCTATTATATATCTGATTATTTTATCAATTTTTCCAACATTTTTCATTTTTATAACCTCCTCCATTTATTTTTCCTATCTTGATATCTATTATACAAGACTATACAATTTAATTCAGTGACAAAGTCACATTTCTGCAATTCTTTTTAATTTTTCTTCATTTTTTATGATAATTTTTCCTCGTAAAAGTGTAACAATATTTTCTTTTTCGAAGTCTTTAAGTATTCTACTGATTACTTCTCTTGCGGTACCCAATTCTGCGGCGATTTTTTCATGGGTAATTTCCAAGTTTCCTTTTTGCCCATTTTCAGCTGATTTTTTTAATATAAATTTAGCCAATCTTAAGTTTACATTTTTAAATACAATTTCATCAATTAACAATATAACTTCTTGAAACCTTGTAGATACAGTATTAAAAATGAATTGTTGGAATGATGGCTCTGTAAAAAATAAATCATTATAAAATGAAACTGGAATAAGACCAACTAAAACTTCTTGTTCAGCTTCAGCAGTTGCAGGATAAGGTGTATTACTCATAATAGACGCTACATTTAAGACACAGGTTTCGCCATCGTAAAGTCTGTAGAGAGTTATTTCCTTTCCTTCAGGAGAAAGTTTATATACTCTTACTACTCCATTTATAACAAAAACTATGTCGGTACAGTGATCACCTTCTTCTAAAAGTTTTTCTCCATTTTTCAACTTGATAATTTTGATGATTTTCATAAAATTGTCTAACTTATTTTTATCCTTTAGGTTTTTAATAAAAGGGAATTTATTTTTGATTTCATGGATTAAGCCATCGTCAATCATTTTCTTACCTCCCAGTTAATTTTATAATGCTTAAATGGTGATAAAAAGGTGCAGTAAAGCGTATTAAAAATCTTTTACTGCACTTTTTAATTTATTTATTTCTTTTCTAAAGTATAAATACATTGTAGTTCCTTCAAAAGCCCATTGGATAGCTGTTACAAACCATACATATACAACTCCTAATTTTAAGATGTAAATGACTACGTACATAAGAGGAAGTCTTATAAACCAGCTGGATATTGTAGAGATAATAAAGGGAGTCTTTGTATTTCCACTTCCTTTAAGGCCTCCTCCATAAACCATACCAACTGCCATAAAAGGCTGTTCAATGGAGGCTATCATAAGGCAAAGGATGCCGACAGCTATTACGTCAGCATCTTTTATAAAAGCTCTTATAAAGAGATGGGGTATTGCCAGAAATAGTATAGACATTGTACCCATAATTGCTACAGCAAATAATGCCGAAATATTTGTATACCTTTTTGCACTGTCATATTTTTTAGCTCCTACCATTTGTCCTGCCATTGTGGTTGCAGCGACTGCAAAACCCCATCCTGGCATAAAGGATATAGATTCAATCGTAGTTGCAATTTGATTTGCTGCAAAAGCTACTGTCCCAAGGTGCATTATCATGAATATTGAAATAAGTCGACTTATGTCAAAGGCAGCTTCTTGAAGAGAAGCAGGGAAAGCAAGTTTCAGTATATCTACAATTATTTGCCTGTCAAAGTTCACTATATCACGAAGCTCGATATTTAATATTTTTTGGTTGAAGTAATATAACATTATAAATATAAAGCCAGTAATTTGTGCTATAGTAGTAGCAATTGCAGACCCTTTTGCACCTAAAGGAGGGAAGCCAAATCTTCCAAATATCAAAATCCAGTCCAGTAAAATATTAATAAATATGACTATACTTGCTCCTATCATAGGCGTTTTTGTATTTCCTTGAGCTCTTAAAATTGCGTTTAATACATTCATAAGCATATTAAAGAAAATGCCTATTGATGCAATTTTTATAAATATCCTTCCTAAGACAAGCACATTACCAGTAGCGCCAGCTATTATTAAAAAATTTTCTGCAAAGGTAAAAAGTATTAAAGAAATGAAAATAGCAAAAATAAATCCTAAAAAAATTCCTTGAGATGCGTATTTTTCAGCAGATTCAAAATCTTTCGCTCCTATACTACGGGCGACATAAGAAGTTATTCCTATGGAGATTCCCATTGCTATAAAAATGTTAGAGAAGGTATATATAATTTCTGATGCAAGGCCTACAACGCTGACACTGTCTTTACCGCCAAATTGTCCCACCATCATTGTATCTATTACCCACACTACCATGTATAATAGCATTTCTCCAACTGCAGGTAATGCTAAATTAAGTATTTCTTTTATTTCTTTTTTAGTTGCCATGTAACACCTCCTGTTTGTTGAGGAATTGGCGGAGTTTATACATCCATTATTTTACATTAGTTCCTTTTTTAAATTCATATATTGCATTCTTCAAAAATTTCACTTTTTAATTGCTAATAGTATTATAGCACAAAAGGGAAAATTTACAGTAACTAAGACTTATACTTAAGGAGAAGGGAAGAGGGACCTGTCTGAAAAATAAGAAAATGAAAAAATATTGTAACAAGGACTTGTTTAACAATATGATATAATATATATATGATTTACGATAGGAAGTAGTAAATGCCAAGGAAAGCACTAAAATAGAGCAAAACGGGAATTTACCACATGATGCTAAGAGGAATTAATCACGAAACCATATTTCAAAGTGATGGTGATTATATTAAGGAATAATGTTGAAATAATATGATGGAGGTGGGTTAATTGACAACAATTTATTTTATTCGTCATGCAGAATCAGACTATACAGAGCACAATGATGAGTTAAGACCTCTTACAAATAAAGGCTTAATCGATAGACAACTTGTCACAGCTTATTTGATGGATAAAGATATTAAAATTATTTTATCAAGTCCATATAAACGAGCAGTTGATACTTTGGTAGATTTTGCTAATAAAGTTAACCTACCAGTAATTACTGTTCCGGATTTTAGAGAACGCAAGGTTGATAGTGAATGGATTGATGATTTTGATTCTTTTGCGAGACAGCAATGGCAAGATTTTAATTTTAAATTATCAGATGGTGAAAGTTTATCAGAGGTACAGCAACGAGGCATTGCAGCACTGAAAAAAGTTTTAGAGAATTATAAAAACCAAAATATTGCAATAGGGACTCATGGTACTATATTGAGTACTATTATCAATTTTTATGATAAATCATTTGGATATAATGAATTTAATGAAATCAAACATGTTATGCCGTGGATTGTAAAGTTTAAGTTTAATGGCGACAAATGTATAGAGATCGAAAAAATTAATATTTTTTAAATATAAATATAAATAAACATACTGTGGTTTACTTTATGTATCAGAAATTAATATGGGAGGTATAATTCCATGATGAATAAATTTTTACAGCAATTCATACTTTTGTTTTTGGTAATGTTTATTTTTTGCGGATGTGGCAATATTAGCAGTTATCAGAAAGAAATATACAATGACAATGCTAAAATAATAAATGAAGGAGATAGTTATACATTTTTAAATAGGGTAGGAGATATAAAAGATAACAACTTAAAAATAGTATACAGTGGTTTTTATGGAATGGAGACTATTTGGGAAGTAGAATCTGAGGGGAATTGGACAGTAACGATTAAATTTGATTCAAAAGTAGATAAAGGCAAATTCAAATTGGTATTTATTACACCTGAAAATAAAGTAATAAATGTTTTTGAACAAAGCGGAAAAGGTGAAAAAACTATACAAACTGAAAAAGGTAAAAGCAGGATAAAAATTGTAGGTAATAATGCAAAAGGACAGATTGAAATAAATATTAAGACTTCCGGGTATGCTATGCTAAAGAAAATTCAAAACATTTTTTAAAATACAAACTATGATTTGTCAACATATCATATCATGCTAAAATAATATTGAGGTGACTTATATTGGAGCATTTTATTATAGTAGAAAAGATTTTGTTGAACATTGGAATTATTTTATTGGGATATTTATTTAAAAGATTAAAAATCATACCAGATAACGCTGGAGATGTACTAAGTAAAATAGTTTTATATATTACACTACCTGCTACAATATTAATAGTTTTTTCTGAGCATACTATTAATTTGCATTTATTAATTTTGCCTATTATAAGTATTCTTTTAGGTTTACTTACTTTTTTATTAGGTTATTTTATTGTAAAAAAAGTTAAATTGGATGATAAAGATAAATGGACTTTATTAATTTCTATATTTGGGTATAATATTGGTTTATTTGCTTTGCCTTTTATACAGCAGGTGTATGGAAGTAAAGGAGTAATGACTATTTCAATGTTTGATATAGGCAATTCTTTTATTGTTTTTGGACTTGCTTATGCTGTAGCATTTTTAGGCTCTGATAAGGAGAATTTTAATTTAAAAAAAGTAATAAGAAAAATAATTTTTTTCTTTCCACTTGATATATATTTATTGTCACTCTTGATGAATTTTTTAAATATTAAGTTAGGAGGAATTGTTAAAGATTTTATTTATCAGCTCTCTATACCTAACAGTTTTCTTGCTTTATTTACAATAGGTTACTTTTTAGATTTTAACTTAAATAAAGATGAATTAAAAGCTTTGGGTATAGGTATGTTTGTAAAATTTTTGCCTGGTATCATTTTATTTTTATTATTGGCATTTTTATTTGATACAAGCCAATTGATTGTAAAAATTATTGCAATTGGTTCTATACTCCCAACTCCAATGGTGGCTGTAGTATATTCCAATGAAAGGGGACTTAATCCCAAACTAGCTTCTGTTTTTATAACGATGTCAATAGTTATTGGAGTTATATTAATGAGTATTGTTATGCTAAAATGGTAAAATTAATTAAATATCATTTATTTATTTTTTTAATGTAAAGTATTTTAGGCTTTTCTAGAAAACTTCTGCAACTTTTTCTATTTTTAAGTTTGTCTAGTGCATCCATTGAAAGCCCTCCTTTTCATTTGATTTGCTAATGTTATTATAACATAGATATTGACATAATTAAGCCAATGAAACCTTTAATGAAAAACTTTTATTTACCTCTTCACTTTATCAGTTCAATTTGATAAAATATGTACTATACATAAAAAAGATATAAAGGGGGATGCATTGTGAAGAGTATACGGATATACGACACAACATTAAGAGATGGAGTTCAAGGACAAGGTATATCTTTTACTGTGGAAGATAAATTAAAGATAGTTAAGGTTCTTGATGAGTTTGGTGTAACCTATATTGAGGCAGGTAATCCTGGGTCTAACCCTAAAGATATTGAATTTTTTGAAAGAGTTAAAAATATTAAGTTAAAAAATGCTAAATTAATCGCTTTTGGCAGCACAAGAAGAGCGAATACAACTACCGATGAGGATGCTAATGTGATTTCCCTTTTAAATACTGACACAGAGGTAGTAACTATTTTTGGCAAGTCATGGGATTTTCAAGTTACAGAAATTTTGAAAACTGCTTTAGAAGAAAACTTAAAAATGATTTATGATACAGTAAAATTTTTTAAAGACAAAGGTAAGTCAGTTATATTTGATGCAGAGCATTTTTTTGATGGCTACAAACAAAATTCAGAGTATGCTTTAAAGACATTAGAAGTAGCATTAGAAGCGGGTGCAGACAGTGTATGCTTGTGTGATACAAAAGGCGGAGCTTTTCCTATGGAGGTTTATGAAATAACAAAAACTGTTGTGGATAAGTTTAATACAGAAGTAGGAATACACTGTCATAATGATAACGGAATGGCTGTCGCAGATTCTATAATGGCAGTACAAGCAGGGGCAATACAAGTACAAGGTACAATAAACGGTTATGGTGAAAGATGTGGCAATGCGAATTTATGTACCTTGATACCGAATTTGCAATTACTTATGGGATATAAATGTGTTCCTGATGAAAATCTGAAACAATTGACTCATTTAGCCAGATTTGTAAGTGAAATTGCAAATATCACTCACGATGAAAGAGCACCTTATGTGGGGAAAAACGCATTTGCCCATAAAGCAGGGATGCATGCTGATGCTGTAAATAAAAATACTTACTCTTATGAACTGATTGATCCTTCTTTAGTGGGAAATAGCAGAACCTTTTTGATTTCTGAAGTTGCCGGAAGAGGGGCAGTTTTAAATGCTATAAACGAGATGGACCCGACAATCACAAAAGATTCACCTGAAACAAAATTAATTCTCGACAAATTAAAAGAAATGGAGTATTTGGGGTATCAATATGAAAATGCAGGAGGCTCTTTAGAACTTTTGATAAGAAAAATCCTTGGAAGATACAAACCGGCCTTTAATTTAAAAGAATTTAAAGTTATTGTAAATGAACCCTCTGTTAATAGTGTTAATTCTTTTGCAATTATAAAGGTGGAAGTAGATGGAGTGGAAGAAATAGCTGCTGCAGATGGAGACGGTCCAGTGCATGCTCTTGATAATGCTGTAAGAAGAGTATTGGAGAGATTTTACCCACAGATAAAAGAGATGAGGTTGACAGATTATAAAGTGAGGGTTTTGGATTCTAATTCAGCAACTGCTGCTAAAGTAAGAGTTATAATAGAGTCGACAGACGGAAAGGATTCTTGGAGCACAATTGGGGTTTCTACAGATATTATTGAGGCCAGTTGGAGAGCCCTTGTTGATTCAATAGAGTACAAACTTAACAAAGAAAGTTAATTCAAAAGCGGAGAAATTGACATGAATTGTCATTAATGTTAAAGTAAAAATGAACATGTCAATTTCTCTTTTTTTGAAAGGAGAAATTTGAATGATAATAAGTACAAGCAGGAGAACGGATATTCCGGCTTTTTACAGCGATTGGTTTTTTAAAAGAATTGAGGAAGGCTATGTTTTGGTGAGGAATCCTTTTAATTTTCATCAAATCAGTAAAATTTCTTTGAAGAAAGATGCAGTAGATGGTATTGTGTTTTGGACAAAAAATCCAGAGAAAATGATACCAAAATTGCATTTAATAGAGGACTATACCTATTATTTTCAATTTACTTTAAATCCTTATGATAAAAAAGTAGAGAGGAATGTGTCAGAAAAATCACATATAATTGAAGTTTTTAAAAAGCTGTCTATCAAAATAGGGAAAGAGAGGGTAATTTGGCGTTATGACCCTATTATTTTAACTCCCGAATTTGATATAGAATACCATATAAAAAGCTTTAAGGAAATAATGTCTAAACTTTATGGCTACACTTCAAAATGTATCATCAGTTTTGTGACCTTTTATCCTAAAGTGCGTAAGAATTTAGAAAAGATAGGGGCTTATGAGATAAATAAAGAACAAAAGTTAGAAATTGCATATAGATTTTATGAAATAGCGAAAGAGCACTCAATTAAACTTGATATTTGTGCTGAAAAAATGGATTTATCACCATATGGTATAGAACATGCAAGATGTATAGACCCGGATTTAATAGGGGAACTTTCAGGGAAAAAACTTGGTGTGGGAAAAGATAAAAATCAGAGGAAGCTTTGTGGTTGTGCTGAAAGCGTTGATGTTGGTACTTATGATACTTGTTTGCATGGTTGTATTTATTGCTATGCAAACAGCAATATAAGTTCTATAAAAGAAAATGTAAAGCAATATGATGTGAATTCTCCACTGTTGTGTAGCAAATTGGCTGAAAATGATGTAATAAAAGAAAGGGGAATTAAATCTTACGCTATTAGCCAAACTTCAATTTTTGATAAATGAAAAATATGTATATGTGAAAAACTTATTTATTTTAATGGTTGTATTATTAAAGGGATAGTTTTTGACCATCCCTTATTTTTGTGCATAAAGCTCAATTATTTTTATTATAACTTCGACTGCTTTTTCCATTGCATATGTCGGTATAAATTCATATTTACCGTGAAAATTATGCCCTCCTGTGAATAAATTAGGTGTTGGAAGCCCCATATAGCTTAATCTTGCTCCATCAGTGCCTCCTCTTATAGGCACTATTTTAGGTTCCACTCCTACTAATTTCATTGCTTCTAATGCTGTATCAACTATGTGCATATGCTTTTCAATTATTTCTCTCATATTGTAATACTGGTCTTTAAGTTCAAGCTCTATTGTGCCTTCACCGTATTTTTTATTTAATGTTTCTACAATGCTTTTTAGGTATTCTTTTTTATCTAAAAAAATTTGTTTATCAAAATCTCTGATAATATAATACATTTTAGTTTGTTCTACATTGCCTGCAAAATTGTTTAAATGATAAAAGCCTTCATATCCTTCAGTATGTGCAGGAGTTTCATGTTCAGGTAACATATTTTGGAGTTCTATTCCAATCAAAATGGAGTTTTTCATTTTTCCTTTTGCGGTTCCTGGATGCACATTTCTGCCATTAATTTTGATTTTAGCACTGGCAGCATTGAAATTTTCGTATTCTATTTCTCCAATTCCACCACCATCTACAGTATAAGCAAAATCACAGGCGAATTTTTTTACGTCAAATTTATCTACGCCCCTACCAATTTCTTCATCAGGTGTGAAGGCGACTTTTATATTGCCATGCTTTATTTCAGGATTATTTATTAAATATTCCATAGCTGTTATTATTTCTGCAATTCCTGCTTTATCATCAGCACCCAAAAGAGTTGTTCCGTCTGTGGTAATTAAAGTTTTCCCTATGTAATTTTTGAGCTCTGGAAATTCAGCAAGAGATAAAACTATATTCATTTCCTTGTTTAGTATTATGTCTTTACCGTCATAATTTTCTACTATTTGTGGATTTACATCTTTACCGCACATGTCAGGACTTGTGTCCATATGAGCTATAAATCCTATTGTAGGAAGTTCTTTGTCAGTATTTGAAGGAAGTAAAGCCGTGACATAACCGTTTCCATCAACATTTACCTCTTTTAAGCCTAAACTTTCTAACTCTTTTACTAATTCTTTTGCAAATATTAACTGGCCTTCAGTGCTGGGATAGGTTGATGAATTTTCATCTGATGTTGTATGATATTTTACATATTTTAAAAATCTTTCTACTACTTTTGACATATAAAAACCTCCATCATTTAAAATTTTTCCCAATGCAAAACTTCAGATAGAGCTTTTTTGTATTTTGGTTTTAGCTTTTCTGCAGGATATCCTAATGATATAATAGAAATCATTCTTAAGCTGTCAGGAATGTTGAGATATTCGTTTATTTCTTTTTCATAGGTTCTGTTATACCCCGCTACCCAACAGGAACCTATGCCGTAGGCAGTAGCTGCGAGTAATATATTTTCTGTTGCTGCTGAACCATCTTCTAAGTGATGTCTGTTATTTTTATCGCAATAGACGATGACACAAGCTCCTGCATCTTTAATAAATTTCCCATATGTAGCTTTTTCTGCTATGAATTTAAGTCTTTCTTTGTCTGTTATAACGACGAAATGCCAGGGCTGTGCGTTATTTCCACTGGGAGCAAGCCTTGCGCAGTCTATTATGTCTTCTAATATTTCTTTTGGAATAGGTTTATCTATATATTTCCTTATACTTCTTCTCTTTTTTAAAGCCTCTAATGCCTCCATAATTTCGCACCTCCTCTTTATATTATATCCCATAAAGTAAAAATTCCAAAAAGATTGACAAAAATTTATTACTGTATAAAAATAAAGCTAAGTAAACTTATACATACTTTTGAAAAACTTGAATAAGATAGATTTATGATATAAAATATGAGTATGTAAATAAAGAATGGAGGTTTACATATGAGGAAATTGATAGGTTTTGATTATTCAAAAGCATTGCAATTTGTAAGTGAAAAAGAAATTGAATATATGGAAAGGCATGCAAAGTTATCTCTTGACATGGTGCTTAATAAAAATGCTCAAGGGAATGACTTTTTAGGATGGGTAAGTCTTCCCAAAGATTATGATAAAGCAGAGTTTGAACGCATTAAAAAAGCAGCAGAGAAGATTCAATCAGATTCTGATGTGCTTGTAGTTATAGGTATAGGTGGGTCTTATTTAGGGGCAAGAGCGGCAATTGAAATGCTTTCCCATTCCTTCTATAATTTGTTGCCAAAAGGTAAGAGGAATACGCCGGAGATTTATTTTGCTGGAAACAGCATAAGTTCTACATATTTAAGTGATTTACTTGAACTTATAGAAGGCAAAGATGTTTCTATAAATGTAATATCTAAATCTGGCACTACCACAGAGCCTGCGATAGCTTTTAGGGTTTTTAGAGATTTCCTTGAGAAAAAATATGGAAAAGAAGGGGCTAAATCGAGAATATATGTGACAACAGATAGAGCGAAAGGAGCTTTAAAAAAATTAGCTGATGAAGAAGGATATGAAACATTTGTAATTCCTGATGATGTTGGAGGAAGATACTCAGTTTTGACAGCAGTAGGCCTTTTGCCAATAGCAGTGGCAGGCATTAGTATAGACGAGATGATGCAGGGTGCTTACGATGCTTCAATGGTTTATACCAAAAATGACCTTAGTGAAAATATAAGCATGCAGTATGCAATTTTGAGAAATATTTTGTACAGAAAGGGCAAAGCTATAGAAATACTTGTAAATTATGAACCGAAACTTCACTATTTTTCCGAATGGTGGAAACAGCTTTTTGGAGAAAGTGAAGGTAAAGACAATAAGGGAATTTATCCTGCTTCAGTAGATTTTACGACAGATTTACATTCAATGGGGCAGTTTATACAAGAGGGAAGCAGAAATATTTTTGAAACAGTTTTAAATGTTGAAAAACCTGTTAAAGATATAGTTATAAATAAAGACAAAGACAATATAGATGGGCTTAACTTTTTAGCAGGAAAAACTATAGATTTTGTCAATAAAAAGGCTTTTGAAGGAACATTATTGGCTCATACAGATGGAAATGTTCCCAACTTCGTGGTAAATATTCCGGAAATATCACCTTATTACTTTGGTAATTTGGTATATTTCTTTGAAGTGGCTTGTGGTATAAGTGGATATATAAATGGGGTCAATCCATTTGACCAGCCAGGAGTAGAGGCTTACAAGAAAAATATGTTTGCACTTTTAGGAAAACCAGGATATGAAAAAGAAAAAGAATTGTTAGAAAAAAGATTGGGAAAATAAATTAAAGGCCGGGCAATTGCGCGGCCTTTTTAAATAGGGGTTGACTTATTTTTTTGTGTACATTAAATTGTAGTATTCTTTTAACATTCTATTAGCTGAGAAAGCTTCATAAGTCGTCCTTATACTTTCTCTCATCATATTTTCCCATTTCGCTTTATCGTTGTAGTAGGTTGGAACTACTTTATTTAAAAGAACGTTATAAAGTGCTTCAAGGTCGTGTTTGTCTAATTCTTCTATGTTGTCAGACTCAAAACCATCCCCAAATTGCCAGCCATTTACTCCGTCTATACAAGCTTCTGGCCACCATCCATCTAAAATACTTAAATTTAGCACTCCGTTCATGGCGGCTTTCATGCCGGAGGTACCACTGGCCTCTAATGGTCTTCTTGGATTGTTTAACCACACATCAGCGCCTCGAGTAAGCATTTTTCCTATTGTCATGTCGTAATCTTCTAGGAATACTACGCTTTCAGGATATTTCTTTGTCATATCTATTAATTTTGCGACAATTTTTTTACCCACGTCATCTAATGGATGACCTTTTCCTGAAAAAACCATTTGAATTTTTTTAGACCTTAAATAATCACCTATGACTTCGTCATTGGTAAATATAAGGTCGCTTCTTTTGTAAGGAGCAGCTCTCCTTGAAAAACCTATCAAAAGCTTGTCAGTGTCTAATTTAACTCCTGTCCTTTGATATACAAAATCAATTAATTCTTGTTTTAAAATATTATGAGTTTGTAGGAGTCCTTCACCTTTGTTGTAGGCTTCTATTATTCTTTTATCTATCCAAGTGTTTCTGTCAATACCATTGGTTATGGAGATTATAGGTGCTTTGTTGTCAACATGTTGCCACATTTTGTTTGCAGTTTGTCCGTGAAGTTTTGAGACACCGTTTGCAATGCGAGAAAGTCTCAAACCTGCGACTGTCATATTAAAAGGAACGCCACCAATTTGGGCCATTTGCTCAATTGAAAGGCCATTGTTTGCGCCCATGTACATGAGAAGTTCTAAATCGTGAGATTCGTTTCCTTCTTTAACAGGGGTATGGGTTGTAAATACTACTTCTTCTCTTGTAGCTTTCCACGCCTCTTCAAAACTCATATTTTGATTTTCCATTTTCTCTCTTATAAGCTCAATGGCTGCTAATACTGCATGCCCTTCGTTAAAATGATAAACATCTACATCAATTCCCAAAGCTCTTAAAGCTCTTACTCCGCCAATGCCTAACACCATTTCCTGTGCGACTCTTTCTTCACCAAACCATCCATAAAGCTGACCTGTTATCCATCTATCTCCATTTTCTGGTATATCTGTGTCAAGCAAATACAAAGGTGCATTGTCAAAGCTGTCTACCAACCATACTTTGCAGTATACATCTTTGTTTCTTATTTTTACTTTTACCTTTACTCCTGTATCCTTTAAAAAGTTGTACTTGCGTGTGTAATTGCGATAGGCATCATAGGGATAACCATCTTCTCCAATATGTTGTTCTGTGTAGCCTTGTTTCCACAGTATACCTATTCCTACTAAAGGCATACCTAATTCTTTTGCAGCTTTTAGATGGTCTCCTGCTAAAATGCCAAGACCACCTGCGTATAGTTTGAAATCTGACTGTAAGCCGTATTCCATGCAGAAATAGGCTACTCTTGGCAATTTTTCATTACTCATATTAAACCTCCTCATTTTTCAAGTGTTAAGTATATTATAATATTAAAAAAATCATTATGCAAGTGGTTGCACAAGTATTAAAAATAAATAAAAATAAGAGATGAGAACATGAAAAACATTCCTTTCTCGAAAATTTGTATTCTTTACAATTATAGTATAGCAAATAACATAAAAAATTTACAGATTTATTTTAAAAAAGTTAAAAGCCTGCAAAATCTTTAGAGAGGGACAAAAAAATTTCTATTGACATAGGAGTTAATCCATAGTATCATATAGCTTAAATAGTTTAACAATTTAATACTTTAAAATCTCTTATCGAGAGTGGTGGAGGGACTGGCCCGATGAAACCCGGCAACCGGCATTTTATATGCGTCTTGGTGCCAATTCCAGCAGCGTTTCGCTGAAAGATGAGAGAGTATTAGTGTCTCTTCTTTTGGCGAAGAGACTTTTTTATTTTTAAAAATGGAGGCGATATAGATGTTGAAAAATGAAAATTTGTGTACTAAACTTAAGAAAAGGAAGTTTGTTGTGACAGCAGAAATTTCTACGCCAAAAGGAGTAGATATAACGAAAACTATTGAAGAAGCGAGAAAATTAAAAGGCATTGTAGATGCCTTAAATATAACGGACTGTCCTATGGCGAATATGCGAATGAGTCCCATAGCAGTAGCTCACCTCTTGCAAGATCATTTAAACATTGAAACTATTTTTCATTTGACCTGTAGAGACAGAAATTTAATTGGGCTTCAGTCTGAACTCCTTGGAGCTTATGCATTAGGGGTAAGAAATATATTAGCTTTGACAGGAGACGACCCCTCCCATGGTGACACTCCTCAAGCCAAGGGGGTATACGATGTAGATTCTATTGGGCTTTTAAAGATTATCAGTGCCTTTAATAGAGGTTATGATTACAATGGCAATAAATTAGATTCACCAACAGAATTTTGTGCAGGTACTACTGCAAATCCAAGTGATTTAAGAGAAGAGGCCATAGAAAAGCTTAAAGTTAAGATAGAAGCAGGGGCAGAGTTTATTCAAACACAGCCAGTTTATGATGAAGATATTTTATTTAAGTTTATTGAAAAGATTAAAAATTTCAATGTACCACTTTTGGTAGGCATATTGCCTCTTAAAAGCTTTAAGATGGCAGTCAATTTAAATGAAAAAGTGCCAGGTATAGATATTCCAGAAAAAGTTTTAGAAAGGCTAAAGGATGGAGGAAGAGAAGAAGGGATAAACATAGCTGTAGAGTTTATAAAACGGATACGCAGTGAAGTTGGGGGAATTCACATTATGCCTTTAGGAAGTACAGATGCTGTGTTGGAAATAATTTCAAGAGTTGATGATTTGGCCTGTGATTTTAAAGAAAATAAAGTACAAATGAATTAAATGGAGGTAAAAAATGTTAGACATTTTTAAAGAACTTTCAAATAGAGTGATTGTTTTTGATGGAGCAATGGGAACACAACTTCAAGAGAGGGGTTTAAAAACGGGAGAGTGTCCCGAATATATGAATATAACTCATCCAGAAGTAGTATTTGATATCCACAGGTCCTATATAGAAGCAGGAGCGGATGTAATTGAAACAAATACATTTGGGGCTAATAGGATAAAATTAGCAAAATATGGACTAGAAAATGAGGTTTTCAATATTGTCACTCAAGCAGTCAAAATAGCTAAAGAAGCTGCAAAAGATAAACCCGTTGCACTTTCTATAGGACCTATTGGCGAGCTTTTGACCCCCTATGGAGACATGACTTTTGATGAGGCTTATGATGTTTTTAAAGAAGTAGTTATAGCTGCAGAAAGTGCAGGAGCAGATATTGTTTTAATTGAAACAATGTCAGATATGCTGGAGGCAAAAGCTGCCATTCTTGCTGCTAAAGAGAATTCAAACATGAAAGTTATATGTACAATGACTTTTCAAGAAGATGGAAGGACTCTCATGGGGTCAGACCCTATAACTGTAGTAGTTAGTTTACAAGGGTTAGGATTAGATGCCATTGGCGTTAACTGCTCGACAGGTCCCGATAAAATGGTAAGTGTAGTGGAAAAAATGTCTCAAGTTTCTCGCATACCTATTATTGCACAACCTAATGCAGGTATGCCTGTGATTAGAGACGGCAAAACAGTTTATGACTTAAAACCAGAAGAATTTGCTAGTTTCTTTCCTTCTCTTGTTGAAAAAGGTGCTTCTATAGTTGGGGGGTGCTGCGGTACTACTCCACAATATATAAAACTTGTTAAAGAGGCTGTAAAAGATTTAAAGCCAAAAGTCAAAGTAAACAAATTTACAGCTGTAGCTTCTAATACAAAAACAGTTTTCATAGGTGAAAATTATCCTTTAAGAGTTATAGGGGAGCGTATTAATCCAACTGGGAAGAAGAAGTTGAGTGAAGCTTTTTTGGCCGGGGATGTAGGTTTAGCAGTAGAGGAAGCTATAAAACAGCAAAAATGTGGAGCAGAAATATTAGATGTAAATGTAGGGGTACCAGGAATAGATGAGGAGCAATTACTTCCCAAGGTAGTTTCTGAAATACAAAATGTAGTAGACCTTCCTCTTCAAATAGATAGCACTAATATTAAAGCGGTAGAAAAAACTATAAGAATTTTAAGAGGTAGACCCATAATCAACTCCGTAAGTGCAAAAGAGGAAAGTTTAAAAGAAGTGCTTCCTATTGTCAAAAAATACGGAGCTTGTGTTGTAGGACTTACTGTAGGAGATAAAGGGCTTCCCAAAGATAGGCATGAAAGAATTGAAAATGCGAAAAAAATTATAAAAAAAGCGGAAGAGTATGGCATACCCAAAGAGGACATATTGATAGATTGTATTGTGCTTACGGTTTCTTCTGAGCAGGAGGCTGCAATTGAGACTTTAGAAGCGGTAAAACTGGCTAAAGAAGAGTTAGGAGTAAATACTGTTGTCGGACTTAGCAATGTTTCCTTTGGTTTGCCTGAAAGAAGGCTGATAAACTCTACTTTTTTGGCAATGGCAGCCTCTTATGGGCTTACTACTGCTATTATAAATCCCTGCGATGAAGCCATGATGGACACTTTGAGGGCTTCAATGGTTTTACTAAATAAAGATAAAGGCAGTGTAAATTATCTGAATATATATGGGAAAAAGCAAAAAGAGGAGGTCAAAGAAAAAGAACAGCCAAAAATTCAGGAAGAAGATTTAAAGTCAAAGTTATATATACAAATTTTAGAAGGTAAAAAATCAGGAGTAGAAGATATAGTAAAAAACATTTTAGAGGAAGAAGTTCAACCTCTTTCTATAGTTGATAACATAATAATTCCTGCCTTAAAAGAAGTGGGAGATAGATATGAAAAAGGCATATATTTTTTGCCACAACTTTTAAGCTCTGCAGAAGTGGTGCAAACCGCTTTTAAGATAATAAAAGAAAAGCTTCCAAAGGATTCGGTATCTAAAGGCAAAATAATACTTGCAACTGTTGAAGGAGACGTACATGATATAGGAAAAAATATAGTAAAAGTTTTGCTTGAAAACTATGGATATGATGTAATTGACTTAGGAAAGGATGTAAAAGGAGAAGTGATATTAGAAGAAATAAGACGGAGTGGGGCACCATTAGTAGGTTTAAGTGCTTTAATGACAACTACTTTATTTAACATGGAAAAAATTATCAAACTGCTTAAAGCAGATACTGATGTGAAAATAATGGTAGGCGGGGCTGTTTTGACTGAGGAATATGCTTATAAGATTGGCGCAGATTATTACGGAAAAACAGCTCAGGATGCAGTTAAAATCGCTGATAAATTTTTCCTAAAAAATGCTCTTTTATGTAAAACTTGTGGTATTTAAAGGTGGTGTTGAAGTGTCAGTAGAAGCGGTGAAAGAGTTTTTTAAAGAGAAGGGATATGATATTAAAATAAAAATTTTTGAGGATACAAGCACTGTGGAAAAAGCAGCAGAGTCTATAGGTGTAACTCCTGGAGAAATAGCGAAGTCTATGCTTTTTAGATTAAAGGATAAATATATTATGGTTATAACAGCAGGAGATAAAAAAATAGACAATAGAAAATTTAAAGAGACTTTTAAGACAAAAGCAAAAATGGCATCCCCAGAAGAGGTGTTAGAAGTTACAGGACATCCTGTTGGGGGTGTTTGTCCTTATGGATTGAAAAATCCGGTTAAAGTATATTATGATGTGTCTTTAAAAAATTATGATGTAGTATATCCTGCTGCTGGCGACGTAAACGCTGCTGTTACCATAAAAGTTAAGGACCTTGATAAAATAGTAGAAGGAAAATGGGTAGATGTATGCCAATAGACATACATCTACTTTTTTAAAAGAATTTTTTACTTTCCATATATTCTCTTACCTGAACTAAAGTCTCTCCAAATCTTTGAAAGTGTACAATCTCTCTTTCTCTCAAAAACCTTAGAGTATCTTTTACACAAGGGTCATCTGTGAGATTTATTAAATGTTCATAAGTTGCTCTTGCTTTTTCTTCGGCTGCCATATCTTCGTGTAGATCAGCGATTGCATCTCCTTTAGCCTGGATATAGGCGGCGGTCCACAGCATTCCAGTTGTATCTGCGTAGAATAAGCCTCTATCATGTTCTGTATAGTATTCCCCTAATCCTTCTCTTTTTAATATTTCTACTGGTACTCCTTTTAAAAGTTTGAAAACAAGAGTTGCTATTATTTCAAGGTGTGCTAATTCTTCTGTAGCAATATCTGTCAAAACTGCTTTTGTTTTTCCCGTAGGCATGACGAATCGCTGAGTTTGGTATCTTAAGGCGGCTGCCAATTCTCCATCAGGGCCTCCATATTGGGCGATTAGGTATTTTGCCATTTTTATATCTGGTTTGCATACTTTGGCAGGATATTGTAGTTTCTTTTCATAAACCCACATAGCAAAGTCCTCCTCAATATTCTATTTCCCAAGGCCATGGGTCATCTACCCATTTCCAAGGATATTGACTTTGTGAATGACCAAAAACCATCAAAGGTCCGTAAAATTGTTCATATTGCTGTTTTAGCATAGACAATTGATTAGAATAATAGTTGTAGTCTTGAAGAGCTTTTTGGTCCTCGGGATGAGTATCTAAATATAGATTCAAATCTGTGCAGGTAAACTCTATTTCCATGATTTTCTTAAGCATAGATATTTGATTGCCATCCATTTTATCACCTCATTTTTTCGCCTACATAAGGCATATCAAGTTCAGGAAAGACAGTGCCTTTTTTAATGGCTTCTTCCGGAGGATAAAGAGATACATACTTCTGTAAAGGCACATAAGCTTGTGCAAGCTTTAGAGAAGGAAAAGCATAATCTTGTATATAAGGATTATAGTCGTACATTTTTTAAACCTCCAAATCTGTAGTTTTACTAATATAATATTCTTGTATATATGTTTGTGATACAATAAAAAAAACAGCCATTTTGGCTGTTTCAGTTTGTTGACAAAGTTAAAAAAATATTCAAAGGAGATATTTTGCATCGTCGCTCCGATGTTCCAAAGCGACAAAACTAAAGCTCGACCTTCGCGCTCCGGCAGGGTACCGGGCACAATCGGCCTCCTTGCCTTAAGGTGCCCGCCTTCGCCATCCATGGCTTCGGCCCTGCCTCCACCCTCGGTCTTGCTAAGTTTCCCGGCACTCAAGTAAGCATGCTTGTTTTTTCTATTTTTGTTTTATAAACTTTCTTACTTGAGTGCCGGGCCGCTTTGTCATAAGTCGCTTCTTATGCAAAATATCTCCTTTACGAAAGTTTGTCTACAGTCTAAAACAGCCATTTTGGCTGTTTTAATGAACTCCTAATAGTACAAGCATTATTCCACCTGCTATTGCCGTTCCAAAAACTCCGGCAAGGTTTGGCCCCATGGCGTGCATTATTAAAAAGTTGTAAGGATTTTCTTTTATGGCTACAGAGTGTGATACTCTCGCAGCTATTGGAACAGAAGCTATACCTGCAGAACCTATAAGGGGATTTATCTTTCCACCAGAGAGCTTATTTAAAAACTTAGCTCCCAGTATACCTCCAGCTGTTCCTGTCATGAAAGCTATAAGCCCTAAGACGATTATTTCTAATGTCTTAATGGTTAAAAAAGTATCTGCTTTCATGGTAGAGCCTATAGAAACTCCTAACAATATTGTAATTACATTCATAAATTCTCCACTGGCTGTTTTTGCAAGCCTATCTACAACTCCCGATTCTTTTAGAAGATTTCCTAACATTAACATTGTTATAAGAGGAGCAATTGGAGGAAGTAGTAAATCTATTAAAATAGTTATGACAATAGGAAAAGCGATTTTTTCTGTTTTTGAAACGGGTCTCATCTGTTTCATCATTATTTGCCTTTCCTCTTTTGTAGTAAGTAATCTCATGATAGGAGGTTGTATTAAAGGCATTAATGCCATATAAGAATACGCAGCGACAGAAATTTGAGCCATAAGGTGGGGAGCTAATTTTTGAGTTACATAAATTGCCATTGGACCGTCTGCCCCGCCAATTATTCCTATAGCACCTGATTCAAATATACTAAAACCTAAAAGTTTAGCTCCTATTAATGCTATAAATATTCCTATATGGGCAAAAGCACCTAAAATCATTAAACTAGGATTCGCAATCATAGGCCCAAAGTCTGTCATGGCACCTACGCCGAGGAAGATAAGGGGAGGATAGATAACTTTTTCAACCCCTAAGTAAAAAAAGTATATGAGTCCTCCAGGTTGTAATAAATCAGTAGCTGGTATGTTTGCTACAATACTGCCAAAACCTATTGGTAGAAGTAAAAATGGCTCATATTTTTTTACAATAGCTAAATATATGAGAAATATTCCCACAAAGATTAAAAAGATATTGCCCAAAGTTAAATGAACAAGCCCCGTAGTTTGTATCATATCCTTAAAAAGCTTTAAGAGAATATCCATTTGTGTCACTCCTTATTTTTTGTTAATAAATTTTTCAATTTTACCAAATAACGGAAATATATTTGATAATATAGCACCAATTAATAAAAGAAGCATTGATAACAAAACCATGTCGATGATTGACAAATATATAGCTCCTAAAATTGTATCTGGTACCATTATTTCACCTCCTGAAAAAATAAAAGAGCCATAGTATTTATGACTCTTTCTCTCTGCCTCTCCTTATGTACTTTATAAGTGCATTATTCCAAAACCAAGTCTTTCATGATTTGTGAGAGGATGTAGGGCTGATTTTCCAAACATTGAAACTGCAATCCATGTGTTATCTACTACAACTGCAATTTTCATCATAAGGCTTACATCTAAGGGCAAAGTCAAGGATAAAGATTTTACAGCTTCAATTGTAGCATGTAAGAGGGCGTGCATAGAAGTTGGATTTTTTTCAATTACATTATTGTTTAAAGCTGCTCCTACCACTGCAGAGACTATTTTTTCATTGAATTCGCTGCTTTTACCTCCCAGCTCTGTTACGGCGCATTTGTAACCTTTTTCTATGAGAAGTTTTTTGATTTCTTCTTCTTCCTCTCTATTTGAGGAAAGAGACAATACTATGGCTCCTTTTGCAACTGTTAAGTTGTTTATAAACACTTTAATTCTTCATCCTTTCTCACTCTTTCACTCTTTCACCCAGTATTAGTATACAACGTTATTAAAATTATGTAAAGGTTATTTTATTTTTTGATGAAAACATTTTAATATTAGAATTATTGAGCAAAATAAGGTATAATCTAGATAGCAAAGGAGGTCAAAACAGTTAAAATTAGTAGTAAAAAATGATATAATTTTAATTAGGTGATAATGAATGTTATTACCTATAAAAAAGGTTAAAGAGCTGCATGATATAAGCAGAATTACGTTAATAAACTGGGAAGTAGAAGGGTGGCAAAAAACATGATAGTAATACAGGCTAAACTCATTTTTTTAAATCAAGAAGACAAACAAATAGTATTAGACTTAATGAGAAGATGGTCATCATGCATGAGATTTGCATATAAGAGACTCTTAGAAGGTTATAATAGAAACACACTAAAAAGAGAGCTTCAAGGGATTTTTAACTTAAACTCAAGATATGTAGATGATGCAATAATGAAAGCAAGAGGTGTATTAGAATCATCTAGACAATTAGACAACAATCCAAAGAAAGTCATTTTTGCAGGAAGAGACTTGTTTAAAAAACTACAAAAACGCCATATAAACGGGAAAGAATATCAAAAATTAAAAATTAGGTGGCAGGAGAAGAGAAAAGGAAATCTTTATTCAAGAGGAGATAAAAGCAAAAAAGGAAATCTCAACACAAGAATAGAAGTAAAAGAAAATGGCACTTTCTTAAGGATAAATGTAAGGGAAAGAAAATATGTATATGCCAGAATAGAGGCAGGATATAAAAAGAATAAAAGCAGAGAAGAACTCCTTCAGGAAATTGCCCAATCAAGCATACCCTACTCTGTAGAATTAAAACTTAAAAATGGCAGTATATACGCCTATTTTGCTATAGAAGAAGAATATCCAGAAATAAAAATAACAAAAGAAAAAGGAGTCATAGGAATAGACATAAACGCATGTCCAGACAACATATCATGGACAGAAACAGATGAAAAAGGCAATCTAATAAGCTGTAATAAAATACCAATGCCAGAGCTTGCAAGTGGAAATAAAGACAAAAGAGAATATTTCAGATGGAAATATGCTCATGAGATAGTAAAAATAGCAAAAGAGAAAGGAAAAGCAATAGTAATTGAAGAATTAGAAATAAAAGAAAAAGGCAAAAGAGGAGACTTTTCAGGGAGAAAATCAAGGAGGATAAGACATAATTTTAGCTATAAATCACTTCTTTCAAAAATAAAAACACTAGCAAAAAGAGAAGGGATAGAAGTAATAGAGGTAGACCCTTCTTACACATCAATAATAGGCATGTTAAAATATGCACCACAGTATATGATAACAAAAGATATAGCAGCAGCCTATGTAATAGCAAAAAGGGGATTAGGACTGCAAGAAAAGATACCAGACAATTATATAAAGTTTCTCAATACATTAACTGTAAATGAATTAGAAGAATTAAAAGAGCAGGTAAAGAAAACAGTCAGAAACAAGCATATAAAGAAAAAGCACATAAAGGAAATAAATAGAGCAATAAAATTTTTACAAAGCCTTGAGAGTGAGCCAGGAAGGGTGCTAGAACCTCTGGATGGAACAAGTTTTAGTGCCTATGATTTCTGACGAGTTCTCAAGGTAGCGGTGGTAACGCCACTCTCTCCTGAGAAGGTGCCAAGAGACTTCTCTACCCTGAAGGAATTACTAATTCAGGGTAAGTGGGGAGACCCGGATAAGGGCGTGAGTTCCTGTTTCTTGGGGCAGGGGCTATGGCTTTCCCAAATACCGCCTGCTGGGGCTGGGAAAAGTCTGAAGGGCGGACTACAAATACCCCAGCTATCTAAACTGTACATTTTTGTACAGTTTGGGTAACCAGGAATGACAGTGAGAAAAAACGATGTTATCACAGTTGACGTAAAAGAGATGGAATTTGGTGGATTTGGGATAGGCTATTTTGAGGGGGAAAAAGTAAAAATAAAAGGAGCACTTTTGGGGCAAAAAATAAAGGCAAAAGTTAAAAAAGTAAAAAAGGATATGGTAGAAGGCGAAATAGTGGAAGTAATAGAGAATTCTACTTTGGAGAAGCAAAGCCTTTGCCCTCACTTTGGGGACTGTGGCGGCTGTACTTATCAAAATGTTAGCTATCAAGATCAACTTGAGATAAAAGAAGATATTGTGAAAAAGCTTTTTGAAAAAGAAGGAATAAGAGATTATGAATTTTTAGGTATTGGGAAAAGTCCTAAAGAGCATGGTTATAGGAATAAAATGGAATACACTTTTGGAAAAGATAAAGAAGGCAATGGGACGTTAGGACTTCATAGAAAAGGTCGATTTTATGAAGTGGTTATGACAGATAAGTGTAATATTGTTGATGATGACTTTCTCAAAGCTTTAAATCTTACTTTTGATTATGCAATAAAAAAAGGACTACCTTTTTATGATAAAAAGACTCATGAAGGCTTTTTGAGACATTTGGTTGTGAGAAAAGCATCAAAATCAGGAGAGATTTTGTTAAACATTGTGACGACAACACAGTTGCAACATGACTTTACAGAGCTTATTGAGATATATAAAAATGCGAATTTTGGAAGTCGTCTTGTGGGTGTACTACATACTCAAAACGATTCCTGGTCAGATGCTGTAGTATGCGAAAGATTGGAAGTGCTATATGGAAGAGATTATCTAATAGAAGAGATTTTGGATTTAAAATTTAAAATAAGTGCATTTTCTTTTTTTCAGACCAATTCATACGGGGCAGAAAAACTTTATGAGACGGTGAGGGAATTTGCAGGAGATGTATCTGACAAAATAGTTTTTGATTTGTACTCCGGTACAGGGACCATAGGTATAATTATGGCTCCAATGGCTAAAAAGGTAATTGGGATAGAACTAGTAGAAGAAGCAGTTATGTCGGCAAGAGAGAATGCCAAACTAAACGGCCTTGAAAATTGCACTTTTATTGCTGGCGATGTATCTCAAAAGTTAAAGGAGATAAAAGAAAAACCTGATGTGGTGATTGTGGACCCTCCAAGGTCTGGAATCAATCCAAAAGTTCTTGAAGATATTATAAAATTCAACCCTCAAAAAGTAGTTTATGTTTCTTGTAATCCTGAATCTCTTGCAAGAGATTTAAAAATTTTTAGTGAAAAAGGATATAAAGTAGAAAAAGTAAAATGTGTAGACATGTTTCCTCATACTTATCATGTTGAGACGGTAGTTTTAATAGAAAGAAAGTAAGAATGAGGAGGTGAGCTGTTTTGGCCAATCAGAATTTAAAAAGGATTATTTTAGAGGTTGTAAATAACCAGATTAGAGACAATAATCCACCAATTACCAAAGTGACACTGGAAAGACTGAAAAAATCGGGATACACAGAACAACAGGCAAAAGAAAAAATCGCCGCAATATTAATAGAAGAAATATACGATGTGCTAAAAAATCATGAAGTATACAATGAAGAACGATATGCTAAGAAACTGTCGACTTTGAAATAGATGTCATAGTAAAAAAATGATGAAGCAGGTTCTATTAAAGATATTATACCATTTTTATAAAATTTACAGTTAAATTTTATGGCTAATGCAATTTTTATAAAAAAATTAAGACCGTACTCCAAGTTAAGCGATATTATTGAAAAGCTGATCAAAAAAGATTAAAAAAGCATGGGAGTTCCAAATAACGGGGTATAACTATATGGTAATTATTTCAAAGGTGTGGTATACTAAATGTTAGAAAACAAAGAGGGGTGAAATTATGCAAAAGCATGTTGAATTTACTTATAATGGAAAAACATTAAGAGGTATGATGCACTTACCTGACGGTATTCAAGGAAAAGTCCCTATGGTGGCTATTTTCCACGGTTTTACTGGCAATAAAATGGAGCCTCACTTTATTTTTGTAAAGCTTTCACGACAGCTGGAAAAAGTGGGTATAGGTAGCATTAGGTTTGATTTTTACGGTTCTGGGGAAAGTGATGGAGATTTTAGCGAAATGACTTTTAGTGGAGAGTTGGAAGATGCAAGGCAAATAATAAAATTTATAAAAAATGAACCTATGGCGGATGTAGAAAATATAGGTATTTTAGGGCTTAGCATGGGAGGAGCAGTGGCTGGAGTCATCGCAAGTGAGCTAAAGGAGGAAATAAAGGTTTTAGTTCTTTGGGCACCTGCTTTTAACATGCCAGAATTGATTTTGGAGCAAAGTAAAAGTGCTGATGAAAAAATGCTAGGAATGCTTGAAAGAGAGGGAATAATTGACATCGGAGGCTTAGCTTTGAGTAAAGAATTTATAGACGACTTGATAAAACTAAATATATTTGAACTTTCCAAAGGGTATGATAAACCGGTTTTGATAGTTCATGGCACAGAAGATGCAGCGGTAAAATATGAGGTATCAGATAAAATACTTGAAGAGGTATATAAAGGCAATGCAAAGCGAATTACCATTGAAGGTGCAGATCACACTTTCAATAAGTTAGAATGGGAGAAAAAGGCTATAGAAGAGTCTATTAATTTCTTTAAAGAAAATTTAAAGGGATAGCAAGTGCTATCCTTTAAGTTTTTATATATTTTTTAAAGATTTGATATAACATACTAAAATAGTAGGTCTTAAATTGGAGGTTAAATAGTTATGGAAAAAGAAAATAGATTTTATAATACCAAAACTTTTTATAGATTTGTTGAGGATTTTTTAACAAACAAAGGACAGCCTAAACCTAAAAAAAGAGTAAAATTGAGTAAAGACTTTATGGAAAGAATTATGCTGGCAGTGACACAAGTAAATGGATGTCCTTACTGCAGTTATTTTCATGCTAAAGAAGCTTTAAGAGCTGGTATGTCCAATGAGGAAGTAAAAAAATTATTAAAGGGAGAGTTTGGCGATGTGCCGGATGATCAATTAGTTGCTATACTCTTTGCTGAGCACTATGCGGAGACAGCAGGAAATTTTGATGAAGAGGCATATAAAAAGCTTGTAGAGACTTATGGGGAAGATTATACATATAGTATTATGAGAGCCATAAGGGCAATAATGGTAGGGAATACCCATGGAAATGCCTTTAACGCTTTGGCAAACAGGCTAAAGGGGAAACCTTATAAAAACAGTAATTTAAAGGATGAATTGAGTATAATTTTTGGAATCTTTGTATTTGTACCTGCTGCATTGATTAATCAACTTTTTAAAAGGAAAGTAAATCATGCCGCTAATGCTAAAAATTGAGTTGTAAAATAGGGGTGGGGAAAATGTACGGAATTGTTTTAGAGGGTGGAGGTGCAAGGGGTGCATATCAGATAGGAGCTTACAAAGCTTTGGCTGAAGAAGGCATAGATGTAAGAGGGGTAGCAGGGACTTCTGTTGGAGCTTTAAATGGCGCTATTATTGCACAGGGTAATTTTGAAAAAGCTTATGAACTGTGGCATGATATTTCTTATTCTAAAGTCATTAAGGCTAATGATGATGAAATTGAGAGGCTTAAGAAAGGAAGATGGAGAAGAGAAGATATTTTTTTGGTTACGCAGTTGCTAAAGGGAATTATTGAGGAGGGTGGACTTGATATATCTCCTCTTAAGAATTTGTTAAAAGAGGTTATAGACGAAAATAAGATAAGAAATTCAGGAAAAGACTTTGCGATTGTTACTGTTTCTTTAAGTGATTTTAAGCCTATGGAACTATATATTGAAGACATACCTTATGGTAAGCTTGTGGATTATTTGATGGCAAGTGCTTATTTACCTGTCTTTAAAAGAGAGAAAATTGATGGAAAAAGTTATCTGGATGGAGGAGTATACAACAATCTTCCGGCTGATTTACTCATAAAAAAAGGCTATAAAGATTTGATAATCATAAGGACTGGCAGTTTTGGCATAGTCAAAAAAATTGATTTTAAAGGTTTAAATACATTAGTTATTTCTCCAAAGGAAGATTTGGGAGGGATTTTGGATTTTGATAAAAATGTTGTAAGGTATAACCTTAAATTAGGATACTTTGATGGTTTAAAGGCTTTAAAAGGACTAAAGGGAAATAAGTATTATATCGAACCGAAAGGGGAAAAGGAATATTTTATCCGTTACCTTATGAATTTAGAGGAAAGAAGAATTGAAAATTTAAAGGTTATCTTTAGAGTAAATAAAGAAATTCCAGCAAAGAGAGCTTTGTTTGAAGTTATTATTCCTAAATTGTGCTCCTTATTGGATTTGAAAGTTGATGCCGATTACGATGAAATATTTTTAACTCTTTTAGAAAATCTGGCGGAGATTTATGAAGTAGAGAGATTTAGGGTTTATACCTACGAAAAGTTAACTAGCGCTGTAAGGGAGAAAATTAATTGTGACAAAGAAGTTGTTGAGGAAGATAAAGAAGAAATAGAAGAAATAATAGAAAGGGTAATTAAAAAGATAGATATGCTTTCTATATTTACTAAAAACGAAGTTATAAAGGAAGTCGGGAAAGTTATTTTTAGTTAACTTACTGTAAGAGTGCTTAATTAGAGGACGGATAAAATGGAGATAGAGATGTTGATAATCATTTTTTTGTGTGATATGATGAAACCAAAGAAATATGACCTTGTCTCTTTTAGGATGTATCCTTATGGAATTATAAGTGAAATACATGGATTTAGCAAAGGAGCAATTTTGAGTGCAAACACTTTGAAATTTGAAACTGTTTTTTAATAGTTTTATGGCTTTTAGTGTAGGAAGAAGGAATAATGTATGATTATTTTACTTAGTATTATAGAGTTCGGTTGTGGCTCTTTGATGTTTTCCTATTGGATAGGTCGTATGGTAGGTAAAAGATTAGAGGAAATACGGGATGGAAATCCTGGAGCTTTTAATCTTGGCCATGCGGCTGGCTTTAAAATGGGGGTTATCGGTGCTACTTTTGATTTCATGAAAGGTTACTTTCCACTTGTGTATTTCCTTGGAAAAGAATATGTTACAGGAAATGCCATTGTAATTGTGGCAATAGCACCTATTTTGGGGCACGCTTTTTCCCCATTTTTGAAATTTAAAGGGGGTAAAGCATTAGCTACTACTTTTGGAGTGTGGAGTGCAATTACCCGTTTTAAAGCTTCCTTTATGTACGCTGTTATCCTTGGAATTTTAAAATTAGTGGAGAGAATGTATAATAAAGGGAAACCTTCTATACCTGAAATAGATGCTGTATTAGACCTTGTAGGTTTTGGCATTCTAGGTGGGCTGTTATTTTTGAGTAGTGTTGAAAGTTACTTACTTTTACTATGGATGCTCAACTTTGTTGTGCTTTTATATAAAAGAAAGAAGGATATGAATGTTGTTTTAAAGGCAAAAATGGTAAAATAGTGATGTATATTTTGATACTTTAATTAAAATCAGTTGGGAGTGTATGAAGTGGAATCCATTTATATTGCAATAACCGGATGTCAACATTATTACGGTACAAAAGTTTTGAAACCAGGCACGATTGTAAGATTAGAAAAGGATTTAGACAATGACTATGATGATGAAGCAATAGCTGTTACCCTTGCGCCATTAGGGCAAGTAGGATATGTAGCTAATAGTGTTGGAACTGTTCCAAGAGGATGTTATAGTGCAGGTCGAATTTATGATAAATTTGAAAATTCCGCTTTTGCTATGATAAAATTTGTAACAAAAGACTTTGCCATTGCAGAATTTTTAGAAGAGGACTTTATAAAAGTTACTATAAAGTTCCGACTAAAAGAAAAAAGAAAGAAAAAGTACAAAAATAAAACTTAAATGGTGAGAAAATATGGAATACAAACAATCATCTATATTTGATAATGAAGTGAGGAAAAATAAACCTTTGGCCGACAGGATGAGACCCAAAACTTTAGATGAATTTGTAGGTCAAGAACATCTTTTAGGTAAAGGGAAATTACTTAGGGAATTGATTGAAAAGGACAACATTACTTCAATGATTTTGTGGGGGCCGCCAGGGGTAGGTAAAACTACCCTTGCTATGATTATAGCCAATATGACAAATTCTAAATTTGTCACCTTTAGTGCTGTTTTATCAGGTATCAAAGAGATAAAGGAGATAATGGCAAAAGCTGAATTGGATGCTATGCATGGAATTAGAACTGTTGTATTTATTGATGAAATTCATCGTTTTAATAAAGCTCAGCAGGATGCTTTTTTGCCTCATGTGGAAAAGGGGAATATAATATTAATTGGTGCAACTACAGAAAATCCCTCTTTTGAGGTGAACTCAGCTCTTTTGTCTCGTTCTAGAGTTTTTGTTATGAAGCCTCTTACAGAAGAAGATTTACTTATACTGCTTAAAAGAGCGTTAAAAGATGAACAAAATGGATTGGGTATGTACAAAATTGGTATAACAGAAGAACAGCTTAAAAAGATTGGACTTTTTGCAAATGGAGATGCGAGAGTTGCTTTAAATACATTGGAGATTGCAGTTATGGCAGCAGAGGTAATTGAAGGGAAAAGAGTTGTCACAGATGATATATTAGCTGATGCAATGCAGAAAAAGACTCTGCTATATGACAAACAAGGGGAAGAGCACTATAATTTAATATCCGCTTTTCACAAATCTTTAAGAAATAGCGATTGGGATGCGGCAGTATATTGGCTTGCAAGGATGTTAGAAGCGGGAGAAGATCCTCTCTATGTCGCAAGGAGGATGATACGCTTTGCCTCTGAAGATATTGGGCTTGCAGATCCTCAAGCTCTTGAAATGGCTGTTGCAGCATATAATGCTTGCCATTATATTGGAATGCCTGAATGTAGTGTAAATCTGGCACAGGTGGCAATATATTTAGCGTTAGCTCCTAAATCTAATGCGGTATACATGGCATATAATAAAGCTAAAAAAGATGCAGAAGAGACAATTGCTGAAAGTGTTCCTATGCATTTAAGAAATGCTCCTACAAAACTTATGAAAGAATTAGGGTATGGGAAAGGATATAAGTATGCACACGACTTTGAAGATAAAATAACTGATATGCAATGTCTACCGGATAATCTTAAAGACAGGAAATACTATGTACCGACAGATTCTGGTTTTGAGAAGGACATACAAAGGAGATTAGAGCAAATCACCAACTTAAAAAAGAAAGGAAAATAATTTTGAGCTATTTAATAAAAAGGGGCAGTTGCCCCTTTTTATTAAACAGCGTTTTTAGGTTCTTCCCATATAATGATGCCAGGTACAAATAGCAAAATTATCAAAATGATGATTATGATCCAAATCCATTGATTTTCATGATGTTTGTGTTTGTCAGGCATAAACTTACCTCCTTTTTAGGTTGACTTCTACTTTATAATATGAAAAACATAAAATAATGGCTACAAATTATAAAAGTCTCCTGGCAATACCCACTGCAAGGAGACTTTATGCTTTTAAATATTTGGACCTGATTTTTTAATATCATCAGTTACATCTTTGTATTTTTTAAAGTTTTCTGCAAATCTAAGTGCCAAATTTTTTGCTGCTTTTTCATATGCTTCTTTGTCAGCCCATGTATTTTTGGGATTCAAAATTTCTGAAGGTACTCCTGCACAAGAGGTAGGTATGTTTAAATTGAAGATAGGATCTTTTACAAATTCTACGCCATCCAGTGAGCTATTTAATGCAGCTGTCACCATAGCTCTTGTATAAGCCAAATTAATGCGGCTTCCAATCCCATAAGGTCCACCAGACCATCCAGTATTTACTAAATAGACTTTTGCATTGTGTTTTTCAATTTTTTCTCCTAACATTTTTGCATAGACCATTGGCTTTAAAGGTAAAAATGGTGCTCCAAAGCAAGTAGAAAAAGTAGCTTGAGGTTCTCTGATTCCCCTTTCTGTGCCAGCCAATTTGCTAGTGTAACCGGATAGAAAGTAATACATGGCTTGTTCTTTTGTAAGTTTAGTAATCGGCGGTAAAACTCCAAAAGCGTCTGCTGTTAAAAATATAATTGCTTTTGGATGTCCTCCCATTCCCCCAGGAATGGCACCAGGTATAAAGTCAATGGGGTAGGCTGCTCTTGTATTTTCTGTAATTTTATCACTGCTATAGTTGAGCTCTCTTGTATTTTCATCATATACAACGTTTTCAAGTACGGTACCAAACTTTATAGCATTCCAAATTTGAGGTTCTTTTTCTTTTGATAGATTTATGCATTTAGCATAACATCCTCCTTCAAAATTGAAGATGCCTTTGTCTGACCATCCATGTTCATCATCTCCAATTAAAAACCTCTGAGGGTCTGCAGAGAGGGTAGTTTTTCCCGTCCCTGATAAGCCGAAAAAGAGGGCGGTGTCTCCATCTTTGCCCATATTGGAAGAACAATGCATTGATAACACGCCGCGTTTTGGCATCAGATAGTTCATGAGAGTAAAGATTGACTTTTTGATTTCTCCTCCATACTGAGAGCCACCGATTATAATTAGTTTTTTAGTGAAACTTAATATGATAAAAGCTTCAGAATTTACACCGTCTAATTCAGGTATAGAGTTAAACTTAGGTGCAGCAATTAGCGTGTATTCTGGGACGTGGTTTTTAAGTTCTTCTTCATTAGGACGAATGAATAGTTGGCGTGCCAGTAAACTCTGATACGCATATTCTGTTATGACTCTTATAGGAATTCTATATTCGGGGTCAGCTCCTACAAATCCATCAAATACAAAAAGGTCACGATTTTGTAGATAGGCAGTTAAACGGTTGTACAACCTTTCAAATTTATCTATAGATATAGGTGTATTGTTTTCCCACCATATATATTCATGAACTTCTGGTTCATCGACAATAAATTTGTCATTAGGAGAACGTCCTGTGTATTTACCAGTATAGACATTAAAAGCGCCGTTGTTTGTAAGTACTCCCTCTCCTCTTTTTATAGCTTCTTCAACTAATTTAGAAACGGAAAGATTGCGGTAAACGTTTTTAACATTGATTATATTTATTTTTTCAAGGTTATACATTAAAAGGCCTCCTTTTTGATATTCTGAAGACGTTTTTGCAAGCTGTATTATTAAAAATTGCAAAAAATATCTTATAAAGTTTAAAATTAACATTTACAATAAAATTCTAACATGGTTCAAATATTTTTTCAAGTGGTACGAAATTTTTGGCTAAAACTTAAGGGATTTATGTCGAAATTTATGATATAATAGAAAAAAGTCCTTATCAACTGAAATCAACGTGACAAGGAATGAAACTAATGGAAAAGTGCTTTTGTGGTGGCAAAATAGAGATACAAAATGTAGAATATAAGTTGGTAAGGGGAAAAGGGACTATAATATTAAAGATGTGCCGGCATATGTTTGTCAAAAATGTGGTGCAGTTTATTATGATACGGAAGTGCTTGATGAGGCTTTTAAAAATAAAGATAAATACGAATACATTTCAACAAAATAGTTTATAATTAAAATTGCTAAAAGGATAAAAAGGGTCGGGGGATAATTTATTATAATTGTGCGTCAATACCTTTTTGATTAAATAGCGAGAAAGGTACACTACATTTTCATCATCTATCACTTTATCTATGTCAAAAAAAGCTGTAGCGTCATTTTCTATTCCATCGGGAGTAGGTCTACCTGAAACGTAGTCCAAAAGAAAAACAATGTATATTTCCGAATTGCCATCTGGCAAAAGTATACTTCTTATAGAAACGATATTTTTTACATGGGTTTCTATCGAGGTTTCTTCTTTTATTTCTCTTAAAACTGCATCGTCTATGTTTTCACCGGCCTCTACATGACCGCCGGGTATTATCCATTTGCCTTTAAATTGACCATAAGTATGCCTTACCAATAAAACTCTGTTATCTTTTATGACTATGCCGCCTACTCCTACAATTATTTGTTTCATAAAATCACCAGCCGCTGTAGTTTATTTATAAATTGATTATACCACATAAATTTATTGCATTAAAATAAATTAGAGAATGGTGATAATAAGATGAGATTAGTTGTTGGAGAAAATGAAAAGGATATTATATTAGAAAATTTTTTGAGGAACAAAGGTTTTTCTAAAAGACTTATTAGAATTTATAAGTGGCAAGGAGAAATATTAGTAAATGGCGTAAAAGAAAATGTACAAAAAATTTTACAACCGGGAGATGTGATTGATTTAATCCTTCCCGAGGTAGATTCTGATATTGTCCCGGAAAAAATGGGTTTGGATATATATTATGAGGATGAGGATGTTTTAATAGTTGATAAACCAGCTGGAGTAGTTGTGCATCCAACAAAAAGGTATCAAAGTGGTACTCTTGCAAATGGGGTAGCGTGGTATTTTAAAGATAAAGGAATAAAAGCTTTAATTCGACCTGTTAATCGCTTAGATAAGGGTACGTCTGGATTGGTTGTATTTGCTAAACGTCCTTTTATGCAGTATTATCTTCAAATTGTAAAGCCTATGAGTAAACTTTATTTTGCAGTAGTAGAAGGAAAAATGGAAGGGGAAGGGCGAATTGACCTTCCTATATCGAGAAAGCCACAAAGTGGCATTGAAAGAATGGTATCCGAGGAAGGAGATAGAGCTATAACCAATTACAAAGTGATAAAAAGCAGTGAAAGATTTTCTCTTTTAAAGGTAAAAATTGAAACAGGAAGAACTCATCAAATAAGAGTACATTTGAGCCATACTGGCTATCCTATTGTAGGAGATACATTGTACGGCTCTTCTGATGATTATATTAAAAGGCAAGCATTGCATGCATATAGACTCACTTTTGTACATCCTTTAAGAGAAAAAAGCATTTCTGTTTATTCGCCTTTGCCACAAGATATACAAAATTTACTAAAATTATTCTAATCCTTCCAAATCAAAATTAGGGATGAAATCTTCACTGGCGCTTTCTATTTCTTGAATTAAGCCATTTTCAAGGCCTATCTCAAAGAAAAAATCTATAGCTTCATCATATTCTTGAGAAGTGATTTTTCTATTTATTTCTGGATACTTTTGAGCTTGATAATAAGGGGTGTATTGACTCATTAAGCTTACATATATTTCTTTTGGTAGGTTTTCTTTAATCCACAAGAGAATTTTTTTAGTGTCTTCTACGTATCCCGGCATTATGAGATGTCTTATCACTAAGCCTTTTTTTAGTATTCCTTCTTCATCAAATTGAGGTATTCCTACCTGTCTGTACATTTCTAATATTGCTTTTGTTGCATGCTCAAAATAATTAGGAGCTTTGGAGTACTTTTTTGCAAGAGCGTCATCGTAATACTTAAGGTCGGGAAGATATATGTCAATTAGTCCTTCCAACATCTTTAAAGTTTCTACATTTTCATAGGCATTTGTATTATATACTATAGGTATTTGAAGCCTTTGATTTTTTGCTAATAAAATTGCCTCTTTTATTGAGAAGACATGGATTGTAGGAGTAACGAGGTTTATGTTATGAGCTCCCTGATTTTGCAAGTTTAAGAAAATTTGAGCCAACTCCTCAACAGATATAAACTTACCAAATTGGTATTGACTTATTTCGTAATTTTGACAAAAGACACACTTTAGGTTACAACCACTAAAAAAAACTGTTCCAGAGCCTCTTGTTCCACTTATAAAAGGCTCTTCCCAATGATGTAAGTATGCTTTTGCTACTTTTACCTGCCGAGGCATGTTACAGAATCCCTTTGACTTCGACCTGTCTACTTTGCAGTTTCTTGGACATATATTACATTTTATTATTGATTCCATACTATTCCCTCCATTCAATATTATATCACTCTTTATTTTTTTATATAAAACTTGTATTTTCCACATTTTACACTTGAAATTAAAAAGTATTTGTCGTAAACTATAATTGAAAACGAAAAACAAAAGCAATCCTGGGAAGTTTGTATTAGGCTAATTTGTTTTCAACCAACGCACCTTTTTCGGGAATCCGGGTTCATCAGTGGAAGAAATGCCTGCTAAGACAGGACTTCAGAAGCTGATGACAGGGTACCCCCCTGCGAGAGCGGGTATGAAAACATAGCCTTACGGCTTCATGGGACAAAAATTAAAAGTCCTTCCGAAAGGAAGGACTTTTAATTTTTTGTTATGATAGTGTATAATCATGTTGAGGTGATATTTATGAAAATTGCTATTGCGGGTAATATTTATGAATACCCAGAAGGGACAAAATTAGAGGATATTGCTAAAGATTTTGAGCATCTTTACAATGGGATAATAGTAGCTGCAAAAGTGGATAATGAGCTAAAAGATTTAAATTGCACAGTTTCGAAGGATAGCACAGTTGAATTTGTAGATACAACGATTGAGGAAGGTACGAGGATTTACAGAAGAAGTTTAACATTTGTTTTTATTAAAGCTGTAAAAGAGCTACTTCCCGGCGCTACTGTAACTATAGAACACTCACTAGGTAAGGGACTATACTGTGAAATACATGGTTACTCTTTAAATAATAAAATTGTTTCGATGATTAAAAAGCGGATGGAAGAAATAATAGAAAAAGATTTCAAAATAGAAAGAAAAATGTTGCCTAAAGAAGAGGCAATAAAATTATTTGAAAAGGAAGGACTGACTGAGAAAGTAAGATTGTTTAAAGATACTGACAAAGAGAAGGTTCCTGTTTATTATTGTGATGGCACAGTAGATTTTTTCTACAGCCCTTGTGTACCTTCTACAGGTTATTTAAAAGTATTTGATATACGATTTTATTTCCCGGGTGTCATTTTAATTGCTCCAGATGTATATAATCCTCGTTCATTACCTGTATTTGTAGATGTTCCAAAACTTGCTTCAATTTTTAAAGAGGCAGAAGATTGGGCAAGTATTTTAAATATAAGTTATGTTTCTTCTTTGAACGACATGATAAAGCAAGGCAAGGGTAGAGATTTAATATTGGTTTCTGAAGCCTTTCATGAGAAAAAAATATCCAAAATTGCAGATTATATAGCTTCAAACAAAATGATAAAAGTAGTTTTAATTGCAGGTCCTTCTTCTTCAGGCAAAACTTCTTTTATTCATAGATTAAGCGTTCAACTGAGAGTAAATGGGTTGAGACCTTTTCCAATATCATTAGACAATTATTTTGTGCCAAGAGAACTTACTCCAAAAGATGAATTTGGAAATTACGACTTTGAATCAATCGATGCACTAGATTTGCCACTTTTCAATGAGCATTTGATAAAACTTATACAAGGTGAAGAAGTAGAAATTCCTATTTTTAACTTTAAAACAGGGGAAAGAGAGCCAGAAGGAAGAAAAGTAAAACTTGATAAAAACCAAATTATTTTGATGGAAGGTATACATGGATTAAACGAAAAATTGACATTGCAAATACCTAAAGACAATAAATACAAAATATATGTAAGTGCTATCACGCAATTAAATCTTGACGAGCACAACAGGATACCTACTACTCAAACAAGGTTGATACGACGTATAGTGAGAGATAGCCAATTCCGTTCTAGCGATGCGGCAGAGACTATAAACATGTGGCCTATGGTCAGAAGAGGAGAAGAAAAATGGATTTTCCCTTATCAAGAGCAAGCAGATGTCATGTTTAATTCTTTTTTGCCTTATGAGTTACCTATATTAAAAAAATATGCAGAGCCATTACTTAAGAAAGTTTCTCGTGACGATTCTGCTTATTCTATCGCTAAAGAAATATTAGAGTTTTTAAGCTATTTCCTTCCATTAGAAGATGAATTAGCAATACCACCTAATTCTATTATAAGAGAATTTATAGGCGGAAGTTGCCTTGATGTTTAAGTTTGGGAATCCTCAATGGATTCCCTTAGTTTTTTGACAAAGTTAAAAATTTTTAAAACTTGTCTTAGTGCCCGCCTCCGCTATCCATGGCTTCGGCCCTGCCTCTACCCTCGGTCTTGCTAAGTTTCCCGGCACTCAAGTAAGCATGCTTGTTTTTTCTATTTTTGTTTTATAAACTTTCTTACTTGAGTGCCGGGCCGCTTTGTCACAAGTCATACCGATTGCAAAATATTTTATTTCTGAAAGTCAAAAAACTTAAAAAATAATAGGGATTTTTGGAGAATATATGCAATTAGATAAATAAAAGAAGAGAAATACGCATAAAATAAAGTAGATATGGTTGAAATATTATTTTTAAGGTGGTATAATGTTCTTGAAATGGAATTTTGGTTTTTTTGGTTAGTTTGATGTTTTGGGATAAAAAATAAAGTAGAGGAGGAGTTATGATGAATGTGATTGACCCGCTTGTCAGTGCTGTTATTAACTATGTAGAGAAAGACCCGGAAAAAAATTTAGACAAAATAGCTAATCTTCTGTCAAGAATTGCAATAATCCCCGATCATAAACAGCAAATAGAAACTGTGAAGAGATTTTTAGATGACAAAGACAGCAATTGGTACAAATATGCAATTAAACTTTTAAAAAGAACTGACAAAAACATTATAAAAACTTTAGGTGTTAATTTCTTTATAAATGCTAGCTTGAAAGGAATTCCAAAACAAAAAGAATTAGAAAACAAATTAGATATTAACATTCCATGGGCAATTTTAATGGATCCAACAGAGGCTTGTAATCTAAGATGCGTTGGTTGTTGGGCAGGACAGTACAAGCCTCACAATCTCTCCTTTGAAGTAATGGATAGAATATGCACAGAAGCGGAAGAGTTAGGCATATATTTTATAGTACTATCTGGCGGAGAGCCTACTGTCAGAATGAAAGATATTATAAAGCTTGCTGAAAGACATAAAAATCAAGTATTCCACTTGTTTACCAATGGTACTTTAATCGACGAAGATATGATAAAAGAAGTTAAAAGAGTAGGCAATATTACTTTTGCAGTAAGTATTAATGGTTTCAAAGAAAGTAACGATGCAATACGGGGAGAAGGTACTTTTGATAAAATTATGAGAGCAATGGATTTGATGAGAGAAAATGGAGTATTGTTTGGCTATTCAGCTACATATACGAGAACAAATGTGGAGGAAATTTCTAGTGATGAATTTGTAGATATGATGATAGATAAAGGAGCAGCTTTTGCTTGGTATTTTACTTATATTCCTATAGGTAGAGACCCTGATATAAGTTTCATGGTAACACCTGAGCAAAGAAAATACATGTACGAGAGGATAAATTATATAAGGGCTAGAAAGGAACTTTTTGCAATTGATTTCTGGAATGATGGCGAATACAGTGGAGGATGTATTGCAGGAGGAAGGAGGTATTTGCACATAAATGCAGCAGGAGAAGTTGAGCCTTGTGCTTTTATCCATTATTCTAATGTAAATATAAATGAAGTAAGTTTATTAGAAGCATTACAGTCACCTATTATGAAAAGCTATAGAAAAAGGCAGCCATTTAATCTAGATCATCTAAGACCATGTCCTCTTATTGATAATCCAGAAAAACTTTTAGAAATAGTAAGAGAATCAGGTGCTAAACACACAGAAGCAAGTCCAGCTGCTCATATAGAGAACCTCTATGATGATTTAAGGATAGTTGCTGACAATTGGGGTAAAGTAGCCGACGAAATTTGGGAGAAAAAAGTGGAAATAAAAAAAGAGGCTTGACATAAATACGAAAATCCCCTATAAATTTAGTTAGTATTACTTAATAGTACTACTTAATGGGGTGTTGAAATGCTGACAAATAGGAGAGTAGAATTTTTAAAAACACTGACTGAACTTTATGATGTGAAAGGTGAAGCTGTTCACTATACGGATGTGGCGCAGGCAATGAAAATTAGCAAATGGACGGCATATGATATTTTAAAGGAATTAGAGAAAGGTGATTTTGTCAAGACGGAGTATTACCTTGGAGAGGAAAAAAGCCAAGGGAGGTCTACTTTGAGATTTTTGCCAACAGAAAAAGCTTATGAAATATTTAAAAAAGCCAATAAAGATGAATGGAATTTCCTAAGGGATACTTTGGTCAAAAAAGTAAAAAATAGTAAGCCTAATTCTCTTGAGGAAATATTAAATGAGATGTTTCAGGCTAGTAAGCCTATAGAATTTTGTGCATATGCTATTACTGCATTTTTGCTAAAACTTAGGATGGCAGGAGGCCTTTCCGTAGATAGTATAGAAAATTTACTTGTCTCTGTTAATCCTACTTCTTCTTTAGTTTTATTTGTAGGAGCAGTATTAGGTGTTTTGCTGTACACTAAAATAAAGAGCGATATAGACAAAAAATTGGCTGAAAACATTCAAAAATTTTATATCAATTTAAATAAACTGAATTCGCAAGATGTCAATTTACTCAATAACCTGTTAAGAGAACTTCTTGCGATTGCATAAGGCTCTAAGCCTTATTTTTTTGTATATTTTCAAAAAGAAAGTTAAAAACTATTGAAGCAAGGGAAGGTTAATGATATAATGTAGGTGTAAAATTTTACATAAAAAGATTAGGAGGTAAGGGTATGAAAGTTTATGTTGACCAAGACGAATGCATAGCTTGTGGGGTTTGTATAGACATGTGCCCAGATGTTTTTGACTGGAATGATGAAGGAAAATCCCATGTAATTGTAGAGGAAGTTCCAGCTGATTTAGAAGACTGTGTGCAAGATGCAATGAGCTCTTGCCCGACAGAGGCAATAAAAGAAGAATAACCCGGATTTTTCCGGGTTTTTTCATACATTTTTAGAGAAGCTTTAGGGGAAAATATTGATAAAACGAAGTATGGAGGGTCTTTATGGGGAAAAGAAAAAAGCTATACCCTAAAGCTGAGGATGAGTTAGATTCTTTGAAGCAAGAAGTTGCTGAAGACCTTAATTTAGATGACGATATTGAAAAACGCGGATGGGAAAACATGACTACAAGGGAAGTAGGTAAAATAGGAGGAAACATGGTAAAGAAAATGATAAAATTTGCAGAAAAAGAGATGGATGAAAGAGACGGAAAAATTGATAAAGGAGATTAATTGGCTGGAGGACTATCCTTCAGCCAAAATTTATGTGCGCCCGGCATGGGCGATAACTAGGCGGTGAAAGTCCGCTGTGGGCTTGGTAGTGGGAACCACTAGCCAAGAGCAAGGGTGTCCATCGTGAGGTGGAATCTGAAGGAAGCTTAAGGCAAAATCTCGGTCTGATGAACAAGAACCAGATAAGAGGCTGAATTGGGATGGATGAGTTTGCGTAACAAAACGAAGTCCAACACTACCCGAATCCCATACAGTAAATCTGGCAGATATATGAGATGAAAGTTATCGTTCTTACCCGGGGAGGTCTCAAGGATAAGTCGTGGAAGTAAAATCTGAAGTGACAACCCATGCAGTGATGTATGGCTGAACCTTGAGAAGTCAGCAGAGGTCATAGTACTTATCTAGACATGAATAGATAAGGAAGGGCCGAACGTTAGGAGGTTTTGAAAATCTTATGGACTCGAAAGATATGCGAAGATTGCAGACAACTCAACAAAGAGGCTATCCGTTGAATAGAGAAATGGAATTTCAAAAGACAACGGAAGTGCATAGTATATCATCGGCGTCGGAAGATGGAAGAAACGAAGTACAAAGATATACCAGCAAGATGCTTGAAATGATAGTAGAACGAGGAAACATGGAAGCAGCATACAAGCGCGTTGTTGCAAATAAAGGAAGCCATGGAGTCGATGGGATGGAAGTAGATGAACTTCTACCGTATCTCAAAGAAAACTGGTCAACCATAAAACAACAACTGCTGGAAGGGAAATACAAACCACAACCAGTGCGAAGAGTAGAAATTCCCAAACCAGATGGAGGAGTAAGACTACTAGGAATACCTACAGTACTAGACAGACTAATACAACAAGCAATAGCCCAAATACTAAATAAAGTCTACAACCATACATTTTCAGATAGCAGTTATGGATTCAGACCAGGACGCAGTGCAAAAGACGCAATAAAAGCCGCAGAAGCATACATAAATGAAGGATACACATGGGTTGTAGATATGGACTTAGAAAAATTCTTTGACAGAGTAAACCACGACATAATAATGTCCAAACTAGAAAAGCGGATAGGGGACAAAAGAGTACTAAAGTTAATACGAAGATACCTAGAATCAGGAGTAATGATAAACGGAATCAAAGTATCAACAGAAGAAGGGACACCCCAAGGAGGGCCATTAAGTCCCCTATTAGCAAACATAATGTTGGACGAACTAGACAAAGAACTTGAGAAACGAGGGCATAAATTCTGCCGATATGCAGATGACTGCAACATATATGTAAAAAGCAGGTCTGCAGGAAACAGAGTAATGAAGAGCATAAAGAAATTCATAGAAAGCAAATTAAAACTAAAAGTCAACGAAGCAAAAAGTGCTGTAGATAGACCATGGAGAAGAAAATTTCTTGGATTTTCATTCTATACAAAAGAAAACGAAGTAAGAATAAGAATCCATGAAAAATCCATCAAAAGGTTTAAGGGAAAAGTAAGAGAAATAACCAATCGGAACAAGGGAATAAGCATGGAAAACAGAATAAAAAGACTAAATCAAATAACAACAGGATGGGTCAACTATTTTGGATTAGCAGACGCGAAAAGCATAATGAAAACCCTTGACGAATGGATAAGGCGAAGACTGAGGGCATGTATATGGAAACAATGGAAGAAGATAAAAACGAAGCATGATAACTTAGTAAAACTAGGAGTAGAAGAACAAAAAGCCTGGGAATACGCCAATACAAGGAAAGGCTACTGGAGAATATCCAATAGCCCAATCCTAAATAAGACTCTTACAAGTAAATACTTTGAGAGCATAGGTTATAAGAGTTTATCCCAAAGATATCTAATTGTACACAATTCCTAATGAACCGCCGTATACCGAACGGTACGTACGGTGGTGTGAGAGGACGCTGAATAAAATAATTATTCAGCTCCTACTCGATTCTTTGTGTAAAAAGAGGAAAAATTGATTTGTTGGCGAATAATTATTATTAAAAAGGATAGGTGGTGTTGTTATGGAAAAATTAACTTTTGACCAATTGAAAAGGTACATTGATCCTAATATTTTTGAATTTGAGAATACAGAAGAAATTCCCCCGTTAGAAGGAATAATCGGACAAAACAGAGCTAAAGAAGCAATGGAATTTGGAATTAAAATAAAGCAAAAAGGCTACAACATATTTATAACTGGAATAACAGGAACTGGTAAAACTAGTTTTGCTTCTAGTTACATAAAGGAGATTGCAAAAAGGGAAGAAAGGCCAAAAGACTGGGTTTATGTATATAATTTTGAAAAACCTGCCCAACCAATAGCGATAGAGTTACCAGCTGGAATGGGCAAGCAATTTAAAAAAGATATGGAAGATTTTGTAGAACAGTTACAGAGAGAGATACCCAAAGCCTTTGAGTCGGATTCTTACGATCTGCAAAAGAGTGAAATAATAAAAAAATATCAAGAAAAGAAAAATCAATTAGTAGAAGAATTAAATACGCTTGCAAAAAGTTTTGGATTTGTCTTAAGAGATACTCGCACAGGCATTATAAGTATTCCTGTTATAGAAGGAAGGCAAATAAGTCAAGAAGAGTTTCAACAATTAGATGAAGAAACAAGAAAAGAAATTGAAAAAAGAGCTGCAGAATTTGAAGTAAAGGCCATGCAGATATGGAAGGAAGTACAATCTATTGACAAACAAGCAAGGGATGAACTTAAAAATTTGGACAATGATATAGGTCTTTTTGCTGTAGGTCATTTAATTGAGGATTTAAAGGGAAGATATAAAGTCAGTGAAAATGTGCTTAAGTATTTAGAAAGCGTCAAAAAAGACATCTTAGAAAATATTGAAAGCTTTAAGAGTACTGATGGAGAAGATATGCCATTTCCTTTTTTGATGAGGAAAGAAAAAGTCTTTTTAAAAAAGTATATGGTTAATTTGTTTGTAGACAATAGCAATACTGACGGTGCTCCAGTTGTGTTTGAGTATAATCCTAATTATAATAACATAACAGGAAGTATAGAATATGAAAGTGACTTTGGAATTGCTACAACGGACTTTACTAAAATAAAAGCTGGAGCATTACATAGAGCAAATGGCGGTTATTTAATTTTGCAAGCAAAAGATTTGTTATCTTATCCTTACGCTTGGGATGCTTTAAAAAGGTCTTTAAAGACGGAAAAAATTATAATTGAAAATATTTCTTCACAGTACGGTTTTTTATCAATTTCTTCGTTGAAACCAGAACCTATAAAATTAGACGTAAAAGTTGTCTTAATAGGCACACCTTATATTTATTATTTGCTTTACAATTATGATGAAGACTTCAGCAAATTGTTTAAAGTGAAAGTGGATTTTAATGAAGAAATGGAACTAAATGAAGAAAACATAAAAAACATGGCTTCTTTTATAAAAACTCATTGCATAGAGGATGGTTTAAAACCTTTTGACAAAACGGGCGTAGCAAAGGTTATAGAGTATAGCACCAGACTCTCTGAAGATCAAAAGAAATTAACTACTAAGTTTAATGAGATAGTTGAGGTTTTATATGAAGCCGATGCGTGGGCAAATATAGAAGGCAGTTCTGTTGTAACGGAAAAGCATGTGAAGAAAGCTATAGAGGGAAAAATTAAGAGGATAAATAAATTAGAAGAAAAGTTTTTGGAACTATTTAGAAGTGGTATTTACCTCATAGATGTGGAAGGAGAAAAAATAGGGGTAGTAAATGGTCTTGCGGTTATAAACCTTGGGGATTATGAATTTGGCAAACCTTCTAAAATAACTGTTACTACTTATCCTGGAGAAGAAGGGGTAGTAAATATTGAAAGAGAGTCAAAAATGAGCGGTAGAATACACGACAAGGGAGTTATGATATTGACAGGTTATTTAGGGAGTAAATTTGCAAAAGATTTTCCTTTGACTCTTTCTGCTAGAGTTGTTTTTGAGCAGTCTTATGAAGGAGTAGAGGGAGATAGTGCTTCCAGTACAGAGCTGTATGCACTCCTTTCTAGCCTTGCAGAAATTCCTATAAAACAGGGAATTGCCGTAACAGGGTCAGTCAATCAATTTGGGGAGATACAACCGGTGGGAGGAGTGACCCATAAAATAGAGGGATTTTACAAGGTCTGTAAAGAAAAAGGTTTGACAGGGGAGCAAGGAGTAATAATTCCTCATCAAAATGTCAATAATTTGGTTTTGACAGAAGAAGTTATAGAAGCAGTTAAAGAAGGGCTTTTCCACATCTACAGTGTAAAAACAATTGAAGAAGGGATAGAAATTTTAACAGGAAAAAGCTTTGAAGAAATTTACGATAAAGTTTATAGAAAGCTTAAATATTATTATGGATTATTGTCTAATAAAAAAGAAGATAAAGGGGATAAATAGTGGATTGTGTAACTAAGGAAGAGATAAAAAAATTTGCGCAACAAATTGGCATTGACTTAGTAGGTTTTGCAAGTCCTGATTGTTTGAAAGAATATGATAATTTTCTAAAAGAAAGGAAAAATTTAGGCTATAGTTGTTCTATTGAGGAGAGAGATATACAAAAAAGAATCTCTCCCGAATTTATTTTGCCTGAAGTGAAATCCATTATAGCCATAGCTTTGTCATATAATGTAGAATATGAGGTTAAATATTATAGTAGAAGCTTTGGTATAGTTTCAAGAAGCAGTTGGGGAATAGATTATCATAAAGTTTTAAAAGAGAAGATGGAAAAACTTTCTAAATTTATCAAATCAAAATGCCAAGAAGTAAAAACAGTATGTTTAGTGGACAATAACCCGCTTTTAGAAAGAGAAATTGCCTACCATGCAGGGATAGGGTGGTTTGGGAAAAATGGACTTATAATAAACGATGAATATGGTTCATATATTTTTTTAGGAGAAATACTCATAAACAAATATTTTGAGCCGGATGCACCGCAAAAAACTAAATGTGGGGATTGTAATTTGTGTATAAAAGCTTGTCCTACAAATGCTATAGTTGAACCTTATATAATAAATGCTAATAAATGTTTGTCATATATCACAGTCAAAAAAGGCAAAATAGAAGAAAAAATGTCTAAGAAAATGGGTAGAAGAATATATGGCTGTGATACTTGCCAGCAAGTGTGTCCTTTTAATAAAAGAGCAAAAAAGGTAGTAAGGCCAGAATTTTTACCGGATAAGTTACTGCCAAGGCATGACTTAATAGAAATTTTAAATATGTCAAAAAAGGAGTTTGCAGAAATTTTTGGACCAACTTCTTCCTCTTGGAGGGGAAAAAGCATTATAATAAGAAATGCTATAATTGCTTGTGTCAATACAAAGGGGAAAAGTTGTATAGAGCCTATAAAAAACTTGTTAAAGTCACAAAGTCCTCTTTTGAGAGGATATGGTGCATGGGCTCTTTCTCATTTGTGTGACAAAAATAAAGAAGTCGTGGTTGAAATAAAAGAGGCTTTAATTGAAGAAAAAGATGAATTTGCTAAAGAAATGATGACAAAAGCGATAAATAGGTTAAAAGGGTGAGGAAATTGCAAATAACAAAGGAAGAAGCCTTAAAAGTCATAGAAATACTAAAAAACACTTATTCTAATGCTAAGTCAGGGCTTAAATTTACTAATCCGTTTGAGCTTTTAATTGCCACAATTTTGTCAGCGCAGTGTACAGACAAAAGAGTGAATATAATTACTGACAGGCTTTTTAAAAAGTATAAAACGCCGGAGGATTTTTTAAAGCTTACTCCTGAAGAGCTTCAAGAAGAAATAAGGGAATGTGGCTTGTATAGGAGTAAATCAAAAAGTATATTAGAGACATGTAAAATTTTAAAGGAGAAATACGATAGCAAAGTGCCTGAAACTTTAGAGGAATTGATGACATTGCCGGGTGTGGGGAGAAAGACTGCCAATGTAGTTTTAAGCAATGCTTTTTCCAAACAGGCTATAGCAGTGGATACTCACGTTTTCAGAGTGTCCAATCGCATAGGTCTGGCGGACAGTAAAGATGTTTTTACAACCGAGAAACAGCTTATGGAATTAATACCAGAAAACTTATGGTCTTTGTCTCATCATCTTTTAATACATCACGGAAGAAATTTATGTACGGCGCGAAAGCCTAAATGTGATGAGTGCCCTGTAAATTATCTGTGTTTATATTTTAAAAAAGAAAGAAAAAATTAATATTTTCGTAACTTTTTTAAGAAATTATTAATTGTATTATAGAGCTAGTTATAATATCATACTATTGTAAATGTAAGAAAAGGAATAGGAGAGAAGAAAATGCAAGCAAAGGGTGGTACTAAAAAAAATAATTACTTTTATATTGCAATTATTTTATTGCTTTTGGCTTTTTTATCATTTTCTTTTACATATTTTTATTTAATACTTAATTCTAAGGTTATTGCCAAGGGAATTTTTGTAAACGGTATAAGCATAGGAGGAATGACAAAAGAGGAAGCAGCAGATTTTCTTAAAAACAAGATAAAACTTCCTTCTTTTTCCATTACAGCTAAGTATCAAGACAAAGATTTTGTTATCACATCAGAAGATATAAATTTATCTTATAACTATCAAGAAATGGTGGAGCAAGCTTACAAAATAGGTAGAGAAGGAAACCCTATTGCAAGAATGAGAGAAATTTATATAACAGAAAAAGAGGGAAAGCATTTTAGCTTTTATCCCAAGTACGATGGAAATAAATTAAAAGAGTTTGTTGATAAAATTTCTCAAGAGGTTGATAAAGAGCCAGTTAATGCGAAAATAAAAATTATAAGAGGAGTAAGACAAATTACGCCAGATGTAGAGGGTGTAAAAGTTGATAAAGAGAAAACTTTAAAAAATCTAAAGCAGCTTATAGATGAATTAGTAAAAGGAAAGACAGAAAAGACAGAAGTAGAGATTGTAGTGGAGAAAGTTGAAGCAAAGATTTCAAAATCAATGTTAGAAATGATTAATGGACGAATTTCTACTTTTTCTACCGTATTTAATCTTCAAGATACAAACCGTTCAGAGAATATACTAGTGGCGGCAAGAGCCGTAAATGATACCTTGCTTATGCCGGGTGAGACATTTTCTCTTAATAAAACTTTAGGACCGAGAATAATACAAAACGGTTACAAAGAAGCTCCTGTAATAATAGATAATAAACTGGTACCGGATATAGGAGGAGGAGTATGCCAAATTGCTACAACCTTGTATAATGCAATTTTACGGGCAGATATAGCAATTACTGAAAGATACCATCACAGCTTTCCAGTAGCCTATGTACCACCAGGACAAGATGCTACTATTTCTGGAGATGCTTTAGATTTAAAATTTAAAAATTCTACTCAATATCCTATATATATTGAATCCTACATAGAAGGCAACAAATTAGTAATGAACATATATGGCTATGTGAAAAATCCTTCAAAATGGGTAGATATTCAGTCAGAGGTTGTTGAAAAATATGATCCTAAAATAAAATATATAGATGACCCCACACTACCTCAAGGAGAAGAAGTTGTAGAAATAGAGCCTCATGCCGGTTATAAAGTCAATACATATCGTTTGATTTATGAAAATAACAAATTAGTTAAAAGGGAGTTTTTATATACAGATGTATATAAGCCAGTAGATGGAGTAATTAAAAGAGGAACTAAAAAGGTAGAAAATTCAAAATTTCAAGAGTTACCTAATACAGAAAAGGAAAATAATGCTCAAATTAATCCAGAACCACCACAGGGTAATCCAGAAGAAGCTTTTTCACCATAACATAATATCACCTCCCATTTTCTGCATCAATAAAAAATGGGAGGTGATATTTAATTATTAAGTTTATGCTGGCAAGCCGGACAATAACCGTAGAAATAGAGCTTTTGTTCTACAAGTTTGTAGTCAGTATGCTGACTAACTTCCTCTAAAACGTCTTTTAGAAGGGATTCATCAAGGTCTTCTACTTTACCACAACTTATACAGACCACATGGGGATGAGAATTGGTGTTAGCATCGTATCTAAAGCTACCTTCCCCTACATTCAATTCTTGTATTAATCCCATGTTTTTCAGAACTTCCAATGTTTTGTATACAGTCGCTAAGCTCATTGTGGGAAAATCAGAGGCAAGCTTTTTGTATATAGTTTCTGCTGTAGGATGTTCTTTTGTGTTTCTAAGCAGATTAAGTATTGCTAATCTTTGAGGTGTTACTTTAAGCCCTTTTTGTTTTAAGAGGGCAGCAGCTTCCTCCATTATATCACTCCATTTCACAAAAGATAATATTTTTCTTTTAATATTTTGTGTCTTAATTATATCTCTATTCATTAATAATGTCAATTATTTTTGAACAAATCGACGATATGGCAATTTACAGTGATATAATGTATAATATAATTGAACACAATAAATTAAGGAGTTGAAAGGAATGCAATACAAATTAATTGCCATTGATATGGATGATACTCTTCTAAGACATGATAAAACCATATCTAAAGAGAATATAGAAGCATTACATAAAGCTCGGGGGAAAGGAGTATATGTAGTGATATCTACAGGAAGGGTTTTTGCTTCCGCGTATGCCTACGCAGATATGATTGGTTTTAGAACTTACATAATTGCAAGTAATGGTGCTTTGATAAGGGACCCTGATAATAATACTATTTATGAAAGTCTTCTAAACTATGACAGCATGGTGGAAATTATAAAAGTATGCCAAAAGTACAATACATATTTTCAGCTTATAAGTGACAAAACTGTTTTTTCTCCGGAGATAACAAATAAATTTCAAAGGTATGCCGAATGGAATGAGTTATTTAAAACAGAGTTAAAAGTGAATGTCCAAGAAATAAAGGAACCGTTAAAAGAGTTGGACAAATTAAAAGATAGTATTTTAAAAATCATAGTTTTTAACGATGATGTTGAAGTATTAAAAAGCATAAGGGAGGAATTGTCAAAGAATGCCTCAATACAGATAACCAGTTCTTATATGGACAATATTGAAATTGTCAATAAAGGAGTCAGCAAAGGAAGAGCCCTTAAAATTCTAGGAGGTTATTTGGGAATAGAAAGAGAAGAAATAATAGCAATAGGAGATAGTGAAAATGATATAGAAATGATCAAATTTGCAGGTTTAGGTGTGGCAGTTGAAAATGCTATTGATGAGGTCAAAAAAGTGGCAGACTTTATAACGAAATCTAATATGGAAGACGGTGTAAAGTACGTTATTGATAAATTTATATTACAATTATAAGAAAGGAGTATTTCTATGAAAAAAACGATACATTTGCGCATAACCGGACATGTGCAAGGGGTGGGGCTGAGGTATTCTGTGTATCAAAAGGCAATTTCTTTGGGAATTAAAGGTTATGCGGAAAATCTTTACGATGGCAGTGTAGAAGTTGTTGCAGAAGGGGAAGAGGAAAGTATTAAAGAATTGATAAATTTTATTAGAACAGGTTTGAGATGGGCGATAGTAGATAATGTAGAAGAAAGATGGTCGGATTACAAAGGGGAGTATCGGGATTTCCGTATTTATTAGTTGCTCTTCTTTTTTTATTTAATAAAACGTTTAAATGTGATATAATAATTAAAAAATAGTTTAATTATTTTAATGAGTTAACTTATTAATAACGATTGAGGGTGCATGAATATGAGGATGGAATTCGACCTGAAACTTCAACAAACTCAAAAACTTATAATGACTCCTGAACTCAAACAGGCTATTGAGATTTTGCAGTTAAATTCCTTAGAACTTAGTACTCTTATAGAGCAAGAATTAGAGACTAATCCTCTTCTTGAAAAAGAAGAAACAGATGAAGATGAGAGTGCATATGAATATGACTTGTATGAGTTGTCTAAATATATACGAGAAACAGAAGAGAGAATGTATTATGATGATTCCGATGATGAAGAAATAGAAGAAGTTAATTATGAAAATTTTGTGTCCACAAAGCCTTCTTTGACTGACCACCTTTTGTTTCAACTTCATATAACACCTGTTTCTCCTAAAATACAAAAAATATGTGAATATATAATATTTAGTCTAAGTCCGAGTGGTTATTTGAGAGAGGATATAAAAGATATTGCGGAAATTCTGGAATGTACTGAAGAAGAGGTATTAGAAGGATTATCTATAGTTCAATCTTTTGACCCACCAGGAATTGCAGCGCGTAATTTGCAAGAATGTTTAAAACTTCAACTTTTAGCTCAAGATAGTTACAAAGGCATTATAAAAAAATTGGTAGACTATCATCTTGAGGAAATTGCAGAAGGGAAGTATTCATATTTAGCAAAGTTGTACAATATTTCCCTAAAAGAAGTGCAACAAGCTGTAGATTTTATAAAAAAACTCAATCCTAAACCAGGAAGTAGCTTTTCTTCTATAGCAGATGTTAGATATATTGTACCAGATGTGGAAGTAGTAAAAAGAGATGGTGAATATTTTGTTATAGTAAACGATTCAGTTACTCCTAAGCTCAAGATTAATAATTACTATCATTCTATTTTGAACAGCCATGATGAAGAAGCTAAAAAATATATAAATTCAAAACTGCAATCAGCTATGTGGCTTATAAAGAGTTTAGAAAGCAGAAAAGAAACTTTGTATAAAGTAGTTAAAGCTATAGTGGAGTTACAAAGGGATTTTCTTGATAAAGGTATTAATTACTTAAAGCCTATGACCCAAAAACAAATTGCTGATATTGTAGGTATTCACGAGTCTACCGTCAGCAGAGCTATAAACGGCAAATATGTTGCAACTCCTCGAGGACTTTTCGAGATAAAATTCTTTTTCCAATCTGGTATTTCCAATACAAATGGTAATCAATTTTCTGCTGAAACTATTAAAAACCTTATAAAAAAATTGATTGAAGAAGAGGATCCCGCAAATCCTCTAAGTGACCAAAAAATAGCTGATATTTTAAAAGAAAAAAATATTAATATTTCAAGAAGGACAGTGGCAAAATATAGAGAGGAATGCAATATTCCTTCTACTATCAAAAGAAGAAGATATTAAATGGGCATTTAAATGCCCATTTAGGCTATTGAAAAAGCTTTATTAATAGTATAAAATAGTTAATGTAAATACTTTTTTATGAGATGTGGGACATTTATAGAATAACGGGACTTTAACCGTCCTGAAGAGGGAAATGACATGAAAGATATTATAGCTTTACAACAAAAGATAGTACCAGAGTTAATAGATTTACTTCAAAAGAGATATACTATAATGCGAAACATATATTTTAATCAACCCATAGGGCGAAGGGCACTTTCACACCAGTTGAATATAGGAGAACGAATAATTAGAAGTGAGGTATCTTTTTTAAAGGCTCAAGGTTTGGTAGATATAAATCCCTTGGGTATGACTATCACCAAAGAGGGAGAAGAATTAATTGAGAATTTAAAAGATTTTATACATGAGCTTAAAGGACTTAACAATATTGAGAGTTTGTTAAAGGACAAGCTAAGCATTGAGAAGGTCATAGTTGTACCTGGAGATACAGAACGAGATCCTATGATAAAAAAAGAATTAGGAAAATCAGCAGCGAATTACCTAAAAACTATAATAAACTATGACAGTATTATTGCTTTAACTGGTGGTTCAACTGTGCTGGAAGTGGCTAATGGGATGCCTCAGCTTTATTCCAAATCAAACATAGTAGTTGTACCTGCTCGTGGTGGATTGGGGAGAGAAGTAGAAAAGCAAGCGAATACAATCGCTTCAATTTTAGCTAAAAAACTTGGTGGTACATATAAAATGTTGCACGTGCCGGATAATTTGGGCAAAGAAGCGGTAAAAAGTCTTATCAAAGAACCGGATATAAAAGATGTGGTAGAAACTTTAAAAAAAGCTGATATTTTAATATTTGGAATAGGTCGTGCAGATGTAATGGCAGAGAGAAGAAATTTACCCCAAGATATTAGAGATTTTTTGGAAAAGAATAATGCTACTGCTGAAGCTTTAGGATATTACTTTGATAAAGAAGGGAAAGTAGTCTATGCTACACCAAGTATTTTCTTGACTTTAGAAGACTTGAAGTTTGTTAAAAATTTAATAGCAGTATCTGGCGGAAAAGGTAAAGCGGAAGCTATTGTGTCTACTTGCAGAAGTGGCAATGTACAAGTGCTTGTCACTGATGAAGGAGCTGCTTTTGAGATTTTAAAAATTGTTTAAAACACCTTTTCAGGTGTTTATAAAATAAAAATCAAGGAGGAATACATAATGGGTGTTAAAGTTGCTATCAATGGTTTTGGAAGAATTGGAAGAAATGTATTCAGAGCTGCATTTAAGAAAAATGTTGACCTTGAATTTGTAGCTATCAACGATTTAACAGATGCAAAAACATTGGCTCATCTATTAAAATACGATTCTACTTTTGGCAAATTTGAAGGGGAAGTCTCTTATACGGATGATGCGTTAATTGTAAATGGCAAGGAAATTAAAATTTTCAAAGAAACTGACCCTGCAAAGCTTCCATGGGGAGAATTAGGAGTAGACATTGTAATTGAATCCACAGGAAGATTTACAAACAAAGATGATGCTATAAAGCACATCCATGCTGGAGCTAAAAAAGTTATAATTTCTGCACCTGCTAAGAATGAGGACATAACAATTGTTATGGGTGTTAATGAAAATATGTATGATCCAGCTAACCATCATGTAATTTCAAATGCTTCTTGTACAACTAATTGTTTGGCACCATTAGCAAAGGTTATTAATGACAAATTCCGTATAAAGAAAGGTATGATGACAACAGTTCACTCTTACACAAATGACCAAAGAATACTTGATTTACCTCACAGCGATTTGAGGAGAGCAAGGTCTGCGGCTATGTCAATAATACCTACTACAACAGGCGCAGCAAAGGCTATTCACTTAGTAATTCCTGAATTAAAAGGGAAAATGAATGGTTTTGCGATGAGGGTTCCAACTCCAAATGTATCTGTTGTTGACCTTGTTGCAGAAGTTGAAGTACCTGTTACAGTTGAAGAAGTTAATGCAGCGTTGAAAGAAGCTTCTGAAACATATATGAAAGGCATTTTAGGTTATTCTGAAGAGCCATTAGTTTCAATGGACTATAAAGGAGACGAGAGGTCTTCTATAGTTGATGCACCTCTTACAATGGTAATTGAAGGAACATTAGTGAAAGCTGTTTCTTGGTATGACAATGAATGGGGTTATTCCAACAGAGTTGTTGACCTTGCAAAATATATTGCTGAGAGACTCTAATGTAGTAAAAGGTCCGTGTCCATTTATGGACCGGACCTTTAAATCCTAATATAAGGAGGTTTTTGTGATGAAAAAAACCGTGCGGGATGTAGATGTGGCGGGAAAAAGAGTTTTAGTTAGAGTAGATTTTAATGTGCCTATGGATGAAAATAAAAATATAACAGATGATACGCGTATAAAAGCAGCACTTCCTACTATTGAGTATTTAATAAATCACAATGCTAAAGTAATACTAGTATCTCACCTTGGAAGACCAAAGGGCAAAGTAAATCCAGAATATTCTTTAAAACCTGTTGCAAAAAGGTTGTCAGAGCTTTTGGCAAAACAAGTCATTATAGCAGAGGATGTAATTGGAGATGATGCTAAAGCAAAAGCAGCTGCATTAAAAGAAGGAGAAGTATTGCTTTTAGAAAATGTGAGATTCCACGCAGAAGAAGAGAAAAATGACCCTCAATTTGCAAAAGAGTTAGCTTCTTTAGCGGATATATATGTAAATGATGCTTTTGGTACAGCTCACAGGGCCCATGCTTCTACAGCAGGCGTTGCGGCTTATTTGCCGGCAGTATCAGGTTTTTTAATTGAAAAAGAACTTACTATTATGGGGGAAGCTTTAGAAAATCCAAAGAGACCATTTGTCGCTATATTAGGAGGAGCTAAAGTTTCTGACAAAATAGGGGTTATAACAAACCTATTAGAAAAAGTAGATAGCCTTTTAATTGGCGGTGGTATGGCTTACACCTTTATAAAAGCAAAAGGATATGAAATTGGTAAGTCGCTTTTAGAAGAGGATAAAATAGAGTTAGCTAAAGAATTAATGGAGAAGGCTAAGCAAAAAGGTGTTAATTTGATGCTTCCTTTTGATACAGTTATTGCTAGAGAATTGAAATCAGGCGTACCTTATGAAGTAGTCGATATAGACAAAATGCCTCAAGACCAAATAGGAGTAGACATTGGACCTAAGACTATTGAAGAATACTCAAAAGTGATAAAACATGCCATGACAGTAGTGTGGAATGGGCCTATGGGAGTTTTTGAAATTCCTGAGTTTGCAAAAGGTACAGAGGCTATTGCGAAAGCTTTGAGTGAATGCAAAGGTACTACTATAGTAGGCGGTGGTGATTCTGCAGCTGCTATAGAGCAATTAGGATATGCGGATAAGGTTACTCATATTTCTACTGGAGGAGGGGCATCACTAGAATTTTTGGAAGGTAAAGTATTGCCAGGAATTGATGTTTTAAATGATAAGTAAAGGGGTGTTTGTTTTGAGAAGACCAATAATTGCAGGTAACTGGAAAATGCACATGACCCCTTCTGAAGCGGTTAAGTTAGTTGAGGAATTGATACCTCAGGTTAAAGAGGCAAAAGCAGAAGTGGTAGTCATACCTCCCTTTGTGGATTTGACAGAAGTGAGCAAAGTCATCAAAGGCACAAATATTCTCCTCGGTGCTCAAAATATGTTCTGGGAAGAAAAGGGCGCATATACGGGAGAAATTTCACCTTTAATGCTTAAAGAGATTGGCGTGAAATATGTTGTAATAGGTCATTCTGAAAGAAGGCAGTATTTTGGTGAGACGGATGAAATGGTCAATAAAAAAGTTTTATCCGCGCTCTCTCACGGTTTGAATCCTATTGTGTGTGTAGGAGAATCTCTTTCTCAAAGAGAAGAAGGAAAAACTTTTGAAGTAGTTTTAAGTCAAACTAAAGAGGCATTAAAAGACGTTTCACAAGATGACATTGTCAGCGTAGTAATAGCTTATGAGCCAATCTGGGCTATAGGCACTGGCAAAACTGCCACAGCTAAAGATGCCAATGAAGTGATAAAAGCTATAAGGGATACTATAGCTTCCCTTTATGGAAAAGAAAAGTCAGATCTGGTTAGGATACAGTATGGGGGGAGTGTAAAGCCAGAAAACATCTCTGAACTCATGGCAGAAAGCGATATAGATGGGGCTTTAGTAGGGGGCGCAAGTCTTGTAGCATCAGATTTTGCAAAGATTGTCAATTATTAAGGAGAGGATTATATGCCTGAAAAATTAACTATGCTAGTTATACTGGATGGGTTTGGACTATCAGACAAAAAAGAAGGAAATGCAGTATATCAAGCTAATACTCCAAATTTAGATTTTTACTTTAAAAACTATCCCCATACAACTCTTTCCGCCAGTGGCCTTGCAGTGGGACTTCCTGAGGGACAAATGGGAAATTCAGAAGTAGGTCACTTAAATATGGGAGCGGGAAGAATAGTATATCAAGAGCTTACAAGGATTAGTAAAGATATAAAAGAAGGTACCTTTTTTAAGAAAAAAGAATTTTTAGATGCGATAGAAAATGTAAAGAAAAACAACTCAAAACTACATCTTTTTGGCCTTTTGTCAGATGGAGGGGTTCACAGCCACATAACTCATTTATTTGCTTTAATGAAGTTGGCAAAAGATCAGGGGCTAAAAGAAGTATATATTCATGCTTTCTTAGATGGAAGAGATGTTCCACCTGCCTGTGCAAAAGAATATATAAAGCAGTTTGAAGAAGAGTCAAACAGGATTGGTATAGGAAAAATTGCAACGATTTCTGGAAGATATTATGCAATGGATAGAGACAAAAGATGGGATAGAACTAAAAAGGCTTATGATGCAATAGTTTTAGGGAAAGGTGTTTACGCTAATTCACCAATGGAAGCAATAGATATAGCTTATTCCAAAGACCAAACAGATGAGTTCGTAGAACCTACCGTAATTTTGAAAAATGGAAAGCCAGTTGCTACGGTAGAAGCGGGGGATTCTATAATATTCTTCAATTTTAGACCTGACAGAGCAAGGCAGCTCACAAGAGCCTTTATTGATGAAGTTTTTAACCATTTTGAAAGAGAAAAAGGGTATTTGCCTGTATTTTTCGTGTCTATGACTCAATATGATGAAACTTTTAAAAACATACATGTGGCGTATAAGCCAGAAAGACTGGAGAATACTCTTGGTGAATACTTAAGTAAAAAAGGGATTAAACAGCTTAGAATTGCAGAAACAGAAAAATACGCCCATGTGACTTTCTTCTTCAATGGTGGCGTAGAAGAGCCAAATGAAGGGGAAGAAAGAATTTTAGTTCCTTCGCCTAAAGTAGCTACTTACGATTTAAAACCAGAGATGAGTGCTTATGAGGTTACAGATACTGTAATACCTAAGATTATGTCAAATCAATATGGTTTTATTCTTTTAAACTTTGCAAATCCTGATATGGTAGGGCATACAGGAGTTTTAAATGCTGCAATAAAAGCGATTCAAGCAATAGATGAGTGTGTTGGAAGAGTAGTAAATGCTGTTCAAAGTGTAGGAGGGACAATAATTATAACAGCTGACCATGGCAATGCGGAAGAGATGATTGACCCTGTGACAAAAGAGCCACAAACTGCTCATACTACAAACCCAGTGCCTTTCATAGTGATAGGCGAAGGAGATATTGATTTAAGAAAAGATGGAATACTGGCTGATATTGCTCCAACTATATTAGACATAATGAAATTACCAATTCCTAAAGAGATGACAGGAAAATCTTTAATCATTGGAAGAAAATAAAATTTAAAATAAAATTTAAAAAATTTAAAAAGAAAGGAGAAGTTGTCATGTCGTCAATAATTGATATTTTTGCAAGAGAAATACTTGACTCCCGTGGAAATCCTACAGTTGAAGTAGAGGTAGAATTAGATAGCGGTGCAGTAGGAAGAGCTGCTGTGCCTTCAGGGGCTTCTACAGGAGCTTTTGAAGCAGTTGAATTAAGAGATGGAGACAAATCAAGATATTTGGGAAAAGGAGTACTAAAAGCTGTTCAAAATGTCAATGATATCATTGCTCCTGAGCTAATTGGTATGGAAGCGCAAGACCAAGTAGCAATTGACAAAGCGATGATTGAACTAGATGGAACTCCAAATAAGAGCAAATTAGGTGCAAACGCAATTTTAGGGGTATCATTAGCAGTTGCAAAAGCAGCAGCTGAGGAATGTGGTTTACCTTTGTATCAATACATTGGTGGTGTAAATGCAAAAGTACTTCCTGTACCTATGATGAACATATTAAACGGTGGAAAACACGCTGATAACAATGTAGATATACAAGAGTTTATGATAATGCCTATTGGGGCTCCAAACTTCCGCGAAGCATTAAGGATGTGTTCAGAAGTTTATCACAATTTGAAAAACGTGTTACATTCTAAAGGGTTAAGTACAACAGTTGGTGATGAAGGAGGATTTGCACCTAACCTTACGTCAAATGAAGAGGCAATTCAGGTGATTCTTGAAGCTATAGAGAAAGCTGGATATGTTCCAGGAGAAGATATAGCATTAGCATTGGACCCTGCAGCTACTGAAATGTACAAAGAAGATGGGAAATACCATTTTGAGGGTGAGGGAATTGTAAGAACATCTGCTGAAATGGTAGATTTTTTAGAACAGCTTGTAAATAAATATCCTATTGTCTCTCTTGAAGATGGACTTGCTGAAGAAGATTGGGATGGATGGAAACTCTTGACCGACAGGCTCGGTAAAAAAATTCAAATTGTCGGTGACGATATATTTGTAACAAATACTCAAAGACTTTCAAAAGGTATAAGCATGGGCGTTGCAAATTCAATACTCATAAAACTTAATCAAATAGGAACATTGACAGAAACTCTTGATGCTATTGAAATGGCAAAAAGAGCAGGTTACACAGCTGTTGTGTCTCACCGCTCAGGGGAAACAGAAGATTCTACAATTGCAGACCTTGTAGTTGGAGTAAATGCAGGGCAAATTAAAACTGGAGCGCCTGCAAGAACTGACAGAGTCGTAAAATATAATCAGCTTTTAAGAATTGAAGAAGCTTTAGGAAGCACAGCTCAATATCTTGGCAAAAATGCTTTTTACAATATTAAGAAATAAGGGGATCCAAAAAGGATTCCCTTTTTATATAAAAACCTCTTGATTAGCATAACAATTCTTTGTATAATATAAACTGTGGTATTGTGTTTCAAAAATTAGAGATAAGGCGGTGTAAATATGCTAAAAACTGTACTTATGAGTATACAAATTTTGGTTAGCATTTTCTTGATAGTAGTTATACTTTTACAAAAGGGCAAAAGTGCAGGTATTTCGGGTGTAATTGCAGGAGGAGCAGAAACATTTTTTGGAAAGAATAAAGCTCGAACCATGGAGGGGACACTAGAGAGACTTACAACTATAGCGGCGGTATTGTTTATAATTTTGTCTATGGTGTTGACTGTAATGATGGCTAAATAAAAACGACGGTATCAAGAAAAGAAATGGAAAAACCCTTTTATGGGTTTTTATTTTTACGTGCGCCCGGCATGGGCGATAACTAGGCGGTGAAAGTCCGCTGTGGGCTTGGTAGTGGGAACCACTAGCCAAGAGCAAGGGTGTCCATCGTGAGGTGGAATCTGAAGGAAGCTTAAGGCAAAATCTCGGTCTGATGAACAAGAACCAGATAAGAGGCTGAATTGGGATGGATGAGTTTGCGTAACAAAACGAAGTCCAACACTACCCGAATCCCATACAGTAAATCTGGCAGATATATGAGATGAAAGTTATCGTTCTTACCCGGGGAGGTCTCAAGGATAAGTCGTGGAAGTAAAATCTGAAGTGACAACCCATGCAGTGATGTATGGCTGAACCTTGAGAAGTCAGCAGAGGTCATAGTACTTATCTAGTCATGAATAGATAAGGAAGGACCGAACGTTAGGAGGTTTTGAAAATCTTATGGACTCGAAAGATATGCGAAGACTGCAGACAACTCAACAAAGAGGCTATCCGTTGAATAGAGAAATGGAATTTCAAAAGACAACGGAAGTGCATAGTATATCATCGGCGTCGGAAGATGGAAGAAACGAAGTACAAAGATATACCAGCAAGATGCTTGAAATGATAGTAGAACGAGGAAACATGGAAGCAGCATACAAGCGCGTTGTTGCAAATAAAGGAAGCCATGGAGTCGATGGGATGGAAGTAGATGAACTTCTACCGTATCTCAAAGAAAACTGGTCAACCATAAAACAACAACTGCTGGAAGGGAAATACAAACCACAACCAGTGCGAAGAGTAGAAATTCCCAAACCAGATGGAGGAGTAAGACTACTAGGAATACCTACAGTACTAGACAGACTAATACAACAAGCAATAGCCCAAATACTAAATAAAGTCTACAACCATACATTTTCAGATAGCAGTTATGGATTCAGACCAGGACGCAGTGCAAAAGACGCAATAAAAGCCGCAGAAGCATACATAAATGAAGGATACACATGGGTTGTAGATATGGACTTAGAAAAATTCTTTGACAGAGTAAACCACGACATAATAATGTCCAAACTAGAAAAGCGGATAGGGGACAAAAGAGTACTAAAGTTAATACGAAGATACCTAGAATCAGGAGTAATGATAAACGGAATCAAAGTATCAACAGAAGAAGGGACACCCCAAGGAGGGCCATTAAGTCCCCTATTAGCAAACATAATGTTGGACGAACTAGACAAAGAACTTGAGAAACGAGGGCATAAATTCTGCCGATATGCAGATGACTGCAACATATATGTAAAAAGCAGGTCTGCAGGAAACAGAGTAATGAAGAGCATAAAGAAATTCATAGAAAGCAAATTAAAACTAAAAGTCAACGAAGCAAAAAGTGCTGTAGATAGACCATGGAGAAGAAAATTTCTTGGATTTTCATTCTATACAAAAGAAAACGAAGTAAGAATAAGAATCCATGAAAAATCCATCAAAAGGTTTAAGGGAAAAGTAAGAGAAATAACCAATCGGAACAAGGGAATAAGCATGGAAAACAGAATAAAAAGACTAAATCAAATAACAACAGGATGGGTCAACTATTTTGGATTAGCAGACGCGAAAAGCATAATGAAAACCTTTGACGAATGGATAAGGCGAAGACTGAGGGCATGTATATGGAAACAATGGAAGAAGATAAAAACGAAGCATGATAACTTAGTAAAACTAGGAGTAGAAGAACAAAAAGCCTGGGAATACGCCAATACAAGGAAAGGCTACTGGAGAATATCCAATAGCCCAATCCTAAATAAGACTCTTACAAATAAATACTTTGAGAGCATAGGTTATAAGAGTTTATCCCAAAGATATCTAATTGTACACAATTCCTAATGAACCGCCGTATACCGAACGGTACGTACGGTGGTGTGAGAGGACGCTGAATAAAATAATTATTCAGCTCCTACTCGATCACCACAAATAAAAAAGGCTGGGTGGTCAAATGAAAATTAGAGAAATTACAGAGGAATTAGAATATCAGCTGCTTTCTCCTTATGCGACAAAAAGCCGCGAAACTCGCGGCAGGGATAAAGAAGAGGAAAAATGCGATATAAGGACAGAATTTCAAAGAGATAGAGATAGGATTATTCATAGTAAGGCTTTCAGAAGATTGAGCCACAAAACACAGGTCTTTATTTCTCCAGAAGGTGACCATTATAGAACAAGGCTGACTCATACATTAGAGGTATCTCAGATTGCAAGAACAATTGCGAGAGCCTTGAGGTTAAACGAAGATTTGACAGAAGCTATTGCTTTAGGTCATGATTTAGGACATACTCCTTTTGGCCATTCTGGTGAAGAGGTTTTGAATAGACTTTTAAAAGATGGTTTTAGACATAATGAACAAAGCATTAGAGTGGTTGAGGTTTTGGAAAAGGATGGAGAGGGTCTTAATTTAACTTGGGAAGTTAAGGATGGCATTTGTAACCATTCTACTTCAGGAAAGCCTCAGACATTAGAAGGGCAAGTAGTACAAATTTCTGATAAGATAGCTTATATTAACCATGATATTGATGATGCAATAAGAGGGAAAGTTTTAAATCCCGAAGATTTACCTAAAGATTTAATAGCAATCTTAGGTGATAAGCACAGTAAAAGAATAAATACAATGGTAAAAGATGTTATAAATAATAGTTTTGGAAAGCCGAAAGTTTCAATGAGCAAAGAGATTTATGAGGCTACTTATAGTTTAAGATATTTTTTGTTCGAAAAAGTTTATATTGGATCAAGAGCTAAAAAAGATGAGGAAAAAGCAAAAAGAATAGTAGAACAGTTGTTTTATTACTTTTATGACAATATTGACAAGATGCCTCAAGAATTTATAAAACTTGCTGAGATTTATGGAAGAGAAAGAGCTGTTGCTGATTATATTGCTGGTATGACAGACAAATATGCTATTTTAAAATACAAAGAGATTTTTTTACCCAGTCCCTGGTTTGAGTAAAATATTTTTTGATTTTAATAAAAATTTAATTAACAACAGAAGGATTTTTGAATCTTTTGTCGAATATATATTGGTCGTCACTAATAAATTAATTTGTAAAGAGGAATTTAACAATTTTTGTCGAATAGAATAATCAGGTGATATTGATGGCTTACTCAAAAGAAATGATTGAAAGAGTGATTGAAGCAAATGACATAATAGATGTTATATCAGAGTATGTAGAACTAAAAAAAGCGGGAAAAGAATTTAAAGGTCTGTGTCCTTTTCATAGAGAAAAAACTCCATCTTTTATGGTGAGTCAAGAAAAACAGGTTTATCACTGCTTTGGCTGTAATGCTAGTGGAAATGTTGTTACTTTTATAATGGATATTGAGAATTTGACTTTTAAAGAAGCAATTGAATTTTTAGCAGATAGAGTGGGAATAACTCTTGAAGAAATTGAGTTGACAGAAAAGGAGTACCAAAAAAAGAAACTTATTGACGAAATATACAAAATAAATAAATTAGCAGCTATGTATTTTTATAATAAGCTTTTTTCTGAAGAAGGTAGACAGGCCTTAGTTTATATAAGAAAAAGAGGTTTGACAGAAGCAACGATTAAAAAATTTGGAATAGGTTATTCCCCACCTCAAGGAAATGGACTTTTAAATTTTTTAAAGGAAAAAGGCTATACAGAAAGTTTTTTGGTAAAGGCAGGACTTTTGTCTCAAAAAAATAACCGCTATTATGACAGATTTAGAAATAGAATGATGTTTCCTATAATAGATGTAAAGGGTAATATTATAGGTTTTGGAGGACGCTCTATTGACGATAGTTTGCCTAAATATTTGAACACTCCGGAGACGGAAGTCTTTAAAAAAGGGAAAAACCTATTTGCAATAAATTTCGCTAAAAAAACTCAACAAGATAAATTTATAATTGTAGAAGGATATATGGATGCTATTTCCTTACATCAGGCTGGAATAGATTGTGCTGTAGCATCTTTAGGGACTGCTTTGACAGAGGACCAAGCAAGACTCATAAAAAGGTATAAAAGAAATGTTGTAATTGCTTATGATGCTGATGAAGCTGGTATTAGTGCCGCATTAAGGGGACTTGACATTCTTGATGAATTGAATTTAAATATAAAAGTATTAACTATACCTCATGGGAAAGACCCTGATGAGTTTATAAAAAAGAAAGGAGTAGAGGCATTTAATCAATTAATAGAAAATGCCGATAGTTTAATTGAGTTTAAAGCAAAAGTATATAGAAAAAATCTTGACCTTGATAATCCTCAAGATAGAATAATATATGTTAAAAAAATTGCAAAAGATATTGCAAAACTTTCTGATGAAGTGAAAAGAGAAGTTTATATTTCTTCAGTAGCTAAAGTTGCTCAAATACCTGAGAATGCAGTGAGAACAGAGGTTGGTCGTTTTGTCAATAGGGAAATCGAAAAAAAATCAAAAAAATATGTATATAGCTGGTAATATAAGGCATAATATATACAGTAGTAGTAAAATATCGCCAGAAAAATACTTAATTGCATTGCTCTTGTATGATAATAATCTTTATAAAAAAGTGAAAGAAACAATTACCGCCGATATGCTTGAGAATGTTAAATTAAGGCCAATTTTTGAAGAAATAATGTCAAGGTTAGAAGATGGAAACAAAACTCAAATAAATGATATTGTTTATTTATTACAAGAGGAAAATCTTATATCTGATTTTAACGATATTATTAAAGCTTTTTACGAGAGTGAAAATATTACTGAGCAAGCTATTGATGATATTATAAACAAGATTCTCATTAACAGCTTGGCGGTTAAAAGAGAGAGCATCAAAAGAGCTATAAATGAGGCTCATATGGTGGGGGATATAGAGAAAGAAAGGCAACTTTTAATAGAATTACAAAATTGTGAAAAGGAGATGCTAAAGATAAAAAATGGCTAAAAAGAAAGAAACCCATAGGGAGGGGAAACCTATGAACAACGAAGAATTATCTAAAGAAGCAATTACAGAACTTATCAATAAAGGGAAAAAAACTGGGATGCTCACCTACAATGAGATAATGGATTCCTTAGAAGATATTGATTTAAATCCCGACCAAATTGAGAAAGTATATGATGCTTTTGAAGATATGGGAATTGAAATTGTTGGGGAAGAACCTCGTCAGGAAGAAATAACTGAAGAAGATTTAGACTTAGACCTTTCTCTTCCTGAAGGAATCAGTATAGATGACCCTGTTAGAATGTATTTGAAAGAGATAGGCAAGATTCCTCTTCTAACTCCGGAAGAAGAGATTGAATTAGCAAAAAGAATCGAACAAGGAGACGAAGAAGCTAAAAAAAGACTTATAGAAGCTAATTTAAGATTGGTTGTAAGCATAGCAAAGAGATATGTAGGAAGAGGAATGCTTTTCTTAGATTTGATACAAGAGGGAAATTTAGGATTACTCAAAGCAGTTGAAAAATTTGACTATAGAAAAGGTTACAAATTCAGTACTTATGCCACATGGTGGATAAGACAAGCTATCACAAGAGCTATTGCAGACCAGGCAAGAACCATAAGAATCCCTGTACACATGGTAGAAACTATAAATAAATTGATAAGAGTTCAAAGGCAATTGCTGCAGGAATTAGGTCGCGAACCTACCGCTGAAGAATTGGCAAAAGAGATGGGTATGCCAGAAGAAAAAGTAAGAGAGATAATGAAAATAGCCCAGGAACCTGTATCTTTAGAAACCCCTATTGGAGAAGAGGAAGACAGCCACTTAGGAGATTTTATACCTGACGAAGATGCACCAGCTCCAGCAGAAGCTGCGGCTTATACAATGCTAAAAGAACAGTTGATGGATGTTCTTGATACTCTAACGCCAAGGGAAGAGAAAGTACTAAGACTTAGATTTGGTCTTGATGACGGCCGAGCAAGAACATTAGAGGAAGTAGGAAAAGAATTTAATGTTACAAGAGAACGCATAAGACAAATTGAGGCAAAAGCATTAAGAAAATTGAGGCATCCCAGCAGGAGCAAAAAATTAAAAGATTTCCTTGATTAAATAAGCTTCTTGACAAGAGGACAAAAATCTGTATAATTATTATTGTATTCCTCAGTAGCTCAAGGGTAGAGCAACCGGCTGTTAACCGGTAGGTTGTAGGTTCGAATCCTACCTGAGGAGCCACTTTTTGGGCCTTTAGCTCAGCTGGCAGAGCGGTCGGCTCATAACCGATTGGTCCGGGGTTCAAATCCCTGAAGGCCCACCATTGAGAGAAAAAGCATTTAGCTTTAAATGCTTTTTTATTTTTTATACTTTTAGGAGGATTACATGAAACTTACAGAGCGATTAAGGAAAATTGCTGAATACATTCCTCATGGGTCAAAAGTTGCAGACATCGGGACTGATCATGGGTTTATTCCTGTTTACCTTATCGAAAACAAAATATCTACCTATGTTGTTGCTTCAGATTTAAATAAAGGTTCATTAAGTAAAGCTGTAAAAGAAGTTGAGAAGCGAAATTTGCAATCTTTGATAGACACAAGGTTAGGGAATGGTCTTAATGTTTTATCGCCAGGGGAAGTAGACATAGTTGTCATTGCAGGTATGGGAGGAATTTCAATTACAAAAATACTAGATGAGGGAAAAAATATTGCAAAAACTATCAAAAAATTTATATTTCAACCTATGAGAGATTCAGCAGACTTGAGGAAATACTTAATAGAAAATGGATACAAAATTTCTGATGAGGAATTAGTTAAGGAAAATCAAAAATATTATGAAATAATAGTAGCAGAACATGGTAGACAAAAAGTCAAAAATCACATATATTATGAAGTAGGGGAAAAACTCTTACAAAAAAGACATCCACTACTAGAAGAATTCTTACAATATAAAATCGACAAAATGAAGAAAATCATAAGTAAACTTCCAGAGTCCAATGAAAAGCGTAAGCAATTAGAGGAAAAAGTAAAGAAATTCGAGGTGTTGATAAATGGGCTTGAAATGCCAAGTAATAGCTTCCATAATGGATAAACTTGCACCGCGTAAATTTGCTGAAGAGTGGGATAACGTGGGATTGTTAATAGGAGATGGTTCTAAAGATGTTTCAAAAGTTTTAGTAGCTTTGGATGCTACTTCTGAAGTAGTTAAGGAAGCAATTGACAAAAGAGTAGATATGATTGTAACTCATCACCCGTTAGTTTTTAAGCCAATAAAAAATGTCAGGGCTGATAATCCAGTGGGCTCCTTGTTAATACAACTTATTAAAAATGATATTTCCCTTTATGCAGCACATACTTCTTTTGATATAGCTCCAAATGGTATGAATGATATTTTATGCAATATCCTAGGAATATACGATAGGGAAGTTTTGGCTGTCACTTATTCCGAAGGATATAAAAAAATTGCAGTTTATGTGCCGCAAGGATATGAAGAAGTGGTAAAAAATGCCATGTGTAGTGCGGGCGCTGGTTTCATTGGGAATTATAGTGATGCTACTTTTCAGGTGCGAGGCATTGGAACTTATAGACCTTTAGAAGGAACAAACCCATTTATTGGTGAAATAGGGAAACTAGAAAAGACAGAAGAAGTAAAGATAGAAACTATAGTACCTCTGAGATATTTAGAAAAAGTGGTAACTGCAATGCTGAATGTTCATCCCTATGAAGAGGTTGCTTATGATATTTATTCTTTGGAAAATGTTAAAGAAGAATATGGGCTTGGAAGAATTGGAATTATTTCAGAAACTACTTTGCAAGAATTAGCTTTACAAGTAAAAACAAAACTTAAAATTAATAATTTAAGAGTGGTAGGAGACCTAAATAAAAAGATTAGAAAAGTGGCTGTATGTGGTGGAAGCGGTGCAAGTCTTATTCACAAAGCTGTTTCTAAAGGAGCGGATGTTTTAATAACAGCAGACATTGGCTATCACGATGCGGTAGAAGCCCAACACCTCGGATTGGCTTTAATTGATGCTGGACATTTTAGTACGGAGAATATTGCAGTCAGGTTTATTGCAGAATATATAATTGATGAAACTCAGGAACAGGGACACGAAATAGAAGTATTAGTTAGTGAAAGTCAAAAAGATCCTTTTATATATCTATAATTAGGTTGACAGAAATAAATATATATGATAATATATACTCGGTTGATGTTAAGAAATATATATGAAATAACGCATGTGAGTAAGTCGGATGGCCGCGTGCAAAATTGCACCTGCAATTTTGCACGAGGAAAGTCCGAGCTCCACAGGGCAGGGTGCCGGGTAACACCCGGTGGAGGCGACTCCAAGGAAAGTGCAACAGAGATATACCGCCTAGCACTCAACTTGTGAGTGCCAGGTAAGGGTGGAAAGGTGAGGTAAGAGCTCACCAGGGACCAGGCGACTGGTCTGCTCTGCAAACCCCACCTGGAGCAAGGCGAATAGGAGGGAGTAGGTGGCCCGCCGTTTCCCTCGGGTTATGCTGCTAGAAGTGTCAGGCGACTGACACCCTAGATAGATGGCCATCCTCGACAGAACTCGGCTTATAGACTTGCTCACATGGATTTAAAATACCATGATTCTGTGGTATTTTTTATTTATGCAAAATTTAAAAATTGTTTGGTCCATAAATTTTTGTTTGATTTAAAAGTTGTTTTTTGCTAATATTATATATGGGCAAAACTATTATAGAAGGAGAGATTCAGATGAGCATACATATTGGGGCTAAAGAAAACGAAATCGCTCAAACAGTGTTATTGCCAGGAGATCCTTTAAGGGCTAAATACATAGCAGAAAATTTTCTTGAAGATGTAAAATGTTACAATGAAGTTAGAGGAATGTATGGTTTTACAGGGCATTATAAAGGGAAAAGAGTATCAGTTCAAGGTACAGGCATGGGAGTACCTTCCTTATCTATTTATGTAAATGAGCTTATAACCAGTTACAACGTGAAAAATCTCATAAGAATAGGTACTTGTGGTTCTTTGCAACCAGATATCGAACTCAGAGATATAGTAATTGCCATGAGTTCTTCAACAGACTCTGCAATAAATAAGATTAGATTTAATGGCATGGATTATGCTCCTACAGCAAGTTTTAAATTATTGAAAAAAGCCTATGATAAAGCAATGGAGTTAGGAATACAACCTAAAGTAGGAAATATTCTTACAACGGATACTTTTTATAATGATGACCCAGACAGTTGGAAATTATGGGCGAAGTTTGGTGTTTTGGCAGTAGAAATGGAAACTGCAGGACTATATACTCTGGCTGCTAAGTACAATGTAGATGCTCTTACAATATTGACAGTGAGCGATAGCTTGGTTACCGGAGAAGCAACGACAGCTGAAGAAAGGCAAAAGACTTTTATGGACATGGTAAAAATTGCACTAGAAATTGCTGAATAATGATTTTTAAAAAGAGGATAGCTGGGTTTATCCTCTTTTTAAAATAATTAAAAAAGGAGCTGATAGGTGATGAAGCCTTTAAAATTTAAGCCTATTTTTATGGAGAGAATATGGGGAGGTACTGCATTAAGAGATAAATTTGGCTTTGATATTCCCGAGGGTAAAAAAATTGGAGAATTGTGGACAATATCTGACAATAGAACTGCTGTCAGTGTAATTGAAGGTGGAGAATTTAATGGCCAAAAACTAAGTGATATAGCCTACAAATTTTTTGAGGATATATATGGTAAAGGGGTAAATTATGAGAGATTTCCTTTACTTATCAAAATAATTGATGCGCAAGACAAACTTTCTGTCCAAGTTCATCCAGATGATGAATATGCTTTTAAATACGAAAATGGCGATTCTGGAAAAACAGAGATGTGGTATATAATAGATGCAAAACCCGGGGCTAAACTTGTGTGCGGTTTAAAAGAAGGAACCACAAAAGAAGAATTTAAAAGACTATTGAAGGAAGAAAGATTAGAAGAATGTTTAAAGGAAATAGAAGTAAAGCCAGGTGATGTGATTTACATACCTTCAGGGATGGTGCATGCCATAGGTGAAGGCATACTTATTTGTGAAATTCAACAAAATTCAGACCTCACCTATAGAGTATATGATTACAATAGAGTAGATGAATTCGGTAGGAAGAGAGAGTTACATATAGAAAAAGCTTTAAATGTTATAAATTTTAATATAAAGACAGATAAAATAATACCTGAATTTAAAGAAATACGAGGCGGACGCATATCTCATGTTGTTAAATCTCCATATTTTCAGGTAAGTATAATTGAAATAAATGAAGAGGTAAAAATAGATACAGAAGGAAAATTTAACACTTTAACAGCTGTAGAAGGAAATTGCAAAATTGATTTTTATGAAGATATTGTTGAATTAAAGGCAGGAGAGACTGTGCTAATACCAGCTTCTACACCGAGTTATACAGTAGAAGGAAATTGCAAGGTGCTCAAAGCTTATATATAAAAAGCATAAATATTGACAACCTTTTATTAAAATTGTATAATAAAAAAGCAAGAAGTGGGGTTATAGCTCAGCTGGTCAGAGCGCTACGTTGACATCGTAGAGGTCACAGGTTCGATCCCTGTTAACCCCACCATTTTTATATGGGTTACATGGGGATATAGCTCAGTAGGGAGAGCGCATGCTTCGCATGCATGAGGTCAGGGGTTCGAATCCCCTTATCTCCACCAAACTGAAAATAAAATATTTTTATACATAAATTTATTTTTTTTTCACAAGATATAACCGAATCATAACAAAAATGAGGAGGTTATATCTTTTTATGAGGAAAAAGTTAAGATTTGTATTGATTTTGATAGTTTTGCTGTTTACCATATCAATTTTTTTGAGTGCATGTAAAAATACAATTCAAAAACCTTTTTTTAAGCCTTTTGGTAAGCTAGGATTAAAAAAACTTCACGTAGTAGGATTTTATGTTGATTCTGCTGGACCAGACAATTCATATCAATCACTGGTAAAATATTCAAGATATATTGATACACTTTCTCCATTGTGGCTTACTGTAGAAGGAGACGGGACAGTAAAAGATTCTACAAATCCTCAGGCGCTGGATTATGCGAAAAAACAAGGGATAAAGATAGTTCCTCTGGTTAATGTGGCAAACAGCAAAGATGAAGTTCTCTTGGATCCGAATATCCGTGAAAAGGCTATTTCTCAATTAATGGCCTTGTTAAAAAAACATAATTTTGATGGTTACAATATAGATTTTGAGTTTATTCCTCATGGAACTAAAAATTACATTAAAGATAAAGATTATCTAACAGCGTTTGTGAGTAAAATAAGACCTTTGATTAAAAAAGAAGGTAAAATTCTTGATATATCTGTAATACCGCATTATCATGTACCTAAAGAAATATCAGGTATATATGACTATCACAAATTGGCGCCTTTGGTGGATCATGTAACATTGATGACTTATGATAGACACAATGCGTCTACTCCTCCAGGACCTGTTTCTCCAGAACAGTGGGTAGAGTATAATGTGAAAGATGCGCTAAATGAGGGTTTTAAGCCACAGCAAATATGTCTGGGAGTCGCTACTTACGGATATGATTGGCCTGTCAGTAAGAGTGGTGGTTTCTCTCGCCCTACAAAAGAAATACTTACAAAAGCACAAATTCAAGGAATTCAAATAAAGTGGAGCAACCAATACCAAGAGCCTTATTATGTCTATTATGACAAAAACATGGGAATAACGAGAGAGGTATGGTTTGAAAACTCTGCCACTTTAGCTGAGAAGATAGAAGTTGCTAAAAGGTATAATTTACATGGCATATGTGTGTGGAGGATTGGCTTTGAAACCCCTTCTTTTTGGAATGTTATAGGTAAGAAAATAGGAAGCAGATAGAAAAATATTGAAAACATTTAAGTAAAGATATATAATAAAGATGTGATTACCAAATTATTGGGGGGATTTTCATGGATTTAAATTCCTACATAGACAATATGAGAGATGACATTATAAAATTTGTTCAAGAGTTAGTCAAGATAAAAAGTGTACAAGATGAGCCAAAACCAGGTATGCCGTATGGAGAAGGTGTTGCGAAGGCATTGCACAAAGCTTTAGAGATTGCACAAAGTTTAGGCTTTAGGACTAAAAACGTGGATGGATATGTAGGGTATGCAGAATACGGCGAAGGAGAAGAAATGATAGGAGTTTTGGGACATTTAGATGTAGTTCCAGAAGGTGATGGGTGGACCCATCCACCTTATGGTGCTGAAATACATGAGGGAAAGATATATGGAAGAGGTACTGTAGATGATAAAGGCCCTATAATTGCTGCTTTATATGGGTTAAAAGCTATAAAAGACGCTGGGTTAAAGCTTTCTAAAAGAGTAAGAATTTTATTTGGAACAAATGAAGAGACAGGTTCTCACGAAATTGCTTATTATTTAAAACATGATGAAGCTCCTACTATGGGTTTTACTCCTGATGCTCAATATCCAATTATATATGCAGAAAAGGGGATAACAATGTTTAATGTGGTAAAAGACTTTAATAAAAAGCCCAGTAATATAGTTATAGAATATATCAAAGGTGGAGAAAGGCCCAATGTAGTGCCGGGCTATTGTGAAGCTGCCTTAAAGGTAAAAGAAGCAGATAAAAAGAAAGAAATTCAAGATAAGTTAAAAGCTTTCGTAAAAGAGAGTGGTTACAATTTGAAGGCTGAAGAGAAAGGCGAAATGCTTGTAATCAAGTCAGTAGGGGTTTCGGCTCATGGCAGTCTTCCACACTTAGGAAAGAATGCTATAATGCAATTGTTTCTCTTCCTTGACAGAATAGATTTAGAGGATAGCGATGTCAAAGATTTTATACATTTCTTTGCTAAAAATGTGGGAATGGAAACAGATGGAAAAACTTTTGGCATATACTTAAAAGATGAAACAGGAGAATTGACTTTTAACGTTGGTACTATTCAATTAGATGAAAACAAAGGAGTATTAGGATTAAATATTCGATATCCTGTAAAATATAAATATGAGGATTGGATGAATATTTTCGAAGAGAAAATCAAAACTAATGGGATGAGAATAGAAGACATGCTCCATCAACCACCTTTGTATTTTCCACCAGACCATCCTTTGATAAAAACTTTGAGCAAAGTTTATGAGGAACAGACGGGACAGAAAGCAGAGCTTTTAGCAATAGGTGGGGGAACTTACGCCAAGGAGATGCCTAACACAGTAGCATTTGGGCCTGTTTTCCCAGGCAAACCAGAGTTAGCACATCAAGCAGATGAATATATAGAGATTGAAGATCTGATATTAAATGCAAAAATTTATGCTCACGCTATATATGAATTAGCAAAATAAAATCCCTCTTTTGAGGGGTTTTATTTTAAACTAAAATATAATTTATTTTCTTCTAGCACAAATCCTAATTTTTCCCAAGGCAAAGATGTATTATTAGAATATACTGAAATGACACCAATATCGCGTAAAAACTCAGAAACAGTTTTTATAATTTGTTTTTCTAGTTCTTTTTTGTCAATTTCTTTTTCAAAAGACACAGAAAGTTCATTAATTATAATTCTATTAACTGGCTCATAAGGGTCCTCGAAAATTGTCAACCAAAGGCGAGAGTTTTTTTCAATTCCGTTCAAAAGGATAAACCATTCAGTATCGTCTTCATATTTTAGAATATGTTGTATAAAGTTAATTCCTGAGGTTTTTTCTATTTCCCACTTCATAAGGGAAAGGTATTCGTCGCTAAGAATTTCGCTCAAAGTAGTGTTTATGCATCTTAAGGATAATAAGTCATTCATGATATCCCTCTTTTCATAAAATGATATTCTTATTTAGCGGTTTTTACTATATAGTATATGTTACTATACAAGTAAGTGGTTTTATATCATAAATTCTATTTAAACGTTTAAATTCCTTCTTTTTATTAAAAAATTTGTGATTGACATGTTTTATGAGGATGTGTATAATAAAAATATAGAAAGTGGGGTTATAGCTCAGCTGGTCAGAGCGCTACGCTCACATCGTAGAGGTCACAGGTTCGATCCCTGTTAACCCCACCAATAATATGAAGATTTTCCGGCGTTATAGAAATGCCGGAATTTTTATTTTTTTGATGTTTATGAAGGAATGGTAATATTTAATTCTGTTGCCCAAGGAGACAGCTCTATTCTTTTTATGTGCTATCTTCTTCAATGTTTTTGTAATTATTCTCTAAGTGGTAAATGCGTCTATACCTATTTGAGGGAGATACAAAAAGGTTCTTGACTTTACTGTTTTAAATTGATAACATAAATTACAACATGTGACACACACTAGTAATCATTACTTTCGTTATTTTTGATTGGAATTATGGACAAATCAACAGAAACGTAAATCCACTTATTCTAAATGGAGAAATATTTATAAAATGCTTAGCGATATTAATAAACATTTTTATAAAATTCATGTATATCAGGAAGGTGTTATAGGTATGGAAGAATTGAAAAAGAAGGTCATTTCTTTTATCGATAGTATTAAGGGGGAGATTTTTGAAGTTGCTGATGAGATATACAAAAATCCTGAGCTTGGAAATCAAGAATTTAAAGCTTCAAAACTACTAAAGGAAAAAATAAACGGTTATGGTTTTTTAATAAATGAAGTAGAAGGTCTGCCAACTGCTTTTTTGGCACAGAAAAAACTTAAAAAACCTGGTCCCAGGGTGGCGCTTTTGGCTGAGTATGATGCTCTTCCAGAAATAGGTCACGCTTGTGGTCATAACCTAATTGCAGCCGCGAGTTTTGGAGCTGCAGCAGCCTTAGGGGCATTAAGTGAAGAGCTTTTTGGCGAAGTGATGTTAGTAGGTTCTCCTGCAGAAGAAACTGATGGTGCCAAAGTAATACTAGTAGAAAGAGGTGTTTTTAATGATGTGGATGCAGCTATGATGGTACACCCTGGCAATAGAACTACAGTATATACCACTTCCCTTGCCATAGAAGCTCTGGAGTTTACATATACGGGTAAAGCAGCACATGCTGCTGCTGCACCTCACCTAGGCATAAATGCTCTCGACGCGGTTATCCTTCTTTTCAACGGTATCAATGCCTTAAGGCAGCAGTTGAGACCTGATGCGAGAATCCATGGAATAATTACCGAAGGAGGATACACTCCCAATATTATTCCCGAAAAAGCTATTGCCCGCTTTTACGTGAGGGCAAAAGAAAAAAAATACATGCTGGAGGTAAAGGAAAAAGTAATAGCCTGTGCCAAGGGTGCTGAAGTGGCAACTGGAGCAAAGCTTTCATATAGAAATTTTGAGCTTGGCTTTGACAACCTAGTAACCAATAAAACTATGGCTGAGACATTTAGAACTAATTTAAAGGAACTGGGTTATCATGATATAAGTGATAAAGAAGAGGGCGTTGGTTCAACGGACATGGGAAATGTAAGCCAGGTTGTGCCTTCTATCCATCCACATATTGCCATAGCTGAAGAGGACATAGCCCCTCATGGCTTGGAATTTTTGAGAGCTGCAGGTTCACAGAGGGGGAAGGAGGCAGCCGTACTTGCAGCCAAAGCTTTGGCTATGACGGCGGTAGATATAATGACAAAAGAGGAATTGCTAAAGAAGATAAAAGAGGAGTTTAAAAAAACGGTTGAAATTTCTTAAATATTCCTCGCGAGCAATTTCTTATACCAATCAGAGTAGAAAAAAGCTTGCTGCCTTTATTTTTATGTAATTTGGGCTTGGTGCCAAAACTTTTTATGTTGAGGATAGGATTTTTTTATTTCAGAGTCATATAAAAGCATTATAAGGAAATAAAAGTCACCTCTTGACTTATTATCGAAATGCTGTAGAATGATATTATAATGAAAATCTTATCAGAGTTTTCTGTTTAAAAACTATTGTATGGAGGTTGTATGATGTACATTCCGACAATTAGCCCTTATGCCTTTAAAATTGGTCCAATTGCTGTCCATTGGTATGGAATTTTTATGGCTATTTCTATTGCTATCGGTGGATATTATTTGTACAAAGAGGCAATGAAATTAAATTACGATGAAGACTTTTTATTAAATCTATTAATGGTTGTAGTAATTTCTGGTGTTATAGGTGCTCGATTGATGTTTGTATTGGCAAATTATCCTGAGTGGTTTATTAAAAATCCTATCCAAGTTTTAAAAATTTATGAAGGTGGGTTATCTTGGCATGGTTCAGTTTTAGGTGGTTTTTTAGCAGGACTTTATTATTGCCGTAAAAAAGGTGTGAGGATAAATCCTTTGGAGGATTTTGCAGTTTTAGGTCTTGCTATTGGAAACATATTGGTGAGAATTGGCAATATTTTTAATCAAGAAGTATTGGGAAGACCGACTGAATTTGCATTTGGGAGATGGCCTGCACAATTAGTAGGAGTTGCCATGGGGATAATACTTCTTATAAGATATTTTTATATACAGAAAAAGCATATGCCTGATGGATATCAATTTTGGTCTTTTATATTTTATTATCAATTGATGAGAGGTTTAATTGAAGAAACAGTAAGAGACAATCCTTTAATATGGCCTGTATATTTAAATGAAAAATGGGGAATAGGATTTTTTACTTTAACTCAGTTAGTAACACCTTTCATTTTGATATTGGCATACTGGATGATTAGAAAGGTTTTAAATGACCCCAATAAACAATTTTACAATTAAACTGCCTTTGAGGCAGTTTTCTTATTTAAGGCAAATTGAATTAATCTTTAACTATTGATAAATCTAAAAGGGAACTACTTTATTTTACAACATTTTAATGGTAAAATTATATTTGATAAATTTTTTACAAAGGAGCTGAAAAGATGGAAAAAAGAAAAGTTTTTGATGATTTATTAGTTAGGATTGACCAAATGGCAAGAGAAATTGATGATATGGATGAATTTTATGGTGAAGTTGTTAAGATATTAGCAGACAATGTTCCTTACTACAATTGGACAGGTTTTTATTTCATAAAGGATGGAGAGTTAGTAATAGGACCTTATATTGGTAGACCTACAGAGCATGTGAGAATTAAAGTAGGGCAGGGAGTTTGTGGAAGAGCTGTTGCAGAAAAAAATACTATAATTGTAGATGATGTAACAAAAGAAGATAATTATTTGGCTTGTAGTCTTGAGACGAAATCGGAAATTGTAGTGCCAATATGGGTTAATGGCGACATAATAGGAGAAATAGATATTGACAGCGATGATTTAGCTGCTTTTGATGAAGAAGATAAAAGATTTTTAGAAAAAGTTGCAGAGATTATAAGTCGAAAACTTAAAAAATAGATATCCATTGGCTTTTGTGGTATAATAATTGTGTCAGGAAGGAGGATAGGCTATGAGAGAAAGAGTAGAAGAAGTATTAGAGCTTTTAAGACCATCTCTTCAAGCAGACGGAGGAGATGTAGAACTTATTGACGTTACAGATGATGGAATTGTAAAGGTAAGATTGACAGGCGCTTGTGGAGGATGCCCTTTTGCTACGTTGACGCTGAAAGAAGGCATTGAAAGGGCTATCAAAGAAGAAATACCTGAAGTGAGGGAAGTAATAGCAGTTTAAAAATCCGGGTAATCCGGATTTTTTTGTTATATAAGCAGGAATTTTTAACCATACATAGAATAGTATATATGGGAATATTTTCAAGGAGGTCTATGTATGGTTAAAAAATTTTGTTTAGCAGGATTGATTGTCTTGATATTATTTTTAAATTTATCAAGTGCCTATTCAGAAGCTAATCCTTATTCAGAAGAAAAAATATTACAAAAAATAATAATGAAGGTACCTTTTACAAGGGGATTAAAATTGGTAGAACATAAGTTGAAAAATGGGTTATATAGCTTTAAATTTGAAGGAAGTAATCCATTTAAGAATTTAAAAATTGTATACAATACTGACAATGATAAATTAGAGTATATAGATTACTATGTAAATACTTTTACACCTTTAGACAAAAATTTATCAGAAAAATATTCAAAAAGTGAGTCTATAGTTTTAGCCCACAATTTGATATCTTCAATTACAGGAGAAGAATATCAATTTGCAAAAAGCCTTTCAGATGATGAGTATATTGATGAAAGTTTAGAAAAACCATATATTTATAAGTTAATTTTTAAAAAAGTGATAAATCACCTGATAGTGGATAATAGAGAAATAGTTGTGTACATAGATTCTCATTCAGGAGAAGTTGTTAAATTTTTTGGTGAAAATCTTTCGGAAAAAGTGAAATATGAGGATACAAAGGATATTAAAAGTATTGGCGAAATAAAAAGCCTATATCAAAAATATATTGTTCCTCAGCTTATGGCTTATAAAGAAGACAAAAAGTATCAGTTGGTGTATATTTCCTCTTTGAATCCTTTGTTTTATGGGATTGATGCAAAAAGTGGTATTTTTATTGATTATAAAGGAAATGATATTAAAGAAGAAATGATTACACTGGATTTTTTAAAGTTAAAAGACGATTGTTTTAATTTAAAAAGTCCAGAGATAATTGCTCAAGATATATCAAAAAATTTAAAAATAGATAAAATTTCTTTGCTCAAATCCGGTTATGTGAATAATTTTTATTTGACGGGTAAACCGGCTGTGACTTATGATTGGAATTTTACAAGTTTAAAAGACAAAATTTTAAATATAAATGTAGCAATTGATTCTCACGACCAGAGTATTCTTCACTTAGGTTTTGGATATTGGAATTATAATGAGAAAGATTTTAGAATACTTGATATGGAAGAGGCAAAAACATATGTGAAAGAACATCTTTATAATTATTTGTCTTGTGATTTTTTGGTAGCATATCCTATGAATTATCGAGATAATAAAATTTATACTTTTTATAGACAAACAAACAATACGATAATTTCTAATAATTATATAACCATTGAAACAAATGAGGAAGGAATAGTTAAAAAAATAATCTTTAATTGGGATTATATTGATTTTCCAAAGATAAACAATACTATCAATATACAAGTTGCTCAAAATATTTTTATAGATAGTGGTTTTAAACTGTACTATTTTATAACAGAGAATAAAAAAGGTAAATTAGTGTATATACCTAACTCTTTGGAGTTTATGATAGATGCCAGTACAGGGGAAAAGATATATTACAGTTCTTTAAATTGGGAGGAGGATTAGAGAATGAACAATGAAATTTTGAAACTTGAAGCGGCTGAAGAATTAGGACTTCTTGAAAAGGTAAAAAAAGTTGGATGGTCTAAGTTGTCTGCCCAAGAAACGGGGAAGATAGGCTCTATAGTTAAGAAAAAGATGAAAATGCAACAGGAGGTAGGAAAAAAAGAAAAGTTGTGATATACTCTATTTGAGGTGAATTGCCATGGGGGATATAAATTTGTTTGAAGAGGCTGCTCGCCTCATTAAGCAGTCAAGAAAAACTATTGTATTGACAGGAGCAGGTATATCAACGGAAAGTGGTATACCTGATTTTAGAAGCCCAGGAACGGGTTTGTGGGAGAACTTAGATCCAATGGAGGTTTTGTCAACGAGGGTATTGTACAATTTCCCGGAGAAATTTTATAAAGTTGGCTTCAAGATTTTGTCTTCAATGAGAAATGCTGAACCTAATGAAGCTCATTACATATTAAGCGAAATGGAGAAAGAAGGTATAATTTTTGGAGTAATTACACAAAATATAGACAATCTTCATCAAAAAGCTGGTTCTAAAAATGTATTCGAAGTTCACGGCAATACGAGAGAAGGAAGTTGTTTACATTGTGGGGAAAAAGTCTCTTTTGAAGTTTTAGTGGAAAAAGTAAATAAAAAACAAATTCCTCCTCGCTGCGATGATTGTAATGGCATATTGCGCCCAGATGTTGTGCTTTTTGGAGATCCTATGCCTCATGCATTTGATTTGGCCATAAAAGAAGTAAAGTCCAGCGATTTGTTAATAGTCATAGGTTCTTCTCTGGCAGTTTCGCCTGTGAACTTTTTGCCAGATATAGTAAGACATTTAATAATTATAAATGCGACAGAAACTCCTTATGACCATAAAGCTGATGTAGTTATAAGGGAAAAAGCAAGTTATGCGCTTAGAAATATATGGGATATTATAAAATTTCAATAAAAAATTTGACAATTTGATATATAAGTGCTATGATAGAGAAGTAAATTATTTATCAAGTTTGGAGGAAGATATAAATGGTAAGAGGTAAAGTAAAATGGTTTAATGCCGAGAAAGGCTATGGCTTTATTGAAAGGGAGGATGGCACAGACGTATTTGTCCATTACTCAGCAATTGAAGGTGATGGTTTTAAGACATTAGAGGAAGGACAAAAAGTTGAGTTCGAGGTAGTTGAAGCCGCAAAAGGACCACAAGCTTCTAAGGTAAGAAAGGTAAACTGACGCGAAATCAAACCCTAACATTAAATATGTTAGGGTTTTTTGATATAGGAGGTATTTACTATGAGTGATTACATTGTAAGAGCTACAGCTTACAATAATAAAATATTAGCTATTACAGCCTTTTCAACACAAACTGTGCAGAAAGCTAAAGAAATTCACGATCTCACACCTACCACTTGTGCAGCTTTAGGGAGAACTTTGACAGCTGTTGCTATGATGCGAGTTATGATGAAGGGAGAAAAAGATAAGGTTACCTTAGTTATAAAAGGTGATGGACCGATAGGAAATATTATTGCAGTGTCAAATTATCCGGGAATTGTCAAAGGGTATGTAGGAAATCCTAAAGTGGACTTACCACTGTCTGAAAAAGGAAAATTAGATGTAGGCAAAGCTGTTGGTAAAAATGGATATGTGACTGTTATAAAAGATATAGGTTTAAAGGAACCTTACATTGGAACTGTAGAGCTTCAAACTGGGAAAATTGGGGAAGATATAGCCTATTATTTTTATGCCTCTGAGCAGGTACCTTCTGCTGTTGGGGTAGGAGTGTTAGTTGGAAAAGAAGGAAATGTTTTAGCTTCTGGAGGCTTTATTATAGAATTATTGCCTAATATTGAAGAAAAAATTGTAGCAAAGTTAGAGGAAGCACTCAGGAATATTTCTTCAGTTACAGAATTATTAAGAAATGGATATCTGCCAGAAGATATATTGAACCACATATTAGGGGGGATGGGACTTAATATTTTAGAAAGAGTAGATTTAAGATATGAATGTGATTGTTCACAAGAAAGATTTGAAACTGCTATAATTGCTCTTGGAAAAGAGGAGATAGAAAAACTTATTTCAGAAGGACAATCTGTTGAAGCTGTATGCCATTTTTGTGGTAAAAAGTATTTGATAGAGGAAAGTAGGCTTAAAGAATTGCTGAGAATTGCAGAGGAATAAAGCAAATTTAAGAGAATCATCGATATTTTTTATTTTTAATTAGACATAAAGGCGAAAAAATCCTCAAAATAGTGTTGACTAATAGCAGTTTTTTATGTATACTATTACTTGCACGGCAGTAGAATGGTCGTATAGCTCAGCTGGGAGAGCACCTGCCTTACAAGCAGGGGGTCATAGGTTCGAGTCCTATTGCGACCACCACGGCCCAATAGCTCAGTTGGTTAGAGCGCCAGCCTGTCACGCTGGAGGTCGAGGGTTCAAGTCCCTTTTGGGTCGCCAGTTATGCCTCGATAGCTCAGTTGGTAGAGCAAGGGACTGAAAATCCCTGTGTCAGTGGTTCGATTCCACTTCGAGGCACCATTATGCGGACATAGCTCAGCTGGTAGAGCATCACCTTGCCAAGGTGAGGGTCGCGAGTTCGAGTCTCGTTGTCCGCTCCAATATGGCGACATAGCCAAGTGGTAAGGCAGAGGTCTGCAAAACCTTTATTCCCCGGTTCGAATCCGGGTGTCGCCTCCATAAAAATATGAAACTTTAGTGAATAAGGTTATGAAAAAGCCCTAGATGGGGCTTATATTTTTTAATTTTTAAAATTTAATTGTTTATAGTCTTTTGGATAGGAGGGAAATTATGGAAAAAATTATCGACATAGAAAATATAGAACAAATTATAAAGGAAAATGATATGGTATTTCTTTATTTTTCTACACAAGATTGCGGAATATGTACTTCATTGCTTCCTAAACTTGAAGGAATGCTAGTAAACTATCCAAAAATAAAAAGTTTTCACATTCCTATTGACGAGATTCCGCTGGTTTCTGGTAAGTTTTCTGTTTTTACTGTTCCTACTGTAATAGTTTATGTGGATGGAAAAGAGGCAATAAGAGAGGCTCGTTTTATAAGTATGGACACATTGGAAGAAAAAATTTCAAAATATTACTTTATTTTCTTTGAAGAAACTGCATAAAATTTTATGTAAAATTTTTTCATTTTTAATTTAAATTTAATTTGCTAAAGTAGTAGTTTTTTTGCCAAAATTTTTATATAATATTATGGGGTTGTTAAATGTTTTTTGTGGAGGAAGCATTGTGAAGGGGAGAAACATTCTTATTGTCGATGATAACAAACTTACAAGGGAAATTTTGAAAGATATTTTAGAAAATGCTGGGTATGGGGTGCTAGAGGCTAAAGATGGAGAAGAGGCTTTACAAATATACAGGAATAAACTACCTGATATGGTAATATTAGATATAATTATGCCAGGCATGAATGGCTTTGACCTTTTAAGAATTTTGAGGAAAGAAGAAGAAAATTTGATGCTTCCTATAATACTTTTGACTTCACAGGACAATTTTGAAGAAAAAATTAAAGGGTTGGAATTGGGTGCAGATGATTATTTAGTGAAACCTTTTAATGACAAAGAACTTCTGTTTAAAGTCAATAATTTGTTTCAGCGGATAGAACACAACAGAATGGCCAACCCTCTTACTGGTCTTAGAGGAAATATTGACATTAAAGAAGAAATAAAAAGGCGAATTAAAGAAAACAAGCCTTATGCCATTTTGTATATTGATTTGGACAATTTTAAGTCTTATAATGATTACTATGGTTTTCTAAGAGGAGATAATGTAATAAAACTTACAGCCAAAATTTTATCAGATGCTGTAAATCTGATTGGAAATGAAAGAGATTTTTTGGGACACATAGGTGGAGATGATTTTGTGATAATTACTACTCCTGATAAAGCTGAAGAGATGTGTAACTATATAATTTCTCGCTTTGATGAGGAAATAAAGTATTTATATGACGATGAAGATAGAAAACGGGGTTACATAGAGACAATTGGTAGGACTGGCGAAAAGATGATGTTTCCACTGGTATCAATTTCTATTGCTATTGTCACAAATGAATTTAGAGATTTTAAAAATGATTTGGAAATAAGTGCAGTAGCTGCTGAATTGAAAAAGAAATTAAAGACAATGGATGGAAGTTGTTATTTAAAAGATAGAAGAAAAGGTTAAGGGCATACAACAGTATGCCCTATCTTTGTATAAAAGAGGTGAAAAAATGTTTAATCCTTTTGTTCCCCATGGCAATTTTAAATGGATTGTAATTGATGGAAGAGAGAGGAAAATTGGAGATAGTTTGTCTAAGTTAGGGATAAAAGTCTTATATACTGAAAAATGTCCAGATTTATATGATGCTATTTCTTTTCATCCCGATATACTTTTACATCCGTTGGGAGATGGAGAAGTCATTGTAGCTCCCAATGTGACACTAGAGTTTATACACAAATTGAAATTAATAGGTTTAAAAGTAAAAATAGGGCAAACTTTTTTGAAACGTAACTATCCTTATGATATCGCATATAATGTAGCAAGATTGGGAAACACAGCTTTTCACAATTTGAAGTACACAGATCCTGTTTTAAGAGAGTCCTTAGAAAGAAAAGGTGTCAAGTTTTTAAATGTAAAGCAAGGTTATACAAAATGTAATATGGCAATCATAGATGACAATAGTTTTATAACTTCAGACAAAGGAATATTTGAGGTGGCAGTTAAGAATGGTTTTGAAGCGCTTTTGATAGAACCCGGAGGCGTTTTTTTAAAAGGTTTTGAATACGGATTTATTGGCGGTGCAATGGGACTTATAGGAGATAAAAAATTAGCAGTAACTGGTGTATTCAATTCACATAAAAATTATGAAAAAATTATTGAATTTTTAAATAAAAAAGGAATTGAAATTATTTATCTTACTTTTAAACAAATAAAAGACATTGGTTCCATCATTCCACTGATTTAAAACAGATAAAAATGATAAAAAGACACATATACTATTAACGAAAGGAGTGAGAAAATTGCAACTATTTTCCATAGGTATTTCAAAGGATTTAAAACTAGATGGAGAAAATTTAAAACATGGCTTAAAAAATTTAGCTGAAAATGGTATAAAGATTGCGATAAATTCTAATGTGTGTGGCTCAGTTACCTATTATAGCTTAAAAGTGGAGGATAAACAAGACTTTAATAATGTTGCGAGAATAAGAAATTATATAGCGGAAGCTATTTCAGATATAATTGTTAACCAAATTGACAAACGGATAATAAGAAAATTAATCAATAAATATTACCATTATTTTTCAGAAGATGAAAAGGAGGAAATAGAAAAAATCGCTTACAATATTTTAGAAGATGATGTGAATAAAGAGACATTTAAATTAGCAAAAAAAGAGCAAATTTTTGTATTGGTAAGAGATTTTTTAAAAGAGAGTGATTATATAGACTTAGAAGGGTTTGTGAACTTTAGACTGAGGGATTTTATTAGTGAACTTAGCGAAGTAACAGATAAGGCTGTTGATGAATTTTTAATGAAAAAAGAGTACAATGAGTTTATAGGTTTGCTTAAATACTTCGTCGAATTACAGGATTCAAAAGTTGAAATATTGAATATCATTGTCGACAAAAATGGCAAATTTAAACTTTATGATGAAAATGACAAACCAATATCTAATGATTTTATTAATGAAATAGTTGCTGAATTAAAAGATGGTGTTATAAGTGATGAAGATGCTTTGATAAGCACGCTTATAACCATTGCTCCTAAAAAAATATTTTTTCATTCTATTAACAATATGAGAGATAATGAAATTCTAGAGACGGTTAAAAAAGTTTTTAATGACAAAGTAGAAATTTGCTATGGCTGTGAATTATGTTCAAAGATTAAATGTGAAAAATAGCCCAGCTTAAGGCTGGGTTTTAAAATTCGTCAAAATCTGATATTATTATATTTGTGATTTTTTAAGATTTAGAGGTGGTGGAATGCAATTTTTAACAAGGATGCTATTTTTAGCTTTTGTAGGAGCAGCTATTGGATGGTTTACGAATTTTGTGGCAGTGAAAATGCTGTTTAAACCTTTAAAACCAATAAAAATTTTAGGAATCGAGGTACAAGGTCTTATTCCTAAAAGAAAGTATGAAATTGCTAAATCAGTGGGAGAAATTGTAGAGAAAGAACTACTATCTTTTAATGATTTATGGGATAAGCTTTTAACAGAAGAAAATCGCAAGTTTCTATTATCGAATTTGGACTTAAAAGTTAAAGAAGTTACAGAAAATAAGCTTCCTTCTTTTCTTCCCAAGGCTATAAAAGAGATGATATCAAACTACATTGGTGATATTATAAATAGAGAAGTAGAAGTATTTTTGAATTTTCCTCCTAATGAAGTGGTGGAGATTATTTCAAAAAAACTTAAAATATCAGAAATTGTAGAGGAAAAGATAAAAAGCTTCAAATTAGAAAAATTGGAGGATGTGGTGATAAAAATTGCTCATAGTGAACTTTATATGATAGAGATTATGGGGGGAGTTTTAGGGTTTTTCATAGGAGTATTGCAAGCAATTGTGATACAATTTTTATAAGTTATTATTGACAAATGTCCGAGAGGAAGATATAATGATTAAAAAATTAAATATTAAAGCAATGAGGGGGAAAGTAGATATTTAAAGAACATCACAGAGATTGAATGACATAGGCTGAGATCATTCAAATGTTCTGAATATCGAAGACCACCCCGGAGCTGCGGATGATGAATCCGAACGGTTATTCCGATATAATACCAGAGTATAAAAAAGAGTGGAACCGCAGATAACCTCTGCCTCTTTACGGGGTAAGAGGTTTTTTATTTAAATAAAAAATTTTACAAAGGAGGTAATTGAATGATTATAATATTAAAGGATGGCACACAAAATGAATTTGAAAAGGGTATGACAGTTTATGAAATAGCTAAAAGTATAAGTAAAAGATTAGCAAAAGAAGCTGTTGGGGGAAAGTTTAATGGTAAAGTAGTAGAACTCAATACAAAAATTGAGGAGGACGGAAAATTAGAAATTTTGACTTTTGATGATGAAGAAGGAAAAAGGATTTATTGGCACACTTCTTCCCATATTTTAGCACAGGCTGTAAAAAGGCTTTTTAAAGATGTGAAATTGGCAATTGGTCCGGCTATAGACAATGGCTTTTACTATGACTTCGACACAGATAGGCCTTTTACTACAGAAGACTTTGAAGCTATAGAGCAGGAAATGAATAAAATTATAAAAGAAGATTATAAGTTGGAAAGGTTTGTCCTTTCAAAAGATGAAGCAATAAAATTAATGGAGGAAAAAGGTGAACCTTATAAAGTGGAGCTAATTGAAGAAATACCAGAAGGGGAGGAAATTTCTTTTTACAAGCAAGGAGAATTTACTGACCTTTGCGCAGGACCTCACCTTATGTCAACAGGCATGGTAAAAACTATTAAATTGTTGTCAGTTGCTGGAGCCTACTGGAAAGGCGACGAAAAAAATAAAATGCTTCAAAGAATATATGGAATAAGCTTTCCTAAAAAAAGCATGTTAGATGAATATTTACATATGTTAGAGGAAGCTAAAAAGAGAGACCATAGAAAATTAGGGAAAGAGTTAGATTTGTTTAGTATCCACCCTGAAGGACCAGGTTTTCCATTTTTCCATCCTAAGGGAATGATTATAAGAAACATTTTAGAAGATTTTTGGCGAAAAGAACATATAAAGCACGGTTATCAGGAAATAAAAACTCCTATAATTTTGAATGAAGAGTTATGGCGTAGGTCAGGACACTGGGACCACTATAAAGAGAATATGTATTTTACTGAAATAGATGGAGAGACTTATGCAATAAAGCCTATGAATTGCCCTGGAGCAATGCTTGTTTACAAGTCTACAATGCACAGTTACAGGGATTTGCCCTTAAGACTTTGTGAATTGGGTTTAGTGCATAGGCATGAACTCTCAGGAGTTTTGCATGGGCTTATGAGAGTAAGAAGTTTTACTCAGGATGATGCTCACTTGTTTATGACTCCTGAGCAGGTGGAAGATGAAATTTTAGGGGTTATAAATTTAGTGGATTATTTCTATAAAATTTTTGGTTTTGAGTATTTTGTGGAATTGTCTACACGTCCTGAAAATTCTATGGGGTCTGATGAAGACTGGGAATTGGCTACAAATGCTTTGGTTTCTGCTTTAAACCGCGTAAATTTACCATATAAAGTTAATGAGGGAGATGGTGCGTTTTACGGACCCAAAATAGATTTTCATTTAAAAGACAGCATAGGTCGTACGTGGCAATGCGGGACTATCCAATTAGATTTCCAGATGCCTGAAAGGTTTGAACTGGAGTATATAGGCTCAGATGGAGAAAAACACAGACCTATAATGTTGCACAGGGTAATTTACGGAAGTATAGAAAGATTTATTGGAATTCTTACTGAACATTTTGCAGGGGCTTTTCCAACTTGGCTGGCGCCAGTACAAGTTAAAGTTTTGCCTATATCCGATAAACACTATGCTTATGCCCAAAATGTATACGGTCGTCTGTTGGAAAATGACATAAGAGCTGAATTAGACGACAGAAATGAAAAAATAGGGTACAAAATACGAGAGGCACAACTTCAAAAGATTCCTTATATGCTGATTGTAGGGGATAAAGAAGTAGAACAAGGAACAGTATCTTTAAGGTCAAGAAAAGAAGGGGATCTAGGCGCCATTTCCTTAAATGAGTTTATAGAAAAAATTCTTAAAGAAATTGCCACCAAAGCTTTATAAAATCAAAATGCTCCTTTAAAGGGGCATTTTGATTTATTGAAAGAATTTAAAAAACGTGGTAATCTAAAATTAAAATATTAATTTTGAGGGAGAGGTATGAAAAAGAAGCTAGAAGTTTACAAGCATTTGAGATATAACATAAAAATGAATATGATAAATGGACTTGCATGGGCTATAGGCTTTAATATGGTTAACCCTTTTATTGGAATATATGCCATAAAATTGAGAGCTGATGACTTTCAGGTATCTCTTTTAAACTCTCTTCCTGCTCTTATGGTGGTAATTGGAGTAATTCCTGTAACTTATTTGATTAATAGCTTAAAGGATGTTCATAAATTTGCTTATACAGTACTGTATATTGCACGAACTTTTTATTTTTTGCTTGCGCTTGCCCCGTTTTTTAATAAAGAGCTCCAACCGTGGGTGGTAGTCGTGTTGGTGGGAGTAATGAATTTACCTTCTATGGCAGTTGGCATGTGCTGGCAGTCCTTTATGAGTGAATTAATTCCCCCAGAATATAGAAGTAAAGTTTTCGCTGACAGAAATTTTTGGACGACAATTGTGGCAACAATTACAGTTTTGATAACAGGATGGTTGCTTGATAAAATAGTTTTCCCTATTAATTATCAAGTAATATTTACTGTTGCATTTATTTTTGGATTAATAGAATCTTATTATTTTTCAAGGTTTCATGTGGTGAAGAGGGATTTGGATGAAGCCAAGTCCGGAAGTTTTTATGAAGCTTTTAAAAACATGTTTGAGTCTAAAAAGTTTATATATTTTAATGTAACTTCTTTTATATATTATTTTGCATGGATGATGGCTTGGCCTATTTTTACCATATATAAGGTGAATTTTTTGCATGCCAACAATGCATGGATGAGTATATTTACTATTGTTTCCTCTATTGGGTCTATTTTAGCTTTTTATAAATGGGCTGACCTGTCCAACAAAAAGGGAAACGGATTTGCTGTTGCATTAAGTGCATTGCTTCTAGGATTTATTCCCCTCATGTGGGCTACAGCTAAAAACCTTTATGTTGGCGCTATTTTTGACTTTTTAGGGGGTATAGCTGTAGGAGGTTATAACATGTTGCTCTTAAATTGGCTGTTAGAGCTTTTACCTCCTACTTCAGAAAAAATGAGTTACATAGCTGTGTTTACACTAATCACTCAAATTTCCGCTTTTATTGCTCCTATGTTTGGAATGTGGCTTTATACACAAATGGGTTATGTAGCTTTTATGATTTTAACAGGTATTACAAGAATAGTAGTGAGTATTTTGTACTTTTTAGTCGCTAATTATGAAGATGGGATTAAAGAAATGGAAGTAAAGCAGTGAGGAGGGGAAATATGAGATATATTACTGCAGGGGAATCCCATGGAGAAGCTTTAGTTGCTATTATTGAAGGCCTTCCATCAAATCTCTTTATTGACGTAGAATTTATAAATAATGAGCTTCAAAGAAGACAGGGGGGTTATGGGAGAGGGGGAAGAATGGCTATTGAAAAAGATGAAGTACACATCGTAAGTGGAGTAAGACATGGCAAGACTATCGGAGCACCTCTTACATTGGAAATTATAAATAGAGATTATACAAATTGGAAAGATAAAGAAATTCCGCCTATAACAAGACCCAGACCGGGTCATGCAGACCTTGCAGGAGCTATTAAATACGATCAAAGAGATATTAGAAATATTTTAGAGCGTTCTAGTGCCCGTGAGACCGCGGCAAGAGTGGCTATAGGGAGTGTGGCAAAATTGCTTTTAAAAGAACTAAATATTTCAATAAAAAGCAAAGTATTAGAAATAGGTGGTGTAAAAACAGAGGAAGAGTGGATCAAAGTAATTGAAGAGGCAAAGGCTAAAGGCGATACTTTAGGAGGTATAATAGAAATAGTAATTGAAGGGGTGCCTATAGGATTAGGCAGCCATACTCAATGGGACAGGAAATTAGATGCTCTGCTTTCTTATCATATAATGAGCGTTCAAGCAATTAAGGGAGTAGAATTTGGTTTGGGCTTTGAGGCAGCCAAAAGCCCCGGTTCCTTAGTCCATGATGAAATTTATTATGACAAAGAAAAAGGATTTTATAGGAAGACCAACAATGCAGGAGGAATTGAAGGTGGAATTTCAAATGGAAGCCCTATAGTTATAAAAGCTGCCATGAAACCAATTCCTACTCTTTTAAAACCCCTTACTTCTATTGACATAAATACTAAAGAGGAAGTAAAAGCTGCTTATGAGCGTTCAGATGTGACTGCTGTTGAAGCGGCTGCGTGTGTTTTAGAAGCAGTTTGTGCTTGGGTGATTGCTGAGGAAAGCCTTAAAAAGTTTGGTGGAGACTCAATTGATGAGCTAAAAAGAAATTATGATGCTTATTTAGCATATGTGAGAAGTTTTTGAATGATTAACAATAAGTACAATTAAAGGGGGAAGAGGTATGTTAATCAGTACCTCGAAGCACGAAGTTTATTATCAGGCAGGTTACTCTATTGGCAGTCAACTTCTTGTAAATGCCCTAGAAGAAGTACCTGCTAAAATAGGCGAACTTGGAATGGGAGACCTTAAGCTGCAAACTGCAAAAAATGATAAGATAATAGTCAAATGGTATGAGTGTTTAACATGTTCGCACTTGCTTCCTATAGGTGAGCCTCAATGCTATTTAGAAACGGGTTTGTTAGCGGGGGTTCTCAACAAGCTTTTTAAAAAGAAAGTGGAAGTAAAAGAGACTAAGTGTTGGGGGACAGGAGAAAAGTATTGTGAGATGGAAGCTACCATCTATCCTACTTCTACCAGTGAGGGTTTTAATTTCGTTTTTTCAGAAGAAAGCAATAAATTACTTTTAGCACTTGCTGTCCAATCTGTTCAAGCAAATAAAAACTATCAAGAGGTCCTCTTAGGGTATATGAACGACGTGAAAGAATTATCTTTAAGCAACGTGGAAACCCTCTTTCATGTGATGCCTTTTGGTCTGATAATTGTTGATAGTCAAGGAAAAGTAGTAAAAATAAATAAAATTAGTGTTCATATGCTAGGCATTGTTGGACAAAGGGTGCAAGGTCGATTGTTAGAAGAGATAATACCTTTAACTAATTATTCTGAAATACTTACGGCGGGTAAACCTCAAGTATGGACCTTTTACAGCACAAAAGGGGAAACTATTATTGTAATAGGCATGCCTTTTAGTGTCCATGTTAAAAATGAATACATGCTGTTTCAACTTTTACCTGCTGAAAGAGAACTGGTATATCATCTTTTGGAATCCATTACAAAGTCAGAAATAGGAATTGAATATAACTATAAAGTTAGAGAAGTCAATTGCTCTAAACCTTTTCAATTTAATCATATTCGAACTTTAAATTGGTGTTTTAAAAACGTTTTAATTTTAGCCCAAAAAGCAGCTAAAACTAATGCTACCATCTTAATTGTAGGAGAGAGTGGTACAGGAAAAGGAGTGTTAGCACAGGCTATTCATCAGGAAAGTTTTCGCCGCCATGGTCCTTTTATAAGAGTGAATTGTGCTGCTATCCCTTCTGAACTGTTGGAATCTGAACTTTTTGGGTATGAAGAAGGTGCTTTTACTGGAGCTAAGAGGGGCGGAAAGCCTGGTAAATTTGAATTGGCAGATGGAGGAACTATTTTTTTAGATGAAATTGGAGATATGCCTCTTAGCATGCAGGCAAAACTTTTAACTGTCTTGCAAGAAAAAGTGGTAGAAAGATTGGGAAGTACTAAGGCAAGAAAAATAGATGTGCGGGTGATAGCAGCGACTAGTAGAAATTTGGAAAAAATGGTGCAAGAAGGATGTTTCAGGGGAGACCTTTTTTATCGCTTAAACGTAGTTAAGCTGTTACTTCCTCCTTTACGAGAAAGGCCAGAAGACATACCGTTGTTGGTGGAAGATATTTTAAAGAGAATAAACGAGGAATATGGGAAAAAGTTGCGGATTTCTCTTGCAGCTATGGAATATCTTTTAAGCTATTCTTGGCCCGGCAATGTGAGGGAATTGGAAAATGTTTTAGAGAGGAGTGCTATATTGGCTGAGGGCGAGGAGATTCAGCCTTTGATAGACTATTTTGGACTAAATAAAAGTATAAAGAAAATTTCACCACTTTGTGAAGTCCAAATGGAAGCAGAAAAGGAAGCTATTATTCGAGCTTTAGAAGCTTTTGGTGGCAAAAAATCATATGCTGCTAAAGCATTAGGTATCTCTCGGCAAGCTCTTTATGCTAAAATGGTTCGCTATGGATTGCTTAAAAAATAGTGTTAATTTTTTTTGACGTGCAAATTTAAATTGACATGATAGATAACAAGACCGGTTGATTTTAACGGTCTTTTTCTTTTGGCACGATTTTTGCTAAACATATAGAAATGGATTTCAGGTGTACCATATAAGGATTGGAGGTATTTGAATGAAAATTGCTATTTCTGGGAAAGGTGGTGTAGGTAAAACCACTATAGCTGCAGGTTTAATTAAATATTTTGCACAAAAGGGTTACCAAGTATATGCTGTAGATGCAGACCCTGATACCAGTTTGGGGATGGTACTAGGGCTTCCTGAGGAAAGGATTGGCAGTCTTAAACCCATTGTAGCTATGCGGGAATTGATTGCTGAACGGACAGGGGGAAATGGTGCTTTCTTTTCTTTAAATCCGGATGTAGACAGTATTTTGGAAGATTACACTATTCGAAATGGCAATATTCTTTTTTTAAAAATGGGAGCCGTCAAACCGGGAGGTTCTGAGTGTTATTGCCGGGAAAACATGGTACTTAATGCTCTTGTAAATTCTATTATTTTAAAACGCAAAGAAATTGTAGTTATGGATATGAGTGCTGGAATTGAGCATCTTACAAGAGGGACTGCCCGTGGGGTAGACATCATGCTAATTGTCGCGGAACCTACTCTGGTTAGTATACAAACAGCCAGAACTATACAAAAACTAGCTACAGAACTTGGTATTTCCAAGATAAAATTTGTCGCTAATAAAATTCGTCAATCAAAGGATGAAGAATTCATTATGAAACATTTATCTCCAGATAATGTGATTGGATTTATTCCTTTTCAAACAGAAATTTTGGATCAAGCAGCTGGTTTTATAGATGAATACTCTTTTAGTGTTACAGCTATTACTGAGCTAGCTGCAAAGTTATTAAACTAAATTTATCCTAGAAATTGTGTTATAAAAATAAAAGAGGAGAAATTGTTAATTAAGTGTTTCTATAATAAAACCTGATTAGAAATCTTGGCTTTAATTAGTTGGCAATGCAAAGATTTAACAAATTTTTAAATATTTTTTGAAGGAGGGTACATGCATGGAAAACGTACATTCGATAGATCCTGCTGTTACAAAAATGTTAGAAATTGCTCGTAAGCAAGGAATGGAAACTGCATGGGATCGTTATCTAGCTCAAAAACCCCAGTGTGGTTTTGGAGAACTGGGGATTTGTTGCCGGAACTGTAATATGGGACCTTGTCGGATTGACCCTTTTGGTGAGGGACCACAAAAAGGAGTTTGTGGTGCTACAGCCGATACTATTGTAGCTCGCAATCTTCTGCGCATGATTGCAGCAGGAGCATCTGCTCATTCTGACCACGGACGAGATGTAGTGGAAACTTTAAGGGGAGTTGGTACTGGCGAGGCTAAAGATTATACCATTAAAGATGAAAAAAAGTTGATGACCCTGTGTAAAGAATTTAATATTACTACGGAAGATAAATCAATTCATGAAATAGCTCAAGAATTAGGTGAAGCAGCTTTAGAGGAATTTGGGACACAAAAAGGTTACATCCAGACAATAAAAAGGGTACCTCCTCAGCGGAAAGAAATATGGAAGAATTTAGGTATTATACCTAGGGGTATCGACCGCGAAATTGTAGAGTCATTGCATCGCACACATATGGGAGTAGATCATGATCCGGCAAGTTTAATTTTACATGGATTGCGTTGTAGTTTATCAGATGGTTGGGGAGGCTCAATGCTGGCGACAGAGTTTTCTGATGTTTTATTTGGTACTCCTCGTCCTATAAGAGGCCAATGTAATTTAGGAGTTATTCGTGAAGATGCAGTAAATATAGTAGTGCATGGCCATGAACCTGTTCTTTCTGAAATGTTAGTGGAAGCAGTACAAGACCCAGAGCTTGAAGCTTTAGCCAAAAAGAATGGAGCTAGCGGCATTAATCTAGTAGGTATGTGTTGTACTGGAAATGAGATTCTTATGCGTCATGGTATTCCATCTGCGGGTAATTTCCTACACCAAGAACTGGTGGTCATGACTGGTGCAATAGAAGCCATGGTGGTAGATGTGCAGTGTATTATGCCTTCTCTTGCCCAGCTTGCTTCTTGTTATCATACTAAATTTATTTCTACTTCCCCTAAAGCTAAATTTCCTGGAGTTTTGCACATACAATTTGAAGAACATCATGCGTTGGATGTTGCGCGAGAAATTGTACGTCAAGCGATAGAGAATTATCCTCATCGCAATAAGAGTCGTGTTTTCATTCCCAAAGAAACTGCTGAGTGTGTAGGTGGATTTAGTGTAGAAGCAATCTTAGAGGCGTTAGGTGGTACTTTGACTCCACTTATCGAAGCTATTAAGAGCAAAAAGATACGTGGTATAGCGGCGCTAGTAGGATGTAATAACCCGAAAGTTACTCATGATTATAACCATGTTAATATGACTAAAGCTTTAATTGCTCAAGATGTATTAGTAGTAGAAACTGGTTGTGCTGCTATAGCTAGTGCTAAAGCGGGATTGCTTTTACCTGAAACAGCACAACTGGCAGGAAGTGGGCTGGCGAGTGTATGTCGTACACTCGGTATACCTCCAGTCTTGCATATGGGCTCTTGCGTAGACATAAGTCGTATTCTAGTTATGGCTGCTGCTATTGCAAAAGAGTTAGGGGTTGATATAGCTGATTTGCCAATAGCAGGAGCTGCACCAGAATGGATGTCAGAAAAAGCAGTGAGCATAGGAGCTTATGTAGTGGCATCAGGGATTTTTACTGTATTAGGAACTGTCCCTCCTGTTTTGGGAAGCAAGACAGTAACTGAAATTCTCACACAAAAAGCTAAATATCTCGTAGGAGGTTATTTTGCTGTAGAACCGGATCCTTTTAAGGCAGCAGAGCTTATAATTAATCATATTGACGAAAAGCGTGCAGCTTTAGGTATATGAGGAGGAGAGGGAGAAAAAATGCCAAGAGAGACGTTGATTAAACAGGAAGTGGAAGGCGTAAAGCGTAGGGAAATTTTTGTTCGCTATGATCGCTGTGTGGGTTGCCGTTCCTGTGAGTTAGCTTGTGCGGTAAGTCACACAGCATCCCGAGACCTCTTTGAAGCTATTTTAAGAGGTGAAAAGTCAAAGAAGCGTATTTATGTAGATCAAATAGATCAAATAAAAGCTCCAGCTGTTTGCCGGCATTGTGAAGAAGCACCTTGTGTGGCTGTTTGTGTTACTGGTGCGATGCAGAGACGAGAAGATGGAGTTAACATAGTTGATTTATTTCGCTGTATTGGTTGTTGGATGTGTGCCTTAGTTTGTCCTTTTGGTGCAGTGAGCCGAGGTGAAGGTAAAGCAATAAAATGTGATCGAGAGTGCGTGGATGAACAAGGTATACCAGCTTGTGTTCGAGCTTGTCACACTGGTGCCTTGGTTTTTAAGACTGTAGAGGAATTTGAAGCTGACCGACGTCGAGAAGTTGTTACTTCATTAAAATAATATCTTTGATAAAGGAAGGTAGAAAGACTACTTTTCTACCTTTCTTTATCAAAAATCGTCTTCCAACTAATAGAAAGTTAGAAAATAAAAAATTAAACAAGTTTAAAGAGCTACTGTTATTATGTGGATATTTTGAAGGCAGGAGGTAAAACTTGATGACTGTTCAACAGTTATTTTTGTTATCTATTTTCTTATATGTTGTCGGAGCACTTATCTCTTTGGGATTAAATAGGGACGGCAAAATTGCAAATTATGTTTCGGGAACAACTGCTTTCTTGGCAGGATGCACTGGAGTCGCTTCAGCTATTCCAGTCCTTATTGAAGGAAAAGGTTTTATATTGGAAGGCATGGAGTTTATCACTTTTGGGCGATTTACAATTAATGTTGATCCTCTTTCAGCTTTTATGATATTGGTTATTTCGCTACTTAGTATTGCCACAGGTATTTATTCTATTTCTTATCAGGAAGAGTATATTGGGAAAGGCACCGGCGTAATGGGTTTTTTAAATAATATCTTTATTGTTTCAATGATTTTGGTAGTTACTATTGAGAACGCTTTCTATTTTTTAGTTTTTTGGGAGCTGATGACGCTGGTTTCTTATTTCCTGGTTTGTTTTGAACAGGAAAACAGAGAGGCAATAAAAGCTGGATTTGTCTATTTTGTAATGGCCCATGTTGGTACAGTTTTGATAATGATTTCGTTTATATTATTTTATGTTTATACCGGTACTTTTGATTTTGCCGCTTTTAGGAATGCAAATCTTTTGCCTGTTATCAAGAATTTAGCTTTTCTACTGGCTTTTTTGGGATTTGGGGTTAAGGCCGGCATCGTTCCTTTCCATTTCTGGCTGCCTCAGGCTCATCCTGCCGCTCCTTCTAATGTTTCTGCTCTTATGTCTGGTGTCATGATTAAGACAGCTATTTACGGCATTATAAGAGTTGGGGTGGACTTTTTGGGGGCTTCTGCATGGTGGTGGGGCCTTACGGTCCTTGCCTTTGGGGCTATTTCAGCAGTTTTTGGAGTGCTTTATGCTGTTAGTGAAAATGACCTTAAACGCTTGTTGGCCTATTCCAGCATAGAGAATTTGGGAATTATCCTGATGGGAGTCGGTGCGGGAATGATGGGAATAGCCACAGGACAGGTTAGTGTAGGCATATTAGGTATTCTGGCGGGGCTTTATCATTTGATAAATCACGCTGTCTTCAAAGGGCTGCTTTTTCTTGGGGCAGGCTCGGTAGTTTACCGCCTCCACACAAGGAATATGGAGGAGATGGGAGGATTGGCCAGATATATGCCGTGGACTGGATTGACCTTCTTTATAGGCGCTTTGTCGATTTCCGCCCTTCCTCCGCTAAATGGGTTTGTAAGCAAATGGTTTATATACCATACTCTGTTTGTTGCCAGCACAAAAGGGAGTGTGCCGATTAGAATGGCATTTCCTCTCGCCGCAGTCGCTTTAGCCTTAACAGGAGCTTTGACGTCTCTGTGTTTTGTAAAAGCGTATGGAGTACCTTTTACTGGACCTTTTCGAGGTGGCAATGAATTAAAGATTAAAGAGGTTCCTGTGACCATGCTTATAGGGATGGGGCTTTTAGCAATATGCTGTTTTGTTTTGGGGCTGGGCGTGCCAATTGGTCCTGGACATATTGTGAATATGGCTTCAGCGTTGCTACATGTATCTTCACCCCAGTTAAGTGACGGTCTGTCGATATTTCCAGCAAGCAGTGAGCAGGCCATGCTTTCTACGCCACTTGTGCTTGTTTTTGTCGTAGGACTTGCGATATTGCCCCTATTAATTATTGGAACAGGTGGAAAGCGAGCGGGAAGGCGAGTGGACTTTGAACCCTGGGCATGTGGCTATAAATATTCATCTCGCATGGCATGGACATCCACAGCTTTTGCCCACTCACTGTACCTGCTTTTCAGTCCGGCATATTTACTTAGGACTGCCTTTACAAAGGTTGGTTGTTTCATTATTTTGCTTTTCAAAAAGGCGATGGCGTATATAGCACAGATAGAGCTGATGTGGGAACGTTATATATACTATCCTTTGCTTCATTTCATGGTCTATATAGGTAAACGTGCACAAACTTTCCAGACAGGTAATGTCCGGATGTACTGCCTGTACATAATCCTGACTCTTGGGGTTCTTTTGATAGCGACGGTGAGATAGGAGGTAAAAAAATGTTGGATGACAAATTGTTTTTTGTGGGCTTGTTGCAGGCATTATTGGTAATGGCAGTAACGCCATTTTTTTCGGGATTTGCCCGTGTTTTAAGGGCGAAAATTCATTCGAGGAAAGGTCCCAGTATATTTCAGGATTACCGCGATATTTTCAAATTAATAAAAAGACAGCGAGTAGTGCCGGCACAGAGTAGCTGGATTTTTTGCTTGACTCCTTACGTAATGATGGCGACAATTTTGCTCATCGCAATGATGACCCCAATTTTAACTCTACAATCGCCATTAAGGATGGTGGGGGATTTAATTGCAATTGTTTATTTGTTTGCTTTGGGGCGGTTTTTTTTCGCTGCTGCAGGTCTAGATTCTGGTAGTGGATTTGCGGGGATAGGTGCCAGCCGTGAAATGACACTGGCAGCGCTGGTGGAACCAACTATTATACTGGTTTTGTTTGTGATGGGGCTCCTTGCCGGTTCGACTGATGTAGGTGTAATAACTCAAAAGGTGGCAACCGGTGAAATATCATATTATAGTCCCACAGTTTGGCTTGCGATGGCAGCTTTTTCTATTGCCGCTTTTATTGAAACTGGTAAATTGCCTTTTGATTTGGCAGAAGCAGAACAGGAAATCCAGGAAGGACCGCTTACGGAATATTCAGGAGGCTCCCTCGCTCTTCTCAAGTGGAGTTTGTCTATGAAGCAGGTTGTGGTGATTGCTTTGTTTATGGCCATTTTTTTCCCATTTGGAAATGTGGCAGTTGTAAATGGTTTTTCTATTCTGATGTCTACGGCAGTATTTTTGCTGAAAGTTGCTATCTTTTACGTGATTGTAGCTTTGCTGGAAAACAGTATGGCCAGACTACTGCTTTTCAGGGCCCATGAAGTAACCTGGGCTGCCTTTGGGATCGCTTTGCTGTCTTTTGTTTTCTTCCTTGTTAATGTCTAGAAGATTCGGGAGGAGATACTTAATGTCTGGTACTAATATAGTTAATGTTTTATCTGTGCTGCTCATCCTGACCTCTATGTTAGTAGTGGAAACAAGGAAGTTAGGGATGGCGGCATATATGTACAGATTCCAATCTTTAGTTTTGGTTACTATTTTTCTGTCTATTGCTGTGTTTATGGAGGCAAAACCTCTGTACATTTGGTCAATCACTGCCCTTATTACAAAAACTTTTTTAGTGCCATATCTCATCCTCAAGTTTCTCAAAAGGGTAAAAGAACAGGAAGAGGGAGTGGCTATTGACAGGAAATTAACTATTATTCTGGCTGTGGGCATTTTAGCTTTATCCTTCGCAGTGGTGGAACCTTTTCACATGCAGGCAGTACTAAAATTGAGAGTGGCCCTGGCAGTTTCCATAGCTCATTTTATGCTGGGCCTGCTCTGCATACTCGCCAGAAAAAATGCCCTCAAACAGATATTGGGTTACTGTCTTATGGAGAATGGGTCCCATTTGACTCTGGCTATTATGGCTTACAATGCCCCTGAAACGGTGGAAATTGGCATTCTGACAGACGCTGTTTTCGCTGTATTGATTATGACAATTATTGCCAGACGCCTTTTTAAAGATTTTGGTACTCTGGACACTGATAAGCTCACACTACTAAAAGGTTAGGTGATTGAGGTGGAAAAAAGTATTTTATTTTACTTGTTGCTTGCGGTACCGCTGGCTACCTCCTTTCTGGCTTTTGGTATAAAGCCCCGACGGGTGGTAGAGGCTGTACACTTTGCGGGAATAAGTATAGAGGCTTTCCTCTCTTTACAGATGGTGCAGTATGTAATAAGGGAAGAGAGGCTGTTTGCTCTTGGTGATATGCTTTACGCTGATAGTCTGGTGGCGATTTTGCTCCTTATTATTGGAGTTGTGGGGTTTTTAAACGGTTTTTACTCTATAGGACATATGAGATATGACATTAGCCGTGGCGAAATTGTTAGTGGTAAAATAAAATTACCCGAAAAAGGGAAAGATTTTTCCCCAGTAAGATTGAGAAAATACCCTCTGTAGTTTAAAATAAAAATAAAACTACAGAGGAGGAAATTGCAATGTTGGGGGTAGATATGCATACAACAATTAAAACACTTTTTAAAAGAGGTTATAACAAAACACAAATTGCCCAGATATTAAAAATTGACAGAAAAACTGTAAGAAACATTCTTAAAAAAATTGATGAAGGGGGAACTATAGAAAGAAAACCAACAGCCTCAATATTAGATCCGTATAAAGAATATATAAATATTCAGGCATCAAAAGACTTAAGTGCCATGCGTATATTCCAAGATATGCAAAGAGACTTTGGATATACAGGAAGTTATGACACAGTAAAAAAATATATAAGCAAAATTAAAAAACCAACCCAAACACCATACATGGTACTAAATACTCTTCCAGGAGAAGAAGCACAAGTTGACTTTGGATATATTGGTACCATTAAAGTTAACGGGAAGCATAAAAAAGCATGGGTTTTTGTAATGACACTAAGCTATTCAAGGTATATGTATTGTGATGTCGTATTTAACCAAGCAGTAAAAACATTTATTGACTGCCATAAAAATGCATTCAGATATTTTGGAGGTGTTCCCCAAACAGTAAAAATAGACAACTTAAAAGCAGCAATATTAGAAGCAGACTTTTACGAGCCCACTGTCCAAAAAAATTATGCAGCCTTTGCAGCACACTATGGATTCTGGCCACAGCCATGTAGGGTTAGAACGCCAACAGATAAAGGCAAGGTAGAATCAAATGTCGATTATGTAAAGGATAATTGTTTCAAAAGCAGAGACTTTGAAAATATCGACGAAGCTGTTAACTTTTCGAGGTTATGGCTTGATACCATTGCTAATGTAAGAATACATGGTACAACCAAAAAAGTTCCATTGGAAGTTTTCAAGTCAATTGAAAAAGAAAAACTATTGCCCCTTCCAACAGAGGATTTTATCTTATCAAACTCTGTTAAATGTATAGTTAACACAAACTGCCACATATCCTATAATGGTAATTATTATTCAGTACCATATGCTTACATAGGGCAAGAAGTTGATGCTATAATCGCAAACGGACTAATCAAAATATACTTTAAAGAAAAAGAAATAGCCCTTCATCCAGTATGCACAGAGGATAAAGGGAGATACATAACAAATAATGAACATTATCCTTACAGTAAGAATATATCAAGCAAAGACATTTTGTCAAGGCAAAAAGAAGAAATGAAAGAAATAGGTATACATGCCAATGTGTTCTTTGAAAACTTCATACAGCAGGGCAATCTTAAAAAGTATGACTATAGGGCTATTTCAGGCATATTATCATTAAGAAAGCATTATAGTGACGAAGTAATAAACAATGCATGTTTAAGAGCCATTTCATATAATGCCTACAGCTATAAAATTATAAAGAAAATATGTGAAAAAGGAATAATAGACCTTCCAATAGACACAAATACGAGTTATATAAATCAAGACAAGACCTATGTTTCAAGGGAACTTTATGAATACAACAAACTCATAAATTTAGGAGAATTAAAAAATGAATGATTTATTAACTTCCCGGTTAAAGGATTTAAAGCTATCAGGTATTATTAAAACACTCGAGTCAAGAAATGAAGAAGCACTTAAAAACAGTTTATCATACATGGAATTCTTTGAGATGTTAATCAATGATGAAGTATTAAATAGACAGAATAACAGTAATATCAAAAGAGTTAACAAAGCAAGATTTCCACAGCATAAAACACTTGAAGAATATAATTTTAACTATCAACCATCCATAAATAAAAGATTTATATATAACCTGGCGACCTGTGAATTTGTCCGCAAGAAAGAGAATGTGGCCTTTATAGGCCCGCCGGGAACAGGTAAAAGCCATTTATCAATAGCACTTGGTTTAAAGGCAATATCACAAGGATATAAAGTACTCTTTACCACAGTAAATGAAATGCTAGAAGAATTATATATGTCAAGAGCAGATAACTCCTTTGGGCAGAAATTAAGATATTATACGAGTCCAGACCTTCTCATATTAGACGAATTAGGACTTAAGAAACTTAATCAAAATAGTGTAGATGACTTTTATGAAATAATATCAAAAAGATATGAAAAAGGCTCTGTAATAATAACATCAAATAAAGTTTTCGAAGAATGGGCTAGAATCTTTTACGATCCAGTATTAGCAACTGCTATACTAGATAGATTTGTTCATCACTGTCACTTTGTTGTAATTAAAGGCGAAAGTTACAGAATGAAACAGAGAGAAGGAGTTATTAAATCTATGTCAGAAGAAAACTCTAAAAAAGAATAAACTAAAGTAATGAAGATAATAGCTGATTAATTTTTTACCTTAGGTGGGGAAAAATCTTTCCCATAAGTGGGGAATTTTTATTGACAATAACAGCGAAATAGATGAGAAGGAAATCTCCTCTTATTACGGCTTTTACCATATATTTTTGTTTACGATGGTGCTTTGCGCTTTATCCAATAACATCGCCATTATGTGGGTAGCGCTGGAAGCAACTACTCTGTGTTCAGCCTTTTTGGTTGGGCTTTATAAACACAAAGCATCGGCGGAAGCTGCCTGGAAGTACGTTTTGATCTGCAGCGTTGGGTTGGCCTTTGCGCTTTACGGGACTATTCTAACCTACTCTAATGCTTTTGCCATGGTGCAGGATGCTCATAAAGCTATGTTGTGGACTGAACTTATAAAAATGGCTCCTCGTTTAGACCAGCAAGTGATGAAACTGGCTTTTGTGTTCATTTTAATCGGATTTGGTACCAAAGTGGGTTTAGTTCCCATGCATACATGGCTACCTGATACTTACAGCGAATCTCCAAGCCCTGTTAGTGCCCTGTTATCTGGTGTACTCATAGAATGTGCGCTGTTTGCGATAATAAAGTATTACACAATTGCTCTGCAGGCTATTGGTAAAGAGTTTTTAGAGACACTGCTTTTAATTTTTGGACTTGTGTCTGTGGGTGTTTCGGCTTTTTTTATCCTGGTGCAGAAGGACATCAAAAGGAAATTGGCTTACAGTAGTGTAGAGCATGTAGGCATTATCGCTACTGGCCTGGGTGTTGGGGGAACCTTTGGAGTACTGGGTGCTCTTCTTCACGCCATAAACCACAGTGTCACTAAATCTCTTTTATTCTGTACTGCTGGAAATGTGATTGTAAAGTACGGCACAAGAGATTCACAAAAAATTAGAGGAATATTCAAGGTAGCTCCTGTTACTGCCTTCCTGTGGACAGCGGGGCTTCTTGCGTTAGTGGGCTCACCTCCTTTTAACATTTTCATAAGTGAGGTCGTAACTGTGATAGCTGGCATAGAAGCTGGGCATTTTTGGGCGATGATATTATTCCTTGTTTTACTTGTGGTTGTCTTCGTGGCGTTTTTTGTGTTGATAAGCGAGACGGTTATTGGCTCTCCTCCAGAAGATTTACCTAAGGGCGATGTCAATTGGTTGACATTACTACCAATCGGTATCTTGTTTGTGTTTATGGCAGCGCTGGGGTTACATTTGCCTTCTACTTTAAGTCAACTATTGCAAAGGGCAGTGACCATTGTTTTAGGAGGGACGATATAAATGGTTTGGTATGCACTGGGCAGCATCCTTCTACCATTGGTAGGAAGTTTAGTTGTGCTGTTTTTGTCAGAACAACAGGTAAAAAAGGCAGGTCAGTTGTTCTCTTTCCTGGCCTTTCTGTGTGGTTTGGCCTTATTGGTTTCTTTTGCACTAACCGGTGAAAGTTTTAGCCGGGAATTGGTGACTATAAATGGTGTAACCTGCTATGGGATTACTGTAGATGCTTTAAGCGTTTTGACCAACTTTTTAGTAGTTTTAATTGGATGGCTTATATGTACCTATTCAGTGGGATATATGAGCCCCGATAACAGAGAGCATCCAATTTGCGAGGGGATTAACAGGTTTTATTCTCTCATGCTGCTTTTTATCGGTTCTATGGCGGGTGTGGTTTTCTCTACAACATTACTTGGACTTTTGTTTTTCTTTGAAATTACCGGTATTTGTTCATGGAGCTTGATTGGATTTTATGGAGATGAAAAATCCCGAAAGTCCGCCCTTTGGGCAATTGCACTTACTCATTCTGCTGCACTGGGACTTTATGTGGCTACTGCTTATCTTTACGTAAAGACGGGCAGCTTTTCTGTAACCGCTCTTGGCAAATTGACGGAGGCGGAAAAAACCATTGCTTTTATAGGAATCCTGATCGCCTGCTGGGGAAAGTCTGCACAACTTCCTTTTCATCCCTGGCTTCCGCGGGCGATGGTGGCACCTACTCCCGTCAGTGCCTATTTGCATGCTGCTTCAATGGTCAAAGTCGGAGTCTATATCTACGCCAGAACTGTCCTGGCGGCGGGGAAAGTTCCAGCAGTAATCGGCCAGGTTGGGGCTATTATGGCAGTGATTACCATGATATATGGATTTATCATGTATTTTCCACAGCAGGATATGAAGCGACTGCTTGCTTATTCTACTATCACCCAGCTTTCCTATATTTTTCTGGCTATTTCTATCTTCATTTTGGGTTCACAAATGGCTTTTAAAGGAGGGGTAGCCCATATCTTTAACCATGCCTTTGGCAAAAGCCTGTTTTTCTTGGTGGCAGGGGCACTGTCTTATACAACTGGTACCCGTAAGCTTCTAACGTTCAGAGGAATTTTAAAAAAAATGCCCGTCATTGGCCTGGGATATATTGCGGCTTCGATGGCCATAACTGGTGTTCCTCCTTTTAATGGTTTTTTCAGTAAAATTATGATCATAATTAGCGGTTTTGAAATTGGCAGGCACAATTTATTGATTCTTATTTTAACTATTATAACTGTCATTGAGTCTGTTGGAAGTTTTATATGGTTTCTCAAATGGATGGGAACAAATGTCTTTGGTACACCTTCCGAAACGGTGGCTACTGCTGGAAAACCTCCGCTGGCTATCAAGTTTGTCCTTGCCTTTCTCATAATTATGACTCTTATATCCCAATACATTGCTTTGGCGCTGTTAAGTTAAAAATTGGGTATGTGTCAGAATAAAAAGTATTTCGGTAATATGTCAAGAGGGTGATAAAAAAATTCAAAAAAATTTTTAATAAAATAACCTAAAAAAGGGCATAGCAAAGCTAACCATCACGCAATAAGATGATGGAAATTAATGTAAAATATGGTTATGGGATAATATGTTAACTTATACAATCATCTCCTTTCATTATTGGGGATTTATAAAGTTTTTCTTCGCGCAGCAGAGCGAAGACTAACCTTACAGTTTTACGTGCAGTCAATACAAGAGCACGTTTATGCTTGTGAGTTTTGCTTTCTTTAAATTTGCGGGCATAGTATTGTGAGAACTCAGGTAAATACTTCCTGAGCTTAAAGCTGCTTGAATAAAATAATATCTGAGATACTCATTACCAGTACGCTTGAGATATGTGTCCTCCGCTTTAAAATCAGCAGACTGGTACTCTGACCAATAAAGGCCGGAAAACTTTGCAAGGGCATTATCATTATCAAACCTTGAAATTCCGCCTATCTCAGATATTAAGCCGGCTGCGATGGTTGGGCCAATACCTTTTACTGATGTAAGACAAAGGAATTCATTGTTAAATCCTTTTACCTCATTAATAATGGCTTTTTCTACAGCTTTTTTCTGCTTTTCAAGGGACTGTAGATTATCAAAGCAAGACTTGATAACAAAGTTTAAAGAATCATCTACAGTAGCATTAATTCTATAAGACTTGTGAACAGCCTCTTGAAGCAATTTAGCTGTAGCTTCTGGATCATCAAAGCGATCTTTACTCTTGTCAACCAAAAAGCCGGCAAGCTCATCAAGCGGTCGAGCCGCAATATCATCAAGGGTGAAAAACTCATTAAATATTTCAGTAGCAGTTGCTCCAAAATTATTACTAAAGACTTTATTTTGGCACAAACCGCTAAACTTAAGGAACAAATTGCTGAGGAAATAATTTTTTTTCTCTAACAATACTATTAACAATGTGAAAGCGATGGCGAGTAAGCCTCTGGAGAGCAAGGTATCTAAAATCTACAGAACAAGATTTAGGGAGTCTACCAAATCTCAGTTTTTCAGCAATAGCAAAGGCATCAATCCAGTCATTTTTAGGCAAATTACCGAGAGACTTTTTAAAAGCATTAATGATATTAGCATTAAAAGTAGTAATAGAAGATTGATAAGGCTTAAGAGCAGAATGATCAGCCAAATAATACTGGAGGTGCCAGCCATAGACTGAGGTAGATTCCAAACCAATAAAGACCTTTTGGATATTGTATTTATTACAACACTCCAAGATACGGGATACTATAACATCACAACCATGGGGGTTATTTTCTACAGAAAAACGAGAGGAAGCATCATTACCCTCCTGGTCGAGAATATGAACCTTGACATCATTCAGGCTTACATCCATACCAACAAAAAGCTTATTCAAGATTGTTGCACCTCCTTTCAAAATTGATAAAGTAAGTATAAGTAAAAGTTAATTTGAGATAACCCTAGCAACCAGATTATGTAGCAACCTCGCAATTAGCTCTTAATATATAAGCCTGAATCCTCTGCTGCCAGGGGCTTATATATGACAAAGCAGATTTCGCGTAAGAAAAGGCAAATCTGGTGTAGGGACCACACTTTAAAGAGCGGTCAAGCCGCATGGAGGACGAAAGCCTGTCCCACATTAACTTTACAGTATAATAATGCTACAAGTTATCTCAAAAGTAAATAATAAGGCCGAAAAAAGATGAGACGGCCGCGTCATGAATCCTGCATATTGCGTAATATTACGGATTCATGGCAATAGATAAGATTTTAGACAAGATGAGAATATTAAAGATTTCCAGTTATAAATGTGCTTTATTAAATTTTTAAGAAGTGAGACAAATTTATTGTCTTTAAAATTAATTATACGAGCATTCCTGTAATGAATTATTTAGACTTTGAGAAATAAAAAACCTCCTGCTATAATGGGAATTGGAAAACGAGAAGAAATAGCAGGAGGATGATAGGCGATGTTAAAATCTCAGATACAAAAGATAGAATCCATAACCCCTGAAGTAATGATAGTAGGAATTGATGTAGCCAAGAAGAAACACTGGGCACGTATATTTGACTACAGGGGTTTGGAGTTAACCAAAGGATTCTCTTTTAAGAATAACATAGAGGGATTTAATCGTCTAGTGGGGAAATTAAGTGAGATAAAGGAAGGGAAAGGATTGGAGAAGATAATTGTTGGTATGGAACCTACAGGGCACTATTGGAAGGCGTTGGCGTGGTTTTTAAAAGAACAGGGAGTGACGATAGTACTGGTCAATCCTTATCATGTAAAGCAAGTTAAGGAGCTGGATGATAATACACAAACTAAGAACGATCCAAAGGATGCTATGGTTATAGCAAGGCTTGTGAAAGATGGGCGTTTCAGTTATGCGTACTTGCCTGAAGGGATTTATGCGGAGTTAAGGGTATTAAGCACTATGAGGCAGCAAATAAGAGCGAAGTTAAATAGTGCAAAGAATGCGCTGGTTTCAATTTTGGATGAATATTTTCCTGAGTTTACGAAAGTGTTTAAGAATTTGGATGGCAAGGCAGCAATGCACATTTTGTATCACTATCCATTTCCGCAGGCTGTGCGGGAATTAGGGGTTGAAGGCATATTAGAGGAATTTAAGAAAGCGACAAAAAAGCTTTGGGCAAAAGAGGGCAGAAAAGCTGTACGAGGCAGCAAAAAGATCTGTAGGGGTAAAAGAAGGTTTAGCAGCGGCCAAGATAAAAATACGGCTGTGTATAGAGGAGATAAGGTTTTTCAAGAAACAGCTTGAGGAAGTAGAAAGGGAGATGGCAGTTAGATTACAAGAGACAGGGATAGGCAGATACATATTGAGTATTCCTGGTATTGGTATAGTAACGGCGGTAGGCATATTAGGAGAGATAGGTGATCCGAGTCGATTTGAGAGTTGGAAGCAGATCAGGAAATATGCTGGTTTGAATCTAATAGAGGACAGTTCAGGTGAGCGGAAGGGAAAGACAAGGATATCGAAGCGAGGTCGAGCGATGTTGAGGAATCTTCTGCATCAGGTTGCAGTAGTAATGGTAAGCAAGAATAAAGAGATTAAGGCTTTATACACTTATCTTAAGACGAGGCGAGAGAATCCGCTTGAGAAGAAGCAGGCTCTGATAGTAGTGGCTGTGAAAGTGATAAAGATTATATTTACGCTAGTGAAGAAGAAAGAGGAGTATGATGGGAAGAAAGTATTAGGAATTTTTAGGGAGAAGCAAATACAAGCTGCGTAGAGATATGATGATAAAATTGGTGGGGGATAAGCAGTTTACCCTCCATTAGGGCATAGACCCTGTATACGAGCAAAGCTGCACCCCCACCAGTTCCCTAAGGCAGTACGAAGGAATGTAAGGGCAAGGACCCAGAGAGGCATGATAGGGGATGCCTAGGGGATAAAATTGATATAGTAGTATTAATTTTCACAGCGCTGCATTTATGGAGGAAGATAAAAACAATAGTAGTGCTGTGAAAAGGGTAGGTATTGCTGTGTTTTATTAAGGTGGTTAAAGAAATTTCAAATAGCTGCGTAATTTTAAGATATTTGCAGCTATTTGAAGATAATAAAAAATTTTATTGAGATAGGAGGTTGAAAAGGGTGGAGAATGAAATAAAGGCACAAGACAGAAAAAAATATGTTAGGGCTTTGTACTCAAAGTTTGGTGCGAGCATCCTTGAAGAAAAGTGGCAAACACCGGATCAAGTGACTCTGACAGTAAAGCTAAATATACTCCCAGAAATTGTAGAAGAGGCATATTACGGACAGGGAGGGTGGCTGTCAAATGTTATCGGTAACGATGAGCGCAGCATAAACGGACATTTTGCGGTATACTATGTTTTATCCATTGAGGCAGAAAAAGACCCGAATAAAAACCTTTGGCTGACAGTTAAGGCTTTGGTTCCTGCTGACAAACCAGAGTTTCCTTCGGTAGCGCCTCGTGTGCCGGCAGCTGTATGGTACGAACGGGAGGTGCGGGATATGCTGGGGTTGGAGCCAGTGGGGCTTCCAGATGCGAGAAGACTTGTGTTGCCCGATGACTGGCCAGATAACCTTTATCCTTTGCGAAAGGATATGGATTATCGTCTACGCCCTGAGCCGGCAGCGGAAGAAGAAAATTATGAGTTTATCGAAGTAAAAGGAGAAGGTATTGTAGAAGTACCACTGGGACCGCTTCACATTACTTCTGACGAGCCTGGACATTTCCGACTCTATGTCGACGGCGAATATATCGTTGATGCCGACTACCGCCTTTTCTATGTGCATCGAGGCCTTGAAAAACTTGCCGAAAGTCGCATGGACTATAACCAGGTTACTTTTTTAGCGGAGCGAATTTGTGGAATTTGTGGTTATGCACACAGCGTGGCGTATGCCATGGCAGTAGAAGCAGCCAACAGAATTGAAGTACCTCTGCGGGCCCAGTATATTAGAACTATTCTATTAGAGGTAGAGAGGATACACAGCCACCTTTTGAATATAGGGTTAGCGGCTCACTTAGTGGGTTTTGATTCGGGCTTTATGCATTTCTTTAGAATAAGAGAAAAGGCTATGCAGATGGCGGAAATTCTTACAGGTGGTCGAAAAACTTATGGAATGAACCTCATAGGAGGTGTACGACGTGATATTTTAAAAGAGGAGAAGGTTCAGGCCTTGCGATTAATTTCTGAGATTCGATCTGAACTTAAAGAACTTATCGATATGTTGCTAAATACCCCCAACTTTATTTCGCGAACACAGGGAGTTGGGCGTCTGGACCCTAAGGTAGCTCGAAACTTTGGATCGGTTGGCCCCAATCTGAGAGGTTCTGGATATGGACGAGATACACGAGCGGACCATCCCTATTGTGCCTACAAACATGTATCTTGGAATGTTATCTCCAAGGAGGGATGTGATGTTTTGTCTAGAGTATTAGTACGAGCGGAAGAGCTTTTTGAGTCTTTAGCTATAATTGAAAGATGTTTGTCTGATTTGCCTCCTGGTCCTATCCTTCATGAAGGGTTTACCTATACACCTTATACTTTTGCACTTGGATATACGGAAGCTCCTAGGGGAGAAAATGTCCATTGGGTGATGACAGCTAATCAACATCAGGTGTACCGGTGGCGAGTACGGGCTTCTACTTATAATAATTGGCCAGTCCTTCGTTATATGTTTTACGGTAATACTGTGGCCGATGCACCTTTGATTGTGGCAAGTATTGACCCTTGTTACTCTTGCGCTGAAAGAGTTACATTGGTCGATGTGCGTAAAAAGAGGGCAAAAACTGTCCAATATCAAGAATTGGAACAATACTGTCGCGAAAGAAAATATTCACCACTGAAAAATTAGCTTAACTATAACTATAAAAGCAAGGAAGGGGATATGAAAAGATGTTAAGACTGCTTAAAAAGGCGCTGCAGGTTGGAGAAGCAACAGTTGAGTATCCTTTTAAGCCGGTAGAAGTAGCTCAAGGTTTTCGCGGGAAGCCGGCGTATGACTTCAGCCGGTGTATAGGTTGTGGGGCTTGTGCTACTGCTTGTCCTTCAAATGCTATTACCATGGATTGTGATCTAGATAGAGGGATTAAGTCCTGGAATATAAATTACGGCCGCTGCATTTTTTGCGGTCGCTGTGAAGAGGTGTGTCCTACAGGAGCTATTGTACTTTCAACAGAATTTGAACTGGCTGTTATTAAAAAAGAGGATATGTACTGTCGAGCTGAGTTTCAGCTTTGTAGATGTATCTTTTGTGGGGAATACTTTGAAACATTTCGTGAAATAGAATACGTACGAGAAATATTAGAACAAACAGGTTTGACAAAGAAGAGCTTGGAAAGTTGGGTTCAACTTCTTAAAGTATGTCCAAAATGTAGGCGTCATAAAGTAGCAAGGATAGCAGCACTAGATAATTGGCATGTTGATTTAAATGGGAGGAGGGAGGAAAAATGGAACCAGAAGCTAAGTTACAAGAACTTAAAGCAAAGTTGAAAAATGTCATTAAACGGTCTGCCTACCTCTACAGGGTAGACTGTGGCGGATGTAATGGATGCGAGATTGAAATTTTCGCTGCTATCTCACCTGTTTATGACCCAGAAAGGTTTGGCATCAAAATAGTGTCCTCGCCGCGGCATGCTGATATTCTTCTCTTTACCGGACCTATGACAAGGGCTATGCGGCTTCCAGCTATACGGGCGTATAAAGCAGCACCTGACCCTAAAATCGTAGTGGCTTACGGCGCTTGTGGCTGCAGTGGCGGTATTTTTCACGACTGCTATTGTGTATGGGGAGGAATTGACAAATTCTTTCCCGTAGATGTATATATCCCCGGCTGTCCTCCACCTCCGGCTGCTACTTTGTACGGCCTAGCTTTGGCTTTGGATTTGCTACATCAGAAAATTAAAGGGGAGCAGTTTGTAGAAACAGAGGTTACCCCTGTCCCTGCAAAATATGAGGGGGTTTGTCCTGACCAAGCTAAGGATATTGAAAGGGAAGCCCGACGCCTGAGCGGTTACTTGCATGGTAGGCGGATAGCTGCACAATATCTGGAATTTGTGAAACAAGGAGACCCGCTTTCAGTAGATCGCAAAATTAAAGAGTTGGTAAAACAACAAAAAGATCCACGATTGGCTGAAATTTTTTTAAGCTTGCACAAAATTTACATGGAAAGGGTAGGTCATGATGCCGGGTAAAGTAAAATTCTTTAAACTCTCCAAAAGGTTTGTGGACAAAAAAGATGTCCCTGCCGAAGTCGAACAGCTAAAATACTATGCTTTAGCTATTGGTCACCATATAGGGATAGTTGATTGTTTGTCGCCTGTTATGACTATGGAAGAGAAAGACTATTTAGAATGGATCAGTAAATTCCCTCCAGGAAAGATCAGAAGAAAATTGGAAGGCTTGACAAAATGGGGAGAAATCGAGATAAATAGAGAACATGTTGCTTTGTTAGTGTCAACGTTATCCCAAGCTTTTCCTAGTTTTTTACCAGAAGAAAAAGAATGGGCTAACTGTTTACTTAAGCTTCTCCATTCTATACAAAAAGAACCAGCTATATATGTGGTGGTGAGACTGAGTGAAGAGAATAGTGATTACTGTAGGCAATGAGATGATGGGGGATGATGGAGCTGGCCCATTATTGGCCCGGCTTTTAAAACAAAACCTTATACCTGGATGGCAGGTCATTGATGGTGGGTCGGTGCCTGAGAATTACTTGCATAAAATACGGTATCTTAAACCAGATGTGGTAGTAGTAGTCGACGCATGTGAAATGAATTTAAAAGCTGGTAGTATACGACTAATTTCAGAAAGCCACATTGTTTGCAAGTTCATCCTGTCCACGCATAATTTACCTTTGACCTTTTTTATTTCCGCTTTGAGAGAAGTAGTGCCAGAAGTTTATTTTATTGGTATTCAGCCTGCAGCAGTAGGTTTTGGCATGCCGATATCTTCTGAAGTATGTCGAGCTGTTCAGATTGTGTATCAAAAATTACAAACAGGAAGCCTTGACTTTCCACACCTGGATGATTAGGGGGGTGATGCGTAGACGAGTGAGACTGCAAGATAACAGGTTTTTAGGTTTTGTAAAATCTAAGAGTAAAAATTTACAAAGGGGGTAATTTTATGCATATACCAGAGGGATATATAAGTCCCCAAACCTGTGCCGTTATGGGTACTGCTATGGTACCAGTGTTGACAGTTGCAGCAAAAAAAGTCAACAAAAGTTTTGACAAAAAGGATGTTCCTGCTATGGCAATAGGGTCAGCTTTTGCCTTTACAATAATGATGTTTAACGTACCAATACCAGGAGGTACAACTGCCCACGCAATTGGCGCAACTCTACTTGCTATAACTTTAGGGCCTTGGGCAGCAAGTATATCTCTTACAATAGCCTTATTTATTCAAGCATTGCTTTTTGGAGATGGAGGAATTTTAGCTCTTGGAGCTAACAGCTTTAATATGGCATTTATAGCTCCTTTTGTTGGATATGGAATTTACAGGCTCATGTTATCTCTCAAACTAAATAAGGTTTTATCATCTGCTATAGGGGGATATGTAGGAATAAATGCTGCAGCTCTTGCTACAGCAATAGAACTTGGGCTTCAGCCATTGCTTTTTCATACAGCAAATGGAACACCCCTATATTTTCCTTATGGATTAAACGTAGCAATACCTGCAATGATGTTTGCTCATCTTACAGTAGCTGGTATTGTAGAAGCTGTTATAACAGGTCTTGTAGTATATTATTTACAAAAAGTAGACGAAGAAAATATATTATATAAATTCTCATATAGGCTTAGAGGTGATAATAGATGAAAAAGTTCTACATTGCAGCTATAGTTATAATACTTCTCACTCCTCTCGGACTTTTAGCTCCTGGTTCAGCATGGGGAGAATGGGGCTTAGATGAAATAAAGAGCATGATAGGATATATACCCGAGGGAATGAACCGATTTTCAGAAGTTATAAAAGCAATATTACCCGATTACAGTATACCAGGATTTGATGCTAATTTCTTTCAACAAGCTTTAGGTTATATTTTTTCAGCAGTTGTAGGAATTGCAGCTATTGTATTGATATTTGTAATATTAGGGAGGATTATGGGAAAACCCCAGAAGAAAAATGGATAAGGCGAAAGGTTTTTGGAGCTTTTTGGGACGTTCATCGAGCTTTTGTACGGCAAATACTTGGTTGCCGTACTGTACCCGTATTCCTATCCTGGAGCTGGTAAGGACGATTATTTTGCTCCGTGGAGGAACGGGTATTATTTTACCTTTTTCGTCTATTGGCTGATAATAGTTACCCTTAAAAGAAAATACACCTCCATTATCGACTATTCTAGTTTCTTTAATACAAAGGATATTATCCAAATCCACATTGGAAGGCAACTCTCTAAAAGCAGGGATAGGATCTTCAGACTCCACAGCAAATCTAGCATTAAATCTTATTAAAAACTCTTTCAAAAACTCATTAGCTTTTTCTATAGAATCAATGCTAGCTAATCTAAGTTCTACTTTCAGCCTATCCTGAAGAGTATCCCACAGTTTCTCAACACGTCCTTTAGCTTGAGGAGAAGAAGCATAAATCATGGCAATACCTAATTCACTCATGGCTCTTTCAAACTGAGTTTGATTTACCATTTTGCCTTCTAACTGTTCTTCTATAGAGAGCTTATCCTTTTTAGGAGAAGTAAAGAAGTGTGTTTGTCACTATAAAGAGCAATAGGTATACCATCAAAATAGCCTTCCATAGACTCGTTTTCGGTAAGATAAAGTCCAAGGACTTGTCCGGTAGCATCGTCGATAGCGCCATGCAAAGCTAATTTTCCCATGTTAGGTAGCCATTCAAAGGGGCTGCAATCGATTTGTACTAACATTCCTGCTTGAGGTTTCCGTTTTCTTCTTTTATGTGTTTTATGAGTTTTATGATGTTTTCTATGACTTTCAATACCAGCCGAGGATAAAATTCTATACACAGTAGGTTGACTAAGTATAATCCCCTCCCTTTCTTCAAGTAGATCTCTAAAGTGAGAAAAATTAGCATCAAAGTACACATTTTGTTTCAAATAGATAACCTTGCTGACAACTTCTGGAGGAGTAGCATTAGCAGGCTTACGACCTTTATTTTTATGAATCACAAAAGACTCCCCTTGTTCACTAACCCCCTTTTTTAATCTAAAGATTTGACGTTCACTTAGGTCTAAAGCCTGCGCAGCTTCCCTCACTGTTAATTTTCTTTCAATTGTTTGTTGAATGATGATTAATTTTTGTATTCTCTCTTTGTCATATTAATTTCTTCCCTTCTCATACTGACATTATCGCAGAATACTTTTAATATGACAATATCACAGAATAATAACACAATCATAAAAGCTAATTGCTATGTTTGAAACCGAAGTAACAACAATGGGTTAAGAGGTAGGCAAAAACAACTTTCTCCTAAAATTATACGGTGAAATGAATATTTGTAGCCTGTGGATAAAGGCAAACTAAAAAAATCACCCCATAGGCATAAAAAGGCATAAAATTAGGTGAAAACTCCATTTCATTAGTGTACAATAATATTAAAGAAAAACACAAAAACACTTAAGAAAGGAGTTTTCACCTATGGCTATTATACCACAACAAACGTTTTTTGTGTGGAGTGAAATTGAAAATTTAGGGGATTTAGAAAGATTACGTTTAGTACTTGAATATATGCCGGACGAAGAACTAATGCGGGTTTTAGAAAAAGAAAGGGGAAAAGGCCGGGATGATTATCCTGTAAGAGCCATGTGGAATTCCATTTTGGCAGGGGTAGTTTTTGAGCATACATCTATAGAGAGTTTAAGGCGGGAGCTATTAAGGAATGGACAGTTGCGTTTCATGTGTGGTTTTCGCAATGGGAAAGTTCCAGGAGCATATGTATACACAAGATTTTTGAGGAAACTATTCGAGAAAGAAGAAATGATAAATGAAATATTTAATAAATTAGTAGACGAATTAGAAGAACTACTGCCGGGCTTTGGTAAGAACCTAGCTATTGATGGTAAAGCGATTTCATCATTTGCCAAAAGAGAAAACAAAACTAAGAGAGAAGATGGGCGACGGGATTTAGATGCAGACTGGGGAATAAAAAAGTATAAAGGTGTTTGGGAAGATGGGACAGCATGGTCAAAAGTAGTAAAATGGTTTGGCTATCGTTTGCATCTCATAGTAGATGCAGATTATGAGCTGCCAGTTGCCTTTGAGGTAACCAAAGCTTCGGTATCAGAGATAAAGCAGGCCCACAAAATAATAGATAAACTTAATGAAAGGCACGCAGAACTAATAGAGAGATGTGAGATACTGACAGCAGACAGAGGATATGACGATACAAAGCTTTATGAGAAGTTATGGGATGAGTACGAAATAAAGCCCGTGATTGATCTTCGTAACATGTGGAAAGACGGAGAGGAAACACGTCAGTTAGAGGATTATGAAAATGTGGTATATAACTATAAAGGCAACGTATATTGTGTATGCATGGAAACAGGTATAAAGCGAGAGATGTGTGTGGGAGGATTCGAGAAAGACAGGAAAGAGCACGGGACATTAAAGAAGCTTTGTCCAGCCAAAGAATATGGGATAGAATGTAAATATATGGAGAAATGCAAAGTAAAACAGGGGATAAGGATAGATATAAAAGAAGACCGAAGGATATTTACGCCAATTGACCGAGCAAGTTACAAATGGAAGAGATATTATACCACACGAATAGCAGTTGAAAGGGTTAACAGTAGAATAGACGGATCCTTTGGTTTTGAAAGGCATTATATACGGGGTAAGAAGAAAATGAAGACAAGAGTTGGTATAGCGTTATGTGTGATGCTGGCCATGGCGGTAGGCAGGATAAAAGAGAAACAAGCCGATAAAATGAGAAGCCTGGTTAAAAGTGCATAAAGTTATCCACATAATAACAGAGAAGTTTTATCTGAGGTAATGGAGGGTTTAGACAGATTTAAAAATTTGTTTAAAGCTGAAGTGGGTGAAGTGCGCCCTTTTTTAGCTAATTAAATGTAAATATTAGGAAGAAAGTGTATTTAGAAGGAGTCATTTATTAGTTTTACCTAAGTACAAAAGGAATACTGAGGTTGTTCTTGATAAAAAATTATAAAAAAAGCTACAAAGCAAAAAACATCATAAAAATAAATATTGACAAAAAAATAAAATAATGATAAACTAAAAAAGCGATTAAGTAGAAGCGCCCGCTTCTCACCTTTCACTTAAGGTGCAAAGGTTTCTTCAAAAGGATTTATTATAAAGTAAAGGAGCGGGTAAGTTTGCCCGCTTTTATTTTTTCATAATTTTTAGGAGGTGCGTATTTATTAACAAAGAGCTGCAGGTCAATGAGGAAATAAGAGACAAAGAGGTAAGGCTGATTGACCAAGACGGTAAGCAGATAGGCATAATGTCGGCAAAGGAAGCTTATAAAATTGCTCAAGAGCGACATCTTGATTTGGTTAAGATTGCCCCTCAAGCCAATCCACCCGTGTGCAAATTGATGGATTTTGGTAAGTATAGGTATGAACTTAGTAAAAGAGAAAAAGAGGCAAAGAAAAAGCAAAAGGTTATAAATGTAAAAGAAATAAGAATGTCCCCGACTATTGAAGACCATGACTTTGGTGTAAAGTTAAAAAGTGCTATTAAGTTTTTAAAAGAAGGTAATAAAGTAAAAGTTACTATAAGGTTTAGAGGAAGGGAAGCAGCCCACACTTCGCTGGCAGAAGACCTTTTAAAAAGGTTTGCAAATGAGCTCAGTGAGTATGGTGTTATAGAAAAAGCTCCTAATATGGAGGGGCGAAATTTAATGATGGTATTAACACCAAAAAATTAGCAAAATGTAGAAGGAGGATATATATTTATGCCTAAAATGAAAACACATAGAGGAGCAGCAAAAAGGTTTAAAGTGTTAAAGTCAGGAAAAGTTAAAAGGTCGAGAGCTTATAAAAGTCACCTTTTGACACATAAAAATGCAAAAAGAAAAAGAAGATTGAGAAAAGCTACTTATTTGGTAGGTACGGATGCTAAAAATATCAAACGCTTATTACCTTATTCATAATAGATTAGGAGGTTTTTAAAATGGCTAGAGTAAAATTTGGGAAAGTGACAAGGAGAAGACGCAAGAAAATATTAAAGCTTGCAAAAGGTTATTTTGGAGCTAAGAGCAAGCTTTTTAGAGTTGCCAATCAAGCAGTAATGAAATCTTTAATGTACGCTTATATTGGCAGAAAATTAAGGAAAAGAGATTTTAGAAAGCTCTGGATAACAAGAATAAATGCTGCTGCAAGAGCCCACGGAATTTCCTACAGCAGGTTTATAAATGGGCTTAAAAAAGCTGGAATAGAAATTAACAGGAAGATGCTTTCGGAAATGGCAATAAATGATGAAAAAGCTTTTGCAGAATTAGTAAATATAGCTAAGCAGCAGTTAAACGCATAAGGCCAGTTTGCATGGCCTTTTGCTTTAACTTTAAAAGAGTGGTGGACAATGTTAATTACGAGTGAAAACAATGACCTCATAAAAAAAATCAAAAAGCTAAAAGACAAAAAGGGCCGATATAAAGAAGGGATGTTTTTTGTAGAGGGTACTACAAATGTATTGGAGGCTTTAAAAAGTGACTTTGAAATAGAGTACATAGTTATGGGGGAAGGGGTTAAAATAGATATTCCCAAAGGGGATTTTGAAATTGTACATACTACTGAAAGAATCTTTAAGAAAATAAGTGATACAGTAACTCCACAAATGATCATGGCGATTATAAAAATACCAAAATATGAAGAAAATACTTATATAAAAGAAAAGGGTGTATATGTTATAGCAGACAATATTCAAGACCCAGGAAATTTAGGTACTATAATACGTACAGCTGATGCATTTGGAGTTAGTGCAATTTTTACTATAAACAATTGTGTGGATGTTTTTAATCCAAAGGTTTTGAGAGCCTCTATGGGTTCTATTTTTCACATTCCTGTCATAGCTACTACTTCACAAATTTTGTTAAAACTTAAGCAAAGGGGAATAAAAGTTTTTGCAACTTACTTAAAAGCCCAAAAATTAGTTCATGAATGCAATATTTCGGATAAAGTAGCTTTTGTTTTGGGAAATGAAGCGATAGGTGTCAGTGTTGTAGACTTGGTAGATGACTTTGTGAAAATACCTATGACAGGGGAGGCAGAGTCTTTAAATGTTTCAATCGCTGCTAGTATATTTTTATACGAATCTCAAAGACAGAGGTTGATAAAAAATAATTAAGATGTTATAATCTTAAAAAAATATTGCAAAATGCTATGAAGGAGTAAAGTACATTATCGAAAATCACAGGGAGATAACACCATAGACTGAGAGTGTTATCGTTAGGTAGATAATGGAAAGTTCCCTCCGGAGCAGCGTGCTGAACTAATAGTAGGCATTGCCGGTAATACCGTTATCTAAATGAGTGAGCATTTTTTATAAAATGCTAATTTAGGTGGTACCGCGGATTCTTCGTCCTATTGACGGAGGATTTTTTATTTTAACTAATAAACCAAAAGAGGAGTTGGTTTACAGATGGAAGAATTGTTGCGCAAGCTTTATGAAGATGCACAAAAAGAAATTCTTTCAGTTGATAGTTTACAGCAAATTGAAAACTTAAGAGTTAAATACTTAGGTAAAAAAGGTGAATTGACGCAAATTTTAAGGGGAATGGGAAACTTAAAGCCTGAAAAAAGACCTGTAATTGGTCAAATTGCCAATGAAATTAGAGAGAAAATTGAGGGTTTACTCACAGAAACAAAAAATAAAATTGCCCAATTAGAAAAAGAAAAGAGGATAAAAAGTGAGTACATAGACATAACTATGCCAGGTAAACCTTATGAGTATGGCCACAAACATCCCATGACACTAGTATTGGATGAAATTAAAAAGATATTTTTAGGATTAGGCTTTTCTATTGCAGAAGGGCCAGAAATAGAGTTTACTTATTACAACTTTGAGGCATTAAATACTCCAGAGGACCATCCAGCTAGAGACTTACAGGATACCTTTTATGTGACTTCTGATATACTTTTGAGGACTCAAACATCCCCGGTACAAGTAAGGACTATGGAGAAAAATAAGCCTCCAATAAGGGTTATATCTCCTGGAAGGGTTTATAGATCTGATGAGATAGATGCAACTCACTCCCCAGTGTTTCATCAGATGGAAGGGCTTGTAGTAGATGAAGGAATAACAATGGGAGATTTAAAAGGAGTTTTAAATATATTTGCGAAGAAATTTTTTGGGGAAGACACTCAAACCAAATTTAGACCTCATTATTTTCCCTTTACAGAACCCAGTGCAGAAATGGACGTGAGTTGCTTTGCTTGTGGTGGAAAAGGTTGTAGAGTTTGCGGTTATACTGGTTGGATTGAAATTTTAGGTGCAGGCATGGTACATCCTAATGTTTTAAAGATGTCTGGAATTGACCCTGAAAAATACAGTGGATTTGCTTTTGGATTGGGAATAGATAGGATTACAATGCTGAAATACGGAATAGAAGATTTGAGGCTTCTTTTTGAAAATGATTTAAGGTTTATACAACAGTTTTAAAGGGGTGGTCGTATGTTAGTGTCACTTTCGTGGTTGAAAGAGTTTGTTGACATAGATGAAGATGCGAAAACTATTGCTGAAGGCCTTACTATGTCAGGGTCAAAGGTAGAGACTATAACAAGTTATGGGAGAGAAATTTCAAATGTGGTGGTAGGGAAAATTATTTCATTAGAAAAACACCCTAATGCTGATAAATTGTTGGTTGGTATTGTAGATGTAGGTACTGAAAAACTACAAATTGTAACCGGAGCACAAAATATTAAAGTAGGGGACTACATACCAGTAGCACTTCATGGCGCAACTCTCCCTGGAGGAGTTAAGATAAAAAGAGGCAAATTAAGAGGAATAGAATCAAATGGCATGATGTGTTCTGTCAAAGAGCTAGGACTTGATGAAAGCTTGCTGCCAGAATATCAAAGAAACGGAATTTTTATATTACCACCTTTCCCATTAGGAATGGATATAAACGAAGCTCTTCAGTTAAAAGACGATGTATTGGAATTTGAGATAACGCCCAACAGACCTGATTGTTTGTCAATGGTAGGAATAGCGAGAGAGACAGCTGCGACTTTTAAGAAAAAATTTAAAATGCCGGTGGTAGAAGTTAATGAAAGCGAAGAACAAAATCCTGCAAAAGTGACTATTGAGGCTACGGATTTATGCTTTAGATATGTAGCAAGGGTCGTTAAGAATGTGAAGATAGGTCCTTCTCCTATGTGGATGCAGATGCGTCTTTTGAAAGCTGGAATAAGACCTATAAATAACGTGGTGGATGTTACAAACTATGTGATGTTAGAATTAGGGCAGCCTTTACACGCTTTTGACTTGGATAAAGTTGAAAGCAAGCACATAATAGTGAGAAGGGCAAGAGAAGGAGAAAAATTAGTTACATTGGATGGAAAAGAGAGAACGTTAGACAGCTCAATTTTGGTTATTGCTGATGAGAAGAAAGCTATAGGTTTGGCAGGTGTAATGGGAGGAGAAAATACGGAGATAACTTACACTACTGTAAATATTTTAATAGAAAGTGCTAATTTTAAAGGAAGCAATATAAGGCATACTTCTAAGAAATTGGGGTTAAGAAGTGAAGCTTCTTCAAGGTTTGAAAAAGGTTTAGACCCAGAGATTACAGTTTTAGCTTGTGAAAGAGCAGCACAGCTTATGGAAAAATACTGTGGCGGTACAGTTTTAAAAGGGCTTGTGGATGAGTATCCAAAGCCAATTGAAAAAACAGTTTTAACTGTAAATCCTCACAGCATTAACAGATTTTTAGGCACAGAGCTTTCGACATCTCAAATGATTGAGATATTGGAGTCTTTAGAGTTTAAAGTTGTGCAAAAAGGCAATGACCTTGAGATAACAGTTCCGCATTTTCGCAGAGATGTGACAATGGAGGCAGACATTGCAGAAGAAATAGCAAGACTCTTTGGCTATAACAATATTGAAGATAGTTTAATGAAAAATGCTCAAACTACATTAGGAGCGTTGACCAAAGAGCAACGACTAGAAGAAAAAGCAAGAAAAGTTCTATTGGCTTGTGGATTAAATGAAATTGTCACTATGTCTTTTATGGGACACAAGGATTTAGACAAAATAAACGTACCTTTAGATAGCCCTCTTAGAAAAGCAGTTAAAATTATAAATCCTTTGGGAGAAGACCAAAGCCTTATGAGAACTACTCTACTCCCTTTTATATTGAATGTAGCTTATACTAACTATAGTAGAAAAGTACAAGATTTCAAAGTTTTTGAAATATCTAAAGTCTTTATGCCAAAAGAATTACCCTTAAAAGAATTACCACAGGAAATAAAGACTATTGCAATAGGAATGTACGGGAAAGATGTGGATTTTTACTCATTAAAAGGAGTAATAGAAGCACTTTTTGAAGTAATGAGTATAAAAGAAGTAGAATATGTAAGGGCAGAAGATCCTTCCTATCATCCAGGAAGGTCTGCAAAAATTCTCCTAGGTGACGAAACAGTAGGTATATTTGGAGAGATACACCCTGATGTTTTAGAAAATTACGACATACCTGTTAGAGTCTACGGTGGAGAAATAAACTTAGATAAAGTAATACAATATGCTAATGTAGAAAAGAGGTACATGCCTCTTCCTAAGTATCCAGCTGTAGAAAGGGATATAGCAGTTTTAGTAGATGGAGATATTTTTGTAAAAGATGTAGAAAAAGTTATACTTGAAGCAGGAGGTAAACTTGTAGATAAAGTCGAACTGTTTGACGTCTATAAAGGTCCTAACATCCCTGAGGGCAAAAAAAGCGTTGCTTTCTCTATCTGGTATAGGTCTTATGAGAGGACTTTGACAGATGAAGAGGTAAATGTAATTCACAACAACATTGTAGAGGCTCTTGACAAAAAATTAGGAGCCAAATTAAGATAAAAAAGGCAATTTTACAGCCTTTTTTATCTTTTATCTTAATTAAGAAGGAAATTGCCCTTTAATGTAGAAGTAAATAAAATAACAAAAGAATAAGGGGATGTTTTTGTGGAGTTAAATAAAGTTACCGTGATTATCAATGGGAATGAATATATTTTAAAATCTGATTATCCTGAAGAACATGTAATAAAACTTGCCAATTATGTAGACAATGTAATTAAAGAATTGCTACAAAACTACGAAAAGTTATCACAAATGCAACTACTGCTTTTGTCGTCTTTAAATATTGCAGATGAACTTTTTATTGCAAGAGAAGAAAATAATGCTATTAAAAAGGAATTGCTTTCTTTAAAAGCAGAATTAGAAGAAAAAAATCGCTATATACGAAAATTGGAGGAGGAGCTTACTAAAACTAAACAACAGCTTTTAGAGACAGAGGAAGAGTTTCGACAGTTTATAGAAACTTTTGATAAAGAAAAGTAAAGTAAGTAAAGGTGATTGGATGAAAAAAGTTGAATTATTAGCTCCAGCAGGAGATTATGAGGCTTTAACGAGTGCAGTTAATGCAGGATGCGATGCAGTGTATTTAGGAGGAAAAAATTTTGGTGCAAGAGCTTATGCAACCAATTTTGACTATGATAATTTAAAAGCAGCTTTGGAATTCTGCCATTTAAGAGATGTCAAGGTATATGTTACTGTAAATACCCTTGTAGCCAATGAAGAATTTGAAAAACTGGTGAACTATTTAGATTTTTTGTATTCTTCAGGTGTTGATGCAATTATAGTGCAGGATATGGGAGTATTAAAGTTTTTACGAGAAAATTATCCTGATTTAAAAGTTCATGCCAGTACACAAATGACAGTTCATAATTTGGAAGGAGTACAGGAATTAGCTAAAAAGGGAGTTTCCCGGGTTATTTTATCAAGAGAGCTTACGTTAAAAGAAATAAAGGATATAGTTCAAAATTCTAACATTGAAATAGAAGTTTTTGTTCATGGAGCTCTTTGCGTCAGCTATTCCGGGCAGTGCTTTATGAGTAGTATACTAGGAGGAAGAAGCGGAAACAGGGGAAGATGTGCACAACCCTGCCGCTTAAAGTATTCTCTTGTAGATAAAGATGGAAAAGTTTTAGAAAAGGATTTACACCTTTTGAGTATGATAGATTTATGTACTATAGAACATATACCAAAACTCATTGAGGCTGGAATCACCTCTTTTAAAATAGAAGGTAGGATGAAAAGTGCCGAGTACGTCGCTTCTGTGGTAAAAGCCTACAGAGAAGCTATTGACAGTTTTTATGAGAGCAAAGCTTTTGATTCAGGTAAAGTTATAGAAGAGATGTCTCGAATTTTTAATAGAGGATTTTCTACTGGCTATCTTTTTGGAGTTAAACCCTCCAAAATGAGTTATATTTCCCCTAAAAACACGGGAGTTGCTGCTGCAGAAGTGATAAGTGTAACTTCAAAAACTTCAAAACTGAGGCTTTTAAGGGATATTGCAAAAGGTGATGGAATTTCTGATGAAAAAGGAGAAAAAGGACAAAAAGTTGAAATAATATTTAAAAATGGGAAGAAGGAAGATAGAGCCTCTGAAGGAGACATAATAGAACTACCCCTTAAGTTTTATGTAAAAGAAAGTGAAATATTAAATAAAACTTATGATGTATTGTTAAATGACAAGTTGAAAAACTTACCTTCCAGAAAGATTCCTATAAAAATTTATGCGGAGTTAAAAAAGGACAAACCTTTGTATATAAAGATACAAGAAGGAATTCATACAGTAGAAGTTTATAGTGATGAAATAAGCCAGACATCGGAAAAAGTTTCTATTGAGGAAGATTTTTTGAAGGATAAACTTACTCAAATAAATGACACAGCCTTCTACGGAGAAGAAATAGAAGTAGTAGTTGAAAAAGGCCTTTACATGTCTGTAAAGGGAATAAAAGAAGCGCGAAGAAAAGCAATAGAAATGTTAGAAAAGAGAAAGTTAGACTATTATAAAAGAGAAGAAAAACATACCTTTTTTAATCTGCCTTCTTTCAAGGAGAAAAAGGAAGAAGTAAGTTTAACTTTTTATACTGATAAACTTGAACATTTGAAGATGGCCAGCCAATTGGGTATAGAATACGTCTATTTCAATTACAAGCTTGATATAAAACTTTTTAAAAAAGGTTTAGAACTGACAAAAGATTCAAAGACAACGGTTATACCTGCTTTCCCTTCTATATTGAGGGAAGAGATAAAAAGAATAAAGCCTCAATTAGAATTTTTACAAGTTATGGGGATAAACAAAATTTTGGTTTCAAATTTAGGGCTTTATCATATTGCAAAAAATTATGACTTTGAGATTTTTATAGATTATCCTTTGAATATTTTTAATAATTTAGCTGTAGATTACTTTAAACCTTACGCTGTGACTTTATCTTATGAACTTACGCTGGAGCAGATTAAAGATATTGCCAAAAGAAGTGATGTAAAATTTGAAGCTTTAATATACGGCAGACTGCCTCTTATGACAATGGAATATTGTCCAATAAGAAATTTAGTAGGCTGTGACAGAGAAAGGTGTGAAAAAGGTTATTATTTTCTAAAAGACAGAAAAGGAAAGTTAATGCCTCTTAAAAGCAATGGTTTTTGCAGGATGCAGATTTTAAATGCAGACGTGCTTTTAATGTTAAGTATAAAGGAGCTTAAACAAGCTGGACTTTCTTTTTTGAGGATACATGACACAATAGAAGAAAATAAAGAAATAGAGAAAGTTTTAAAAATGTATATTGAAGCTTTAAAAGGGAATGAAATTGAAATTTTAGAAGGGGAATATACAAAAGGACATTTTTACAGGGGAGTTTTGTGATGGTGAGAGGAATTAATAGTAGAGCAATAAAAAGTCTTGAATTTGACAGGATAGTGGAGTTTATTGTTGGCTATTGTGATTCGGATTTAGGCAAACAAAAAGTTTCAGATATTGTCATAAAAAAAGACTTAGAGGAAATAGAGAGGGAATTAGATTTACTGAATGAGGCAATTAGCTTTATTTCCTCCTATGGAGGTATTTCTTTTGCTTTTGAGGACATAAGGGATTATATAAAAAAAGCACAAATAGATTCCGTGCTTTATAACCAAGAGCTTTTAAAGATTAAGAGATTTCTTAACTTAGTAAGCAAAATAAAAGGTTATTTCAAAAATCTTCAAGAAAATGATAGATTTGTAAGGTTAAAAGAATACGATAAAAAAGTTTTACCGATAAAAGATTTGGAAAAAATGATTGAAAATATAATAATTTCAGAAGATGAAATAGCAGATGATGCTTCTCCAATGCTTAAAGCTTTAAGAAGGCAGAAATTAAGCATAAATGAAAAAATAAGGACGACATTGAATTCAATAATTTCTACACGTCAAAAAGAATTGCAAGAGCCTATTATAACTGTAAGACAGGGAAGATACGTTGTACCTGTAAAACAAGAATATCGCAGCACTTTTAAAGGTATCGTCCACGACCACTCCTCCAGTGGTGCTACTCTTTTTATTGAACCTATGCAAGTGGTTGACTTAAACAACGAATTGAGACAAGTGGAATTGAAAGAGAAGCAGGAGATACAGAGAATACTTTTTGAGCTTTCTCAAGAGGTCAAAAAGTATGCACAGGTTTTATTTAATGACATTGAAATAGTTTCAGAATTAGATTTTATATTTGCTAAGGCTAAATATTCTTTAAAGCTAAAAACTGTAAGGCCAGAGCTAAACACAATGGGATATATTAATTTAAAAAAGGCAAGACATCCTCTCATAAATCAGGAAGTAGTTGTCCCTATAGATATATATATAGGAGACCAATTTAATACTTTAGTCATTACTGGTCCTAATACCGGTGGGAAAACTGTGACTTTAAAAACAGTGGGACTTTTAACTTTAATGGCAATGGCGGGACTTAATATTCCTGCGGAAGAAAGGTCACAGATTTCAATATTTGAGGAAGTTTTTGTGGATATAGGAGATGAGCAGAGTATTGAACAAAGCTTAAGTACTTTTTCTTCCCATATGACGAATATCGTAAGTATACTCCAAAAAGTAAACAAAAATTGCTTTGTTTTGTTAGATGAATTAGGAGCAGGTACAGACCCTATAGAAGGCGCTGCTTTAGCTATGAGTATTCTCGATACCTTGCATAAGATTGGTGCGAAGACAATAGCTACTACCCATTATAGTGAGCTAAAGCAGTATGCCTTAAAAACTCCGGGAGTAGAAAATGCCAGTGTGGAATTTGATGTTGAAACTTTAAAGCCTACCTATAAGCTTATAATAGGCCTTCCTGGCAAAAGCAATGCCTTTGAAATATCTAAAAGATTAGGACTTCCTCAGCAAATAATAGAAAATGCGAGAAAGTATATTTCAGGAGAAGCTTTAAAATTTGAAGACATAATTGCAGACGTCGAAAGTAAAAGAAGAGAATTGGAAAGGGCAAATCAAGAAATAGCTTTTTTAAAGAAAGATGTAGAAATTTTAAAAGAGGAATTAGAAAAAGAAAAGAAGAAATTGCAAAGTGAAAGAGATAAAATATTAAAAGAGGCGAAAGAAAAGGCGAGAAAAATAATACAAGAGGCGAAATTTGCCGCCGAGGAAACAATTAAAAAGATAAAAGAAGCAGAAGAAAGCACACAAAATAAAGACAGGATCATACAAGAGGTAAGAGAAGAATTAAAGAAAAATTTAGAAGAATTAGAAGAAGAAGTTTTAAAGCCTAAAGAGGCTCACCACAGCAGAATCCCTGATAATTTAAAAAAGGGACAGACAGTCTATATAGTGCCTTTAGACCAAAACGGGATTGTACTTTCTCTTCCTGACAAATCGGGAAATGTAGAAGTACAGGCAGGAATTTTAAAGATGACAGTCCATATAAGTAATTTAAGGGTAGTGGAGGAGAAAGAAGAGGAGGATGTAAAAAAAGGCTACAGCAAATTTGTACACGAAAAGTCTCAATCTATAAGCACTTCCATAGATGTAAGAGGTAAAAACCTTGACGATGCTTTGTTAGAGGTGGAAAAATACATAGACGATGCTTATTTAGCTGGACTTAAGGAGGTAACAATTATTCACGGACGTGGTACAGGGGTGTTAAGGACGGGGATATCACAATTTTTAAGAAGCAATAAACATGTTAAATCTTTTAGATTAGGTAAATACGGTGAAGGAGGAGACGGTGTTACTATAGTAGAATTAGCTGACAAATAGGGGATGGTAAAATGTATTTGGTAAGTGCTTGCCTTGCCGGAGTTAACTGTAAATACGATGGAGGAAACAATGAAAAAGAAGAAATAAAAAGATTAGTAGAAGAAGGAAAGGCTATTTTAGTTTGTCCTGAGCAATTAGGCGGACTTCCAACTCCGCGTCTACCTTCTGAGATAAATGGGGATAAGGTTTTTAACATTGAAGGAGAAGAGGTTACAGAAAATTTTTATAGAGGAGCCTATGAGACTTTAAAAATTGCTAAAATGTACAAGATAAAGGAGGCAATTTTTAAGGCTAGAAGCCCTTCTTGCGGCTGTGGAGAAATTTACGATGGCACTTTTTCGGGGAATTTGATAGAGGGAGATGGAATTACCACAAGAATTTTAAAGAAAAATGGGATATCTGTTATGACAGAACATGATTTTTATAAAAAATAAAAAAGGAGTAACCAAAACGCCTCCTCTAACATAAAATATAGGGGAGGTGTTTTACTTGAAAAAGAAAAAATGGGGACTGAGGCGTGTTAATTCGTTTTACATATATTTGATTTACATCGCTGTTTTGTTTGTGATTTTATACTATTTTACAGAATATCGATTAAAACCGGCTATTATAGCAGTAAGTGAAACTTTAGCAAAAGAAACAGCTGTAAATACTATAAATGATGCTATAAATGAAAAAGTGTTAAAAGGAATAGAGTATAAAGATTTAATTTATGTAAGAACAGACAACAATGGAAAAGTGTCAATGCTACAGGCAAATACTGTTGAGATGAATTTGTTAGCTTCTAAGATTATAAAAGAAGTAAAAAAAAACTTAAATAATTTAGGCCCTCTCTATACTAAAATTCCTTTAGGTTCAGTTTTTTCGACTGATTTATTCGCTAATGCAGGGCCACGGATAAAAATAGGACTTTTGCCAGTTGGAGCGGTAGATGTTGATTTTAGTTCTCAGTTTGAACCGGCTGGAATAAACCAAACAAGGCACAGAATATATTTAGACATTCAAACTACGATACGTATAATTGCACCTTTAGCTTCTGATAAAATAGCTGTTACACTTCACATGCCAATAGCAGAAAGCATAATAGTTGGAGATGTGCCTGCAAGCTATGTGGATGTAAATGGAGACAAATTTACGATTCCTGTGCCTCAATCTCCAAATTCAAATATAGAAATACAAAAATAACTATTGAATTTTTTTGGTGATGTGATATAATAAAAAACGTGTGGTTAGTGGGGGTGTAGCTCAGTTGGGAGAGCACCTGCCTTGCAAGCAGGGGGTCAGGAGTTCGAATCTCCTCATCTCCACCAATTAAAAAAGTGAATTACCCGATGAGGGTATTTTTTTTTGCTTTTTGTAGCTTAGCAATTTTTTCTTTAAAATGCAGGATTTTTTTGTTTTTTGTCGAATTATTAAGAAGATGGTGCTCAAAGAGGTGAATTAAATGAATGCCAATGTAGAAGTCACTTATAAAAAACGATTAGATAATATTGTAGAAAAAACAATAGAAGCAATTGAAAGCAGTAAAGAACAAATTTTTGATATTTTAGAAAAAGCAAAAGAAGAAGCTAGAAAATTAGAAACGCAATTAGAAGAACTGAAAATCCAAGTCATAAATGTGATAAAAGAAGTAGAGTTGTGTGAAAGGAAAGAAAAAAAATGCAGGTTAAAACTCGCATTTGTAAGTAAACAATTTGGGTACCTATCTGAACAAGCCATAAGAGAAGCTTATGAAGAGGCAAAAGAGGCTCAAATAGAGTTGGCATTAAAAAGGCGGGAAGAAAAAGAATTAATAGAAAAAAGGAACGAACTGGAGAGAAAACTTGTAGATAATAAGGCCATTATCGAAAAAGCTGAAAAACTTGCTTCCCAGATTAGCATAGCTCTCAATTATTTAAACAGTGATTTAAAAGAAATGAATAGTCAATTAGAGCAGTTGAAAGATAGACAGGCTTTGAGTGTAAAAATTATTGAAGCACAAGAAGAAGAGAGAAAAAGAATTGCAAGGGAGATTCACGACGGTCCTGCGCAAGCGATGGCAAATGTGTTATTGAAGTCTGAACTTTGTGAAAAGTTGATAACTAAAGATATTGAACTAGCTAAAATAGAACTCAAAAATCTAAAAGATATTGTACAGCAATCTCTAAAAGAAGTGAGGAAAATAATTTATGACTTAAGACCTTCTGCGCTTGATGATTTAGGACTTGTCCCTGCACTTTCCAGGTACATAAAAAATTTTTCAGAGGAGACAGGTATATTTGTAGATTTTACTGTTTTGTCGGATTATAAAAGACTTAGTCCCGAGATTGAAATAACTTGCTTTAGGGTAGTGCAAGAGGCTCTTACAAATATAAAAAAACATTCTAAGGCAAAAAATGCCTCTGTTAAATTTGAGTTTGGTATGCGATTTATCAGTGTAATTATTAAAGACGATGGCATTGGATTTGATAAAGAAAATATTGGGCAAGGGTATGGACTGATGGGCATGAGGGAGAGAGTAGAAATTTTAAACGGTAAATTTGAAATAAGCAGTTTTAAAAATAAGGGTACACAAATTTATATTTCTATACCTGTAAGGAGTGTTGAGGATGATCAGATTGTTGGTAGCTGATGACCATGCTTTGATAAGAAAAGGGTTAGTTCAGCTTATTGAAATGGAAAAAGATATAAAAGTTATTTCTCAAGCTTCAAATGGAGAAGAGGTTTATCAACTTGCAAAGAAATTTATGCCTGATTTAATACTTATGGATGTGAATATGCCTGTGATGAACGGTATTAAGGCAGCAAAAATGTTAAAAGAAGAAAAACATCCAAGCAAAGTATTATTTTTAACTATTTACAATGACAGAGAGTATCTTTTGGAAGCGCTTAAATTAGGAGTGGAAGGGTACATATTAAAGGATGCGGAATATGACGATTTAATAAAAGCAATAAGGACTATTTACAATGGAGGGGTTTATATTCATCCTTCTTTAATGGAAGAAATAGACAACATAGACCACGAAAACTTAAAAAAAGACCTCACACCAAGAGAGATAGAGATTCTTAAACTTATTTCTAAAGGGTATAGCAATAAAGAAATTGCACAAAAACTATTTTTAAGCGAGAAAACTGTCAAGAACCATGTTTACAATATTTTTAAAAAACTAGATGTGAAAGACAGAACTCAAGCTGCTATTTACATGCTTAAAAATGAAACGATTTTACAAAATTAATCTTTTACAAGGCTAAATTTGACTTTTATTCAAAAAAAGCGTATCATATTGTTGATACAGAGTGTCATCCATATAAAAAACCACGGGGGGTAATTTCATTGGAAGAAAAAGATTTAAAGGAAATTGAAAAACGTTTAGGTTACAAAAATGTAGATGCATGGACAAAAATCTCTGATGAAGAAAAAGAAAAAGTTTATCAGTTTGCAGAAGACTACAAAGACTTTATGACAAAATGTAAGACGGAAAGAGAAACGGCAGATAAGATTATAGAAATAGCAGAAAAGAATGGCTTTATCGATATTGAAAAAGTTACAAATTTAAAGCCGGGCAGCAAGGTTTATTATAACAACAAAGGAAAGTCAGTAGTTTTAGCTGTAATTGGTAAAGAGTCAATGCAAAAGGGAATAAAAGCGATAGCATCCCATATTGATTCTCCGAGAATTGACCTAAAACCTAATCCAATGTATGAAGATGGTGGATTGGCTTTATTTAAAACCCATTACTATGGTGGTATTAAAAAATACCAGTGGGTGACAATTCCTTTGGCTCTCCATGGAGTAATTGTCAAAGCAAACGGTGAGAAAATAAACATTGTAGTGGGAGAAGATGAAAATGACCCTGTCCTTTACATAACAGATTTATTGCCCCACTTGGGGAAAGATCAGATGGAGAAAAAAGTAGCAGAAGCGGTTACAGGAGAAGCATTAAATGCTGTAGTTGGAAGCATTCCTCTTTCTGAAGAAATCAGCGTGAAACCCAATATTTTGAAATATTTAAATGAAAAATATGGTATAGTGGAAGAAGACTTTTTAAGTGCTGAGTTAGAATTAGTGCCTGCCTATAAGCCTCGCGATATAGGTTTTGATAGAAGCATGATTGGTGCTTATGGTCAAGATGACAGGGTTTGCGCTTATACTTCTTTAAGAGCTATTCTTGAGCTTGAAGTGCCAGAGAGAACGGCTGTTGCGATATTCGCTGATAAAGAAGAGATTGGAAGTATGGGCAATACAGGTTTGCAATCAAGATTTTTCGAAAATGCTATTGCAGAGATATTAGAAAAATACGAAGGAAGCACAGATATCAAATTGAGAAGGGTTTTGGCTAATTCTGAACTGCTATCTGCTGATGTAAATGCTGCATTTGATCCTACTTATCCAGAAGTCAGTGAAAAGCAAAACACTGCTTATTTAGGAAAAGGGGTTTGTGTAACTAAATATACTGGTTCAAGAGGAAAGGGCGGATCAAATGATGCAAATGCGGAGTTTGTCGGTAAAGTGAGAAAACTCTTCAATGAAAATGGAGTAATATGGCAGACAGGTGAGCTGGGCAAAGTTGACATGGGAGGCGGCGGTACAGTTGCCCAATACGCTGCGAATTATGGCATGGAAGTTTTAGACTGCGGCGTTGCACTTTTAAGCATGCATGCACCTTATGAACTGTCTTCTAAAGTAGATGTATATATGGCTTATAAAGCTTATAAAGTATTTATGAAAAAAGATTAAATCCGGGGAACCCGGATTTAATCTTTTATAAACATTTCTACCACTATTATGCCATTGCCTTCTTTATTTTTTACTATCCCAACTCCAATTTTATTATAGTAGGGATTTAAAATGTTGGCCCTGTGTCCTTCTGAGTTCATCAAGGAATAGTGAGCTTTTATAACATTTGAATTTAAGGCTATATTTTCACCTGCCAAATAATAATTTATTCCAAATTTTTTCATCATGTCGAAAGGTGAGCCGTAGGTTGGAGAAGTATGAGAGAAATAATTGTTTTCTTTCATGTCTTCTGCTTTTAGTCTGGCAACTTTACAGAGATTTTCATCTACCTGAAGAGGATTTAAGTTGCGGCTTACTCTTTCTCGATTTATTAATTCTACTAAAGTTTTTTCCTCTTGAGAAAGAGAAATATTTGTTGTTTGAGGTGCTACCCCTGTATTTTGCGAGATAGAGCTATCGCTATTAGTGGGATTAAAAGTATTTGAGGGATTTGAAGTTGTTTGTTTAGCTGTAACATTATAAGAAACTGGTTGTTTTATAGTTATTAAGTTGTTTGAATTAGAAAACCTTATTGAATTATTTACTACAGTATTTTTAGTGAAATATCCATAAGAATAAAAAATAGAAGCACTAGCAGGATTTAAAGAAAAAACTATAGTTATTGCTATTAATACTGCTATTATTGATTTTATTTTCATTTTTATTACCTCCTCAAAATCATATATTCTACAAATAGCTGTAAATTCCTTCAAGTAATTTATGGTGAGAAAGGAACATTGTATCAACTTTTGCTTTGTTGGAATATACTGATTTTGAGGTGGTATTAGTGAAATATGGATTGATTGTCTTTTACTCTTATCAGCATGGTTTAATGACAGAAAAAATGTTAAAGAAAAATAATATTCCGGTAGAATTTGTACCAACTCCCAGAAGTATCACGGAAAGTTGCAGCCATTCTCTTAAGTTTGGATTGGAATCTTTGCGAGTAGTACAAAACCTTTTGCAAAGGCTCAACATTCCTTACAAGGGAATATACGAAGTAGAAAGAATTCCTGCAGGATATAAAATAGTTAAAATTGTTTAATATTCGTCGCTTTTTATAAATATATTTTTTATTTTTTGAAAAGTGCTGACATTTTGTAGATTTTCCAGTTTAGCATTTAAAATTATTATTTGATTTTGTAAGTCTTTTATTTGTTTTTTAAGATTTTCATTTTCTCTTATCAAACTATTTACCATTGTATTGTAATTGTCCGCTTTAAGGGCAATTTTCATTTTTTCATCATTTATTTGTTTTAATAATTCTTGTAAATCGCCTATATTTTTGTTTTTTATTGTAATTTCAATATTCTTTCTGCTTAGTTCTTCTTCTAATCTTGTTTTTTCCTCCTTGATAGTTTCAAGCTTTTTTATTAGGATGTGCAAATACTCCTGAACTTCTTTTATATAGAAAGTGAAATAAGAATCTTTTTCTCCATTTTTGCTGGTTAATGTGTACTGCAAAGAAGGAATTATTTCTCCTTTATCGTTTATAAATAAATAATTGCTTTGAAATTTATCTATCGGGGTTTTTAACTTAAAAAAACTGTGTTCAGAAAAAGAAGAAGGAATTTTAAAGGGCTTGCACCAACTATTTCCCCCATCCGAGGAGATGGTGGCAAAGAAGTTGTCGTTTTGAAGGTAAGTGCACCATAAAGTATTTTCTAAAAATGAGATATAGCAATTTTTAATATTTGTAGAATAAGCCAGAGTCATGATACTACCCCAACTACCTTTTGGCCAGCTTCCAGGGGTTTTCTTCCTGTATTTTATTTCTTGAATTATATTTTCCTCTACCCATAAAGTATGTACATTTTTTTGCGGATCTACAGTTATTGTAGGATAGAATATTCCTTCTGCTTCTGAAATTAGAAATTTTGGCGACCAGCTATCTTTTATGTAGTTGAGGTAGTAAAGTTGACTGTTATTTTTTTCTTTTGTTATATAAATCAAGTGAATATTTTCTTCTTCATCAATGAATAAATCATAAAAAGGGGTGAAAGAGATATTTTTTATAACAGCTATATTATTGCCCTTCCAATTTTTTGCCCATTTTTGGTGTATCAAATGGACTTCTCTAGGATTATTAGAATTACTGATTGTGAAAAATATGTGAAGTGTTTTATTTTTTATAAAGAGGCTAAAATTGTTTATATACGTTTTTTTATCTTTATAAGTGTATAAAGATTTTCCTACCCATCCTTCTTTCTTTTGAATTAAAAAAATTATTTCTCCTTGTGAATTAAAGTATATCAGGTTTAGACTTCCTTTTTCATCGTAACAAGCGTCAAAATCACTTAAACAGTCTTTTACAATGATTTCTTCTGTTGTTTTTCCATTTTCTATAGTGTTCAATATGATTTTTCTATCTTTAAGATAAAGATACTGCAAAAAATCCTCATCTTTTTTAGTCACAATCTTGTCCATAAATTTCCCTCCCTTTGCTAAAATATATGCATAATGATTATTGAATAGAATTGACATGTTATTGCAATAATGAAAGAAGGATTTTTGAGGTTAAGTGTAGAAATAAATAAAAAGATAAATCAAGAATCAATATACTCAAAAAGGAGGAGAAAAATGGATTACGATGTTATAGTTTTAGGTGGAGGGCCTGGTGGCTATACTGCTGCTATTAGACTCAGCGAATTAGGGAAAAAAGTCGCTGTTGTAGAAGAAGATTCATTGGGGGGTACTTGTTTAAACAGAGGTTGCATACCGACGAAAGTCTATTCTCATGCGGCAGAGCTTATAAATGCCATAAAAGATGCTAAAGACTTTGGAATAATAGCACAGTATACATTGGATATTGTAAAGCTTCGTCAGAAAAAAGAAAGAGTAGTAAAAAGACTTGTCGGTGGAGTAGGTTATTTGATGAACTTACACCATATAGATGTTATAAAAGGGAGAGGTAGGTTTGTTGATGAAAACACTATAGAAGTTGATAAAAGATACACAGCAAAAAATTTTATAATTGCAACAGGTTCAAAGGTGTTTTTACCGCCTATTGAAGGGATTAACTTAGAAGGTGTTATTACAAGTGATAAAGCGTTAGAACTTGAAAGAATTCCCGAAAAAATTGTTATCATAGGGGCGGGAATTATAGGATTGGAATTTGCAAATATTTATTCTGCTTTAGGAAGTAAAGTTGTCATCATTGAAATGCTTCCTCAACTTTTGCCTATGTTAGATAGAGACATAGCAGATACGATGGAAAAAATTTTGAGGCATAAAAAAATTGAATTACATTTAAGCAGTAAAGTAGAAAAGATAGAAGAAGGTTTAAAGGTAGTTTATACCACAGAAGGGAATACTCGGGTAGTGGAATGTGATACTGTTTTAGTCGCCGTAGGAAGAGTTGCCAATGTAAATGGAATTGAAGCTTTAAATCTTGATATGGATAAAAAAGGCATAAAAGTCGACTCCCACATGAAGACAAGCATAAAAAATGTATACGCAATTGGAGATGTCACAGGTGGTATACAACTGGCTCATGTGGCTTCTTATCAAGGTATTGTAGCTGCTCACAATATAGCAGGAGAAGAAAAGGAAGCGGATTTAAATGCAGTGCCTAATTGCCTCTATACAAGTCCTGAAATAGCATGGGTAGGTTTGAATGAAGTTCAAGCAAGAGAAAAATTTGGAGATGTAAAAATAGGCACTTTTCCTTATACGGCTTTAGGACGAGCTATGACTATGGGGCAAAACGATGGATTTGTTAAAATAATCGCAGAAGCAAAATACAATAGGGTAGTGGGGATGGAAATAATAGGTGCTGGCGCTACAGAGATAATCCATGAAGGTGTACTTGCTATAAAAGAAGAATTTACATTAGAAGAGTTAGTAGATGCAATTCACGCTCATCCTACGCTTTCAGAAAGCATAAAAGAGGCAGCAGAAGACGCATTAGGAATGCCTATAAATAAAGGATAAGTTAAAAGGAGAGATTCAGTTGAGAAAGGGAGAAGTTTTAAAACTGGGAATTGTACCTTATACGGAGGGAAAAGAGATACAGCTTAAAGCCTTTGAAAGAGTTAAAAAGGGCGAGACGGACGGGATTCTTATATTGCTTCAACATCCACCAGTATATACTATAGGAGTTTCAGGTGGTTTTGACGAAAACATCCTTGTACCTTTAGAGGAACTTAAGAAAAAAGCGGAGCTTTATAAAGTAGAAAGGGGAGGTAAAATAACTTTTCACGGGCCAGGACAAATAGTTGCCTATCCTATATTTAATTTGGCAAAGTGGCAAAAAGATGTTCATCTTTTTGTTTATAAATTAGAAGAGACGATTATAAAACTCTTGGAGGAGTATGGTATAAAAGCGGGAAGGAAGCCTAAATACACCGGAGTATGGGTAGGAGATGAAAAGATATGCGCCATAGGTATTGCTGTTAGGCGCTGGATTACTTGGCATGGAATAGCCTTTAATGTAAATACTGACCTTTCATATTTTGGTTTAATAAATGCCTGCGGCATTACTGAGTTTGGAGTTACTTCTATGCAAAAACTTGGAATAAATGAAGACATAGAAAAAGTAAAAGAAAAAATGGTTGATAAATTTAGCGAAGTATTTGGTATACACTTTAATGAAATAACTTTAGATAGATTGGCGGTGATTGATAATGCAAAAGCCTGAATGGCTCAAAGTGAGGCTATTAAACGAAGATTTAAACAGGATGGAAGCTTTTTTAAAAAGTATGTCTTTAAACACAGTTTGTCAAAGTGCCAATTGTCCCAACATGGGAGAATGCTTTGCAAGAAAGACAGCTACTTTTATGATTATGGGAAATATATGTACGCGAAACTGTAGGTTTTGTGCGGTAGAAAAAGGACATCCTCAACCTCTTGATGAGGATGAGCCTCGAAGAATTGCTGAGGCTGCTCAAAAGTTAGGATTAAAGCATGTTGTGGTTACTTGTGTTACAAGGGATGATTTACCGGATGGTGGAGCATCACATTTTGCAAAGACAATCTATGAACTTAAAAAATTGCCAGGAGTTACAGTTGAGGTACTTGTATCTGATTTTATGGGTAAAGAAGAGTCTATTGCTCAAGTAGTAGAAGCCAAGCCAGATATAATAAATCACAATGTAGAAACAGTACCGAGACTTTATCCCATGGTAAGGCCAAAAGCAGATTATTTAAGGTCTTTAAACCTTTTAAAAAAGTCAAAAGAATTAAACCCTTATATTATTACCAAGTCAGGAATTATGGTGGGGCTTGGGGAAACAGAAGAAGAGGTTATACAAGTTATGAAAGACTTAAGAAGTGTTGATTGTGACATGATGACTATAGGACAGTATTTGAGACCTTCAGCAAAACATATAGAAGTAGCAGAATATGTTACTCCACAGCAGTTTAAGAGATATGAAGAGATAGGATATGAATTAGGTTTTAAATACGTAGCTTCTGGTCCCTTAGTCAGAAGTTCTTATCATGCTGATGAGGGGTTGAAGGTGATGAAAAGGTAGTTTTGACTTTTTGAAATTTTTTGATATTACATGAATTTGTGATATAATAAAATCAATACATAAGGAGAGGGGATGTTAGTTATGCCTGAGTTTGGAACTCCTTTTTCTGGACTCGCTGAAAAAAGGAAGGTAACCCATGAAGAGTTGGTACGGGCTATACGCTTTATGGTGGCGGCAGAGTATGAGGCAATTCAACTTTATACTCAGTTGGCAGAAGCTACTGATAATGAATTAGCAAAAGCAGTTTTAATGGACATAGCAGATGAGGAAAAAGTGCATGCAGGAGAGTTTTTGAGACTTTTGAAAGAATTAGCTCCTGATGAGGAGAAATTTTACGAAGAAGGGGCAAAAGAAGTAGAAGAAATGATTGAAAAGATGTAAATAAAAGAAGGAGTTTGTGCTTATAGATAGTTGCAATAAGTGCCTCAATCGAGGTACTTATTTTTTTGATTTTTTGTAACAATCTAATATATTAAAACGTATATTGTAGATAGATAAGATAGTTTAAGTTAATAAAAGCTGTAAACTGTAAAGGGGGAAATAACATGGCTTTTTCTAAAAAGATGATAGGGCAGCAAGAGATAGTGCCAGGCCCTGTACAGCCAGGGCAACTTCCAGAACCTACAGAAATAGCTTGCATTGAAGTGACTAAGATATATGATGCTTGTTCGCAGAGACTATGCCTTGATAATATACCTCCGATTACGTTTGTACCAACAAATCTAACTTTAACTCCTTCTTTTGGAGGATGTGAAAATATAAAAGTGACTTTAGTAACACCCCCGGGTTTTGTAATAACTCCACTTCCGGATAGGCCAGGATTTGCTAGGGTAGAAGCAACTTTTCAAGTGACTTATGATATTGTGATTAACTATCCGGATGGAACCACACAAACATTGCCAGGAAATATTACTACTTTCAACAAAGATATTGTACTTTACGTGCCAGACCCAAAGGTAGCGATAATGAAATACGAGGCGTTAGCAGAGTGCTTGTACGGAAAGGTTAATCTAGGAGTTACTACCACTGTAGAAGTGATAATTGGAGTATGGATTGTGATAAAATCCGCAGTAGATGTGCAATTACTAGTTCCTTCTTATGGCTTCTGTCCTACTCCAGCAGCTTGTGAAGAATTTACAACAGATGTATGTGACATTTTTTACAAAAAACCTTTTCCATCTTTTGATCCACCACAAATGTATCAAAATCCTTATTAAAAGCCAGCAAATTAGCTGGCTTTTTACATAGGAATTGACTCTTTGCAAATTTTGTGGCAAAGTTAATATATAGGGAATTAAATTAGTAAAGGGTGTGTTGTAAGTGGGCGATAATTTGAGAAATGATATTTTAATGAGATTAAAGACGATAAAAGGGCACATAGCAGGGATAGAAAAAATGGTAGAAGAGTCAAAAAGTTGTGAGGAAATTTTATTGCAGATAGCAGCTGTAAAAGCTTCTTTAGAAAAAGTGGGTATGTCTATAATACAAGAGCATGCTAAGGAGTGTATATTAGCAAATGAGGATGGAAAGGCTACCTATGAAGAAGTACAGCGAATTATTAATTTGTTAATCAAGTTTGCAAAATAGATAAAAGGGGTGATGTCTATGGAAGTATACCTCGACAACAGTGCTACTACACGAGTTAGGAAAGAAGTTATAGAAAAAATGGTAGAGGTTTTAGAAAAGGAATATGGAAATCCTTCTTCGTTACATTTGAAAGGGTATCAGGCTGAAAAATTGATGAAGGAAGCAAGAGAAAATGTTGCTAAACTTATTAACGGAGATACTGAGGGGATTGTTTTTACTTCTGGCGGTACGGAATCAAACAATCTCGCTTTAATTGGAGTTGCTGAAAGTTTAAGAAAAAAAGGTAATCACATAATATCTTCCACTATTGAACACCCCTCTGTACTTAATGTTTTAAAATATTTAGAGGAAAATGGCTTTGAAGTGACCTATTTAGATGTGGATAAAACAGGAAAAGTAGATATAGAAAATTTAAAGAGGACTATAACTGACAAAACGATTCTCATTTCAATTATGGCTGTTAACAATGAAATAGGTACGATTGAGCCAATACAGGAAATAGGGGAAGTAGCAAAGGAAAGAGATATAATTTTTCATGTGGATGCTATACAGGCAGTGGGAAAAATAAATATAGATGTAAAAAAGCAAAATTTAGATATGGTTTCTTTAAGTAGTCACAAGATACACGGACCTAAGGGCGTAGGAGCCTTATATATTGATAAATCAGTCAAAATTAGGCCAATAATTTTTGGAGGAGGACAGGAAAAAAATTTAAGGTCCGGAACGGAGAATATGCCAGGAATTGTGGGGGTTGGTGTAGCCAGCAAACTTGCACAAGAAAATTTTCATGAAAACGCAAGTAAGTTGATGAGCTTAAAAAAGCGCCTTTATGAAGGAATAGTTTCGGAAATAAAAGATGTACATCTAAATGGACCAAAAATTGAAGAGGGAGCTCCTCATATACTTAATATTTCTTTTGCTGGAATTAGAGGAGAGGTGCTTTTACACGCTCTTGAAGAAAGGGGCATATATGTTTCTACGGGTTCAGCTTGTTCTTCTAAAAAGAAAGGACAAAGTCATGTTTTAAAAGCGATAGGTCTTAAAGAGGACCTTATTGAAAGCGCTATAAGATTTTCTTTTGGAATTTTTAATACCGAAGAAGAAATTGACTATACTATATCAGTGTTAAAAGAAAAAGTGAATTTTTTAAGAAAGTACAAACGGAGGTAAAATATGCAAGACATATTATTGATTAAATATGGAGAATTAGCTTTAAAAGGAGATAATAGGTCTTTTTTTGAAAATAAACTTATAAAAAATATAAAACATACTCTTTCTGACTTTAAGGAAGTTAATGTTGAAAAAACTCATGGCAGAATTTATGTAGAATGTGATGGAGATACTGAAGAGGTAATAGAAAAGTTAAAAAAGGTCTTTGGAATTGTGGGAATAACGAAAGCAAAAAGAACTGATTTAAAATTGGAGGATATATATCAAGCTGCGATAGAATTAATGAAAGAGCACTCAGGAAAAACTTTTAAAGTAGAAACTAAAAGACCTAATAAATCCTTTCCTTATAACAGCATGGAGATTAGTCGTAAAGTAGGAGCAGCTGTCTTAAAAAATGTGAAAAACTTAAAAGTAGATGTCCATAATCCTGATGTGCTTTTGAATGTAGAGATAAGAGAAATGGCATTTGTGTACGCAGGAGTGATTGAAGGAATAGGAGGGCTCCCTCTTGGGACGAATGGCAAAGCCACTGTACTTTTGTCAGGAGGAATTGACAGCCCTGTAGCTTCTTGGATGATGATGAAAAGAGGCGTAGAGATAGAAGCGGTTTATTTTCACAGTCCTCCTTATACCTCTGAAAGAGCTAAAGACAAGGTTGTAGATTTGTGCAAAGTCCTTTCTCAGTATGGACAAAAGATAAAATTACATATAGTGCATTTTACTGATTTGCAATTAGAAATTTATGAGAAATGTCCACCAAGATTTACTACTATAATTATGAGAAGGATGATGATGAAGATAGCAGAAAAAATTGCTCAAAAGAATGGTTCTATGGCTCTAATTACTGGTGAAAGTTTGGGACAAGTTGCAAGTCAAACGATTGAAAGTTTATATGTAACCAATGCTTCTGTGTCTATGCCAATATTTAGGCCTCTCATTGGAATGGATAAGACAGAGATTATAGATTTAGCTCAAAAGATTGGTACTTTTGAGATTTCTATAAGACCCTATGAAGACTGCTGCACTATTTTTGTGCCAAAACATCCTGCTACAAAGCCTAAGTTAGACAAAGTAATAGAAGCAGAACAAAAAATGGAGTATCAAAAATACATTGATGATTTTGAAGAAGAGGTTATAGAAGTTTAAGCCAAGCAACTTTGCTTGGTTTCAGACACTTGAGTACCAGGAAACTTAGCAAGGCCGAGGGGGGAGGCAGGGCCGAAGCCATGGATGGCGAAGGCGGGCACCTTAGGGCATGGATGCCACCTGACGCTGACGTATAAAAATCGCCATAAAAGGCGATTTTTATACGTTAAATCTGAAGACTACTATATCCCCATCCTGCATCACATAGTCTTTTCCTTCCAGTCTCATAAGTCCCATTTCTCTTGCTGCTGCCTGTGAACCAGCTTTTACTAAATCTTCATAAGAGATCACTTCTGCCTTTATAAATCCTTTTTCAAAATCTGAATGAATTTTTCCTGCTGCTTGAGGTGCTTTTGTGCCTTTTTTTATTGTCCAAGCGTGGACTTCTTTTGGTCCAGCAGTGAAAAAGGTTATAAGTCCAAGGAGAGAGTAACCATGCCTTATTATGTTGTTAAGGCCAGGTTCGGAAAGGCCGTACTCTCTCAAAAGTTCATTTCTTTCTTCATCACTTAAAGAAGCTAATTCTTCTTCAATTTTTGCACTTATAACCAAAACTTGAGAATTTTCTTTTTCAGCATATTCTTTTAGCTGCTTAACATATTGATTGTCTCCTCCTGAAATTAAATCTTCTTCTGAAATGTTTGCTACATACATGACAGGTTTATAGGTAAGCAACATAAGTTGACTTACAAAACTTTTTTCTTCTTCAGTAAATTGAAGAGCCCTTACAGGTTTCCCTTCATCCAATCCTTTTTTTATTTTTTCAAGTATTTCTAATTCAAAGGTTGCTTTTTTATCATTTCGCGCAAGTTTTGATGTTTTTTGAAGACGCCTTTCAATAACTTCCATGTCAGCAAGTATAAGCTCTAAAGTTATTATTTCAACATCTCTTATAGGATCGATACTTCCTTCTACATGGACAATATTGCTATCTTCAAAACATCTTACTACGTTTAATATAGCGTCAACTTCCCTAATATGAGAAAGAAATTTATTTCCTAAACCCTCACCTTTGCTCGCTCCTTTTACAAGGCCTGCTATGTCAACAAATTTTATAGTTGCGGGTATAACTTTTTGCGGATTTTCAATTTTTGCTAGAAAATCCAGCCTTTCATCTGGTACAGTTACAATTCCGACGTTTGGTTCAATAGTACAAAAAGGATAGTTTGCACATTCTGCACCCGCTTTTGTAATTGCGTTAAACAAGGTACTTTTACCGACGTTAGGTAGTCCAACAATTCCTATTTCCATTTTATCTTCCCTCCAATAGTTTTACATATGCATTATATATTACTTAAAAAATTTTTTCAAATGTTTTTCATAAACATTCCATAATTTAGCATAATACTTTTTAATAAAAGTGCAAAAATATATTTTGAGGAGGTGCATAGCTTTGAAAAAAATAAAAAGTATAATTACAATAATGCTTATTGGGATAATGATAATGGTTTCAATGGCGGGATGCAAAACTGCGACTAAAAAGCCTGCTCCTGCTCGTTATACACCGGCGCCTACAAGGACTACTCCTGCGCCTTCTAAGACAGCACCAGGTTATACAACGCCTGCACCTAGGACACCAACAATGCCAGCTCCAACTCCTGTAAGAAAACCGACAACAGAAAGTGTAAGAGCAAGCAAAATAGCTTCAAATGTTGCTAAAATACCAGAAGTAAACAAGGCTACAGTAGTAGTATCTGGAAGTACAGCCCTTGTAGGTGTGGATATGAAAGCAAGAGTACAGGGAACACATGAAACTGATGTAAAAAAGAAAATAGAAAAAACTATAAAAAATACTGATAAATCTATAACAAGGGTCTATGTAACTTCGGATCCAGATTTATACAAAAGAATAGATAATATTGCCAGAGGAATCTCTGCGGGAAGACCAGTTTCTGAATTTGCGAAACAAATTTCAGAAATTATAAAACGCATTACACCTGGTATGTAACAAAAACCTGGGGTTTTCCCCGGGTTTATGTATTATTGACTTTGTGTTACAATTATCATATAATCAAAAAATAATTGGATTATTTTAGAAGGAGTTGATGACATGGAATTAATTAGGAAACAAGTAAACAATGGAATAGATTTGCACATAGATACTACAGACAAATTTAAAACAGTGACAATTAATCTTTATATCCACAACCAATTAGGAGAAGAGGCTACAAAATATGCTTTGCTTCCTGCTGTTTTAAAAAGGGGTACCTCTAGTATTAAAACCTACAAAGAAATTGTGAAGTTTTTAGAAAACTTATATGGTACTACTATGGCTGTTTCTGTGTATAAAAAAGGAGAAAGGCACCTTCAACAATATAGATTGGAATTACCTCAAGAAGTGTACATAAAAGAGAATATTTTAGAAGAGGGAGTAAAATTTTTAAAAGAGTTAGTTTTCAACCCTCTTACAGAAGGAAATGCTTTTAATAAAGATTATGTACTTCAAGAAAAAGAGATTCACAAAAATTTAATAGATTCAAGAATAAACGATAAAACCAAATATGCGGTAGACCGTTGTTATGAAGAGATGTGCAAAGGGGAGCCTTTTGCTATATTCGAATTAGGCAAGAGTGAGGATTTAGAGGTTATTGATGAAACAAATCTTTACCATTATTATCAAAATTGTATTAATACTTTGCCGATGGATATATATGTAGTGGGAAGTGTGGACCCTAAATATGTAGAGGAGGTTTTTAGAAAATATTTTTCTTTTCAAAGAGGACAAATATTAAATATTCCTTCTCCAAATGTATATAAAGAAGTAAAGGAAGTAAAATATGTGACGGAAAATTTAGAAGTAACACAAGGAAAGCTTACTCTTGGATTTAGAACTAATATACCGTCTAACAGTGAGGAATATTTTCCCCTTTTGGTATACAGTGGCGTGTTAGGAGGGGGACCCTTTTCTAAACTTTTTATGAATGTGAGGGAAAGAGCAAGCCTTGCTTATTATGCTTATTCAAGGCTTGAGAGATTTAAAGGTTTAATGGTGGTAAGTTGTGGCATAGAGATAGAAAATTACAACAAAGCTCTTGATATAATACTCAAACAGTTAAAAGAAATTGAAGAAGGCCATATCTCAGATTATGAATTAGATTCCACAATAAAAGCTTTAAAAACCTCTTTAAATGCAATGAAAGACAATGCTACTTCTAAGTCTGACTACTATTTATCACAAAAAATTGCAGGAGTAGATTTAAATATAGAAGAATTTGTTAAAAAAGTAGAGAAAGTGACAAAAGAGGACGTAGTGGAAGTTGCTAAAAAGGTTAAATTAGATACGGTGTATTTTATGACCGGCAAAAAGGAGGGATAATTATGCAGCAATTGTACAATGAGAGAATAAATGAAAAAATGCTTTTACAAGAATTGGATAATGGCCTAAAGGTGTATATAATGCCGAAAAGAGGTTATACAAAACAGTTTGCAATATTTGCTACCCATTTTGGTTCTAATGACAGTAAATTTATTGCTCCAGGGGATACTGATGTAACTGAGGTACCTGATGGGGTTGCACATTTTTTGGAACACAAAATGTTCGAAGAGGAAGAAGGTAGTATTTTTGAGCAGTTTTCAAAATTAGGGGCTTCAGCTAACGCTTATACTAATTTTACTACAACTGCTTATTTATTTGGATGCACTGAAAACTTCTACAAAAATTTGAAACTTTTGGTAAAGTTTGTACAACATCCTTATTTTACAGATGAAAATGTGGAAAAAGAAAAGGGAATAATAGCTCAAGAAATAAGGATGTATCAAGATGACCCCAATTGGAGAGTTTATTTTAACGCATTAGAGGCTCTTTATCATGTACATCCAGTTAGAAAGGACATAGCTGGCACGATTGAATCAATTTCTCAAATAAATAAAGAAATTTTATATAAGTGTTATTACACATTTTATCATCCTGAAAATATGGTATTGTTTGCGGTAGGAGACATTGATATAGATAAAACTCTTGACATTATAAAAGAAAATATGAGGCAGGATAAAAAACAGGGAGAAATAGAAAGGATATATCCTAAAGAGCCTTCAAGCGTTTATAAAAAAGAAGTGGTACAAGATATGCAAGTATCCATTCCTCTTTTTAATCTAGGTTTTAAAGATACAGATGTGGGTTTTGGGGGAAAGAAATTATTAAAGAAAAATTTAGAGATACAAATAGGTTTGGAAATGGCATTAGGCAGAAGTTCGGACTTGTATGAGAGGCTTTACAATGAAGGGCTTATTGACAGTACTTTTAGCTTTGATTACGGCGGAGAGATAGATTACGGTTATTCTATAATAGGAGGTCAATCTAAAGATCCTTTTAAAGTGAGAGATATCATTTTAAATGCAATAAATAATCTACAATTTTTAAAGGAAGAAGATTTTGAGAGAATAAAGAAAAAATATATAGGAAAATTTTTAAGAACCTTTAATTCAGTCGATAGCATAGCTTACAGTTTTATAAACTTTTATATGAAAGAAATAAATTTACTGGATTATTTAGATGTGCTTTATAGTATAATCTTTGAAGATGTTAGGGAAAGATTTCAAAATCATCTGAGAGAAGAGAATAGTGTACTTTCCGTTGTGAATCCTATTAAAAAATAAATATATTATTTTAAAAAAATGTATTATTCTTACTTTCATCAGGCGCAAAGCCTGTTTTTTTATTTTTTTATAAAAATTTAGCAGGATTTTTTAAATTTATATAGAATAACATATTAAGTGGTGTAATGTGGTGGTAAGTGGGAGAATGTGAAATGAAAGTTTGGTGTTTTGTATGTTGATGGGCCAATACGAACACACAATTGATGCAAAGGGAAGAGTCATAATTCCCGCAAAATTCAGAGAAGAGCTGGGGGAAAAGTTTGTATTGACTAAAGGTTTGGACAATTGTTTATTTGTATATTCCTTAGAGGAGTGGAAAAATATTGAGGCCAAACTTAAAACTTTGCCACTTACCAAAAAAGACGCAAGAGCATTTACGAGATTTTTCTTAGCTGGAGCTGTGGAATGTGAAATTGATAAACAGGGAAGAATACTTATACCTGGTAATTTAAGAGAGCATGCCAAAATAGAAAAGGATGTTATATTCATTGGAGTTTCTACAAGGGTTGAGATTTGGAGTAAAGAGGTTTGGGAAGAGTATTCTAATAATACAGATGTTTCTTTTGAAGAGATTGCCGAGCATCTTGACGACTTAGATATATAGGTGTGATAAAGAATGGAATATAGCCATAAAAGTGTTTTGCTTAAGGAGACAATTGAATATTTAAATATAAAACCAGAGGGAATATATGTAGATGGTACTTTAGGTGGTGGAGGTCATTCTGAAGAAATATTAAAAAGGCTTACCACAGGGAAATTAATTGCGATAGATAGAGATTTGGATGCGATAAAGGCTAGCAAAGAAAGGCTTAAAAACTATGAAAATGTAAAGTACATAAATGATAATTTTAAAAATATAAAAGAGATACTTAAAAATTTGGATATTGACAAAGTTGATGGCATACTTTTGGATCTGGGGGTATCTTCTTATCAATTAGAAGAAATTGAACGAGGTTTTTCTTATATGAAAGATGCTCCACTGGATATGAGAATGGACAAAAATTCACCTTTTTCTGCCTATGACGTGGTGAACAAGTATTCACAGCAAGAATTAGAAAAAGTTATAGGAGAATATGGTGAAGAGAAATGGGCATCACGTATTGCTAAATTTATTGTAAAAGAAAGAGAAAAAGGAGAAATAAAAACTACTTTCCAGTTGGTAGAGATTATAAAAAACGCTATTCCTGCCTCTGCCAGGAGGGAAGGACCACATCCAGCCAAAAGAACATTTCAAGCCATACGGATAGAAGTTAATCAAGAACTTAAAGGTTTAGATAAGACGATTGAGGATATGGTAGAGGTATTACGGGGGAAAGGGCGCATTGCGATAATCACATTTCACTCTTTGGAAGATAGAATTGTGAAGAATACTTTTAAAAAATTAGAAAATCCCTGCACTTGTCCACCTAATATGCCATGTACTTGTGGCAAAAAACCAGTAGTGAGAATTATAACAAAAAAACCGGTACTACCTTCCAAAGAGGAAATAGAAACAAATTCCAGGTCCCGCAGTGCAAAACTTAGGGTTGCAGAAAAACTGTAAGTTCTAAAAGAAATGGAGGTAGAATAAATTGATAGTAGCACAAAGAGAATATAATTACGAATATCCCCCATATACCTCAGAAAAGAAAGAGCAAATAAGGAAAACTAAAAAAAACAAGAAGTTAAAGAATTTACTTTTGGTAGTTTTTATAAGTTCTCTAAGCATTTTGATACTTTACAGGTATACTGTAATTTATCAAAGGTCAATTGCTTTAGACAAAATGGAAAAGCGAGTACAATATACAGAAAATTTAAATCAACAATTAAAAGCCCAAATTGCTTCTTTAACTAATCCTGCTCGAATTGAAGAAATTGCAAAAGAAAAATTAGGAATGCAATTGCCAGAAGAAAATCAGATAGTTTACGTAAAAGTAGGAGAAAAACCTAAAGTAGCTGAAGAGAAAAAATGTGAAGAAAAATCACAAGAGAAAAGTAACTTTTTTATGAGGATATTGGGGGTGTTGAATAGATAGGGGGGATAATAGATATATCCAACCATATCTGTAAAGAGAAGAATTCTTTTTTTACTTTTTTTATCCTCTATAGTTGTTTTTGGACTTATACTCAGACTTTTTTGGATACAGGTGGTAAAAAGTGAAGATTATCAAAAGATGGCACTTCCCCAATGGACTTTAGACGTATCTGTTAGCGGCAAAAGGGGAAATATATTTGATAGAAATGGCAAAGTATTAGCAGAAAATATAAGTGTAAATAAGATAAGTGTTATCCCTAAAGAAATACCTGTTTCTCAAAGAGAAGCAGTGGCTGAAGCTTTAGCCCAAATATTAAATTTAGATAAAGAGAAAGTTCTTCAAAAGATTTCTAATAAAAACTTACAAGAAGTGTTAATTGCTAAACAAGTTGATGACGAAAAGGCAGCAGGGATAAGAAAGCTTAATATAAATGGAATAATAATTTCAGAGGACATGAAAAGATTTTATCCAAATAATACTCTTGCATCTCATGTTTTGGGCTTTACTGGAATTGACAATCAGGGCTTAGATGGTATTGAATTAGCATTTGACAACTTTTTAAGAGGTATTCCAGGAAGAATTACTACTCCAATGGATGCTATAGGTAGAAAGATGGAGGTGGGAGAGGAAGAATATTTTGAACCTCTGACGGGTTATAATGTAGTGCTTACAATAGATGAGACTATTCAGCATTTTACAGAAAAGGCTCTTAACCAAGCGATGGTTCATTCTAGGCCTTCAAAGGGAGCGGTAGCTATTGTTATGGACCCCAAAACAGGGGAAATATTGGCTTTGGCTAATAGACCAAATTTTAATCCTAATAATCCTTTTGAAGGACCGCAGGAGGAATGGTATAAAGCTTGGCGAAATAAAGCTATTTCTGATTCTTATGAACCTGGTTCTGTTTTTAAGACAATTACTGCTTCTGCAGCTCTAGAAGAAAAACTTGTAGGTCTTAATGAACAGTTTTATTGTCCGGGCTATACCACAGTTGCTGGACATAGAATAAATTGCTGGGCTACTCATGGCAGTGAAAATTTTGTTCAAGGTGTTCAAAATTCCTGCAACGTAGTTTTTGTGACGTTAGGACAAAGGTTAGGAGTAGAAAAACTCTATAAATACATACATGATTTTGGATTTGGACAAAGGACAGGAATATTTCTTCCTGGTGAAGCTCCAGGTCTTGTATTGGCAGAAAGTAGTGTTGGGCCTGTTGAGTTAGCCACTAATTCTTTTGGGCAAGGTATTGCTGTGACGCCTCTTCAGATGATTACTGCTGTCTCTGCAATAGCCAATGGAGGGAAATTGATGCAACCTATAATTGTGAAATCAATTGTAGATCCAAATGGAAAAGTAGTGAAGGAATTTAAACCAAAAGTAGTGAGACAGGTCATTTCTGAAGAGACCTCTTCTACAATGAGAGAAATACTAAAAAGTGTAGTATCAGAGGGAACGGGAAAAGCAGGATATATTGAAGGATTTGATGTAGCTGGCAAGACTGGTACTACAGAAAAATATATGCCAGGAAAATATGTGGCATCTTTTATAGGTTTTGCACCAGCAGAGGATCCAAAAGTTATTGTGTTGGTGGTAATAGATGAGCCTAATAATCCGGAAACCCATTTTGGAAGCCAATTGGCTGCCCCTGTAGTAAAGAGCATTTTAGAAGATACCTTAAGATATTTGGAAGTACAGCCAAGAGGAATAGAAAAACCTGCATCGGTTATGGTACCGGATGTGAGAAATATGAAACTTTACGAAGCAGAAAACATTATTTTGTCGAATAAGCTTAATTTTATAATAGAAGGAAATGGAGATACCGTTTTTGACCAAATGCCTAAACCAGGAGCAATTGTAGAAGAAAACACACAAGTTATTTTGTACTTAAATGCTGAAAAAATACAAGAAGTAGTAATTCCTGATTTAACTGGTAAGAGTGTAAAAGAAGCTACAGAAATTCTAAATTCTTTAGGACTTAAAATAAGAATAAAAGGCAGTGGTTTTGCTGTATATCAAAGTCCGAAAGAAGGTACGATTTTGAAAAAAGGTGAAACTGTAGAAGTGGAGTTTAGGCCTAAGGAAAATTAAACTTCCTCTATGCAAAATCTATAATTGTGCTATACTATTTAGTGGTGGTATGCCTTTTAGATATTTTTGTGAGGAGGCCTAACATGAAACTTATAGATATTTTAAAAAGTGTTAAGTGCGAGATAAAAGGAGATCCTAATATAGACATCAGTGGGGTGTGTTACGATTCCCGTAAAGCCAAAAAGAAATATTTATTTATTGCTATAAAAGGGTTTAAAACCGATGGTATTTTATATGTGAAAGAGGCTATTAAAAATGGGGCAGTTGCTGTTGTTACAGATAGAGAAATAAAAGAGTATCCTGGTATTACAACAGTATTAGTAGAAGATGCTCGAGTTGCCATGGCAAAAATAGCTTCTAATTTTTACAATAACCCCACCAGCAAACTTACTTTAATTGGTGTGACAGGAACAAATGGCAAAACCTCTGTTACTTATATGCTAAAAGCGATTTTAGAAAGGCAAAATAATAAAGTGGGATTAGTAGGGACTATACAAAATATGATAGGGGATGAAGTGATACCTTCTATACATACCACACCTGAATCATTGGATTTGCAGGAGCTTTTTAGCATTATGGTGAACAAAGGTGTTAAGTATGTGGTTATGGAGGTATCATCTCATTCTTTAGCATTAAATAGAGTAGAGGAATGTGAATTTGATATAGCGGTTTTTACCAACTTATCACAAGACCATTTGGATTTTCACCAGAACATGGAAGAGTATGCTAAGGCAAAGAGTAAGTTATTCAAGATGGCAAAGAGGGCATCGGTCATCAATATAGATGATAAATACTCTTCTATGATGATTGAGAGTTCTAAAGCAAAGGTTTTGACTTATGGTATAAAAGATTTTGCTTATGTTATGGCAAAGGATATTAGGAATAGTCTAAGCGGTGTAAAGTTTAAAGTTCAGATTGAAGATAAAAAAGAAGAGATTTTTTTGAAAATTCCTGGAATTTTCAGCGTCTACAATGCTTTAGCTGCCATTACAGTGGCTGATTTTCTTGGTATTTCTTTGCGAAGTGTGAGAGAGGCTTTAAGTCAGGTTACAGTAAAAGGTCGATTTGAACTGGTGGAGACAGGAAAAGACTTTTATGTAATTATAGATTATGCACATACTCCTGACGGAATACAGAATATAATGGAGGCATTGAAGGAGTATAAAACCGGAAGAAAAATACTTCTTTTTGGTGCTGGAGGAGATAGGGATAAAACTAAAAGACCTTTAATGGGAGAAGTTGCAGGGAAATATGCAGATTTTTGCATTTTGACTTCAGATAATCCCCGTTCAGAAGATTCAAGAGAAATAATTTCACAAATTGAGGAAGGTATAAAAAAGACTGATTGTCCTTATGTTGTAATAGAAAATAGAAAAGAAGCGATAAGGTATGCTCTAACTAATGCTCAAAAAGATGATGTAATAATACTTGCAGGCAAAGGTCACGAAACTTATCAAATTATAGGAAATGAGGTTATTCCTTTTGATGAGAGAGAAATAGTTAAAGAAATTTTGTCTGAAGGCGGTAATAAATAATGGAACTTTTAATAGATGAAATTGTAAGGGCTACTGAGGGAAAATTTATAAAAGGAAGTTTAAAGGATAAAGTAATAGGAATTTCAACTGATTCGAGAAAAGTCAAAAAAGATGAATTATTTATCCCTTTGAAAGGGGAAAAATACGATGGAGAAGATTTCGTAAAAGATGCAATAGACAAAGGGGCTATTGCAGTTATTACTGCGAGGTTGGATAATGTAGAGTGTTTGAAAGATTTTTCAGTTGATGTCATTTACGTTAATGAAACTTTAGAAGCTTTGCATAAAATTGCTTCTTATTATAGAAAAAAATTCAATATTCCTTTTATTGCTGTGACAGGTAGCAGTGGAAAAACTACTACGAAAGATATGATTGCACAAATATTGTCTAAAAAGTATAAAGTTTTGAAAACAGAGGGAAATTTTAACAATGAAATTGGCTTGCCATTGACAATTTTTAATTTGGAAGATACTCATCAGATTGCGGTAGTGGAAATGGGAATGAGTGGTTTTGGAGAAATTAAGAAGCTAAAGAATATTGCAGAGCCTCAAGTAGCAGTTTTTACAAATATAGGAGTTGCTCATATCGAAAAATTAGGCTCAAGAGAAAATATATTAAAAGCTAAACTTGAATTAATTGAAAATTTTAAAGAGGAAAATGTGATTGTATTAAATGCAGATGATGATATGCTATCAAAAATTCCTCTGCAGTATTCAAGTAAGTATTACAGATATGGTATAAAAAGTGGAGAAATTAAAGCTTGCGATATAGAAAAAGGAGAAAAAGATATAAAATATACTTTAAAATATAAAAATTTGGCGAAGGGAATAAAGCTTTCAGTACCTGGTATTCACAATGTGTACAATTCTCTTGCTGCAATTTGTGTTGGATTAGAGTTTGGTATCAATGTAGAGGACATGGCAGAGGCTTTAAAAGATTTTCAACCAGGCAAAATGAGGCTTAATATAATAGAAAAAGGTGATATAAAAATTATTGATGATGTATATAATGCTAATCCGGATTCTATGAAAGCAGCTTTAAGCGTATTAAGGGATTTACCTGCTAAGAGAAAAATAGCAGTTTTGGGAGATATGCTGGAATTAGGTGAGTATGCAGTAGAAGCCCACAAAGAAATAGGAAAAGTGGTGGCAGATAGCCATATAGATATTTTGATAACCTCTGGTGATATGTCGAAATATATTGCAGAAGAATCCAAGGTTTGTGGGATGAAAGAGAATACTATTTTTGTTTGTAACACTAATAAAGAGGTTAAGGAAATGTTGAAAGATATTATCAAAGAAGGGGATTCAATTTTAATAAAAGGTTCAAGAGGTATGAAAATGGAACAAATAGTACAATTTTTGCTGGAGAGGGTAAAGTAAAATGTTACAAAAGATAATTTTGGCTACAGTTGTTACTTTTGTGCTAAGCTTGGTGTCTGGTCCTCTTTTTATACCTTATCTTAGAAAATTAAAATTTGGGCAAAAAGTAAGGGAAGATGGGCCTAAAAGCCATTTAAAAAAATCCGGAACCCCTACAATGGGTGGGATAATGTTTATTACAGCCACAGTTATTTCTACTTTAATTTTTTCTCATTGGAACAAATATTTGGCTATTTTGTTAGTAGGTTTTTTGGGATATGGTTTAATAGGATTTGCAGATGATTTTCTAAAGGTTTATTTTAAGAGGCCTTTAGGTTTAAAAGCGAGAGAAAAACTTATTGGACAGTTTTTACTTGCGACAATCATTTCATATTTTGCTCAAAAATATGTGGGAACAGAAGTGATTTTTCCTTTTTTAAAAACTACTATTGACCTTGGCAATTTATATATTCCTTTTATGGTTTTTGTAATAGTTGGAACAGTAAACAGTGTAAACTTGACAGATGGGCTTGATGGATTAGCAGCTGGTGTATCTTTTATTGTTATGGCTTTTTTCACTATGACAGCTTTATTTTTAAATAATATAACTTATGGAGCTTTTAGCGCCTCTTTGACAGGGGGATTGTTGGGGTTTTTGAGGTATAATCGTCATCCTGCGGAAATTTTTATGGGAGATACTGGTTCCCTAGCTATTGGAGGAGCGATAGCTACTGCTGCAGCTTTGACTAAATTGCCTTTGATTTTGCCCTTAATAGGTATTATTTATGTGGCTGAAGCTCTTTCAGTGATTATTCAGGTATTATCTTTTAGATTGTTTGGTAAAAGAGTTTTTAAAATGAGTCCTTTACACCATCATTTTGAACTGTCAGGATGGCAAGAACAAAATGTAGTCTACGCTTTTTGGATTGTTACTCTAATTGCAATGTTTATATCTTTTTATAGTTTAAACTAAGGAGTGCAAATTATGGAACTAAAAGGGAAAAAAATTTTTGTGGCAGGTTTAGGAGTTAGTGGAATAGCTTTATGTAAAGTGTTGGACAGCTTAGAAGCAAAAGTAATAGCTTATGATGAAAAAGAATATGATGTGTTAAAAGAAGATTTAGGAGAAATTAAAAGTTTGTCCATAGATTTTAGGTTTGGTAAATTCAAAAAGGAATTTTTAGAAGGTGTGGATTTGGTTGTTTTAAGTCCAGGTGTTCCTACAGATTCGGATATAGTAAAAACAGCACAGCAAAAGAAAATTGAAGTATGGGGAGAAGTAGAGTTTGCATATAAATTTTCTAAAGCTCCTATTTATGCAATTACAGGTACAAATGGCAAGACAACTACTACTTCTTTATTAGGTGAAATGTTTAAAAATGCGGAAAGAAAGGTATATGTTGCGGGGAATATAGGTTATCCACTTATTTACGCTACTATGGAAGCAACAGAAGGAGATTTTATAGTAGCAGAGATTAGTAGCTTTCAATTAGAGACTGTAAAAGAGTTTAAACCCAAAATAAGCTGTATAATAAATATTACCCCTGATCATTTAAACAGACATAAAACCTTTGAAAATTATAGGGATATAAAAGGAAGAATTTTTGAAAATCAACGCGAAAATGAATATACTGTTCTAAATTTCGATGACCCTATTACTTGGGGTCTAAAAAATAAGGCTAAATGCAGAGTTTTTCCTTTTAGTAGAAAAAGTTCATTAGAAAATGGGGCATATGTAAAAGATGGAAGTATTTATATAGGTGTTAATGGAAATGCTAAAAAAATTATTGACATAGAGGAAATTTATATTCCTGGAGAACACAATTTAGAGAATGCATTGGCTGCTTCTTCAGTAGCATATCTTTCCGGAATTAATGTAGATGTTATTGCAAATACTTTAAAAACTTTTAAAGGTGTAGAACATAGGATTGAGTTTGTTGATGAAATAAATGGTATAAAATTTTACAACGATTCTAAAGGAACTAACCCAGACGCCTCAATTAAAGCGATACAAGCGCTAAAAACCCCTATAGTTTTAATTGCTGGTGGTTATGATAAAGGTAGTGAATTTGATGAGTTTGTAAAAGCCTTTAATGGGAAAGTAAAGAAATTGATTTTGATAGGGCAAACTGCAAAAAAAATCAGAGATACTGCAAAGAAGTATTCTTATCCTGAAAATGACATATTTTTTGCTAGTACTCTGGAAGAAGCTGTTAAAAAAGCTTATGAAAGTGCAAAAGAGGGAGATAGTGTACTTTTGTCACCAGCTTGTGCCAGTTGGGATATGTTTAGGAATTTTGAGGAGAGGGGAAGAATCTTTAAAAAGGCAGTGGCAGAGTTAAGGAGGTAAAATAATGAAAAAAAAGTATCCTGTGGATTACGGCATTTTACTCGTAGTTTTAATATTAGTCTCCATTGGTGTAATTATGGTCTTTAGTGCTAGTTCTGCCAGTGCTGAGTACATGTACAATGACCCTTATTATTTTTTGAAAAGGCAATTGTTATGGGTAATATTAGGTTTTTTTGCTATGGTTTTTATGATGAATTTTGATTACATTATTTTAAAGAAGTTAGCTGGCCCTTTGCTTATTATTTCGATTGGATTGCTTGTTGCAGTCTTAATTCCTGGAATAGGAGTTGAAAGATATAATGCAACCAGATGGATAGGAGTTGGAAGCTTTACAATACAGCCTTCTGAAGTGGCAAAATATGCTCTTATTATATACTTTGCAAAATATTTTGACAAACATCCTGATTATGCAAAAAGTTTCAAAAAAGGAGTTATGCCTGTTTTAGGATTGGCAGGATTGTTTTTTGGCCTTATAATGTTACAGCCTAATTTTAGTACAGCTGGTATTATATTCATTGTGGCTGTAATAATTCTCTTTGTAGCAGGTGCTAAATTATCTTTTATGGGAGCTTTATTTGGAGCAGGAATTGGGGCAGCAGTTGTTGTTTTTTCATCTTTTAAGTATATACGGGAAAGGGTATTTACATTTTTAAATCCATGGCAAGATATTCAAAAATCTGGGTATCAAATTGTACAATCCCTTTATGCTTTAGGCTCTGGAGGATTATTCGGAGTAGGACTTGGAGAAAGCAGGCAAAAACTTATGTATCTGCCTATGCCTCACAATGATTTTATATTCGCCATAATTGGAGAAGAATTAGGACTTGTGGGTACAGTTACTATACTTTTGATGTTTTTATACCTTATTTTGCGAGGTTTGAGAGTGGCAGCAAAAGCTCCGGATATGTTTGGATGTATTTTAGCAACAGGAATTACAACTCTTATAGGAATACAAATACTTATAAATGTTGCGGTTGTAACTTCTTCTATGCCACCTACAGGAGTATCTCTTCCTTTTATAAGTTATGGAGGTACTTCTACTGTTATTATGATGGCAGGAGTAGGAATACTATTAAATATTTCACGATATGCAAATTTAGATAGGAGTTGATGGACAATTGAAATATTTGTTTGCTGGTGGAGGTACTGGAGGGCATATTTATCCTGCCATAGCCATTGCTAGGGAAATATTAAAAAATGAAAAAGATGCTCAAATTTTATTTGTAGGTACGAAAAAAGGTTTAGAAAATGAGTTAGTACCAAGAGAAGGCTTTGAATTCAAGACAATTACTGTGCAGGGATTTAAAAGAAAATTATCGTTGGATACCTTAAAAACTATTTATAAAGCGGTGGTGGGGCTTAAGGACGCAAATGATATTTTAAAAGAATTCAAACCGGATGTGGTAATTGGAACAGGGGGATATGTTTGCGGTCCTGTTTTAATGATGGCGGCTTTAAAAGGGATACCTACTTTGATTCATGAACAAAATGCTTTTCCAGGCTTTACAAATAAGGTACTATCACGGTTTGTGAAGGTAGTAGCAGTAAGCTTTGAAGAATCAGTTGAATATTTTAAGAATAAAGGAAAAGTTGTAGTAACAGGTAATCCAATTAGGAAAGAACTGTTAGAAATTACCAAAGAAGAAGGTTTAAAAAATTTGGGTTTTTATCCTGATAATCCTTTAATAGTATCAGTTGGAGGGAGCAGAGGGGCAGAGAAAATCAATTCTACAATGGTAGAGTTTTTAAAATTGAAAGATAAAAACTTGCAAGTTTTAATAATTACAGGAACTAATCAATATGAAAAAGTGTTAGAAAATGTTAAAATTGAAACTATAGATATAGATGAAACAGTTAAAATAATTCCTTATTGTCACAATATGCAGGATGTATATGCTGCTGCAGATATTATAATCTGTAGGGCGGGGGCTATTACTTTGTCAGAAATCACTGCAAAAGGTGTTGCTTCAATCTTGATTCCTTCTCCTTATGTTGTTAATAATCACCAAGAGTATAACGCCCGGGTGTTAGAAAAAGCCGAAGCTTCTTATGTTATATTAGAAAAGGATTTGACAGCAGAAGAATTGTACAAAAAAATTAAATATCTTTTGGATAATCCTCAAGTACTTTCGAAAATGAGAGATAATGCACGAAAAATTTCTAAAATTGATGCTGCTGAGAAGATATACAAGCTTATAAAAAGTATAACTTAATACCTTATGTAACACCCCATCCTATTTATGCATAGTATATGTTGTAAGCTGTATTAAATTTAGGGGTGATAAGATGGGGAAATTTAAAATTAATGGAGGGAACAGGCTATATGGTGAGTTAAAGGTAAATGGCGCTAAAAATTCTGTTTTACCCATCCTTGCAGCATCAATTTTAAATGAAGGAATTTCTGTAATACATGATTGTCCTAAATTAAAAGATGTTTATTCAATGATAGAAATTTTAGAACATTTAGGATGTAAGATAACTTTTAAGGGCAGAGACATTATTATAGATGCAAGGTATGTGAAAGATAGTGAAATACCTGATAGCTTAATGAGAACCATGAGGTCATCTATATTTTTGATGGGGGCTTTAATATCAAGAAATACAAAAGCTTTGATGAGCTTCCCGGGAGGTTGTGATATAGGACACAGACCTATAGATCTACATCTTAAAGGTCTGAGAAAATTAGGAGTTAAAGTTGAAGAATCTTATGGATATATTAAATGTGAAGGTGAGAAGGTAAGAGGAAATGAAATTCACTTAGACCTTCCTAGTGTAGGAGCTACAGAAAATATTATGTTGGCGGGAGTTTTTGCAGAAGGTATTACCATCATTAGAAATGCGGCAAAAGAACCTGAAATAGAAGACTTGCAGAATTTTTTAAACTCTATGGGGGCTAAAATATCAGGAGCTGGTACCAACACGATTATCATAGAAGGAGTAAAAAGATTGCATGATACGGAATATACTATAATTCCAGATAGAATTGTTGCGGGTACTTATCTTTGTGCTGCGGTGATGACACGAGGAGAATTAACAGTAGTAAATGCTTTAAAAGAACATTTAGAACCATTGCTGTCAAAATTGAGAGAGACAGGATGTAAAATACAAACTGGGAATGATTATATAAAAATTATGTGCGATAAACGTCCCAAAGCAGTAGATATGATTATTACATTGCCATACCCTGGCTTTCCCACAGATTTACAGCCACAAATGGCTTCGGTTTTGTCTGTAGCAGAGGGAACATCTATTATTACAGAGACAATATTTGATAATAGATTTAAATACACGGAAGAACTTATACGAATGGGAGCAGATATAAAAGTGGAAGGAAGAGTAGCGGTAATACGTGGCGTTGAGAAGTTAATGGGTGCAAAAGTAGTAGCAAGAGATTTAAGGGGAGGAGCTGCTTTGATTATTGCAGGTTTGGGGGCAAAAGGTACAACAATAGTAGAAGAAGCAGAACACATTGATAGAGGATATGAATCAATCGAAAAGGCTTTGAAAAGTGTGGGAGGGGATATTGTAAGAATAATGTAAAACAGCGTCATGCTGTTTTACATATGCAAAAGAAAAGTACAAGCAGGGGATGGTTTAATGGTTAAAAGTGCTTTTAAAAAGAGGTTTTTAATATTTATGTTTGCGACCTTGATATTTATAGTTTTGATTTACCTTTTTATGTTTCATTCAAATTATTTTGAGATTAAAACTATAAAAGTTGTAGGCAATCGAATTTTATCTTATAATGATATTAAAGAGCTAGCTATGATTGATTATGGAATGAATATTTTTAAAGTTAATCCTAAAAAAATAGAAAGTAATTTACTTGCTAACCCCTATATAAGGGAAAGCAAAATAAAAATTCAATATCCTTCTACTGTAGAAATATTTATAAAAGAAAGGCGAATAGTTGCACAGGTCAAATATCAAAATGACTATTTAATGATAGATAAAGAAGGAGTAGTAATAAAAAAGGAAAATTATAACCCTGAACTTCCTGTTATAGAAGGAATAAAAGTTGAGAAATATCAGATTGGTAAAAAGTTGAATGATATTTTTGAAAAAAGTTATTTGGGAACGCTTTTAGAACTCATAGAAGGTACAGATTTTTATACTGTTATAAAATATGAGAATGAAAGACAAATTATATTAGTTACAAAAAATGGTATAGAGATATCTTTTGACAATCCTTCGGACGTTAATTATTCTTTCAAATTTGCCGAAATAATATTAAAAGATTTAGCTAAAAGAGGGTATCATAAAGGCACAATTCAAATTATTGGAGACAGCAATCCAGTATTTATGCCATAGAGGATGGGGGTACTTATGAAAAAAAGTATATATATTTCTGTAGTTTTAGTTTCAATAGTATTGGGAATAATGCTTTCTACCCAATTTAAAATAGTAAAAAAAAGTGGTATAGTTACTGTGCAGAGAGCAGAAGAATTGGCAGCTCAATTAAAGGAAATGCAGTCAGAAAAAAATGCTCTTCTAAAGCAGATTAATGATTTAGAAGCAAAAATAAATGCTTATGAAGATTCTGCTTCCAAGAATAGTGTAATTACTAAAACTTTGAAAAATGATGTAGAAAAATATAAAGAATTAGCAGGTCTGACTGACCTTCAAGGTCCAGGAGTAATTGTAACTATAAATGATAGCAAACAAGCAGTTCCTCCAGGACAGGACCCTAACTTATTTTTGGTCCACGATGAGGACTTATTGCGGGTTGTAAATGAGCTAAGAGCGGCAGGAGCAGAGGCTATATCTTTAAATGACCAAAGATTAATTGCTACTTCAGAAATTAGGTGTGTTGGTCCTACAGTAAATGTAAATTCTGTCCGTTTTTCTGCGCCGTATGTTATAAAAGCTATTGGAGATCCGGATACCTTAGAGGCTGCACTTAAGTTAAAGGGTGGAGTAGTAGATACTTTATCTACGTGGGGGATAGAGGTAAATATCAAAAAATCAGACAATATATTGATTAAAAAATATGACGGAGTGATAAAGTTTAAATATGCAAAACCTTTAGTTGAAGGAGAGAACAAGTAATGGCTTATATTATAATAGTTAGTTTATTAATAGGAATAATAATAGGTTTTATTTTGCCAATTAATATCCCCAGCACTTATGTTTCTTATTTATCTGTTGCTATTCTTGCAGCATTGGACTCAGTTTTTGGTGGTATTAGAGCTAGTATTGAAGAGAAGTTTGACAATCTTATTTTTATAACTGGTTTTTTTGGCAATGCGATATTGGCAGGAGGCCTTGCTTATATTGGAGATGTATTAGGAGTTCCCATTTATCTTGCGGCAATTTTTGTATTTGGAAGTAGGCTCTTTGTCAATTTTGCATATATAAGGAGATATCTGATAGACAAGATGCGAAGAAGGTAGCAGTCTCCTGAAGGAGGATTTAATAATGGGTAATTTAATAGTTGGTTTAGACATTGGTACATCTAAAGTATGTACAATTATTGGAGAAGGGGATAAAAACGGAGAGCTGCATATTGTTGGGATTGGCTATTATCCTTGTAGTGGGGTAAAAAAAGGAGTTATTGTAGATATAGACGAAACTGCCTATTCTATAAAAAAGTCTGTAGAACAAGCGGAAAGAATGGCCAACCAAAAAGTATCATCTGTGTATTTGAAAATATATGGGGGATTGACGACAATATATAAAAATAATGGAGTAGTAGCAGTATCGAGAGAAGATAGAGAAATAACAAAACAAGATGTGGATAGAGTTTTACAAGCTGCTAAAATTATTGCCATTCCTTCTGATAAAGAAATTATCGATGTTATACCATTAGAATACATTGTGGATGGATATGGGGAAATAAAAGACCCGATTGGAATGGCAGGTATAAGGTTAGAGGTAAATGCAGCTATAGTAACAGGTAGTGTTACCGCTATTCAAAATATGGAAAAGTGTATTAAAAAAGCAGGGTTAGAGGTAGAAGGAATAATCGTAGGACCTTTAGCTACGGGAGAAGCAGTACTTTTAAAAGATGAAAAAGAGTTGGGAGTTGCATTAATTGATGTGGGTGCAGGAGTGACTGATATTTCTGTTTTTAAAGATGGCAAAATTATTTATTCTTCCATGATAGCAGTGGGAGGATGGCATATCACAAACGATTTGTCTGTAGGGTTAAAGATTTCTTTTGAAGAAGCCGAAAATATAAAGAAGAAATATGGAACTTTAGAAAAATTATACCCTGAAAAGCTGGAACCAATTAAAATTGCTAGTTTAGCAGGTAAAACCAAATCAACTACAGATGTAAATGAAATATCTGATATAATAGAAGCGAGGGTTTCTGAACTTTTAATGCTTGTGTATGAGAGATTGGAAGAAGCAAAAGTTCTGGAAGACATTGTTACAAATGTTGTCATAACAGGTGGAGGTATTTCCTTCTTAAAAGGTAACCTAGAGTTAGCACAAAAAATTTTTAATAGAAACATTCGTATTGGCTCTCCGCAAAATATCGGAGTAGCAACTCCTATTTACTCAGCAGGAGTAGGAGTGGTAAAATATGTATATAACAATAAGAGGTTTATGCATAATGTCCAATCAACTGATAAAAAAGAGAAAAAGGGTTCTAAATTAGTTGACAAGCTCAAGGAAATATTTAGCGATTTTTGGGCATAAAAGAGGAGGGTTTTTTGTGATAGGTATAGAAACTGATATGGAACAATTTGCTGCTATTAAAGTGATAGGAGTTGGTGGTGGAGGCGGAAATGCAGTAAATCGTATGATTGATGCCGGCCTTCGCGGTGTTGAGTTTATTTCAATTAATACAGACAAGCAAGCTCTTTATTTATCAAAAGCTGAAATAAAAATACAAATTGGCGAAAAATTAACGAAAGGGTTAGGAGCAGGGGCAAACCCGGAAATTGGGAAAAAAGCTGCTGAAGAATCTAGAGAAGAAATAGAACGAGTTATAAAAGGCGCTGATATGATATTTATTACTTCTGGCATGGGAGGAGGCACAGGTACAGGGGCTGCTCCAGTTGTAGCGGAAATAGCAAAAGAATTAGGAATTTTGACAGTGGGAGTTGTTACTAAGCCTTTTACATTTGAAGGAAGAAAAAGGATGTCTCATGCAGAAATGGGCATTGAAGAACTTAAAAAACATGTAGATGCGCTGATTACTATTCCTAATGATAGATTACTGCAAGTTGTAGAGAAAAAAACTTCAATGATTGATGCTTTTAAATTAGCGGATGATGTTTTAAGACAGGGTGTTCAAGGTATATCCGATCTTATTGCAGTTCCTGGACTTGTCAATGTTGACTTTGCTGATGTAAAAACGATTATGACAAATACAGGACTTGCACATATGGGAATAGGCATAGCTTCTGGGGAGAATAAAGCGACTGAGGCAGCGAAACAAGCCATTCATAGTCCACTATTAGAGACTTCAATTGAAGGCTCAAGAGGAATTCTTTTGAATATTGCAGGAGGTCCGAATTTAACCATATTTGAAGTTAATGAAGCAGCTAATTTTATCTATGAGGCTGCTGACCCTGATGCAAATATTATATTTGGTGCAGTAATAGACGAATCATTAGAGGACCAAATAAGAATTACTGTTATAGCTACAGGATTTGAAAGAAATGAAAAATCTAAGGAGACAGCGAAGAAAAAAGACACTAGGGAGCCTGAAGTAAAATTAGAAAATGTTATAGAAAGTGATGATTTGGATATACCTACTTTTTTAAGAAGAGGAAGACGATAAAATCTGCAAAGGTTTCTTTGCAGATTTTTTTATGCAAAAATTCTACAAAAATAACCTTATTTTTATACCAAAATATTACAACAAATTTGAGATTTTTATTTTATAATATGAATAAAATAGGCAAATGGGAATATACATTGTATAAGGATTAAAAGTGTCCCCGGGGATGATATGAATGTATTTAGATGTAATTTTTTTCGAAAATTTAATTATTAACTATTTTATTTTATCCCTTACACGAAAATTTTCTCAAAAAGACAGCAAACCTATTAAACTTTTTTTAGGTGCATTATTGGGAGCCTGTTATGTCCTAATAATTTTTTTGTTACCTTATAAGATGATTCATGAAGTTTTCGCAAAAATTATTTTATCTCTCTTAATAATATATATGGCATTTACTCCAAAAACATTAAAAGAATTTTTGAGAATTTTAGCAGTTTTTTATCTAATTTCTTTTGCAATAGGTGGGACAATTTTTGCGGTTTTATATACGGCAAGACTTAATTTACATAGTTTATGGATTGGAATATTGATAGCTATTTTACTTTTCTATACTAATTGGGATTATATAGTGAGAAAATCAACAGAGAAAAAAATGTTATACAGCATAAAAATAGAAATTTTTCAAAAACAAGTAGAGATAAAAGGATTATTGGATACTGGGAATAGATTATATGACCCTTTAACTAAATCGCCTGTTGTGGTGGTGGAGTTTTCGGCTATGGGGAATATACTTCCTGATAATATGGAAATTTTATTAAATGAAGAGAACATAGATTTTAACAAAATTTTTGAAGTTTTGAAAGAGGAAAGATGGTTATCAAGGATAAGGTTAATACCCTTTATATCAGTGGGACAGTCAAAAGGAATAATGCTAGGATTTAAGCCGGATAAATTAGTTGTAGGGGAAAAAGAAGTAAGAAATGCAATAGTAGGAATATACAAAAGCAAAATAGGTAAAGATGGCAACTATGCAGCGTTGTTGACACCAGAAATTTTAGTATAATGGGGGTGTGGAAAGTGCAATTAAAAACAAAAGTAAAAATAGAAATGCTATTGTTGTGGAAAAAAATCCTTGATTTTTTAGATTTATCTGAAGGCATATTTTATATTGGAGGAAGTGAAGCATTACCTCCTCCTCTTTCTGTAGAAGAAGAAATATATTTAATTTCAAAGATGGAAAAAGGAGATAATGGAGCAAAAACGGTACTTATTGAAAGAAATTTAAGGTTGGTAGTATATATAGCAAAAAAATTTGAAAACACAGGAGTGGGAATTGAAGATTTAATATCTATTGGCACAATTGGACTTATAAAAGCCATTAATACTTTCAATCCTAAGAAAAAAATAAAATTAGCTACGTATGCTTCTCGCTGTATTGAGAATGAGATATTAATGTATTTAAGAAGGAATAGCAAAACTAAATTAGAGGTTTCTTTTGAGGAGCCTTTAAATGTAGATTGGGACGGAAATGAACTTCTGCTTTCAGATATTTTAGGAACTGATAATGAAACAGTTTATAAATATATCGAAGATGAGGTAGAAAAGGAATTATTAACTTCTGCATTGAAGAAATTACCAGATAGAGAAAAAAAGATAATAGGATTGAGATTTGGATTGGAGGGTGGAGTAGAAAAGACTCAAAAAGAAGTGGCAGATATGTTGGGAATTTCACAGTCATATATTTCTCGTTTAGAAAAAAAGATTTTGAAAAGATTAAAAAAAGAAATGAATAGACTAGTCTAAGCTTTTCTGTATATTTTTTTATCCTGCCGGCAATACTGTTAATAAGCTAAACATGTGGGGGCAGGATTTATGAATAACAAAGTTGAAATTTGCGGAGTCAATACCTCTAAGTTACCTGTTTTAAAACCTTCCAAGCAAAAAGAGCTACTGCAACGGATGAAAAATGGAGACAAAAAAGCGAGAGAAGAATTTATAAATGGAAATTTGCGATTGGTACTAAGCGTTATTCAAAGGTTTAATAATCGCGGAGAGTACGTAGATGATTTGTTTCAAGTAGGATGTATAGGGCTTATAAAAGCTATTGACAATTTTGACTTAAATCAAAATGTAAAATTTTCCACTTATGCTGTTCCAATGATAATTGGAGAAATAAGAAGATATTTAAGAGATAACACTCCTATAAGAGTGAGCCGCTCTTTAAGAGATATAGCTTATAAAGCATTACAGGTAAGGGACAAATTAGTATCGGAAAATTCCAAAGAGCCGACAGTAGGTGAAATAGCTAAAGAGCTGGACCTCCCACGTGAGGAAGTAGTAATGGCTCTTGATGCTATTCAAGAACCGGTTTCTTTGTTTGAACCTATCTATCATGATGGTGGTGATGCAATTTATGTGATGGACCAAGTCAGCGATGACAAGAATATTGACGAAGTTTGGTTAGAAAAAATTGCTTTAAAAGAGGCGATACAAAAACTTAATGAAAGGGAAAAATTGATATTGACACTGAGATTTTTTGAGGGTAAAACTCAAATGGAGGTAGCAAAGGAGATAGGAATATCTCAAGCACAAGTTTCAAGATTGGAAAAAGCGGCTTTAAATCACATGAGGAAATACATCTAGCTTATCAGGAATGATAAGCTAGATTTTTTCATATAATTTTATGAAAAGGAAAAGGACAAAAAGGGGGAAATTAAAATGATTAAAGCATCAGAATTAAGAGATAAAGATGTTATAGATATAAACACAGGACAAAAATTGGGAAATATAGTTGACATTGAAATAAATCTTGAAGAAGGAAGAGTGGAAGGGATTGTTATACCGAAAGAAACAAGTCTTTTTAGGTTTTTTAATAAAGATATAGAAATTTATTTGTCGTGGGAATCTATAAAAAAGATTGGAACGGATGTGATATTAGTAGATTTCAAAGGCAGAGAAGCTTAAGTTTGACTAATGAAAACAAGTTTATTATAATTTTATTAAACAATTAAGAATTGTTGGAGGTAATAAGATGAAATGCCCTTATTGTGGGTATCCAGATTCAAAAGTTATTGACTCTCGACCTACAGATGATAACACTTCAATAAGGAGAAGAAGGGAATGTTTAAAATGTGGGAAGAGATTTACTACTTATGAGAAAGTAGAACAATTGCCTATACTTGTAATAAAAAAGGACAATAGCCGAGAGGTCTATGACAGAGATAAAATATTAAAAGGCATGATAAAAGCTTGTGAAAAAAGGCCAGTGTCTATAAAAGTTTTAGAAGAAATTACAGATGAAATTGACAAGAGAATAATAAATTCAATGGAAAGGGAAATAACCTCCACTGAAATCGGAGAAATGGTAATGGAAAAACTTAAAAATGTAGATGAAGTAGCTTATGTCAGGTTTGCCTCTGTTTATAGGCAGTTTAAAGACATAAATACTTTTATGGACGAACTTAAGAAACTTCTTAAAGAGAGCGAGACAAAAAAAGAAAAGACATAATTGTTTTTTTGTTTCAAAGGTGTACAAGCTATATTAGCTGGAGGTGTCAAAATGGCCCATATGGTTTTGGTTATAGAAGATGAAGTTCATATATTGGAACTTTTAAGGTATAACTTGGAAGCAGCAGGGTACAAAGTTATTACTTCGGAAAATGGGAAAGAAGGATTGGATAAAGCACTTGAAGAAAAACCCGATTTGGTTATATTAGATTTGATGTTGCCAGATGTAGATGGATTGGAAATATGTAAAATTTTAAAAAAGAATGATGAAACGAAAAATATACCGATAATAATGTTAACAGCAAAAAGTGAAGAATTTGATAAAGTATTGGGATTGGAGTTGGGAGCAGACGACTATATAACAAAACCCTTCAGTGTAAGAGAATTGTTAGCTCGAATTAAAGCTGTTCTTCGGCGAACCCAACTATCAGAAGAAGAAGAAAAAGAAGAAATAATAAAATTTGGTGATATAGTTATAGATACAGGAAAACATTTGGTTTATAAAAAAGGAAAAGTATTAGAATTGACTTTAAAAGAGTTTGAGCTTTTAAAACTTTTGTCTCAAAATATGGGTAAAGTATTAACTAGAGACTATCTATTAGACAAAGTATGGGGATATGAATATGCGGGAGAGACTCGAACTGTTGATGTCCATATCAGGCATTTAAGAAAAAAGATAGAAGACGATGATAAATCTCCTGTGTATATTGAAACTGTAAGAGGAATTGGATATAAACTAAACGATAAAGGTGGAGTATAATGTTAAAAAAATCCTATTATAAATTGTTTTTCATAAACCTACTTGGAATTTTAATAGTTGCCCTATTTTTTTTAGGCAATGTTCCAATGACCAAATTTATTTTTGCTATTTTTTTGGGAATTTTAGTAACATTTTTTTTGAGTTATAGATTTATAAAAAATATAGTAGATCCTATAAAAGAGATAACTGAGATTACAAAGGATATTGCAAATGGGATATACAGTCATGGGCTTGAAAGCGATTCTATTGATGAGATAAAAGAACTTTCTCTTGCAGTAGATTCTATGTCTTATAAATTAAAAGAAACTATAGAAGAATTAAATGATAGAAATGCAAAATTAGAAGCTATTTTAAAAAGCATAGTAAATGGGGTTATCGCTTTTGATAATAATGAGAAAATATTACTTATAAATGACGCTGCGAGGAAAATTCTAAATATAAAAGGAAAAGATTTAATTGGAAGACATATCCTAGAAATTATAAGAAATAGTAAGTTATATGATCTTTTTGAAGATGTTAAGAAAAATAAAAATTCTCCTTCCAAAAATTTAGAGCTAAATGTTTTCAATAAACACCTCAAAGTGTACACTAGTCCAATTCTTCATCCAATTTCCCATCAAAATTTAGGTTTTGTGTTGATAATAGATGATATCACAGAAATGAGAAGATTGGAAAAAATAAGAAGTGAATTTGTTGCAAATGTGTCTCATGAGCTGAGAACGCCTTTAACTTCTATTAGAGGCTTTATTGAAACTTTAAGAAATGGTGCTATTGACAATCCACAGGCAAGAGATAAATTTTTAGATATAATTGATTTTGAATCAGAAAGACTTACAAGACTTATAAACGATATACTCACTCTTTCTGAGATAGAGAATGTGAAAGAAGGTTATCCTAAAGAAGAGATAGAATTAGATAATGAAATAGAGGATATATTATATATAATGGAAAAAGTGGCGAAAGATAAAAATATAACGTTGAAAAAAGATTTAAATTGTACTGATTTGGTGATAAATACTAATAAAGATAGATTTCATCAAATGATGATTAATTTAATAGATAATGGTATAAAATACACTCCAGAAGGCGGATTTGTAAAAGTATCTACTCAAGAAAAAGGGGATAAAATAATTATTACAGTGGAAGACAACGGTATTGGCATTTCAAAAGAAAATATTCCTAGGCTTTTTGAGAGATTTTACCGAGTTGACAAAAGTCGTTCGAGGAAATTAGGGGGTACAGGGTTGGGACTTGCTATAGTTAAACATATCGTGGAATCTATGAAAGGGGGAATTTTTGTAGAAAGTGAAGTGGGGAAAGGTACAAAATTTATTATAAAATTCAACAAAGCTGATTTAACAAAGACTTAACAATATTTTAATATTGACTTTACAATAGATTGTTACAATGTAGTTGTACAAAAAATTTAAGAAAATTTTGGAGGTGCTTTAATGGTAAATAGTCAATTTACGAAACTTGCTATTGCAGTACTGTTGATTGCAAGTCTTTTTAGTTTTGTTGCCTGTGGCTCAAAACAACCTCAAACTAATAATTCTTCAACTTCTAATAATCTTTCAGGCAACATAACAATTGCTGGCTCTACGGCATTACAGCCATTAGCTGAACAAGCCGCCAAAATGTTTATGGGAAAATACCCCAATGTGGCGATAACGGTGCAAGGCGGTGGCAGTGGTACAGGGTTGACACAGGTAGCTCAGGGCGCAATTAATATTGGAAATTCTGATATTTTTGCGGAAGAAAAATTAGATGCCAACACAGCCAAATCTTTAGTAGACCATAAAGTTGCAGTTGTAGGTTTTGCTGTAGTTGTGAATAAAGATGTGACAGTTGATAATTTGACTCAGCAGCAGTTGGTAGATATTTTTACAGGTAAAATAACAAACTGGAAACAAGTTGGCGGACCTGATATGAAGATAGTAATAATCAATAGACCAGCAAGTTCAGGAACGAGGGCTACTTTTAAGAAAATTGTTTTAAAAGGTCAGGAGGAAGCACAAGGCCTTGCATTGACGGAGGATTCATCTGGTGCAGTTAAAAAAGCTGTAGCAGATACGAAAGGTGCTATTAGTTACCTTGCATTTTCTTACCTAGATAATACTGTAAAAGCATTAAAATATGAAGGCGTCGAACCGAATGTTCAAAATGTAATAGATGGTAAATATCCAATTTGGTCATATGAACATATGTACACAAAAGGAGAACCTACAGGAGCGGTTAAAGCTTTTTTAGATTTTATGATGTCACCAGAAGTGCAGAAAGGACCTCTTACTAAATTAGGGTTTATACCTATTACCGAAATGAAAGCAAAATAAGAAATATATTGTAAAAAAAGGAGCTGGTATCTTTTCCAGCTCCTTTTTGCAAAAATATGGATTTAACATAAATTTAACATTTATTTAACATAAATTTAATGAAGTTTTTTTTTAAAATTGATACTATAAAAAAGTGCCATTATTGTCATTATAATTTCTTAAATGGGGGAACTCACATGACAGTTGATAAAAATTATGAAAGAAAGCGCAAAATAGTTAATTTGTTTGGAAAGGCTATCGTTTTCATTTCTGCTTTGCTATTAATAATCATCACTGCTTCTCTCTTTTTATTTGTAGCGTCTAAAGGTCTTTCCACTTTTATAAAAGATGGCATCTCTTTAAAAGAATTTTTATTTTCTACCATCTGGAAGCCTGATAGAGATGTTCCTGCAGTAGGTTCCTTACAATTTATATTAGGTTCTATTCTCGTTTCTGTTTTTGCTATTATGATAAGTGCACCTCTTGGAGTTTCCTCTGCAATTTTCATGATTGAAATTGCGAAAAAATTAGGTCAAAAGATTTTGCAACCAGCTATTGAAATATTTGTAGGCATTCCTTCTGTAGTGTACGGTTGGGTTGGTCTGACGGTATTAGTTCCTTTTATAAGTAAACATTTTGGAGGATTAGGATTTAGCTTGTTAGCCGGTATATTAGTTCTCACTGTCATGACACTGCCAACAATTACTAGTGTTAGCACTGATGCTATAAAGTCGTTACCTGTGGAGATAAGAGAAGCCAGTTATGCCCTTGGTGCAACACGATGGCAAACAATAAGACATGTAATTCTTCCTGCAGCGAAACCGGGAATTTTGACTGCTATTATATTAGGACTGGCAAGAGCTTTTGGAGAAGCTTTGGCAGTTCAAATGGTTATAGGAAATCGACCAGTGATTCCTAAATCTTTTTTAGAACCAATGAGTACTATAACTTCTATTATTACCATGGACATGGGGAATACAGTAATGGGCACTGTGTGGAATGATGCCCTTTGGTCCTTAGCACTACTCCTTCTTATGATATCTTTTACTTTTATCATCGTAATTAAATTGGTAGGCAGGAGGGGAATGTATAAATGAAATCTAAACTATATGACAAAATAGCGACGATGTATTTTTACGCTGTTGCTCTGTTTTTAATCTTGTTTTTGGTCTCATTAATAAGTTATATATTGTATCAAGGTAGAACTAAACTCAACATAGATTTTTTAACTTCCCCTCCCAAATTTATGGAAGCAGGAGGAGGCATAGGGCCACAGCTTTTTAATTCGTTAGAATTGTTAATAATAACCTTGATAATTTCTATTCCTATAGGCTTAGGTGCAGGAATTTATATGGCAGAGTATGCAAAGCCAGGTTTGTTAACAGAAATTATAAGATTGTCTATAGAAACTTTATCTTCAATGCCTTCTATTGTAGTAGGCCTTTTTGGGCTTTTAGTCTTTGTAACTATGACTGGATGGGGATATTCCTTAATTGCAGGTGCTCTTGCTCTTACGGTGTTAAATCTTCCTGTAATGACAAGAGTAAGTGAAGATTCAATTAGAAGTGTGCCCAATAATTTGAGAGAGGCAAGTTATGCTTTAGGTTCTACAAAATGGCAAACAATTGTAAAAGTTGTAGTGCCTGCTGCAATGCCTGGTATTATAACAGGAATAATTTTAACTGCCGGAAGAATTTTTGGGGAAGCTGCTGCACTACTTTATACTGCAGGTATGAGTAGCCCTGCCTTGAATTTTTCAAACTTAAATCCTTCAAGTCCTACCTCGCCTTTAAATATCTTTAGACCTGCGGAGACTTTGGCTGTTTATATTTGGAAGGTAAATAGTGAGGGGTTAGCACCTGATGCAAGACAGATTGCAGACGGTGCCGCAGCAGTTTTATTGTTAATGGTATTGATTTTTAATATCCTTGCTAGATGGTTAGGAAATACATTATATAAAAGAATGACAGGCGAAAGATAAAATGGTATAATATGCTTAAGAGGAAGGGGAATGACTGGTAAATGAAAAAAATACAGGTCAAAGATTTAGACTTGTTTTACGGAGATGTCCAAGCCCTCAAAAAAATAAATTTGGATGTAGAGGAAAATAGCGTTTTGGCACTTATAGGTCCCTCTGGTTGTGGCAAATCTACCTTTGTTCGTACTTTAAATAGGATGAACGATCTTATTGAGGGAGTTAAAATAAGTGGTACTGTTTTACTTGATGGTCAAGATATATATAAAGAAGTAGATGTTATTGAACTTAGAAAGAGAGTAGGAATGGTTTTTCAAAAACCTAATCCTTTTCCTATGACGGTTTATGACAATGTAGCTTATGGTCCAAGAATTCATGGTATAAAAGACAAAAAAAAGCTGAATGAAATTGTTGAAAAAAGCCTGATGGCTGCAGCTTTATGGGATGAAGTAAAAGATAGACTCTCCAAGTCAGCTCTTAGTTTGTCTGGTGGTCAACAGCAAAGGCTTTGTATTGCCAGGACATTGGCAGTAGAACCAGAGGTAATTTTGATGGATGAGCCTACTTCAGCGCTAGACCCTATTTCTACCATGAAAATTGAGGAATTAATTAATGAATTGAAAAATAAATATACAATAATAATAGTAACTCATAATATGCAACAAGCAGGAAGAGTGTCAGATTATACGGCCTTTTTCTTAAATGGTGAATTAATTGAAAGTGGACCGACAGATAGAGTTTTTTATAATCCTAAAGATAAGAGGACGGAAGACTACATTACTGGAAGATTCGGTTAGAAGGAGGTGACATAGTGAATCGTACTCATTTTGAAAAAGAATTAGAAGAACTTCATTATGATGTCTTAAAAATGGGTAGTCTTGTAGAAGAGGCCATAGCAAATGCCATTGCTTCTCTAGTAAACCATGACACAGAATTAGCTCAGAAAGTTATAGATGACGATGACAGAATAGACAAAATGGAAGTAGAAATCGATAATAAGTGTGCAAAGATTATTGTGACCCAGCAGCCAATTGCAAGAGATTTGAGAATAGTTTTGACGGGCCTTAAAATTGTTACAGATTTGGAAAGAATGGCAGATCATGCAGTAGATATAGCAAAGACTACGTTGAGGATTGCTCATCAAAAGTATATAAAACCTTTAATCGATATTCCGAGAATGGCAGAAATTGTAAGAGAAATGGTCAAAATGTCTTTGGATTCCTATGTACGACAAGATTTAGAGGTGGCGAGAGCTATTGGCGAAAAAGACGATATAGTAGATGCTCTTTACAAACAGGTTTTTAGAGAACTTTTGACATATATGATGGAAGACCCTAGAAACATTGATCAGGCAACACAATTTTTGTTTGTTGCTCGTTATCTCGAAAGAATTGCTGACCATGCAACTAATATATGTGAATGGGTAATTTATCTAGATACCGGTGAACATATAGATTTAAATTGAAATGCAAAAAGCGCTCACTGAAAAAGTGAGCGCTTTTTGCATATTTTTTATGCATTGTGCAAAACATATTTTTAAGAAAAGAACTTAAGGAGTGATTTTGATGCCATTAAGCTATATTTTGCTTTCTATTACAGGATTAATCGTTTTGTTCGGATTTGCCCATAGAGTATTAGATAGGATGAAAATGACAGATACATGGGCTTTTTTGGTGATAATTGGGATGATAATAGGGACATTAATACCTAACATTCCTATAACAAAAACTGTGTCTATAAACATAGGTGGAGCTGTTATCCCTATAGCAGTATGTGTGTATCTTTTTTTAAAAGCAGAAAGTACGAGAGAAAGAGTAAATGCAGTTGTAGTATCAATTGTTGCCGGAATAGCTGTTTTTATTGCAGGGAGAATACTTCCTGCAGAACCTGAAGCCATGATTATTGAGCCTATGTATATTTATGGTATTGTTGGAGGTTTAATTGCGTATCTTTTTTCACATTCGAGAAGAAGTGCTTTTATTGCAGGAGTGATGGGGATAATACTGGCAAATGTAATGCAGGCAGTCTCAAACTACCTGACAGGGACAAGAGGAGCCGTTTCTATAGGAGGAGCTGGATTTTTTGATTCGGTAGTTATATCTATGATAATTGCCGTGGTTTTGTCTGAAATAATTGGGGAAACAAGGGAAAAATTGCAAGGAGGTACTTCTAAAAAGCATCTTGAACCTAGGGAGGGTATGGCTAGCAGCTTGGTAGATACTAACAAAAAAGAAGAGGGTGACAAAAATGAACAAAAGAAAGATGAATAGAGCTACAATATTAATCTTATTGGTTATTGAATTTTTATCTTTTGCTATTAGCAGTTATGCAGAGAAGCAGACTGAATTACAACCTGATTATTACACAGTGTATGATGGAAAGACAAATAAAGTGCTTTTCAGAACTGCAATGGAGGTTTATAAAGGGGACAGATATTTATCAGGGGATAATAAATTGTATGAAGTGTTTAAAGTGGATAAAAATGAAAGTAAAGCTTATGCAAAGTATTTGCGAACAGAAAAACTTCCAGATGTTAACATAGAAGAAATTTCACAAGCAATGGCAGTAGCAGAAAATACTGGTGAAAAGAGAGTGGCGATATATTCTACCCACAGTGATGAATCATATCTTCCTTCAGATGGTGCTGCAAGTATCAATGGACATGGCGGGATATATAAAGTAGATGCTGCCTTACAAAAAGCTTTAGAGGCAAAAGGAGTCACAGTCAAAGTGGACAGGACTTTGTACCTACCTCATGATGCTATGGCATACAGCCGGTCAAGAACTGGAGCGGTCAAACTTTTGAAGGATTTTAAACCGGACTTACTTTTGGATGTCCATAGAGATGCAGTCCCCTTCCAAGAATATATACGAAAAATTGCAGGGAAGAATGCTACAGGCGTAAGAATTGTCTTAGGACGGAACAACCCTAATTTAAAAGCAAATCAGCAGTTAGCCTATAGGATAAAAGCTATTGCGGATAAGACATATCCAAACATGATCAAGGATGTATTTTTTGGAAAAGGAGATTTTAATCAAGATTTGACTCCAAACTCTTTATTGTTAGAATTTGGTACCTACTCTCATACAAGAGAAAGAGCAGAAGTTTCTGCTTCTTTAATAGCAGACATATTGACTAAAGCACTTTATGGTTCAGATGAGCAAAAACAAGTAGGCACTGTTACAAAAACTCAAAAACCGCTTCCAGGACAAAATAAAGCTGCAGGTACCGGAATATGGGTTTTGATTGGAGTTGTTGTAGTGTCAGCAGTAGCTTTCATGTTTTTGAGTACTGGTGGGCGAGAAATGTATCACAAGTTTTCTAAAGCTACGCGTAAAGAATTTGCAAGTTATTTGGGTAAGTTTAGGCGAAAAAAAGGAGATGAGCCATGAACATAAATCATGAATTTTATATCAATATTGTGGTTTGTGGAATTGCTTTTGGGACCATAGCCCGCTTTATATATTTAAGAGTGGACTATAGGCAGTATCCTACTTATCCTCAAGGTTATACGACTCATTTGACCTTAGGTATAATTTCAGCGGCTTTAGGAGCTTTTTCTGTGCCTGCATTAATTGAAAAACAGTACACTGCTGTTACCTTTTTAGCTTTGGCAGCACAACAATTTAAAGAAGTAAGAGAAATAGAGAGAACCAGCTTAGAAAAAATGGAAGCAACAGAATTAGTTCCAAGAGGAGCAGCTTATATAGAAAATATAGCTAAAATTTTTGAAGCAAGAAACTATATTGCTATGGCTGTAGCTGCTCTTACTTCTTTGGCAGTTTATTTTTCTAAAAGTGTTATAATAGGGACAATTGTGGGAGGACTAGCAATTTATTTATCTCGTTATGTAATGAAAATTGCTTATATTAGAGATATTGCCGAAGTTCTTCCTTCAAAGATTGTTTTTAAAGGACCTTTATTGTGCGTTGAGGATGTGGTTTTAGCAGATATAGGTCTAAAAGAAGGAAGAGAAATAATAGAGAAATTTGGAATGGCTGTTGTAATACGACCAAAAGGGTTAGATAGTTTAATTTCCATAAATAACTTAGGAATAAGACAGGCTATTCTCCATGAAGCTGCTAATCAATTGGGATTAAAGATGAATATTGATACTCCTGAATTAGCTCCTCTTACTATGAACAACCATGAAAATGGAGATGTTATTGTAGTTATGGTAGCGATGAAGCCTGATATTGATGCTTTTGTGGAAATTATAAAGAATGTGCCAGCAATTGAAACTGTAAGAAAGTATCCTTCAAAGTCAAGGGGCGCGAGAAAAGCTTTCAATTGAGGTGATAGAATGGAAGTACATGTAACAGGATATATAATAGCTATGGTAACTTTAAAAGAGGCAAAAGACAATGTTTCAAGTGGTACTGCACCTATCATATATGTAGAAAATGAAGAAGAGCAGCAAAAGCTTTCTATGTATTTAAGCAGAATTTTTAAGGCAGCCGTTCACGATCTTGAAAATGGAGTATTTATTTTAGTTAAACAATATTAGGTGGTATCTATGAAAGTAGTGTATTATAGCTATTATGGGTGCTATTCTTCTTCTATATGTGCATATCTTCATTTAAATGATAAATCCAAAATTGAAAAAGAGGAATTTCTTAAAATCCCTTTTTTGTTTCAAGTTGATTATGGACAAATGAGGTTTATTGGGAAAGATAATAATCAAAATGAAGTCTTCATAATAGGAACGAAAAATTTTAGTGAAAATATCAAAAAAACTTTGTATGATTTGATGAAAGTTTTTAACATAAAAGAAGATATAATTTTTATAGACACTTCCCACTATGATGTAATTTTTTTTAAAGTGCTGATGAATCTAAGAGGTAAGAAAATACTAACACAAACTATAGACAATTTTTTGTATAATTACTATTTGATGAGACACAAAGATATAAAAAGATTTGTAGAGAGATATAAAAAAATACTATGAGGTGGTAGGTTTGTGATTATTGTATATATGTGCTATGGAAGTGCCCACTCTTCTGTTGTAGCTGCTTCTATACACATAGGACTTTTACCTATTGACAGAGTGCCTACTTATGAAGAAATTGTTTCTCTTCCGCATTATGATAAAACTTCCAACGATGAAATTGGTACTCTTTTTTATATGGGTAAGGATGAATTTGGGAACCATGTGTACATTGTCGGTGCGAGAAATGGGCGAGGAATAGTGACAAAAGCTATTTACAGTTTTTTGTCTTTATATGGAATTTCTGAAAAAGATATATTAGTCGTAGATGCACTTCCTATCATAGGACTTACTACAAAGATTGGAGGTATTACGTCAAGGCGCTTAGGAATTATCTTTTTAGGTAGGCCTATAACGGTATATGGTATATTGAAAAAATACAACAATTTCGTAAAATTAGTAACAGATATTAAAATAAAGTTGCAAATAAGATCTTGACGTATTGATAGGATTAATTCATAATTGAAAAGAGAGGAGTTAATTTAGGAGGAAAAATATGCATAAAATAAATATAAAAGATGTAATAAAAGGAAGTATAGCATGGGATTTAGATATACAAAAAGGAGACAAACTCATTACATTAAATGGAAAAGAAATAATTGATATAATAGATTATCGATATGAAGTGTCAAATGAGTTTATACAATTAGAAATTGAAAAGGCTACAGGAGAAAGATATATTTTTGAAGTGGAAAAAGACTATGATGAGGATTTAGGGTTAGTCTTTGAAGAAGAAATAATTGACAAACCAAAACATTGTAGAAATAAGTGTATTTTTTGCTTTATTGACCAATTACCTAAAGGAGTCCGCAAATCTCTTTTATTTAAGGATGATGATTATAGGTTTTCCTTTTTACAAGGTAATTTTATTACTATGACTAATATGAGTGAGGAGGAAATTGCCAGGGTAATAAAATATAAGCTCTCTCCCTTATATGTTTCAATTCATAGCACTGATGATGATGTAAGAATGAAAATGATAAATAACCCGAATGCAAAAGGTATAATGGATAAATTAAAAAAACTTGTTGAGAACGGAATTGAGGTACATGGTCAAATCGTATTATGTCCAGAAATAAATGATGGCAAAATTCTTGACAGAACTATCAAGGATTTGTCAAGTCTATATCCTGGTGTAAAATCAATAGCAGTTGTTCCAGTAGGACTTACAGACCACAGAGAGAAACTTTATAAACTTAGGACATTTACTAAAGAGGAAGCTAAAAATGTGGTTGAACAAGTATCTTCATGGCAAAAGAAATTAAAGAAAGAATTAGGTTCTTCTTTTGTTTTTTTATCAGATGAATTTTATGTGATGGCAGGTGTTACTATACCTTCTTATTATCATTACGAGGGATTCCCTCAAATAGAAAATGGCGTAGGACTTATGGCATTGTTTAAACATCAATTTCAAAGGAGTGTAAAAAGATTAAAAGCGAATAAAGGGAAAAATATAAACACTGCTCCTTACATTATTGTTACAGGAATAGCTGCCTATAATTTTATGGAAGAAGTAGCGAAAGAATTAAGAAAAACGGGGTTTAATGTAAAAGTGGAGAAGATACACAATGAGTTTTTTGGTCACAATATCACAGTAGCTGGACTTGTGGTGGGGAAAGATATAATAAACCAATTAAAAGGTAAAATAAATGAGGAAATTTTAATTATTCCCGATGTCATGTTAAAGGAAAGGTCAAATGTTTTTCTTGATGACACTACTGTTGAAGAAATAGAAAGAGAACTGGGGACAAAAGTTATAGTTTCTGAAGTCGATGGGAATAAATTTTTACAAAAGATACAGAGTGGGAGGTGATAGATATGGCAGGAGCAATGGTAAGCATTGTAGGTAGGCCAAACGTGGGTAAATCTACTCTTTTTAATAAGATTATGGGAAAGAGAATTTCTATTGTTGAAGACAAACCAGGAGTTACAAGGGATAGAATATACGGTAATGCAGAATGGCTGGACAAAAAATTTATATTAGTAGACACAGGAGGATTAGACCCAAATGCTGAAGATATTCTCTTTTCAAAAGTCCGTTTACAAGTGGAAGCAGCAATTGATACTTCTGACGTAATATTATTTTTAGTTGATGCAAAAGAAGGTTTAATGCCAGAAGATGAAGAAATAGCAAACATTTTAAGAAGAGCAAAAAAAGAAGTTATTTTGGTTTGCAACAAGGTGGACAGTTTTAAAGAAATGCCTCCTACCTATTATGACTTTTTTAGCCTTGGTTTAGGCAATCCCATTCCAATTTCAGCGTCAAATGGGTTGGGCATCGGAGAACTTTTAGACGAAGTAGTAAAAAAATTGCCACAGGAAGAGTTAGAATACACTGAAGAAACAATTAAAATTGCTGTTATTGGCAAACCTAATGTGGGGAAATCCTCACTAGTTAACAAGATATTAGGGGAAGAAAGGGTGATAGTCAGTAACATACCTGGTACTACACGGGATGCAATAGATACTCCTTTTTCAAAAGATGGGAAGAACTATGTTCTTATTGATACAGCAGGGATACGTAGAAAAAGTAGAATTAGCGAATCTATAGAAAGGTACAGCGTACTAAGAGCTTTAGCTGCAATTGAAAGGTCTGATATATGCCTTTTGATGATAGATGCTACAGAAGGTCCCACAGAACAGGACGCTAAAATAGCAGGATATGCGTTTGAAAATGGAAAAGGAATCATCATGGTTGTTAATAAATGGGATGCAATAAAAAAAGATAATAATACTGTTAATGAATATACTAAGATGGTAAGAGAAAAACTATCTTTTATATCTTTTGCTCCTATACTATTTATTTCAGCAAAAACAGGGCAAAAAGTACACAGAGTTTTAGAGACTGTAGATAAAGTATGGGAAGAATATAATAAAAGAATTACTACTGGTCTTTTAAATAATGTGCTAAATGAAGCTATGCTTATGTTTCCTCCACCTGCTGATAAGGGCAAACCATTGAAAGTATATTATACTTCACAAGTAGGAATTAAGCCGCCTTCTTTTGTAGTATTTGTTAATGAACCAGAGCTAATGCATTTTTCCTATTTAAGATTTATTGAGAATACGTTAAGACAAAATTTTGGCTTTGAAGGGGTACCTATTGTGATTTCTACTAGAAAAAGAGGAGAAAATTAAAAAAGAAAGGGGGAAAAATATGTACGCTGTTTTGACGGCCATCATTGCTTATTTGATTGGTTGCATAAACAATGCATATATTTTAACAAAATATACGCGAAAAATAGACATTCGCAATTATGGGAGTGGAAATGCAGGGGCTACTAATGTTTTAAGAGTATTAGGGTATAAAGTTGCGGTTCCTGTTTTTGCATTGGATGTGTTAAAAGGAGTAATAGCCGTATTAATCGGTAAGTATTTAATGGGTAATACTGGTGCTATGATTGCAGGGATATCAGTGATATGCGGTCATAACTGGCCTGTGTTTTTAAAATTTAGAGGTGGAAAAGGAATTGCGACAAGCATTGGTGTTATAATGACTGTAAGTCCTCTTTTAGGGCTCATAGCCTTAGCAATTGGTATTACAGTAATTGTTTTGACAAAATACGTATCTTTAGGGTCCATAACAGGATCGATTACTTTTGTGCTTTTAAATGCAATCTTTTGGAGTTCAACACAATTATTCATATTTTCACTTATTATGGCATCTTTAGCAATTTTCCAACATCGTTCCAACATAAAACGTTTGCTGGCGGGAACAGAATCTAAACTTGGAAAAAAGACGGAAATAAAATGAGAAAGGAATGTGGTCATGAAAATATCAGTATTAGGTGCGGGAAGTTGGGGAACAGCTATAGCGATACACTTAAACCGACTTGGGCATCAAATTACATTGTGGATGAGAGATAAAAATCAGTTTGAGGAAATTGTGTCTACTCGTCACAATAAAAAATATCTTGATGTTGATATTCCTCAAGAAATTTACATTACAACAGATTTAGAAGAAGCTGCGGAAAATTCATCGATTGTAGTAATTGCTGTTCCGTCCCATGCTGTAAGAGATATATCGAAAAAATTAAAAGATGTAATTGATAAAAACTCTATTGTGGTAAATCTTGCAAAGGGAATAGAGACTTCCACTTTAAAAAGAATGTCTGAAGTCATAAAAGAATATCTTTCAAATGAGGTAGTTATTTTGTCAGGTCCTAGTCATGCTGAGGAAGTAGTCAGGCAAATTCCTACAGCCTGTGTTTTAGCCTCTTTAAATGTTAAAGCCTGTGAGGTAGTGCAAGATGCCTTTATGGATGAAAACTTTAGGTTGTATATAAACAAGGACGTTGTGGGAGTGGAATTAGGAGGGTCATTAAAAAATATTATAGCCTTGGGAGCTGGAATTTCAGACGGGCTTGGATTTGGCGATAATACCAAAGCTGCACTTATGACAAGAGGTCTTGCAGAAATTACTCGTTTGGGTGTTGCGTTAGGTTCTGATCCGTTGACGTTTTTAGGTTTGGCAGGTGTAGGAGACCTTATTGTCACCTGTACCAGCATGCTTTCGCGAAATAGAAGAGCAGGAATGCTTATAGGTAAAGGCAAAAGTTTAGAAGAAGCATTAAAAGAGATAGGAATGGTAGTAGAAGGAGTTAATACTACAAAATCAGCCTACAGACTTTCTCAAATTCATAAAATAGAAATGCCAATAACTAAAGAAATTTATTCCATTCTTTTTGAGGGTAAAAATCCCTATGAGGCTGTTTATAGTCTTATGACGAGAGATAAAAAACATGAATTGCACGGTATTTGATCTCCGGTTTTCCGGAGATTTTATCATATTTCAATATTTTTTACATATAAATATACTGTTAAAGCATATATATATGAGTGAGAAGAAAAGGATATGGGGATATAAAAAAGGAGGGAAATAGGTTGGAAAACTACGATATCTATAAAAATATTGCAGAAAGAACACAAGGGGATATCTACATAGGAGTAGTAGGCCCAGTGAGAACAGGTAAATCGACTTTTATTAAGCGATTTATGGACATATTGGTACTGCCATACATAGAAAATCTTCCACAAAAAGAGAGAATAAAAGATGAATTGCCACAAAGTGCAGCAGGCAAAACCATAATGACTACTGAGCCTAAATTTGTTCCTGAAAAAGCGGTAGAAATAACAATTAATGAAAACACGAGGTTTAAAGTGAGATTAGTAGATTGTGTAGGATATATGGTTAAAGGTGCACTGGGATACATGGAAGGGGATAAACCCCGCATGGTTTCTACTCCTTGGTATGATTATGAAATACCTTTTGAGGAAGCGGCAGAAATAGGAACAAAAAAAGTGATAAATGACCATTCTACAATAGGATTAGTGATGACCACTGATGGAAGCATAACTGACATACCGCGAGAAAATTATGTAGAAGCAGAGGAAAGGGTAGTAAAAGAATTAAAAGCACTGAATAAACCTTTTATAATAATGCTAAATACAACTAATTCTCAAAGTGCCGAAACAATTAATTTAGCAAAAGAATTAGAGAAAAAATACGATGTACCTGTAGTTGTTTTAAATGTACTTAAAATGGAAATACCAGACATTCATGCAATTTTGGAAAAAGTCTTATTTGAATTTCCTATACGGGAGATTGCAATTGATTTGCCTAAATGGGTAGATGCTCTTGATAAAAGTCATTGGCTTAAGCAAAGTATAATGGAAACAGTAAAAGAAGATATAAAAGATTTGTTTAGATTAAGAGATATACCTAAGTTAGTTGGTAGTCTTAAAGCAAATGAAAACTTTTCTGAGGTGTTTATAAAAAAGATAACTCCAGGTGAAGGCTGTGCAAATGTGGAAATAAAAACACAAGAAGGCTTATTCTTTAAAATATTAAGTGATGAAAGCGGGCTTGAAATTCATGATGATAGAGAATTGATGACAATAATGAGAGAATTGGCTTATGCAAAAAGGCAGTATGATAGAGTTAAAGACGCCTTTTTACAAGCTGAAAAAACAGGTGTAGGAGTAGTACCTGCAAGCCTTGATGACATGAAGTTTGAAAAACCCGAAATAGTAAGGCAAGGCGGGAGATTTGCGGTAAGGCTTAAAGCTTCTGCACCTTCATATCACATATTTAGAACTGATATTACAGCAGAAGTATCGCCAGTTGTAGGAACAGAAAAGCAAAGTGAAGATTTTGTAAAATATTTGACAGAACAGTTTGAGAGTGATCCAGAAAAAATTTGGGAATCCAACATTTTTGGCAAGACCTTGAGTGACCTTGTAAAGGAGGGAATGCAAAACAAGATTGGCGTTATTCCCGAAAATTTAAGTCATAAACTAAGAGATACATTAGAAAGAGTTGTAAATGACAGCGGAGGCGGAATAATCTTTATAATCATTTAACTATTGATTTTTTCTTTTATCTCGTTTATAATAAAAGCTGAACATAGTTTCTTTCTGGGTGTGGCGCAGCTGGTAGCGCGCCAGAATGGGGTTCTGGAGGCCGGGGGTTCAAGTCCCCCCACTCAGACCAGTGAAAATCAGTAACCGCAAGGCTTGGCGGTTTTCTTTTTTCGGAAACCCAACTAGAAATCGAAATTTGCAAACATATTTTTATTTTATGTAATTTTTTTATGTTTAAAAAATACCATACTCTGTATAGGTATTAAGATGAAATTTCACCTATATTTATATTATTGATTTCTTCTAGTGCTTTAACAGCTACCTTTTGAATATCAGGAAATATATGTGAATAGGTATTAAAGCGTGATATTTGTGTGGCTTTATTTTTTAGATACAATTTTTTATACTTGAAATTGTAGAACTGTTTAATTCTGTTATTTGGTATAAATCTTTTTGAGATAAACCTTTTTATATAGGAATTTCAATTGTTTTACTTATTTCTAACTTACTTATGTTAGAAATATTATTCATTTTACTTTTCACAGGGGATACTTCTTTTATTAATTTATCAGGTATATTATCTTGGTCTATTTTATCATAATATCTTCAAAAGTCCATTTTGCAAATTCCCTGAAGAAGTAAGGAAAATAATGTATACAACAAACATAATTGAAGGATTCTACAGGCAGTTAAGGAAAGTTACAAAATCGAAAACAATATTTCCATCTGATGAAGAATTAGAAAAAATGCTATACTTAGTAACAATGAATGTATTAAAGAAATGGACAGTTCAGATTTTAAGAAATTTGTGATATAATTACCTTGCACTTATTCTGATGCCTCCTTTTGTTAGATTGTTTTAACCACTTTTATTATAGCAGGCATTCAGAATAAGTGCTCTCTTTTTTATAGATTTCTTTTTCCACACCCCAACATTTATTATAGAACCTAAATTCATTGTACTCTCTATAAATGATTCTTCTACTTCATCGTCTTATCAGGAATGTTTCTCATAAAACTGGTTTGGCTAAACTTAAAAATTGTGATAATATTAAATTAAAGGATTTTGCATACTTTTGTCAATAAATAGAATTAATTTAAAGTATTTCGGTAATATGTCAAGAGGGTGATAAAAAAATTCAAAAAAAAATTTAATAAAATAACCTAAAAAAGGGTATAGCAAAGCTAACCATCACGCAATAAGCTGATGGAAATTAATGTAAAATATGGTTATGGGATAATATGTTAACTTATACAATCATCTCCTTTCATTATTGGGGATTTATAAAGTTTTTCTTCGCGCAGCAGAGCGAAGACTAACCTTACAGTTTTACGTGCAGTCAATACAAGAGCACGTTTATGCTTGTGAGTTTTGCTTTCTTTAAATTTGCGGGCATAGTATTGTGAGAACTCAGGTAAATACTTCCTGAGCTGGTCAGCTGCTTGAATAAAATAATATCTGAGATACTCATTACCAGTACGCTTGAGATATGTGTCCTCCGCTTTAAAATCAGCAGACTGGTACTCTGACCAATAAAGGCCGGAAAACTTTGCAAGGGCATTATCATTATCAAACCTTGAAATTCCGCCTATCTCAGATATTAAGCCGGCTGCGATGGTTGGGCCAATACCTTTTACTGATGTAAGACAAAGGAATTCATTGTTAAATCCTTTTACCTCATTAATAATGGCTTTTTCTACAGCTTTCTTCTGCTTTTCAAGGGACTGTAGATTATCAAAGCAAGACTTGATAACAAAGTTTAAAGAATCATCTACAGTAGCATTAATTCTATAAGACTTGTGAACAGCCTCTTGAAGCAATTTAGCTGTAGCTTCTGGATCATCAAAGCGATCTTTACTCTTGTCAACCAAAAAGCCGGCAAGCTCATCAAGCGGTCGAGCCGCAATATCATCAAGGGTGAAAAACTCATTAAATATTTCAGTAGCAGTTGCTCCAAAATTATTACTAAATACTTTATTTTGGCACAAACCGCTAAACTTAAGGAACAAATTGCTGAGGAAATAATTTTTTTCTCTAACAATACTATTAACAATGTGAAAGCGATGGCGAGTAAGCCTCTGGAGAGCAAGGTATCTAAAATCTACAGAACAAGATTTAGGGAGTCTACCGAATCTCAGTTTTTCAGCAATAGCAAAGGCATCAATCCAGTCATTTTTAGGCAAATTACCGAGAGACTTTTTAAAAGCATTAATGATATTTGCATTAAAAGTAGTAATAGAAGGTTGATAAGGCTTAAGAGCAGAATGATCAGCCAAATAATACTGGAGGTGCCAGCCATAGACTGAGGTAGATTCCAAACCAATAAAGACCTTTTGGATATTGTATTTATTACAACACTCCAAGATACGTGATACTATAACATCACAACCATGAGGGTTATTTTCTACAGAAAAACGAGAGGAAGCATCATTACCCTCCTGGTCGAGAATATGAACCTTGACATCATTCAGGCTTACATCCATACCAACAAAAAGCTTATTCAAGATTGTTGCACCTCCTTTCAAAATTGATAAAGTAAGTATAAGTAAAAGTTAATTTGAGATAACCCTAGCAACCAGATTATGTAGCAACCTCGCAATTAGCTCTTAATATATAAGCCTGAATCCTCTGCTGCCAGGGGCTTATATATGACAAAGCAGATTTCGCGTAAGAAAAGGCAAATCTGGTGTAGGGACCACACTTTAAAGAGCGGTCAAGCCGCATGGAGGACGAAAGCCTGTCCCACATTAACTTTACAGTATAATAATGCTACAAGTTATCTCAAAAGTAAATAATAAGGCCGAAAAAAGATGAGACGGCCGCGTCATGAATCCTGCATATTGCGCAATATTACGGATTCATGGCAATAGATAAGATTTTAGACAAGATGAGAATATTAAAGATTTCCAGTTATAAATGTGCTTTATTAAATTTTTAAGAAGTGAGACAAATTTATTGTCTTTAAAATTAATTATACGAGGAGGCTAAAGTGATGAACGAAATAAGTATTGCACATCTTGTCAAATCAGAAGATTTAAACCATCACGGAACACTTTTTGCTGGAAGAATAGCTGAATGGTTTGTAGAAGCCTGTTTTATAGCAGCCTGTGACCTTATAAAAAAGCCTGAAAACATTGTTTGCCTGAAAATACACGGCCTTGAATTTAAAAAGAGTGCGACGAAAGGAGATATTATAAAAATAAAATCCCGTGTAGTTTTAACTGGAAGGTCTAGTGTAAAAACTTATGCTAAAATATATAAAAATGATGAAGCTGAGCCTATATTAGAAGGCTTTGCTACTTTTGTTCATGTAGATGAGAATGGAAGGCCAGCGCCGCATAATGTTACCTTACCTGAATCTGAAAGTGAAGAAGAAAGGATACTTAGAGAAAGAGCGAGGCAAATTACTTAAATTTGTGGTGAGAAAGTTATAGTAAAATTTAGAAAATTGTAAAAAAACAAATTTAAAATAAATTTTTAATTTTGTAGAATGAATTTTTGTTGATCCTTTTCTATTTTTCTTATTCTTATTTTTTAATTAAGCATTCATGTTTAAGCAGGCACAATATTGGTAAAAAATAAAACTAGGCGCATACTTAATAAATAGAGGAAAAGGGGGGTGATATAAAAATGGGTATAACAGTAAAAGAAGCATTACAAATAGGAAGACTAAAAGAAGGTAAAGTAGTAGCAGGAGAAAAAGGCTTAAATAGAATTGTAACGTATGTTGATATTTTAGAAGTTCCAGATATGATAGGGTGGTTAAGAGGAGAGGAATTACTACTAACTACGGGATATGCGATTAAGGATAATCCAGATATGCAAGAAAAGCTTATTTCAGAACTTGCGAAAATAAATGCTGCGGGTATTGTTATTAAAGTAAACCGTTTTTTAGATAAAATTCCTGAAATAATGATTAAAAAAGCAAATGAACTAAGTTTTCCAATTATTCAAATTCCACCAGATATACCATATATAGATATAACACATCCATTATTGAAAGAAATTTTACTAAAACAAAATGAAGAAAAATTTATGAACGAAACATTAAAAGAAATTTTATGTAATAATATGAATGACAAAACATTTGTTAAGAGAAAATTAAAATCATTATCTAGTAATTTTGATATAAATGCTCCAATAATAATGTTAGTGGCATCTTATGATAATATGGAGAGTTTAAAGAAAGTTGTAAAGATAGAAGAACTTCAAAATAAAAAGGTAATTGTGTTTGGAGAAATAGAAAATCATTTTGTGATTATTTGTAATGTAGACCATTCTTTGTTAGAAAATGCTGAATGGAAAAGAGATATAGAAGAACTTCTATTTTACTCTGACTCTAGTATTAAGGAAGAAAGAGATAATAATATAATGTGCGTAGTTAGTAGAATAATTACAGATTTCTCAATGATCCAAAAAGAATATCTTAGGTTAAGTAATGCCATTAATGTTATTGAGATAATGAAAGAGATAAGAAAATTGCTTATTAAAAATAAATTATGGTATTTTTACGATGAAATAGTGCATTATATTTTCTTATATACAATAAGTAATAGTGATAGTATAACGGATTTTATAGATTATATACTAACGCCATTTAAAAAGATTCCTGAAAAAGAACGAGAACTCCTTATGCATACTTTATACGAATATATCAGAAATGGGGGCAATATATCAAAAACTTCTCGTAATTGTTTTCTTCATAGAAATACTTTAATATATAGGATGAATAAATTAAGGGAAATTTTAAACACTTCTTTTAATTTTACTGACTCTCCAGAGGAAATGTTCAAATATTATCTAGCGCTTACTCTTCATCAATTCAAAAAATCAATAAATGAAGATGAATTAACTTAAGAAACAACATATGCACAAAAATATTATTTTTTTTTGTGCTTTATTGAACATTGTATAAATAAAAATAAAAATGTAAACTTATAATATAAAAACAAATAAGATATAAGTTTATCACTAATGATATATTGTTCCATGCTTCATATTGTTTCCCATCAATTCCAACCATCTATGATTTTTACTTCTCTATAATTATTCTGCAGAATTGACTAGTAAAATTAATATTTTTAATCAAAGGAGTGAGATAATGTGAAGAAAAAAATAAAAGTGGGACTTATACGAGTAGTTACTCTCTTAGAAGAAAATCTTTTGAGAACTCATGCTAATTTGCTTATGAAAAATTTCGAGAATTTAGAAGTTGAAACGAAATGTATTCCCGATCAACCAGAAGGAATTTATGATGACTATACAGAAAAAATTGCTGTACCCAAAATTGTAAACGTTGCTAGGGAATTTGAGAAGGAAGGGATGGATATAATTTTTATCAGTTGTGCAGCAGATCCAGGTGTGGAAGAATGCCGAAAAGTATTACATATTCCCGTAATAGGAGCTGGCTCTGCATGTGCTGCTGTAGCATATAGTGTTGGAGCAGAATTGGTGTATTAGGAATTACTGAAGAAGTACCTTACGCCATGATAAAGGTACTAAAGGATAAATTAGTTGCTAACATTAAACCAGAAAGGGTTAACACAACGTTGGATTTATTTAACGAAGAAGGAAAGAAAAATGCTTTGACAGCAGCACAATTATTAAAAGAAAAAGGCTGTGATACTATAGCTTTGGGATGTACAGGAATGTCGACAATTAATATTTACAAAAAAATAAAAGAAAATTTAGGCATTCCAGTAATAGACCCTGTTTTAGCAACGGGTGCTATTATTTCTTACTTAAACTTTTGAAGAGAGGAGGTAAAAAGTAATGAGTAAGATAAAATTAACATCTGAGATTGTAGAAGCCGCTGTTCTTGGTGGGTGTGTCTTAGGAGGAGGTGGTGGTGGCTCCATGGATGAGGGCAGAAAAATTGGTATGTTAGCAGTGAATTTGTCTTCTCCAGAATTAGTAGATATTGAAGATATTAACGAAAATGCCTTATTGATTAATGTTGCAGCTGTAGGTGCACCTTCTGCTAAAGATGCTTATGCAGAGCCTGTGCATTATATGAAGGCGATAGAGTTAGTGCAAAAAGTTGCTGATATAAAGATTGAGGGGATTATTTCAAATGAAGCTGGTGGTCTCGCAACTGTAAATGGTTGGTTACAAGCAGCAATGTTAGGAATTCCAGTAGTAGATGCACCATGCAATGGCAGAGCTCATCCTACAGGGATAATGGGCGCAATGGGATTACACAAAAATAAGGACTATAAAGCAATACAGGCAGCGGTAGGAGGAGCAAAAGAAAGAGCGACGTATACTGAAGTTGTAGCTATAGGATCTATCGAAAAGGCATCAGCTATTGTAAGGGTTGCTGCGGTGCAAGCAGGAGGTCTTGTGGCTGTAGCAAGAAATCCAATTTCATGCCAATATGCAAAAGAGAATGCTGCTTTAGGAGCAGTAAAACAAGCGATAAATTTGGGCAAGAAAATGATTGAAGCAAAAGAAAAAGGTGCGACAGAAGTAATAAATACAGTTTGTGATTTTTTAGGCGGAGAACTAATAACGACAGCTGTTGTTGAAAACATACACCTTGAATCAGTTGGTGGTTTTGATGTAGGAAGAGTAATTTTGGAAGATGATTTCGAAATAACTTTTTGGAATGAGTATATGACTTTAGAGAAAAAGGGAGAGCGGATTGCTACATTTCCAGACCTTATCATGACATTAAACACGGAAACAGGTATGCCAGTCACATCTGCTGAGATAAAAATGGGCCAAAAGATCGCTTTAATAAAAGTGAAGAAAGAAAAGATAAAATTAGGAGCAGGTATGAAGGATCCAGCACTTTTTAAAGCATGTGAGGAGGCGGTGGGCAAAAAAATAATAGAATATGTATTTTAGTTAAATTACTATTTTTTTAAAAATACTCAAAAGTGGGGGGATAAAAATGTTAAAACAAGTGATGGAAATATTAGAACTTTTAGATAGTGCCAGTGTAACTGGAGAAAGAGTAAAAAACTTTTTAAGAGGAAGAGGACTTGAAAATATTTGGGTAGAGGAAGTTAAAAGTGATAAAGGGAAAACGGATTTTATTAAAATATTTGTTAAAGGTAAAAAAGGCAAATCAGTTGGGGGTGATGCACCAACAATGGGTATTATTGGAAGATTGGGCGGAATAGGAGCAAGGCCAGAGATGATAGGTTATGTATCAGATGGAGATGGTGCTACTGCTGCTCTTTCTGTAGCGTTAAAACTAGCTGATATGAATTCGCAAGGAGATTTCCTTGAGGGTGATGTAATAATTGCTACTCATATATGTCCAAATGCACCTACTCAACCCCATGATCCAGTCCCATTTATGGGTTCACCAGTAGATATGCAAACAATGAACAAAATGGAAGTTGATCCTCAAATGGATGCAATTCTTTCCATAGATACTACAAAAGGTAATCGCATATTAAATCAAAGAGGATTTGCAATTACTCCTACAGTAAAAGATGGTTACATATTAAAGGTGAGCGATTCACTTCTTGATATAATGCAAACAGTAACGGGAAAATTGCCAGTGGTATTACCTATTACTACCCAAGATATTACGCCTTATGGGAATGGGCTTTATCATCTTAATAGTATAATGCAGCCATGTACTGCTACTTCTAGTCCGGTTGTGGGTGTAGCTATTACTGCAGAAAGTGCTGTGCCTGGTTGTGCGACGGGGGCATCTCATGAAACTGATATTGAGTTAGCTGCACGGTTTGTTTTGGAGGTAGCTAAAAGCTTTGGAAAGAAAGCATGTAAATTTTATGATGAAATTGAATGGGAAAAAATCATAAAACTTTATGGGTCGATGGAATATTTAAAAAAATTGGGGAGAGATAAAGATGAATGATTTTGTTGATATATCAAAAAAACTGCTCATTGATTGTTTAGGAGTTAATAAGGGGGAAAGTTTACTTGTGATAACTGATGATGCTAAAAAGGAGATAGGAGAATATTTTTATGAAGCAGGTAAAGAATTAAATCTTATTTCTATGTTGTTAAAAATACCCCTTGCAAAAAGGTCAGGAGAAGAACCACCTGAAGCAGTTGCTGAAACAATGAAAAAGGTAAATGTAATTATAGCTGTTACTGAGCATTCCCTTACACATACGAAAGCTAGAAAGGAAGCTACTGAAATGGGAGCAAGAGTTGCTACTATGCCTGGAATTACTAAAGAAATGCTTACAAAAGGTGCAATTACAGCTGATTATATTCATGTGGAAAAAATAACAAAGAAAGTAACGCAGATTCTGACGGAGGGTAAAAAAGTTAGAGTAGAAAAAGAGAGACATATATTGGAAATGAGCATAGAAGGTAGAAAAGGCGTAGAAAGTACAGGAAGATATCTTGAAAAAGGTCAGTCGGGAAATTTACCGTCTGGAGAAGCATATATTGCACCAGTTGAAGGGACTGCTGAGGGAACAATCTTAGTTGATGGTAGCATTGTAGGATTGGGAAAACTGAATTCACCTATTTTGCTTAAGATAGAAAAGGGCCTTTTAATAGATGCCGAAGGAGAAAGAGCTGAAGAATGGCTCAAAATATTAGGAGATTCAGAAGCTGCAAGGAATTTAGGAGAATTCGGCATTGGAACAAACCCCAAAGCTCTATTGACAGGAAATATTCTAGAAGACGAAAAAATTTTAGGAACGATTCATGTTGCCTTTGGAAGTAATCATACTTTCGGTGGCAAAGTTAATGCAGGAGTACATTTAGATGCAGTTGTCTTAAATCCTACTGTATATGTGGATGATAAGATAATTTTGGAAAGGGGTAAACTCGTGATATGAAATGAAAGCACAATTGACTATTACTGTTAATACAGGTAAATGGCTTATTTCAAGGGCTATTACAAAAATTCCAGAAGTTCAAAAAGCTTTTGAAAAAGGGAGGATTGTTTTAAAAGGTGGTACTACTGTTTCGTGTGTTTCAGAAGAACTAATAGGGTTGAAACTGCGAATTTCAGGAAGAATTACACCAAGAGGTACGGTGGGGAGCTTTAAAAGTATAGAAGCTCCACATAGTATACTTATTGAAAAAGGCAAATGGGAAAATATTGATGAGTGTTTTATAGAAAAGGTTTTGGGGTTAGAACCTGGTGATGTAATCATAATAGGAGCTAATGCAATAGATACAGAAGGGAATGCTGCTATAATGGCGGGAAGTCCTGGAGGAGGAAACCCAGGAAAAGCTATTGCTGCTCTTACTGCGGAAGGCGTTAACACAATAATTGCTGCGGGATTAGAAAAACTTATACCGGGAAGAATTCCTGAGATTACCCGAAAATGTGGAAGAAAAGTATGTGATTTTGCAATGGGCATGTCTGTCGGATTAATACCAGTTTATGGGCGTATAGTAACTGAAGTTGAGGCATTAAAAATATTAGGTGATGTTGAAGTTACTGTAATAGGTAAAGGGGGAATAAATGGAGCAGAAGGCTCTACAACAATTGTAGTAGAAGGCAGCGAGGAATCAGTAAAAAAAATAATAAAAGAAGTTTCTGAGGCGAGTAACAGGCATTTAAGCGGCAATGAAGAGAGTCTCAAAGAATGTAAACCAGGGTCGCCAGGATGTGTTTATCATTTATCATGTTATTATTCTCATAAAAATAAAATTAAGACCAATTTTAATGAAGTGAGATATTTTAAATAGTGAGGAAAGGAGGTGTCTTAATCCTGAATTGAAGATTAGCAACTATTAATTTAATTAAGAAATAAGTAGTGGAATCTAATTACAAAATAATATGAGGAGGTTCATTTATGGTTAATGAACAAAATTCAAAAAATAATGAAAAACATCCTTCAATTTTTGAGCCGATACCATTGATATTTAATGCTGCAATTGCGGTGTTTGGGGCAATTATTGGGCTTCAACTTATAACAACGTTAGGAGTTTCACCTAATACATCAATTATTGGTGCTCTTATTGCTATATTAGTTTCAAGAATTCCTCTAGAATTTTTTAAAAATTTTAGATCGATTCATCACCAGAATTTAATGCAAACTTCTATTTCTTCTGCAACATTTGGGGCTGCCAATAGTTTAATGATTCCAATTGGTGTTCCATTTTTAATAGGAAAACCAGAGTTGGTTATGCCTATGTTAATTGGTGCTGCCTTGGCAATGTTTACTGATGCTACAATTTTGTATAAACTTTTTGATTCCGATATATTTCCTGCTTCTAATGCGTGGCCCCCTGGGGTTGCTACTGCAGAATCAATACTTGCAGCTGATAAAGGAGGTAAACGTGCATCTCTTTTAGGTATTGGAATATTGTTAGGAATAATAGGGTCATATTTAAAAATTTCAATGTCTGCTTTTGGTATTGCATTTATCGGTAACATTTGGGCATTAACAATGTTTGGAATAGGTTTATTAATTCGCCAGTATTCTACTTCTTTATTTGGAATTGATGTTAACAAGCTATATATTCCCCATGGTATTATGATAGGTGCAGGATTAGTTGCATTAATTCAAATAATAATGATTTTTAGGAAAAGCCGAGATGTTAAAGGAAAAAGTGAGGAAGAAAATAAAAAAATTCGATTAACTCGTACTCCTGGAGAAACAAAACAAACAATAGTGATAGGATTTGTAGCTTATCTTGTAGTAGCAAGTACTATTGCGTTATTAGGGGGACTAGTGGCAAAAATGTCATTTGGAATGTTGATAGTATTTATAATATTTGCTGCTTTAGCTGCGTATTTTCATGAATTAATTGTTGGAATTTCTGCAATGCATTCCGGATGGTTTCCCGCTTTTGCAGTAGCTTTTGTCACACTTTTAATTGGTATGATAATAGGTTTTCCACCAGTAGCACTTGCTCTTTTGGTAGGATATAGTGCGAGTACTGGCCCTGCATTCGCGGATATGGGATATGACCTTAAGGCAGGTTATATTTTACGAGGTATGGGAATGAATCCTCAATTAGAGCTTGAAGGAAGAAAGCAGCAGTATATTACGGCTATGATTGCGTTTGGTGTAGCGTTACTTGTGGTGATTTTTTCACATCAAACATATTTTTTGCAAAACTTAGTTCCTCCAGTTGACAGAGTTTATGTGTCTACTATTAAAGCTGGTACGTCTCCAGAAGTTGCAAAGCAACTCTTAATATGGGCAATACCGGGAGCGATTGTTCAGCTAATTGGAGGTCCAAGTCGTCAAATAGGGGTACTTTTTGCTACAGGTCTTTTGATTTTAAATCCAAATGCTGGTTGGGCGGTTCTTGCTGGTGTTATAATTCGAGGGATAATGATAAAGATTAAAGGGAAAGAAGCGGAAATACCTATGAGCATTTTGGCGGCAGGTTTTATCGCAGGAGATGCACTATATAGCTTTTTTAGCTCTATGTTCCATGTAAAAGCAATAAAGACTAAATGATAATGATGTATCTAATTCAGATACTTAAACTTTATATAAGTGTTAAACATTAGAGAAGTAGCTGATAGAGAAAAATATAGGAAAATCCCTATAGATTATAATTATAATGAAGTGATTTTTGCTATTTGCAAAGTGATTAGTAAAAATAAATTTTATGGAAAAGGGTGTCAATCAATGAAAAAACTCGGAATGATAACAATTGGGCAGGCTCCGCGTACTGATGTAGCTCCTATAATTGAAAAATATCTCAATGGACGAGCTGAGCTTATCCAACGGGGAGTACTAGATGGATTAACAAAAGAATATATTGAGCAGAATTTATATCCTGAAAAAGGAGAATATGTTCTTACAACTCGATTGGCTACGGGGGAATCAGTGATTATATCCCGTGAAAAAATTCAACCAATTTTGCAAGATAAAATTTATTTATTAGAAGAAGAAGGAATTAATCAAATACTTCTCCTTTGCACAGGAGAATTTCCTGGACTTAAAACAAATAAATCTTATCTCATTGAGCCGGATCGTATTTTAACTCCTACGGTTAAAGCTTTAGTTGGCAATCGACAATTAGGAGTAATAGTGCCTCTAGAAGAGCAAATAGAAGCTTTAAAGTCAAAATATTATTCTTATAATTTAGATCCTTTAATTGTAGCTGCTTCTCCTTATAAAAAGGACTTAACAACTTTTACAGAAGCTTGTCAACAAATAAAAGATAAGGTAGATATTATCTTACTGGATTGTATGGGTTATACTGAAGAAATTAGAGAATTAGTATCTGAAATAACGGAATTACCCGTAATATTGTCAAATGCACTTATGGCAAAATTAGTATCGGAGATGATTTAGAAGCTATGAAATTTTAGAGTGATTAAAATAATTTGAGATATGAGTCATAAATGTTAAACAAAATTTTCTGGCCAATTACAAAGACAAGGATCCCCCAAGGGGTCCTATTTTTATACTAAAACTATCGAATATTATATTTTTGTATTCTTCTTTGAAGTGCAAAACGACTAATACCTAAAAGCTCCGCTGCTTTGGTTATGTTTCCAGATGTCATTGTTAATGCCTTATTTATATGCTGTTTTTCTAATTCTGCCAGAGTTAGAAATTCTTTTTTAAAATTATTCTGTGGATTTGTAAGTGTAGTTATAAAGTCGAGAGGTAATTCTTTTTCGGTTATAATATCCTTTTGAGCTAAAATAAAAATGCGTTCCATAATGTTTTTAAGTTCTCTTACATTACCTGGCCAAGAATAATTTTCAAGGAGATATAATGCTTTTGGCGAGAAACCTTTTATATTTTTTTTGAACTGACGATTAAAAATTTGTCTATAGTGTTCTACAAGAAGAGGAATGTCTTTAGGGCGTTCTCTTAATGGAGGTATATTTAATTGTATAGTATTTAATCGATAATAGAGGTCACTTCTAAATTTATAAGCTTCTACTTCTCTTTTGAGATTTTTGTTTGTCGCTGCTATTATTCGTGTATCTACAGGAAAATTTGTAAGACCTCCTACACGTCGTATTTTTTTCTCTTCAAGGAAACGCAGAAATTTTGATTGAAGTTCCAATGGGAGCTCACCTATTTCATCAAGGAAAAACGTACCTTTATCTGCTAATTCTAGAAGTCCTTTTTTACGTTCAGAAGCTCCTGTAAACGCATTTTTTTCATGACCGAAGAGTTCACTTTCAAAGAGGGGGGATGGAATACTTCCACAATTTACTGCTATAAAAGGTTTTTGAGCTCTTGGACTTTTTTCATGGATCATACGAGCTATAAGTTCTTTTCCTGTTCCTGTTTCTCCTTGAATTAATACAGTTGAATCAGAAGATGCAATTAAATCTATTTGAGCTAAAATTTGAAGCATATTTGGATCTTGAGTTATAAATGATGTTTTTTTGCTTTGAGATTTTAAAATTATACTTTCTTTTTTTAATGCTTGCTCTTCTAAAGCATGTTTTACAGCAATTTTTAGTTCATTAATGTCAAAAGGCTTTGTAATGAAGTCATAAGCTCCTTTTTTTATAGCTTCTACAGCAGTAGAGGTATCACCAAATGCAGTTATTATAATAACTATTATATCTTCATTAAAATTTTTAATTTTTAGTAGTAATGAAAGGCCATTCATGTCAGGAAGTCTAAGGTCAAGTATTACGATGTCTGGGGAAAAATGTTCTAATTTTGATAAAGCTTCTCGGGCAGATAAAGTAAAAATAGTATTATATCCTTCACTTTCAAAAGATAGTTTAAGTGCATTACATATTGCTAATTCGTCGTCAATAATAAGAACTTTATAATTCATGATGCAATCACTCCTTTTTATATTTTTTCGACAAAGAAATTTAATATCCTTCTTAGTTTTTTGTCTGGTTATTTTAAAAAATATCTCAGTAGATAAAAATATTGGTAGATGCAATTTTTCAAGGTAATGGTCTAAAAAGTTATTAACAATAACGAAAAAGCCATTGGATAATATCCAATAGCCTTTATTAATACCTAGAATATTAAATAATAATTTGAGACAATATACTAAAATAATTTCAAAATTACTATAAGAACAATTCTATATATAATACAAGATTGTTTATTTAAAAAGCTGTGCTATTCCTGGAAGTGAGCTAATACCTCCATATAGAGTTAAAAGAAATACAAAAATTCCTAAAATTAGAAGTATAATTGGATGTTGATATTCCCCTACAATTTTTTTATTGCGAGAAGCTAGTAGCATTGAACCGAGAGTTAAAGGTAATATTAACCCATTTATTGCCCCAGCAAATGCGCTTCTACTTCCATGAAAGGAAAGAGAAGCCGCTTTTAAGTTGTAATAGATTTTAATCTTTAAGTTGCAGCATCCGTTTGGAATATTCGAATGTTACTACTATCATTGCTATTGCTAACAAAATAGCTACATATACTCCTCCAGCCATAGAACCTATTATTTCCACTAAGTAAGTACTTATCATTGGAGTAGTTCCAGTTACAAATCCATTGCCAACTTGATAAGAGAAACTGATTCCTGTAGTTCTTGCAAGTGTAGGGAATAAAGCAGAAAGATACGAAGCTTGGGAGGTATAAACTAACCCATGGGAGAACCCACCTAATGCAACTGCGCTAACCAATAAAGCAGGAGAATTGAAAGCGATGGCAGCTGATAAAGCTGTGAGTGTTAGTCCCAGTAATCCCAAATATATAAAAGTCCGATTGCCATATTTTTCACTTAAGAATCCCCCAAGTATAACTCCTATTAATTCAGCAATTCCGAAAAGCATTACTATTTTAATATAAACGCCGGAAGAAATTATCCCTTTTGCCATGGCTGTAGCAGGAAGTGTAGTCCAGCTGTATATAAATCCTGCTCCCACTGCTCCTGTCAACATGACACCTGTAAATGTTTGAAGAGGATAACGAGCTACCACAGTCTTTAATGGATCAGGTATTTCTTTTGTTTCTTTTTTGGCTTCTTCATATTCGAAAGCTTCTGGAAACCTTATTCTAAACAGAAGTCCTATGAGCACCAAAATTAAACTGATAAGAAAGGCGATGCGCCATCCCCATGCTGCCATTGTATTTCCTCCAAGAGTTGATTGCAAAATCAGAAGTATACCTGCAGCAAGCATAACTCCAACAGGAACACCACTCTGTACTATAATTTGTGCTACGACTTTTCGCTTTGTCATGTCATAGATATAGCTTGTAGCTGCTCCCCATTCTCCGCCTATTGAGAGACCCATTAAGATTCGAAGTACGACAACCGTAATAGGTGCCCAAATTCCCCAACTAGCATATGTGGGTATGGCACCTATCAAAGATGTTGATAATCCAGCCAGAAATAAAGTCCAGAAAAGAGCTTCTTTTCTCCCACGCTTATCACCAATGTAGCCAAATAAAATTGCTCCTAGAGGTCTCACTGCAAAAGTTATAGCATATGTTACATATACGGCGAGCAAAGCTACCAGAGGATCGTGAGATGGAAAAAAAGCTTTTCCTACGTATACCCCACCTATTGCAAATAAGAAGACATCATACCATTCGAGGATAGTCCCTGTCATTACACCTACAGCGATGCCAGGCGAAAGCTTTGGCCTTTCATTTATTTCTTTCAACTTAATAACCTCCCTTCCCAATTTTTTATAATACCTGATAATGGCCACAAATTTTAGGGCAATATATTTCTGGTTTTCTGAGAAAGAGTACAGGAATTATTTTCCTGGCTTCTTCAACTAGATCTAAATCAATGGATATTTCACTATACTTTTCTCCTATGCTTAAGTCCGTCAGCACAGTACCAAATGGGTCTATTACAGAGGACCTTCCTGTAAAGGTTTTGTTAAATTGACAGGCAACGACCATATAAGAAGTATTTTCTACTGCTCTTGCTCTGATGAGTAAAGATAAGGTTTCTTCTTTAAGCGGGCCTGAATACCATGCTGTAGGCATAATAAACATTTCAGCTCCTTCTAATGCCAGCACTCTATATAACTCTGGAAAGCGTAAATCAAAGCAGACGGATAAAGCTATTTTTACTTTACCAATGTCATAAACTTTTGAAGATTCATTTCCAGCTACTACATAATCAGATTCTTTGTAATTGTATGCGTCAAACAAATGAATTTTTCTGTAAGTTCCAATTAGTTTGCCTTCCGGACTGATGAGAAATGCCGTATTATAAACTTTAGGGGAAAAAAAACTTTTTTCAAGGAAGGCTCCTATAAGATAAATTTTGTGCGATAAAGCTATTTCCTGTAAAGAAGTTATAAAAGAACCTTCTAAAGGTTCAGCCAACTCATATGATTTTTCTGGAGATAATCCTACAAAATGGTAATTAGAATATTCCGGAATTACCACGATTTCTGCATATTTCCTCCTACCTGTTAACTTTTTTATTTTTTCTAAATTTTCTTTTTTCTCTTGGGTAGCTCCAAACTGTACGATCCCAATTGTTAATTCTCTCAATTTTTATTCTCCCTCGCTTTTTTCAGGTATTCCGGGGAGTATCTTGATATTGTATTTATGTTCTAAACTGCGTTTTAATACGGGATCATGCATTAGGATTTTAAATTCTTCACCAAAAAGCAATTCTCCAGTTATAGAAGGAATTGTACCTGAAAAGATTACAAGACCATTTTTGTCTATCTTTAATTCTTTTTCAATGTCTTCAATGAGTTTTTCTGGGGGGTATAGGGCTTTTAACGGGTCTTCTTGGTATAGAATTTCTTTTCCCTTGACTGTTATAAAGCTTTTAATTACGATTTCATCCCAGTGATCCTTTACATCTTTATATTTCCATACCTTTTTTGGAATTATTACTGGATACATTTGTTTGCTCTTGCGTACTCCGTACTTTTCAAGGTCTCTGTCTGTATGGTCACTTCCCACAGTGACATACAAAATATCTTTGTCAACAAAAAGTACATATTCTACTTCGCCATTAGTTTTGTCGTCCAGGACTTCTACTTCCTCATCAAACCTTAAAAGATAGCGAGATATGGGATATAACATGGGGACACGTGGTGGTTTTGGCACGCCCAGTTTTGCTAATTCTTCAATATGTTTCATAACACCTTCAGTGTTTCTTCCACTGTAACCACCGAGTACAAGGTATTTAACTTCAAAGTCCACAGTTTCAGAAAGGCCATCTTTATTGATAACCTCTAATCCTATTTTCACAAATTTGTCCCTCCTCGAGTTAGAATTTTTGTTTGGAATCTAATTAATCACCTCCCTAAAGAATTAATTTTTAGGGTTTCTGGTAACTTTTATATGCATATTTTATGCCAAAGATTGTTTTATCAATTTACCTTTAATACAGGTAAACAGTCAATGTCTATACCGTTCATTTTCGCTCATCAAGTTCGGAATTGCACGCGGAAAAGAAAGATAAATGGTGGTTCCCCTCTTTACCTCGCTTTCTACCTTGATATGGCCGTTATTTTTTGCTACGAGGGTTTGTACAACTGAAAGCCCCAGGCCTGTTCCTTTTGTGAATGTTGAGAAGAAAGGGGTAAAAATTTTTTCTAAATTTTCAGGTGGGATCCCCATGCCATAGTCTTTTACATAGATGCATATCTCATCTCTTTCGCTTATTGCGCCAATTTTTATTTTTCCCTTTATATTACTTGCTTTAATAGCATTAGTTAAAATGTTTAGCATAATCTGTTTAAAATGGTTTTTATCTACCAGGATATATTCTTCATTTGAAAATGATGTAGCAAAAGAAATTCTCTTTTTTTTCGCAAGGTGGAATACTAACATTATACATTCATTTATCGCTTTTTTAATTTCTACAGATTCTAAATTTGGTTCAGATGGTCTGGCATAATTGATTAAGTTTGTTATAATTCTATCTATTCTTTCTATTTCTTGATGTAAAAGAGAAAAAAGGGTATTTGTAGTTTCGTTTTTTTCACAGTAGGGTTCTAGAACTTGTAATGAAGTTTTTATACCCTGTAAAGGATTGCGTATTTCATGAGCTATTATTGCGGACATTTCTCCTACAAAAGCGAGACGGTTTATGTGCTCTATATTCTGCTTTATTTTTTCTTTTTCAGTTACATCTTGAAAGGTGAAAATTATTAAGTTATCTACGAAATTTAAATGATATTCGATATAAAAGGGAAGACCCTTTTTATTCTTGAGGTAAAGCAATGTGTTATGCCCTTTATTATTTTGGCGATTGGGAGATTTTATAATGTTTTTTACTAGTTTTTCTAGTTCAGGAATATTGGAGAAATAAACATCGGCGATTTCGTTCTGAATCAACTTACTGTAGAAAGAATCAAATACAACTATTCCGTATTCGACTCCACGAAGAATTTTTTGATTTAACTCAACCATTTTAGTTATTTCTGCTACATAATTGTCTAACTTTTTTGCCATCCTTAAAAATGCATCTTTTAGAAGAGCTATTTCATCTTTTCCATCGTACTCTATGTCAATAGAAAAATTTCCTTTTGAAATCTCATCACAAGCATTGACAAGTTTTTTATAGGCTTTGTTATGCTGTAGGAGAAAAAAATCGTCAACTGAGATGCAGCAAGAATTGCAATAATTGCTACAAATATAGTATACTTTTGAAGTTCTAGAAGTTGTTTTGCAATAGTTTCGTTATCAACTATTTTCATTGTAATATCATGTGAATAAAGTAATGTAATAAACATTTTGTAGGAGCCATAGTAAGATACGATTCCTACAACAGCTAAGGATAAAGTAAGGATAAATAAAAAAGGAAGAAGGATCTTATTATCAAGGCTTTTCATATCTTTCCCTCCTCTTTTCAAATATTATAACGAGAAGAAAAATAAGCGAGGATAGCAAAAAGCTCCAGAAAGCTGGATGAATGGACAAAAAAGTGTGATTATCAGGCCATTTGTAGTGAATTCCCCAGAAAACTATGTATGAAATAATTCCTACAAAAGAGGAGAATTCCAAAGCTTTCCTAGGAGGCTTTTTTGCAAACAAGACTGTGTATAAAGGTATAAAAGCTGTTACTGTAAATATGCCCCATATGTTTCCACCAAATTGAATCAGCTTTTCAGGTGGATTAAAGGAAAGAATTAGGGAAAAGGTTCCAGCTATGGCTATAATGATTCTATTCCAAAACAGCATTTTTTCATCGTTTGTAATAGTTCTTTTAAATATAAAGGGGAGTATATCATAGGTTATACTATTAGCAATAAGCAGTAGTTCAGCATTAGCAGTAGAAACAGAAGCTGCAATTATTCCAATAAGAAGTACGCCAATGGTATAGTCATTTCTTAATTGTAAAAATAAGGTGGGGATGATCTCATCCACATTTTTTATACTTGGAGAAGTAGGAATAAGTGTTCTCAAGCCTATACTGCCTACTATCATGCCAGAGTACATGATAGTTAAAATAATAAGAGAAAAAATAATCATTCTACGAGCTGTTTTTTCATTTTTTGCGGAAATTATTCTTATTATATACTGGGGATTTGAGGCCAATCCGAGTCCCCAGCCAAAAAAAGAAGTAAACAGGTACATAGGTGGTTGAAGCCCTCTACAGAAAGGGTCTAATAATCCGCCTTTAGGGGTATAAAAATTCCAGCCTTCTATGGGAAGAGTGTCTATATTTTTAGCCATTTCCCATATATTAATGATTCCTCCCGTATGTATTATTATAATTACACCGAATACTATAGCAGCGATTGCCTTAATAGAAGCGTTTACTACATCTGTCCTAGCGATAGAGTATAATCCTCCAAATGTAGTATAAAGGATATAAAGGTATACGAGAAAGATTGCTATGCGATATGGGATGTTCAAAAGAAGTTCCATTGCTATTCCGAAACCTTTGATCTGCATGGTAATGTAAAGGATGTAGGAAATTACAATAAGGAAGGCAAGAAGCAATCTTAAAGAAAAAGATTTATGTATTTCGTATAAAAGCTCGGGGAAAGTTAGCACTTTGCATTTTTTTAATGTGGGAACCAAAAAGCTCATGAGGAATGCCCCTAAAAACCATGGGATTACACTATAAATTATACCAGAGACACCATATATATAAAGAGAACTTCTTAATCCCAGGAAGGAAGCAGCGCTAAACCATGTTCCTACAAAAGTAGCTATGCTGAGCAATGTCCCAAGGGAATGATTTGCTACAAAAAAATCCTTTGAAGTATTTGTTTCGTAGAATCCCTTTCTAGCAGTGTAAATTATCAAAAGAGTGTATAAAAAGAAAAAAATCATCACTATGAGAGATGTATTCAAAGTAGAACACTCCTTTCTTAGCTAGTTTTGATTAACATTTTCGTAATTAGTAATTAATAGGAATAACAGTAGAATGGGGATTTATTTTGTGATAATGATATCATAAATTTTTTCTTTTTTAAAGGTGTGCAGAATGATGTGCGAAAAAGCACACTATGGATATGGATTATATATTGAAGTCTTAGTTAACCTCTTAATTTGGCAAAAATAAATTGTTAAAAGGTAGGAGAAAAACTGGCATGAAAATTGCAAAAAATATAATATTTAGGAAAATAAGAATAAGGGGGTAATCGTGATGTACAGAGTGGATATAAATAGCGATATTGGTGAAAGCTTTGGAGCATATAAAATAGGGATGGATGAAGAGATAGTAAAATACATTTCCTCTGCCAATATCGCGTGTGGATTTCATGCAGGAGATCCAATGGTAATGGCTTTGACTGTTGATCGTTGTTTAGAAAATAGGGTTTTAATAGGGGCACATCCTGGTTTCCCTGATTTGCTGGGATTTGGAAGGAGAAATTTGGATGCTTCTCCAGAAGAAATAAAAAATTATGTGATATACCAAATAGGAGCGTTGCAGGCTTTTGCTGAAAGCAGAGGTATGAAATTACAGCACGTGAAGGCGCATGGAGCGCTTTACAACATGGCGGCAGTTGATGAAAAAATTGCCATGGCAATTGCAGAAGCTATAGCATCTGTGGATAAAAATCTAATATGTGTGGGGATGGCAAATACGGCAATGGAAAAAGCAGCAGAAAAAGTTGGTTTGAAGTTTGCTTATGAGGTGTTTGCAGATAGAAATATAAACCCAGACGGCACTTTGGTTTCCAGGAAGCACCCCAATGCTATAATTCGCGATGAAGAACTTGCCTGCAAGAGAGTATTGAGGATGGTAAAAGAAGGAGTTTGTGAAGCTATAGATGGTACTTTGGTAAAAGTAAAGGTGGATACTATATGTGTCCATGGGGATAATCCTAAGGCCGTAGAATTTGCAAAAAAGATAAGAAAAACTTTAGAAGAAAATGGGGTAGAAATCCTTCCAATGAGCAAATTTGTATAGATTATGGATATAGAATTAAGGAGCTGAGAGGAATGTATGAAAAACCCAGAATATTACCTTTTGGAGACAAAGGGATTGTGGTTGAATTTGGCAACGAAATAACTGTAGAGTGTAACGAAAAAGTTGTAAATCTGTATCGAATATTAAAAAAAGAGAGCAAAAAAGGAATAATTTCTATGATTCCTACATACAGGTCTTTGCTTATAAAATACAATCCTTTAGAAATTTCTTATAATGAACTCGTAAAATATGTTTCAGAGAAAATGGGGAGAGAAGAAATAAAAGAAGAATTTAAACCGCAGGTATATGAAATACCAGTGGTATATGGAGGAGAATTTGGACCTGACCTTGAATTTGTAGCCAAATATAACAATTTGTCTATTGAAGAGGTGATAGCAATTCACAGTGCTCCCCTCTATAGAATTTATATGGTAGGGTTTACTATGGGTTTTGCGTATTTAGGCGGAATGTCCGAAAAGATTGCGACACCTCGACTTGAGACTCCTCGCACAGAAATAAAAGCGGGATCTGTGGGGATTGCAGGAAATCAAACGGGAATTTACCCTCTTTCAAGCCCAGGAGGATGGCGTATAATAGGGAGAACTCCTGTGAGATTGTACGATCCGGAAAGAGAAAAGCCAATTTTATTTGAGGCAGGAAACTATATAAAGTTCATTCCCGTCTCTGAAGAGGAATATTACAAGATAGAAAAAGAAATACAAGAGGGTAAATATCAACTGCGCATTTACGAATATCTAAATCATAATCTGAGTGGGTGATAAAATGGAATGTTTTAAAATATTAGAGCCGGGATTATTTACTACTATTCAAGATCTAGGTAGGTTTGGCTATGAGAGCCAGGGAGTTCCTACTTCTGGCGCAATGGACGAATTTGCTTTTAGGGTAGCTAACAGACTTTTAGAAAATGAAGAAAATGATGCGTGTTTGGAAATTACTCTTGTGGGACCTACTTTAGAAGCATTAACTGATACTTTTGTAGCTGTGACAGGAGCAGAGATGCAACCCCTGGTCAATGATATACCAAGACCCATGTGGTCTTCTTTTCCTGTAAGAAAAGGGGATATCATATCTTTTTCTCCTATAAAGTCTGGATTAAGAGTGTATCTCGCAGTTAAAGGGGGATTTAAAGGGGACTATGTAATGGGAAGCGTTTCAACGTACACTCGCGGCAAATTGGGAGGCTTTAAAGGAAGGCGTTTAGAAAAAGGAGATATACTTGAAAAAAATCCTTCTTCTCAAGCCTCACTTCAGGCAAAAAAGGTGCGTGAAAGGTATATTCCCTCTTATTCCTCTGAAGAAGAGGTGAGGGTTATACTAGGTCCCCAGGATGACTATTTTGAAGAAGAAGCTATAAAGGTGTTTTTGACTTCTTCTTATATCATTAGCAAAGACTCAGATAGAATGGGATATAGATTAGAAGGGCCTTTCCTCAAAGCAAAAGAAAGGTATGATATCGTTTCAGACGGGCTTTTACCAGGAGCAGTTCAGGTACCTGCAAATGGGCAACCTATTGTGATTTTGAAAGATGCGCAGACCACAGGTGGGTATACAAAAATTGCTACGGTAATTTCTTCAGACCTTTCTAAAATAGCTCAATTAAAGCCCGGAGATAGGATTAGATTTAAGGCAATAACTTTGGAAGAAGCCCATAGGGCTTTGGAAGAGATGGAAAAATTAATAGATGAGATAGAAATTTCTGCAAAAGAGATAAAGTACTTTACAGTGAAGGTTGATAAAGAATCTTTCGATGTCAGCGTAGAACCTTTTTGAGGAGTGAAATAAATGACAAAGAAAAGCAAAGAAAAAAAACTTCGCATAAACAAAAAATGGTGCAAAGGGTGTGGGATTTGCGTAGAATTTTGCCCCAAGAAAGTTTTAGAGCTAAAGGAAGGAAAAGTTCATTTAATTGATGAAGAAAAATGCATAAAGTGCGGAATATGTGAGACGTACTGCCCTGATTATGCCATTTACATTGAAGAGGTATGAAGCAATTTACAGGGAGGGAGAAAAATGTGGGAGGAAAAAGAGCTGGAAAAGATAAAGAAAGCAAAAGAAGAATGGGAACAGGACACAGTTAGAAAAGTGCTCAACAAGTTTCCAGAAAGGAGAGAAAAATTTGAAACAAGTTCAGGGATAGAAATTAAAAGGCTTTATACTCCGCTGGACTTAGAAGAATTTGACTACAACGAGAAACTGGGCTTTCCAGGAGAATATCCTTTTACAAGAGGAATACAGCCTACCATGTATCGCGGCAGATTTTGGACCATGAGGCAGTACGCAGGTTTTGCCACTGCAGAGGAATCAAACAAGAGGTATAAATATTTGCTAGAACAGGGGCAGACGGGTTTAAGCATTGCTTTTGACCTTTCCACACAAATAGGTTATGATTCTGACCATCCGCTAGCCGAAGGAGAAGTAGGGAAAGTAGGTGTAGCTATAGATTCACTGCAGGACATGGAAATACTCTTCGATGGGATTCCCCTTGACAAAGTAAGCACCTCCATGACAATAAACGCACCGGCAGCAGTATTACTGGCCATGTATATAGCGGTAGCTGAAAAGCAGGGGGTAACTCCAGATAAGCTTGACGGCACAATACAGAATGACATTTTAAAAGAATATGTAGCGAGAGGTACCTACATTTTCCCAATAGAGCCTTCAATGAGGCTTATCACAAATATATTTGAATACTGTTCCAAGAATGTTCCAAAATGGAACACCATAAGCATAAGCGGTTATCACATAAGGGAAGCGGGCGCCACGGCAGTGCAAGAAATAGCCTTTACCTTTGCAAATGCCATAGCGTATGTAGAAGCTGCCTTAAAGGCAGGCCTTGACATAGACGATTTTGCACCTCGCCTTTCATTTTTCTTTAATGCTCACAATAACCTATTTGAAGAAGTAGCGAAGTTTAGAGCTGCTCGCAGGTTATGGGCTAAAATAATGAAAGAAAGATTTGGAGCCAAAAATCCTCGTTCAATGATGTTGAGATTTCACACTCAAACAGCAGGTTCAACATTAACCGCGCAGCAACCAGACAACAACATCATAAGAGTGACAATTCAAGCTTTAGCTGCGGTTTTAGGAGGTACTCAATCACTTCACACGAACAGTAGAGACGAAGCTCTTGCCCTTCCAACAGAAGAATCAGCGAGAATAGCTCTTAGAACCCAGCAGATAATTGCGTATGAGAGTGGAGTTGCTGATGTAGTGGATCCTTTAGCAGGTTCTTACTATGTAGAGAACTTAACAGATGAAATAGAAAAAAGAGCGATGGATTATATTGAAAAAATTGATAGGATGGGCGGTGCAACTGTAGCTATTGAAAATGGATACATGCAGAGAGAGATTCAGAATAGCGCATATAATTACCAAAAAGAAGTGGAATCAAAAGAAAAAATTGTAGTAGGGGTAAACATGTTCCAGATAGAAGAAGAACCCCCCAAAAACTTATTAAAAGTAGACCCTAAAGTAGAAGAACTGCAAAAACAAAAGCTCAAAAAATTGAGAAAAGAAAGAGATAACGAAAAAGTGCAAAAAGTATTGAATGACTTAAAAGAAGCTTGCAAAGGTACAGATAACCTGATGCCATACATTTTAGAAGCGGTTAAAGTGTACGCTACATTAGGAGAGATCTGTGGGGTAATGAGAGAAGTATTTGGAGAATACAAAGCACCCAGCATATTTTAACTCCAGGAGGTTATAAACATGGAAAAGCCTATAAGGGTACTGGTGGCAAAACCGGGGTTGGACGGGCATGACAGGGGCGCAAAGGTTATAGCAAGGGCTCTAAGAGATGCCGGCATGGAAGTTATATACACAGGATTAAGGCAGACACCTGAGCAGATAGTGGAGGCAGCCATACAGGAAGACGTGGACGTAGTTGCATTGAGCATACTCTCAGGCGCTCACAATACACTTTTTCCCAAAATAACAAAGCTTCTAAAAGAGAGAGGGGCAGAGGACATACTTGTAATAGGCGGAGGTGTAATACCAGAAGAAGACATCCCCTTTTTAAAAGAGCACGGCATAGCAGAAATATTCACCCCTGGTACCCCGACGTCGGCAGTTATTGAGTATATAAAAGCCAATGTTAAGAGGTTGGCAAAAAAATGATGGAATTAGAAAAGCTGCTTCTTAATAGAGACAAAAGAGCAATAGCAAGAGCCATAACCTACGCTGAAGACGACGAAGAAAAAGCCAGGGAGATAATAAGAAAACTTTACAAAAGGTCCGGCAATGCCTATATAGTTGGCATTACCGGACCGCCAGGGGTTGGCAAGAGCACTTTGACTGACAGATTGGTAAAGAAATTGACCCTTATACAGTTGCAGAAGCTCTCTATAGGCAAATACTCGAGAGGAGGGAATGATGTGATCAAAAAGGTAGACCACATAGGAATAGCAGTAAAGAGCATAGAAGAAGCGAGAAAGTTTTATGAAGAAGTGCTGGGCTTGAAAGTGACAGGGATAGAAGAAGTTGAAGAGCAGAAGGTAAAGACGGCCTTTATTCCAGTTGGGGAGAGCGAGATAGAGCTTTTAGAGTCAACATCAGAGGATGGACCTGTCGCTAAATTCATAGAAAAAAGAGGAGAGGGCATACACCACATAGCACTTCAGGTAGATGACATTGAAAAGGCGCTAAAGGAGTTGAAGGGAAAAGGGGTAGTTCTCATAGATGAAGTGCCAAGGTATGGGGCAGGAGGCGCAAGAATTGCCTTTGTTCACCCCAAAAGCGCAAATGGCGTATTACTGGAGCTTTGTGAGAGGAAGTGAAAAATACAACCTTCATGGGGGTATGAAAAATGAGCGTGCAAGCTAAAATAGAAGAACTAAAAAGGAAATATCAAAAAATAAAAGAAGGGGGAGGTGAAAAAAGGATAGAAAAGCAACATGAGGCAGGTAAGCTCACAGCAAGGGAAAGACTAGCCCTTTTACTTGATGAACATAGCTTTGTAGAAATCGATCCTTTTGTGGAGCACAGATGTACAGACTTTGGAATGGAAAAAACAGAAGCACCTGCAGAAGGAGTCATTACAGGATACGGCACAATTGATGGCAGGCTTGTATTTGTATTTGCGCAGGACTTTACTGTTCTTGGAGGCTCTCTTGGAGAATACCATGCAAAGAAAATAACAAAAGTCATGGACATGGCGATGAAAATGGGAGCGCCCTTAATTGGGCTTAACGATTCAGGAGGTGCTCGAATACAGGAAGGAGTAGATGCACTATCAGGTTATGGTCAGATCTTTTACAGAAATACTTTGGCTTCAGGAGTTATACCTCAGATTTCAGTGATAATGGGTCCCTGTGCAGGAGGAGCCGTGTACTCACCTGCCTTAACAGATTTCATATTTATGGTTGACAAAACAAGCTATATGTTCATAACAGGGCCCCAAGTCATAAAAGCAGTGACAGGGGAAGAGGTGACCCATGAGCAATTAGGAGGAGCGACAACCCACAACACATTGAGTGGAGTAGCACACTTTGTGTTTCCAGATGAAAGACAGACTCTGATGGCTGTAAAAAAATTATTAAGCTACCTACCTGCAAACAATATGGAAGACCCTCCTGTTGTTGACACAGGAGACAATCCCAATAGAGTGGAAGTGGAACTAAATACAATAATTCCTGATAACCCCAATAAGGCCTACAATATGAAGGAAGTAATAAAACTGATAGTTGACAGTGGCGAATTTTTTGAAGTTCAACCGTACTATGCTCAAAATATTATCACTGGCTTTGCAAGGCTTAATGGCCGTAGTGTAGGAATAATAGCAAATAATCCAAGTGTTCTTGCAGGAGTGCTTGATATAAATGCATCTGATAAAGCGGCAAGATTTATACGTTTTTGTGATGCTTTCAATATCCCGATACTTAGTTTAGTGGATGTTCCAGGTTTTTTGCCAGGAACACAACAGGAATATGGCGGGATAATAAGACATGGGGCTAAGATGCTTTATGCCTATTCAGAAGCGACAGTTCCAAAAGTTACTTTGATAATAAGAAAAGCTTATGGTGGAGCTTATCTTGCAATGTGTAGCAGAGATTTAGGAGCAGATATGGTTTTGGCATGGCCTACAGCAGAGATTGCGGTAATGGGTCCAGAAGGGGCTGCTAATATAATTTTCAAAAAAGAAATAGAAGAGGCAGAAAATCCAGCGGAAGTAAGGCAGCAAAAGATAGAAGAATATAGAGAGAGCTTTGCAAATCCTTATAGAGCGGCTGCAAGAGGATACATAGATAATGTAATTGAACCTGCTATAACTCGTCCGATTATTATTTCAGCTTTTGATATGCTTACGTCAAAAAGAGAAAAAAGACCTCCTAAAAAACATGGCAATATTCCACTGTAAAATTATGGTTAATGTAGGGATAAAATTTTAGAAAGGTGGTGTAAAAATGGAAAAAGCTATATTAGAAGGACTTTTGGAAGAGGAAAAACTCGTTGCAATTGTAGCAGCGGCTATTGCTGCTTTTTCTGGTATGGAACCGTCAGATTTCTATATTCGATCTATAAAGAGATTTCCTTCTCATACCACTATATGGAGTATGATAGGACGAGGAGAACAAGTATTTTCACGGTTAACTTCTTATTGAAATAATAGGGTTGAGAGTTTAAGAATGCGACAAGGAGGTTTCAGCATGAGAAGATTCATCATAAATGTAAATGGAAAAGATTATGAGGTAGAAATAGAGGAGATAAGAGAAGGTATTACTTCCACAATTTCTACTGCTAGAACAGTAGAAAATACAAAGGGAAGGGGAAGGGAGGAAACTATAGTAGAGTTATCAGGAAAAGAAGATAGAGTAGAGGTAAAACAGGTAAAAAAGGAAACGATAGATAAAGGGCATACCGTTACTGCTCCCATGCCTGGAACTATTGTGGATGTAAAGATAAAAATTGGGGATGTTGTAAAAAGGGGAGATGTCCTTTTGATACTGGAGGCAATGAAAATGGAAAATGAAATTATTACTCCTATTGTTGGAAGAGTTGTGGCAGTGAATGTACAGAAAGGGAGTTCAGTAAAAAGTGGGGATATTTTAGTAATATTAGAGGCTTAAAAACATTCTCTACTAGAGGAAGGATTAAAGTAAGTATTTGTTAGGGGGAGGAATACATCATTGGAGATAAAAGATATCTTTCAGTTAATAAAAGCGATAGAGCAAACACAGATTACCGAATTTAGTATTCAAATTGGTGAAGTAAAGATATATTTAAAAAGAAAAATAGACGATACAAAAAGCAAAGTAGAGGATTTTAGCTTTCAATCTGACGAAAAAAGTGTGGAAGAAGAGAGTACAATTCCTTTTTCCAAAAACAAAAAGATAATTCGTGCTCCTATGTTAGGCATTTTTCATGCTAGTTCTTTTCCTGATGCGGAACCTTTTGTAAAGGTGGGAGATATTATTGAAAAAAGCCAAGTATTATGCATAATAGAATCGATGAAAATGATGAATGAAATTCGTTCTGATAGTAGGGGGAGAATAACAAAAATATTTGTTAGAGAAGGTGATTCAGTAGAATTTGATCAGCCTCTTTTCGAAATTGAGGAGGTTTAAGATGGAAAAGGTGTTAATAGCAAATAGAGGAGAAATAGCAGTAAGAATAATAAGGGCATGTAAAGAATTGGATATAAAAACAGTAGCAGTATATTCTACAATTGATAAAAATTCACTTCATGTTAAATATGCTGATGAAGCTCATTGTATAGGCCCTGCTGAGGTTAATAAAAGCTATATGAAGAAGGAGACCCTTCTCGAAGTTGCACGGATTTCAAAAGCTACTGCAATACATCCAGGCTATGGTTTTTTATCAGAAGATCCAGCTTTTGCAAATTTATGCCAAATATATGGTGTAAAGTGGGTAGGTCCTCCTCCTTCGACAATGGAACTAGTTGCAAACAAAGTGAAAGCAAAGGATTTTATGCGAAAGCAAGGTATTCCAGTGTTGCTTGGTTTTAAGGTTGAAGGGGAAAATATTGGCGATATTTTGCAATCAGTAGAAGAAATTAGATATCCTGTTATAGTTAAAGCTGTATATGGTGGAGGCGGGCGGGGAATACGAGTTGTCTATAATGCTAAAGATTTAAAAGAAGCTATTGAAATAGCTTATAGTGAATCACAAAAAGTTTTTGGACAGAATGAGGTGTATTTGGAGAAATATCTTGCCAAAGCAAGACACATAGAATTTCAAATATTAGCAGACGAATATGGTAATGTAATTCATTTAGGTGAGAGAGATTGTTCTTTGCAAAGAAAATATCAAAAGATATTAGAAGAGACGCCTTCCCCTTTTTTAATGAAAAAGCCAGAATTGAGAGAACAAATGGCGGAATATGCAATAAAAGCAGCAAAAGCAATAGGATATGTTGGTGCTGGAACTGTTGAGTTTATTGTTGACAGCCAGGGGAATTGCTATTTTATGGAGATTAATCCTCGATTACAAGTAGAGCATGGTATTACAGAACTTGTAACGGGAATAGATATAGTCAAGCAACAGCTTAAAATAACTTTTCATGAACCACTTTCTTTAAAACAAGAAGACGTGAAATTTATTGGGCATGCGATAGAGTGCAGAATAAATGCAGAAGACCCGGACAGGGGTTTCAAGCCTTCACCTGGTATCGTAAACACTTTTATTCCCCCAGGAGGGCCAAAGGTAAGAGTAGATACAGCTGTGTATCAAGGATATAATGTTCCATCTTGTTATGATTCTCTTATAGCCAAAATTATGGCTTATGGCAGTGATAGAGAAGAAGCTATTAGGGTGATGAACAGAGCACTTGATGAATTTATAATTGAGGGTATTTCTACTACAATTCCGTTTCATAAAAAAATAATTAATACTTCTCTTTTTAAAAAAGGGGAAATATACACAGACTTTGTGGCAAAGGAAATTCTTCAATGAAAAATTATTGTAAAATGTGCGAAAAAGCACTTTACTGAGCAGCTTTATAACTGTTTCCTTTAGTTTTGTCAAATAAACAAGCTATTTTGAAAGTGGCATAAAAATTGCTAGTCAAAAATTTATTGAAAAAATAGTTGCATAAGTTTTTACTAAAAGTCTAAACTCTTGGAATATTGAGGTGAAAGAAAATGACGACAGTGCTAATGCAGGGAAATGAAGCAGTGGTAGAAGGAGCAATAAAAGCAGGACTGAGGTTTTACGCAGGATACCCCATAACTCCTTCTACAGAGATTGCTGAGCTTTGTGCAGAAAAACTTCCCTTTGTGGGAGGCAAATTCATTCAAATGGAAGATGAGATTGCCAGTATGGCGGCAGTAATAGGTGCATCCCTTGCTGGATTAAAAGCAATGACTGCTACATCGGGTCCTGGGTTTTCTTTAAAACAAGAAAACATAGGCTTCGCTGCTATGGCAGAAATTCCATGTGTTATAGTAGATGTTCAACGAATGGGTCCGAGCACAGGAATGCCTACTTCCCCTGCACAAGGAGATGTAATGCAATCCAGATGGGGAACTCATGGAGACCATCCTATAATCGTTTTATCACCATCTTCTGTAAAGGAAGCTTACTATATTACTATTCAAGCTTTTAATCTTTCTGAAAAATACAGGACACCTGTAATTTTACTTATGGATGAAGTTATAAGTCATCTAAGAGAAGCAGTTAATTTGGATGAATATAAAGATGTAGAAATTTTTGAACGACCCATGCCTGAAGACAAAGAGAACTACTTACCTTACCAGTATATAGAAAATGGAGTTGCACCTTTAGCACCCTTTGGTAAAGGTTTTAGATTTCATGTAACAGGACTTGCCCACAATGAAAAAGGATTACCTACAAATGACCCTAAAGTAACAGAAAAATTGATAAAAAGATTGATGGGAAAAATTGAAAACAATAAAAAAGACATACTGATGTTTGAAGAAAAAGATACTGAAGGTGGAGATATACTTCTTATCTCCTTTGGTTCTTCTGCTAGAGCTTGTGAATCGGCAATTGAAGAACTAAAAAAAGAAGGAATAAAAGTTGGACTTTTTAGACCTATAACCATATGGCCTTTCCCTGATGAAAAATTGAGGGAAATATATCCTAGATTTAAGAAAGTGTTTGTAGTTGAAATGAATACAGGGCAACTTTACTATGAAGTAGATAGAATTATCAAAGGGAATACCTATGTAGGGAAAATTAACAAATTCAATGGAGAGTTTTTTACTCCTTTTGATATTGTAGAGAAGATAAAGGAGAGTTTTTAAAATGGCTTCTGAGTTAGTAGAAAGGTATTTTAGGAAGGAAACATTACCAAATATTTGGTGTCCAGGTTGTAGCAATGGAACAGTAACGTCAGCTATTGTAAGAGCAATTGACAACTTAGGACTTGACCAAGATAAGGTATGTATTGTATCTGGAATTGGTTGTTCTTCAAGGGCATCAGGATATTTAGATTTTAATACTTTGCACACTACCCATGGGAGAGCTATTGCTTTTGCAACAGGTATTAAATTTGCTAATCCTGAGCTTACAGTAATAGTTATTACTGGAGATGGAGATAATGCGGCTATTGGAGGTAATCACTTTATTCATGCTTGCAGAAGAAATATAGACTTAACTGTAGTGATGTACAACAACCATATTTACGGAATGACAGGAGGACAATATTCTCCAACGACTCCGCGGTTTGACAGAGCTACTACTGCACCTTACGGAAATATTGATAGGTATTTTGATATTTGCAAATTGGCTATTGGAGCAGGTGCGACTTACGTAGCTAGGGGTACTGCTTACCATGTTCAGCAATTGACAAAACTAATTGAAAGAGGAATTTCCCATAAGGGTTTTTCCTTCATTGAAGCTTTGAGTATATGTCCTACTTACTATGGAAGAAAAAATAAAAAAGGAACACCTGCAGATATGCTAAAGTGGTTAAAAGACCATGCGGTAGATATAAAACAAGCTAGTAAAATAGACCCTGAAGAACTTCATAACAAATTTATTATTGGGGAGCTTTTAAATATTGATGAGCCTGAATTTGCAGAAGAATATCAAAAAATGTTAAATAATTTGAAGGTGAATTACAAATGAGTTCAATAGAAATTAGATTAAGTGGTTCAGGTGGGCAAGGTTTAATCCTTGCAGGAATAATTTTGGCGGAAGCTGCAATATTGGATGGTAAAAATAGTGTTCAAAGTCAATCTTACGGTCCTGAGGCAAGAGGAGGGTCCAGCAAAGCAGAAGTAATAATAAGTAATGAATATATAACGTATCCTAAGGTGTTAAAGCCAGACATATTACTTACTCTTGCACCTTCTGCCTATTTATGCTATAAAAATGACATGAAAGAAAATGGAATAATTATAATAGACGAATCAATAATTCCTAATAATGAAGATACACAAAAAGTTGTCCGACTTCCTATAATAAAAACTGCGCAAGAGGTAATTGGAAGAGCTTTTGTAGCGAATATAATATCTTTAGGTGTAATAGCAGAGTTAACTAATGTGGTAACAAAGGAATCTTTAGAAAGAGCTGTTTTAAATAGAGTACCTCCAGCCACAGAAGAGATTAACAAAAGAGCTCTATTAGAAGGGTATAATCTTGCAAGGAAGTTGGGTAGGGAAATGAGTTAAAAATGGCTTTATTCAGAGGAACCACAATAACTATGTGAAATTGAGTAAAAGTCAAAAGAAAATAGCGGAATACATCAAATGATGGAGACAAGGTGCTTGTGATTCCAACAAATGAAGAGCTTATGATTGCTAAAAACTGCGAAAACAATGAAAAATTAGACTAGTAATATAAAAAATGAGCAATAATACAAAATTAAGATTAAAATAAATCAAAACAAATAATGAAATATGACTAGATAATTCTTTGAAGGATTATTAAAAAATTTGTAGAATATAAAATATGTGTTTATATATAAAAGTTTTTAAAACGGTTAATTAATAAATTAAAAAAGGAAGGATGGTAAAAAATGACTCAAGAATTACTAAATCCGTTATTTATTGTCCAAAAACAAATCAAAAATGCTTGTGATTTGCTGGGGTTAGAAGATTCTGTCTACGAACTTTTAAAAGAACCCATGAGAGTCTTGGAAGTTTCAATTCCTGTACAAATGGATGATGGGTCAATAAAGGTGTTTAAAGGATACAGATCACAACATAATGATGCGTTAGGGCCTACAAAAGGAGGAATAAGGTTTCATCCCGATGTTACATTAGACGAAGTCAAAGCGCTCTCTATGTGGATGACTTTTAAATGTGGAGTCGTAGGACTACCTTATGGAGGAGGAAAAGGAGGAGTAGTGGTAAATCCAAAAGAATTATCTAACGATGAGCTACAGAGGTTGAGCAGGGGCTATATAAGAGCAATAACGAGCATAATAGGTCCTAATAAAGATATACCTGCACCAGATGTAAACACTAACATGCAAATTATGGCTTGGATGGTAGATGAATATAATAAAATTGTGGGATATAACAGTCCTGCTGTTATTACAGGAAAACCCTTGATATATGGAGGATCTAAAGGAAGAACTGCTGCGACAGGATATGGAGTTGCGTTAATGGCTCGCGAAGCTGCAAAACGTTTACAGATAGATTTGAAAAATTGTACTGTTGCTGTACAGGGATTTGGAAATGTTGGAAGTTATACTGCTCTTATTCTTCAGGAGTATGGTGCAAAGATTGTGGCTATTTCTAACAGCAGAACATGCATTTATAATGAAAACGGAATAGATATCAAAAAACTTATGGAATACAAAGAGCAAACTGGAAATATTTTGGGATTTGCTGGTACCAATGAACTTCCAAAAGAAGAAATTCTTATGTTAGATGTAGATATACTTATTCCAGCTGCTTTGGAAAATGTTATAACAAGTCAAAATGCAGACAAAATTAAAGCGAAAATAATTTGCGAAGGTGCCAATGGACCTACTACTCCAGAAGCTGACAAAATACTGTTTGAAAAAGGTGTGTTTGTAGTACCAGATATATTAGCTAATGCAGGAGGAGTTATAGTTTCATACTTTGAATGGGTACAAAATCTCATGAATTATTACTGGACAGAAAAAGAAGTGGAAGAAAGACAAGAACTTATGATGGTAAATGCTTTTAATGCTATATATGAATTAGCACAGCAGTACAAAGTTGATATGAGGACAGCAGCTTACATGATATCGATTAAACGAGTCTATGAAGCTATGAAAATTAGAGGATGGTTATAACGCTTAAATAAAAATAATAACAAAGGAAGTCAGTTAAAAAGATATTAAAGTAAAATAAGTGTAAAGTAAAAAGTGAAAATCTGCATAGGGAAACTCCTTCCTCTTGGTAAAAATAGGGATGAATGTAATCGACATATAGAAAAAGTAATGCCAATGAGGAGGCAGAAAATAATTGATTAATATATTATTGCGATTATTGTAACCTAAATCAAATAACTTTTAAGAGGGATGCTTATGCTCAGATAGAGAAATAGGTCACATTAAAACTTGAAGAAAAAAAGAAGCTGATATAGTAATTTCTTTTTTCAATTTTTTGAGAAATGTAGAGATGGGAAGTATAGTGCAAAAAATTTTATAATCATTAAAAAAATATTGAAAAGCCATAAATATTAATGATATAATATTCTATGTATTCAGATTTTACATATTGTATAACACTTTTAATGAAAGGATGAAAATAAATGAAAACCATAATAAACACCGACGCAGCCCCTAAAGCTATTGGACCATATTCGCAAGCTGTAATGATAGACGGCTTTTTGTACGCATCAGGACAAGTAGCAATTGATCCTGCTACAGGAGAATTTGTAGAAGGAGGTATTGAAGCGCAGACGGAAAGGGTTTTAGAGAACATAAAAGTGATTTTAAAAGCTGCCGGAATGGACCTTAATAATGTTATAAAGACAACTGTATTTGTCACTAACATAGGGGATTTTGCAAAAATTAATGAGATTTATGGAAGGTATTTTAAAGATAATCCACCTGCCCGTTCTTTAGTTGAAGTAAAAAGTCTTCCTAAAGGTGCTCTTATAGAAATAGAAGTCGTTGCTCATAAATAAATTTTTCTCTTTTTTTAAAGAATTATTAAACGATTACAAGCTGGGGAAATAAAAATAGGAGGGTGTTTTTTATGTATGACGATTTAACGAAAATGGCAGAACCTTATAAAATCAAAATGGTAGAGCCACTTAAGATAACAACTCGAGAAGAGCGCATAAAGCTTATTAAAGAGGCAGGATACAATCTCTTTTTGTTAAAGTCAGATGATGTATATATTGACCTTTTGACTGACAGTGGTACTTCTGCCATGAGTGATTACCAATGGGCTGGCATAATTCTGGGGGATGAGTCCTATGCGGGAAGTAGAAATTATTGGCACCTTTGTGGAGTAGTTAAAGATATTTTTGGATACAACTATGTTGTTCCAACTCATCAAGGTCGCGGTGCTGAAAAGGTTTTATTTCCATTGTTAATTAAAAAAGGACAATATATATTGGGAAATATGCATTTTGATACTACAAAAGCTCACATAGAATTAGCAGAGGGCATTGCAGTAGACATGGTGATAAAAGAAGCAGAAGACACAGAAAATTATCATCCTTTTAAAGGTAATTTTGACCTCGAGGCTTTAGAAAATTTCATAAAAGACAAAAAGCCAGAAAATATAGCATTTATTTTGGCAACTGTTACTTGTAACAGTGCTGGTGGACAACCTGTTTCCATGGAGAACATCAAAGAAGTGCGGAGAATAGCGGATAAATACGGATTAAAGCTTTTCTTTGATGCGGCCAGATTTGCAGAAAACGCTTATTTTATAAAACAGAGAGAAAAGGGATATGAGAACAAATCTATTAAAGAAATAGTGAGAGAGATGTTTTCTTATGGAGATGGTTTTACAATGTCTGCGAAAAAAGATGCACTGGTAAATATTGGTGGACTTATTGCCATAAAAGATGATGAAGAACTTTTCACCAAAGTCAAGACAATGCTCATTCCTATGGAAGGGTTTGTAACATACGGTGGCCTTGCTGGAAGAGATATGGAAGCTATGGCAAGAGGGCTTGAAGAAGTCCTAGATGAAAATTATTTAGCATGGCGAATTAATCAGGTAAAGTATTTGGGTGACAAACTAAGAGATGCAGGGATACCGATTCAATACCCAACAGGAGGACATGCTGTTTTCATAGATGGCAAAAAGTTTTTGCCTCATGTACCACAAGAACAATTTCCTTCCCATGCAATTTGCGTAGAGCTTTATATAGAAGCTGGTATTCGTGCAGTAGAAGTAGGAGCATTGCTTGCTGGCCGTGACCCTGTTACTAAAAAAGAAATACTTCCTAAATTAGATTTTGTACGCCTTACAATTCCAAGGAGAGTTTACACTAACAGCCATATGGATGTTATAGCAGAAGCTGTAAAAAGAGTTTATGCAAGAAGAGATAAAATAAAAGGATATAGATTTACTTATGAGCCGCCAATATTAAGGCATTTTACTGCGAGATTAGAACCAGTAGAGTAAACATAAAGGAGATGGCATTTTGCTAATCTCCTTATTTTGTCTATAAAAATATTGAAAACTGTGATAAAATGAATATATGCGTAAATTTGTAGAAGGAAAATCGGCATTTATATAGAATATATTGATAGGTGAGAGTTGTGAAAAGGTTAGCTAAAATTGTAGTTATATTATTGGTGATAGTTTACATAGGTAAAGTAGGAGTAACGACTTTTGCACACAAAAATAAAACTACAGTAGTAACTTATGGAAGTATTTCAATAGCCTTTAATGCCCAAGGATATGTTATAAAGAATGAAATGTTGATAAATGCTCCTTTCGATGGCAAAATAAAAAAACTTGTACAAAGTGGCGAAAAAATTTCGAAAGGTACTCCTATTGTGGAAGTTTATTCTGCCGATTTTGATGAAGAAAAACTACATCAATTAGAAGAGATAGACAGAAAACTAAAAAATCAGGATACTAATATACCTTTTTATTCAGATATTCAAAAATTAGATAATATAATAAAAAAAGAAGAGCAAAATTATCAAAATGCGATACAACAGGGTAGTCCTAATGCAGATAAAATACAAAAAAGGATTGAAGACTTAAAAGCCAAAAAAGAAGAAATTTTAAGTAAAGGGCCAATAATACTTCAAAAGATTGAAAGCTTAAAAGAGCAAAAGGAGTATTTAAAAAAATATGTAGAGAAAAATATGATTACTGTGAATTCACCAGAATCAGGAATTGTAAGTTACTATTTCGATGGCAATGAAAGTATTCTAAATGAAAGAAATATGTTCAATTTAAATCCGACACAGCTTGAAAATTTAAACTTTCAATCTAAAGAAATTAGTACAGAAGTAAAAGGAGATTACCCTTTTGTAAAAATAGTGGATAATTTGGAGTGGTATTTAGCGTTGGTTTTAAATGAAAAACAACAGGACTTATTAAAAGAAGATAGTAATGTGAAAATTTTGATTGATAATTATGGTGGTGAATTGCGGGGAAAAGTTATAAAAACCTACAAAGGTGACGATAAATTATATATAGGAATAATTGAGATGATAGATGAATATCCCGATTTTTATAAAACTTCTAAAATAAATGTAAAAGTTAAAGTTAAAGAGTACAATGGACTTAAAATACCTCTTTCTTCTATTGTGCAAAAAGAAGGGAAAAAAGGAGTTTTTGTAATAAAAAATGGCAAAGTTCCTACTTTTAAAGAAGTAGTAATAAAGGCTACAGATGGCAAATATGCGATTGTAGAAAGCGTTGATAAAACATCTGGATTAAAAGTGTATGACGAAATAGCGGTAAATGGAGAGGATTACTTGAGCAAATAAGGGGGGATAAATACGACTATATGTGAAAATATAAGAAAGATAAAAGAAAACATAAAAGAGCATGCATTAAAGGTAAATAGAAATCCGGAGGAAATATTAATTGTGGCAGCTACTAAAACTTTCAGTGTTGAAACTATAAAAGAGGCTATTGCTTGTGGAATAACTGACATAGGTGAGAATAAGGTTCAAGAGTTAAATGAAAAGTATCCTTATTTAAAAAATGAGGTAGAATTTCACTTTATAGGACATTTACAGACAAACAAAGTGAAATACATTATTGACAAAGTTAAGTTGATACATTCTTTAGATAGTATCAAACTGGCAGAAGAAATAGACAAAAGGGCTAAACAAAAAAGTCTCATAATAGATTGTTTGGTGGAAATCAATATTGGTGGAGAGGAAAGTAAATACGGAATTCCTCCTGAAGAAATGCATAATTTTGTTAAAGAAATGGAAAAATATGATAATATAAGAATTAGAGGGCTTATGACAATAGCTCCTTACCTTCCACCAGAAGAGGTAAGACCCTATTTTAGGAAGATGAAAGAGCTATTTGAAGAGCTAAAAGAAATTAAGCAACATAATGTACAAGTAGAATTTTTGTCAATGGGCATGTCCAATGACTATTGGGTAGCAGTTGAAGAAGGGGCGAATATTGTTAGAATTGGCACTTCCATTTTTGGGCAAAGACAATATAATGTGGAGGGATAATTAATGTCTTCAAAAGTGATTGATAAATTAATGAGTTTCTTTGGTATCGATGAGCCAGAAGAAGAGAAAGAAGAAGTAGACTCTTTACAACCTGTCATACCTTATGATAGAAAGCCTAAAATTGTCAATATTCATACACAGCCCCAAGTAAAAGTTTTGATTTTAAAGCCAGAAAAGTTTGAACAAGTGATGAATATATGCAATGAGTTAAAAAATAAAAAACCGGTGATTGTTGATTTACAAAAGATGGACAAAAATGAAGCTCAAAGAGTAGTGGATTTTTTAAGCGGTGCAGCCTATGCTCTTAATGGAGAGATAAAGAAGATATCTAGCTATATATTTTTAATTGCGCCTGAGAATTTTGATATTACAGGGGATATAAAGGATGAAGTAAATTCTTTATACAATCTAAATTGATAAGGAGGAAATGATTTTGCCTGTAAATTTTGCAATTTTAACAGCATTAGATTATTTTTTTGAAGTTATAAATTGGCTTATATTGATAAGGGTTATTTTATCTTTGTTACGAATGGAAAATATGTCAAATCCACTTTCTCGCTTTGTGATCGTAACGACAGAACCAATACTTGAGCCTTTTAGGGCATTACAATTTAGGTCTTCTATTGGAAGAAATTTAATGATAGATTTTTCGCCAGTTTTGGCGATTTTGGTGATTCAGTATTTAGTTCGTCCTTTAGTTTTTAAATTAGTATTATTACTGATGAGGTATATATGATGGACAAAGAATTTACTGTATCCCGATTTGAAGACATAATTAAAGGTGTTTTAAAATCTAAAAGAGAAAAATATACAGACTTTTTAAGCCTCTCTGAACAAAAAATTTTTGAAAAAACTATATTAAAGTATCGACAGCAAGATATAAACTATAATCTAGATGGGGGATATTCTTTAGCAGAAAGAAAGATAGCAATTATTTATCCCGATTTTTTACAGCCGGAAGATACCCCTATTTGCGCTGTAAGAATTGAAGGCAATTTTTCTAAGCTATCTCATAGAGATGTGTTGGGTTCACTTTTAGGGTTGGGGATAAAAAGACAAAAAATAGGCGATATAATTGTAAAAGAGGATAAATGTGATATATTGTTACATAAAGATGTGGGAAGTTATGTACTTATGAACCTTTTTAAAGTCGGGAAAGAGAAGGTAAGAGTTAATTCAATTGACTTGAAAGATGTGTTGGAACCTGAAATAAAGTACAAGGACATTTTTTCTACCGTAGCCTCACTACGGGTTGACAGTGTAGCAGCTGCAGGTTTTGGCATATCAAGGACGAAGGCTTCAGAATTTATAAAGTCCGGTCTTCTTCAAATAAATTGGGAGTATACAGAAGACCCTTCTTCAGAAGTAAAAGAGGAGGATGTAATTTCTTTACGTGGTTTTGGAAGAATTAAATTAGAAGAAGTGAGAGGTAATACAAAAAAAGGTCGCGTTTCTGTACATATTCTAAGGTTTATATAATGTTACAAAAGAAAAGGAGGTAATATTATGCTGACGCCTATGGATATACATAATAAAGAATTTAGGCGGTCTTTTAGGGGTTATAATGAAGAGGAAGTGGACGAGTTTTTGGATAAAATTATGGAAGACTATGAAATGTTATACAAAGAAAATGCGGAGTTAAAAGATAGAATTAATATAATGAATGAAAAACTTCAAAGCTACATAAATATGGAGAATACTTTAAACAATACTTTGATTGTTGCTCAAAATACTGCAGAGGAATTGAAAAGAAATGCAGAAAAAGAAGCTCAACTTATCATACAAAATGCACAACAAAATGCAGAAAAAATATTAGAGAAGGCAAATCAAGAAGTTGTGAGAATAAGAATGGAGTTAGAAAGATATCGCAAGCAATTAAATGTTTTTAAAGCGAAATTTAAATCTCTTTTAGAAGCCCAGTTGGAATCAATACTTTCAATAGATGAGAAAGAATTGATTCCAGATGAGGATGAGGAGAAGGATGCAGAATAGATTAGGGGTTGTTGGAATATTGATTAAAAATAGAGAAAATGTGGCGGATAGGGTAAATCACATATTGAGTGAGTACGGCCACATTATTGTAGGAAGAATGGGTATACCCTATAAAGATAGGGGAGTATCGGTTATCGCTTTAATAGTTGATGGTACAACGGATGAAATAGGGGCTCTTACTGGTAAACTTGGAAGTCTGCCTGGTGTAAAAGTGAAATCTGCTCTGACTGCATGAGATATGCATACTATTGACGAAAAACTTGTAGTATTATATAATTGTGTAAAAAATATTGTTAAAAGCTATGATGAGGACGAGTAAGTAGAAGCAACTTTCAGAGAGTTGGCGGTAGGTGCGAGCCAATAAGTTCGTTTCTACTGAAAATCACCTCGGAGCTGCAGGCTGAACTACAGTAAGCTGTGCCGGATTTCCCGTTATCTTAAATGAGAGATTAAGGCGAAGTTTTTCTTTGTCTTAATAAGTAGGGTGGTACCGCGAACTTCTCGTCCCTGACGAGAAGTTTTATTTTTAGTTTGAAAGATAATATTTGAAGAGGAGGTAATGTTCAGTGGATTACAACAAGACACTTAATTTGCCGAGGACAGATTTTCCTATGAAGGCTAATTTGCCAACACGAGAGCCAGAGATATTAAAAAGATGGGAAGAAATGGATATTTATCATAAAACATTGGAAAAAAATAAAGGCAAGGAAAAATATATTTTACACGATGGTCCGCCTTATGCTAATGGAGATATACACATTGGAACTGCTATGAATAAGGTATTAAAAGATATTATAGTTAAATACAAAACAATGAGGGGTTATGATGCTCCTTATGTGCCAGGATGGGATACACACGGTCTTCCTATTGAACAGCAAGCTATAAAAACTTTAGGTATAAAAAGGCATGAAGTAAGTCCTACAGAATTTAGAAAAGTGTGTAGGGATTTTGCTTTTTCTCAGATTGAAAAGCAAAAAGCTCAATTCAAAAGATTGGGAGTAAGGGGAGATTGGGATAATCCTTATCTTACCTTGAATCCGGAGTATGAAGCTAAACAGATAGAAGTTTTTGGTGAAATGGCTAAGAAAGGCTATATCTATAAAGGTCTAAAGCCTGTATATTGGTGCCCCAGCTGTGAGACTGCTTTAGCAGAAGCAGAAATTGAATACTTTGATGAAACCTCTGATTCTATTTATGTAAAATTTAGAGTTAAAGATGATTTGGGGAAATTCAAGGGAATTGTTGAGAATCTTAATAATGTGTATTTTGTAATATGGACAACTACTACATGGACTATTCCAGCTAACCTTGCAATTGCTTTAAATCCAGAGTTTGATTATGCGCTTGCAAAGTTTGGAGACGAAGTATATATAATGGCAAAAGATATGTTAGATACTGTAAAGAAAGAAGCTAACCTTTCAGATTATGAAATAATTGCTGTATTTAAAGGAAAAGATTTGGAGGGCATGAAGGCTACCCATCCTTTATATGACAGAGATTCTTTAATAATCTTGGGTGAACATGTAACTTTAGAAGCTGGTACTGGATGTGTTCATACTGCTCCCGGCCATGGTGAAGAAGACTTTTTAGTTGGGCAAGAATATGGTCTTGATGTTTTAAATCCAATAGATAATAAGGGATATTTTACAGATAAAGCGCCAGGATATGCTGGTCTGTATTATGAAGAGGCTAACAAGGTCATAAAGGAAGACTTGAAAAAAGCTAATGCGTTAGTAGCAGAAACCCGTATTACCCACTCATATCCTCACTGTTGGAGATGTAAAAGTCCAATAATATTTAGGGCGACAGAACAGTGGTTTGCTTCTGTGGAAGGATTTAGAGAAGAGGCACTAAAAGCTATTAAAGAAGTTAATTGGTATCCTTCATGGGGCGAAGAGCGCATAACTAACATGGTAAGAGATAGACGAGACTGGTGTATTTCAAGGCAAAGGGTATGGGGTGTGCCAATTCCTATATTCTACTGTGAAAAGTGTGGGAAACCGCTTATAAACGATGATACAATAAATGCAGTTAAAGAGATCTTCAGGCAAAAGGGTTCAGATGCATGGTTTGAAATGTCAGCTGAAGAGATATTGCCAAAAGGGATTACTTGCGAATGCGGTTCTACAAAGTTTAGGAAAGAGACAGATATAATGGATGTGTGGTTTGATTCAGGCTCCAGCCATGCAGCTGTGCTGCAAACTCATCCTGACCTAAAGTGGCCTGCAGAGCTTTATTTAGAAGGTTCAGACCAACACAGAGGATGGTTCCAGTCTTCTCTTTTGACATCTGTGGCAACACGTGGAAAAGCACCTTATAGAAACGTATTGACCCACGGATTTGTTGTAGACGGTGAAGGAAGGAAAATGTCAAAATCTTTAGGGAATGGTATTGACCCAGCAGACGTTATAAAAGAATATGGAGCGGATATTTTGAGGCTTTGGGCTGTTTCTGCTGACTTTACTTCAGATATGAGAATTTCACAAGAGATTTTAAAACAGATGACAGAAGCGTACAGAAAAATACGTAACACTAGTAAGTTCTTGTTAAGCAATCTTTATGACTTTGACCCTGATAAGGATATGCTCCCTTACGAAGAGCTTTTAGAGATAGATAAATGGGCTTTATTTAGGCTTAACAGAGTAGTTGAAGAGCTTACAGAGGCTTTTGATAAATATGAGTATTACGATTTTCTCCATCTGGTTCATACCTTCTGTGTAGTAGATATGAGTAGCCTTTACCTGGACATTTTAAAAGACAGATTGTACACTTATCCTGCTACTTCTAAAGAGAGAAGAGCGGCTCAAACGACACTTTACATTATTTTAGACACTCTTGTAAGGTTGATAGCACCAGTGCTTACATTTACTTCAGAAGAAATATGGTCATATATGAAGCACGACAGTCAAAATAATTTTGAAAGTGTTCAGTTAGCTGATTGGCCAGAGGTCCAAGAAAAATACAATAATCCTTATATAATAGAAAAATGGGAAAAACTTTTTGACATAAGAAAAGATATTTCTAAAGCTCTTGAAATAGCGAGAACTGACAAAAAGATAGGTCATTCTTTAGAGGCACAAGTGGATATATATCCATCTCAAGAGCTTTATGATTTCTTTAAAGGCTTTAATGACCTCGAATATGTGTTCATAGTTTCAAAAGTGGTACTTCACGAACCAGAAGAACATGTTCCTCAAAATGCTTATGAAAGTGAAGATTATAATTTGAAGATTGTGGTAACCCATGCACCGGGGGAAAAATGCGAACGCTGCTGGATGTACAGTGAAACAGTAGGAACTATAAAAGAGCATCCAACTATTTGTGCAAGATGTGCTTCTCACATCGAGCAGCAAACACAAGTTTAAAAAGGGGATTTTTCCCCTTTTTAAACATTATTTTGAGGAGGGATATTATGAATTTGCTTATAAAAAATGTAGCTTTGCTATCTATGAAAGAAGAACAGCCACTTATGGAAAACACCAATATATATATTGAAGGCGATACGATAACTTACATAGGAGAAATTAATCCGGATATAAAAGTTGACAGAGTCATAGATGGAACAAAAAAAATTGCAATGCCAGGTCTTATAAATGCTCATACTCATTTGGGAATGTCTTTATTTAGGAATTATGCAGATGATGTGCCGTTATTTGATTGGTTGAGTAAACATATCTGGCCCGTTGAATCTAAACTTTCAGCAGAAGACGTTTACTGGGGTTCTTTATTGAGTATGATAGAGATGATTTATTCTGGTACTACTACTTTTTGCGATATGTATTTTTTTATGGATGAAGTAGCTAAAGCAACAGAAGAAGTAGGGATAAGAGGAGTGTTGACAAGGGGTATTATAGAAGAAAGTGACGCTGAAATAAATAAGGAAAAGTTAAGAGATACGCGAAAACTTTATAATACCTGGCATAATAAAGCGGAGGGAAGAATAAAAGTAATGGTGGGTCCTCATGCACCTTATACCTGTAGCTCCTCTTATTTAAAGGAAGTAGTAGAGTTAGCTAAAGAGTTAAATACAGGAATTCATATTCATGTATCAGAAACAAAAAAAGAAGTAGAAGAAAGTTTACAAAAGCATGGAAAATCTCCTGTGAAACATTTAAAGGACATAGGAGTATTTGATGTTCCAACTATAGCAGCTCATTGTGTTCATGTAAGCGATGAAGACATTGAAATATTAAAGGAAATGAAGGTATCACCAGTTTACAATCCTACCAGTAATGCCAAGTTAGCCAGTGGTTTTGCTCCGGTGGATCAAATGCTAAAAAAAGGAATAAACGTAGCTTTGGGGACAGATGGCCCAGCCAGTAACAATAACTTAAACATGTTTGAAGAGATTCATTTTGCTGTCACTATTAATAAGGCGTTAAATTACGATGCTCTTGCTGTACCGGCATTGGAAGCTCTAAAAATGGCGACAATCAATGGCGCTAAAGCTTTATTGTGGGATAAAGAGATAGGTTCCATCGAAGTGGGAAAAAAAGCGGATATAGTGATTGTTGATATTGACAAGCCGCATTTTTATCCACACCACAACTTAATTTCTGCTTTAGCTTATACTGCTCAAGCATCAGATGTGGATACAGTGATAATAAATGGCAAAATAATAATGGAAAATAGAGAAATAAAAACCGCAGATGTGGAAAAAGTAATGTATAATGTTGAAAAAAGGGCAAAGGAGTTAATAGGGAAAAAATAACATGGAAAAGGTATTCTGCTAACGCAGGATACCTAAATTTTTGTAAGTTGACACTTTATTTGCATTATTATATGATGGCTTTAGTAGAAGTTGTAAAATCATTTACACTAGAGTACATATTAAAAATGGGGTGATAAAAGTGCTATTAAAATCAGAAAGAGAACAAATAGTAGATTATGGCAAAAAACTTATAAATTCTAATCTTACAAGAGGTACAGGAGGGAATTTAAGCATTTACAATAAGGAAAAAGGATTGATGGCTATAACTCCTTCAGGAATGAATTATTTTGAAATTAAGCCTGAGGATGTAGTAGTAATGGACTTAAATGGTAATGTAATAGAAGGTAATAGGACTCCTTCTTCAGAGTATGAGATGCACAGAATTTTTTACGCTAACAGACAAGACATAAACGCTATTATACACACTCATCCAGTATATTCTACAACTCTTTCCTGTCTACATTGGGACCTTCCACCAGTTCATTACCTTGTGGCTTTAGCAGGACCAAATGTCAGATGTGCTAAATATGCAACTTTTGGTACAAAAGAATTGGCAGAAAACGCTTTTGAGGCTATGAAGGATAGAAAAGCTGTGCTATTAGCCAATCACGGACTTTTGGTAGGAGCTAAAGATTTGCCTAATGCTTTTAATATAAGTATTCAAATTGAGTACGTGGCAGAATTATATTACAGGTCAAAATCTATAGGAGAACCAGTTATTCTTCCAGAAGATGAAATGAGGTTAATGTTAGAAAAGTTTAAAACTTATGGGCAGGTAAAAAAATAATAAAGAGGTGAAAAAAGTGGGAGAGATTAAAACTATAGAATTTAAAGATGGAGTTTTATATTTAATTGACCAAAGAAAATTGCCCAATAGTTATGAGATTTTTGAGTGCAGAACTTATAAAGACGTAAATTTTGCTATAAAAGACATGGTGGTAAGGGGGGCACCGGCAATTGGAGCTGCAGCAGCTTATGGGATGGTATTAGCTGCAAAAGAATTTATTAATGAGGAGAAAGAAAGTTTCTTCAAAAAAATGGAGGAAGCTTTAGAAATTCTCTCAAAATCAAGACCTACTGCTGTAAACCTTATGTGGGCAATAAATAGAATGAAAAAAGTTATTGAGAATAATAAAGAGCTAGAACTACAAGACCTATATGAGCTATTAAAAAAAGAAGCAGATGATATTTACTACGAAGATATAGAAACCAACAAAAATATGGCTAAATTTGGGAATGAGATAATTAAAGAAAATGCAGTTATTTTGACTCATTGCAATACGGGAGCCCTTGCAACCGTAGGGTATGGAACTGCTTTAGGAGTTATTAGAGAAGCCCATTACAGTGGGAAAAATATTTTTGTATATGCTGATGAGACAAGGCCTAGGCTTCAAGGCGCAAAATTGACAGCATGGGAATTAGTACAAGAAGAAATTCCTGCAAAATTAATTGCTGATAGTGTTGCTGCCACTTTGATAAGAGATGGGAAAATAGATGTAATATTAGTAGGGGCCGATAGAATTGCTTTAAATGGGGATACTGCCAATAAAATTGGAACTTTTATGCTCTCTGCTATCGCAAAGATATACCACGTTCCTTTTTATGTGGTAGCACCTACCAGCACAATTGATTTTAACATTGAGACAGGGAAAGAGATAGTTATAGAGGAAAGGAGTCCTGAAGAGGTAACTCATATAAATGGCGTAAGAATTGCACCTGAAGGAATAGAAGTGTACAATCCAGCTTTTGATGTGACTCCTCATGAAAATATAACGGGAATAATTACAGAAAAAGGAATAATTAGGCCTCCTTTCAAGGAAAACATATTAAAGCTAAAGTGAAGGATACTCGGATTAATTTTGATTATTTGCATATAAATACAAAAGACAGAGGGGGTACATTTTAAATGGAAAAGGCGATTATTGGTGGTACTGGATTTTACGAAATAGGACAAAAGGTGTCAAAAAAATTGGTAGATACAAAATATGGAGAAGTGGAAATTGATATTGTGACTATTGAAGGGGAAGAAATTGGCTTTTTGCCCCGACATGGGAAAGATCATGCAGTTCCACCTCATCTCGTAAATTATAGGGCAAATATTATGGCATTGAAACAAATGGGAGTAAAATATGTGTATGCAACAGCTGCAGTTGGTTCTTTTAATGAAAATTATGAGCCAGGGGATGTTGTAGTACTTAAAGATTTTTTAGATTTTACTAAATCGAGACCATTGACCTTTTTTGAAGGGGAAGATGGAGTGGTAAGGCATGTAGATATGAGTGACCCTTATTGTAGCAATTTAAGGGCGAAATTTTACAATGCTGCTAAAAAAGAAGACTTATTGATAAAGGGAGATGCAGTTTATGTGTGCACTGAAGGTCCACGATTTGAAACTGTACAAGAGATAAGAATGTATAAAAATTTAGGTGCCGATGTAGTTGGTATGACTAATGTTCCAGAAGTAGTTTTAGCGAAAGAATTAGGAATGTGCTATGCTGCGGTGGGGATAGTTTCAAATTGGGCTACAGGAATGAAGGGCAGTATAACATTACATGAAATAAAAGATACCTTAGAATTGAACAAAGAAAAAGTGATAAAAACGTTTGTAAGAGTTTTTTTAGAAGAAAAATTAGACCAAGAGCATTGTAATTGCAGTAAAGCAGTAATTGAATTATGATTAGATGTGATTAAATTATAGGAGGAACTACTATGGGAGTAAATAAAAACTATCGGTTTGACACAAAAGCAATTCATGGAACTGAGTTTAAGAAGAACCCTGAAAATGCTTTGAATCCTCCAATTTTTCAGACGACTACTTTTGTTTTTGATGACCTCGAACATGTTGAAAAGGTGATGTCTTTTCAATCTCAAGACTATGTTTATACAAGAGGTAATAATCCGACCTTAAGATTATTTGAAAACAGATTAGCGGAGTTGGAATATGGCAAAGGGGCAGTAGCTTTTTCTTCCGGGATGGCTGCTATTAGTTCAGTTTTATTTTCTCTTTTAAAACCCAAAGATACTGTAATAGTTCATAAGACTCTTTATGGTTCAACTTATAACGTAGTGACAAATATACTGCCTAAATATGGAGTAAATTATAAAATAGTGGACCTTACAGATATAAGCGAATTAGAAAAAAGTGTAGATGACTCCACAAAAGTTGTGTATTTTGAGACTCCTTCTAATCCAAATTTATCTATTATAGATATTGAAGAGGTTACAAGGGTATGCCATAAAAAAGATATTAAAATTGTTGTTGATAATACTTTTGCTACCCCCTATTTTCAAAATCCTCTTCTATTGGGAGCCGATGTAGTTGTTCATAGTGCTACTAAATATATAGGAGGTCACGGTGACGCACTTGGAGGAGTTGCAGTTTCACAAGATGAAAAGTATATACATTATTTAAAATTTGATTATATGTGTGAATTTGGTGGGGTAATGAGTCCTTTCAATGCTTGGTTGATATTAAGAGGCATAAAGACTTTAGGCTTAAGAATGAGGCAACATGAAAAAAATGCAATAGAGGTAGCAAATTTTTTAAATTCGCATCCTAAAGTAAAAAACGTTATGTATCCTGGTCTTAAAAGTTTTAAAGGCCATGAAATAGCGAAAAAACAAATGAGAGGATTCGGAGCTATCATAAGTTTTGAAATAGAGGGAGGAACCAAAAATTTAGAGAAGTTTATAAGTAATTTAAGATTGTGTCAGTTAGCGGTAAGCTTGGGAGATACAGAAACATTAGTGGAAGTACCTTCCCTTATGACTCACAGAGGGTATCCAAAAGAAAAGCTTGAGGAGTCCGGCTTCACAGAAAGTATGGTGAGAATATCAGTAGGGCTTGAGGATTACAATGATATAATAGAGGATTTGGATCAAGCTCTTAAACAAATTTAAAAAGGTTTTGAGGTGATAAAGTGCCAGTTGTCAATTTAAGCCTGCAGGTATTGACTTGCATAAAAATATATTGACAAATAATTTAATGCGTTATAGAATTAAAATAACACAATATAAATATGTATGAAATCCAATGACCGGGAAGAGTAGATATCAGCGTTTAGTCAAAGCGAGCTCGGGAGGGTGGGAGCCGAGTACTGTAGCTGATATTGAATGGGCCCGTGAGGTGAGATGTGAACTTTTAAGTAGCAGTATCCGGTGGTCTACCGTTAAAAAGACAGGGTATCGAGGAATCTCCGTACCCGAAAGAGTGGTCCTGTGTTAAAAAGGTGGCACAAGCGAGCATTTCGCCCTTTTGGTGAAATGCTTTTTTTAGTAATACAGGACAAATTGGGTGGCACCGCGAGTCACTTCGCCCCAATGGGCGGAGTGACTTTTTTTTAATTTTCAGGAGGTGATAAAGTGGTAAATATTTCTAAAGAAGATTTTTGCGAACACAAAAAAAGAGGATATGTCTTCCCAGTCTATACAGAAATAAACGGAGATGAATTAACGCCAATAAACATTTTTTATAGTCTTGAAGGCAAAAACAAATTTTTACTGGAAAGTGCAAATGGAGGTACTAACTGGGGGAGATATTCCTTTATAGGAAGAGACCCATATTTATTAATTCTAAGTTACAACAGAGAGATAAAAATTATCACAGACAGAGAAGAGCATAAAAAAGGTATGGCCTTTGAAGAGATAAAAAATGTTTTACAGGTTAATTATAATCCTTTAGGACTTGATATTCCTTTTGTTGGAGGGGCTGTAGGTTATGTATCTTACGATACGATAAGGCTTTATGAAAGACTGCCGGATAAAAACCCTGATGAAATAAATATACCGGATGTATACTTTATGTTTTATAAAAGTTTTATTTGCTATGACCACTTTAAACACAGAATTTATATTGTTTATAACGTATATCCTGATGAAGATGTAGAGTATGAGAAAGTTTTGCAAGAGATTAACGGTCTTTTGCAAGAGATAAAATCAACTAACATAGAATTTCATGACCTTTCACCTCAAGAGGGAAAAGAAGTCAATTACAACTTCACCAAAGAAGAGTTTTGCCAAATTGTTGAAAAAGCAAAAGAATACATCGAAAAAGGAGACATATTTCAAGTAGTACTGTCACAAAGATTAAAAGCACGAGTTAATTCGCACCCTTTTGAGGTTTACCGAAGGTTGAGGTCAAAAAATCCCTCTCCCTATCTATTCTATATCGACTTTGGTGATTTTCAGCTTCTTGGTTCTTCACCTGAAAGCCTTGTAAGTGTTTTTGGAGACAAAGTGACTACAAATCCAATAGCGGGTACAAGGCGAAGAGGAAAAGATGAAGAAGAAGATTTAAGACTTAAAGAGGAACTTTTAAAAGATGAAAAGGAAAAGGCAGAGCATGTGATGTTAGTTGACCTTGGAAGAAACGATATAGGAAAAGTTAGTGAATTTGGAAGTGTAAAAATAGAGCGTTTTATGGAAGTAGATTTTTACTCTCATGTAATGCACATTGTATCGACTGTTTCAGGAAAGCTAAAAAGAGGACTTACGGCTTTTGATGCTCTTATAGCTTGTCTTCCTGCAGGTACAGTTTCTGGGGCACCAAAAATAAGGGCGATGGAAATAATAGACGAACTTGAAAATGTGAGAAGGTCTTTTTACGCAGGAGCTGTTGGTTATTTTTCCTACAATGGCAATATGGATATGTGCATAGCAATAAGGACTATTCTCTTCAAGGAAGGTTATGCTTACCTTCAAGCGGGAGCAGGCATTGTATATGATTCGATTCCTGAGATGGAATATTACGAAACTTTAAATAAGGCAATGGCTCTTAAGGAGGTTCTTTGATGATTCTGATTATAGATAATTACGATTCTTTTACCTATAATCTTTATCAATATGTGGGAGAAATGAACAAAGAAATATTTGTAATAAGAAATGATGAAATGGATATTGAAGAGATTGAAAAACTGAATCCTGAGAAAATTATATTATCACCTGGACCGGGAAGGCCTGAAAATGCAGGCATATGCGTTGATGTCATTAAAAGTTTAGGGGACAAAATTCCAATATTAGGAATATGCCTTGGCCACCAAGCGATTGGATATGCATATGGTGCAAAAATTGTGAAAGCAGATAAGATAATGCATGGCAAAACTTCTCTCGTATTTCACGAAGGTGAAAAAATATTTAAAGATATTAAGAATCCCATAGAGGCAATGAGATATCATTCTCTTGTTATTGACAGACAAACCCTTCCAAGAGATTTAGAAATTACAGCCTATACAGAGGAAGGAGTGATTATGGGAGTAAGGCATAAAATGTACCCTGTATATGGTTTACAGTTTCATCCAGAGTCTATCTTGACAGAGCAGGGGAAAGAAATTTTGAGAAATTTTTTGGAGGTGGGATACCATGTTACAAGAAGCTATTAAAAAAATTGTTTTAAAGGAAAGTCTTAAAGAAAAAGAAGCTTATGCTGTTATGAATGAAATTATGAGTGGTAATGCAACTCCTTCTTTAATAGGGGGCATATTAATAGGACTACGATTAAAAGGTGAAAGTGTGGAAGAAATAACAGGTTTCGCGAAGGCAATGAAAGACAACGCAATAAAAGTAGAACTTGCTTCGGACTACGTGATAGATACTTGTGGTACAGGTGGCGATGGGGGGAAGACATTCAATATTTCAACGGCGGTTGCTATAATTGCTTCAGCTGCAGGAGTAAAAGTTGCAAAACACGGCAATAGAGCTGTTTCCAGTAAAAGTGGAAGTGCAGATGTTTTGATGGAATTGGGATTTGACATTGAAATGGTGCCAGAAAAAACAAAAAGATTAATCGAAGAAAAGGGTATGGGATTTTTGTTTGCGCCCAAATATCACGTTGCAATGAAAAACGTAGCAGGTATTAGGAAAGAGTTAGGCACAAGAACGGTATTTAATGTTTTAGGGCCATTGACAAATCCCGCATTTGTAAAAGGACAGGTGTTAGGAGTTTACGATAAAGGATTGATTCATCCTCTTGCTGAAGTACTTTTAAGATTGGGAATTGAAAAGGCTATGGTGGTCCACGGTTTTGATGGCCTTGATGAAATAACTACTACTTCTCCTACTTTTGTCAGTGAAGTAAAAGAAGGCAAAGTCATTGATTATGTGATAGACCCAGGAGATTACGGTATCCCTTATGCAAAACTTGAAGATTTAGAAGGCAAAGACGCTAAAGAAAATGCTCAAATAATTTTGAACATTTTGAGAGGTGAAAAAGGGCCAAAAAGAGATATAGTCGTTTTAAACGCAGCAGCAGCCTTATATATAGGAAAAGTTGTGGAAGATTTAAAAGAAGGAATAAAAGTGGCAAATTATCTAATAGATACGGGTTTAGCTCTTGATAAGCTTACAGAGATTTTGGAGTACCAAAGGAGGCTTAGTTGATGGTGTTAGATGAGATTGTGAGACACAAAAAAAAGGAGGTGGAAGAGAAAAAAAGAATAAAGCCAGTAGAGGAACTAATTAACGAAATTAAAGGAGGCTATTCTGGCAGTTTCAAGAAAGCACTTCAAAAAGAGGGTATATCAATTATTGGGGAGATAAAAAAAGCCTCTCCCTCCAAAGGAATTATAAAAGAAGACTTTGATTCAGTAAAAATTGCAAAAGTATATGAGAAAGTTGATATTGACGCTATTTCCATTTTGACAGAGAAGGAATTTTTTAAAGGGGATGACAACTATATCAGGGAAGTAAAAAAAGTGAGTTCAAAACCTATTTTGAGAAAAGATTTTATTGTGGATGAATACCAAATATATGAATCAAAAATTTTAGGAGCCGACGCAGTACTTCTCATTGTTTCCGTATTAGGGGACAAATTAAGAGATTTTTATAATTTATCTAAAAGTGTAGGTTTAGATGCGCTTGTGGAAGTTCACGATAGACAGCAGCTTGCAATAGCATTAGAAGCTGAATGTGACATAATAGGTATAAATAATAGAGACCTCAAAACTTTTAATGTAGATATAAACACAACAGAAAATTTGATTAAATATATACCTCAAAGTACAATAATTGTTTCCGAAAGTGGAATAAAAATACCTGAAGATGTAAGGTATTTAGCTTCATTGGGAGTAGATGCCGTATTAATTGGCGAGACTTTTATGAAAATTATAGATGATATTGACAAAATCACTGATTTTGTAAGGGAGGCAAAAGGAGGAGGATAAATTGGTAAAAGTAAAAATTTGCGGACTGAGAAGAAAAGAGGATATTGAATATGCCAATGAGCTAAAACCTGATTATGTAGGATTTGTCTTTGCAAAAAGCAAAAGACAAGTAGAGGTAGAACAGGCTTTATACCTCATAAGACTTCTTGATAAAGAGATCAAAACAGTGGGAGTTTTTGTAAATGAACCAGTGGAAAATGCATTAAAGATAGCTCAAACACTAAATCTCGATGTTTTACAGTTTCACGGTGATGAAACACAGGATTATATAGATAATTTTAAAAATTTCACAGTGTGGAAGGCAATACGCATAAAAGACAAAGAAGATTTGGAAAAAACAAAAGAATTTAAAGTAAATAGTTTTGTATTTGATACTTTGACAAAAAACGAATACGGTGGTACAGGAAAAACATTTAATTGGGAAGTTTTGAAGGGGATTGAATTGAATGTTCCAATAATTTTGGCAGGAGGGCTAAATGGAAACAATGTAGAGGAAGCTATAAAAATAGTAAATCCATATGCTGTTGACGTCTCCAGTGGCGTTGAGACAGAAGGTTATAAAGATTTTAAAAAAATGAAATCATTTATTGAAAAAGTGAGGGGTATTCGATGAATGGAAGATTTGGACGTTTTGGAGGCCAGTATGTGCCAGAGACTGTGATGAATGCGCTTATAGAATTAGAGAGGGAATTTGAAAAAGCTAAACAGGATAAAGATTTCATGGAAGAATATAGGTATTACTTGAGGGAATATTCAGGAAGGCCTACACCTTTGTATTATGCTGAGAATCTTACTAAAAAGCTGGGTGGGGCAAAGATTTATCTAAAGAGGGAAGACCTAAACCACACAGGAGCCCATAAAATAAACAACGTATTGGGACAGATTTTATTGGCAAAACGGATGAATAAAAAGAGAGTTATAGCTGAGACAGGGGCAGGACAGCATGGAGTGGCAACTGCTACAGCTGCTGCAATGTTTGGAATGGAATGCGAAATATTCATGGGAGAAGAAGATATAAAAAGGCAATCTTTAAATGTCTTTAGAATGAAACTTTTAGGTGCAAAAGTAACACCAGTAAAATCAGGGACGGGAACCTTAAAAGATGCAGTAAATGAAGCAATAAGGGATTGGGTGACGAATATAAACGATACCTTTTATGTGATGGGTTCTGTTGTTGGGCCTCATCCTTATCCTACTATGGTGAGAGATTTTCAAAGAGTAATAGGAGATGAGGCAAAAGAGCAAATACTTCAAAAAGAAGGAAGACTTCCTGATTATGTGATTGCTTGTGTTGGCGGAGGCAGCAATGCCATGGGAATTTTCTATCCCTTTATTGAAGATAAAGAGGTAAAATTGATAGGCGTGGAAGCTGCAGGTGAAGGAATTGAGACAGGGAAACATGCAGCTACAATGGCGAAAGGTTCTGTAGGAGTATTGCACGGCATGATGACTTATCTTTTACAGGATGAAGAGGGACAGATAATGCCAGTATACTCTATATCTGCAGGACTGGATTACCCAGGTGTAGGTCCAGAACATGCCTTTTTAAAAGAAAGTAATAGAGCTCAATATGTGTATGCGACAGACGAAGAAGCATTGGCGGCTTTTATGGATTTATCTCAAACAGAAGGGATAATACCAGCTTTGGAAAGTGCTCACGCTTTGGCATATGCTATGAAACTGGCTCCAAATTTAAGTGAAGACAATATTATCATTGTAAATTTGTCAGGCAGAGGAGATAAAGACGTAGATACAGTTGCAAAAGTATTGGGGGTGGAGTTATGAATAGGATTGACAAAAAGTTTGAAGCCTTAAAAGGAGAAGGGCACAAAGCTTTAATAACCTTTATAACAGCGGGAGACCCGGATATAGAGACGACTTATGATATAGTCTTGGCTTTGGAAGAAGCAGGAGCGGATATAATAGAACTGGGAATACCTTATTCTGATCCCTTAGCTGATGGACCTACAATACAGGCTTCTTCACAAAGAGCTTTAAATAAAGGTGTAAAAATACCTGATATAATGAAAATAGTAGAAAAAATAAGGTTAAAAAGTGATATCCCTCTGGTTTACCTTGTCTACTATAACTCTATATTCAAATATGGCATACAAAAATTTTTAAAAGAGTCAAAAGATGTAGGGATAGATGGGCTTATCATACCAGACTTGCCTATTGAAGAAAGAAAAGATATTTTAGAAGAAGCAGATAAATACGATATTTATTTAATACCTTTAGTTGCTCCCACATCAAAAGAAAGAATAAAATTAATTACTGAAAATGGCAAAGGATTTGTATATTGCGTTTCAATTACAGGTGTGACAGGTGCGAGGGAGGATATTGAAACTGACATTGAAGAATATATGAAGACAGTCTCTCAATACACCAATATGCCAAAGGCGATAGGGTTTGGCATATCTACTCCGGAGATGGCGAAAAAATTAAAAGATTTCAGTGATGGAATTATTGTAGGGAGTGCCCTTGTAGAAAGAATTGCTAAAGGGTATAATAAATCTGAAATGCTGCAGGAAGTTAAGAGTTTTGTATCCAGCTTAAAAGAAGTTTTATGAAGGTGATAAAATGGACCTTAAAATAATTGGCGACAAAAATAACAAAATATCAATAAAAATTGGGAATATAACTATGGGTAAAGACAAACTTATAATAGCAGGACCCTGCGCTGTTGAGAATGAAGAAATGCTTGTAAAAACAGCAGAAAAAGTTAAAAGCTGGGGCGCAAATGCTTTAAGAGGAGGAGCTTATAAGCCCCGCACTTCTCCTTATTCTTTTCAAGGTTTAGGAATTGATGGACTTAAAATGCTGAGAAATGTAGGCGATATGTTTAATTTGCCTGTTGTAACTGAAGTTTTGGATGTGAGGGATGTTGAAATTGTTGAAAGATATGCTGATGTTTTTCAAATAGGTTCAAGAAATATGCAGAATTTTTCGCTTCTCAAAGAAGTAGGAAAAACCAAAAAGCCTGTTTTATTAAAAAGGGGATTTTCAGCTACCTATGAGGAATGGCTTTATGCAGCGGAATATATTGCTATTGAAGGAAACACCAATATCATCATGTGTGAAAGAGGTATAAGGACTTTTGAAACTTATACGCGAAATACTTTAGATATAGCTGCTATTCCAGTAATTCATGAACTTTCAAACTTGCCTATTATCGCAGATGTAAGCCATGGTACAGGGAAAAGAAGCTTAATTATACCAATGGCGAAGGCTGCAATAGCTGCTGGTGCAGATGGAATAATGGTGGAAGTTCACCCTGAGCCCAATAAAGCATTATCTGATGGAGAGCAGTCCCTTGATTTTTCCCAATTTGAAGAATTGATGAGAGAGATAAAAAGCTATTGAAATTTTGCGTGAGAAAATATATAATAGAAGTAACAGAAAATAATTATCTAAGGAAAATAATTTTAGAAAGTAGGGATAGCATGGTAGAGCTAAATAAAAAAGCTCCTGACTTTACTTTAAATACTCATGATGGAAAACGAGTTTCCCTTTCAGATTTTTTAGGTAAAAAGGTTGTTTTATACTTTTATCCAAAAGATAACACTCCAGGTTGTACAAAAGAAGCTGTTTCTTTTAGGGACAACATAAAGTCGATAGAAGAGAAAAATGCTGTTGTAATAGGTATAAGTTTAGATGATGAAACTTCTCATAAAAAGTTTATTGAAAAATTCAATCTTCCTTTTATTCTTCTAAGTGACAAAGATGCGAATGTGTCTACAGAATATGGGGTATACAAAGAAAAAAATATGTATGGCAAAAAGAAAATGGGAATAGAAAGGTCAACTTTTATCATTGACTCTGAAGGGATTGTTAGGAAAATATTTAGAAGAGTAAAAGTAGATGGACACGTTGAAGAGGTATTAAAGGCGCTAGATGAAATATAAAAAAGTTTAGGGAAAGCCCTAAACTTTTTTCTTATATCTTGTCAAGAGCTTGTTTAAAGTCTTTTATAATATCTTCTATCTCCTCTATTCCAACAGAAACTCTTATAAGCCCTTCTGAAATTCCTAACGCGTTTAATTCTTCCTTGCTGAGAGACCTATGGGAAGTGGATTTTGGATGAGTTATCATGGTTTGTACTCCTGCCAGTGAAGGAGCAAATTTCACCAGTTTCAGCTCTTGCATAAACTTATCTACTTCAGGTTCTCCACCTTCTATTTCAAAACTTAACATACCTCCAAACTCATCTTTAAACAACTTCTTTGAAACGCTGTAGTCTGGGTGAGAGGGAAGTCCGGGATAATACACTTTTTTGACTTTTGGATGGCTTTCTAAGAATTTAGCCAATTCCATTGCATTTTTACAGTGTTCTCTCATTCTTAAGAATAGAGTTTTTGCTCCTCTTAAAACCAGCCATGCATCAAAGGGGCTCATTGAACCGCCGAAGTTTTGTGTGATTCTTTTTGTGCGGGAGATAAATTCTTTATTACCTGCTATAAGTCCGGCGATGACATCACTGTGGCCATTAATGTATTTTGTTGCGCTGTGTATTACAGCATAGGCTCCTAATTCAATTGGTTTTATCAAATAAGGTGTTGTAAAAGTATTGTCAACAATCAATTTTATATTGTGCTTTTTTGCAATATTTGCAACTTCCACAACGTCAAAAACTCTTATTAGAGGATTTGTCATGATTTCCATGTATATCACTTTAGTGTTTTGTTTTATAGCTTTTTCAACAGCTTCTAAATCGGAGAAATCTACTAAAGTTACATCAATATTAAGTCTTTTAAATTCTGCATTAAAAAGACTGTTTGTACCACCGTAAATATCTTTTGCGGCGATTATGTGGTCTCCTGAATTTACTTCTGCCAACAAAGCTGAAGAAATTGCCGCCATTCCGGATGAACAAGATTGTCCTGCTTCCGCGCCTTCTAAACTGGCAATTAATTCTTCCACTGCTGTTTGATTAGGATTTCCAAGTCTTGTGTACATATACCTTGAAGGATTACCACCAAGATAATCGTAAACTTCTTCCAATGTATCAAAAGTGAAAACAGAAGTTTGATAGATAGGAAGAGTTTTTGGCATTGGAGGAATTTCTTTATCTATGTAGTTTCCAGTATGTACTACTTTTGTTTTAAAACTTAAATCCATTTTATCAACTCCCACAATTTGTACTTTAAATTAATGATAATATGTGCAAAATTAAAAGTCAACAACGCTTCACTTGAATTATATTTTGAGGTAAACTATTATTAAATACAAGATTGATTGCATATTTTTTCTAATGAATAAATAAACGTTTATAAAGGCTTTATTTTACAGTAATAAAGAAAACGATACTGGAAAAATTAAATGTAAGGAGGAAAAAGTCTTGAATAAAGGCGAATATAAAAACAATAATAATATTATGTTAACTACAATAAAAAAACAATTGGACCAAATGTCAGAGATGATGGAGAAGATGAAAATTGCTGATTACGTCGAGCTTATGCAAAGCCCTTATAGGCTTTTGTGGTTAAACTTTATAGGCGGGGTAGCAAGAGGTTTTGGAATAGCAGTAGGCTTTACAATACTTGGTGCGATAGTTCTTTATATACTTCAAAAATTGGTGGTATTAAATTTACCTCTAATTGGCAGTATCATAGCTGACATAGTTAAGATTGTAAATCAAAAGTTATATTAAATAGGAGTTGGTATGATGGATAGTGAAAAGCTGGAACATTTTAGACAATTACTATTAAAAGAAAAGGGAAAGGTCTTAAGCACAATAAATCAAATGAATTACAATGATGGCATTGGTGGAATTGCACAGAGAGAGTATTATCAAGAACTTTCTCTGTTGGATAATCATCCGGCAGATTTTGCTTCTGAAGTTTATGAAGTAGAGAAAAATTATGCTCTTAAAGACAACGAAAAACATATTTTAAGGCAAATAGAAGAGGCTTTTAAGAGGATGGAAATGGGTACTTACGGGATATGTACTCACTGCCATAAGCCCATTGAAGAAGAACGATTAGAAGCCCTTCCTTATGCTGCTCTTTGTGCAGAATGCGCTAAAAATAATGATTTGAAATTAAAAGATTTAAGGAATTCAAGGCCTAATGAAGAGAGAATGATAAAATACCCCTTTGGATGGGGGTATAAGGATTTAAAAGGAGAAATTCAATTTGATGCAGAGGATTCTTACCAGGAGGTTGCACGATTTAATAAGACAAAAAGCGGTTTGGATAATTATGATGATGACTATGATGATGAAAATGCTGGTTATGTAGAGGAAACTGACAAGATAAGCAATGAAGATTATAAAAGGACTTTGTAAATCTCCGGGAAACTGGAGATTTTTTATTCACCTATAATTTTGACCAACACTCTCTTTTTCCTTCTTCCGTCAAATTCACCGTAAAAGATTTGTTCCCATGGACCAAAATCTAATTTTCCATCTGTTATAGCTACTACAACTTCTCGACCCATTATTGTACGCTTTAAATGAGCGTCTGCATTATCTTCATAAGTATTATGATAATATTGGTCATAGGGTTTTTCGGGGGCTAATTTTTCCAAGAAATTTTCAAAGTCCTTATGTAAGCCTGGTTCATCGTCATTTATAAAAACACTTGAGGTAATGTGCATTGCATTACATAAAAGAAGCCCTTCCTTGATTCCGCTTTCCCTAACGCATTCCTCTATAAGAGGTGTAATGTTTATAAATTCTCTTCTCTTTTTTGTTTCAAACCACAACTCTTTTCTATAACTCTTCACGAGGATACCTCCTTTGTGGTGGCTTTTTTATTTTATTTATATTTTATCATTTTTTTAATATTTTTACGAAAAAATTATTTTGGAAGAAGGAATTTTTATAGTTTGTAGAGAAATACTTTATTAAAGTAATTGGATAATTAAATAAATCTGTTACCTAAGGTAGGTGATAACTATTTTTGACGATTCAAGCAGGAAAAATAAAATTTATCAAAAAAATGTTGTCTTTTTGAGAAAGAGTGGTGAGAAAGTATAAATGACTATATATGATTTTGAAGACTATATCGATGAAATAATTTTAGATAGAGGTTATGATTACTATGTTGGAGGGAACATAATAGACATTTATAATCCCGGGAAAAATGAATATATTTTCAAAATTCAAGGTAATGATGACTATGAGGTTATAGTAAAACTTGATGACAATGGGAAAATTCTCTATTCAGAATGTAATTGCCCATATGATTATGGTCCTGTATGTAAACATCAGGTAGCAGCTTTTTATAAACTGGTTGAGATTTTTTTTAGCAGTCAAAATGAAGCTTCAAATGTACAAAAAAGAGCTAAAGAACAGCAGGATATAAAACAGGATATAAAAGAAGTATTAGATAGTCTTTCAAAAGAAGAGTTAATAGATATCCTAATGGATTTAATAGGAGAGGATGAAACTTTAAAAAAGAGGCTCGTCTTGAGATATTCAAAAGTTGACAGTAAACAGGAACTTATAAGGTGCAGAAAACTAATAAATTCTATTGTTAAGAAATATAAGGGCAGAGATGGTTTTATTTCTTATGATGAAACATATGATTTTGCAAGTGAAATGGGAGATTTATTGTGGAAAGCCAGAGACACTGAGGATATATTCTTAGCATTGGATATTGCATTTTTAGTACTTGAAGAAGCGATACAGGCTTTTGAATACGCAGATGATTCGGGCGGAAGTATAGATTTGTTAATATCAGACGCCATAGAAGTTATAGGAGACATAATAACTCAGAGTGAAAACTTAGATGCAAATTTAAAAAGGGAGATATTTAATAGGTTATTGACATTAAGTGAAAGCAAAATTTTTGATGGATGGGAAAGTTATAGAATTGATATACTTTGGCTTTGTGCTGACTTTGTTGACATAGAGGAACTGAGAGATAAACTGGTGTCGAAAATAGAATATCTTATAAGTAATTGGTCTACTAAGAATCGCTATGGAAAACATATTACGGAAAAATTACTTCAAATTCTTTATGTAATAAAAGAGAGATATGGGAGTAGAGAAGAAATAGAACAATTCGTACAAGAACATCTTGAATTTGACTTTTTTAAAGAAGTGTTTATTCAAAAGAGCTTTAGAGAAAAAGACTATGGGAAAGTCATAGAATTAGCTTTAAAGTGGGAGGAACAAGACAGGCAATATCCTGGTTTAGTATCAAAATGGAAAAAGATGAGATATGAAGCCTATAAAAAGCTTTCATTAAAAGAAGAACAAATGAAATTGGCAAAAGAGCTTTTGTTTGATGGAAATTTTGAATACTATCGAGAACTAAAGGAATTAATTACTGGCGATAGAGCAGAGTTTTACAATAATTTAAAACAAGAATTAAAAAGCTTCGAGGGATGGCATGGGAAAGATATTTATCTTAAGGTCATATTAGAAGAAAATGACTTGGATGAGCTTATGGAGTTTGTAAAAGAAAATCCAACAAGAATAGAAGAATATGCAGATAAGCTAAAAGATAAGTTTAAAGATGAAGTTATTGAAGTATACAAAAAATATATAAAACTTGCTGCAAGCTCTTCATCAAATAGAAAAGACTATCAAAGAGTATGTGGAATACTTAAAAGATATAAAAAAATAGCAGGACAGCAAAGCCAAAAAGAAATTATAAATGAGCTAATGAGGTTATATAAAAAAAGACCAGCATTTATTGATGAACTTAGAAAAATTAAGTAAGGCAGGGTTAAAGAAATTTTTCATTAAAATATAGGGAAAATATAAGAAACCGAGGGATGATACTTCTTTTAATCGAAAAAATCAAGAATACGAAGAATGCCAGGTTTATACCTCTATTGAAAGAATGGAAGAGAATAGAATATAAAAAGGTTCAAACAGAGCTTCAAAAAGCCATTGATTATTTAATGAAAGTTGGATTTTGAGAAATTTTATGATGTAATTACTTTAATTTATTCTATTTAAAAATTAAATATGCAAGTGCCAAGGGAGCCAGAAAACACATATTAGAACAAGTAGTTTAAAGAAAAATTTATAATATTGGCACTATTTTTACCTGTCTTGTTTTAAAGACACTGAAAGTAATATTATCGGTCTCGGTGTCTTTATTTTTTTTATTTATTATGAAAGTTTTTTTAAAAAAAGATGTAATGCCTTTCGAATTTTCTATATAACAATAACATCACATTAATTGACATTATCAAATCAAAGTGATATACAATAGATATATAATATGTGATAGACTAAATGAGCATAATAAGATATTTAGGAGGGAAAAAATATGAAACTGTTTAAAATATTATCCTTTCTTTTGGTGGGAGTTATAATTTCTACAGGAATAGCAGCTCTTATATTTTATAGAAATATACATGTATCTGCTGTTCAAAATGGAAACCCTTCTTCAAATATTCCTTCTAAAAACGAATCTTTTACTCAGAAAAATATCGTTGTTATAGGAAGCGATGAAAACAACTTATCTGATACCTTATTTATAGTAAACTACAATCCTGAAAATAAAAGTATAAATATCTTGTCGATTCCAAGAGATACTTATTATCATCGTCCAGGCTATAACGCTCCTGGTGATAAAAAAATAAACGCTGCCTTTTCTGAAGAAGGAATAGAAGGAACAAAAAAAGCTATAGAAAACCTGCTTGGAATAAAAATAGATAATTATATAATTTTAAATTATGAAGGCTTTAAAAAAGTAATAGATATACTTGGAGGAGTAGAAGTATATGTTCCTTTTGATATGAAATATGACGATAACAGTGCTGATCCTCCTCTTCATATAGACTTAAAAAAAGGATGGCAAGTATTAAATGGGGAAAAAGCAATGGAATTTGTGAGATATAGATATGGTTATCCTGATGCTGACCTTGGGAGGATAAGAGCACAGCATCAATTTCTTGAGGCTATATTCAAAAAATTGACGCAACCTTCTATTCTGCCCAAACTTCCTTCGTTGGCTATTACCATAACTAAATATGTAAAGACAGATTTGACTGCATCAGAAATAACAGAGTATAGTTACCAATTTATAAAAAATAAACCTTTTACTGTAAATACTTTTACACTGCCCGGTGAACCAGGGTATAAAGATGGTGTTAGTTATTTCTTTGCAGACTCTACTAAAATTCCTGAGATGGTGGCAAAGTTTTTAGGTAAGAAGAACTTACTATCCAATACATCTACTGGAGAAGAAAATAAAAATATAAGAGTGGAAATATTAAATGGGACAAATATAGAGGGACTAGCTTCAAAATACGCGGAAATATTGAAAAGACAAGGATTTGATGTAGTAAGAATAGGAAATGTTATAGGAACTACATTTTTCTCATCCCACGTATATGCCAGAACTAATGAAGAAAAAGCTAAAAAAGTAGCAAATGCCCTTTCTATACTTTCCGTAGAAAAAGACATTTCTCACGACTCACCTGTAGATGTAACGGTGATATTAGGGAATGACAAATCAAAGTAAAAATAAGAGTAATAGAAAACTATAAAACTGGTTTCATTTGGGAATTACATGATTTACTTCTATGTCGATAATCCTGCTGTATAAATGAATCAAGTCATATACTCATAAAATTTTATTTTTTAAAGTTATGTACTTTTACAATGAAATAGTTTAAAATAAAATTAATAACTCAATCGGTATTTTTATTCACCATGCTCAACAAATTACCAAAGAGGGGGAGATTTAAATGCCATTGGTTACCACTAAGGAAATGTTTAAAAAAGCTTATGAGGGCAAATTCGCTATAGGAGCCTTCAACATCAACAACATGGAAATTATACAGGGTATAATTGAAGCAGCAAAAGAAGAGCAGGCACCAGTGATACTTCAGGTTTCTCCTGGGGCTAGAAAATACGCAAAGCACATCTATTTGGTCAAACTCGTAGAAGCTGCTGTTCAGGAAGCTGCGGACATACCAATAGCCTTACATCTTGACCACGGTGAAGACTTTGAAATCTGCAAGGAGTGCATAGACGGTGGATTTACCTCTGTTATGATTGACGGTTCCAAGCTTCCTTTTGAAGAAAACGTTAAGCTTACAAAAAGAGTGGTAGATTACGCACATGAAAGAGGTGTAGTTGTGGAAGGCGAACTCGGAACCTTAGCCGGAATTGAAGACAATGTGAAAGTAAAAGAGCATGAAGCTTTTTTGACTAACCCTGATCAGGCAGCAGAATTCGTAGAGCGAACCGGGGTTGATTCGCTGGCAGTAGCTATTGGAACCAGTCACGGCGCCTATAAATTCAAAGGTGATCCCAAACTGGATTTTGAAAGATTACAGGAGATAGTAAAAAGATTTCCAGAAGGATTCCCTATAGTTCTTCACGGTGCTTCCACGGTAATTCCAGAATTTGTTGAAATATGTAATAAGTATGGCGGAAATATTGCTGGAGCTAAAGGTGTTCCTGAAGACATTCTAAGAAATGCTGCTACTATGGGCGTATTGAAGATTAACATAGATACAGACTTAAGGCTTGCCATGACCGCAGCCATAAGAAAACACCTGGCGGAACATCCTGAAAATTTTGACCCGAGGCAGTACTTAAAAGAAGGAAGGGAAGCTATAAAGACGATAGTAAAACATAAGATGAAAAATGTCCTGGGGTGCAGCAATTGGGCACCAGCCATTTTAGAAGAAATAAATAAAAGTAAAAATTAGAAAATTATAGTATGGGGGTATAGCCATGTCTTCTAAAGTCAATTGCCTGGTAGCTCAGTCAGGAGGTCCCACAGCTGTCATAAATTCAAGCCTGTATGGGGTGATAATGGAAGCCTCAACCTTTTCTAAAATTGACAAAGTCTACGGCGGGATAAACGGCATAGAAGGTATTTTAAAAAAAAAGATAATTGACGTATTTGACATACCCTACGATAAAATAAACCAGATGAGGTTTACTCCTTCAGCAGTGCTGGGCTCTTGCAGATACAGGTTAAAGGATTACAGGGAAAATGATGAAGAGTACAAAAAATTATTTGAAATCTTCAAAGAGTACAATATAAAATACTTTTTCTATATCGGCGGAAACGATTCAATGGAAACTGTCCATAAAATTCACAGCTACGCAAAAGAAGTGGGATTTGAAATAAACGTCATCGGCATACCCAAGACGATAGACAACGACCTCGTATTTACAGACCATTCTCCGGGTTTTGGCAGTGCAGCAAAATTTATTGCAACTGTAACGTTAGAACTTGCGCTGGACGGAGAAGCATACGAGACAAAAACAATAAATGTACTTGAAGTGATGGGGAGAAACGCTGGATGGCTGGCTGCTTCTTCTGCTCTAGTAAAAGACCGACTCCCTAACTTAAGACATCTTATATATCTTCCTGAGGTACCTTTCAACGAAGAAAAATTTCTGGAAGAAGTAAATGAAGCTTACAAAGAGTACGGCAACGTCTTTATCACCATTTCAGAAGGAATTAAAGATGAAAGTGGTAATTATGTTGAAGCAGGCTCTGGTTCCTACAAACAGGACAGTTTTGGACACACTCAGTTAGGCGGAGTTGGCGATTACTTAGAATACCTGATAAAACAAAAGATATATAAAAGGGTAAGAATGACAAGATTAGGTTTTACACAGAGAAGCGCTCTTCACTTTGCCTCCCAGGTGGACTTTGAAGAAGCAGAAAAAGTTGGCAGAAAAGCGGTGCAGTTTGCATTAAACGGTGAAAGCGGTAAAATGGTGGCTATCATAAGAGATAGCGACAATCCTTATACCACACACATCGAAGTGGTAAACGCGGGAGAAGTATGCAACGAGGAAAAACTGCTACCTTCATCCTGGATAACAGAGGACGGCACTTATGTAAAAGAGGAATTTTTCAACTACGCAAGGCCTTTAATACACGGTGAGGTAAAAATTCCGGTAGAGGGGCTGCCTCAATATATAAGCCTAAAACACCAATACAATCTATGGTAAAGTCGTATTAGGCTTTGTCTGGAGATAACAACAGGTGAAATTACTCCTGTTTTATTCTCCGTTTTTTTTTCTTAAAATTTCGAGCAATCTTGTAAAATAATCAAATAAAGGAGCTTCAAATTCCGTGTACAAAACTTAAATCGATTGGCTCTCGGGAGAAATTATTTTTATATGTCAAAATATGTCGTCAAGCAAATGTATAAAAGAAATAATTGAAAGATAAACTATTTTACCTGCTAGCTGGCAGGTTTTTTTATCAACTTGTTATTGTCAATAAAAATTCCTTCCTTATGGGAAAGATTTTTCTCTATCTAAAATTAATCAACTATCATCAATGAGTTTTGATTTGCTCAATAGCTTGAGTGATTAGTATTTGATTAAGTACAGACTCTAAGAATTTGGCTAGCTTTTCATCTTTAGCTCTTAAAATGGCAAAATAAAATCAAATTTTACTAGATGCTAGATTAGAAAAAGAGAGTAAGGAAGGAGAGTAAGCAATATATATTAAGGAATAATGCCAAAAATTACTTAGCCTGCTTAACTATTAGTGCTTAAATAATGTGAATGGAAATTGATTTTATAATAAATACAACCAAGATAAAAAGAAACAGCTTTTTTACAGATGTTTTTAGAACAATAATCTATAAGATTTTTTAAAACTTTAAGAAGGATTTTTTTAAATTATGTCGAATATAACATATATGAACATAAATAAACATATATAATCGATAAAAATAAACAAGGAGAATGAAAATGTTACCCGAAGAAAGGCGCATTAAAATTATAAGTGTATTAAAAGAAAATGGAAAAGTTGAAGTAGAAGAGCTATCCCAAAAATTAAAAGTATCGCCAATGACTATAAGACGTGATCTTGCATATTTAGAAGAAAGAGGTATAGTATTAAGAACTCACGGAGGAGCTGTATATTCTAATATATTGAACTATGAGATTCCGTACTCAAATAAAGAAGTGATAAACAAAGCTGAGAAGGAAAGAATCGGTAAAAAAGCTGCGGAATTTGTCAAGGAAGGGCAATCTATAATACTTGATGCGGGAACAACATGTCTGGAAGTAGCAAAGAATTTGAAATACACAAAAGATATAACTGTTATAACAAATGATATAAAGATCGCAATTGAGCTTTATACTAACTCAAATATAAAAGTGTTTTGTACCGGAGGATTAGTTCAATCAAATGTAGGGGCTTTAATTGGGAATTATGCAGAGGAATTTATAAAATCGATTAATGTAGATTACGCGTTTATAGGAGTATCATCAATTGATGAGGAATATATGGTTTCTACCCCAACAGTTGAAAAGTCTTTTTTGAAGAAAAAAATGATTCAAAGTGCAAATAAGTCTGTTTTGCTTGCTGATCATAGTAAGTTTAACAAGAGGTCACTTGCAAAAATATGTAGAATAAGTGAAATTGATATTTTAATAAGCGATTCACTTTTAGATGAAAAAATAATAGAAGATCTAAAAAAATTAGTTCCAACACTGTATTTGGTTTAAATGTAGATAAAGGAGGATATTATTGATGCCCAAAATTTTGGTTATTGCAGATGACTTTACAGGAGCAAATGCGACGGGAGCTTTGTTGAAAGAAAGTGGATTTAATTCTATTTCGTTATTAAGTTATCGAAGTATAGCAGATTGTTCTATAGACAAAGATGTAGTTTGTATAAACACAGATACAAGAGCACAAGAACCTAGTTATGCATATGAGACAGTAAAAAATGTAGTCAACCAATTTAGAGAAAAAGTAGACTTAATTAGCAAAAGAATAGATAGTACTTTAAGAGGAAATATTGGAGCTGAAATAGATGGTGTTCTAGATGGATTAAAACAGGGATATAAAGCTATTGTTGTGGTGGCATACCCTTCTTCTGGGCGAATTTCAGTTGGAGGATACCTCCTTGTCAATTCTATACCTTTACAAAGAACAGGTGTTTCAAAAGATCCTAAGACGCCAGTTAAGTCCTCAAAAATAATAGATATAATAAAAGGGCAAAGTAATAAAAATATCGGATATATTTATTTGGAAGATGTAATGAAAGGTTATGTTGTTTTAAGTGAAAAAATTGCAAACGATTTAAATGAGATAATTGTTATAGACGCTGCTACGGATGAGGACATTGATACAATTGCAAAAGCGTGTATATTGTCAAAAATACCTATCGTTTGTATAGACCCTGGACCTTTTACTACAGCAATGGCTAAAAACTTATTAGGACAAAATTATAACGAGGGTAAAGAACACAAAATTTTAATGATTATTGGTAGTACAACAGATCTAACAAGAAAACAGATTGATTATATTTCAAAGCAGAGAAATATATTAATCTGGAATGTTAATATAAGAAACGTGATTGAAAATTTAAGCGAAGAAATAACAAGAATCCCTTACTATATAAAAAATAATAAAGGAAACAAATATTTATGTATAACGACTTCACTAAAAAGTGAAGACGTTTTAGACTTAAAATTATTATCCAAACAATATAACGTTAGTCCAAATACAATATCATACAAAATCTCAGATGGATTAAGTAAAATAACTAAGTACATTTTGCAGAATCCTATTTTTAAAGTAAGTTCTGTGTATGTAAGTGGAGGTGATATAACACAAGAGTTTTTAAAGAATATAAATGCAGTAGGAATTGAGATTATAGAGCAAGTTATTCCATTAGCTGTACATGGGAAGATAATAGGAGGTGAATTTAATGGTTTGAACATAATAACCAAAGGAGGATTGGTTGGAGACGAAAAAACTCTCGATTATATAGTTTCATATATTGAAAAAAATATTGAAAGGAGAAATTAAGCTAAGATGGATAGACCAGTTGTAATAATACCCATTGGTGATGTTGCAGGAATAGGTCCTGAAATAGTTGTTAAAGCATTAACTAATAAAGAGATTTATTCTGTTTCAAAACCGTTAGTTGTAGGTGAATTAATGGCCATAAAAAGAGCATTAAATGTAACTAATTTAAGTTTAAATATTAATATTGTCAATATTATAGGAGAGGAGAAATTTGAGTATGGCACCATAGATTTAATTAACTTGAATAATGTTGATTCCAATAATATTGAGTTTGGTAAAGTTCAAGCTGAAGCGGGTAAAGCTGCCTTTGAATTTATTAAAAAATCAGTTGAAATAATTCAAAATGGGTACGCGAATGCGATGGCAACTACTCCAATTAATAAAGAAGCCCTTAAAGCTGCTGGAATAGATTATGTGGGGCATACTGAAATACTTGGAGGACTTACAGATACTGTTGATCCACTGACAATGTTTCAAGTGCGTAATTTGAGAGTGTTTTTTCTAACTAGGCATGTATCGCTTAAACAAGCAGTAGAGATGATAAAAAAAGAAAGAGTTTATGACTATATCTTAAAATGCAATAATGCTTTAAAAAGCTTAGGTATAGAAAAACCGAAAATTGCGGTAGCAGGCTTAAATCCGCATAGTGGAGAGCACGGGTTATTTGGAGATGAGGAGGTGAGAGAGATAATACCTGCAATTGAGAGAGCTAAAAACCTTGAGATAGATGTAACAGGGCCAATAGCAGCGGACTCAGTTTTTTATATAGCGCTAAAAGGTGCTTTTGATGCTGTTATATCACTATACCATGATCAGGGACATATTGCTACAAAGATGGTTGATTTTGAGCGAACTATATCTGTAACTTTGGGATTGCCATTTATTAGAACATCTGTTGATCATGGTACAGCTTTTGATATTGCAGGTAAGAATATTGCAAGTTCTATCAGTATGGAGGAGGCAATTAAATTAGCGGCTTTTTATGCAAAAGTTTATAGAATGTAAATAAAATCAAAAATATTTTCATGAAAGGAGAATGCTAATATGGAGAGTACATCAAAACGTTGGAGCCGAATTATACCTGTTGCTTTTGTAATGTATATGACTGCTTATATGGACAGAATCAATGTTGCTATGATTTTACCATATATGACTAAATCTATTCATCTATCTAGTGCTGACATGGGACTTGCAGCAGGTATATTCTTTATTGGATATATGATACTGCAAATACCGGGTGCAATATTAGCAAATAAATGGAGTGCTAAAAAAGTAGTTTTTATTCTAATGATTTTATGGAGTGCTATGGCAATGGCTACAGGTTTAGTAAAAAATGCAACACAACTTTTTATAATCAGATTTTTACTAGGAGTTTTTGAAGGTGGTGTTTGGCCAGCAGTTTTGGTTTTATTGGCTACATGGTTTCCTGCGAAGGAAAGGGCTCGAGCAAATGCTTTTTGGATGATTAACTTGCCCTTATCCGCTATTGTTATGGCCCCAATTACTGGATGGTTACTTTCAATAACGAACTGGCGCATGGTTTTCTTTATAGAGGGTTTATTACCACTTTTATGGGCGGCTGTTTGGTGGATTACTATTGATGATAAGCCATCAAGAGCTAAATGGATATCAGAAGCAGAAAGAGAATATATTATAAAAACAATAGAACAAGAAAACATCAACAAACCTAAAGGCACTGGTTATTTATCAGCTTTTACAAATAAAACAGTTCTTTTACTTGTAACAGCATATTTCTTTTGGATGTCTGGATTTTATGGATATACAATGTGGGTACCAAGTGTTGTAAAAAGTTTTGAGAATTTTACTTCTTTTGTAGTAGGGTTAATATCTGCTGTACCATTTGCTTTTGCTATGATTGGTATGGCTATAAATTCTTCATGGTCCGATAAAAATCAGCAAAGAGAAATTCATGTTGCTATTCCTCTTATAATTGGAGCTTTTGGACTGATTGGTGGACAGTTTTTGGCACATACACCATTTACAAAAATGATATTCTTAATTATAGCAGCAATTGGTGCTTATTCTCCCTATGGTCCATTTTGGGCAATTCCGACTGATATATTAAGACCAGAATTAGCTGCAGCAGCTATGGGATTAATAAATGCCATAGGCAATTTGGGTGGATTCCTTGGTCCCTATATAGTTGGGTGGATTAAGGGAAATTATTCAGGTTTTTTAGGCTTTATTGTGTTAGGTGTATTCTTGCTAGTTACGGCTATTATAGCACTAGGACTAAGATATGTGAATCATGCGTCGGTAAAACACAGCTCAGTGGGTTAAAAGCTAATTTAAAGAAAGGGGAAAATTAATAAAAAATTATATTTTTTGATTTAAACAAATAGTTAAAATTTAATTAATAATCGATTTGATTAGAGAACTTATTTCAATATTCGGGGAGGGAATAGCCCCCGAATATTGAAATTTATATTTATATCTAGTTATATCTAGTAAAATAAGTAAAAAAATAAGGAAGCGGGAGTGATGTTTTTGAAGATTTTACTTGCACCCGATTCATTCAAAGGTAGTTTATCTTCAAAAGAAGTATGTAATGCTTTAGAAGAGGGGATAAAAAAAGTTATAAATGCAGAGATAATTCCTGTTCCAATAGCAGATGGAGGAGAAGGAACGGTTGAAGCGCTTGTAATGTCTGCCGGTGGAGAAATAATTGATGCATATGTAACGGGACCTTTAGGGAAAAAAGTAAAAGCCTTTTATGGTATATTAAATGACGGAACGGCTGTAATTGAAATGGCTGCTTCTTCAGGTTTATACTTAATTCCCGAACACATGAGAAATCCTCTTAAAACAACTACCTACGGAGTAGGAGAGCTAATCAAGTTAGCTTTGGAGAGAGGGTGCCGCAAATTTATTATAGGAATAGGTGGAAGTGCCACAAATGATGGTGGAGCAGGAATGGCACAAGCCTTAGGAGTTAGGTTCCTTGACATTAATGGCAATGAAATAAGCTACGGTGGAGGAGAGCTTAATAAAATAGAAAAAATAGATTTAAGCAATATTGACAAAAGGATATATGACAGTGAATTTATTGTGGCATCAGACGTTGATAATCCTCTATGTGGCGAAAGGGGTGCATCAGCTGTATACGGACCACAAAAAGGAGCAACTCCTAAAATGGTGAAAATTTTAGATGAGAATTTAAAGCACTTTGCACAGATTGTTACAAAAACAACTGGTAAGGATTATTCGAATATTCCAGGTGCAGGAGCAGCAGGGGGATTAGGATTTGGACTAATGGCATTTTTAAATGCTAAATTGAAACCAGGGATAGAAATAGTAATGGAAATTGCAAAATTAGAAGAAAAGATAAAAGACTGCGATTTAGTGGTAACAGGAGAGGGAAATACTGATTTCCAGACAGTTTTTGGTAAAGCACCAGCTGGAATTGCAAAGCTTGCGAAAAAGTATGGTAAGCCGGTTATAATACTATCAGGTGGGTTAGGTAAGGACTATAAAAAACTGTATGACATAGGAGTCACAGCTTTTTTTAGTATTGTCAATAAACCTATGTCAATAGAGGAAGCAATGAGAAGTGCTTATTCTCTCATTGTTGATAGAATGGAAGACATCATGAGGACTATTTTAGTATACCAATTAGCCACTCAAGATTAATAAAACACAGCATGTGATGAAAAATAAAGTATAAGTTGTAAAAAATTTACTTTAATTAAACTAAAATTAACAGGGCAAAAGATTGATAGCTACTTAAGTGTTTAAAAGAACGTTTTTTTGTGGTACAATTATTATGAACCATAGTGAAAATCCTCCTTGTATGATGTTTAGTTGACACCTATATCATACACGATTTTCACTATGGTTGCTATTTTTTTATCTGTTGCATTTAATTATACAACTAACCTCCTCACAAGATTCCTGTCAGAACAGGCGTACTACGACGAAAAAACCAAGAAGCTCAAGGCCAAAGATAGCAAAAGCATACCCAGCGATTTCCTTCAGTCAGCATACGATGAGGATGCTACTTATCGCAAGAAGGGGAACAAAGCTGAAAGCGGATACGTTTTAAACCTTAGCGAAACCTGTTCAAAAGAAAATCCCTTCCAGCTCATAACAGACTATACGGTAGAAAAGAACATAAAAAGCGATGTAGAACTTTTAAAAGAAAGACTACCTATTGTAAAACAAAATACCGAATGCCAAGAAGTCTATGTAGACGGTGGTTATTACTCCGAAGAAGTAGTGCAAATTGTAAAAGTGTTTTTTAAAAGAAAACGGTGTGGAATTCCACTTTACCGACTTAAGCGGCAGGAAGCCTATTTCTAGGATATCAGTGACCGAATATGAAATAGATGAAGAAATGAAAGTTATGTAAATGATAAAATAAGAATGTACGAAAAGTGGAAAATAAAAATGTACAAATTTGTACATAAATTTGGTATCCTTCTGTTTGTAGGAGGGATACCAAAAATGAAAAATCTATTAGGTCAAATTAGTATATTTAAGGCTATGGAGATAAAACCTAATTTTTCAGAATTAGCAAGAGAATATGGAATAGATAGGAGAACTGTTAAAAAGTATTATGAAGGATATGAAGGCAAGCCAAAAACAAGAAATAAACAAAGTAAATTAGATAAATACTATGATGAAATAAAAGCAAAGCTTGAGATAAAGGGGGTTACGGTAAAGGGAGTATATGAATACTTTGTTTCTAAAAATTATGATATTGGAACATATTCTAATTTCAACAAATATGTAAAGAGAAAGGGGTTGAAACCTACTAAAAAAGCAAGTGATCATCCACGATTCGAAACTCCTGCGGGGAAACAGGCCCAGGTAGATTGGAAGGAAGACATAAAATTAGTTTCGAGATATGGAGAAGAATTCGTTGTTAATGTATTTAACTATAAACTTGGATATTCAAGATATTGCTACTTTGAATATAGGAAAGCAAAAACTCAACAAGATGTAATTGGATGCTTGATAAACGCATTTAAAGCTACAGGAGGTGTTCCGGAGGAAATACTTTTTGACAATATGAAAACAGTAGTTGATATAACAAACGAGGGGAGGAAGATAAATAATAAAATAAAAGCATTTGCAAATGATTTTGGCTTTAAGATACGCTTATGTAAACCAAGACACTCATATACAAAAGGAAAGGTGGAATCATCTAATAAATTTATTGACTGGTTACTGCCATACAATGGTGAATTTGAAAATGAAGAAGATTTAATAAAGATAATTGATGAAATAAACAAAAAAGTTAATCAATCCACAAATCAATCAACAGGGATACAACCGATAATATTATTCCAAAAAGAGAAGGAGTATCTATCTCCGCTACCAAGTAATGATATCATAGAAAGTTATATGAACTTCGAACAAAAAGCAACTGTCCATAAAGATTCTACGATATATTACAAAGGTAGTAGATACTCAGTCCCTCCAAAATATATAAATAAAACTGTAACTCTTAAAACAGTAGAAAATGAGTTACATGTATATTTTAACACAGATTTGATATCTGTCCATATATTAAGTGATAAAAAGATAAATTATCATGAATCTCATTATAGAGAATTAATGGAAAATCTTATCAAAAATAGAGAGGATATTGAACAAATATGCACAAATAATCTTAACGAATTGGATAAATTATTGCATAGGTAGGTGAGGGTGTAAGTAACTATACTAAGCTATTAAACAATTTAGAAGAGCTTGGATTAAATAACATAAAAAATAATATAGATATGTACTTAAAACTGATTAAATCAGGAGAAAAAAGTGTTATAGATGCTCTATATGAACTAAGCAATTTAGAAATAAAATCAAAACAAGAAAAAGCAATACTTGCATGTGTTAAAGTAGCAAACTTCCCTTTTTTAAAAGAACTTGATGATTTTGATTTTGAATTTCAACCAAGCATAAACAAACAAGAAATTCTTGATTTAAAAAGTTTAAGATTTGTAGAAAATAACGAAAATATATTGTTTGTAGGAACCCCCGGGGTAGGCAAGACACATCTTGCCGCCGCCATAGGGATAGAATGTGCTAAGCACAGATATTCTACATATTTTATTCATTTTCAAGAATTAATGTCTCAATTAAAAAAGGCATTAGCAGAAAACCGTTTAGAGATCCGATTAAAACATTTTTCAAAGTATAAAGTGTTAATAATAGACGAAGTAGGGTATTTACCAATAGACACAGATGCTTCAAATATATTTTTTCAGCTAATATCTAAAAGGTATGAAAAGCATAGTACTATTATTACAACTAATATGCCCTTTTCTAATTGGGCAGAAGTATTTGGATCAGCAACATTAGCCAATGCAATATTGGATAGATTACTTCATCATTCGCATGTTATATCAATAAAAGGGCCTTCATATAGATTAAAGTCAAAAGTTGAATATTTTAACAGTTCTTCGAATGCATCTTAGTACATTTTTTGTACAAAATTATATTCCACTTTTTGTACAAAAATATATTGACTTTTACAAGTTATAACAAAGTGTCCAAGGGGAATAATACGAATCCATGCCGGTGTTAAGAACGGGCAGACGGTGGCCCATTTTCCAAAAGAAGCCTGTACAATGTGTGAATTGAAAAATCAATGTTACTGCAAAGAACAGAAAAAAGATTACGTGGTGAGGATAAATCTAAAATCGATAGAAGCAGCCAAACAACGGGAAAAGATAGAATGTAGGTGTGAGGAAAACAAGAGCAAAAGAGCTGCAATAGAAGGTACCAATTCAGCCTTGAAAAGTGGTCATGGTCTTTCGAAGCTTCGAGTAAGAGGACTTGTAAAATGTAGAGTAAACATAGGCTTAAAGGTATTGGCCCAGAACTTTAAGCGTTTTGCAAGATATATGTTGGAGCAAGCTAAAAAAGCTATTCCAAAGGTCCGAGGGGGAAGTGTGCCCATATTTACTCAATAAATGGTATAACGTATTATAAAGGTAAAATGTAAGCTTTTCTCGGCAGACTTTACACTGGATTTTTGTTATCATAGGTGCAAATTACCACAATTTACCTAAAAAAATTGTCAAAGTACAGAAAAGCAGATTCTAAAATTGAGTTTCTACACTAGAATCAAATTTTCATAAAAAATTTTTTAAATAAAGAAGGATTTTTTTATTTTATGTAGAATATTATTTAATAAGATGAAAGACAACGATAGTAAAAATATATCTAATTTATACAAGATAAAATACATAAAAATTTGTATAAATCAAAAATTTTTACCAAATATAAGAGTAAAAAGTAATTAATGTAATTATTTTTTATAAATATTGAGGATTAATTTGTCTAACGTTTTACCTAATATTACAAGTAGAATAGGGTGGCGGTATGAAAAAACAAAAATCTTCTCCTACTATTAAGGATGTTGCAGAATATGCAGGTGTTTCCATAAAAACTGTATCGCGAGTTATAAACGATTCTTCTGAAGTGACAGAAATTACTAAGAAAAAAGTTCTAGATGCTATCGAGAAATTAGGTTATAGACCCAATGCTTTGGCAAAAAGTTTGCGTATAAAAAGGACTTATACTATTGGAGTCATAATTTCAGATATTGCAAATAGCTTTTTTGGCAATGTAATGAAAGGCATAGAAAATGTGGCTATTAAAAATCATTATAATATAATTTTTGCGAATTCTGATGAAAATATTGAAAAGGAGAAAATGTATTACCAATTTTTTATCGAAAAACAGGTAGAAGGTATGATTATTATTCCCGCTCCAGGCTCGCAAAGCTATTTGAAAAAACATGCTGGGTTAATTCCCGTGGTGTTTATAGATAGAAAGCCAAAGGACTGGGACGGTATTGTAGTAAAAGTAAACAACGAAGAAGGAGCTTATTTATTGACAAAACATTTAATTGAAGTTCATGGATATAGGAGTATAGTGTTTTTAGCTACAGAGTTAGACATTGACCCTGTAGGAGAGAGGTTTGAAGGCTATAAAAAAGCAATGGAAGAGGCAAATCTGAAAGTACGGGTAATTGAAGGAAATAGGACAATTGAAGACGGGTGTAAAGCTATTGAAAAAGTTCTCTTTTCTAATAAGCCTCAAGCTATTTTTGGATGTAACCACGTAATGACTTTAGGTGCTATTAAAGCTACTAAAAAATATTCTTTGGAAGTCCCGAGGGATATTGCAGTTGTAGGATTTGATGATTTCGAAAGCGGAGATGTTTTAAGACCACACTTAACTGCTGTTGCACAGGTTCCATATAGGATAGGAGAATATGCTGCGGAGCTTTTATTTAAACAAATTACTAAAAATGAGTTTATTAAAGAAAAAGAAATTATTGTTCCGGTGGAATTAAAGATTAGAGAGTCATGTGGTTGTTTGTATGTAAATGTAAATGAAGGCACTATTATAGAAAACCGTTATTAAAATTCGTTTGAAGATAAATTTTTGCCAGATATGTAGGAGGAGTTTTAAGTGGGATATTTAATAAAATCAAATAAATATGAGAAAGATTTCAACGGATATGTAATAGGAATTGATGTAGGGGGTACAAAGACAGCAGTTATTTTGGGAGATACTAAAGTTAACGTTATAGATAGAATTGAATATTCTACCAAAGAATTTGACAAACAACCAATGGAAATGATAAACAAAATGATTCAAACAATTAAAGATGTACTGCAAAACCATAAAATAACACTGGAAGAAGTAAGAAGTATAGGAATTAGTTCAGGAGGACCTTTGGACCTAGAAAAAGGCATTATATTGTCGCCGCCTAACCTTCCAGGATGGGACGAGATTCCGATTGTTGATATATTATCCAATGAATTTAATGTTCCTGTATATTTGGAAAACGATGCAAATGCTGGCGCTGTTGCTGAATGGAATTTTGGTTCAGGGGTGGGGTGTAAAAATTTAATTTTCTTAACATTTGGGACTGGTATGGGAGCGGGTCTTATTCTTGATGGTAAATTGTACAGAGGCACCAATGGGATGGCTGGAGAGGTAGGACATATAAGATTAGCAAAAGATGGTCCTGTCGGTTATGGCAAGAAAGGTTCCTTTGAAGGATTTTGCAGTGGAGGAGGGATTACGCGTCTAGCTCAAATAGAAATTTCGAAAAGATTGTCTAATGGTGAATCAGTAGAATTTTGCCCTTCGTTTGATATGCTTTCAAAAATTACTGCCGAAGATGTGGCTGTTGCAGCACAAAAAGGGGATAAAGTTGCTTTAGAAATTATTAAGATAAGCGCTGAATATTTAGGTTTAGCTCTTTCAATTTTGATTGACATACTAAATCCAGAAAAGATTATTTTGGGAACTATTTTTACAAAAAATGAAAGTTTGTTTAGAAAAATAGTAGAAGAAGTCATAAAAAGAGAGGCATTAGAAATTTCTGCAGGTGTATGTAAAATACAACCTTCTAAACTTGGGAATAAAATAGGAGATTATGCTGCTTTGTCTGTAGCATTAAGAATAGGGATGGAGTGAAGTAGATAATGAAAAAAAGCTTAAACTGGGGGATGCTTGATGAGTTAGTAAGTAGATTTCCGGAACTTAAATATCTGGAGAGCTCTATTAAAACAGCTGTAGAGGTTATTATAGAGTCATATGAAAAAGGTGGAAAGCTACTTGTATGTGGTAATGGTGGAAGTGCAGCTGATTCGGAACATATAGTAGGGGAGCTTTTAAAAGGCTTCATGAAGAAAAGGCCGCTAAATGTGGAGACTATAAACAAGCTAAAGAAGTTTGACTTTCCATGGGGAAATATCCTTGCTGAAAAGTTACAGGGTGGACTACCAGCTATTTCTCTTACCGCTCACACAGCTTTTTTGACTGCTTTTATGAATGATGTAGATCCGGATTTAGTTTTTGCCCAGCAAGTTTTTGTATTAGGGAAGAAGGAAGATATTTTGATAGCACTAACTACTTCTGGCAATTCTAGAAACATTTTGTATGCCATTTATACAGCGAAAGCTTTAGAAATGACAAGTATATGCTTTACTGGGGAAAGTGGAGGAAAAGCAAAAGAGATATGTGATGTATTATTGAATGTTCCTGCAAACGTTACTCATAAGGTTCAAGAGTATTATTTACCTATTTATCACACTATATGTGGGATTGTGGAAGAATATTTTTTTAAAATTTAATATTTATTGGAGATATACAAAATTAGTTATAACAATCACGAGTAAAAACTAAGATATGGACGATATACAATAATATAGTAATTGACAATACTAATCAAATAGGGATGTGCAAAATTAATAAAAATAATCACGAACAAAAACCAAAATATGTATGACATACAATATATAGTAATCAACACTGACAATCAAACATAAAGGAAGTGGTAAGGGAAAAGAAAAGACAAAAAGAGGAGTTAAAAAAGGGCATAAATATCCTGTAAAAGTCAAATGTTAAAAAGTGGAATGAACCAAATTCAGCAAAAGTTAAGCCGATTGCATCAGACCAACAAGGGACTTAAACTCATCAAATTTACCCAGTTTAATAGCTACAATAGCAACAGTAAGCAAAGTAATATGGCCAAAAGTATTAAGGTTGCTGACAGAATTAATATTTCTAACATAAGCTTTTTCAAAATCCAGAGCTTTAAATCGAGAATTATATCTTTCTGATTCTACTCTTAGTTTATAGACAGCCTTAAAATATAGGGAGTCTCTATTAATAGAGGACCTATAATCAGAAGATATAATAGCATACTTAGTACAGCCTCTATGCTTTTTGCCATTAAAATATTTAGGATGCTTTATAGGGCAGGCAGAGTCATCTTTAGAATTACAGAACTTGCAAACAAATTTTTGCTTAATAAAACCATCAAAATACTGCTTGCCGTCTTTGAGCATTTTAATACCTGCTTCACAAACCATATAACCATCATCAGTCAGAGGGGGATTTTTAGAATTACGCTTGTTAAGAGGAATAAAACAATGACCATGGAGAGTATCTCTAACATAATTATAGAGTTTCTTAACGTCATAACCTTTATCAGCGATAAAATTAGTACCAGTCAGTTTAAACCAATTATTAGTATCAGCAAGTAAAGACAAAGCAAGCCACAAAGATGAGTAATGATAAGATTATTGCGGAGATAATCTAAAAGGTCAGAAATTATACCGAATCTTAAAGCTTCATAACAATAAAAGCTCTAAACATTGCATGATGAGAATAACCCTTACGGCCAGGACTAGAGGAAGGGAATTCAGGCATTGAAGACAAGTCCAGATTTTTAAACATAGAAGAATAGAAATCAATTTTAGACAGAGAAGTAAAGAGTTCAGGTATATTTAAAAGTAATTGAAGCTGGTACATGTAGGATTTCCTCCTCCTTAAGAAATATTTTCATGCTGTATATATAATAATTCGACAAATTGGAGGGAAAATCATACATAAAAGATAAAAAATTCAAGATAGATAGGAAAAAAATATGTCTGTAGAATGGCTTAAATTAAGGCTTTTGAATTTTGCACAAGTCTACTTACTTAGGATTAGGAGGTGATGTAATATGGTTTAAAAACAATAAATAAAGAAAATTTCAAATACTTACAAAATTTAGGAGGGATTGAGAATGATTAAAATCTTTGCTGTTAAGATAATTTCTTTAATGTTAGTTTTGTTACTACTTTTAAGTGCTTGTACTCCAAAATCCTCCGTGAAACAAGAAAATCCCCAAGGGAACAAGATAGTGACTATAAAGTTTGTTGATGTAATGCCTAGTCCAGAAAGAGATCAAATTTATCAGGAGATAATTAATGAATTTACTAAAGTGTATCCTAATATAAAAGTTGATTTAGAAACTATACCTTGGGATCAGGCCCATGATAAATTAGTTGCTTTAGCAGCTTCCAAACAATTGCCCGATGTTATTATGTTGCATCCATTATGGGTACCGGAATTTATTTCAGCTGGATGGGTAAAACGAATAGATTCGTATTATCAACACTTTAAATATAAAAACGACTTAATTCCTTTTGTCAAAGATGTAATGATTCAAAAAAGGCAAAAAGATGTGTATGGAGGAATATATTACCTAGTAGATACTGTAAATGTACATGCTTTATATGTAAGATCTGATTGGTTTAAAGAAGCGGGAATTCCTTTACCAAAAACATGGAATGAGGTATTTGAAGCAGCTAAAAAACTTACAGATCCTGCTAAAAATAGATATGGTTTTGCATACAGAGGTGCGCGTTTAGGTTTTGAACAAATAATGGATTACGTGTTTACTGCTCTTCATGGACAATTATATGATAAAGATGGAAACTGTTTAATTTCTACTCCCCCAGCAGTAGAAGCATTTATTCGCTATACAGATTTATATAAAAAAGGTTATAGTCCTAAGGATTCAATAAACTGGGGTTATAGAGAAATGGTTCAAGCATTTACTTCAGGACTAGTGGGAATAATGAATCAGACTTCCGAAGTGATAGAAGTATGTAAGAAAAATATGAAAGAAGGTACATGGGAGGTAATACCATTCCCTAAAGCCGATGATGGTAAAATTTATTCTTCTGCATTGGCTTTTGGTTATGCTATTTCTGCTAATTCGTCTCATCCAGATGAAGCTTGGAAGTTTATTGAGTTTTTAAGCTCCCCGGATATTAATCTCAAATATGCAAAAGGAAATGGATTTTTACCTATTGTGAAACAAGGAATTTCAGATCCTTATTTTACAGAAGGACCAATGAAGGGATACTATGATACACTGAATTCTCCAGATTTGGTAGCACTTCCAGATTGGGGATATTTCCCACAACTAGGTGAGTTTACTGAATCAATAATGGATGCAGAAGTTCAGAAATATTTACTGGGGCAACAAAGTGCAGAAGAGACATTGAAAAAACTTGCTGATTATCTTACTAAATATCAAAAAGAGTATATGAAAGAACATCCTAATATTCCGGTCCCACAGCCTTTCTCTTTACGTTGAGAAAAAAGGGAAAAGGGATAATTAAAAAGTTGTCCCTTTTCCCATCACCTTAATTTATTTTACCATAAACATTATAATATAATTTATGTCTTTTTACAAATTATTATTGAGTATAAAAAATGTTAACGGAGGAGTAGAATATGGGAAATACCTATAAAGGTAGTATTGGTTAATCCATTTCATGTAAAGAGGAGCAAAGAATTAGATGACAATTCTCCCACAAAAAGCGATAGAAAAGACCCAAAAACAATAGCAATGCTAGTAAAAGACGGGAGATATGTAGAGCCGACAATACCTGAAGGAGTATATGCAGAATTAAGGGTAGCGATGGACATAAAAGACAGGTTGAACAAACAAATAGGGATGACAAAAAATCAAATAACAAGATGGATGGACATATACTTTCCGGAGTTTAACACCGTATTTTCAGACTGGGAAGGGAAAGCAGCACTTATCACATTAAGAGAATTTCCAACGCCTGAGAAGATAGCAAAAAAGAGTGCTGAAGAAATAATATCGATATGGAAGAAAGAAGTACAAAGAGGGGTAGGAGAAAAAAGGGCTATAAAGCTGATAGAAACTGCTAAGGAGAGCATAGGGAAGAAGCAGGGCATAAAGATGGCAGAATACGAGATAAAGACTCTCATTGAACAATACGAATTTCTCAAAAAACAAATTGAAGAAGTAGAGAAGAAGATAGAAGAATTAATAGTTGAGATACCAGGGGTTAAAGAACTACTAGAAATCAAAGGGATAGGGATAAATACAGTAGCGGGTTTTATTGCAGAAGTAGGAGACATTGAGAAATATGAACATCCAAAACAGATACAAAAACTAGGAGGATTAAACCTAGTAGAGAATAGCTCTGGTAAACATAAAGGAGAAACGACAATAAGTAAAAGAGGGAGGAAGCGATTGAGGAGAGTACTATTTAATGCAGTAATGGCCTTGGTTGCAAAAAACGAAGAGTTTCGTGAACTACACAAATATTACACTACCAGAGCGCAAAACCCGCTAAAAAAGAAGCAATCACTAATAGTATTGTGCAACAAACTGATAAGGGTATTTTATGTCATATTAAAAAAAGGAGTAAAATATGACCCAATCAAGATGATGAAGGACATAAAGAGGCCAGCCTTACAGGAAGCTGCATAAAAAGTGCTAACATACTATCAAATCAATTAAGGGTTAATCATCTTCTCTTCAGCTTTAAATTACTCACATCTAAAAAGCTGACCCTTAAGAAGAATTAATTTTTAGGGAAAACGAAAGTGTGAACGACGTGACCTAAAAGGTAAAGTAAGGAATAAAACAAAAACAACTAGTCAAGATGGTATATTGACAACAAGAGCGGGAATTGTCATACAAGAATAATCACCATACGGGCAAAGACCCTGCAATGGAGCAGAAATGACATCCACCTCATGGCAGGTAGAACGAAGGAATTAAGGACTAAGATCCAGTGAGACATGGGAGGGTAAACCCCATGAGATAAGTGGAGCTATCCCGCCATAATATGGAAATAGGATATGAGGTTTATTAAACTTACCTATTTAATGGTTAGATAAGTAAGAAATGATAATATAAGCCATGAGATGCTCTTGTTGTGATGAGAAAATTAAAGAAAAACTAAGATATTAAGAGAAAATAAAAGATAATAGAGGGAGGTTCAATGATTGAATGTATTACAAAACTCTTAAGATTTTAAAGAGGAAGTTTCAAAGAGAAGAAAAAGAAGTTATTGTTATGCTTATACCTACTTATGCAATATTAATACTATTTATGGGATATCCCTTATTAAACAGTTTATATTTTTCATTCCAGAAGTATAGGCTTTCACAACCTAATAAAATAGGATTCAATGGTATAGAAAATTACATTAATATACTCAACGATCCAAACTTAAAATTAATCATGTTTAATACTCTAAAATGGGTGTTTTTTACCCTAATTTTGCAATTTATATTGGGATTTATTTTGGCTCTTGCATTAAGAAAGCCATTTAAAGGACGCAATTTTTATCAAGCAATTGTATTCTTACCCTGGGCTCTATCAAACTTTGTAGTAGGGCTGACTTTTCAATGGATGTTTAATGGAGAATATGGAGTTATTAATGATTTATTGTTAAAATTAAAATTTATTTCACATAAAATATCATTTTTAGGGAGTACAACTTTTGCCTTATGGACGGTTATAATTGCTATGGTATGGATAGGTATTCCTTTTTTTGCAATTATGATTTTAGCTGCTCTACAATCAATACCCGAAGAATTATATGAAGCTGCAGAAATAGACGGTGCAGGAGTTATTATGCAATTTTTGAACATAACATTACCTCTTATTAAACCTACTATTATAGTTACTTTGCTTTTAAGAACGATATGGATATTTAATTCTGCTGAATTAATTTATGTCATGACATATGGAGGACCTGGTAATTCATCTAATACTTTTGTATCGTATATGTTTTTAAAAGCTTATAGTTCCTTGAATTTTGGAGAAGCTTCTGCTATGGGAGTTTTAGTTATGATTTGTCTTATGCTGTATAGTATTATATTTATAAGAATTACAGGATATGCGGAAGGAAGTGAATTTTAGAATGATACATATCAAACAAAAGATGGGTGTTAATAAAAAATTTTTTTCAATATTAATTAGAATAATTGTTTTAACTATTTACTTATTAATTGTAATATTTCCGTTATATTGGATGTTGATAACTTCATTAAAACCTCGAAATGACATATATACTTTGAACATTCAATACTGGCCCTATCATGTTACGTTCCAAAATTATACTGAGTTATGGAGATTCACACAGTTCCCGATTTATCTAAAAAATAGTATTTTTGTTTCTGTCATTTCTTCTACCTTAGTCTTATTTTTTTCAATTTTAGGAGGATATGCACTAGCCAGATATAAATTTAAGTGGAAAAATTTTACTATTATAAGTTTGCTAATTACACAAATGATTCCTACAGTTCTATTAATTATTCCATTATATGTTATTTTCTCACGATTTATGATTATTAATACGCTTATTAGTTTAATAATCTTTTATACAACAATTAATTTGCCATTTTCTTTGTTGATGATGGGGAGTTTTTTTGAGCAAATACCAAAATCACTTGAAGAGGCAGCTATGATAGATGGATGTACTAAAGCCCAAGTAATAATCAAGATTGTATTGCCAGTTATGTTACCAGGTATAATAGCTGTGTTTGTTTTTGCTTTTGTCGGGGCGTGGAATGAGCTTTTAGGAGGTGTTATGTTTATAAATTCAGAATCTTTAAAGACTATACCAGTAGGATTAAATGGATTTGTAGGGAAATTTGAAGTTAATTGGGGTCAGATGTCTGCTGGTAGTATATTAGCATTAATTCCAACAGTAATAATGTTTGCTTTTGTACAAAGATATATAGTAGAAGGACTTACTAAAGGAGCTGTAAAAGAATAAAAGATTTAGAGGGAAGGAGAGAAAACATGAAAAACAAGAACGATGAGTTTAAAGAAGATATAGCTATATGCACAAGTTTTGGTGAGGATGTGGAAAACTATTATGGTGCTATATCACCACCTATTTTTGAGACTTCTTTGTTCGTTTTTAAATCGTTTCAAGATATCGAAAAAGCATTTTTAGCAGAAAATATGAATTATGTATATACTAGAGGATTAAATCCAACAGTAGAGATTTTAGAGAAAAAAATTGCTGCTTTAGAACGAGGAGAGAGTTGTAAATGTTTTAGTTCTGGGATGGCTGCTATATCTGCTTGTTTTACTACTTTTACTAAGCAAAGGGATCATATTTTATTTATAAATAATGTATATGGACCAACAATTAAGTTCGCAAAATATTTAAAAAAATATGGTGTAGAGTATAGTATGGTACTAGTAAATGACGAAAATAATGAAAGAGAACTATTTAATGAAATAGAAAATGCTATACGCAAAAATACAAAAATTATTTATATAGAAAGTCCAGGAACATTTACATTTAAATTGATAGATTTAGAAAAAGTTTCTTATATAGCAAAGAAAAACAAAATAATTACAATTATTGATAATACATGGGCAACTCCTTTATTTCAAAAACCTTTGCAGTTTGGTATTGATATTTCTATTCACTCATGTTCTAAGTATATAAGTGGGCATAGTGACGTACTTGGAGGAGCCGTAATATCTAGAAAAGAAATAATTGAAAAAATTTTTTTTGAAGGTTTTCAGTTGGGAGGAGGAGTGATTGGACCTTTTGAAGCATGGTTATTAATTAGAGGATTAAGGACTTTACCACTAAGAATGAAACAACATCAAGAAAATGCGCTAAAAATTGCAGAATTTTTAGAACAACATAAAAAAATTGAGAAAGTTAATTATCCAGGTTTGAAGTCGAACAATTTTTATGAGTTAGGTAAAAAGCAATTGAAAGGATATTCTGGATTAATGAGTTTTCATTTAAAAGTAAATAATATTGAACAAATTATTAAATTTGTAAATTCACTTAAGATATTTAAAATAGGGGTAAGCTGGGGAGGATATGAAAGTCTTGTATTACCAGCCTATCATAGCAATAATATACAAGAGCTTCAGGAATGGGGTATTCCGATAAATTTAGTTAGATTATCGATAGGTTTAGAGGATGTTAATTTACTTATAAAAGATTTAGAAAATGCATTAGCAAGTATCTAAAAGATTGAGTTGCTAATTTAAGGGGGTACAATTCATGAGTTCTGAGAAAAAGATACATTTAATTGGAAATGCTCACATAGATGCTGCATGGTTATGGAGATGGCAAGAAGGATTCGCGGAAATAAAGGCAACTTTCAGGTCTGCACTTGATAGAATTAAGGAGTTTCCAGATTTTATTTTCACTGCTTCAAGTGTTGCTTACTATAAGTGGATTGAAGAAAATGATCCTGAAATGTTTGAAGAAATAAAAAAAAGAATCGAAGAGGGAAGATGGATTGTAGTGGGAGGGTGGTGGGTAGAGCCAGATTGTAATATTCCAAGTGGAGAATCTTTTATAAGACAAAGTTTATATGGGCAGCGATATTTAAAAAATAAATTTGGGATAATATCAAAGGTTGGGTATAATATAGATTCATTTGGACATAATGCAGCACTTCCTCAAATATTGAGAAAAAGTTATATTGATTATTACGTTTTTATGAGACCTAATATTATTGAAAATGATTCGATACCTGAATTGTTGTTTTGGTGGGAGGGAATTGATGGAACTAAAATTATAACATATAGGATACCAGATAATTATGAAACTTTTTCTGAAGATTTTAATGATAAAATCGAAAAAACAATGGAAGTATTTAACAAAGAAAGTAATGTAGATGTAATGTTGTTTTATGGAGTTGGTAATCATGGAGGAGGACCTACTATTGAAAATATTAAAACTATAAAATACTGGCAATCAAAGGGATATGATGATAAACTTATTATGAGTTCTCCTAACCATTATTTTGAAGATATAGGTAAAAAAAACATAACTTTGCCAGTGTATAAAGGAGAATTACAACACCATGCTAGTGGTACATATTCTACTGTTTCACATATTAAATTAATTAATCGAAAAGCAGAACATAGGATACTCGTTGCAGAAAAATTTGCAGCAATTGCTTCATATCTTTTTAATTATAATTATCCTAGGGATGAAATAAAAAGAGCATGGGAGGAAATTTTGTTTAATCATTTCCATGATATAATAGGTGGCTGCAGTATAAAAGAGGTTTACGATGATGCTTTAGAAGGGTATGGAAAAGCATTAAATATTGCAGCTAAGGTTTTAAATAATGCTATCCAGAAGATTTCTTGGAGTATTGATACTTTTAAGGGTCAAAAAAGAATAAGGAATAAGACAAAAGATTGGATATTATGGGAAGTAGAAAATGAAGGAGTTCCTGTTGTAATTTTTAACCCTCTCTGTTGGAGTGTAAGAATGCCTATACAATTAAATAGATTAGTGAAGAGTGTAACAGATAGTAATGGCAATTTTCTTACAATACAAAAAGTGAGAGCACCATATACTAATAGAGAAGATAAGTGGGCAACATTATTTTTAGCTGATATACCTCCTATGGGATATAAGGTATATTGGGCTTATTTAAGCATGGTTCCATCTGAAATAAAGGATGAAAAAGGGTTGTTAGTTGATAACTATATTTTAGAAAATGATTTTGTCAGAATTGAAATTGAATCCCAAACAGGTTATATAAAAAAGTTATTTGACAAAAACAATAAAGTAAACGTTTTTTTGGATAAAGGGGCGATACCGATAGTAATAGATATATCCCACTGTGATACCTGGGCTCATGGGGTTTTTGAATTTAGAAATGAAATAGGAAAATTTGCAGATGCAGGAGTAAAGATTTTAGAGCAGGGACCTTTAAGAGGTAAACTACGGGTTATCAGTAGATATAATAACTCTATGTTGATACAAGATTTTATATTGTATAAAGATAAACCATATATTGAGGTAGAAGTAAAATTAGATTGGAGAGAAAAGCATAAAATGCTTAAATTGTCTTTTCCAATAAATATAGTGGAACCTATAGCTACTTCCGAGATACCATATGGATACATAGAAAGACCTACAAATGGAAAAGAAGAGCCCACTCAACAATGGGTAGATTTAACAGGTAAATGTGAAAATGTAATTTATGGGGTATCCATAATAAACAATGGGAAATATAGTTATGATATAAAAGAAAATGAAATAAGAATGACAATTGCTAACAGTTCGATATATGCAGAACATTTTGGAGGTAGAGATGAATTTTGTGAATATATGGATCAGGGTATTCAAGAGTTTAAATATATAATTTATCCTCATTTATGTGATTGGAGAAATGCAAACGTAGTGAAAATAGCGTACGAATTAAATGTGTCTCCTGTCTTTGTAATAGAAACATATCACGAAGGAAGATTGCCTTTAGAGTTTAGTGGAATATCTATATCCTCGGATAATATAATTGCCTCGGTTTTCAAAAAAAGTGAGGATGGTGATGATTTTATACTTAGGTGTTATGAAACAAATGGTATTGATACATTTGTTACAATTACAATTCCATTTTTAAATCGACAATTTACTTCATATTTTAAGAAGAGCGAAATAAAGACATTTAAAATTCCTTTAGATGGGAAAAAGGACGTGATAGAATGTGATTTTCTTGAATTTGATAGTGAAAATACTTTATAGTAATTTATTATTGATAATCTTCAAAGTCTTCAAAGGGTCTAGAAAAAAGCTTACAATATCGCTAGTTAAGTATTTTAACCAAAATTATCTATTCTCATGCATAAAATATAAAAATGTCAGTTAATTCTTAACTGGAAAAAGCATTTTCTAAATGGTTAGTTGTATCTTCTTGACTTTATCAGTTTGAAACCCAAAAGGCTTGGGAATACAGGTATTGACAAAAAATTGGCGTAAAATTTGTCACTACAGTACTTTCTCATGCTAATTAATTCCATGACTTCCTCATATGTAATGAAACTTTTTCGTGCTTTCATTTTCATCACCTTTAATATATCTTTAGCTTACTCCTCTATCTTTTGTTTGAAGGCTTTTTGTCAATAGTTGGGGTGGGTATTTTTTCTGAATGCCCACCCCAACTATTGACAAAAAGCCAAAATAACAAAGTTTTTTCTGTAGATTATGCAACAAGCGATAACATGAAAAACATAGAATGCATCTACGTGCACGAAATAAATAATATAGATCCAAATGCCATGACTGTAAGAGAATATCACGAAAAGATGAAAAAAGAAAAAGTAACAAAATAGAAGTGCAGCGCTTTTAGCTGCACTCTTATTATTATCTATTTTTATTTGTTTTTATTTATTATGTTTGCAAAATGTTTGCAAATTTATTTTTAGACAAAAATAAAAAGGCTTAAAAGCCTTTATTTTTCTGGCAGGGGAGACAGGACTTGAACCCGCAGCCCACGGTTTTGGAGACCGTTCATCGACTCCCCTGTGCACTTATAGTATTTTCAGGCTTTCCAGCCGTTATCATTTCCACGGTTATCGGATTCATTGACCCTACCTATAAATATAATATACGACACATATTCGCAAATTCCTGCATATAGATGAAGAAAAATTTTATAATTTTATTGTCTACCGCCAATTGCTCCCCAACCTATTTCGTAAAGCTCTTCTCTTTCTCTTATTCCTGATTCCCATGCCTCCTTGACGGCTTTAGTAGCTCTGTGGTATTCTTCAAGTGTAATCTTGTTACGCCTCTTATATGTTGCAAAGTAATTTTGAACTGCTCTTCTGTCAGCTGTAGAAAGCTCCTTTTTCGGGGGCTTTTCTTTTTTCTCGAGGAAAGAACCACGAAGGAGGAAATAAGCAATTATCCCATCCATAAGCGAGACCGTCTGAAGTGTTAACACACCTTTGCTTAAATTCCACTGTGGAACTGAACGCGAAAGTCTCCTCCATGCATTTCGTAAAAGCTCATTTTTGACATATTCCACCAGCTCCTCTCGTGTTTGCAGCTCTTGCCTCGGCACTCTAAACACAAGCAAGTCATTTTTCCTTGCTGGCAACCATACCGGCATATCACCAACGACATCAGCAAGCGTAAAAGCCTTAGTGCCCTCCTCTCCAAACACAATTCCCTCTCTTTCTTTAAGGGCAAATAAAAGCCTTTCTTCTTCGGGAATGCCTTTCATAAAGCGCTTTAATGGGTTTATGAACCATTTTTCAAGGAAAACTCCGGCAGGAGGCTTTTGCTCAACCGCCTTGAGGAACTGAATTGTGGCTTTAAATACTGCAATTTCTATTTTTGCACGGCTTAAAGGCATTTCACCTTCAGAAGCTTTAAAGAAATTCCCAAAAACGGCTTACAAGCGCTTTAGAGCCTTCAACTGGTCTTGTAAAACACCTCTCAAGAAGGTTAAGCAGAGCAAGCATATCCTCTTCCGTTAATCTTTTTGCTTTAGCACCTTTTTCTTTTTCCCAACAGAGGAATGCCTCTTTATAATCTCCTCCTGAAAGCACCTTTAAGCGGTTTAAAATTGCTTTCTCCCTTTCGGTCTTTGGCTCTGGAGCTTTCTCTTCCATCCACACCTTAGCAGGATATGTTGTCAAAGGCACTTCAAGAGGTACTTCAACAAGTGCTTTTTGCATTTTGAAACCTCCTTTCGTGTTTTACACTGTTTTACACCTACATTATATAATATTATTAGTAAACATTCAATAGGAGGTGGTAGAAAATGGCATATACAAAACTTAGACTTTTACGTAAAGCCAAGGGCTTAACCCAATTACAGTTGGCGGCAATGACGGGAATTCACATACCAGAAATTTACAAACTCGAGAGGGGGCTTTTAAGACCGTACCCCGTGTGGAAAGAGCGTATTGCAGCAGCTTTTGATTATCCTCTTGATAAAGTGGACGAACTTTTTGAAATTGTTGAAAATTCTGACGAATAAAAGGGGGTGAGCTGTAATGGAAACAGCAAACGTAACCGAAGTTTTATGCGAAAGTCTACCCTATTTTCCAGGTCAAAGGCACCACTTGACTTTAGCGTTAGCGGGATGGCTCAGAAAAAGGGGCTACACGAAGGGAGAAGTTGAAGAGATTGTGAAGCTAGTCGCGTTGTGTTTTAACGATGATGAAATTGATGAGAGAATTCACAATGTTCAGACAACTTTCGAGCAGGATTTAAATAACGTGGCGGGTTGGAAAATGCTAATGGAAATTATCGGTGAAGAAGCTGCCAAAGAGTTGGACGCCAGAATCCCCAGAATCTTCCTGTACACGGACGAGTTCGGAACTCCGCTATTTCGAGTTTTGCGTTGGGACAAACCGGAGGGGAAGACCTTCAAAACCCAAAACTTCGACGGAAAAGAATGGAAAGATGGTCTTGGAAATGCAAGGAAGGTTTTATATAGACTTCCAGAAGTCATAAAAGCCATTAAAAATGATTATGCAATTTTCATTGTTGAGGGTGAAAAGTGTGTGCACGCTATGGAAAAACTGGGTCTTACTGCCACAACGAACCCGTTTGGAGCGGGAAAATGGCTGGACGACTTCACAAAACAATTAACAGGCGCCAAAGAGGTGGTAATTATCCCAGATATGGATGAAGCTGGTAGGAAGCACGCGGAAAAAGTAAAAGAATCCCTTGAAAAGCATAATATTCCAGAAAGGATTGTTGAACTGCCAAATCTTGGAGAAGGGGAAGATATAGCCGATTGGCTGTCACGAGAAGGAAGTAGGGACAGGCTTCTGGAGCTTATTGAGAGTTCTCAAGAAACGCAAAAACGCCCTGTTGTACAAGTGTTCGGGGTGAAAGACTTTCTCCAATATGCTGAGTCGCTTGGCTCGATATCTTGGCTGGTGGATAGCTTAATTCCAGAAAATGGAATAGTCCTCATCAGCGGACGTCCGAAACGAGGCAAATCGACTCTGGCACGTCAGCTTCTCACAGGTGTAGCTGTTCCCAACAAAGCCTTGTCGCTAAACAAGTCCGTTAAACAAAGCCCCGTAGTCATTACTGCGGGTGAGGACTTCCCACAGGCGGTAGCACAGCATCTTTTGAATCTCGGCGCGTTGCAGGACTCACCAATTTCTATTGCTTTACCCACGTCTTTCACGGAGGACTGGCAGGAGCTACTGCAGCCGTTTGAAGGAAAACTTGTGCTATTAGACCCCGCTCCTCTCTTTCTAAAAATTAGGGACGTTAACGACTACGTCCAGGTGTATGACCGATTAGCAGAGCTCAAAGCCTTTGCTAAAAGTCATGACATGACCCTTGTCTTAACATGGCATGACCGCAAACCCGCGAAGGGAGACAGCACTGAAGCAATGGACGCTGTGCTGGGGTCAACAGCCACTACAGGCGCTGTAGACGTGGTAGCAAATCTGTTAAAGCCTGTAGGCGCACCTCCCACTAGCAGGCAATTGGCAATAAAAAGCAGGCTATCAGGCGAATCCATTATAGACCTGCAATTTGAGAATGGGCTATACACAGTGCAAGACACTGAAGGTTTAAGTGCTTTTGCCATGGAGGTACTTGATTTCCTCAAGAAGTACCCTGGCGCAACGGCGAATGCTATAAGGCAAGCGTTCTACAGGAGCGGGACAGCTGTAGCAGAAGCGTTGGAGGCACTCCGAAATAATGCCCTGGCGTATTTTATGCTCCGAGGTAATAAAGTTGAATGGTACGCAGTGGAAAAAATTACTATTTTACACGAGGGGAAACGAGTAACGTAGAGCGATTTTAGTCATGTGAGTCCAGTTAGTCCAGGAGTGGCTCGAACCCGCGTCACAGCTGGATTTGAAGCTGGACTAAAGTTAAGTCCAGTTCGAGTCCAGTCAGTCCAGTTCGGACTCATTGGACTCATTGGACTAATTGGATTAGTCAGTATATATATAAATACACATATATATATAAATACACATGTGTTTCTTTCCTTGCATTCTCCCCTCGTGGAAATTAAAATTAAATGCAATTAAAATCAAATGCAATTAAAATCAAATGCAATTAAAATTAATCCCACGAAGGAAGGAGGTGATGGTATAATCGCTGAGGAGTCATAAAGGCACCAGAAAGGAGGTGGTAGTCATGATTGTTTTCCTCTTCGTGATTTTGCTTTGTATTTTGTACCCAAAACCTGTTTTGCTTGCCCTTAACCTTAAGCATTTGGAGGTGAATTAAAATGACTATTAAAATGACAATGACAATTAAGTCTAAAAAGCCCATGCGCATTGCTTGGGCGCGCTACCGTGTCCTTGAGAGCAGGACAGGAGAATATCCACCCTTCACCTGTGGAGAAATAGCCTTTCGCTACTTTCGGCTTATCAGCATAAGCGGCGGCAAATGGCTGTGGGAGGCATACGGCTACAAGCCAGAGGATGGTGAGCGCTATAACCTCCTGAAATTCGATGCGAGAAAATGCCCTGAGGATGCAGTACCTTTGGCATTTCACGACGTTGAGATTTATTCTTATAACCCCGTGGAATACGTGAAGACTAAACCCGAATGGGTAGTCATTGACGTTTCAAAATTTATTGCCACCTCAAGAGAGAATAGCGCATAGCTTTTCCCTTAAGGGGATTATGGTGCACCCGCCTTTTGCCGTGACCGCCTGCTCTTTTCCTGCCCTCATAAAGAAGAATTGAAGCACTGTAAAATTTCGGAAGGCATTCCTCTAATCCTTCGTAGGGAGTGCCTTCATAAGGGCTTTTTAAGATTTTAGATTCTTTATTCAAAATTATCACCTCATTTAAAATTATATTAAAATTATATTAAAATTCTGTAAATTTGTAAAGGTAAACTGGGAGTATTCGGAAGTATTTTCCTTTTCTTCCTCGTGGATATGAATGGAGGTGCCTCACTTCTGCCATGACCCCAGCGAATCAAAAAGCGGGATACCCATTCGCTTTAGAGCCATGATGAAGAATAAAAAACAAAGCCTTTAAAGGCTTTATGAGCGTTTTTAAATTCCACAGTGGATATATTTTTATATGTCCAGTGCTTTTAAAACAGCTCTAAAAGCCTTTAAAGGCGTCCTTGCGTTTATGGTTTATAAAAACAGCTTAAAAACATCTTAAAGCAATTGCGCTTATGGCTAAATCAAAAGCCTCTTTACTCAATCCATGAAAGGCTTCTAAAGGCGTTATGCTGAAATTGTTATAGAGGTTAAAGGCTAATGCGATTAATTTACGTTCTTCGCGGGTTAATTGCGTTAAACCTGCAAGGCATTCAGGCTTTATTGTATGCTCGCTGAAGTCATAAATCTCCTCTACACTTAATTTACCTTCTTCGTAGTATAAGCTATCTATACCCGAGAGGAGATAAAAAAGGCTCTGCCTCTCGATATCTTCCTTCCTCGTGTTATCTCTTGCTAAAAGCTCAAAAAAGCGCTGCTCATGAGCTTTTGAGATGAATTCATACATACTCATACACCTCAATTATACGAAATTATAGTTTCGTCTAATTGCTTGAATTCCTCGAATTCATTGAATTCATTGAATTCATTGGATTTCTTGAAACTCTTTTGCCTAAATACTGAAGTTTATTCAAAGGGGAGGCTTTTTCATGCGCTTCGTGAAGGTCATCTTTTGAAAGGCGTATGTAGCGTCTTGTCATGGATAAATCGGAATGTCCTAAAAGTCTCTGAAGGCTGAAAGGGTCTCCACCTGCTCTTAAAAACTCAATTGCAAAAGTATGCCTTAAACCGTAAGGCGTTATTTTCACTCCTGCTTTTTCGGAATACTGCTTTACTATGCGTGCCCAACTGTGGGAAGTCAAAGTTTTGCCATATTCACTTGCAAAGAGAGGAACTTCATTATTCCACCAGTGAGGTCTTGCCTTGAGGAACTTCAATAAAGCCTGAACGGTGAAAGGCGAGAGGATTAATGTCCTTCCTCCTCGTGTTTTAGAGACTTCAGGACGGATATAAATCTCTCTTGCTTCAAGGTTTAAGTTAGAAAGCTTGAGGTTTAATACCTCTGAGGGTCTTGCTCCTGTGTCAAGCTGTACTAACATAATGCAGTAGTCTCTTAAACCTGCATAAGTCTTTTTATCAGGTGCATTAAAAAGCTTTTTAAGCTCCTCTAAAGGTGCATGTCTCACATTTGAAAAGTCCTCTTTCGCCTTTTTAATGCCATCTGTGGGATTAGCAGGCAGGTAACCTTCACTTACACACCAGTTGAAAAAGGCTCTAAGGTACTGTAGTTTAATATTTCTGTAGCGGGGAGATGAAGGAATGCTGAAATACTTAAGAAGTGCAATACGGATTTGTTGATAGGTAGAATGGTCTAAACCTAAAAATTCAATAAACTTTTCCACGTGGTAGCGGTAATCTTTCAAAGTACGAGGCGCAAGCCCATCGGCTTCTCTCACGAGGAGGAATTCCTCAAGAAGTGGTTTCATATCAATGGCTGGCATATTATGGATACTATATGCTTTTTTAGACATAATAAAAGACCCTCCTTTATACCCCTCCGTGGTATACCGCCCTCTTTTTCCAATGCCCACGGATTTTTTGGGATTTTAAGGTAGGGTCATCGCCTGCAAATATTGAATTTACAATAATGGCAGGGGAGACAGGACTTGAACCCGCAGCCCACGGTTTTGGAGACCGTAAAAAGTCATTTTGTGCAGTTGTGTTAATTTGTGAAAGCCTTGATTTAAAAGGGTTTTATAAGTTTGGAATTAAGGTACATTATGTGTTTTTGTGTCCCCAATCGTAAATTGTGTCCCCAATTTGTCACCAATTCTTTATTTTAAAAATACAGGTTGAATCTCTCCTAATAGTAACTGTTACGCGGTAATATTTTTTCTTTCAGGTTTATTTTTTTAAAAAATTTTTTTTAAAAACTAGATTTTTGATTTTAAATGTAGTATAATATAAGTGAACCACTGAGAGCGCGAATGCGTGGGTAGGTGGTGCTATTTTTTATTTTTTGGATAATTAACTACACCGAATTCATCGTTTGGATTAGCTTTAAGATTTAAACATTTTTTAAGATTATTGAGAAAATTGTAAACGTCATCGAATTCTAAAAGTTGTGCAACTCTATTAGCAAAATTTTCATTTAAAAAATTTTTTAAGGAATATAAATAGATTAAATATGATACAAAGTCAGTAATTTGAAGAAAGTATGATTCTTTAGAGTTTTTGGGTAATATATCTTCTGTGAGTAGCTGTATTTCTTTTCTATATGTGCTGCCTGGATAAATTTTTGAAGCTATTGGATTATATATTTGCATTTTACGCGCTGTTTTTCTCATTTTACCCAGTCGACCTTCGTCTGTTATTATAAGAAAACGAGAATCCGAGTTTAAAAGATCGTTTTCTATTCTTTGTATGTTATATGATAAAGCTGCGTCTAGTACTTTATAATCTTCCTTTATAATGCGAGGTTTTACGATTACCACATTAATAAATTTAATTTGTTCTAAAGAGGGTATAAAATCTACCCAATCTTTTAAAATTTGCTTTTTTGTTTCCAAATCCCATTTATAATTTCTATATGGGTTTTTGTCAGTTAGAAAAGCCTTAGTATGGAATTCCATAGCGATAGGTAAATTGTATTTTGATTTTAACATCCTTCTAAAATCTTTTATTTGATTATAATTATTTTTCCATACATTTTCTGGCATATATAAACTGGTTAGTACAAATAATTTAGAAGAGTAATTTGGATAACCATCATCTCCGCTTTCATCCATATAAACAAAGTACAATTTTATTCACCTCTCTCTTACCAGATAATATTCCCAATATTTTGTGTAGGTCAATACACAAAATAGTCGAATTGACTATATTATCAAGACTGATAAGCAACCAAATATTCCACAACTTCTTCGGCTACCCTGTCGGCTTCTTCCTCTATCTCTATATGTTCCATATTCAGTCCTATAAAGTAACTTGTTTTAGTCATATCATTTAATATGTGGTGTATTTCATGTAAAAATACCTTAACTTGAGTCCTATAGTTTACGTTGCCATTCAATAAAATATGATAATTACCTTTCCCACTTATGTACGTAAAACCTAACACTGAAGAAGGGAGGTTAAAAATTATGTGTAACCTGATATCATAAGCATACATAACCTCATGAAATGGAATAGTTCCATCCAGTAAAGCTTTCATAAGAGGCTTGTCCAGGATTTCAAGAGACATATTATTCCTCCTTTTTCTTACGCGGTTTATATACATATCCTCTTTTCTTTTTTTCTTTTAGGTCTTTTAAATAGTTATCTATGGCAATTTTGAAGGTATCATCGTAATAAACACTTCCATCTAAAGGATTTGTTATTTTTGTTGGAGTATAATATTTGCTGTTTTTTTGCTTTATTAAGTACTCTAATGGCTTCATCTAAATTATTCATTTTTACATAAATTTGTGCGACATGAATATATACGGACGGTACAGAAGGATCTAATTCTGCTGCTTTTTGATAATATTCCAATGCTTTTTCAAATTCATATTCCCCTTCATAACATTTAGCAAGATCTCTATACACATAGCTTATTTGAATTCCAGATGTGAAGGCATCTATTAATTTACCTTCTCGACTATAGTAAGATTTTTTAATTTCAACAGGGTTTTCTAAATATTTTTCTAAGTAGTAAATAGCTTGTCTTCTAAATTTAGCACCTTTCCAAACATAGGCTGTGCCAATTAGGTAATATGCTTTAGGATGTTCAATATTTTTGCATAATTCAATAATTTTATCTAAAACTTCCTGTCTGTTTTTAGCTTTCTCTATGATTTGTTTAGCTTTTTTATAGATTGGCCCTGTACCAAACCCCGTACTAAGTTGTAAAGATTCAAATAAGGCTTGTGCCAAATTTAAAGTATCCTCTACATTTTTTCTCCCCCATATCATTCGTTACTTTCCTCCTCTTCAATAGCCTTAATTATCCTAATCACCTGTTTTATATCTTTGGGTGATAGCTTTCTTGTCTGCTTAAATAAAAGTTTTAGATCCTCCCTTTGCTTGAGTTCGTTCCAAAATTCCAAAAGCTCTGGGTCATCTTCTACTGCTTCGGTGATTTCGTCAGAAGGATTACGTATGTCGGAAACTCCCATCAACCAATCAAGAGATACATTGAAGTATTCTGCAATTTTCTTTTTCAGTTCATCATCCGGTGTACTTTTGTTACTTTCATACATAGAAACTGTCGACTTAACTATACCAAATATCTTTCCAAATTCTTCTTGCGTTAAGTTATTTTCTAAACGCAATTGTTTTATCCTATCACCTATAGTAGCCATTCTTGATACCCCCATATATAAGTTCATGAATCTTAAACTTATTATAACATTTAAAACATTTATAAAAAATATTGTTCATGAAATTTTAACTTTTTAACAAAAAACTATTGACAAGTTCATGATACTTGAACTATAATAGAGATGAAGTTGTTGATGCTTGAACGAAAGGAGGCAACAAATTAAGATGCAGATAACTGAGAAATTAAAGAAATTACGGAAAGATAAAAAAATTACCCAAAAAGAAATGGCAAAATTTTTAGGATATAAAAATAAAAGTGGGTATTGTCAACTAGAGAATGGTAAAGTAAGGATGACTTTAGATAAAGCTAAAAAAATAAGCGAAATTTTAAATGTTGATATTAAAGAAATTTTTTTTGATGATGAAGTTCAAGTATCTCGAACAAAACACAAAGACACAGAGACTGCATGAGGAGGTGAGAGAGATGGATAATCTTCATGAACAAGCAAGCGTAGAAAGAGTAACAATGTCAGCAAAGGAGGCAGCAGCGTATTTAGGAATAAGTTACTGGCTCATTCTTGAAATGGCTAAAAGGCACGAGATACCGTACATTGCTTGTGGCAGTCGTAAACTTTTCAGAAAAGAGGCGCTTGATAAATGGATGGAAGAACAGGAGAAGAAAACTTTAGAAAAACCTAAAGAGTACATTAGGAAAATTTATTGATTAGGAAAATTTATTGAAAGGAGGCGCAGTCACATGAACATGAGTTGGGGACATAAACCGGAAACGAAAGAAAAAAGAATAACAGTTTACATTATTTTAAAAAGCAACGAATATAGAGGCATTGTCACGCTTAAAGAAGTGGCGGAGAAATTCAAAAGAGAAGGGTATGAAGTTTTAGAGGATTACATCATTATTGATGAGGAGGTGTAAACATGTCAATACGCATTGCAATGTTTTTGCACAAGCTTGGCTTTGCAGTGGTATATGATGCAGACAAGAAACAAATAAAAATTTATAGGGATAGGAGGTGAAATAGATGTTACCAATTTCAAAAATTCAAGAAGGAGATATATTCCAGCAAAAATATCCTTTTGAGTTGTTGATGTGGCTAGTTTTAGAAGTAGAGAAAGAAGTAGTAAAAGTTCAAGCTTTTGATTTAAAAGGGGAATATGTAGGAAGACCAAAGTGGCTCAAAAATACAAATAGTTTATTCTCCGAAGATAATCTTATAATGCGTGAAGATGGAACTTTTTTATACAAATAAAAAGTGCCTGCAAAAGGCACAAATAAACTACCACTTTGAGTATAGCACATTTTTATAAAAAAAGAAAGGAGAGTTTATTATGCAAGCTAGTGTTTTAGTTAAAACGAAGGATATGGACAAATCTGAGTGGCTTCAATGGAGGAAGAAGGGCATAGGCGGTTCAGATGTTGCTGCTATAGCTGGATTAAGTAGATATAAAAGTCCAGTACAGGTATGGCTAGAGAAAACAGGCCAAGTTGAGCCGGAGGAACCTGGAGAAGCAGCTTATTGGGGGCAGGTTTTAGAAGAGATAGTTGCAAAAGAATTTACAGCCAGAACAGGGAAGAAGCTTAAAAGAAGATTAGCTATTCTTCAACATCCACAGTATCCCTTCATGATTGCAAATATTGACCGTGTGGTTGTTGGAGAAGAAGCAGGATTTGAAGCTAAGACCACCAGTGAATGGCACAAAGATGAATGGGAAGAAGATAAAATCCCAGATGAATATATACTCCAGTGTCAGCACTATATGGCCGTAACTGGTTTCTCAAAATGGTATATAGCCGTACTTATTGGAGGAAACAAATTTCGCTGGAAGGTTATTGAAAGAGATGAGGAAATTATCCAGTACCTTATCAAAATTGAAAGCGATTTTTGGAAACTAGTAGAGACTAATACTCCTCCAGAAATGGATGGAAGTCAAGCTAGTACTGAAGCGCTAAAATTACTTTATCCAAAAGCTGAGGAAGGAAAGGCAGTAGAATTACCGTTGAGTGCTCAGGACCTTATAGAAGAATATGAACAAATATGTGAAAAAGAAAAAGAAATAGCTGAACAAAAAGAAGCAGTAGTAAATAAACTTAAAGCATTATTAGGCGATGCTGAAGTTGGATACATCGGAAATAAGCGTGTGATATGGAAAAATATTAGTTCTGCTAGACTTGATACTAAAGCCTTAAAAGAAGAAATGCCGGAAGTATATGAAAAATACGCTAAATTAACAACTTATAGACGTTTTGAAATTAAATAGAAGGGGGATTTTATTATGGGTAAAACAGTAAAAAATGATGAATTAAAAAATAAATTAGCTAAAAAAGCTGAAAATACTCCAGCACCGGGTAAAACATTAAAAGCTTTACTTCAGGACCAGAGTGTTAAAAATAGATTCAATGAGTTGTTAGGTAAAAAATCTGCAGGATTTATATCCTCTCTGCTTAATGTTGTAAATTCTAATCCACAACTTCAGGCTGCAGATCCGCACAGCATTCTATCTGCTGCTGCTCTTGCTGCTGCTTTGGACCTTCCCATAGATCCAAATCTCGGTTTTGCATATATAGTACCATATAATGTGCGTCAAGGTGATGCTCATATTTTAAAAGCTCAATTTCAGCTTGGATATAAAGGATATATTCAATTAGCAATGCGTACAGGTGCATACAAGACAATAAATGCAACAGAGGTATATGAAGGAGAAATAAAAAACTATAACCGCTTTACAGGTGAATTTGAATTTGGTGAAAGGGAATCAGATAAGATAATAGGCTACATAGCATATTTCAAGTTGTTAAATGGCTTTGAAAAGTATCTATACATGACTGTTGAAGAAATAGAGAGACATGCAAAACGTTATTCTAAAAGTTATAACAACAATAATAGCTTATGGAAGCAAGATTTTCATGCAATGGCCCTTAAGACTGTGATCAAGCGGCTTCTCTCCAAATACGGAATCCTCTCTATTGAGATGCAGACCAGTCTACTAGCAGACCAGGCTGTAGTCAGGCAGGACGAAGAAGGCAATATAGATTATGAATATCCAGATAATATCACACTGGATGAAGAGTATTATATAGTGCACGATGAAGAAAAAACAGAAGAACATCATAGTAAAAGCGAAAATAACGAAGAAAAAGAAACTACGGACCAGATTAGTATAGAGGCGTAGATAAAATGCAGGCAGGAGGTTATTGCCTCTCTGTCTGCTGCCTCTACTTCTATAGCAAAGGAGAGGAGAAATAATGCCAAATAGAATTTTAAAAGAAAGCATTGTAACAAGTGATACAATTAACGAATTAACACCTGAAGAAGAAGTATTTTTCTACAGATTACTGGTTGTTTGCGATGATTATGGTCGCATGGATGCAAGACCAAGTATATTAAGGGCAAAGTGTTTTCCTTTAAAAATTGATAGTGTTAAAGAAGAGAATATTAAAGCATGGCTTAATAAGTTAATAAAAGTCGGATTAATAAGACTCTACATAGGCAATGATGGCAAACAATATCTACAAGTTGTAACATGGGATAAACATCAGCAGGTGAGAGCAAAGAGAAGCAAATATCCTGAGCCTGTTGAATACATAGAGGTAAATGGTAGAAGTAATGATGCAGATGAAAGTAACATAATATCAAATGTGAGCAATATGATATCAGATGATATCAATTGTAATCAAGTGAATGCATATGTCCCCGAGAATCCTAATCCTAATCCTAATCCGAATCCTAATACGAATATAAATACATATGTCGCAACTGACGTTGCTCAGCGTGTGTCTGTCCCGGCTGAGAAGCCATCTGGTTTTACTGAAGATGGTGGAGCGCAGTCTAAAAAGACTGGCAAAGATGGATACACGCAAGAGTTTGAGGAGTTTTGGGAGCATTATCCCCGGAAGATAGAGAAAAAGCGTGCTTTTAGAGCATGGAAAGCAAGGTTAAGAGAGGGAGTAGACCCTGAAATTCTAATTCAGGCATGTAAAAATTATGCTGCTTATTGTACTAGACAAGGTTTAGAGCAGCGATATATAAAACATGCCAGTACTTTCTTGGGTCCTGATAAGCCGTTTGAGGAGTATATCAATGGACCTCCTGAAACTGTGCAAGAAGGAAGCAGTCTGCTTAAAGAGCCTAAAAGTTGGGGCCTTTTGAGGAATCTTTATGATAAATACAGGCAAGAGGAGGAAAAAGGGGTATGAAAAAAACCGAAATAGTAAAACTCTTAGCGGTTATAAATGCAGCCTTTCCAAATATGCAAGTAACTGAGGCTATGGTGGACTTATGGCATGAGCTACTTGGCGATATTGATTTTAATCTTGCGAAGGCTGCTGTAAAAAAGATACTTCTTGAAAGTCCTTATCCTCCAACAATAGCTGATATTCGCAAACAGGCAGCAGAAATAATAATGCCTAAAGAAAATAAAATTGACCCTGCAGAAGCATGGGGAGAAGTTGAAAGAGCAATACGCTTGTATGGTTCATACATGGAGGAAGAGGCATTATCCAGCATGAGCCCTGCTGTAGCAAGAGTAGTGAAATATATTGGCTGGAGAGAAATATGTCTTTCTGAAGAGCCGGGAGTGGTGCGTGGACAATTTCTAAAAATGTATCAGCAATTACAAGAACGGGAGAGAAAAGAGGCTTTATTACCGCCAGATTTGAAAAATGAGATACAGCAAATAGCGCAGCAACGTGCTCTGGCTCTTGAAAACGGAGCAAGGTTGAAATTGGTTGAAGGTGGGAAAAAGGAATGATGCTTTATGTATGAGGATTTGATGATAGGTGATGAGGTGGTTGTCCATGAGATCCAAGGACAAAAAAGGTTAAAAGTATACAATGCGAGGATTGAGGGAATATATGAACATTTCATAAACGTTCGGCACAGAAACGGCTATTTGATTAGCATTTTGAAGCAGGATCTTGGTAAAAAAGTCTTAATTCGAGTAAGGGAGAGGGAGAATGAAAAAATGGCAGAAAAATTGACAAAAGAGGTATTAGCGGAAGAAATGAAAACAATGACGTGGGAGGAAATAGCGAAAAAACATGGTTTTAAAATGCCGGGGCCAGTGAAAGGTTTAGCAGTGAGATATGGACTTATTGAAGGAACGGGAGTTTATAGAGAGAAGAAAAACAAGAAACAGCAAAAAGTTGAAAAAGTGGAAGAGGTGTTAGATGTGAGAAAGAGTAATTTTTTAAAGCCGACGTCTTTTGTGGGACAACTTGGTAAAAGATACGAAATAAAAGACAATCTTATTCGTATTCATGATTCTGTTGCTATGCAAGCTATTGACATAGAAAAAGACAAGTTTGAGATATTTTTCAATGAAATAAGCGAGTTGTTGAAATATATCGAAGAGGAGTGAGGATAATGTACAACTATGACGGCCTCATAAGAGAAACTTTAGAACGTTTAAAAAATTTAGAAGAACAGCTAAAAATCGCAGACCAGGTGATATTTTATCAGCTACAGGCCGAAAAGGCAAGGTTGAGGCTGTTGCTAAGGGAGGCAAAGAAGAATGAAGCTTTATCAAAAACAATGTAAAAAATGCGGAGAAACATTTATAACAACAAGAAGGAATCAAAAATTATGCTTATTTTGTGCGTTAGAGAACGAACAGGAATCGATAAAAAAGTCGTATCAGAAAAGGAAACTAAAGAAGGTGAATACAAAATGAATAGCAAACGTAAGGGTAAGCGGGGGGAATTAGAGCTTGCACAATTACTTAGGGAGTATGGATACGATACAAGAAGAGGTCAGCAATATAGCGGTATAGAGGGGAAAGATGTAATTGGGTTGCCACACATTCACATAGAGTGCAAAAGAGTAGAGCGCTTAAATGTGTATGAAGCAGTGAGGCAAGCTGTAAGAGACGCGAAAGAAGGAGAAAAACCAGCAGTATTCTGGCGCAGGAATAGGGAAGATTGGCTTGTAACGATGAGATTAGAAGACTGGATAGAACTCTATAGAGAGTGGGAAAGCGGAATGTGGTTAAAAGAGAGGGGAGAGGGAGATGACAATTCCTGAAAAATGTCAAAAATGCTTGAAAAACGAAAATGGGCAATGCATAGCATATAAAGAATTCATTGGTGAAGGCTGTGTAGGATATGTTGACAGAATAGAAGATATGATAAAGATGTACGAAGATATGAAACAATACGCAAAGACAAGAATAATAACGTGGGATTATGTAGTAGTAAAGTACAACAAAGAAATAAACAAATGGAAAAGCAAATTGAAGGAGAGACAGGACAAAGAATTAGAAGCTGTAGTAAAGGGGTGAAATAGTTGAAGAAACTGCCGAAAAGGAACGTACTTGAACATTATTTCTTTAATTATTACCAAATTTTATTTGAAGTGAAGAAGAGGATAGACGACATAATACATTCTTCTCCTGCAAAATATGTGGAAACAGGCGGCAGTGGCATAAGCCATAACAGTAATCCCACTGAATTAAAAGCGATTAAAATTGCAATGGACAAAGATTTAACAGAAAAGCAGCAATGGCTTAAAATAGTTCGAGATGTGGTAGAAGATATGAAGTACATAGATGAGAAAAGTAAAACAAAATACGCAGTACTTATTCAAAAACGTTATTTTGATGAATTAGCGGACAATCATGTGCAGAAACAATTAGGTTTGCAGTACAGGAGTCAGTATAAAGAGATGAAAGATACTGTATTGTTGGAAGGTGTATTATTAGCAGCAGCAAGTGGACTAATAACTTATGATGAGATTAGAAAGTTTGTGAAAGAAAATTGGTAAAAAATATCTTCTGAAATGTACTGTACTTGACAGGCATTTTAAAGGGTGTTATAATTAAACTGGTACAATAGAAATTGCGCCTTGGTAGTTTGCCAAGGCTTTTGTTACTTCAGCCCGGTTGCCCCCGCCGGGCTTGTATTATGCTTGCAGGAAAATTATTCTTTGTGTATAATATACCTACAAGTGTCAATCATAAAAAGGGGGTATATGATGAAGAGAATATTAATATTATTAATTATCAGCAGTGTATTATTATTTGCAGCATGTGGTTCTAAAACAATCGAAAAGGAATTTACAAATCCAGAATTGGATCAAGAGTTATCGCAAGGTGGTCAATTAGATTACACTACATACAAAGAAATTACAGAGAATGGGGAAAAGAGATTAGAAGTAGATATAGCCTTTACTTCACTAAATTATAATGATGTACTTAGGGTTGGCACAGTACAAGCAATAATGAATTTAGTAGAACGTGAATTTGTTCCAAAATATAACAATATAAAGTTGACAATAATGCTAGAAAATCCTAAATATACTTTTGTGGAATATCGATATAACAATGGGAAATGGGAAAGGAAACATTAGAGGAGCCTAATGAATAGGCTCCTTTTTATGTGGAGTGATTACAATGCCACAGAGACCATTGAGACCATGTAGAAAGGCCGGGTGTGCAAATCTTACGAGGGATAAAACAGGTTATTGTGAAGTACACAAACAAGAGTATTTAGATTATTTAAAGCGTTTAAAAGCAGAAAGAGATAGGCGATATGATGAGCAAGTTAGAAAAACAAGAGATAGGCAATACTATGAGTTTTACAAGAGCGATGAATGGGAAAGAGTTAAAACGCAAGCTTTGATAAGGGATAAAGGATTATGTCAGTTGTGCTTGAAGAAAGGAATAATTAAGACTGCTGACGTTGTTCATCATATAGTGCCACTTAAAGAAGACTGGAGTAAACGCTTTGATTTAGATAATCTTGTTAGTCTTTGCCATGAATGTCATAACAAGCTTCATAGCAAGGGGTAGGGGGTGCCAAAAATTTTAAAACTCCAATGGGGGCCGGCGCGGCGGCCCTCGCTGCGCACAAAGTTCCCTTTATCTCACAAAAGGGGGTGCGGCTTGAAGGCGCACGAGGATTTTAGCATTTGGCAAAACAAAGAAGGTCATAAAACTCTGTGCGCCTTTAATCCGCACAAGAAGAAAAGAGGTGGTAGAGATGGGGAGGAAAGCAAAACCAATCGCATTACATTTGTTGGAAGGCAAAAAGCATTTGACAAAAGCAGAGATAGAACAAAGGTTAGCAGGAGAGCAACAATTTGCCATAGGCACTGACAAAATAAAACCACCAAAGTGGCTGGATAAGGTGGCTCAAAAGGAATTTAAGCGGATTGTCAAAGAGATGGAACAGACTGGAATACTGACAAACATTGACGTTGATATGCTGGCATTATACTGCGATGCTTATTCGCAATATATTCAATGCTGTGAGGTTATTCGTCAGGAGGGATTGATGGTAGAATACACCAATAAGGCAGCAGAGACAAACAAAGTACCACATCCATTGCTGAGCAAGAAGAAGCAATTGTTTGAACAAATGAAAGCTATTGCATCCGAGTTCGGATTCACTCCGAGTGCAAGAGCTAGGATTGCAATACCTAAGCAAGAGAAGAAGGAGGAAACAAAGTTTGACAGGCTTTTCGGCAATGTCTAGAAATTTGGTGATGAACAATGCTAAAAAAGGAGTTGATACAATATAGCGAAGACGTCGTAAGTGGCAAAATAGTCGCATGTCAAAAACACAAATGGGCTTGCGAAAGGTTTTTGAAAGATATAGAGCGAGAGGGAACTGAAGAGTTCCCTTTTATTTTTGATGAGGCAAAGGCAGAGAGATTTCTTGAGTGGATGCGCTTGTTTAAACATACCAAAGGTGTATTAGCTGGACAGTATATTGAACCGCACATAATACAGAAGTTTGTCTTTGGCAACATTTATGGTTGGGTTCACAAAGATACAGGCTTACGCAGATTCAAAAAAGCTTATTGGCAGGTTGCGAGGAAGAATGCAAAATCCCAAAGCCTTGCATGTGTGGCAAGCTATGAGGCCATGGCTTTAGGTGAGCCAATGGCCGAGGTGTACATTGGTGCAACCAAAAGAGAACAAAGCAAGATAGTTTGGAATGAAGTAAAAGCGCAATTGCAAGGTTGCGAACATTTGAAAGGCAAATACAGGGTTGCGTATGGGAAGATTGAACATTTGAAAAGCGGTTCTGTGATAGTGCCGTTGTCAAAGGAAGATGGCAAGACCGGAGATGGCTTAAACGTTCAATGTGGAATCATAGATGAATATCATGCGCACCCGACGAGTGAAATATACGACGTATTGGTTTCGGGCATGGCAGCAAGGCCACAGCCGCTTTTAATGGTAATTACCACCGCAGGCTTTGACTTGAACAATCCGTGTTATGCGGTTGAGTATAGATATGTTTCGCAAATACTTGACCCTAACAGCCCAATTGAAAACGACGAGTACTTTGTGATGATAAATGAGCTTGATAAAGACGATGACATAAAAGATGAGTCAGTTTGGGTTAAGGCGAATCCAATTTTGTGCAGTTACAAAGAAGGCATAGAGTTTTTGCGTGGCGCACTAAAAGAAGCTCTTGACGCACCGGAAAAGATGAGGAATTTCCTGACAAAAAACATGAACGTATGGGTAGACCAAAAGGAAAGTGGTTATATGGATATGAGCAAATGGGCCTTATGCGGGAGGAACTTGAAAGATTTTGAGGGATATGAAAGCAGAGAATGCTACATTGGGATAGACCTATCGGCCAAGATAGACTTAACAAGCGTGGGTTTTGTTTTCCCTAACGATGATGGCACATACACAATATTTTCCCACAGCTTCATACCGGAAGAGACATTGCAAGCTAAAAGAAAAACCGACAAAGTGCCATACGACCTTTGGGTTAAGCAAGGATGGTTAACGGCAACAGAGGGAGCAGTAGTCGATTATGAGTTTGTCAAAGCATACATCAAAGATGTTATTCAAAAGCACAACATCAAGCCCGTTATGATTTGCTATGACCCCTGGAATGCCAGCCAGTTTGCTCAAGACATGGAAAAAGAAGGCTTTGTGATGGTGGAGATAAGGCAGGGGATAAAAACTCTGGGTGAGGCTACAAAGGACTTTAGAGAGAAGGTTTATCAAGGCAAGATAATCCACAACAACAATCCTGTTTTGACTTGGGCGGTCGGGAATGCCGCTACCAAATCCGACGCAAACGAAAATATCATGCTTGATAAGAGCAAAAGCACGGAAAGGATTGACCCTATAGCTGCGATAATCAATGCTTACAGTCAGGCGATGAAGAAACAAACTTACAAGGTGGACATAAATAAATACGCAGATATAGAGTTCTTAACAAAGCTATGGGGTTTCTAATGAAAGGTAGGTGAAAACATATGGCAATTTTAGAAAGATTAAAATCACTGTTTACACGAAAGGTCAAAAATCAGACACAAGTTTTGACACTTAACGAAGATGACGAATTGATACTGCAAGCGCTTGGCATTTCGCCAACAGATTACAGCGGCAAAAATGCCCTCAAGATAGCGACAGTTTTTGCGTGTATAAGAATTTTAGGCGAATCTATAGCCAAGTTTCCTTTGAAAATATACCAAGACCAGGACGGAAAAAGAAAAGCAGCAGACCATTACCTTTATCCATTGTTGAAACTGCGCCCCAACCCTTACATGACGGCTTTTGATTTTTGGAAATGTGTAGAAGTACAACGTAATACTCATGGCAACGCTTTTGTATGGCTTGAAATGCCAGCAAGAGGACGAAATGCAGGTAAGATAAGTGCTTTGTGGCCATTAGATGCGAATAAAGTACAAATTTGGGTGGATAACAGAGGCATTTTTAGTTCACAAAGTCAAATTTACTATGTATTTACGGATAATTTAGGCAACCAATACAAGCTTTTGCCAGACGAAATATTGCATTTTAAGGGATTTTCTTTGGATGGAATTGCAGGAATTAGTCCCATACAGTATCTTAGGAACACGATAGAAAATGCAGGGAATGCCGAGCAATTCCTCAATCAAAGTCTAAAAGGTGGCATGACAGTAAAAGGTATTGTTCATTACATTGGTGATTTGAACCCAGAGGCAGAGCGAAAATTCAGAGAAAAGTTTGAACAAATGGCAAATGGATTACAGAATGTTAATCGAATAGCACTATTACCTATTGGTTATCAGTTTCAGCCGATAGCTTTGACAATGGCAGACGCACAGTTTTTAGAGAATACACAGCTCACAATCAAACAAATAGCGTCAGCATTTGGGATTAAAAATCATCAGCTAAATGATCTTGACCGTTCAACGTACACTAATATTCTTGAACAACAACGAGAGTTTTATATTGATACGTTGCTACCTATCTTGACGATGTATGAACAAGAACTGACGTACAAACTCTTTACGAATAGTGAGATAGAACAAGGATACTATGTAAAGTTTAACGTTGATTCTATCCTAAGAGCTGACATAAGCACAAGGTATGAAGCGTATCAGAAAGCAATACAAAGTGGGTTTCTTACGCCTAACGAAGTGCGTGAGATGGAAGAAAGAGAACCTAAAGAAGGAGGAGATAGATTGTATGTAAATGGCAATATGATACCGTTAGAAATGGCAGGGCAGCAATACACAAAGTGATTTGAAAGGAGGTGACAAGGAGGATGGGAAGAAAAAAATTCTGGGTTTTGAACAAGACTGATGGAGGGAATGAAGCAGAACTTTTACTTTATGGTCCTATTGGTGATGAGGCGTTTTGGGGTGATGAGATTACGCCAAAACAATTCAAAGAAGATTTAGACAGTTTAGGGGATATAAGTACGATTAACATTTACATTAACAGTCCGGGCGGCGATGTTTTTGCAGGGCAGGCTATTTACTCAATACTGTCAAGACACAAAGCACAAAAGATTGTGTATATTGATGGGCTTGCAGCAAGCATTGCTTCTGTAATTGCGATGGCCGGGGATTTGGTTGTAATGCCACGTAATGCTATGATGATGATTCATAACCCTTGGACTATGGCTGCAGGAAATGCAAATGATTTTAGAAAGCTTGCTGATGATTTAGACAAGATAAGAGAAAGTTTAATTGCAGCTTATCAAACAAAGACTCAATTAAACAGAGAAAAGATTATTGAGTTGATGGATCAGGAAACATGGATGACAGCAGAGGAAGCTGTGCAGTACGGTTTTGCTGATGAAATAGAAAAGGAAAAACAAGTTGCTGCAAGTATTGATGAAAAGTTTTTAAAGTTTTACAAGAATGCACCCAAAAGTTTGTTGCTGATAAAGAATGGCGTTGTACCCGATGATATTTCAACACAGACGGCACCGGAAGATACTCCTTGGGAAGCTCCAAACCTCTCAGATTTTACAGACAAAACTTGGGATGAATTAAGCGATGATGAGAAAAAGGATATTGCTAGGCACTATGCTTGGACTCCAAAGATGCCACCGGACAGGTTTAGTGATTTGAAACTGCCTCATCACGACCCGCACACGCATAAGGTTGTATGGCGTGCTGTAGCGAATGCAGCTGCAAGATTAAATCAAGCTGATATTCCGGAGGCAGATATTGAAAAGGTTAAAAAGCATTTAGCAAATCACTACAAGCAGTTTGGCAAAACTCCACCATGGGAACAGGACAGCAATAGAACTAAGTTGGCAAAGGCTAAGTTAGCCTTGTTGATAGAACTAACAAAAAAACAATTTAAGGAGGAATGGTTAAGATGACAAGAGAAAGAAGAGAGCTTTTAAATAAGCTTCAGGAACTTGAAACAGAAGCGAAAGAGCTTTTAAAAATGGACAACCCGGATGTAGACAAAGTAGAAGCAATTACAAAAGAGATAAGAAATGTTAAGGTAAAACTTGACGCACTTGACGAGCTTGAAAGAGATTTAAGCACTTCAGGGATGAAGAAAATTGGTGATGATGCGGTAGATGGAGTCAAGGTATTTTGTAAGGTACTCAAAGGCGAACCATTAACAGATGTTGAGGCTGCATTACTCACAACTGGCAGCGACGGTGAAAGTTATTTAATACCGCCGGATGTTAAAACAAAAATAAATGAACTCAGAAGGCAATATAAATCAGCAAGACCATTAATTGGCTCTTATCCTACAAACACTTTATCAGGGCAGCTAACTTATGAAGACATAAGCACAGTAACAGAATTAACTGACTTTACAGATGGACAAGATTTACCTACTTCAAATAATCCAAAATTTACTGTAGTCAACTATAGTGTTAAGCCTTATGGCGCAATATTGCCAATCTCAAGAACACTTTTGCAGAATGAAACAGGTGGTTTACTTGATTATATTGGGAGATGGTTCAATAAGAAAGCAGTTAGAACAGAGAATAAAAAGATATTTGCAACATTACAACTTAACAAAACACCAAAAGAACTGAACGGTTTCAAGGCGTTGAAGAAGTCTTTAAACGTTGATATTGACCCTGCACTTTCTTCAGAAATTGTGATTGTAACAAATCAGGACGGGTTTGCTTATCTTGATGATGAAGTAGATTCCATGGGAAGGCCAATTTTACAGCCTGACCCAACACAACCAACTCAGAAGCTTTTCATGGGATACCCAGTGGTGGTATTCAGCAACACAGAGTTGCCCAGCATTACAGATTCTACAGGCACAAAAGCTCCTATCTTCTATGGTGCACTGAATGAAGGTGCTATTTTTGTGGACAGAGGACAATACGAATTCAGTTCATCTGAACATGCAGGCTTTACAAAGAATCAGGTCTTTGTAAGGATTATAGAATACTTTGACGTTATACAAGCAGATAAAGACGCTTATGTATATGGCGAATTAAAGTTGGCATAGTAAAATAGGCGAGGGCAGCTTATTGCTGCTCTTGCCTATTGTTTTCACAAGGTGGTGATAACATGATTTTGACTTTACAAGAGGCCAAAGAATTTTTGAAGGTAGACAATGATGTAGAGGATGCAATAATTCAAGGGCTTATAACATCTGCGGAAGAATACATTAAAAACGCTACAGGAAAAACATTTGATAGCACAAATGAGCTTGCAAAACTTGCTTGTAAATTGCTTGTCGCACATTGGTATGAAAATAGGGCTGTTGTGGGAGATGCTAAAAGGATTGAATTTAGTTTAGATGTAATTTTGACACAGCTCAAATATTGTTACGAAAGCGATGTGACAACATGAATATTGGAGACATGAGACACAGGATAATACTGCAAAAGAAAGTAGATATAACGGATGCTGATGGCTTTACTACCCAACAGTGGCAAGACGTCGCAACAGTTTGGGCAGCGGTGGAGAACCTTTCTGGTCGTGAATATTGGCAAGCTGCAGCAGTGCAAGCAGAGAATACGGTGAAGTTTACAATCAGATACAGACAAGATTTAGATACTTCTATGCGCATAAAATTTAGAGACAAATATTACAACATCATAGCTATAGACAACATAAAATACAGAAACGAATACATTGAGATAAAAACTCAGGAAGTGGTACAAAGTGGCAGTTGAAGTTAAATTTGAAGGTATGGATGAGCTTATAAAAGCTGTGGAAACTCTTGGACAGAAAGGCAGCAGGATAGAGAATGAAGCACTGAAGGAAGCTGGCGAATACCTTGCAGAAGAAATGAAAAAAGAGGCGCCTGTTCGAAGTGGGGAACTGCGGGACAGCATTAAATGTTCTAATGTTAAAACAAAGCAAGGACAAAAATATGTAGAAGTTGGGCCGGATGAAACAACTAATTGGAGAGCAAAATTTATCGAGTTTGGTACAGTGAAGATGCGAGCTAATCCGTTTATGAGCAGAGCGTATGAAAAGAATAAAGAGCAGGTGCGAGAGATTATAGCCCAAAAGCTTAGAGAAGGGCTGGGGTTGTGATGAATATAAACTCAAAAGTGTTAACTGTGTTAAATAGTTTAGGGGTCCCAGTCAATTTTCAAATTTATACTGGCACTGAAAAAACATATATCACGTTTTTTTGTTATTTAGAGAACGGTGAATTGTTTGCGGATGATATTCAACAAGGAACAGCTTATTATATACAAGTAGATGTATGGAGTGATAAGAATTACTCAAGCTTAGTCGAACAAGTTAAGTCGGCAATGCGAAATGCTGGCTTTTCTTTTTTGAGTGCGTATGATTTGTACGAGGAAGACGTGAAAGTGTATCACAAGGTTTTGAGATTTTATTATCTGGAGGTGTAAGAAATAATGGCTAACAGCGTTAAGATAGGGCTTAAAGATGTTTACTATGCATTGCTTACTAAAGACGATGCAACAGGTGTGACATATCAAACTCCTGTTCAAATTGCAGGAGCTATATCAGCTAAGATTTCAGCAAAAACAGACAGTGTAACGCTTTATGCTGATGATGGAGCTTTTGAGACTGCGTCAAGTTTAGGAGAAATAACGCTTGAGCTTGAAATGGCAGATTTGCCTTTGACAGTTCAAGCAGCTCTATTGGGACACACGGTAAATAATGGTGTTTTAGAGGCAAAAAGCACAGACCAAGCACCTTATGTAGCAGTAGGGTTTAGGGCGTTGAAAAGCAATGGCAAGTACCGTTACTATTGGCTACTTAAAGGAAAGTTTGAAATACCAGACGATGAGTCGCAAACAAAAGAAGACAAAGTGAAATTCCAGACAGCGAAACTCAAGGGGACTTTTGTATGTCGCATTTATGACGGCAAATGGAAACTTGTTGGCGACGAAGACGAGCAAGGCTTCACAGCAACAGACTGGTTTACAACAACAAAGATTAACGCTGGCACAGGAGCTTAATCCTGTGCCTTTTTACATATTTAGAAGGGAGTGTAGCATAGATGGGCAATGTTAGAGATATAAGAACAAAACTAATACCAATACAACTTGACAAAGAAAGACATCTTAAATTTGATCTAAATGCTTTTGCTGAATTAGAGGAAATTTACAGGGATATAAACATTGCTTTTGAAGCTATGCAGAAAGGCTCAATAAAAGCAATCAGGGCAATGCTCTGGGCTGGGTTAGTGCATGAGGATAAGACACTTACACTTGAAAAAGTTGGCGAAATGGTACATTTAGGGAACATAAACGAAGTTATGAATGCAATTACACAAGCTATATCAGAAGCAATGCCAAAGGTGGATGAAGACGAAAAAAACTCATAGAGCCCAGCAATAGCAGCTGGGACTGGGCTTGGATTTATTATCTTGGACGTAATATTTTAGGACTGTCTGAAGAGGAGTTTTGGAATAGCACTCCACGAAAGCTAATTGCATTGTTTAACGTGCATAAGAAGATACATGGCATAGAAGAAAACGATGAAGAGCAAGAAGTATTCATAGACCAGATATCTTTCCTGTAAAGGCAGGTGATAATGATATGGCGAACGAGGAGATAGGCAAACTTAATGTCGTCGTTAACTTAGATAGCACAGGCTTTCAGAACGGCATATCACAGTTAAACAGGCAAATGAAATTAGTACAATCGGAATTTCAAGCTGCAACAGCAAAATTGGGCGACTTTGGAAGTAGCACAGACAAACTAAAGTTGCAAGCTGATGCATTATCAAAGCAGATAGAAATACAAAAGCAAAAGGTAGCAGCACTTGAAGCGGCATATCAGAAAAGCGTAGAAACGAAAGGCGCAGATGCAAAAGCAACACAGGATTTAGCAATTAAGCTTAATAAAGCACAAGCTGAACTTGCAAACATGGAGAACGAATTAAAGAAGACAACAACAGAGTTAGAAAAACAAAGCTCTGTTTGGTATAAACTGTCGCAATCTGCTAAAGAGGCTGGTGAAAAACTAAAAGATATAGGTAAAAAGGTCACAGATGTAGGAGAAAGCTTAACTAAGAAAGTAACAGCACCGATTATGGCTGCAGGAACCGCAGCCATTAAATTTGCAATTGACTTTGAAAATGGGATGGCGAAGGTTGCAACAATAGCAGATACTTCTAAGGTGTCGCTTGACAGCTTGAAGAAAGGGATTTTAGAGCTTTCAAATCAAACTGGTATTTCAGTAAACGAACTCACTGAAGCAGAATATCAAGCTATTTCGGCGGGCGTAGATACAGCTAACAGCGTAAAATTCTTAGATGCAGCAGTGAAAGCGGCAAAAGGCGGGTTCACAGACACTACAACAGCGGTAGATGCACTTTCTACAGTGCTTAATGCATATGGATTGAAAGCTTCAGAGGCGAAACGCATTACAGACGAAATGATGGTTGCGCAGAACTATGGTAAGACAACATTTGGCGAAATGGCGCAAAGTATCGGTAATGTTATTCCTATTGCGTCGGCATTGAATGTGTCTACTAAAGAATTGTTTGCAAGCTTAGCTGTATTAACAAAGAATGGTATTCAAACGAGTGAAGCAGTGACAGGGCTTAAAGCTGCATTTAGCAATATAATGAAACCCAGCAGCGAGGCTGCAAAGCTTGCTGAGCAGCTTGGCTTAAAGTTTAATGCTGCACATTTGCAATCAGTTGGTTGGGCTAAATTCTTAGAAGAAGTACGAGAAAAAACACATGGTAACGCTGAGATGATGGCTAAATTATTCGGCAGTGTCGAGGCGTTGAACGCAGTAACAGTACTAACAGGCAAAGGTGCGCAGGATTTTTCACAGGCTCTCAAGATGATGGGAGATGCAGCAGGGACAACAGATAAGGCTTTTGAACAGGTAACAAATACAAGTGGGGCAAAACTCAACAAAGCTCTTAACGAGCTTAAGAACAGTGCTATACAGTTTGGGGATGCACTTTCTCCAGTCGTGCAGAAGCTGGCTGATATACTTAGTATGCTCGCAGAGAAATTTAATTCACTTACACCAGCACAGCAACAGATGATAATACAACTTGCTGCAATAGCTGCAGCTATTGGCCCTGTTATTTTGGTAGTAGGCAAACTTATTACAGCGGTGGGGACAATATCAACTGCATTTAGCGCTCTTGCAGGGATAATGACGACTGTAAGCGGAGCAAGTGGTATTGTAGGTGCTGCTATAGCTGCTTTAACAAGTCCAATTGGTATAGCAGTGGCTGCAATAGTTGGGTTAACTGCGGTTGGTATTGCGTTGTATAAAAACTGGGATACGATCAAACAAAAGGGTATAGAATTAAAGGACGATTTGATAAACACATTTAATAACATGAAAGAGAAAATTATTAACGCCTGGGATAGTTTAAGAACAGCAGCAAGTGATATTTTTAATAAAATCAAAGAGGCTATTTTAGCACCTTTTAGAAATTTGCATATACCATTACCACATGTAAGCGTAAGTTGGCGTTCAATTGGGGTAGGGCCATTATCTATAAGTATTCCTGATTTTGACCTCAAATGGTATGCCACAGGCGGTATATTCACAAGCCCTTCTATTATTGGAGTCGGTGAAGCAGGTCCAGAGGCGGTTATACCTATTGAAAAATTGACATATATAATTCGTGATGCGCTTATGCAGATACAGCCGCAACAGACAGTTAGGCCGCAAGAAATACATCTGCACGTAGGAACACTTGTAGCCGACGACTATAGCTTGAAGCAACTGGAACGCAAGCTTATGAATATTCGCATACTTGAAAATAACAGGCTTGGGGTGATAGGAACATGAAAATAGGATATTCAGGGGCGGAACAGGACATACCAAGACCCAAGCAAATAAGCATAGTTGATAAAGAAATAGCAAAAGCGGATAGGACAGCGTCCGGGAAACTGGTAAAAGATATAATCGCTATTAAAAAGGAGATACAACTTAAATACGATGGGCTTACTCCTACAAGCTTTAATCTTTTTAGAACTTATTTTGAAGCAGGCAAGCCCATTAATTTTATATACGATGAAGCAGGACAAACTAAAACGATACAATGCTATATAACAGAAATGCCAAGGCAGGTATTCATTCATAATACAAACTACGTTAGCGATATAACAATCACACTTGAAGAAGTGTAGGTGTTTGAAAAATGATAACAGTAAGTAATAATTACCAGCAGGCGATAAATGCACCACGCAGGCAAATAAAAGCAAAAATTGATGTATACTTTGATGGTGTAAATGCGCCTCCAACGACTTTTACGGAACAAGATATTCAGAAAATGACATTATTAGAAGAATTGAAAGCTGAGTCAAATACACCTTTCGGATTTGTATCAAGCAATGAGCTGACAATCGATTTTATAAACGTTTCAGGCGATTTCACACCTTCAAATCCTAATGGGAAATATTCCCAAAAGCTATTACCAGATATATTGATAAAACCATATCTTGGCTTAGTTCTTGCTAATGATTCAATTGAATGGATACCGCTTGGTGTGTTTTGGTCTAAAAATTGGAATACCTCAAGTCAGACTATAACTACTGTAAATGCTTACGATATTTTGTACAACATTAGACAGAAAGATATGCCGATAATTCGTGTACAAGAAAATAGTAATTTATATGATATGTTTCAAACTTTATTTAACGCATTGGGAATAAGTAACTATACAATAGATGAAAGACTGAAAAAATACAAAATTTCGTTAGGATTTTACGAGGATACTGTTAGTGCAACATTGCAGTCAATGGCAGTAGCTGGGAATTGTTATATCAAAGCTGATAGATATGGAAACATTGTAGTTAACAGTAATTTTACGAATAAACTGCCGGTTGCTTCTTTTACAGATGATGTAAATGTAATAGATACTCAAAATCCACAAGATTATATGAAAATATATTCAGAAGTTAGTGTTAATTATGTTATGCCAAGTATACAAGAAGAAACTGAAATAGCTAGACTTGACAATTTTAAGATACCAGTAGGGACAACTACATTTGATAATCTAAGCTTTAGTAGCCCTGTGTATAAAATAACACAAGTCAATCTACTCAATTCAAAATATTCATCCATTACTGCTGTAAAATATGGAGCAAGAGGGATAGCAATAACAGTAAACAATACTGTGGCAGATGAAGAAGTAACACTGCAAGTAATAGGGTATCCGATACAGACGACTGCCTTAAATTATGCTGTGCAGGACGCAGAGGCAGTAAGCAAAATAGGAGTAAAAACATTCAGAATTAGTAATAACAATTTTATACAAACGTTAGACACCGCTAAGGAATATGCTAATTCGATTTTGAACTTTGTAAGAAATCCGATGCCACAGTATATTATAAAGACACGAGGAGATATGGCAATAGAGGCAGGAGATGTGATAACTATTGCAGATAGTGTAAACAAAATACCTGAAACAAATGTAGTTGTCGTACGTCAAAATATGGTATATGACGGTGGACTTGAAGTCGATATAAGTGCACAGATTCCGGTTGTCCCTTATGCATGGGTGTATGTATCGCCTGGTTTGTATGAATATGTAGCAGAATATTAAAAGGAGGGAAATTAAAATGGCAAATCTAATTCTTGATGATGCGGGCAGACCAATACCGCAATATATGAATAGTAGTGGCACCTTTGAAGCATGGCATGGTGTAAATGGCGCCGGCAAAATAGCAGCAGATGATGGAGCAATAGCTACATTAGGAACTATTACTGATAAGGACGCAAATGGTGGGGATGGTAGTATAGTTGCTTTGATTAAAAACTTGAGGAGTCAGATAGGACGGATAGAAACAATTATAAATAGCGCGTATGATTCTTCAACAGGGACATTAAAAACTACTATCAGAAAGCCCGTAGAAATAATAACTCACAATGAGTTAGCAATTAGGGATACAAATCCGGTCAACTCAGGAGCAATTGATGTAACTAGCATTGCCGGGAAAAAATATTTTAGAGTTATAAACGGATGCGATCAAGCTATGACTTTAAAGTTGTACGTGTACAGTCAAACAGATATGGGAGGCCCGATATATAGTACAACAATTAACGCAAATACAAGTACAATTATTGCAAGCGATATTATGCCTGTATTAGACCTTCCGCTTTCTGTGGTTGAAGTACAAGTATTGTTTAACACAGCACCCACTACGGGGACGGTAAAAGTACAGCTTTGCGGACTGCCGGGTTAAAACTTAAAAAGGTTGTGTTAATATGGGCGGAATAAATGTGGTTGAATATTTATTTGGAAACAACGTAGTAATAAATTCGGATGGTTCAGTAGGATTAACAGGTTGGCAGATTATCGGAGATGTTAGTACAACAAGTATATCTAATAGAAGTTTTTTCAAAATTGGCCCTCAATCAAGTATGAAGCAAGATATTCTACTGCCAAGAGAAACAAAAGTTATAAAAATATCAGCAGAGATAGCAGTCGATAATATGGAATTGTTAGAGACAGGAACCGCTTTAGTTAACATTAACATCAATTATACAGACGGAGACACGGACTTGTTATATGTCCCGTTAATAGTAACAAAAAGAGATGAGCTACTTAATCAACCGGGTGTTTACTATATTGAGACTGTTTATAAACTGCAAGAGAAAGATTATATGAGTTCGGCTATTACAATTAAAAGAGAAAATAGTGTAGGGTATATTTATATCTCTGAAATTGCAGTAAGACCAAACCTTAAAGTCGAGCAAGAAGCCTCTGACTCAGAGATAGGTGGAGAAGTAGTCTTTTACAAGACTTTTCCTATCCAATCTAACTCTGTAACAATAGAGTTTACAGAACCATATGCAATACAACCGACGATATTTGTTAATGTTTACGGCGACGTAACTACATTTACACCAGAGTTCATTATAGAGTGGAGTGAAGATAAAAAAGCGTACTTATACACAAAAGTAAAACTAAAGTTTCCTGACTCGTATATTGGCAAGACCTTTTCTTTCATGGCAATTGGGAGGTGATTAAGTGAGCAAATATAATATAATGTTATGTTATCATGGAATAGCGATGAACCCAAATGAAGTAGCACCTTTTAGAAGTTACATCGAGGATTTTAAAGAACAAATAAATTGGTTAAAAAAAAATGGATATACTTTTTTGAAGCCAAGTGAACTGGCAAATTCGCTTGGCGATTTGAGTATACCGAAAGCAGGAATTATTTTTGATGATGCTCTTGAAACAATACCTCCTGCTTTAGATTTTTTAATTCAAAATAATATTCCTTTCGGGATAGCAGTCATAGCACGTAGACTAAGAAAATACGAGCCTGAGAGTGGATTTATGTCGTGGCAGCTTTTAAAAGAATATGCAAACAATCCGTTATGTGAAATTCTAAATCACACTTACAACTTACATCATTTGATACCAGTTTTAGATACAGAAAGTAATACAGTAACGACTGCGCCTGTGCTTGAAAAACCGTGTTGGATACCAAATGGAGATATTGTTTATATGGCAGATGGAGATAATAGGTGGTACTGGGATTGGTCTATAATAGATACTACAACGTGGGGATTCCCACTTTTTGGGACAGATCCGGCAACTGGGCAGCCAATAACTTCAACTATGACCGTAAAAGTAAGGAAAGATGTGTCTATAAGAGAAATATACGTTCGTGCTGCTTTACACATGCCTGCATCTAGTGGATATAATGCACAAGTAGAAATAAAAATAAATGGGCAAGTGGTTAAAAATGGTATCATTCCAGTAACACAATATGAAACAAGACAACAATGGAAAGAAAGAGAATTCATGCTAATACCTTTGGACGAAGCATACAATGCACAGGCTGGTCAAACATTGCAAATAGATTTTGTCACGCAAAATCAGGGGAATGGTGCTTTTAGGATATATGCTCTTCCAGATTTTTCGGGAGACTATAAATTAAACACGAGTTGTAACGGAGGAGATTATCCTCCGGGTTACGATTGGCCAGCACGTCCTGCTATAATCTTGAGTGATGGAACAGGACGCACAGCAACGAGCGATGAATATAGTTCTTATGTTGGGTCTGATTTTAGTACTTTTTATACTGCATTTAAAAAGTATAGTGGAGATTGGGACGTAAAGAAAAACTACAACGAATTTCAGACGAATTTGTACGTCTTGACAATTGGAGGCACGTATTCGGATGGGGCGTTGGCAGACACTTATATACGGGTAAGAACTGATGGTGATGTAACCGTTGAGTGTTTGCGAATCAAATATGCTGAACGAATTGGAGAAAGATATCCTCTTATTATTGAGGTTAGCATTGGAGAAAGGACTGGAGTAGGTGAATATAGTAATCCTACTGTTGTGGCAGAATTCGCACCTAACTGGTGGGATTGGCACTGGCAAACAATAGACATAGAACCGTTTACGTTTAAAGCTGGGACAGATTACTACATTCGATTTAAAACTTTAAATAAAAGTCCTTTTGGACTAGGTTTAGTGAGAATATACATGGAACAAGATAAACCTCCTGAGCCTCGTTGGGGAATAGTAGGCTATGATGAAAACAACAACCCAATTTATGATTGGATACTACCTCCAAGCAGTGCATATTCGCATGAAGATTGGTATATGGTAGCAGAAGAAGAATACACAGATGTATATCCAGACGGAACATATGTAGACCAAAATGGAAATTGGCAATGGATAATATCTCCTCCATATGACGGACCCGGGAAAGCATTCTTGGATTTATTAGTGCCAATACCAGCGATTAGCATTCCTACAATAACCTCTATAGCTTATCCATTCGGAGCATATTACGATAATGGATATGGAACAAATGATACTATAACAAAACCTGACTTAAATCCTATATTACAGCAGATTTTAAGCAACGAAGGTATTAGCAGCGGTTGGACTGTATATCCAGCACGGTTTAGAGATGGACTGGTCGAACCAGATTTAAGGACAGTAAACTTGGCTTTGCCAAGATTTTTAGTCTATGGGAATATTTCAAATGAAGTTACCTTGAATAATTTAGCTGCATATACAGGTATAATGTGGAAAGACATAATGCATAATGGAATAGTTTGGCAAACAGCAGAGGAATACAACTCGCTGTATAATGCAACAACACGTCAGACAAACTTTGATTTCGTTAGTTTTGATGCGTACTTCTTTACGCAGTCGCCAACAATAAAGAAGGGGAATATAAATTTGCAGGATAAACAAATAGTACAACAACGTGGATATAAAGCATTGATAATTTTTTCCAATTATGATGATAGTATTGATGGACCAAACCCAGATATAGCAAGCTATGTACTTAACAATCCTGATTTGTTTGTGCCTCTTATCACAAATATAGTAACAAGTGAGGCATGGGATGGAGTATATATAAACCTGGAATGGGTTCCCCCCGATTGCAAACAGCCGTCGATTACGTTTTTTGATAAATTAGCAGCGGCACTTTTTCCGCTGGGCAAATTTATTCTTGTAAGTCTTCCTGCGATAACTGGAACAAACTATGATGACCCAGACTGGACAGGCTGGTGTGATTATGCACAAATAGCAAAATACGTAAACTTTATGAAAATAATGACATATACCGAAAGCGGAGATTTTGGAGGCCCTGCTCCACATGCGCCAGATGAATTTTTTGATGCTGTTTATCGGTATGTAAATAAAACAGTTCCTGCACAGCTTAAAAGCAGAGTTTTGGTAGGGTGCAATGCTTTTGGCCACACATGGACAATAAACGCACAAAATGAGACGGGGTATTCTTGTGATTACATTACTTTTCATGAAGCTTTAGCAGACGCAATTGTACATGGTGTTCCAATACAAGAGCAAGATGGCGAGGGATATATAGAATATCTTAATACGAAATGCTTTTTCGGGACTCCAAATACTGTTTGGAGAGCACTTAAAAAAAGCTTAGACAATGGATTAGGTGGTGTAGGAATATGGAAAGCAGATGATGGCGATTTATTACAACATAATCCAAATAATTTTAATGCTAAAAAAGCAAATGTAAACTGGGAAATTAAAGAATTATAATAACAAACACTAACACAGCCATAAAGCAGGTTTATACCTGCTTTGTATTTTGTATAGAAAGGACGATGCAGATGGAACTTGAGGAGAAGGTGAACAATATGGAAGTACAAATTGCAAAGCATAGCGAAAGGCTTAATAAGCTTGAAGAATGGCAGGCAAAACAAAACGGAAGTCTGCAAAGACTCGAGGGCAAAATCGATGGCATATATACGTGGCTAATAGGGCTTATGGGAGGCGTAATAGCCTCTTTAATTATGCTCACAATTAATTTGTTAGGGAAGAGGTGAGTTTGATGAAAATATGTATTGACCCCGGCCATGGCGGATATGACCCGGGTGCTATTGGTTCAAGCGGACTGAAGGAAAAGGATATTACTCTTGCTGTAGCATTAAAAGTAGCAGAAAAGTTGAGACATGCAGGTGTAGAAATATGTCTAACACGAAATAGCGACCAAACTCCATGGGAGTCAAATAATGACCTCCAAATGCGATGCGATATTGCAAATTCCTTTGGTGCTGATTACTTTGTGAGCATCCACTGCAACTCCGCCGGGACGCCGGAGGCAAAAGGTGCCGAGACATATTGCTATAAGCTTGGCGGTAAAGGAGAGGTGCTCGCAAAAGCTATCCAAACCGAGCTCATAGCAGCCACAGGCCGTGCTAACCGTGGAGTCAAAACGGCCAACTACTATGTTTTGCGCTGTACTAACATGCCGGCTGTATTGACGGAACTGGCATTTATCAGCAATCCAGAAGAAGAGCGACTATTGGCGGACACTGATTACCAGGAAAAATGTGCTACCGCTATTGCCAGAGCTATAGGCAAAGTAACTGGCATTCAAATCCTTCGGGAGGTGCTTCCTATGTTCAAGGATGTTCCACAAAACCATTGGGCAGCTAGCAGCATTGAGAGACTTGCACAACTGGGTATTGTCAAAGGAGACGAGCAAGGGAATTTCTATCCAGATAGGCCTATTACAAGAGCAGAAGTGGCAGCTTTACTGGATAGGGTACTAAAATATTTAGGAAGGTGAAATAAATGAGAGATTTAATAATGACGATTTTGACAGCAGGTATACAACTTGTTGTAATAGTTGTTCTTGGGTATTTGATTGATTATTTAAGCGCAAAAATTGGTATAGAAAAAATGAAAAGATATTACGAAATTGCAAAAACTTTTGTGCAGGCAGTAGAGCAAAAAATAGGAGCAGGCAAAGGGCCCGATAAAAAAGCGGAAGTGTTTAATTTATTAAAGAAAGTGATTGGCAATAAGTTAACAGACGAAGAAATTGATAAACTAATAGAAGCAGCAGTTTTTGAAATGAATCTTGTATTGAAACAAAAAGGCATACAGCAGTAATCCTCTTCCTTGTATGGCCCTTCGGGGCCTGTTTTTTTATGTTTTTAAAAAGGATTTCGATAATAAATGTCGAATAAATTAGTATAAAATATGAGCACAAAAGGTGATATTTATGCCAGGTTCAATTGAAAAACGAGGTGAGAATTCATATCGGCTTGTTGTATCTGCTGGATATGGACCTGATGGAAAAAGGAAAAGATATACTAAAACGATAAAAGTACACGGCAAAACAGAAGCAGCAAAATTAAAAGAGGCCGAAAAAGAGCTTGCTAAATTTATTGCAGAAATTGAAGGCAACATGTTCATTGAACCTTCCAGATTAACTTTTAAGACATTTATTGAAAAATGGTTAAAAGAATATGCAGAAAATAATTTAGCTCCAAAAACTCTACATCGTTACAAAGAGATGTTAGAAAAGCGTATAATTCCAGCATTAGGTCACTTAAAATTAAACAAAATAAAACCTATACATGTACTCGAATTTTTAAATATGCTAAAAGAGGATGATGCAAGATTAGATGGTAAAAAAGGTGGTTTATCACCTCAAACAATAAAGCATCATTATAGACTTATTCATACCATTTTTGAAGATGCGGTTAAATGGCAGCTTATTCCTTCTAATCCTGCTTCTAATATTGAACCACCAAAAGTTCCTAAAAAAGAAGCTGGCTATTATAATGAAGAAGAGGTTAGAAAACTCATCAAAGCACTTGAAAATGAGAAATTAAAATACAAGGTAGCAGTTATGGTTACTCTAGCAGCAGGATTACGTATTGGCGAGCTTATGGGATTAAAGTGGGAACATGTTGACTTTGAAAATAATACAATAAAAATAGAACAGACAAATCAATATTTACCTGGAGAAGGGACCTTTACTAAAGATCCTAAAACAGAAACATCAAAAAGACTAATAGCTATGCCAAAAGAAATAATGGATTTACTTAGAGAATATAAAAAAGAGCAAAATATTGAGAGACTGAAAAAAGGAAGTATGTGGATTGATACAGGATATGTGTTTACACAATGGAATGGACAACCCATGTATCCATATACCTTCACAAAATGGTTCCCTAAATTTTTAGAAAAGCATGGGTTGCGAAAAATAACATTTCATCAGCTCAGGCATACATCTGCAACTTTATTAATTAATGCAGGAGAGAATGTAAGAACTGTATCAGCACGATTAGGGCATAGTAATACATCTACTACGATGAACATATATGCTCATGCATTGAAATCAGCCGACAGAAATGCTGCTGATAAAATTGCAAATTATTTATTCGAAAAAAATAAAAACCAGGCTTAATTGCCTGGTATATTTTTGCGTTATTGGGGAATTTTCAGTTGTTTTTGTCCCCAAACTGTCCCCAATTTAAGCTTAATTTTGTGTTTGTTATATTTATCCAGACTCAAAACCCTTGATTTTAGGCACAATAATGGCAGGGGAGACAGGAATCGAACCCGCAGCCCACGGTTTTGGAGACCGTTGCTCTACCAATTGAGCTACTCCCCTGCGCGCTTTTTATTATAACATACGAAACAAACCCTCGTCAATAATTTATATCCTTTTTTGTTGAATTATTCATAGAAAATTTTCTGAGATTTAGTATAATTATTAATTAAAGAGATAAAGAAATATTGTTGTATAGTTTAATACTAATATCTAGAAAGTTCAGAGGTGATATATAATGCTTAAAAAGATATCTTTACTACTATTAGTTTTTGTAGCCTTTTCTATATTAATTCCTATTTCAGCACAAGGGGCAAATATAACAATTACAATTAATGGCCAAAATGTAGTTTTTGAACAAAAACCTGTTATAAAAGACGCCACAACTTTAGTCCCTATGCGGGCATTTTTTGAAGTATTAGGTGCTAAGGTAAACTGGGAAGAGAAGACTAAAACGGTTACAGCCTTCCGCGGCGAAACGACTGTACAACTTATAATTGGTCACAAAATTGCAAAAATTAATGGAAAAAGTTATGAATTAGCAGTGGCGCCGCAAATTATAAATGGCTATACCTATGTGCCTTTAAGATTTGTTGGTGAAGCCCTTGGAGATGAAATAATATACGATAATGGGCACATAATAATCAATTCTTCCAACCAAAGAACAACGGTAAATTCAATAACTGCAACCAAAAACATGGTTGGTACTAGTACTCTTTCAACTCCTAATGTAACCAGTGAAAAAGATTTGTATCTTTTAATTAAAAATGCTCTTGAAAACAATGAAGATGAGATAATTTTTACCCTTAGCAATTCTTTCTACAATTCTGTAAGAAGTAGTGGTACAGTTAATGATATATTAAACAGTATATCGGATATTGTAGATCTGGTATTGGCACATCATCCTGAAATTGGCTATGCTAATAAGTGGACTATTTCTGCAAATAGTTTTAACAATGTCATAAGTAAAGTAAGTATAAAATTTGAATATATATATCCTAAAGATAAATTGGAAAAAATGAAAGATGAAATAAATATTAAAGCTAAAGAAATTATTGACCAAATAATAAAACCGGATATGTCTGATATAGATAAAGTCAAAGCAATTCACGACTACATTGTAAAGAATACTAAATATGATTATGAAAATTTGATAAATAACACTATACCACCAGAATCTTATACTGCTTATGGAGTTTTGATAAAAGGAGTAGGGGTGTGCCAAGGATATACTGCTGCTTTTAATTTACTTGCTCAATTAGCTGGGATTGATAGCCTTGGAGTAGCTGGTACAGGTTTTAATTATAGTGGGTTTATGCCTCATGCTTGGAATATGATAAGAATTGGCGGCAAAATCAGTTACGTAGATGTTACATGGGATGACCCTGTTCCAGATCAAGGGGATAATGTAAGATATGATTATTTCAATGTAACAGAGGAGCAGTTAGCAAAAGACCATAGTTGGGATAAAGAAAAATTTTCAGAAAAATATTTTGATTATAAATGAGAGGGGTTAAGCGATTGCTTAAACCCTCATTAGTATTAATTATTTCAATCTTTTATACTCATCACTATGCCAATGAAAATAGGTAAATTTGTCTTATTGTCAATAATTGCATATACAAAAGGTCTATCTAATTTTACTATTTTAGGATTTACTGGCATTGCTGTGGACGTCATATTGACTGATGTTACAGCTCCTGCCTTTGTTCCTTTTTCATCAACAGATATAAAGGTTTTGTGAAGGACTTCTGATATAAAAATATTACCGACGGAAGAAGTTCCTAGTTTAGTAAAGTTTGCTTTTTCTGGTGAAAAAGCCTCCTTCATTCCGAGGGATTCTAAGGTACTATTAAGGTTGATTTCATAGTTATACTTAAATTTTGGAAGATATGCATGTACCAAAGTTATTTTCGCATCTTTGATCAAATTTATAAACTTTTCTCCTGTTAATGTTTTTACATACTCATTCACTGATATATTTTCATCAGGGAGAATAGCTACAAAACTGTAATGTTTTTTTACGTAGGGTTTGATAAAACCAATTGCATTTTTATCTTCAATATAAAAATTTTCCTCTGACATCATGAATTCAGCTTTCTGTTTATTTCCGTTTATATCAGTAAATATATCTTTATATATATTGTGCTTTTCATATACTGTTTCCCATTCTGCATCAAAAGCTACAGCATTTATCAGGTACATAACGTCTTCCGGATCAATTTTGTTTAATATTTTGTAAATCATTCCATTTGTTTTCGATTTTACCCAGTTGTTTATGTCACTTACTGTACTGCTGTCAAAAGCAGCTTTAAAAATATCGGCTTTATAATAATCTGCAATTATCTGAAGAAAATCTTTAGAGGGCATAAAATCATTTTCTTTGAACCATATTGAATTGGCGATAGTTAATTTTGTTTTTTCTTCATTGGAAAGCTTTTTCATATATGTGTACAGGTATTTGTTTAAATCTTCAATGGAAATGTCTTTTCCCAGTACTTTTTCCATTTGTGCAAGAGTCTCATTATCTGCTCCATTTGCTGTCATGGCTAATGCTAGCATTACTGAAAGTGGAGAGATTAAAGAATTTTCCTTGTCAGCAATTGAATATTTGAAAAGTTCGATTGAAAAGTCGGCTGTGTTATGGATAAACTTTTCATCTATGTTTTTTTCACTTACTAGATTTGCTTTTATTCCTTCTATCAGATTTGCAGCTTGAACTTTTGAGGTAGGAAAAGAACATCCTGTTATATTCATTAACATTGCAATGAATATTGTGATGCTGAGTATTGCTGTAAAAAGTTTTTTAAGTTTTAAAATTTCCATGATAAATATCACCCTCTCCTGTGTTCTTCTACTAAATTAGACGAATTACATCATTAAATGTTCCATAAAATTTATTAAAAATAAACTCCTAGAAAGCCGATAACAGAGCTTTCTAGGCAGAAGAGTTTTACTTTTGCTATTTTGGCAGTTTACATATGAGGGGATTATTTTAAAGTTTTTTTCCTTTTTTGAGGGATTATTTTTTGTTTTTAGAAGGAATTTTATAATTTTTGAAGAATATAAACATTAGAAATTAATTATTATTTGATAAAAATTTTATTAAAAATTTAAATTCTTTTTAAGGAGATGAACAAATATGAAAGAATGTAAAAAACTTATAACAGAGAGAAGAGCTATTACCTTTTTTGATTCAGCAAAAGAAATATCAGATGACCTTATAAAAGAGATTCTTGAAACTGCCTCTTTAGCTCCTTCTGCTTATAACCTTCAGCCGTGGAAAGTAGTTGTGGCAATAAGTAAAGAGAAGAAAAGAATTTTAAAAGAAATTGCTTTTAATCAGCAAAAAGTAGAGGATGCTTCGGCGGTAATTGTAGTTATAGCAAATCCCAAGGCAGCAGTAGAAAATATAGATAGGGTTTTAGAAAGCTCTATTGAACTTGGATATATGAAAAAAGAAAGAAAAGAGGTTGCAAAACAGAGGATTTTATCAGTTTGGGAGGATCAAGAGCAGGCTAAGAGAAAGGCTATTAGAGATTCAGCTCTTTTTTCTATGAATGTTATGATTGCCGCAAGGGTGTACGGGCTTGAAACCCACCCCATGGATGGATTTGATGAGAAGAAATTAAAAGAGTTTTTGAATATTGATGAAGAGATGTATGTACCTATGATAATAGCTATAGGTTACAAAGATCCAGACAAAGCTTTATTACCAAGAGCTTATAGATTTAAGTTTGAAGAATTTGGGGAGATTATCTGATGAAAAATTACATATTGATTTTGATGGCTTCTGTTTTAGCAGGAGCCACTAATGCAATAGCGGGAGGAGGTACACTGATTACTTTTCCCGCTCTTTTATGGGTGGGAATAAATCCTTTATCCTCTAACATAACAAATACTGTTGCTCTTTGGACTGGTTCTATTACGGGTGCGTGGGCATTTAAAGAAAGGTTTTCCCAAACGAAAGAGCTTTTAAGGTTTTTGACATTGCCTTCTTTACTTGGTGGTATCTTAGGAGCTTATCTTCTTATGATAACTCCTCACAAAGTCTTTGATTTTATTGTACCTTTTTTAATCTTGTTTGCTACCTTGGTTTTGGCATTAAATGAAAAGATACATGTATTTAGTTTAAGGGGGAAAAGGGAAAGGGCAGGGGGATCTCTGGTAGTAGTTTTTATACTTCAATTTCTTACTTCTTTGTACGGTGGATACTTCGCAGCGGGTATAGGTATTTTAATGCTTGCCGCTTTAGGAATTGCAGGTATTACTGATATACACACGGCGAACGGCATAAAAAATGTTTTGTCACTTTTTATAAATGTAACTTCAGGTTTGGTTTTGATTTTTAGTGGTAAAGTGGTGTGGGTATATGCATTTATTTTAATGCTGGGTTTTGCTTTAGGGGGTTATTTAGGAGGAGCAATTTCACAAAAGTTTGACAGTAGAAAAGTAAAAAAATTTGTTGTTTTATGGGGGTTTGTATTGGCAATAGTGTTTTGGGTGAAAGGAGTGTAATTTTGGAGGGAGGTAATATAATGATAAAAGGATTTAAGGAATTTATTACAAGAGGTAATGTTTTAGATTTAGCTGTAGCCGTAATAATAGGTGGTGCATTTAATAAGATTGTTAATTCATTGGTTGTAGATGTATTAACACCTCTGATTGGAGCAATATTTGGAGCACCAGACTTTTCTGCTATTAAATTCGGACCTATATCAATAGGCAACTTCATAAATGCAGTTATTAACTTTATAGTTATAGCTGCCGCAATATATTTTTTTGTAGTAGCTCCTATTAATACAATCAAAAATCGCAAAGAAAAACAAAAACAAGAACAAACACCACAAGCATCTCCTGAGCCTTCAGAGGAAGTAAAACTTTTAAGGGAAATTTTAGATGTGTTAAAAGAAAAATGAATAAAAACATAATTTTAATTTAAAGAGTAAGGCAAAATGATACCTGTTATTCCAGAAGAGTTTTATGAGTATTTAGACGAAAACGAAGTATTAAAATCAAAAGATGACGCACCTTATGAAGTCAAAAAGAAATTTGAACAATGGCTTAAAAACTTTGAAAAAGAATATGAAGAAAGGATAAAAATTGAAGATAAATAAATGTGTAATTTCTATATTTTTAAAATGTCGCTGATGGGTGAGATAATTAAACCAATCAACGACATTTTTGTTTATAAAATATATTTTCTTAGCAGGAATTTGGAAAGTTATGTAGAATATTGTTATATGTAGAAAGATTTTTATATAGAGCTAGTTGAAATGTATTATTATAAAAAGGAGTTTTTGGTATGAGTAAAAAAGAAATTAATGTTATTTTAGAGACAATAACTCCATTGTGGACAGGTGATGCATGGCAGGATAATACGAAAATAAGACCCTCATCTTTAATGGGGAGTTTAAGGTTTTGGTTTGAGATTATTTGTTATTTTAGTGGTGTTTGCAGTGAAAAAGACTTTAATAAAAGCAACGGTAGATTTGAGAAAGATATAAAAAATGAAGAAATAAGAAAAGAGTTGTTGAATTATGGTACCGATTTTGACGCTCAAATTCAAGCATTAAGAAAACTTAATGTTCCTATACCAGCAATAGTTTTTGGGACAACTGGTTGGAAAAGCTTGATTGAGATAAAAGAGATAAAACCATTATATGATTATTGTTTTGGTAATAGATTAAATTTACCAAATAGAATTTGTGTTTCTAAAGTGAATGAAGAAGTCAAAGAGAATAGTGATTGTCCTAAAAGAAGTGATAATAATTGGTCTGTTTTTTATTTTCCAAATCCATATTTTTATGGAGTATTTGAAGTTAAATTTTTAGTTGAAGAAGAAATATTAGATGGGATTTTTTATCCTCTTTTAAATTTTATGGACGAGTATGGCTACTGGGGAGGAAAGTGGAATATTGGTTATGGAAGGTTAAAGATTATGAGGATTAATGGTAATGTTGAGTGGACAGGAAAACAAAGATTTGATTTTAGTTTATTTAAAGATGAGACTAATGGAGTTCTAGATTGGAGCAATTATTTAAAGTTGGTTAATAGTTTTGCTGATTTAATTAAAATTGATAAAAATAGTAAAAAATTAAAAGTATTAAGCAATCAAATACAAAACCAAGATTTAAAAGAGGTTATTAAAGAATTAATAAAAATAAAAGCAAAAGAAAGGGCAAAAGACAAAAGTAATGAAGAAAATACAGAAAAAAGGCATAAGATTTTTGGCACCACTGAAAAGCCTCCATACAATGAAGATCTTCCTCAGGGGTCTAAAATTTTACCTTTTATAAAAAAAGAAAATGGAAATTATGTTGGAGGGTTTCTATCTATCGTTGATTTGTTAGAACTTTATGAAGGAGGTTAATGAAATGATTAAATATGATGCATTTGCAAGAGCTATGATAAATTTTAATACTCTTAAAAATGGGAAAGAAGAAGTAAATAATTATTTAGAATTAAAGTTTAAAAATTTAACAAAAAAAACTGATGAACTTGATAAGTTTAAAAAGAATAAAAAAGAGTATTCTATCTGGTCAGAAAAATTTCAAACCGTACAAAAGATGTCTGGTATTTTAATTAAGGAAGATAAAAATAACACTGATAAGGATTATCTAAGTAACTATATAAAAAAACTTCCATTACACTCATTTATAATCCAAGCAAAATTCAAACTAAAACAGCCTTACTTTTCAAACGATGACGATGAATTTTATATTATTCAGAACCCTGTTCTAAAAGAAAAAGCCTTTAAAGTTCCTATGGTACGTGGAAGCGGATGGAAGGGAGCTTTAGCAGGGGCATTTAAAGAATTAATTAATGAAAAAGACAACTTTAATGAAAAGAAAGAAGTTATTGATAGTTACTTAAGAATATTTGGTGCAGGCTCAGATAGTATAAAAACTATTGAGGATTATTTACAAAGTAAAAATGGGGATTTAGGCAAGTTTAAGGAAAAACTTTTAGAATTTATATTATTTGAACTTGGAATGAGAATAGACAAAAACCTTATAGATGAAATTAATAGCCAAAATTCATATGAAACACTTAAAGACATTCTTTACAAGAAAATTTCTGAGAAACTTCAAAGGGATAATAAAGATCTTCCAATAGAATTTCAAACACATAAAGGAAGAGCCATATTTTATCCTACATATTTTGACAGACTTTCTTTAGAAGTAATCAATCCCCATGACAGAAGAAAAAGAGCAGGAACACAACCTATTTATTATGAGGTAGTCCCAGAAGGAACGGAAGGATTATTGCAAATTATATACATTCCTTTTGATGCAGTTTTAAAAGAAAATGATGTAATAAAAAAGGAAGCAGAAAAAGATTTAGAAAATCTCACATCGGCAATTGAAAAAGTATCACAGAATGGAATAGGCGCAAAAACAAAGCTTGGATGGGGAACTTTTGAGTTAATAGATAGGGAAAAGTATTATTGCATTAATGGGGATATTGAAGGAACGAGGTGGGGAAAATGTCAGGGCTAAATTTGGAAAATTTAAAGAAGTATAAAGATGAAATTTTAAAGGCTGAAATAGGAGCATTATTATTTAACTTAGGTAAAACACATGTTGGATTTTCATTTTGGAAACCATATTTCCCAAATTCGAATTATAAATGGTCAAGTTACAAAGAGTATGTTGATAAATTTTTAGATACCGAACTTACACAAGTTGATAAACAACTTGAAGATTTTATAAACGCTATACAAATAAACCTAACTTTTATAACTAATTTAATAAAAATGAAAGAAATAATGCAAGGTGGTGAAAGTTCTTTAGATTTTGTTAATAAAATTTTCTTTCGTGGATGTGAAAATATAAATTCCGGTATAGACAAAGGTTCTCCCAAAAAACAGTTAGAAGGTAATTTATGGATTTCAAATGCTTTTGGGTCCTTTAAGAAAAATGTAGAATCGCAAGATTTTGATGATGCAAGGATTAGCTTTTACAATAAGCTTCATAACTTTTTATCCTGTAATAATTATTATGAAAAACCTGATTGGCAAGAAATAAGAAAATTTGTTTTCGCTGAGATTAAGAATTGGTATTCAAGACTTTTGAGTGATTCACGTTTTCCTGTAAATGATGTTACTCTTTGGGATCAGGTTTATATGACAGCTACAATGTTTAAGGCAGTATTAGCTCACTTATGTATAGATTCATCTAAAGTAGATGATTACATGAAAAATCCATCTTCTATTAGATGGCGTATTCTTGGTATACAATACGATAAACTTGGGCTTGCAGAAAAAGGTTATAAACCTCAACAAATACAATGGTATAGGGAAGTTTCAAAGGAAATCGATGATGAAATTAAAAAACTTTTAGAATATGTTTATCCTATTGGAAATGAAATATATCGTGATGAAACAGGAATTTATTTTTTAGTAGGTGAAGATTTAGGAGAAGATTTAAAGGATGAAAGGAGTTTAGCAAAGTTAAAAAGTGATTTAAAAGAAATAGAAGGAAAAATTATAGATATTTTTAAAACAAACTCTTTTGATGAGCTTTATCCTGCTATTTTTCTCACAAAAGCTTCACGTGGCATAATGAATTTAACATACCTTCTTGAAAAAGCTAAAGAAAATTTTTTAAAAGCTGATTGGAGTAAAAAAGAAACTGATATATGCTTAGAAAAATCTGAAAGCGGAAAAGCAAAAGGTATTTGTCAGGTATGTGGACAAAGATTAGTGTTTGAAAGAGATAAAAGTGATGAAGATAAAAATATATGTGATATATGTCTAAAAGAAAAAACGCAAGGTAGGATTGAACGATGGTTTAAAAATAGAGATAAAGAAACTATTTGGATAGATGAATTAAAAGATAAAAATGATAGGATTGCATTGGTTACTATGAAGTTTGAACTGTATGATTGGTTAAATGGAAATATGTTGAATAGTATGTTGGTCAGAGAAGAGGATTTTAATGATTATATTAGTATCATAAAAGATTTATTAAATTTAATAAAAAGCGAATTATCAAAAGGAGAATTAGAAAGTTTAAAAATTGATAACACAGCAGAAGACAAGATAAAGAAATTTTTGCTTTTATATGATGTAGGAGGTATTTACAAACCTTTTAATGAAGTCTATGAGCACTTAAAAAAGAATAAAAATATAGATAATGTTCCAGGCAGACATAAAGATCTAACAAAGCGCTTATTAGCAGAAGATTGGATTGAGGATTTTTCTTTTTTTAATAAGAGTAGCAGAATGATTACTATAAACAAAAAAAGGAATGAAAGTATTCAAAATTATTTAAAGGATAACGGTGCAAAAGGTCATTTATATGAAATATTTGCAATAAATTATTTAATTTTACAAATTTACAATACTTTACTTGAACGTTCTATTGGTGATAGATGGGAAGAATTTATAAAGCAGAAATTAGGCAACAAAATAGACTTTGAAAACAGAAAAATAGACTGGCAAAACCTTACCGACGATGATATAGAATTCCTCTCTACTCTTATCTTCCAATTTATCCTTCGTAAAAATTCCTCCCCGGCACGATTAAGAAGGATATGGGATAGCACAAAAGAATTTTTTGAGGATATAAAAGCAAATATATGCGCTTATGCAGGCATTCCTCAGAATAGAAGAGTAAGGTATTATTGGGGAAATGTAAAAATTGAGAACAAAAATATCCCAGACGGTGAGTATTATGATGGAGAAGCAATTTTTTGGGCTGATAAAGGGAAGGTTTATTTGATATCCAACATAAAAGATTTTACAAATGATAAAAAGTTTAATCTTAAAAAATATGAGGATAAGAAGAATATAGGAACATCACTAAATTTAAATGATAGTACAAAATCTGAGTATTACCAACCTTATATCTCTATTATTGATCCAACTCCAATTAGCTGGCAGTTTATTATACCTGCTGAGTATGTGCCAAATTTGATTGAAAATGTTATTAAAAAATACAGTGAGAACTTCAAATTTGTTTATGGAAAACTGCCACTTCATATAGGAATAGTAGTGCAGGATTATAAAAAGCCTCTATATGTAGGGGTAAAAGCTTTAAGAAAAATTAGGAGGGATGTAGAGGATACAGAAGAATTAATTTTAGAAGAAAAAGCATTCAAAATCAAAAATGTATTGAAATGTCAAAAGATTGAGGAATCATTAAACAACACTCATAATTATTATTCTTTATATTGGGGGACGCATAAAAAATGTTACGAAGTTTTTTTAAAACCAAATAATAAAAACAAAAAATGGATAGAAAGTATTGATGAATTAGGAGATAATGAAGAAATAAATATAATTCCCAATACATTTGATTTTGAGTTTTTAGATACAAATACAAGAAGAAATGATATTTATTATGACGAGAAGAAGGATAATAATGGAGAAAACAAGGGGTGGAAGAGGAAGATAGCACCTAAAAGTTCTCGCCCGTATGATTTAGAGACATGGGAGAAGTTTAAAAAATTCAAAGAACTATTTGGTAAAGAAAATATAAATGGGAGTATTCGAAGTACAAAACTTCAAAAATTAATCTCCGTTTTATATGAGAAATGGGAAGTCTTAGTAAATTACGAAAATCAAAAAGAGGATGTTAAGGAAGGAATAAAAGCATTTCTTGCTTCAAGCTTTGTAAATATTCTTAAACTAAACAACGATAAAGACCTTGCTGATAGAATAAGAGACTTATTTGATATTGATAAGTCAGAAAAAGATGTTAAGATTTATGAGCAACTGAAGAGAAAAATGACATCAGATAATGTACAGCTTTTCTTGGATATGTTTGAATTTTGGCATACAACTTTGAGGGAGGTTTAAAAAATGAGTGAAAATAATTTAGTAAAAGAGTTTAGGATTTATGGAATGGCAACAGACCCGATTTATATTGGTACAGGCGGATATACTATAGGAAGAGTTGATAATACAATTGTAAGAGACCCAATAACAAAACTTCCCAAAATTCCTGGTTCAAGTTTGGCAGGGACTTGGAGATATTATGTTTCATTGGAGCTTTTATCAAAAATTAAAGATAAGCAACCTAAACTTAAAGACATCAAAAATTTAAATGGAGCAAGCTTAAATGAAAAAATACAAGAGTGGGTTAAGCAAAATCCCAATAATTGGTCCAATAAAAATTCCAATAATGGGTTCAATAATAGTTGGGAATATTTTAATGGCAACGTGGTAGCAAAAATTACTTGTGCAGGGCAGGACAATACTCCGCAAGAAGAACTATCGAATTCACCGGATGCGACTAATAAAGAAGGCAAGACAGGGCATTGCGGGCATTGCATAGTCTGCAAAGGTTTTGGATTTTCAAAGAAAGATTTAAGCTGGCAGGGAATGATTTATTTTAGCGATTTAAATATTTTGTTTTTTCCTGTTTTTACTCGTTTTGGTACCAAGTGGATAACAACAAAAGAGATATTAAAAAATGCAAAGTTATATGGCAAAAACACAGAAAATGAACAAGATGAGAGCAAAGATTTGGTTTGTATAGCTTTAGAAAAAATTGAGGATGGAAAAGAGGATGGGCACATAAATCTTGGATGGATTTATTTACCTTATAAAGTAGAAAATATTTCACTCAATCTAAGTGAAATGAAGATAGGCGATTTTGAGATAAATCGTGACAAAATTGTTATTGTCCCTGAAAGCTTATTCTCTCAAATTGTAAATTCCAATCTTGAGGTAAGAACATCTGTTTCAATAGATCCAATAACAGGAGCTGCAAAAGAAGGTGCATTATTTACTTCGGAAGCTATACCAAGAGGGACGATATTTTATGGAGATTTAAGAATACATGACAAATCGGCTTTTAAAGGATTATTAGATAAAGTCGGAGATTTGCCTGATTATACTATGCTAAAGGAAGCTTTATGCGATTCCAAACACTTCTTTGAGACATTAGGTATTGGTGGTATGACAACAAGAGGGTTTGGAAGAATTGTATTAGAAATAAGAGATGAGGATAAAAATTGTGAAAAAGCTATTCCAAACCAACTAAATACCGGAAAGACTGACCCTAATGGGGGTGAACAAAAATGAATGAAAATAATCTTGAGTATACATTAAATGAATTGGGTTTTGAAATAGTGAGCAGTTCTCAAAAAGATAAAGAAATTTTAAGATTCATAGATAAGGCGTTAGGAGTTTTATCTAATGACGGTGTGTATGCTTATTATGTTTTTTGTTTAAGCAAAGATAAAAAAGATGATAAGAAATACAGCGACATATTTATTAAAAAGCCAATAGAAACTTTAAAGCCTTTTTTACAATCTAAATATAGTGCAATTAATAAAGCTGAAGATTTTTTTCAGGAATTGTCTAAAGATATTTACGAATTGTTATTTTACAAAGAATCATTAGAAAAAGCTCTGATCTATGCCCGATACCATGCAAAGGCAATGGGGGAATAAGAATGATATGGTTCAAACTAATTTTTAAACAAAATCAGCCAATACATATAGGCTCTGTTGAGTGGGGAGTCATTAATGAAACTGAAATTTTTATTCCTGGCTGGACTATGTGGGGAGCTTTAACAAATCAATTTTTAAAGACAATCGGGTTTAGAAAAATTGAGAGTGCTAAAAAATTCTTTAAAAAAATTACTAATTTTTATCCTGTTATAGGAAATGAAGAAGAGGTAAATTTTAATCCTTTGTTTCCAGGATATAATAAAGGCGATTTTTACCTTGGGGATTACCCTGAGGGAAAATTTAAATTTGAATTTGTTGATACTCTTGTTTCAACAGCTATAGAACCACTATTAAGAAGTGCAAAAGATGAAAGTTTGCATGAATTTGAATATATACTTCCAAAATCAAAATTAGATTTAGATAATAGAAGTAAACAACTTTATTGGGTAGGTTTAATTGGGTTTGAAGAAGAAGTTATTAAAGATATAAACTCTTTAATAACAAATGGAAATAATGACCAAGATATAAAAGAAAATGATAAAAATGATGAAAGTAAAAAGAATGAGGACAAAGATTATAATGATTTTTTGTTAGATGTTTTTTCTAAAGTTTATATTGGTGGAGATATTAAATATGGTTTTGGAAAATTAGAATTATTAAACTTGAGTATTGATGTAACAGAAGAAGAACTTAGTGAATGGAACATTACTGGAAATGGAACAGCAAGTATAAAACCTAATTTTCCATTAAAACAATTTTTCAAATTTTCTAATGAAATAAAATTTGAAGGGGAACTCAAACTTCTTTCAGAATTTGATTTTACACAGAATATACCAAAAGTTCAAGAAGCAGGCTATTTTATAAATGTAGGTAGTAAAGTTTCAGACTTTAATGGAATTGATTTAAGTAAATATCATTTGACTAAAGGTAAATTTGAAAAAAATAAAATAATCGAGTAGGAGCTGAATAATTATTTTATTCAGCGTCCTCTCACACCACCGTACGTACCGTTCGGTATACGGCGGTTCATTAGGAATTGTGTACAATTAGATATCTTTGGGATAAACTCTTATAACCTATGCTCTCAAAGTATTTATTTGTAAGAGTCTTATTTAGGATTGGGCTATTGGATATTCTCCAGTAGCCTTTCCTTGTATTGGCGTATTCCCAGGCTTTTTGTTCTTCTACTCCTAGTTTTACTAAGTTATCATGCTTCGTTTTTATCTTCTTCCATTGTTTCCATATACATGCCCTTAGTCTTCGCCTTATCCATTCGTCCAAGGTTTTCATTATGCTTTTCGCGTCTGCTAATCCAAAATAGTTGACCCAACCTGTTGTTATTTGATTTAGTCTTTTTATTCTGTTTTACATGCTTATTCCCTTGTTCCGATTGGTTATTTCTCTTACTTTTCCCTTAAACCTTTTGATGGATTTTTCATGGATTCTTATTCTTACTTCGTTTTTTTTGTATAGAATGAAAATCCAAGAAATTTTCTTCTCCATGGTCTATCTACAGCACTTTTTACTTCGTTGACTTTTAGTTTTAATTTGCTTTCTATGAATTTCTTTCTGCTTTGTTAGTGGTAAAATAAAATTACCCGAAAAAGGGAAAGATTTTTCCCCAGTAAGATTGAGAAAATACCCTCTGTAGTTTAAAATAAAAATAAAACTACAGAGGAGGAAATTGCAATGTTGGGGGTAGATATGCATACAACAATTAAAACACTTTTTAAAAGAGGTTATAACAAAACACAAATTGCCCAGATATTAAAAATTGACAGAAAAACTGTAAGAAACATTCTTAAAAAAATTGATGAAGGGGGAACTATAGAAAGAAAACCAACAGCCTCAATATTAGATCCGTATAAAGAATATATAAATATTCAGGCATCAAAAGACTTAAGTGCCATGCGTATATTCCAAGATATGCAAAGAGACTTTGGATATACAGGAAGTTATGACACAGTAAAAAAATATATAAGCAAAATTAAAAAACCAACCCAAACACCATACATGGTACTAAATACTCTTCCAGGAGAAGAAGCACAAGTTGACTTTGGATATATTGGTACCATTAAAGTTAACGGGAAGCATAAAAAAGCATGGGTTTTTGTAATGACACTAAGCTATTCAAGGTATATGTATTGTGATGTCGTATTTAACCAAGCAGTAAAAACATTTATTGACTGCCATAAAAATGCATTCAGATATTTTGGAGGTGTTCCCCAAACAGTAAAAATAGACAACTTAAAAGCAGCAATATTAGAAGCAGACTTTTACGAGCCCACTGTCCAAAAAAATTATGCAGCCTTTGCAGCACACTATGGATTCTGGCCACAGCCATGTAGGGTTAGAACGCCAACAGATAAAGGCAAGGTAGAATCAAATGTCGATTATGTAAAGGATAATTGTTTCAAAAGCAGAGACTTTGAAAATATCGACGAAGCTGTTAACTTTTCGAGGTTATGGCTTGATACCATTGCTAATGTAAGAATACATGGTACAACCAAAAAAGTTCCATTGGAAGTTTTCAAGTCAATTGAAAAAGAAAAACTATTGCCCCTTCCAACAGAGGATTTTATCTTATCAAACTCTGTTAAATGTATAGTTAACACAAACTGCCACATATCCTATAATGGTAATTATTATTCAGTACCATATGCTTACATAGGGCAAGAAGTTGATGCTATAATCGCAAACGGACTAATCAAAATATACTTTAAAGAAAAAGAAATAGCCCTTCATCCAGTATGCACAGAGGATAAAGGGAGATACATAACAAATAATGAACATTATCCTTACAGTAAGAATATATCAAGCAAAGACATTTTGTCAAGGCAAAAAGAAGAAATGAAAGAAATAGGTATACATGCCAATGTGTTCTTTGAAAACTTCATACAGCAGGGCAATCTTAAAAAGTATGACTATAGGGCTATTTCAGGCATATTATCATTAAGAAAGCATTATAGTGACGAAGTAATAAACAATGCATGTTTAAGAGCCATTTCATATAATGCCTACAGCTATAAAATTATAAAGAAAATATGTGAAAAAGGAATAATAGACCTTCCAATAGACACAAATACGAGTTATATAAATCAAGACAAGACCTATGTTTCAAGGGAACTTTATGAATACAACAAACTCATAAATTTAGGAGAATTAAAAAATGAATGATTTATTAACTTCCCGGTTAAAGGATTTAAAGCTATCAGGTATTATTAAAACACTCGAGTCAAGAAATGAAGAAGCACTTAAAAACAGTTTATCATACATGGAATTCTTTGAGATGTTAATCAATGATGAAGTATTAAATAGACAGAATAACAGTAATATCAAAAGAGTTAACAAAGCAAGATTTCCACAGCATAAAACACTTGAAGAATATAATTTTAACTATCAACCATCCATAAATAAAAGATTTATATATAACCTGGCGACCTGTGAATTTGTCCGCAAGAAAGAGAATGTGGCCTTTATAGGCCCGCCGGGAACAGGTAAAAGCCATTTATCAATAGCACTTGGTTTAAAGGCAATATCACAAGGATATAAAGTACTCTTTACCACAGTAAATGAAATGCTAGAAGAATTATATATGTCAAGAGCAGATAACTCCTTTGGGCAGAAATTAAGATATTATACGAGTCCAGACCTTCTCATATTAGACGAATTAGGACTTAAGAAACTTAATCAAAATAGTGTAGATGACTTTTATGAAATAATATCAAAAAGATATGAAAAAGGCTCTGTAATAATAACATCAAATAAAGTTTTCGAAGAATGGGCTAGAATCTTTTACGATCCAGTATTAGCAACTGCTATACTAGATAGATTTGTTCATCACTGTCACTTTGTTGTAATTAAAGGCGAAAGTTACAGAATGAAACAGAGAGAAGGAGTTATTAAATCTATGTCAGAAGAAAACTCTAAAAAAGAATAAACTAAAGTAATGAAGATAATAGCTGATTAATTTTTTACCTTAGGTGGGGAAAAATCTTTCCCATAAGTGGGGAATTTTTATTGACAATAACAATGCTTTTCATTACTCTGTTTCCTGCAGACCTGCTTTTTACATATATGTTGCAGTCATCTGCGTATCGGCAGAATTTATGCCCTCGTTTCTCAAGTTCTTTGTCTAGTTCGTCCAACATTATGTTTGCTAATAGGGGACTTAATGGCCCTCCTTGGGGTGTCCCTTCTTCTGTTGATATTTTGATTCCGTTTATCATTACTCCTGATTCTAGGTATCTTCGTATTAACTTTAGTACCCTTTTATCTCCTATCCGCTTTTCTAGTTTGGACATTATTATGTCGTGGTTTACTCTGTCAAAGAACTTTTCTAAGTCCATATCTACAACCCATGTGTATCCTTCATTTATGTATGCTTCTGCGGCTTTTATTGCGTCTTTTGCACTGCGTCCTGGTCTGAATCCATAACTGCTATCAGAAAATGTATGGTTGTAGACTTTATTTAGTATTTGGGCTATTGCTTGTTGTATTAGTCTGTCTAGTACTGTAGGTATTCCTAGTAGTCTTACTCCTCCATCTGGTTTGGGAATTTCTACTCTTCGCACTGGTTGTGGTTTGTATTTCCCTTCCAGCAGTTGTTGTTTTATGGTTGACCAGTTTTCTTTGAGATACGGTAGAAGTTCATCTACTTCCATCCCATCGACTCCATGGCTTCCTTTATTTGCAACAACGCGCTTGTATGCTGCTTCCATGTTTCCTCGTTCTACTATCATTTCAAGCATCTTGCTGGTATATCTTTGTACTTCGTTTCTTCCATCTTCCGACGCCGATGATATACTATGCACTTCCGTTGTCTTTTGAAATTCCATTTCTCTATTCAACGGATAGCCTCTTTGTTGAGTTGTCTGCAGTCTTCGCATATCTTTCGAGTCCATAAGATTTTCAAAACCTCCTAACGTTCGGTCCTTCCTTATCTATTCATGTCTAGATAAGTACTATGACCTCTGCTGACTTCTCAAGGTTCAGCCATACATCACTGCATGGGTTGTCACTTCAGATTTTACTTCCATGACTTATCCTTGAGACCTCCCCGGGTAAGAACGATAACTTTCATCTCATCTATCTGCCAGATTTACTGTATGGGTTTCGGGTAGTGTTGGACTTCGTTTTGTTACGCAAACTCATCCATCCCAATTCAGCCTCTTATCTGGTTCTTGTTCATCAGACCGAGATTTTGCCTTAAGCTTCCTTCAGATTCCACCTCACGATGGACACCCTTGCTCTTGACTAGTGGTTCCCACTACCAAGCCCACAGCGGACTTTCACCGCCTAGTTATCGCCCATGCCGGGCGCACATAAAAAAACAGGCACTGTACATAAATTCATGCCTGTTTTTATTTAACAAATGAGTATTTAAAACCGGTATATCATTGAACTCTCTTATATTTTTATCCACGTGCAGGAATTTGTAAACTTTTATAGAAATAAATATATAGGTCCAAAGGGGGAGAAGGTGATATGTCAATTTATAAAGATATACAGGATGCTTTTATTTTGCTACCGTATAAATATTACAAGTTAATTTTATTAGTAGGACCAATTGGGAGCGGAAAAACGCAAATTCTCAAGAAAATTTCTTCTGATTATAACTATGATTACATAAACTTAAATTTGAAGCTGTCAGAAAAATTAATTAATATACCTTTTGAAGAGCGTTGCTACTATGTAGATGATTTTATGGAAGAAATTTTGTCTCAAAGTAAAACAGATGTTACAATATTAGATAACATAGAGATTTTATTTGCTCCCCATTTGAAAATAGACCCTTTAAAAATGCTTAAGAACATGAGCAAATATAAAAAAATAATTACATCCTGGGGAGGCTCTTATATAAATGGTATATTGACATACGCTGAACCTGGTTATCCAGAATATAGGAGATACAAAAAAGATGACTTGGATATAATTGTAATAAATATTGAGGGAGGAAGATAGGATGAAATATGGAGATCTTATTCAGTATGAACCGATTGAAACTGTTATAAAACTTAAGGATGCAGACAAGATCGATGAGGCGAAAAGACTTGTCAAATCCTTTGTAGTATCAGAAGGGATGGCAGATAGTATTATTAATATTTGTATACCCCAATTGCAGTTTGATGAAACAATTGACAATAAGGGTATATTTATAGTTGGCAATTATGGTACTGGTAAATCCCATTTAATGTCTGTAATTTCAGCAGTAGCAGAAAATAAGGAAATGCTAGATTATGTTTCTCATGAAGAGTTAAAAAAAGAGATGGGAAAGATTGCAGGAAAATTTAAAGTTTTAAGATTTGACATTGGGGCTGTAAATACACCCTTAAGAAATATAATTACGAAAGAGATAGAAAAGGACCTTGCCAGATACGGGATAGAGTTTTATTTTCCACCAATTGATGAAGTTACAAATAACAAAGATGCTTTTATGGAAATGATGAGTAAATTTGAAGACAAATTTCCGGACAAAGGCTATCTCATAGTGGTTGATGAATTATTAGATTTTCTAAAAGCAAGGAAAGAACAGGAATTGATTCGCGATTTAACTTTTTTAAGAGAAATAGGAGAAATAACAAAGTCTACCAGATTGAGATTTATGACGGGAGTACAGGAGACCCTGTTTGATAATCCGGCATTTAATGCTGTTGCACAAACTGTATTAAAGATGAAGGACAGATTTGAACAGTTAATAATTAAAAGGGAAGATATTTCCTACGTAGTATCTCAAAGATTATTAAAAAAGAATGACAGACAAAAAGCATGGATAAGGAGCCATTTAGAGAAATTCAGTCCGTTGTATAAAAGTATTTCCAGCAGAATCGAAGAATTTGTGGAATTATATCCTATACATCCTATGTTTATAGAAGTATTTGAAAAAATGTTTATTGTAGAGAAAAGAGAAGTTTTAAAAACAATATCACATTTGATGAGAGAACTGTTAGACAAAGATGTACCTGAAGATGAGCCTGGAATTATTTCTTATGATTCTTATTGGAAGTTTTTAAGAGACAATCCTTCATTAAGGGCAGAGCCAGATATAAAGAGAGTAGTTGATAAAAGCGTTGCCGTAGAAGATTTAATTGAACATTCCTTTACAAGACCTCAATATAAAGATGCTGCATTAAGAATTGTACATGCATTAAGTGTTCATAGGTTTACTACAGGAGATATACATACATCTGTTGGTATAACAGTTGAAAATATTAAAGATGATTTGTGTTTATATATAAAAATGCCAGAGATAGAAGAGGACTTTTTAATAACGACTATAGAAACAATAATGAAGGAAATAATGAAAACATTGAGCTGGCAATATATTTCATACAATCCAGACAATCAGCAGTATTATCTTGACATGGTAAGAGAAGGCATAAATTATGATGCCAAAATTCAGGAGAAAGCAGAAATATTGTCAGAAGATATTTTTAACAGGCATTATTTTGAATTGCTTATAAAAGTCCTTGATTGGAATGCTCCTGAAAAAGTGCCAAACATGAGAATATGGGAGTATAGTCTTACTTGGAATGAGAAAAATGTTAAAAGATATGGCTATCTTTTTATGGGATATCCTGATGAAAGGAGTACAGCTCAGCCTCCAAGAGATTTTTATATTTACTTTTTACCTCCTTTTGTTGGAGTTAACTATAATAAAAAATATATATTAAATGGAAAAGAAGATGAAGTATTTTTTGAATTTGTTAATACGGATGAAGAAATAATAGAGAAAATAAAAAAATATGCCGCTACAATGGAGTTAAGTGAATTATCCTCCAGTGACCAGAAAAAAATTTATGAAGATAAAGCTAATGGTTTTCAAAAGGATATTACTAAATGGATAAGAGATAATGTGTCAAAATGTTTTAATGTTTCTTATAAAGGAGAAACACAAAGTATAATCTATTGGCTTAAAGGAAAAACAGCTAATTATGATACTATTAAAAGTTATATTGATGAGGCGGCTTCTTCTTGCTTATCATTGTATTTCAGTGAAAAATACAGTGAATATCCTACATTTTACACAAAAATCACAGAGGCAAATTTAAACGAAGTTTTTAAAAGTGCAATGAATTATTTAGCTGGCAAGAAGACAGAAACAGGCAAGAAAGTATTGCAGTCTTTTGATTTAATTTTAGGGGATGATATTGTACCCGGAAATTCAAAATATGCTAATTATTTTTTAAATGAATTATATAAACTTCCACCAGGGAAAGTTTTAAATAGAGAAGATATTATAGAGAATGTAAACGGTGAGGATATTGATAAAAGATTCAAATTAGAAGTGCAGTGGGTGGTTCTTTTGCTCAGTGCCCTTGTGTACAGCGGAGATATAATCTTGAGGATAAAAAATAAAGTTTATGATGCTACTACAATAGAGGCACTTGCTAATATGAACGTTGGAGAGCTTATAGATTTTGACAGTTTTGAGAGGCCCAGAGATATACCTGTCAGAGAATTAAAAACTCTATTTACTTTGTTAGGCTTGCCATCAGGGTTAGTAACAGCAAGTCTTAGCAAACCAGAAGAAGCTATAAGACAAATGGTGGCAAAGAGTGAAGAACTGGCTAAAAAAGTTGTAACTGTTAATCAATTTGTTGTTTCAAATAAAACTATATGGGGTAAGCCTGTATTTGATGAATTTGAAATAAGAGATTATAAAGATTTGCTCAATAATTTTAGAGATTTTCTTGACAGTTTAAAAGCCTTTAATACCCCTGGAAAATTAAGAAACTTTAAGTATACTGAAGAAGAGCTAAAAGAAAAATTCAAGACATTGGAGACAGTAAAGAAAATAGAAAAAATAATTGATTTTAAAAATGAAGTAGAAGAACTTGTCAAATACTTGTCCTCTGCCGAACAGCAATTACCCGAAGAAATTGAATTAAAGCAAAATATAAATGAAATGAAAAATGAAGTAGAAAGATTTATAAAACAAATTGATACTAAAGAAAGTGAAGATATAAAAAGGCTGACGAGAGAATTAGAAGAATTGAAAATAGAGTATATTGATTTGTACCTTGAGTATCATAAGAAACACAGGCTTGATTATAATGGAGATGAGCGTAAAAAGAAAATAATGGCAAGTGATCTGTTTAATAATCTTAAGAAGCTTAAAGATGTAGGAATATTTCCTGTTAACAAATTTAGCGAAATTGAGGATATATTGGCCTCTTTAAAAACCTGTTATAGTTTAACAGAAAAAAACATGGAAATTGAGACACAATGTCCTAATTGTGGATACAGTATAAAAAGTGGCGAAGTTCCTGTGTTTGGAAAATTGGATGAAATTGAAGACAAAATAGAAAATTTGTATATGGAATGGACTAAAATTTTATTAGATAATATTGAAGATCCAATGATTCAAGAAAGAATGGAAATTTTGAATAAAGACCAACAAAAAGTTATACGTGACTTTTTGAATAAAAAAGAATTGCCGGAGAAAGTGGATAATCTGTTTGTATCAGCAGTAAAAGACTTAATTGCTGGTCTTGAAAAAGTAGAGATTGAAATACCTGAGCTTATTTCTACTTTAACCGCTGATGGACCTATAACAGTAGAAGAGTTTAAAAAAAGATTTTTGGAATATGTCGACATTCTTATAAAAGGCAAAGAAAAGGACAAAGTGAGAATTATTATAAAATAAACGGGGGAATGACTGGTGAAATTAACAAAGGAAATGCTTGATAAAGTAAGAGATATAGAGGGATTTCCTATTGGTAAAGATGAAGATATAATAGAACTTTCTGATCCGCCTTATTATACTGCATGTCCAAATCCTTTTATAAATGAATTCATTGAAAAATACGGGAAACCTTATGTTGAAGAAAAGGATGATTACAATTGTGAACCCTATACGGCAGATGTATCTGAAGGGAAAAATGATCCTATATACAATGCCCATTCGTATCACACAAAGGTGCCTCACAAAGCGATTATGAGATATATACTACATTATACAAAGCCAGGAGATATAGTATTTGATGGGTTTTGTGGAACTGGCATGACGGGGGTTGCGGCACAGATGTGCGGCAACCCTGACCCGGAGTTTAAACTTAAAGTGGAAAAGGAGTTTGAAAAAGAGGGTAAAAAAGTAGAGTGGGGAGCAAGAAGAGCCATTCTTGGAGATTTATCTCCTGCTGCTACTTTTATAGCTTACAATTACAATACCCCTGTTGATGTGGAGGAGTTTAAAAAAGAGGCAGAGAGGATACTTAAGGAAGTAGAAAAAGAATGTGGGTGGATGTATGAAACCATACATACTCTTGATGGCGTTCCGCAATATGACATAACAGGAAATGTTATAAAAGGTAAAATAAATTATACTGTATGGTCTGATGTGTTTATATGTCCCAGCTGCAGCAATGAAATAGTTTTTTGGGATGCTGCTGTAGACAAAGATGATGGAAAAGTTCTGGATGAATTTAAATGTCCTCACTGTGGTGCAAAATTAACCAAAACAAGTCTTGAGAGGGCGTGGAGGACTGTTTATGATAAGGCTATTGGTGAAACAATAAAACAGGCAAAACAAGTACCTGTTCTTATTAACTATACAGTAGGTAAGCAAAGGTATAAAAAAAAGCCTGACAAATTTGATTTGGAACTTATACAGAAAATTGAAGAGATGGATATACCCTATTTGTATCCAACAGATGCCATTCCTAAAGGCGACAAAACTGGAGAACCTATAAGAATTGGCATAACACATGTACATCATTTTTATACTAAGAGGAATTTGTATGTATTGAGTGCTTTATATGAGAGGATAAATAATATAGTAAATTTAAATAGAAGAAATTTTTATTGGTTAATAAGTGCTGTTACTGAGGGGGGGTCAAGATTAAATAGGGAGAGACCTAAGGGATTACCAAGCAAATTATCCGGTACATTATATGTAAGTTCAATGATACATGAAGTTAATATTATTGATTTTATAGATAGGAAAATTGCAAAAAGAATTTTAATTAATAAGGATGCAGGGATAAATTTAGGAAAAGTGAAAATTACTACCCAGTCATGTAATAACTTTGATAATATAAATTCTAATTCTATAGATTACATTTTCACAGACCCTCCTTTTGGAGATAACCTTATGTACAGTGAGCTTAATTTTCTATGGGAGGCATGGCTTAGAGTATTTACAAATAATAAAACAGAAGCTGTTATAAACAAGATACAGAAAAAGGGACTTCATGAGTATCAGGAGCTTATGGAGAAGGCTTTTTCAGAGATGTACAGGATATTAAAGCCAGGAAGATGGATGACTGTAGTGTTTCACAATTCTAAAAATGCTGTGTGGAATGCAATACAGGAGGCGATCTTAAAAGCTGGTTTTGTAATAGCAAATGTACGAACCTTAGATAAAAAACAAGGAAGTTTTAACCAGGTAACTACAACTAATGCTGTAAAACAAGACCTTATAATATCAGCTTACAAGCCTAAAGAAGGGTTTATAAAAAGGTTTTTGAAAGAAGCTGGAACGGAAGAGGGAGTATGGGATTTTATAAGACAGCATCTAGAAAAACTGCCTGTTGTTATAGAGACAAATGGAAAACTTGATATAATACCAGAAAGACAGGAATATTTACTTTATGATAGTATGATTGCATTTCACATACAAAAGGGTGCTACTATTCCAATGAGTGCTGCTGAGTTTTATGAGGGATTGAAGAAGAGGTTTATAGAGAGGGATGGAATGTACTTTTTACCGGATCAGGCGGCTATTTATGATACAAAAAGGCTCAAATTAGAACTTAATGAGCAGCTTGCTTTTGTAATACAAGATGAAAAGACAGCAATACAGTGGCTGAAATTTAAGCTTTTAAATAAACCTATGACATATCAGGAAATACAGCCTATGTTTTTAGAGGAGTTAAAGCAGCTAAGATATGAAAAACTGCCAGAGCTTTTGGATTTACTACAGGAAAACTTTTTGCAAGATGAGGCAGGCAGATGGTATGTGCCAGATGCAAATAAGCAGGCAGACCTTGAAAAACTGAGGGAAAAAAGATTACTTAAAGAATTTGAGGAATATAAAAATGTTCCAGGACGACTTAAAGTTTTTAGGACAGAAGCCATAAGAGCTGGTTTCAAAAATTGCTGGAAAAACAAAGATTATGAAACGATTGTAAAAATAGGCGAAAAACTGCCTGAAAATGTGCTACAAGAAGACCAAACTTTGCTCATGTATTATGATAATGCAGTGACAAGGTTAGGTGGTTGATTTGTTCAAAGTTGGAGATTGGGTTTTTGATATTGATAAAAAAAGAGCAATGAAAATAATTGATGTATTTGAGTTGTGGGGGTATGTTTCTTACAGCATATATGATCCGATTGAAAAGGTGACCTATACTGTGTCAGATAAAAGACTTGTAAGTACAGAGAAGAAAAATGAGTTTGACTTAAATTATTTCAAATATGTAACTATAGCTTCGCGCATTTCAAATGAACTGGCTCAGGGTTTTTTGTCTTCGATAAGCGGCAGTATTATACCACTGCCGCATCAAATATATGCGCTAAACAGGGCACTGTCAAAGAGTACAGTAAGATATCTTCTGGCAGATGAAGTTGGTTTGGGAAAAACAATTGAGGCAGGACTTATCATAAAAGAGCTTAAAGCAAGAGGGCTTGTGAAAAGAATTTTAATTATAAGTCCTAAAGGGCTTATAACTCAATGGCATGATGAGTTAGAATTAAAGTTTAATGAAGATTTTAAAATTATACTTCCTCAGGATTTTGAAGTTTTGAAGAGAATTTATGGAGAGGGGAATATATGGGATAAGTTTCCACAAGTTATAACTTCATTGGATTCAGTAAAACCTGTTGAAAAGAGACAGGGGTGGACGAAGGAGCGCATTAAAGAATTTAATAAAGAAAGAATGGAAAACCTCGTTATGGCTGGATGGGATATAATCGTTGTAGATGAAGCTCACCGCTTGGCAGGTTCGAGCAGTGATGTAGCAAGGCACAAACTTGGAATTGAGTTGTCGAAAGCGAGTCCTTATCTTTTATTATTGACAGCAACACCTCATCAAGGGAAAACAGATTCATTTTTGAGGCTTATGAGACTTATTGATAAAGAGGCATTTCCTAATGAGAAAGCTATTGTAAGAGAGCAAGTTGCTCCATATATTATTCGTACGGAAAAAAGAGAAGCTGTTGATAGAGATGGTAATCCACTTTTTAAGAAAAGGATAACTAAGACAGTTAATATATCATGGAACATGAAGCATAGCCTACAAAGGGAACTTTATGAGAAAGTTACGAAGTATGTAGCTGAAGGATATAACAGAGCTAAAAAGGAAAAAAGATATTATATTGGGTTTTTGATGGTTCTTATGCAAAGGTTAGTTACAAGCAGTACCCATGCTATAAAAGTTAATTTGGAAAATAGGCTTGAGTTTTTAAAAAATGAGGTCGTAGGAATAGAATCTATTGAAGAAGATATGTTTTTTGAATATGACGCACAAAAGGTATTAGATGAATTGTTAAAAATAAAATCTATTGATATAAAAAAAGAAATAGATGAGTTAGAGGAACTTTTAAGATTGGCGAAGCAAGCTGAAAGTCAATATATTGATGCAAAAGCAGAGGTTCTTATAGATTTTATTGATCAGCTTTCAATGGAGTATAAAAATAGTCAAAAATTTATTGTTTTTACAGAATTTTTAGCTACACAGCAATATTTGAAGGATTTTCTTAAAAGTAAAGGATATAAAGTAGCTATATTAAATGGTTCTATGTCTATGGAAGAAAGAGATGCTTCATTGAAAGAGTTTAAAAATTACAAAGATGTTTTGATTTCGACTGATGCTGGTGGAGAGGGTTTAAATCTACAATTTTGCAATATTGTTATAAATTATGACTTGCCATGGAATCCGATGAAAATAGAACAGAGGATAGGTAGAGTTGATAGAATAGGGCAGGAACGAGATGTATTGGTTTTAAATTTTATGTTAGAGGATACGATTGAATTTAGAGTGAGGGAAGTTCTGGAAGAAAAATTAAGAATGATTTATGAGCAGTTTGGTGTTGATAAGATGGGTGATATACTTGATTCTGTACAGTCAGAGATGGATTTTACGGAGCTTTATATGAGAAGCATTGAGATGCCTGAAGGTATAGAGTATAACGTAAGTATTATGGAAGATAAAATAAAGGAAAAGACAGAGCAAATAAATAGGATAAAAGGATTGTTGAGAGAAGAGAAGGAACTTGATTTAAATATAGTAAGTAAAATTAGTGGGTTACCGATTAATGAGTGGATTAGGGATATGTATATAAATAAAATGGCTGCTGAAGGGGTAGAAATTTCTATTGATATGTTGGATGAGAATTTGATTTCGTTGAATAATGAAGAAATTAAAAATATGATAAAAAATTTGCCTGTATATATAAAAAGTAGCAAGATACCGATTTTATATTTAAAAGATGTTTCAAATGAAGAGGGATATTGGTCTTTATGGGAAATTAGCATTAATGGAGATTCTGAGAAGTTTAAACATGTATTCCCCGTTTTTTTAAACAAGGATAAAAAAGTGAGAATTGCTTCTGCAAATCTGATATGGGATATTTTTTTGAAGAATGAAAAAGAAGTAATTTTTAAGGGGTATAAATCAATTGATGAGGAAATGTATGATTTTATACATGATACTGCAAAGAATATGGCTTATGATTATTTTGAGAAAATAAAGAATAATTATTTTGAGAATTTAGTTAAGGAAAAAGAGCGATATGAATACGCTTTTAAGTTAAGAAAAGAAGCTATTTTAAGGATAGGACTTGAGGCTGTAAGGCGTCGGAGACTTGTGGAATTAGAAAATGAGGAAAGAAGATGGAAAGAAGAAATTGAAAAGTCTATGGATATATTGCCTATGTTAAAGCCTTTGTACATTGTGTATTTGGAGTGAGTCTATATGATTAAGGATTATATCAGAGATAAATTATCTTTAGAAGGTTCTAATCTTATATTGTTAGAGGATAAAGATGACATTTTAAATGAAGAAAGCATTATAGAGATGCTGCATAAGGATGAATATGAGGTATATAATTATCAGGAACCGGATAGTTTTAGGTTTTATTATGAATTGAACTATAGAAAATTTTATGATTCTTTTGTAGAACCCAATAAGAAATTTATACTTAAGTGTAAAGAAATAAATGAAATTCCTTATGATATACAGACAGTTTTTCATCATGTGTCCATATCATTGAAAGAAATTTTCCCAAAACTTGATTATGCTGTTTTAAAAGAATTGGGTACGGACTTTTTGGGGAAAATTTATGAGGTATATAGTTTTTACGATGGAAATGTGTTGGGGGAAAATGGGACAAAAGATTATGTGATGAAGGCTGTTTTTGGAATTATTCCAGAGCACATAAATAATTTAAATGAGCTTGTAAAGGCATTTTTACGACTGTATTACAAAAATATTGAGCTACCTAAGGTGCTTTCTGATTATTTGGAGTATAAATTAAGGCAGAAAGAGAATTTAAAAGATGTACCTTTAAATGAAATTTTATCAGGAAAGGATAGATTTTTTAGATTTGTAAGGGTACAATGGAAGAATTATATCAATGATTTAATAGAAGGGACGCATAATGCCAAAATTGATTTTAGTGACTATGATATTAGGGCATATCTTGATAATATTTTTTATGAAAAATATATTGAACCTATAGAAGTGGAAAATATTGAAAGGCTTCCCAAATGGACATATGTTGGAATTTTGTATGATGAGAATGAAAGGTATTTGAAAGAATATAGAAAAATGATAGAAAAAATAAAGGAGTTGTTGAGTTTTAGTAAGTCGTATAAGGATTGGATGAATTTGTCTTCTTTATGGGCAGTAAATGTGAATAAAATGGGGGATAATATTGTGATTATTAGATAAATTGAAAGGTGTTTTATAAGGGAATATATAAAAATTACAGTAATTTGAAAGAAGGTGATTTCCATTGAGCTGGAGATTTAGAAAAAGTATTAGTCTGGGTAAAGGAGTTAGAATAAATGTCAGTAAAAGCGGTATAGGTTTTAGTGTAGGGAAAAGAGGTGCGAGAATAGGGGTAGGTCCCCGGGGAGTTTATACTTCTTTTGGGATTCCGGGGACAGGTCTTTATACCGTCAATTATTTAAATAAAAAGAAAAAACAAGTCAGTTCTTCACTTAACACTCAAATAAATAATGTTAGTATAACTTATCCACCAGAAATATTGAAGAAAATGCCTTCAAAAGTTCCTAAGTATTTGCTATTTATTGCTTCTTTTATATTGCTATTTGCATATACTCTCTTGGGAATATTAGGCTTTATAATTTTTGTGTTTTATTCATATACATTAAGCAAGAAGCCTATTTCAAAAGCTATTTCCTTTTTTAATAAAGGCAAGTTAGCCTACAATAGTGGTAATTATGAAAAAGCTTTAGAGAATTTTTTAAAAGTCATTGAAATAGAGCCTGATGCGACTTCTTTATATAAAGAAATTGGAATTATTTATATTCATTTAGGAGAAGATAAGAAGGCTATTGAGTGTTTTGAAAAGTATCTTTCTAAGTATCCGGAGGATTTGGAGGCAAAAACTCATTACATTAATCTTTTAATTAAGGTTGGGCAATACCAAAAGGCACTTGAACTTATGAATTCATTGCCAGAGGAGTATAAGAATAGTTTGCCTGTAATCAATGCTATGGCTGATTGTTATATAGAACTTAACAAACCTGATATGGCTCTAGCAGTTTTAGAAAAAGGACCAATGAGAAAGAGAAAAACTGATACTGAAGAGATAAAGATATTCAGGTATTTACTGGGGACAGTTTATATGAAATTAGGACAAAAAGAAAAGGCGTTAAAGCAATTTCAAAAGATTTATGTGGAGGATAGTAATTTTTTGGATGTGGCTGAAATTTTAAATGAGATGGAAGGTTAAGAATACCGTAAAAACTTTATGTATACTTCTCAAGTTCTAAAGGAAAAACCTTTCAAAGCTATTTAATAAGTTTTGCGATATTTATCTCTAATTCTTTAAAAATATTAACTTTTATAGTATCTTCTATTGTATATTTTTCGGGTTCTGAATATTGACCCTTTTCATCCAATTTGTAGACAAATATATTTTTTGAAATGGGATTTACTATCCAGTATTCCTTCACTTTAAATTTTTCATATAAATAGAGTTTCTTAACGTAATCAATAGAAGCATTTGAGGGTGAAACGACTTCGATTATAAAGTCGGGTGCACCTTTTAAGCCTTTATCGTCTAATTTACTTTTATCACATATCACAGAAATATCAGGTTGAACAACATTTTTACAATTTTCTTCAGTTTCATCTTTGTCTATTAATCTAACGTCAAAGGGTGCCACATAAACTTCACATTCTAAATTTTTTTCTTTAATAAAATTCCCTATAACCCTTGAAACTTCTGTAATTATTTTTTGATGAATTCTTGAAGGTGAAGGTGACATAGCGACAAAGTTACCTTCAATTAATTCTACTCTTTCACCATCTTCCAATTTAAGATAATCGGAATATGTGTAAATATTATGTTTTATTGGGAATTCCATAATTATCACTCCTGAATTTATATTAAATTTCTGCGGAGGAATTAATGCAATTTAGTATATATTCCTCCATAATTTCATTATATCTTATGAGCACTATATTTTAAACCTATAGCTTTAAAATGTTTTATTTTGTATAATATATTCGTACAGCAATATGGTTAGAAAAACAAATGAATACATAGGAGGAATTGGCATTGGAGATAATTATTGTAGCGTTTGTAGTTTTGCTTGACCAAGTGACAAAATACCTTGCAGTGAAATATCTTATGCCTATAGGGAGTTATCCTGTTATAAAGAATTTTTTTCATCTTACTTATGTAGAAAATAAAGGTGCGGCATTTGGTATGCTTCAGAATAAGACTCTTTTTTTTATAGTTATAACAGTAATTGTAGGGGCTGTGCTAATTTATTCTATGATTAAACTGCCAGGGAATAGTGTGTATAATTATACACTTGCTATGATTTTAGGTGGTGCTATTGGAAACCTAATTGACAGAGTGAGATTAGGGTATGTTGTAGATTTTATTAATTTTAAATTTTTCCCTGCGGTTTTTAATGTTGCAGATTCTTTTATAGTCATAGGAGCTATTATATTAGGATATCTTATGATTTTTAAGGAGAAGGCGTGATGGGATGAACATAGTAGATAAGATAGTTTTGCAAGGAGAAAAAGAGGATGAGGGAAAGAGAATAGACGTTTTTCTTGCGGCAGAGTTAGATTACACAAGGTCTTATATTAAAAAATTGATTGTGGATGGGCTTGTTTTTGTAAATGGTAAAACGGTAAAGCCCAGCTACAAGGTAAAAGAGAATGATGAGGTTGTTGTAAATATCCCAGAGGCAGAGAAAATTGATGTACTGCCAGAAAATATACCTTTGGATATTCTTTATGAAGATGATGATATAATTGTGATAAATAAGCCCCAGGGAATGGTAGTGCATCCGGCACCGGGAAATTACAGTGGTACACTTGTAAATGCACTTCTTTACCACTGCAAAAATTTATCGGGAATTAACGGCATTTTAAGGCCGGGTATAGTTCACAGGCTTGATAAGGATACCTCTGGTGTGATGGTTATTGCTAAAAATGATAAGGCCCACATAAGCCTTTCGAATCAAATAAAAGAAAGAAGTGTTGTAAAAAAATATGTTGCTATTGTAGAGGGAGTTATAAAAGATGAAGCGGGGGAAATTGAGGCACCTATAGGAAGGCACCCTGTTGACAGGAAAAAGATGGCTGTAATAGAGGATGGAAGATATGCTCTTACATTGTACAAAGTTTTGGAGCGGTTTAAAGAAAATACATTAGTAGAGGCGGTTATAAAGACAGGGAGGACTCATCAGATAAGAGTGCATATGGCTTATATTGGTCATCCTGTCGTAGGGGACCCAGTATATGGTTTTAAAAAGCAAAAGTTTAAGTTGGAAGGGCAGGCATTACATTCACGTGTTTTAGGATTTATGCATCCTACAAAAGGAGTTTACATGGAGTTTGAAGCTCCTCTTCCTGAGTATTTTGTAAGGTTGATTGAAATTTTAAGACGTTCCACTCATTAAAAAGTTTAGATTTTATGTTTATGGGTATATTGCGAAGCTATTGAAATTGTATATTTGCATGTTATGTTTAATTTTTTATGTCATCAAGAACATTTTTACATGTCATCCTGAGCCGGAGCACTTCAGGCAAGAATTAAACTTTTATCCTCTCTCTATTTACTAAATATATCTCATCTCGCTCTGGTGGAGTTATTTCTTCTTTTCCTTTTGATGTTATTAAATATTTCCCTTCTTTTATAATTTTACCTATTATTGTAGCTTGTATTCCTTTTTCAGATAGAGATTTGACTATTTTATCTCCATCACTGGCAGTAATTATCATTGAACCGCTGGATATGAGCTTTAAAGGGTTTATGCCAAAAAAACGGCAAATTTCTTTTGTTTCAGGGCGTATTGGCAATTTTTCTTCATATATTTCAATACCAAGGCCTGATGCTTCTGCGATTTCATAGGCTGCTCCCAATATTCCACCTTCTGTTATGTCATGCATTGCATTTGCACCATTTTGTGTTGCAATAAGTCCTTCTTCTATGACACTTATTTCGTTTAAAAAATTTTTTGCTTTTAAGACAAAATCTTTATCGTAGCGCTTTAGCAGCAAATCTTCATAATCAGTTGCTAAAATTGCTGTACCTTCAAGGCCTAAAGCTTTTGTAACTATGACATCATCGCCTATTTTTGCGCCTTTTGTGGTTATGTATTCACCTTTTTTAGCTATGCCAATTGCTGTTGTGCTTATAATAGGCTTGTTTACTGTAGAGGTTATTTCTGTGTGGCCTCCTAAAACTTCAATGCCTAATTTTTTTGCTGCTCTATCTATTTCTTTCATGATGCCATGTAAAGTAGCTTCTTCAGTACCTTCAGGAAGCAGTATAGTTGATAATATTCCAATTGGCTTTGCGCCACAAGAAGCCAAGTCATTACAGGATATTATGACAGATAAAAAGCCGCTTAATTTGTCTGCTGCTGTTATGGGGTCTGTTGAAAGGACTGCCACGTATTCGCCGAAATCGATTATGCTACTGTCTTCTCCTAATTGGGAGTGGACTAAAACTTCTTTTCTTTTAACGCCAAGATAAGGGAAAACACTTCTTTTTAGTATTTCTACAGGTACTTTTCCTACTTCCATTTTGTCACATCCTTCTTTTAATATTGGTGTCAATACTAACATCTTAGCACAATTTTTATTTTTTTTAAATATTCCCTATAGACAAGTTGAAAAGAATGTGATAATATATAGAAAACGAAGTCCTTTAAGCAGTCCTGTGAGGCTGGCAAGGTTGGCATAATTATATGTAGCATAAGAAGCTTCTTGCCAGTGCAAGAAGCTTTTTTGTGGAGGTTAGGAAGTTGAAGATAAAAGCAGAGATAATGGATGAAAAAGCCATAGACAGAGCCTTGATAAGAATAGCCCATGAGATTGTGGAAAGGAATAAAGGCATTGAAGATGTGGTTTTGGTAGGCATTAAGACAAGAGGAGTGCCTTTAGCAGAAAGAATAGCGAGGTATATATCGCGAATTGAAGGAAAAAAGCCTCCAGTAGGGTCATTGGATATCACCTTATATCGCGATGACCTCACAACAGACCTTGAACAGCCTTTAGTGAAGAAAAAAGATATAGGTGTAGATGTAGTAGGTAAAATAGTGGTATTAGTGGATGACGTGATATACACAGGAAGGACTATAAGGGCTGCTATGGATGCAATTATCGATTTAGGGAGGCCTAAGGCAATACAGCTGGCAGAATTAATAGACAGAGGGCACAGGGAATTGCCTATAAAGCCAGATTATGTGGGTAAAAATGTTCCAACATCAAAAAATGAAATAGTAAATGTGATGTTGGAGGAAGTAGACAAAGTCAACAGAGTGGTAATAACTGAAAAGTAGCACCTTTAATTTAGCCCAGTGAGGCTAAAAAGGGAGAATGATAAATATTCTCCCGGAGTGTTAAACTCTAAAAAGGGAGGATTTTTTATGCCAAAATTTAAAAACCCTAATTTTAACAAAAGAGAATATTTTATACAAAAAGAGTAGTACCATTTCACATTATTGTGATGTGGTTACTACTCTTTTTTTAAAAGGAGGAAGGTAATGTGGATAGAAAAGACCTATTAGGCATTAAGGATTTATCGAAAGAAGAAATACTGGAAGTTTTAGATACTGCAAAGGAGATGAAAAAAATTCTGAATGGAGAAAAATATTCACAGATACTAAAAGGAAAGACAGTTGTGACGATTTTTTTCGAACCTAGCACGAGGACAAGACTATCTTTTGAGATGGCAGCAAAGTATTTAGGAGCCCATTACGGCAATATAGAAGTGGCAACCAGCAGTGTGGCTAAAGGGGAGTCTTTAATAGACACCATAAGGACTGTTGAGATGATGAAGGCGGATGTGATAATAACAAGGCACAACATGAGTGGAGCGCCGCATCTTATGGCAAAATACACAAATGCCTCTATCATAAACGCAGGAGATGGTATAAACGAACATCCGACTCAAGCCTTGTTGGACATGATGACAATCAGAGAAAAGAAAAAAAGCTTTGAAGGATTAAAAGTGGTGATAATAGGAGACATTATGCACAGCAGAGTTGCACGGTCAAATATATGGGGTCTTAAAAAGATGGGGGCGGAAGTGAGAGTTGCAGGCCCTTCCACCTTGATGCCACCCCAAATAGAAAAGATGGGAGTTAAAGCTTACTACAATGTAGAAGAAGCTATAAAGGATGCGGATGTAGTGATGGGACTAAGAATTCAATTGGAAAGGCAAAAAAGTGGACTATTCCCATCAATTGACGAATACAGAGAATATTTTGGGATAAATAAAGAGAGAATGAAACTTGCAAAAGCTGATGCGATATTGATGCATCCAGGACCTATAAACAGAAATGTTGAAGTTACTTCAGAAGCAGCAAATGCTGAGTATTCTGTCATAGAAGAACAGGTAACGAATGGTGTCGCTGTCAGGATGGCACTTTTAAAAATACTTTGTGAAAGGAGAAATTAAAATGAGAATGATTATAAAAAACGGTACTGTAATAGATAGGTTTGGAAGTGAAGTTAAAGCGGATATATTAATAGACTATGGTATCATAAAAGCGATTGACAAAAATATACAAGCCTCAGACGGGATAGTGATTGATGCGACAGGCAAATATGTACTCCCAGGTTTTGTGGATATGCACACCCATTTAAGGCAGCCGGGATTTGAAGAGAAAGAGACTATTAAAACAGGAACAGAAGCTGCAGCAGCAGGAGGTTACACTACTGTTGCCTGCATGCCAAATACAAATCCTCCTATAGACAATGAAATAGTAGTAGAATATGTAAAAAGCATTGCGCAAAGAGAAGGAGTTGTAAAAGTACTGCCTATAGGAGCCATGACAAAGGGAATGAAAGGCGAAGAAATAACCGAGATGGCAAAACTTAAAAAAGCAGGGGTTGTTGCCTTATCTGATGACGGTTTTCCAATAATGAGCGCAGGGCTTATGAAGAGGATAATGACATATGGAAAAATGTATGACTTACTCATGATAACTCACTGTGAAGACAAAACATTAAGTGGCGAAGGTGTAATGAATAGCGGAGTAATTTCCACAATGATAGGATTAAAAGGCATACCAAGAGAAGCAGAAGAAGTCATGCTTGCAAGAAATATTATACTTGCAAAGTCAACTGGTGTAAGGATTCACATCGCACATATCTCAACAAAAGGAAGTGTCGAACTTATAAGAGAAGCGAAAGAAAAGGGAGTGAAAATAACTGCTGAAGTGACTCCTCACAATCTTACCTTGACAGATGAAGCAGTCTACAATTACGATACAAACACAAAAGCTTATCCACCCTTAAGGACAAGAGAGGATATAGAAGCATTAATAGAAGGATTGAAAGATGGCACAATAGATGCAATCGCGACAGACCATGCCCCTCACACTAAGGATGACAAAAAAGTGCCTTACGACATGGCTGCTTTTGGAATATCAGGTTTAGAAACAGCATTTTCTGTGATAAATACTTTCCTTGTACAGACAGGTAAAATAACCATAAAAGAGTTAGTCAATTACATGAGTATAAATCCTGCGAAAATATTAGGTATATCCAGTGGGATAAAGGTAGGGTCGATAGCGGATATTGTAATTGTAGACCCTTATGAAGAGTATGTAGTTGACAAAGATAAATTTAAATCAAAAGGAAAAAACACACCTTTCCATGGTATGAAGCTAAAAGGAGTTGTGGAATACACAATAGTTGAAGGTCAAATAAAATATGCAAGGGATAGAAAAATTGAAAAAATTGAGGTATAATTAATAAAGGAATATTTATGCGATAAAATGAATAAATTTTCAATAAGAGGATGGTGTAGATGTTTATTGATAAATTAATTGAGAGTATAAAATCTAAAAAAAGTCCTGTAGTGGTAGGACTTGACCCCAGAATTGAAATGACGCCTAAGTTTATAAAGGATACTGCCTTTAAAAAAAGAGGCGAAAACATTGAAGGTGTGGGTGAAGCTTTATATCTCTTTAACAAAGGGATAATAGATGCAGTCTACGATATTGTGCCTGCGGTCAAAATCCAAGTTGCTTTTTATGAAGCTTATGGGATAGAAGGATTTAAAGCTTTTTTCAAAACTGCTGAATACGCCAAAAATTTAGGGCTTATGGTAATAGCGGATGTTAAAAGAGGAGATATACAAGAGGTTGCAAAAATGTATTCAAAAGCTTATTTGCAAAACCAGTTGTTTGATGCTATTACTGTAAATCCCTATATGGGTGAAGATACTATAATCCCTTATGTAGAAGATGCGATCAAATACAATAAGGGTATATTTGCACTTGTCAAGACTTCAAATAAAGGTTCTAAAGATATACAGGATATAAAAACTGCAACAGGAGAATACGTCTATCAACTAGTTGCTAAAATAATAAATAAAATTTCAAAGTCAGCAGTTGGGAAATATGGCTATAGTTCTATAGGTGCAGTAGTAGGGGCAACTTATCCAGAAGAGGCAAAAGTGCTAAGAAAGGAAATGCCAAATTGCTTCTTTCTAGTGCCAGGCTATGGAGCACAAGGGGGGACTGTTGAAGATATAATGGATTGTTTTGATGAGAATGGATTTGGCGCGATAATAAATTCTTCACGGAGCGTTATCTATGCATATCAAAGTCCTTACTGGAAAGATGTATATTCTGAATATGAGTATGCACAAGCGGCGAGAGCCGAAGTAATTCTTATGACAGGCATGATTAACAATGGGCTTGTTAAAAGAAAATACATTGCTTGTTGAGGTGAAAAATGGAAACCAGGATATTGTCTAATGAAAAGATAGCCAGTGGCATTTATAAATTGGTATTTGAGTGGAAAGGGGGAATACCCTCTCCAGGCCAATTTGTAATGGTAGACTGCAAAGGCAAGACTTTTCTAAAAAGGCCTATAAGCGTATGCTCTGCTGATGACAAATCCATGACAATTGTATATCAGGTTAAATGGGAAGGTACTAAAAATTTATCCGAAATGAAAAAAGGAGACACAATTGAAGTAACAGGTCCTCACGGACATGGTTTTGAACTATATGAGGACAAAAATGTGTTAATAGTAGGAGGGGGAATAGGCATTCCTCCCCTTCTATACCTTGCTAAAAAAATCAAAGCAAAAAATTTGTATATTGCGTTGGGATTTAAAAGTGAAATTTTTCTTGTGGAGGACTTTAAAAATTTAGGAGAAGTTATTGTCACGACAGAGGACGGAAGTTTTGGTAAAAAAGGAATGGTGATACAAGGAATTGAAGATATAATTGATAAGATTGACATAATATATGGCTGTGGACCAAAACCTATGCTAAAGATATTACAAGATATTTCTCTTAAAAATAACATTCCTTGTCAAATGTCTGTAGAAGAAAGGATGGCTTGTGGCATAGGAGCTTGTCTTGTATGCGCTTGCAAAGTGAAAAAAGATGGTGGTTTTGAGTACAAAAGAGTGTGCAAAGATGGTCCCGTCTTTTGGGCAGAGGAGGTGGAGTTTTGAATTTACAAGTTGAAGTTGGGGGACTTAAGTTAAAAAATCCGGTGATGACAGCTTCAGGTACTTTTGGGTTTGGAAGAGAGTACGGAGAATATATTGATTTAAATAAATTAGGAGCGATAGTTGTAAAAGGACTTACAATAAAACCTAAAGAAGGTAATCCACCTCCACGAGTTTATGAAACTCCTTGTGGAATGCTAAACAGTGTAGGGCTTCAAAATCCGGGTATAGATGCTTTCATTGAGAAAGAGCTGCCCTTTTTAAGAGATTATGATGTTGCTGTAATAGTAAATATTGCAGGAGAAACCATTGAGGAATTTGCTTACATGGCAAAGAAGCTTGATATAGATGGTGTTGATGGAATTGAAATAAATGTCTCCTGTCCAAATGTGAAAAAAGGTGGTATGGCTTTTGGAATAAATCCTGATGATATATTTAATATAACAAAAGAAGTAAAAAAAGTTACACAAAAAACTGTTATTGTAAAATTAACACCAAATGTGACGGATATTGGGGTTTGTGCTAAAGCAGCAGAAGATGGAGGAGCAGATGCTGTATCTTTAATTAATACAATTGCAGGGATGGCTATAGATATTGATACAAGAACCCCCATTTTTAAGAACATGATTGCGGGTTTGTCTGGACCTGCTATAAAGCCTATTGCCCTTAGGATGGTGTATGAGGCAGCGAGAGCCGTGAAAATTCCTGTTATAGGTATGGGCGGTATAAGTTCATTTAAAGATGCATTAGAATTTATGATTGCGGGGGCGAAGGCAGTGGCAATTGGCACTTGTAATTTTGTAAATCCCAATTGCACAATTGAGGTTATTGAGGGAATAAAACAATATATGGTTTTAAACAATATAGAAGACATAAATGAGATTATAGGTTCTTTAAAGGTTGATTAAAGGGGATGAGAAAATGGAAAAAGAAGAAGTCTTAGAGATTTTTAGCAAGTTAGGAGTAATTAACAAAGGACATTTTTTATTGACATCAGGAAAACACAGCGATACCTATTTGCAGTGTGCGAAAATATTTCAATATCCTAAATACAGCGAAATTTTTAGTAAAGAATTGGCATTAAAATTTAAAGGCCACGAAATAGATGTTGTAATAGGGCCTGCAATTGGAGGAATTATATTGGCCTATGAAGTTGCTCGTCAAGTTGGAGCAAAAGCTCTTTTTGCAGAAAGAGAAGAAGGAATGATGAAGCTAAGAAGAGGATTTGAAATCAAAGAAGGAGAAAATGTGCTTGTAGTAGAAGATGTAGTGACAACAGGGGGCTCCGTAAAAGAAGTTATAGAGTTAGTCAATTCTTTAAAAGGTAATGTAATAGGAGTTGGAAGCATAGTTGATAGAAGTGACGGGAAGGTAAATTTTGAAGTTCCTTTTAAGTCTGTGGTAAGCTTGTATGTTGAAGCATTTGAAAGAGAGGAATGTCCCCTTTGCAAAGAAGGCATTCCTCTTGTAAAGCCGGGAAGCAGGAAATTTTAAGGTATAAGCATATTTATAACTCTCATTGTTTCAGGTCCTACAATTCCGTCAACTTTAAGGCCATTGTCCCTTTGAAATCTCATAACAGCGTTTTTGGTTCTTGGCCCAAAAATGCCGTCTATTGGACCAGGGTCATAGCCTAAACTTTGAAGAATCATTTGAAGCTGAAGGACATCGTACCCGACGGTACCCTCATATAGAAGCCTGGAGCCTAATTGTTGCCTCTCCATTTTTTCACCTCATTTATACACTTTCACTATTACACAATATGATAAAAATAGGGAAAGTGTTCTTTTTTATAAGACTTGTAGAATTAGGCACTTTAAGTATTGAGTTTCTTCAGAGGCTAATAATATTGGATGGTCTTTTGATTGAGTACGTTGTTCTACAAGTCTTACATTTCTTTTGGCATCATTGGCTGCCTCTTTAATGACATCTAAAAACATATCAGGTTTTATGTGCTGTGAACAAGAACAGGTGATGAGAAAGCCTCCTTCTCTTAGAATTTTTAATGCTCTTAAATTTATTTCCTTGTATCCCCTTAATGCGTCTTTTACAGTTTCTTTGCTTTTTGTAAAGGCAGGGGGATCTAGTATTATAGTATCAAACTTTCTGCTTTCTTTGTCATATCTTCTTAATAGGTCAAAGGCGTTGTCACATACGAAATTACATCTTTCTTGATAACCACTGAGTTCTACATTCTTTTTTGCCATTTCAATGGCTTCCTCAGAGATGTCGACTGTCTCAACTCTTTTTGCACCATAGTGAAGGGCATGTACTGTAAATGAGCCTGTATGGCTGAAACAGTCTAGAACTTCTGCATCTTTAACGTAATTTTGAATTGCTTTTCTGTTTTCTTTTTGATCTAAAAAATACCCAGTCTTTTGGCCATTTTCAATGTCTACCCAAAATTTTATTCCATTTTCTTCAAATTGTTGCATTGTGTCAAACTTGCCGTACAAATATCCTTTTTGCTGTGGAAGCCCTTCTAATTCTCTTACATTTACATCATTTCTTTCATAAATGCCTTTGGGATTTAATATTTCAA
>NZ_JOOI01000001.1:0-652500 GCF_000806225.2 Thermoanaerobacter sp. YS13 | reverse complement strand
CGGCAAAATGACTCCGTAACTTCGGGAGAAGGAGTGCCGAAAGGCCGCAGAGAAGAGGCCCAAGCGACTGTTTACCAAAAACACAGGTCTCTGCTAAGTCGGAAGACGAAGTATAGGGGCTGACGCCTGCCCGGTGCTGGAAGGTTAAGGGGAAGGGTAAAAGCTCTGAACCGAAGCCCCAGTGAACGGCGGCCGTAACTATAACGGTCCTAAGGTAGCGAAATTCCTTGTCGGGTAAGTTCCGACCCGCACGAAAGGCGTAACGACTTGGGCGCTGTCTTGATGAGGGGCCCGGTGAAATTGTAGTACTCGTGAAGATGCGAGTTACCCGCGATTGGACAGAAAGACCCCGTGGAGCTTTACTGTAGCCTGTCACTGGATTTTGGTAATTCTTGTACAGGATAGGTGGGAGACGGAGAAGGTAGGGCGCCAGCCTTACTGGAGTCGGCGTTGGGATACCACCCTGGGATTACCGGAATTCTAACCTATAGCCGTGGAGCCGGCGTAGGGACAATGGCAGGTGGGCAGTTTGACTGGGGCGGTCGCCTCCTAAAGGGTAACGGAGGCGTCCAAAGGTTACCTCAGCGCGGACGGGAATCGCGCGAGAGAGTATAAAGGCAGAAGGTAGCCTGACTGCGAGAGAGACATCTCGAGCAGGGACGAAAGTCGGGCTTAGTGATCCGGCGGCAGTGAGTGGGGACGCCGTCGCTCAACGGATAAAAGCTACCCCGGGGATAACAGGCTGATCTCCCCCAAGAGTCCACATCGACGGGGAGGTTTGGCACCTCGATGTCGGCTCATCGCATCCTGGGGCTGAAGTAGGTCCCAAGGGTTGGGCTGTTCGCCCATTAAAGCGGTACGCGAGCTGGGTTCAGAACGTCGTGAGACAGTTCGGTCCCTATCCGTCGCGGGCGAAGGAAACTTGAGAGGCACTGTCCCTAGTACGAGAGGACCGGGATGGACGAACCGATGGTGTACCAGTTGCACCGCCAGGTGCACAGCTGGGTAGCCAAGTTCGGAGTGGATAAACGCTGAAAGCATCTAAGCGTGAAGCCCGCCTCAAGATTAGGTTTCCCACCCGGCACTCAACTATACTTACTGGAGGAAGGCAAGATGTATTATGTGTATGTCCTGACAAATGAAAAAGGAAAGATATATATATAGGCTATACGTCTAATATAAAGGAAAGGTATTTAGCGCATCAACGAAAAGAAATAAAGAGTACAAGAGAAGGAAAATGGAGATTAGTATACTATGAAGCATATAGAGATAAAAAAGATGCGTTGATAAGGGAGAAACATTTAAAAAAGTCAGGACAAGGGCGTAGATGGCTAAAAGAGAGGATAAAGAATAGTCTTTCCACTAGTGAGTAGAGTTGAGTGCCGGGGTAAGACACCTCGAAGACCACGAGGTAGATAGGCCGGGGGTGTAAGAGTGGAAACACTTTTAGCTGACCGGTACTAATCAGTCGAGGACTTGACCTTTGGCTTTGTGCAGTTTTGAGGGTCTAGATTTCCGGTGGCGATAGCGGAGGGGAAACACCCGTTCCCATTCCGAACACGGAAGTTAAGCCCTCCAGCGCCGATGGTACTGCTTTCGCGGAAGAGTAGGTCGCTGCCGGTAAAATTTTATACATTATTTAAAAAGAGGTAGTCTGTTTTTAAAATGGACTATCTCTTTTCTGTTTTTTTATGCTATAATAAATTAAAAATTTCTTTGGAGGGTTTTGGCCGTGTTAAAAAGTAATAGAATTGAACTTGTTCCATTTGAGAGCAAATATTTTGAAAAATTTGTAGAGTTTCGGAATAGTGATGATAGTAGAAATTTAACGATGCCTGGTATACCATATCCTGTTACAGTAGAAACTGTTGCAGAAAGGTGGAAAACAAAAAAAGATCCAAAAGAAAATGGAGAATTTGCTATAATACTTAGGAGCACAGGTGAATATATAGGAAATGTTTCATATAATAATGTCGACTGGAAAAATAGAAACTGTGAGATAGCTATAATGATTGGGGAAGAAAAACACAGAAATAAAGGCTATGGGACGGAAGCTTTAAATTTACTACTGGATTTCATTTTTAATGAATTAAATTTACATCGAGTAGAGTTAAGGGTTTATGATTTTAATGAGAGGGCAATAAAAAGTTACGAAAAATGTGGTTTTAAAAAAGAAGGACTATTGAGAGAAGTAGTATATAAGCATGGTAAGTACATAAATGAATATGTAATGGGAATTTTAAAAGAGGAGTTTATTAATAGAAACAATTATTACCAGGGAAATAATAACAATAATAAGTGAACAAGGAGGATAACTGTGAGAGCTTTCGTTGGAATTGATATAAGCGAAAAAACTATAGAGCAGATAGTGAGATTTCAGGAAACATTAAAAAATTATACTGTAAAAGGGAGATGGACTTATAAAGATAACTTCCACATCACATTAAAATTCTTAGGGGAAATAGAAGTAGAGGCTATTTCTAAAATAGAAGATGCGGTAAAAGTTGCAGTAAAAGGCATCAGCCCTTTTTACATACGACTTTCAGAAGTAGGATTTTTTAAAGGTGATAAGGAGATGAGAGTTCTGTGGATAGGAACAGAAGAAAGTGAATTTCTAAATAAATTGCATCACAATATAGATAAAGAATTATATAAAATAGGATTTGCAAAAGATGAAAGAAAATTTACTTCACACATTACTATTGCCAGAGACATACGTTTAAGCATTGACATAGAAGAAGTAAATAATATTTTTGAAAAACAAGAGAAAGAGGCTATTTTAGTAGATACAATTTTTTTGTATGAGAGCGTTATACAAGAAAATAGAAGAAAATATATTCCTATATTAAGTGTGCCATTAAAATAAGAAATAAGATGCCTAAAAAGCATCTCAGACTGTAGACAAACTTTCGTAAAGGAGATATTTTGCATAAGAAGCGACTTGTGACAAAGCGGCCCGGCACTCAAGTAAGTATGCTTGTCTTTTCTATTTTTGCTTTATAAACTTTCTTACTTGAGTGCCGGGAAACTTAGCAAGACCGAGGGTGGAGGCAGGGCCGAAGCCATGGATGGCGAAGGCGGGCACTTTAAGGCATGGATGCCGATTGTGCCCGGTACCCTGCCAGAGCCTGAAGGTCGAGCTTTAGTTTTGTCGCTTTGGAACATCGGAGCGACGATGCAAAATATCTCCTTTGAATATTTTTTTAACTTTGTCAACAAACTGAGATGCCTAAAAAGCATCTTACTCTGGATTTACATAAAGGGTCTTTTGGTTTGTGTATATTACAAAGCCCGGTTTTGCACCAGAAGGTTTTTTTACATATTTTTTTAAGGTATAATCAACAGGTACATTTGAAGAATTTTTCGCTTTGCTATATTTGGCGGCTAATTTTGCAGCTTCAATAAGAGTTGTTTCAGGCACAGATTTGTTATTTGTCTTTATTATGACATGGGACCCTGGTATGTCTTTTGTGTGAAGCCATATATCGTTAGGATTTGCGAATTTTAACGTTAGATAATCGTTTTGAGTGTTGTTTTTCCCTATATATATGTCGAAACCGTCTGAAGATACTACATGCAATGGTTGAGAAAGAGTTTGCCGTGATATTTTTTTCTTTTGCTGCTTATGTATATACCCTTGTTCAGATAGTTCATTTTTTATTTCCTCTATTTCTGATGGTAATGTACAATTTTCCAAGTTCACTAGTTGACCTTCTAAATAAGTTATTTCCTGAAGAGTATCGGATATTTGTTTTTCTATTATTTTATTGGCATTTTTTAACTTGCTGTATTTTTTAAAATATCTTTGGGCATTTTCTGAAGGGGAATATTTTTTGTCAATGGGTATTTCGATTTCTTCACCAGTGTAATAGTTTATAGTTTTGAGGCTTTCCATTCCTTTTTTTAGAAGGTGCATATTTGCTGTTATAAGTTCACCGTAAAGTCTAAAAGTGTCAGCATTTTTTGCTTCGTTTAATTCTTGTTGAAGCTTATCTAGTTTGTTATAAAGTTTTTCTAAATTGTTGTTGATGATTTTTCTTAAATCCGAGGACCTTGCTTGCAAATTTATTATATTTGCTTTTTCACTGAAAAATTTACAAGCAGCTTGATTTACTGTAGGGAAAAAAGTTTTTGTAATATATTGAGTCAAATCAATACAAGAAAAGTCAATAATTTCATTTTTCTGAAAAGCAATGCAGGGTTTTAAATTTAAGCTTAAAACATCTTCATATATTTTTTTTATGTGTTGATATAGATTTTCAATTTGCTCATCTTCTATTGATTCTACAAATCTGTCAGATACATTACATCTAAAAGCAACTTCTCTTGCTAAAGTGGGGCTAAATCCTTGTAAAATATCTACTAGAGTTTTTTCAATTTTTTTTGATTTGTAGTTGTTAACAGCTTCTTTAAAAGAAGGTAGCGAGAGATTATTTATATTTAACTTTTCCTGCAGTGGTGGATAGACATATTGCCTCCCAGGTAGTACTTCTCTTACTTTACTCATATCGGAATATACTCTTTTTATGCTATCTATTATCGTTTGAGTAGCTTTGTCAATTAATATGATATTGCTGTATCTTCCCATTATTTCAATAATTAAAGTTTTAATTGTTTGATTTTCTAATTCGTCTTTTGTTTCTATATCGATTTTTACTATTCTGTCAAATTCTACTTGTTTTATATCTATTATCCTGCCGTTTTGAAGAAATTTTCTTAAAAGCATGCAAAACATTGGAGGCTCAGCAGGATTTTCTTTATTTTCTTCTGCAAGATATATTCTTGGATAATTTGCATTAGCAGACAATAGCAGTTTATAGTTTTTACCTTTATTTCGTATTATAAAGATTAATTCTTCTTTTTCAGGTTGATATATTTTATCAATTCTTCCACCAATAATTTCTTCTTTTAATTCTTTTGTTATTGCATGTAAAGTTATGCCGTCCAAAGCCATAGTTATAACCTCCAGATTCTATTGTATATAAAAAGTATACCATGAAATCGAAGGGTTTAATAGTGAAAAAATGATTGTGTTGATTTTAGTTGTAACATTTGTTACAATAAAACAAGATGTAAAAATAGGAATTAAAGTTTGATTGCCATAAGTAGAAAATTGAAAAGCAAGAGAAAGATAGAGGAGGTATAAAGTTGAAGTGGTTACTTTTTGTGTATAAGGTCCCAAGTGATTCTTCTACAGCTAGAGTTACTATATGGAGAAGAATAAAAAAAATTGGCGCTTTGTATTTACAACAGTCTGTATGTATTGTGCCTTACGTGGAAAGGTTTTTAAAAGAAATAGAGAAGCTAAAGGATGAAATTAAAGGCTTTGGAGGAGATTTTAAAGCCTTTGAAGTAGTGGCCCTTGATGAAGAAATAGAGAAAGATGTGGTAAAACAATTTAATCATCAAAGGAGGGAAGAATATAGTGAAATAAAGGAACAATGTGAAGAGTTTTTTAAAGAGATTGAAAAAGAGATAGCAAGAAAAAATTTTACTTTTGCAGAATTAGAGGAAAATGAAGATGAGTTGAATAAGTTATATAAGTGGTTTGAAAAAGTAGCCCAAAGAGATGTGTTTGAGTGTGAAATGAAAGAAGAGGTTAAGGATTTATTAAAAAAAGCCAGTCGAGACTTTGAATATTTTGCTTCATTGGTTTATGAAAATAATAAAGAGTGAAGGGAGGCATTTTAATTGTTAAATGTAATTATTTTGGGGTTGACAAGTCTTTTTACAGATATATCTACTGAAATGGTATATCCTTTGATTCCACTTTTTCTCACTTCTCAACTTTGGGCAAGTCCGGCAATAGTAGGGATTATTGAAGGGGTTGCGGAAAGTCTAGCTAGTATACTTAAGGTTTTTTCAGGGTACATATCTGATAAAGTAAGTAAAAGAAAACCTTTAGCTATAGCTGGATATTCTTTTTCTACTATAGGAAAAATGTTTTTGTATTTTGCTACTTCATGGGTATGGGTTTTTTTAGGTAGAACCAGTGACAGATTTGGAAAAGGAATACGAACAGCTCCAAGAGATGCTTTGATTGCTGAAGCTGTAGATAAAGAAAACATTGGGAGAGCATATGGACTTCATAGGGCATTGGATACTTTAGGCGCAACGATTGGAATTACTTTAGCGTATTATTTTTTGGCTTCTTATAAAGGGGATTATAAAGTAGTTTTTATGTATTCTCTGATACCAGCTTTTTTAGGAGTTATTGTGCTGTTTTTTGCTAAGGAAAGCACAGTAAAACATGAACTTTCAAAAAAACTTTCATTTTCTTGGAAAAGTCTTGATAGACGTCTTCAAATGTTTTTAATAGTTATTTTAATTTTTGCCTTAGGCAATTCTTCTAATCAATTTTTACTTTTGAGAGCAAAAAATGTGGGCTTTAGTGATTCGGATGTTATACTTTTGTACTTGGTGTATAATATTGTTTACATGATATTTTCATATCCAATGGGAAGATTATCTGATAAGATAGGAAGAAAAAAGCTTCTCATTATGGGTTATTTCTTTTATGGAATAGTGTATTTAGGATTTGCAATTTTGGGTTTTAAAACTGCTATGTGGGTGTTATTCCCTGTCTATGGTCTATACATCGCTTTGACTGAGGGTGTTGAAAAAGCTTTAGTTGCGGAGATTTCTCCACCTCATTTAAAAGGTACAGTTATAGGGCTTCATGCTACTTTTACAGGCATTGGCCTTTTACCGGCTTCTTTTATAGCGGGAGTACTTTGGGATACATTGGGAGTAACTGCACCTTTTTATTTTGGCGGAATTATGGGAGTTTTGGCTGCTATTGGCCTTATGATCGTTTTATGATTGTTTTCCTCACATTTTCTTAAAATATCTAACCAAATTAGCCATTTTTGTGTTATAATATCCTTGAAGATTAGAAAATGGAGTGATATAGGTGAAATTTACTAAAATGCATGGTTTGGGAAATGACTTTATAGTAATTGAGGCTCTAGAAAATGTAGATTATAGTGAATTAGCTATTAAACTTTGTGATAGGCATTTTGGTATAGGTGCGGATGGTCTTTTAGTTGTTGAGCCTTCAGGAATTGCAGATATTAGGATGAGGATTTTTAATGCAGATGGTAGCGAAGCAGAAATGTGCGGTAATGGTTCTAGATGTTTTGCAAAATATGTTTATGAAAGAGGGATAGTAAAAAAAGAGAAAATGGCAGTGGAAACCTTAGCGGGAGTGATTATGCCAGAAGTTTTTGTAGAAAATGGGAAAGTAGAAAGTGTAAAGGTTTATATGGGCAATCCCATTTTTGAAGCTAGCAAAATACCTGTAAAAAGTGACAAGCAAAAATTTATAAATGAGCCAGTAAAAATAGAGGGGAAAGTTTATAAATTAACTTCTCTAAGGGTAGGAGTGCCTCATACTATTGTTTTTGTAGAATCATTAGATGAAAATATGATTAAAGAATTAGGTCCTAAAATTGAAAAATCTTCCCTTTTCCCTCAAGGCACAAATGTAGATTTTGTAAAAGTAGAAGATAAAGAAAATATTTCTGTAAGGACTTGGGAAAGAGGTGTGGGGCTTACTCTTGCTTGTGGAAGCGGTGCCTGTGCCTCTGCAGTAGCTTCAGCAGTTTTAGGTAAAACGGAGCGAAATGTCAATGTCCATTTTAAAGCTGGAAAACTTTTAGTAGAATGGTTGGAAGACAATAGTATTTATTTATCAGGAAGTGTGGAAGAAGTCTTTAGAGGTGAGATAGAGCTTTAGTTTAATACAGAGAGAATTTGACTATAATAAGAAAAAGGTGATATGATGATAAAAAGCATGACCGGTTATGGAAGAGGTGAGATTAAGGAGAAAGGCTATTATATAACTGTGGAAATTAAATCTTTAAACCACAGATTTTTAGATATAAATTGCAGAATGAATAAACTTTTAAGTGGACTTGAAGAAAAAGTGAGAGAATTTGTTTCAAAGCAGATTGAGAGAGGGAGAATAGAATTAAATATTGGCTTTGAAGTATATGAAAAAAGCATTAATGTTATAGAAATTGATGAGAGTCTTTTGTCAGAATATCTTAGAGTTTTTACTGATATAAAGTCTAAATTTGAATTAGAAGGATTTATAAAGGTAAGTGATTTGGTGTATTTGCCAGAGGTTATCAAAGTAAAGAATGATGATTTGGATTTAGAAGAGATATGGGAGCTATTAAAACTGCCATTGGGTGAAGCTATTAATAACCTCATTGACATGAGAAACAAAGAAGGTATAAAATTATACGTTGATGTAGTTAATAGGATAGACAAAATTTCAGATATAGTAAAAGAGATTGAAGATTTGAGTTTTGTAATGGTAGAAGATTATAGAAAAAGATTGGAACAGCGTATAAAAGAATTGGGGGTAGATATAGATCATAATAGGATGTCAATGGAAATAGCAATTATTGCTGACAAGTCATGTATTGCTGAAGAAATAACAAGGCTTAAAAGCCACATTATCCAATTTAAAGATTCTTTAGAAGAAGAAGGGTCTGTAGGTAAAAAATTGGATTTTATAGTTCAAGAGATGAATCGTGAAGCTAATACCATTGCTTCAAAGTCAATAGACTATAGAATTTCTAGTAAAGTCATTGATTTGAAAAATGAAATTGAAAAAATTAGAGAACAAGTTCAAAATATTGAGTAGGGAGGAAAAAGTATGTCGATTAAATTAATAAATATTGGTTTTGGCAATATAATTTCGGCTAATAGATTGGTGGCAATAGTTAGTCCAGAATCTGCACCTATAAAAAGAATAATTCAAGAGGCAAAAAATAGAGGTATGCTTATCGATGCTACATATGGTAGAAGAACAAGAGCCGTTATAATTACTGATAGTGACCACATAATACTTTCTGCTGTTCAACCAGAGACCGTAGCTAATCGTCTCAATTCTAACAAGGAGATATTAGAAGATACTTTAGAAGAAGAGGAAGAAGAGGAAGAGTAGGGGGAATTTGTGTTGTCGAAAAAGAAAAAAGGGTTACTTATTGTACTTTCTGGGCCGTCAGGGGCAGGGAAAGGGACGATATGCAAAGCTTTGATGGAAAAAGAGAAAGATTTAAAATTGAGTATATCTGCCACTACCCGTCAGCCAAGAAGCGGAGAAATAGAAGGGAAAAACTATTTTTTTAAATCGGAAGAAGAATTTGAGAAAATGATAGAAAATGATTCTTTATTAGAATGGGCAAAGGTATACGACCACTACTATGGAACACCAAAGGATTTCGTATTAAAAAATTTAGAAGAAGGAAATGATGTGGTTTTAGAGATAGATATTCAAGGAGCTTTAAAGATAAAAGAGAAGTTTCCAGAAGGAGTATTTATTTTCATATTGCCTCCTTCAATGGAAGAATTAAAAAATAGGATTAAAAAACGGGGGACAGAGACAGAAGAGGAGATAATAAAAAGATTTAAAAGTGCTTATGAAGAATTAAATTATGTTTCCAAGTACAATTATGTAGTTATAAATGATAGTGTAGAAGAAGCGGTTGAAAAAATTAGAGCTATAATTATTGCAGAAAAATGCAGAGTTGATAGAAATAAAGATTTGTACTTAGAAATCAGGGAGGGATTGACATGATTTTATATCCATCAATTGTAGATTTAATGGAAAAAGTGGATAGCAAATATACTTTGTGTTCTTTAGTTGCAAAAAGAGCAAGACAGATTATTGCTGGTGACACTAAATTATTAGACATAGATTCTGATAAACCTGTAACAATTGCTACAGAAGAAGTAAATAAAGGACTTATTACTTATCAAAGACCGCAAAAATATGGAATAAAATAGAGGGTGTTGAAATGAATACAAGCAAAAAAAATGTAGTATTAGGGGTTACAGGAGGTATAGCAGCTTATAAAGCTGCTGACCTTACATCTCGATTAGTAAAAAAAGACATAAATGTGGATGTCATAATGACAAAGGAAGCTACAAATTTCATAAGCCCTCTCACTTTTGAGGCTTTAACTAACAATAAAGTAGTTGTTGATATGTTTGCAGATAGGAAATATTGGGAGATTGAACATATTTCTTTAGCAAAAAAAGCAAATGTATTTGCAATAGTTCCAGCAACTGCAAATATTATTGCTAAAATTGCTCATGGGATTGCAGACGATATGTTAACTACTACTATTCTTGCTACAAAGAGTCCTGTATTAATTGCTCCCGCCATGAATACAAACATGTATACCAATCCTGTAACTCAAAAGAATATTAAAATTCTAAAAGAATATGGTTTTTTATTTGTGGAGCCAGCTGCCGGAAGGCTTGCTTGTGGGACTTATGGCGCAGGAAGATTGGCTGATGTAGATGAGATTGAAAAAGCTATTTTAGAGTTATTGGACAATAAGGAAAAAAGAGATTTTGAAGGGAAAAAGGTATTAGTAACAGCAGGGCCTACTCGAGAGCCTCTTGACCCTGTAAGATACATTACAAATCGCTCTTCGGGTAAAATGGGCTATGAGATTGCAAAAGCTTTAGTAGAAAGAGGGGCACAAGTGATTTTAATTTCTGGGCCTACTTATATAGAGGTACCTAAAGATGTGACTTTTATTCCTGTAGAAACAGCGGTAGATATGTACAATGCTGTCATGATGCATCTTAATGAAGTAGACATTGTCATAGGGGCTGCAGCTGTTTCTGACTACAGACCTAAAGAGATGAAAAAAGAAAAGATAAAAAAAGATGAAGAGAAATTAACTATTGAATTGGTTAAAAATCCAGACATAATGTATGAAGTAGGACAGAAAAAAGGAAACAAGATTTTGATAGGCTTTGCTGCTGAAACTACTAATTTAGTAGAATATGCGCAAAGAAAGTTAAAGGAGAAAAATATGGATTTAATAGTTGCAAATGACGTAACTCAAAAAGGAGCAGGTTTTGAAGTAGACACTAATATAATAAAAATCATAGATAGAAATTTAAACGTAAAGGAGTATCCTTTGATGACAAAGATTGAAGCTTCTCATGTGATATTAGATGAAATAGCTAAATTGTTGTAAGGCCTTTTGGCTTTTTTTATTTGGTAAATATTTAACAGGCGGAGGTTGCCATGTTTGCCGAGGTCGTTGTAGACATTAAATCTTCTAATACTGACAGGGTATACACTTATCGTATTCCTGAAGGAATGGATATAAAAGTTGGTATGAGGGTATCTGTTCCTTTTAATAATAGGTTTATAGATGGTTATGTAATAAGTATTACTGACAAGGCGTCTTATTCAGTGAATAAAATAAAGGATATCCATAGGATTTTAGACAGCTATAGCATATTTGATGAAAAAATGATTGAACTGGCTAAGTGGATAAAGGAATATTATAAATGTTATTTTTCTGAAGCTCTCCAGACTATAATGCCTGTAGGGATAAAGCAAGGGGAAAAGAAAGTAAAGGTTGTGAAAATAAATATTGATGAAATACCTCCACAGCTTCCCAAAAAGGCGCCAAAGCAATACGAAATATTACAGTATTTAAAAAATAGAAGTCCTATTAGGCTTTCTGAGCTTGTTAAGGTGCTCAATATAGACTATGGAGTTATAAGAAGTTTACAAAATAAAGGGTATATAGAAATTTATGAGGAAGAAGTATTGAGATTTAGTGTAAAAGATATTGAAAGAACCAAGCCTCTATTATTGACAGAAGAACAACAAAGAGCTGTAGAAGAGGTTAAAAGTTCTATCTTGACAGGCACTTTTGATAAATATTTGCTTTTTGGTGTAACAGGAAGTGGCAAAACTGAAGTTTATCTTCAATTAATAGATGAAGCTATAAAAATAGGCAAAAGCGCTATAGTTTTAGTACCAGAAATCTCATTGACGCCTCAGACTATTGAAAGGTTTGTGAGTCGATTTGGCAATAGAGTGGCTGTAATTCACAGTGGCCTTTCACCGGGAGAACGCTTTGATGAATGGCGAAAAGTAAAAAATGGTTTAGTGGACGTAGTAGTTGGTGTGAGAAATGCAGTTTTTGCCCCTTTTAATAATATTGGCCTTATTATAATTGACGAGGAACATGAGACTACCTACAAACAATCAGACTTAAGACCTAAATATAATGCTAAAGAAGTGGCAGAAAAGCGGTGTGAAATAGAAAAAGCAGTCCTGGTTATGGCCAGTGCTACTCCTTCTTTAGAGACCTATTATAAAGCTAATAAAGGAGAATATAAACTTATAAGACTTACAAAAAGGATTAATGTTTATATGCCGCAGATAGAAGTTGTCAATATGAGTGAGGAATTGGCAAGCGGAAATACTTCAATATTTAGTCGCAAATTATTTTCCTATATAAAAGAAAATCTTAAAAGGAAAGAGCAAACTATTCTTTTTTTAAACAGAAGAGGATACTCTTCATTTGTTTCCTGCAGAGATTGTGGCTATGTGCCCAAATGTCCTAATTGTGATATTTCTTTAACTTATCATTTTGAAGATAAAAAATTGGTTTGCCATTATTGCGGTTATGAGGAGACTATGAAAGATACATGTCCTAAATGTGGAAGTAAAAGAATAAGGTATTTAGGCATAGGGACCGAAAGAGTAGAAAACGACATAAAAAAGTTTTTTCCTAATGCAAGAGTTTTGAGGATGGATGTAGATACCACAAGAAAAAAAGGGTCTCATGAGAAAATTTTTTATGACTTTAGAAATGGTAAGGCAGACATTCTAATCGGTACGCAAATGATATCTAAAGGCTTTGACATTCCAAATGTTACGTTGGTGGGAGTAATACTTGCGGATATAACTTTGAATCTTCCTGATTTTAGGTCCAGTGAGAGGACTTTTCAGCTGCTTACTCAGGTAGCTGGAAGGGCAGGAAGAGGTGAAAAGCCTGGAAGAGTAGTAATACAGACCTATGAAGATGACCACTATAGTATAGTTACCGCAAAACAGCAAAATTATGTGAAGTTTTACAACGAAGAGATAAAATACAGAGAAATTTTTAGATATCCTCCCTTTTCACATCTAATGAATATAGTGATATCAGGAGAAGAGGAAGAAGAGGTTAAAAACACTGCTGCAAACACTTATTTAACTTGTCAAAAGCTTATTAACAAACTTCAAAATAAGAGTTATAATAAAATACTAGGACCTGCTCCAGCTCCTATAAGTAAGATAAACAACCGATATAGATGGCAGGTCATTTTAAAAAGTGAAGATAGAAATATCTTGACGGAGATAGCAGAAGAAATTCAAAAGATGAAATATCCTAAGGATATAAGGATAGCTGTAGACATTGACCCTTTGAATATCATGTAAATTTAAGGAGGTATTTATTTTGGCAATAAGGTATATTAGAAAAAATGGAGATGAGGTCTTAAGAAAAAAAGCAAAACCTGTTACAGAGGTAAATCCTCATATTCTCACTATATTAGAGGATATGGCACAAACTATGTATCTCAATGATGGAGTTGGATTAGCTGCTAATCAAATAGGAGTTTTGAGAAGGTTAGTTGTCATAGATGTGGGGGAAGGACTTTTAGAGCTTATAAACCCTGAAATTGTGTATGAAGAAGGAGAACAGGTAGGGGCCGAAGGCTGTTTAAGTATTCCTGGAGTAGTAGGAGAGGTTAAAAGGCCTAAAAAAGTAAAAGTAAAATATTTGGATAGAGAAGGTAAAGAGAGGGAAATTGAAGGAGAGGACTTATTGGCAAGAGCTTTATGCCATGAAATAGACCACTTAAACGGAGTTCTATTTATAGATAAGGCTATAAGATTTTTAGATGAAGAAGAAAAAGAAAATGTCAAGGAGGTATGACTTGTTGAAAATTGTCTTTATGGGGACGCCTGACTTTGCTGTCCCCTCTTTGCAAAAACTTTTTGAAGAAGGGTATGATGTGGCTGCAGTGGTTACGCAGCCAGATAAACAGAAAGGGAGGGGAATGAAACTTAGTTTTTCTCCTGTTAAAGAAGTGGCATTGCAAAAAGGAGTAGAAATTTTACAGCCGGAGAAAATAAAAAACAATCCAGAGTTTTTAAACAGATTAAAAGAGATAAATCCCGATGTCATAGTTGTTGCAGCTTATGGAAAGATTTTGCCTGAAGAGGTTTTGACACTGCCCAAATACGGCTGCATAAATGTCCATGCTTCTCTTTTGCCCAAATACAGAGGAGCTGCTCCGATTAATTGGGCTATAATCAATGGTGAAAAAGAAACGGGTATTACTACAATGCTTATGGATAAGGGATTGGATACAGGAGATATGCTTATCAAAAAATCTATTCATATTTTAGAGGAAGATGATGCGGAAACACTTCATGATAAGCTTTCTCGATTAGGAGCAGAGGTTTTGATAGAAACCTTAAAGGCGTTGGAAAAAGGTACTTTGATTCCTGTGAAACAGCGGGAAGAGGAGGCTTCTTATTCACCAATACTTACTAAAGAAATGGGACATATAGATTGGAACAAAACGGCAGAAGAAATCCGAAATTTGATAAGGGGAATGAAACCTTGGCCTGGTTGTTACACTTTTTATGAAGATAAAATGTTGAAAATTTGGAAAGGCGAGATAGTTGAATACAATGGGAATGAAGAAAATGGAACAGTTTTAAAGTCAAAAGGGGATTTAATTGTGAAATGCGATAAAGACGCCCTAAAGATAGTAGAAATTCAACAAGAAGGTTCTAAAAAAATGGGTATTAGGGAATATTTAATAGGTCACAATATACCTGAAGGGACAATCTTTAGATAATTTAAAAAGGAGAATTACTTTTGAAGGGAAAAAAAAGAGTTTTTTTGGGGATATTGGCAGTTACCTTTTTGGTTTTTACTTTAATTGTTTTAGGAATTTTATACGTAATAAATAGAGGTAGAATTGAACTTTATAAATATCTATTTATGACGTTAATGATTTTTGTTCTCTTTTTGATGGCTTTAATTGTAGCTGTTATTGGAGCAACTTTTTATGTGGTGGTCAGTAAAAAATCTAACAAATTTTTGAGTTCTTTCATAGCAAATTTCTTAGATCTTTTTTATCCCTTAGTGGTATTTGTAGCAAGAGTTTTGGATTTAAAAATTGAAAAGGTAGAGCAGTCTTACATTGAAATAAAGAATTTTTTGTTTAATAAAAATATAAAGAGATATGCTTCACAAGACATATTGATATTGGCACCTCATTGCATACAATACAGCGGCTGTAAATTTAAAGTGACTTATGATGTAGAAAATTGTAGACGATGTGGGAAGTGCCAGATCAATGATTTGGTAAACTTTAAAGAAAAATATGGTATAAATGTGGCAGTTGCTACAGGAGGTACTCTTGCAAGAAAAGTAGTAAAGGACACAGAGCCAAAGGTAATAATAGCAATTGCTTGTGAAAGAGATTTGACAAGTGGCATGCAGGACGTGAAGCAAATCCCTGTGTATGGTATAATAAATGAGAGACCTAATGGTCCTTGCTTTAACACTCGGGTAGATGTGCAAAAAATTGAAGAGACTATAAAAAAATTGTTAAATGGAGGGTGAATAATATGTTTTGGGATACTACAATAATACTTTTAATACCTGCTTTAATATTTGCTATGTATGCACAAGCTAAGGTGCAGAGTACTTTTAGTAAGTATGCTCGCGTCAGAAATAGATATGGATATACCGCAGAGGAAGTAGCGAGAAAGATATTGGATAGTATGGGGCTTTATGACGTTAGAATTGAAAGGATACCGGGCAATTTGACTGACCATTATGATCCAAGAACAAAAGTTTTAAGACTTTCTGAATCTGTTTATGGGAGTGAATCTATAGCTGCAATAGGAGTAGCTGCCCATGAAGCAGGGCATGCGATACAACACGCAAAAGGCTATGTGCCTTTGACTGTAAGAAACAGTCTTGTTCCTGTAGCTAATTTAGGGGCTAATTTAGCTTGGCCTTTAGTAATTTTGGGATTTTTCATGGGTGCTCCTGGCTTACATTTGATAAATATAGGTATACTTCTTTTTAGTGCAGCAGTGCTTTTTCAAGTTATTACTTTGCCTGTAGAATTTAATGCAAGCAATAGGGCAATAGCGCTTCTTCAATCAAATGCGCTTTTTACAAGAGATGATATTGAACCCGCTCGGAAGGTTTTACAAGCTGCTGCTTTGACTTATGTAGCTGCAGCATTAGTTTCTATTATGCAGCTTTTAAGATTGATTATTATAAGAAATAGCAGAGAGTAAAGGAGAAAAAAACAATAAATGAAACCAAGAGAAATAGCTTATGAAATACTTCAAGAAGTGTTGTCAAAAGAAGCTTATGCGAATATTTCCTTTAATAAGCATTTAAGAAGTCAAGAATTAAAAGAAATAGATAGAGGTTTTACTAAAGAGTTGGTATTTGGTGTTATTGAGAGAAAGTACACATTAGATTTTATACTTTCTTTTTTTGTAAAGAAGGCTCCGGATTTAAAAACCATGATTTTTCTTGAAATGGGATTATACCAGCTTTTGTACATGGACAAAGTTCCTTCTTATGCAGCTATAAATGAGACAGTTAATATAGCTAAAAAAGTATTAGGGATAAAAAGAGCCAATTTTATAAATGCAGTTTTAAGAAACTATGAGAGAGAAAAAGAAAAAGTAATTTTCCCTGATAAAGAGAGGGATTTAAAGCAATATTTGAAGGTAACATATTCTTATCCTGATTGGATTGTGGAAAGATTACTAAATAATTATGATGAAGAGAAAGCAGAGGAGCTTTTAAAAAGTTTAAATGAAAGGCCTGAAATTTGCTACAGGGTTAATACTCTAAAAATTGATATTGAAGATTTCAATAGGCTATTAGATTCTGACGGTATAGCTTATAAAAAAAGGCTATTATCTAGAAGAAGCATTGTATATAGATATTAAAAACCCTGAAAATCATCAATTGTACAAAGAAGGGCTTATTTACATTCAGGATGAGGCTTCTATGTTGGTTTCTAAAATTTTAAATCCTAAAGAAGGAGACACAGTAATAGATGTATGTGCTGCTCCTGGTGGTAAAACGACTCATATAGCACAATTGATGAAAAATAGTGGTGAAGTTATCGCTTTTGATTTGCATCCTCATAGGTTGGAATTGATAAAAGAAAATTGTAAAAGATTGGGAATTACAAACGTAAAAACTGAGGCCTTTGATTCTACTTTTGTCAATAAAAAATATCTGGAAAAGGCTGATAAAGTTTTAGCAGATGTTCCTTGTACAGGTATCGGTATAATCAGAAAAAAACCCGATATTAAGTTAAAGAATTATACGAGAAAAGAAATTTCAGAATTAATTGAAACTCAATATAAAATATTAGATTCCAGTTCAAAATATGTAAAAAAAGGTGGATTTTTAGTGTATAGTACTTGTACTATAGGAAAGGAAGAAAATCAAGATATAATAATGAAATTTTTAAAAGAACACCCTGATTTTAAATTGGTTGATATAAAAGCTGAGATGCCAAGTGGATTAAGCATTGAAACTGATTCTTTAGGATATGTGCAAACTACACCTTTAGAACATGAAATTGATGGCTTTTTTATAAGTAAGTTAAGAAGGATAAAATAGGGGAGTTAGCTTGTGCAAAATGTCAGCTAAATAAGTTACCTATTGATCCTTGACAGGGACAAATTTTAATCTTAAATGAACACGGAGGTAATTTGAGTTGTACAATTTAAAGGATATGACCTTGGAAGAAATGGAAGAATTCTTTGTAAATATTGGAGAGAGTAGATATAGAGCTAAGCAGATTTACAAGTGGATTTACGACAAAAAAATTACAGATTTTGACGAAATGACAGATATCTCTAAGAATTTGCGCTCAAAATTAAAAGAAATCGCTTATATTTCACAACTAAAAATTGAAGCAAGAAGGGTTTCTGAAATAGATGATACGGTGAAATACCTTTTTTTGTTGGAAGACAACAATATTATTGAAGGAGTTGCTATAAAATACAGGTTTGGAAATACTGCTTGTGTTTCTACTCAAGTAGGGTGCAATATGAGATGTAGCTTTTGTGCTTCTGCTATTGGAGGTAAAGTTAGAGATTTGAAAGCTTCAGAGATGGTAGACCAAGTTATTGCTATAGACGGCGACTATGGCAAGATTTCTAATATTGTTTTGATGGGAAGTGGGGAACCTTTTGACAATTATGATGAAGTGATGAAATTTATAAAAATAGTGAATAACCCTCACGGTTTAGGAATAGGCGGCAGGCATATAACTATATCTACTTGTGGAATAGTTCCTAAAATTTATCAATTTGCAGATGAAAAACTACAGGTTAATTTATCTATTTCATTACATGCTCCTAATGATGAATTGAGAACTCAACTAATGCCAATAAATAAGGCTTATCCATTAGAGGAATTGATGAAAGCTTGTAAGTATTATGTAGAAAAAACAAGGCGCAGGATAACTTTTGAGTATTCGTTGATTGAAGGAGTAAATGATAAAAAAGAACATGCGTATCAATTGGTTGATTTAGTAAAAGGGATGTTGTGCCATGTCAATTTGATACCTATTAATTATGTAAAAGAAATAGGTTTTAAAAAAGCAAACAATGAAAAAGTCATGATGTTTAAAAAAATTGTTGACGATGCAGGGATATCTTGTACGGTTAGAAGGGAATTGGGAAGCGATATTGAAGCTGCCTGTGGACAGCTGAGGAGAAAGTATTTAAAGGAAAGGTAGGGTTTTTATGATTGTAGCTGCCCTAACTGATATTGGCAATGTGAGAGAAAAAAATGAAGATTATTATTATGCCTCAGAGGAAAAAGATTTGCCACTGTTTATTGTAGCAGATGGAATGGGAGGCCATAATGGGGGGGAAGTTGCAAGTAAGTCTTCAGTTGAAGCCATTGTTGATTATTTTAAAAAGAATTATTTTAAACTACATGATAAAGAAATTTTCTCTATAGAAGGTTTTATAGAGAAATCAATTAAATATGCTAATAAAGTTGTTTATTCTCAAGCCTGCTCAGAATGTGAATTAACTGGGATGGGTACTACCCTTACTTTGTTATTTTTTGAAAAAAATCATTTTTTTATAGGACATATTGGAGACAGTAGGGCTTATTTAATAAGAGATAACCACATAAAACAAATTACAGAAGACCATTCATTTGTAGAAGAACTTGTAAAAATGGGTAAAATAACTCATGAAGAAGCCCGAGTTCATCCTCAAAAAAATATAATAACCAGGGCTTTGGGAGTTGATGAGGATGTAAAAGTAGATATATTTCATGACACTGTTATGCCAGAAGATATTTTACTTTTATGCACAGATGGGCTTACTAATTTGGTGACAGACCAACAAATTTTGGATGAATTTACTAAGAATGAAGATATAAATACCTCTTGTGTTAATTTGGTAAATCTTGCAAAGGCTAACGGTGGATATGATAACATAACTCTTATTGCTGTTAAGGAGGTGACGTCATGATTGGACGTATATTAGGTAACCGCTATGAAATATTAGAGAAAATTGGCGAAGGCGGAATGGCTAAAGTTTACAAAGCAAAGTGTCATCTCCTTAACAGAATAGTGGCAATCAAGATTTTGAGGCCTGAATTTGCAGCAGATGAGGATTTTGTAAAAAAATTTAGAAGAGAATCTCAGGCAGCGGCAAGTCTTTCTCACCCTAATATAGTGAGTATATACGATGTTGGGCAAGAAGGGGATATTTACTACATTGTGATGGAATATGTAAAGGGACGTACTTTAAAAAAGCTTATAAGTGAAAATGGAGGGCCTTTAGAAATAGGCAGAGCAATAGAGATAACACAACAAGTTTGTAAAGCTCTAGATCATGCCCATAAAAATCGAATAATTCACAGAGATATAAAACCTCAAAATATTCTTGTTACTGATGACGATGTGGTGAAAGTTACTGATTTTGGAATTGCACGAGCTGCTAATGGTTCTACTATAACTTACACTGGAGATGTAGTAGGAACTGCTTATTATTTTTCCCCTGAACAGGCAAGGGGTGGAATAGTAGATGAAAGGACGGATATTTACTCTTTAGGAATCGTCCTTTATGAAATGTTAACAGGAAAAGTGCCTTTTGAGGGCGATAGTCCTATTTCTGTTGCTTTAAAACACATTCAAGAAGATATAATCCCCCCTTCAAAACTAAATGACAAAGTGCCGAAAGAATTAGATCAAATAGTTTTAAAAGCTACCCAAAAGGATGTAAATCTAAGGTATCAAACTGCAGCAGATTTTCTTAAGGACTTAGATACTTATTTGCGAAACCCGAAAGAACTAAATTTCAAAGAGGAAGAAATCACAAAAACACGGGTGATTCCTTCTAAAGATGTAGAAGAGTTAAAGAGAACTGCACAAAGGAAGGAAAAAGAAAAGAAAAGAAAAAATATCATAAAGAAAATAGCAACTGTTTTGTTAATTTTCTTGCTACTGACTTCTTTGGCTTATGGTACAATGTATGTCCTCAATAACTTTTTCAAAGTAAGCGATGTAGTAGTTCCAAATGTGGTAGGTTCGCCATTAAATCAGGCGAGTAAAATTTTGTCAGACCATAATTTAAAGATGGAGATAAGTGAAGAGCGGTATAGTGATAAACCTGAAAATACTGTTTTATCTCAAGACCCTTCACAAGGGAGTGTAGTAAAAGCAGGAAGTACGGTCTACGTGGTGATTAGTAAAGGTAAGCAGGTTGTTGTGGTGCCTAATGTGATAAATAAAGATTATTTAGAGGCTAAAAATATTCTTGAGAATATGGGCCTCAAAGCAAATATTATAGAACAATATAATGACCAGTTTCCTAAAGAGTATGTTTTTGACCAAAATCCAAGACAGGGAGTACAGGTAGAATATAACACAGTGATTGATCTGTATGTTAGCAAAGGTCCACAGCCTGCAATAATGCCTAACGTAGTTAATATGACATTGGAGGAAGCGACAACTGCCCTAGAAAATGCTGGTTTAAAATTAGGTAAAGTCATTTATAAAGAGACAACTAATGCACCAGAAAACATTGTGTTAGAGCAAAGTGTTCCTCCAAATAGTGAGGTTCAAAAGGGAAGTCCGATAGATTTAATTGTTAGCAAGATGCCTCAAGATTCTTTACAACAACAAACTAAAAATGTTATTATTAAATTGCCTGACAAACCAGGTACTATGAAAGTGGATGTGTATGTAATACAAAACGGACAAAAGAATCTAGTATATTCTGCCGAGCACACTTATCAAGACAGCCCTCTTACTGTTCCTGTAACGGCATATAAAGGAAAAGCTACAATTGAGGTGGATATAGATGGACAGGTATATAGTACAGTGGAGGCGAGATTTTAATTGACAAGGATTGAAGGAAGAATTGTACGAGGAATAGCTGGATTTTATTATGTAGCTACAGAGCACGGCATTATAGAATGCCGTGCTCGTGGAAAGTTTAGAAAAGATAATATTACTCCCTTAGTAGGTGACATTGTAGAAATTCAAATGATAAACGATAGTGAAGGGTATATTTTAAACATTCTACCCCGAAAAAATGAACTTACAAGGCCTCCAGTAGCTAACGTAGACCAGGCGATAATAGTATGTGCTATTGCCAGGCCAGAGCTTAACAGAGTTTTATTAGATAAAATGATTGTATTGGCAGAGAGCAATGATATTGAACCTGTAATTTGTATCAATAAGGTGGATTTAAAAGAGGATAGAGAAGCTTTTGATTTGGTGACTATTTATCAGAAAATAGGATATAAAGCAGTGGTTACTTCTACAGTTACAAAAGAAGGAATTGAGGAATTAAAATCTTATTTAAAGGACAAGGTTTCATTTTTTGCAGGCCCTTCTGGAGTTGGGAAATCCTCTTTGATTAATTCTATTCAGTCAAATATAAAACTACAGACAGGGGAGGTAAGTGAAAAGCTTCTAAGAGGTAGACACACAACAAGAAGTGTAGAACTTTTATCTCTTGATTTTGGAGGATATGTTTTAGATACGCCAGGTTTTACTGCTTTGACGTTGGATATTGATAAACAAGACCTTCGATACTATTTTAAAGAATTTTTAGAGCTTCAAAAGGGATGCAAGTTTTCTTCTTGCCTTCATGTAAATGAGCCAGATTGTAATGTTATAAAGGCTGTGGAAGAGGGATTAATAGATAAAAACAGATATTTGAGTTATCTTTTTCTGCTAAAAGAATTAAAGGAAAAAGAAAAGAGGAGGTACTAAAAATTGAAAATAGCTCCTTCAATATTATCTGCAAATTTTGCGAATTTATTAGAAGATATAAAAAAAATAGAAAAAGATGCTGACCTTTTACATATTGATGTAATGGATGGTCATTTTGTTCCAAACATCACCATTGGACCAGTAGTTGTAAAGTCACTTAGAAAATTTTTTTCTCTTCCTTTTGATGTCCATTTGATGATTGAAAATCCGGATTTGTACATAGAGGAGTTTGCAAATTCAGGAGCGGATATTATAACTGTCCACCAAGAGGCTTGTATACACTTGCATAGAACAATACAAAAAATAAAAGGCTACGGCAAAAAAGCTGGGGTTTCTTTAAATCCAGCTACCTCCTTAGAGACTTTAAAATATATATTGCAAGATGTTGATATGGTGTTGATTATGACAGTAAACCCCGGTTTTGGAGGACAAAAGTTTATAGATTCAATGCTTAAAAAGATTGAAGAATTAAGCAGTATAAGAGAAAATTTAAATTTAACTTTTGAAATTGAAGTAGACGGTGGAATTAATATTCATAATGTAAAGCAGGTTGTTGAGGCAGGGTGTGACATAATTGTAGCAGGTTCTGCAATTTTTGATTCTTCAAATCCTGCCCAAACTATAAAAGAATTTAGAGAGGCAATAGAAAAATGAAACTCTTAATTATTTCTAATGGAGATATAAAAGATTATAATTTTTATGAAAAGCTATTAAAGGATGTAGATATGATAATATGTGCAGATGGTGGAGCAAATCATGCCTACCGAATGAAACTAAAACCTCATTTAATAGTGGGAGATTTAGATTCAATAGAAAAAGAAGTTTTAGAATTTTATGAAAAAGAGGGGGTAAGGATAGAAAAATATCCCCCAATGAAGGATGAGACAGATACACAACTGGCAATGTTAAAAGCGATAGAATTAGGTGCAACAGACGTTACTTTTATAGGAGTGATTGGAGAAAGATTTGACCATTCTTATGCAAATCTTTCACTTTTACTCTATCTACTAAATCGCAATATTAAGGGTAAAATTGTAAATGAAATGAATGAAATATATTTGATTAATAAATTTATAGAAGTTGAAGGTAAAAAAGGAGAACTTTTATCTTTATTGCCTTATTCAAAGGAAGTAAAGGGAATCTACACTAAAGGTTTGTTTTATGGTCTTTCAGGTCAAAGTATGGATTTAGAGATGCCTTACGGTATAAGCAATGTTTTTACAGAGGATAAAGCCACTATAGAAATAGAAGAAGGACTTTTATTAGTGATAAAGCCAAGAGAATAGTTTCAAAATCCCCTTCCAATGAATAGTATATAGTAACTAAAAAGGGAAGGGGTGTTTTTATGGATAGATTTTTTTATAAGCTGAAACGATTAAATAGGCAATTGAATTATTCGCTGGGATATATATTGATGGCTTTGGGTGTATTGATATTTGTTATGTATATTCCTGCCTGGTTGTGGATGATTTTTCTAGGAATTTTTCTTGTAATAGCCGGTTATTATGTAAACATATATTTTAAGTGAAAAAATAAAAAAGCGTGCAAAAATGCACGTCTTTCTTTATAATGCTCTTTGTACTTTTCCTGCTTTTAAGCATTTTGTACATACATGAAGTCTAACAGGAGTACCATCTACTATAGCTCTTACTTTTTTTATGTTAGGTTTCCACTTTCTTATAGATTTTCTGTGGGAGTGGCTATATTGATAGCCTGCTAAAGGCCCTTTTCCACAAATATCGCATTTAAGCATAGTTGCACCTCCTTTGAAAGACAATAATATTTTATCAAAAAATAGTTACCTCCACAATAGATAAATTAACACAACGATATTATTTTATCATCATCTTTTGTAAATGTAAATACCTTTACAATAAAGCAGGTGTAAAATTTTAATAGGTGAGTAATATAGCAGACATTTTGCTTAAGCTTCTCCCGTGATATTGCAGGCTAGTTGATGTTATTGAAATATTCAGGTAAAATATAAATTAAGATTGATTTGGAGGGATATTAATGATTCAAATAAAAAACAAATATGGAGTAATAAATATCTCAAATGATGCAATTGCTGCTATAACCAGTAGAGCAGTAGCGGAGTGTTATGGGATAGTAGGCTTGGGGAGGAGAGGAGCAAATGGATTAATAGAAATATTTAAAACAGAAAATTCAGGAAGAGGAGTCAAAGTTTTAGCTACAGAAGATGGTGTAACACTGGAAGTTTATATAGTTGTCCTATACGGTGTAAATATAAAAACTGTTTCAGCGAATGCTATTGAAAAAGTGAAATATGCTGTCGAGAAATTTGTAGGAGTAAAAGTGGAAAATGTAATAATAAATGTTCAGGGAATTAAAGTTGATAATTGAGGAGGAAGTTATGTTGAAGTACTTAGATGGGAAAACTTTAAAGAACATGATGATTGCAAGCTCTAATTATCTTTTTAACAATAAAGGAGAAGTTGATAAACTTAATGTTTTTCCTGTTCCAGATGGTGATACTGGCTCTAATATGGCGTATACAATGCAATACGCTGCCAAAGAGTTAGAAAAATCACAAGATACGATAAAAGACGTTTTAGATGCTATTTCTAAAGGCACCTTGATGGGAGCAAAAGGTAATTCTGGAGTTATTTTGTCCCAGATTTTTAGAGGCTTTTCTAAACGACTTGGAGATACAAAAAAGATAACTCCTTGCGATTTTGCAGAAGGCTTGAAAGCTGGTGTGGAGGTAGCTTATAAAGCAGTTATGAGACCTGTAGAAGGTACTATTCTCACAGTATGTAGGGAAACTGCAGAAGAGGCTGAAAAAATATGTAAACAAGTTGAAAATTTTGAAGAATTCTTCACGAAGATTATTGAAGCTGCAGAAAAGTCCTTAGAAAACACTCCCAATCTCTTACCAGTTTTAAAAGATGCTGGAGTAGTTGATTCTGGTGGAATGGGATTTGTGTATGTATTAAAAGGGATGTTTGAAGGGTTTAAAGGAAACAAAATTGAGCCGATAGAAGTTTTAGAAGGGATAGTAACAAATAAACAAGTTGTGGAGGATTTAAGATTTTTATATTGTACAGAAATATTAGTCAAAACAAAAAAGACTTATGCAGAAGCTATTTTAAAAGAGAAATTTAGAAGATTTGGAAATAGTCTGGTGGTAGTTTCAGATGATGACATTTTAAAAGTCCATGTGCATACCAACAATCCTGGATTAGTATTAGAAGAAGGGCTTAAAATAGGTGAACTTATAAAAGTAAAAATTGACAATATGAAAATACAACATGAGAGTTTAGTAAGTGAAGAGAGAAAGCCTGAGAAAAAATATGGAGTTTTAGTTGTAGCTAATGGAGAAGGAATTAAAAATCTTTTTTCAGAGCTGGGCTGTGATGTTATTATAAATGGTGGGCAAACGATGAATCCTAGTACAAATGACATTTTAGATGGTATAAAAAAGATAAATGCGGAAAATATTTTAGTTTTTCCTAATAATAAAAATATAATAATGGCATGCGAACAAGCAAAAGCCTTATCAAATAAAAAAGTAGAAATAATCCCAACAAATAATTTTAATGAAGCTATAACTGCCATCGTAAATATTGATACTGAAAAAAGTTTAGAGGAAAATGTAGCTAGAATAAAAGAAATATTAAGTAATATAAAGACAATTGAAGTTACTTATTCAATAAGAGACACACAAATAAATGGTTTTGAAATCAAAAAAGGAGATGTGTTAGGTTTTATAAATGACAGTCTGGAATCAGTAGGAAAAGATTATAATAAAGTAGCACAAGAATTGATTTATAAAGCTTTAGATGAGGATTCTTCATTAGTCAGCATATATTATGGGGAGGAAGTTACAAAAGAAAAAGCGGAGGAATTGAAAAATTCTCTTTCCGTAGAGACAGATGTGGAAATTTATTTTGGAGGTCAGCCGCTTTACTATTATGTTATATCAATAGAGTAAAGGTGAAATGAAATGCCTTTAAATCTGGATATTCAGTACGTAAAAGGAGTTGGACCTAAAAGGGCAAAACTTCTTAAAAAATTGGGAATAAACACGGTAGAGGACTTATTATTCTATTTTCCCAAAGATTATGAGAATAGAAGCGATATTTTAAAGATTGAGGACCTAAAAGTTGGGGAAAAACAAACTTTTAGAGGTTATATTGCAGGTAGTCCCCGAGAAATAAAGACTTCAAAAGTCATCATAACTAAAGTGCCTGTAAAAGATGGGACAGGTGCAGTAGAATTAGTGTGGTATAATCAACCCTATATAAAGAATAATTTTAAAATTGGTGAAGAATATATAATAAACGGCAAATTACAATTTAAATATGGACAGTTAATAGTAGAAAACCCTGTTTTAGAAAAAAGTGAAGATTTTAGATTAAACACGGGAAGGATAGTTCCTATTTATGGGCTTACAGAAGGGTTGACGCAAAATGCTATTAGGAAGATAATGTTTAATGCCTTTAAGGATTATGTACAGGAAGTAGAAGAGTTTTTTGATGAGGAATTTCTATTTGAAAAAGGTTTAATGGACATAAAAAATGCACTAATTAATATAAATTTTCCCCAAAATGAAGCATATTTAGAGCAGGCAAAATACAGATTTAAATATCAAGAACTTTTTTTGCTGCAAATGGCCCTATTTTTAATGAAAAGGTCTGTTAAAGGGAAAAAGGGGATAAAATTTGAAAGAGTGGAGTTAAAACCTTTTCTCATGGGATTACCCTTTAAATTGACTTCGGCGCAGATAAAAGTTTTAAAAGAAATAATTGCAGATATGAATTCTCACAAAGTGATGAATCGCTTAGTGCAGGGAGATGTGGGCTCTGGTAAAACAGTTGTTGCAGCTTGCAGCATGTACATTGCTGTCAAGAATGGCTATCAAGTGGCAATGATGGCTCCAACGGAGATATTGGCAAAACAGCATTATTATACGTTAAAAGAGCTTTTTAGAAATACTGATATAAAAATTGGGCTTTTATCTGGCAGTATTTCACCTTCTAATAAAAAAGAAGTACTAGAAAAAATTAAAAATGGAGATTATGATATTGTAGTAGGGACACATGCACTAATAGAGGATGATGTGATTTTTAAAAATTTAGGACTTTGTATAACTGATGAGCAACACCGATTTGGTGTGAGACAAAGGGCGCTTTTGACACAAAAAGGTGAAAATCCTGATGTTTTGGTTATGACAGCTACACCAATTCCTCGTACATTGGCTCTCATTCTATATGGAGATTTGGATATATCAATAATTGACCAATTACCTCCCGGGAGAAAAAAAGTGAAAACCTACGTTATTTCTTCTTCTGTGAGAAAGAAAGCCTACGAGTTTGCAATGAAGGAAGTGAAGAACGGAAGGCAAGTTTACGTAGTTTGTCCCTTAATTGAAGAATCGGATAAAATAAATGCGATGTCTGCCGAAATAGTATATAGAGAAATTTATAAAGATGCTTTTAAGGAAGCTAAAGTAGGACTTTTACACGGTAAAATGGAGGACAGCGATAAAGAAAAGGTTATGGAAGAGTTTGCAAATGGAGAAATCGATATTTTAGTTTCGACTACAGTAATAGAGGTGGGAGTAAATGTACCTAATGCAACAGTGATGATTGTAGAAAATGCAGAAAGATTTGGACTTGCACAGCTTCATCAACTTAGAGGTAGAGTCGGCAGGTCAGAATTTCAGTCTTATTGTATTTTGATTAGTTATTCTAATTCTGACATAGCTAAAAAAAGACTGGGGGTTTTAGCTCAAACTTCTGATGGATTTAAAATTGCAGAAAAAGATTTAGAAATAAGAGGGCCAGGTGAATTTCTAGGATTAAGACAGCATGGACTTCCTGAATTTAAAATTGCTAACATTTTTGAAGACATAGATATTATAAAGACAGTGCAAAAAGATGTAGAAGAGTTACTGGAAAAAGACCCTAAACTTGAAAGCTATCCAAAGCTAAGAAGTATTTTGTTTAATCAATTTTATCAAAAATTAGAAGGAATAATATTAAATTAGAGAAGGAGAATAGTACTATGGAAAAGATAGCAATTGTTACAGATAGCTTGTCTGACATACCTGAGGATTTAGTGAAAACTTATAGGATATTTATAGTTCCTCTGACTATCAATATTGATGGTGCAAGTTATAAAGATGGGGTAGATATAACAAAAGAAGAATTCTATGAGCTTTTAAAAGAGGGGAAAATGCCTACAACTACTCAAGCTTCACCAGTAGAATTTATGGAAGTTTTTAAAGATTTGTTAAAAAGTTATGATTACATAATTGCCATAATTTTATCTTCAAAATTAAGTGGTACTTATCAATCAGCTGTGATTGCAAGAGATATGGTGGACTCAAAAAGAATTGAGATTATCGATTCAAGACATTATTCCTTAGGAAATGGTATGTTAGTTCTTCAAGCTGCTAAAATGGCAGTTGCAGGAGCTTCTAAGGAGGAAATTGTTAAAAAAGTGTATGATTTAATTCCTAAAATTAGGTATATAATGGTTTTTGATTCTTTGGACTATCTATATAGAGGAGGGCGTCTACCTAAATCACAGGCTTTTATAGGAAATATTTTGAATATAAAGCCTATTTTAATGAATGATGATGGGGAATTAAAAATAGTAGATAAGGTTAGAGGTCAAAAAAAGGTTATTCGCTGGATAATTGATTACATGAAAAATACAGGAATAGATTTTACAGATAGAGAAGTTGGATTAATTCATACGGATAAAGAAGAATTTTTAAATGAAATAGAAGCTGCTTTAAGAAGTGAGTTAGGAATAACTAAGTTTTTAAGGTCAAGAGCTGGCTGCGGAATAGGCACCCATGCAGGTCCTGATGCGGCAGGAGTGTTTTTTGAGGGAAAATAAATTTTTATTATTTGCCATTTCAATCACTTTTATACATTTTTGAAAACAATTTTATAGTTTATAAAAAAGCAATTTGGTTAAATTAATAATACAAACACAAATGGAGGTGATTAAAATGGCAGCAGGATCAGAAACCAAAAATCCTCTTGTGGTAAAAGAGGCAAAACAGGTTATGAGCCAATGGAAATATGAAATAGCAAGAGAATTAGGAATAACTCCTCCAGCTGATGGCTACTGGGGCAACCTTACATCAAGAGATTGCGGTGCTGTAGGTGGCCATATGGTAAAGAAAATGATACAAATGGCAGAAAGTCAGATGGCCAGCAAAGGAACTTGGAAATAAATCATATTATTAAATATAAAAAAAGGATATCCCTTTGGGATATCCTTTTTAATATCAAAAGGTATATATAGCAATTGTTTACAGGTATATAACCTAAATAGCGGGTTAAATTAATAATGGAACATGATTTAGGAGGTGATTAAAATGGCTGTAGGATCAGAAACTAAAAATCCTCTTGTTGTAAAAGAAGCCAAGCAAGTTATGAGCCAATGGAAGTATGAAATAGCTAATGAATTAGGGATAACTCCTCCAGCTGATGGTTACTGGGGCAACCTCACATCAAGAGATTGCGGTGCTGTAGGTGGCCATATGGTAAAGAAAATGATACAAATGGCAGAAAGCCAGATGGCCAGCAAAGGAACTTGGAAATAAAATATTTATAATAAAAAAGGGCAGTCCTTGTGATTGCCCTTTTAAAATTTTAATCCAGGTAGTTGCCTACCTGGACTGGGAGAGGAGAAATTGAAGGAAGAATTTTGGGGAAATTTCTGTTCCCATAAATATTATTTGCCATTTTGAAAAAATTTTATACATACTTTTTGTGATATTTTTAAAAAATATGCTAAAATAATTGTTGAAGTGGGGGTAATGTCTTTGAGAGTGATAGCAGGTAAGTTAAAGGGAAGAAAGGTAAAATCTTTAGAAGGCGATGAAGTGCGGCCAACTGCTGATAGAGTTAAAGAATCGCTGTTTAATATATTGATGAACAAAATAGAAGGGAGTATTTTTTTGGATTTATTTGCGGGTACAGGGAATATAGGTATCGAGGCATTAAGCAGAGGGGCCCAGTTTTGCTATTTTGTAGATAAAAGCTTAAAAAGCATAAAATGCATAAGGGAGAATGTAGCTGAATTAAATTTAATACCTTTTGCTAAAATACTTCACCGAGATGTGTTGAAAGTTATTGAAATATTAGACAAAAATAACACAAAGTTTGATATAATATTTTTAGATCCCCCTTATTATCAAAACCTTGCCGAAAAAACTCTTATAAAGCTTGGAGAGGCTAAAGTTTTAAAGGAAGACGGTATTATCATAGCAGAACACCATAAAAATGATAAAGTAAGAGAAAGGTATGAAAATTTAGTAAAGATAAGAGAAAATAAATATGGGGAGACAATATTATCATTTTATAAGGAGGAAATATGAAAACTGCAATTTATCCAGGGAGTTTTGATCCAGTTACCTATGGACACATTGATGTTATAAAAAGAGGAGCAAATTTGTTTGATAGGCTTATTGTAGCTGTGCTTTTAAACCCGTCGAAAAAGCCTTTATTTTCAGTGGAAGAAAGGGTAGAGCTTTTAAAAGCGGTAACTTATGATATTTCTAATGTAGAGATTGATTATTTTGATGGTTTGTTGGTGGATTATGCTAAAAAAGTCAATGCTAATGCTATAATAAAAGGCTTAAGAATGGTATCTGATTTTGAATATGAGTTTCAAATGGCGCTAATCAATAAAAAATTAAACCCTTCTGTTGAAACTATTTTTTTAATGACTAATGCAAAGTATGGATATTTAAGTTCCAGTGTAGTAAAAGAAATTGCACAATTTGGTGGTTGCCTTTCTGAGTTTGTGCCTGACATTGTGGCTCAAAAATTAAAAGAAAAATTTTCAAGATAATTAAAGGGGGTTTTATTTTTGTCAAATTTTGATGGTTTAGAGGTTCTTAATCTTTTAGAAGAATTAGAAGACATTATAGAAAACAGTTCTTCTATTCCTCTTTCTAACAAAGTTTTGATAAACAAAGAAGAAGTTTTGGACTTAATAAAACAAATCCGAATAAAATTGCCAGATGAATTTAAAAGGGCGGAATGGATCAAACAAGAAAGGCAAAGAATTCTTTTAGAGGCACAACAGGAAGCAGAAATGATAATAAAAGAAGCCGAACAAAAAATTAAGGAAATGGTGAGTGAAAGTGAGATAGTTAAAAAGGCGGAAAAGACGGCAGCAGAAATAATCTCTACTGCCCAAGCTAATGCAAAGGAAATAAGGTTAGGAAGTAGAGAATATGCTGATGAATTGCTCGCTAAAATTGAGTCCCAGGTGTCTGAAATATTGGAAACTATTAAGAGAAATAGAGAAGAATTAAAAGGCAACAAATAGTTAATGTTGTTGTAGATATTGTTTTATAGCTATTGCAAAAAGTAGGATAGTCAAAGTGATAATTATAAAAATTACTAAAGAAAATTGAAATAGGTCCCAGGGATTCTTGTAAGTATATGGGTTGAAAACGTGGGAAATTGCATTTTCTTCTTGAATTCTTATTACAGAGAGTAAACAATAGGAGTATAAAGCGGCAAGAAAAAATTGGATTGTTTTTGCAATAAAATAAGGAAGATATTTTATTTTTGTTTTTGCTATTACTCCTAACACTTGTCCATGTATCGATATTCCGCCCCATGCTATTATAGCGCTTACTAATACTACTTTTTGTTCTAAAGGTGCAGAAACTTGGCTTATTAAGTTTGAACCTACTGTTATTTCTAAGAAGCCACTTAAGAGAGCAGGTATTAGACTTTTGTCAAAACCTAATAATATGAATATAGGAGATATGAAGTAAGAAAGAAAATCCAAAATTTTATACAGTTTTAAAAATTCTATTACCACTGAAAAAAGTATAACATAACCTCCTATCATGATAATAGTATTTGTTGATTTAAAGACAGCTTCTGACAGGATAGTACTTAAGCTTTTTTTATTCTGCTCTCTTGTATAATACATTTTTTTGATGGCAGTATTTAAAAGGTTTTTTGTTGAGGGGAGCTTTTTATAAAAATTTTTTTTGTAGAGACGAAAGAGAAGTCCAGTGGTTATAGCTGCTAAGTAATTAGAAGCCATGATTATGTATCCGGCTTTTGAACTACCGAACATGCCGATTGCGACGGCCCCTAACATAAAAAGGGGGCCTGAATTATTGCAAAAGGACATGAGTCTTTCTGCTTCTTCTGTTGTACATAAATTTTCTTCCCAAAGTCTTGATATCACTTGAGCCCCCACGGGATAACCGGAAGTGTATCCTATTGCCATTGCAAAAGAGCCACTTCCAGGCACGTTAAATAAGGGTCTCATTATAGGTTCTAAGAAAGTGCCTAAAAAATGCACTACTCCTAATTGCAAAAGAAGCTCTGAACCTATGAAAAAAGGAAGTAGAGAAGGAGTAATAGTAAAAAGCCAAAGGTTTATACCGCCTCTGGCGGCTTCTAATACTTCTTTAGGGAAAAGTATTAAAGATAGTACCATTAAAATTAAAAAAGAAATAAAGATATTTAAAAAGGTATTTTTCAAGATTTATCCCCACCTTGTGTTGGTATCATTACTATATTATTTAGAAAATCCTTTAAAAATGAATGGTGGGGAATTTAAAGTTTTATTAAAGGATGTATGAAGTCTAAACCAGCGATAGAGGAGTTTTTATAAGCTAAAGTATAGACATCAGTAGCAAATAAATCTTTTTCAAACATTTTAGTATTAGATAGTTTGATTTTATATTGTGATACTTTTGTGATTATAGGAAGGGGAGATTTTTTCTTTATTTCTCTTAGCATTTCTTTGCCCTTTTCATTAAAACCTAAAACCCTTATATAATTAGGGCCATCAAATTCTTTAAAAATTTGTTTATCTATATTAAGTAATAAATGAATGAGTATATGTCTTATTCTGCTTTCTGTATATCGCTTTGATTTTACAAGTTTTATAAGTTCCTCAACATTATTAGTTTTATAAGAAGCTTTGTAAATTTTATTTTCTAAACCTTCTGAGACATCAAATATGTGATTGAGAGGAATATGATTTCTCAACAGATAAATTAAAATATTAGAAAATTCCTCTAAAGATATGGGCCCTTGTTTTTTTTCAAAAGAATTTTGCAAAATTTCTTTTGTAAAGTCCGGTATATATTTTTCTAAGCCTTCTAGTCCATTTTCAAAAATATGCTTTCTTATAGAAGAAGCACTGGCAAATTCTCCTTTTAGCTCTAACGAAGTATATAAAGAGCCTCTTCGCTTTATAGTAAAAGGTATAATAAAACTACCTATTTTCTTTAAAGCTTTAAGGTATTCTATTGCCAATATGTTATTGGATGTTTGTAAAATCTTTTCTATTTCATTATTATTTATAACTTTTTGTAATGCTAATTCTCTGGCTTTTGCAAAAGTTATGCCGCTTTTTAAAAATTCTTTTAATACCTTTTTGTAATAAATTGGTTCTTCTAAAAGCATTGCAGCAATTTTTGTGAGTTCATTTAAATCGCCTTTTTCACTCCCAAAAGAGATGCGATCTACTATTTTTAAAGAATCTAATAATTTCACTGCTCCATAAGCAAAATTTTCTGCAGTGGAAGTAGCGTATACTACTGGTAATTCAATGACTAAATCTATACCTGCTCTTAACGCCATCTCAGTTCGTTTCCACTTATCAACAATAGCTGGTTCCCCTCTTTGTACAAAGTTTCCACTCATTACTGCTATAGTATAATCGCATTTGGTTAATTTTTTTGAAGTTTGCAGATGATAAAGGTGGCCATTGTGAAAAGGATTATATTCGACAATAATTCCTAAAATCCCCATACAACTTCTTACCCTTTCAAAAAATTTTTTAAGATATACTTATTATTTTACATAAAATATGATAAAATGTAAAAGGGAGATCGTGTATACAATATTATAGTGATAAAATTGGAAAAGGAAGGGAGATTTTAAATGGCAGTAATGGATAGTATCATACAAAAAGCTAAAGCTAATAAAAAAAGAATTGTGCTTCCTGAGGGAAGTGAAGCGCGGACTTTAAAAGCTGCCGAAAGAGTTATCAAAGAAGGTATTGCCGATGTGGTTTTATTAGGGAAGGAAGAAGAGATAAAAGAAAAAGCAAAGGGATTGGATATCGCGAAAGCAGAAATTATAGACCCTGAAAAGTCGCCTCTTTTACAAAAATATGTTGAAGAATATTATAATTTGAGAAAAAACAAAGGAGTTACAGAAGAACAGGCATATCAAATTATGAAAGACCCTATGTATTATGGGTGCATGATGGTCAAATTAGACGATGTTGATGGTATGGTATCTGGGGCCATTCACGCTACTGCTGATGTTTTCAGACCGGCTTTTCAAATTGTAAAGACTGCTCCTAATGTGAAAGTAGTATCCAGTGCTTTTATTATGGAAGTGCCCAATTGTATTTATGGAAGTAATGGGGTATTTATTTTTGCTGATTGTGCGATAAACCCTAATCCTAATGAAGAGGAATTAGCAGCAATTGCCATTGCTTCTGCCCATACTGCAAAAGTCCTTGCTGGAATTGAGCCTAGAATTGCTATGCTGTCATTTTCTACTAAAGGAAGTGCAAACCATGAATTAGTAGATAAGGTGAAAAATGCGACTAAAATCGCAAAAGAATTGGCGCCTGATTTGCTAATTGATGGTGAGCTTCAATTAGATGCTGCGATTGTCAAAGAAGTAGGGGAGTTAAAGGCTCCAGGAAGTCCTGTAGCAGGAAATGCAAATGTGCTTATTTTCCCAGACTTGCAAGCTGGAAACATTGGGTATAAGCTAGTGCAAAGACTTGCTAAAGCTAATGCTATCGGACCAATTTCTCAAGGTCTTGCAAAACCTATCAATGACTTGTCAAGAGGTTGTAGTGTAGAAGATATTGTTAATGTTATAGCAATAACTTGTGTACAAGCTCAAGGGGTGCAAAAATAACTTTGAGGAGGCAGCGATTATGAAAATTTTAGTCATGAATTGTGGAAGTTCGTCATTAAAGTATCAATTATTGGATATGGATAATGGAAAAGTGTTAGCGAAAGGATTGGCGGAAAGAATAGGTATCAATGATTCTCTTTTAACTCATCAAGTAGAGGGCAAAGATAAAATAAAGATACAAAAAGATATGAAAAATCACAAAGAAGCTATACAAATTGTTTTAGAGGTTTTAGTAGATAAAGAAATCGGAATATTAAAGGATATGAAAGAAATAGATGCAGTAGGACATAGAGTTGTGCACGGGGGAGAGTTTTTTACTGATTCTGTATTGATTGACGATGAAGTAATCAAAAAATTAGAAGCATGTATTGACCTTGCACCTTTGCACAATCCTGCTAATATTGAGGGAATAAAAGCTTGTCAGCAGATAATGCCAGGGGTGCCAATGGTAGCAGTTTTTGATACGGCTTTCCATCAAACAATGCCAGATTATGCGTATATTTATCCCATTCCTTATGAATACTACGAGAAATACAGAATAAGAAGATATGGATTCCATGGCACATCCCATAAATATGTATCTTTAAGAGCTGCTGAAATATTAAATAGGCCTATTGAAGAGTTAAAAATTATTACTTGCCATTTAGGGAATGGGTCTAGTATCACTGCGGTTAAAGGCGGTAAGTCGATAGATACAAGTATGGGATTTACTCCATTAGAAGGGCTGGCTATGGGTACAAGGTCTGGGAATGTTGATCCTTCAATTATAACTTTCTTAATGGAAAAAGAAGGCTTGACTGCAGAACAGGTTATAGATATACTTAATAAGAAATCAGGTGTGTACGGAATTTCAGGAATAAGTAATGACTTTAGAGATATAGAAAATGCAGCTTTTAAAGAAGGGCATAAAAGAGCTATGTTGGCATTAAAAGTTTTCGCTTATAGGGTGAAAAAGACAATAGGTTCTTATACAGCTGCTATGGGTGGTGTTGATGTAATTGTGTTTACTGCTGGAGTTGGAGAAAATGGACCAGAAATGAGAGAGTTTATTTTAGAGGATCTAGAGTTTTTAGGTTTTAAACTGGACAAAGAGAAGAATAAGGTAAGAGGAAAAGAGGAAATTATATCTACAGAAGATTCAAAAGTTAAAGTTATGGTTATTCCTACAAATGAAGAATATATGATTGCTAAGGATACTGAAAAATTGGTAAAAGGTTTAAAGTAGATAATCTTGACAACAGGTTGTGGGGTTAGTATAATAGGTGATGTCAATTATTTTAAGGTGTGTGAAGAAAAATGAAAATCGATCTATTAAAAATCAAAGGACAGCTTGGCCGCAGCGTAAATATCGACTATGTAGAGGACATAGAGAGCATTGAATTTAAAGGGGAAGAATACAAAGTTGTAACTCCTCTACATGTAAAAGGTACTATTACCGCGCAAAAAGAAGGGCTTTTGGCAGAACTTGATATGACAGGTAGTATAAATGCCGTCTGCGACAGGTGTTTGGATGAGTTTGTTTATAATTTAGACCTTAAATTACGGGAATATGTAGAGGAGTCAGTAGACGAAGAAGTAGATGACAGTTTTTATGAAAATTTTGATTTAACTACTTTTGTAGTTCATTTTGTGATATTGTCATTGCCAATGAAATTTTTGTGCAAAGAAGATTGCAAAGGCCTGTGCCCTGTTTGCGGCACTAATTTAAACCACCAAACCTGTAGCTGCAAGCGGGAAGATATTGATCCGCGGCTTACCGTCCTTTCTAAATTACTGCAATAGATGTAGGAGGTGTTAAGATGCCAGTTCCAAAGAGGAGGACATCAAAGGCGAGAAGAGATACTAGAAGGAATAATAGTTATAAAATAGCTGCACCGGCTTACGTGTTGTGTCCAAGATGTCATGAGCCTAAACTACCTCATAGAGTATGTCCAAACTGCGGTTATTACAAAGATAGAGAGGTAATAAAAGTAGAAGAGTAACACAAAAAAGTAGTAATAGGAAAGGACCTATTACTACTTTTTTTAGTTGATTTTACAAAAAAAATAATTTATAATTTTGGGTAGGCCATAAAAACAACTAATATCTGGAGCTGGTAATATGGCTGTGCGAATGAGTAAAGTAGAAAGACAAAGACTTTTAAAAGAAAAAATAAATACTAACCCCTTTTATACTGATGACGAGTTAGCAGAAATGTTTGGAGTAAGTGTACAAACTATAAGACTTGACAGGATGGAATTAGGAATCCCTGAAGTTAGAGAGCGTATAAAAAGTGTTGCAGAAGAAAATTATCAAAAAGTGAGAACTATTACAGGTACTGAAGTAGTTGGAGAATTAATAGACTTAGAATTAGGAAAAAGGGGTATTTCGATTTTTGAGCCTACAGAGGATATGGTTTTTGTCAAGACAAAAATTGTGAAAGGGCAATACATTTATTCTCAAGCTGAGTCTTTAGCTATGTCTGTTATTGATGCCTCTGCTGCTTTAATTGGAGTTGCAAACATAAAGTACAAGTTTCCCGTTAAGGTAGGAGATAGACTTGTGGCGAAAGCCGAAGTGATACGTCAAAGAGGAAACAAATATTTTGTCTGGGTTAAGATAAAAGTTAAAGATAAGGAAGTATTCAGAGGTAAGTTCATTTTAGTAGCCATTGATGAGGATTTTCTAAAAAAAAGGAGTGACACTGTTGAGGTTAGCAATTGATGCTATGGGTGGTGACCATGCTCCAGAGGAGATAATTAAAGGCAGCTTAGAGGCACTAAATTATTTCAGAGATATGGAAATTATCCTTATTGGAAAAGAAGAAGTTTTACGCGGCCTCCAAGGAAAAGAGGAAAGGCTGAAGCTTGTTTATGCTTCAGAAGTTATTGAAAATGATGAAGCACCTGTTACGGCTGTTAGAAGGAAAAAGGATTCTTCAATGATAGTAGGTTTAGAACTTCTTAAAAAGGAAGAAGTGGATGCTTTTTTGTCAGCTGGCAATACAGGAGCTCTCATGGCAGGAGCATTGCTTAATTTAGGACGCATTAAAGGAATTGAGCGACCGGCTTTGGCTCCAATACTTCCTACTTTAAATGGGGCTACTGTGTTATTAGATGCAGGTTCTAATACTAATTGTGATGCTCAAAATTTGGTGCAATTTGCTGTCATGGGACATGTTTATGCACAAAAAATGTTTGGGATAGAAAGGCCAAGAGTAGGGCTTTTTAATATAGGAGTAGAAGAGGAAAAAGGTAATGAAGTAGTAAAAAAGGCTTTTGAAGAACTTAAAAAATCAAAACTAAATTTTATTGGGAATGTAGAAGGAAGAGATATTCCTTACGGCGTCTGTGAAGTTGTAGTCTGCGATGGGTTTGTGGGAAATGCGATATTAAAGTCTATGGAAGGAATTGCCTCTGTAATTTCACAACTTTTAAAGGAAGAGTTGACACGAAATATTTTTACTAAACTGGGTGCTCTTTTGATAATGGGGGGACTAAAAAGAATAACTAAAAAAATGGATTACACCGAATACGGAGGAGCTCCTCTTTTAGGAATTAAAAAGCCAGTCATAAAAGCCCATGGCAACTCAAAAGCAAAAGCTATTTTTAATGCGATAAAACAAACTAAAAATTTTGTAGATAATGATGTTTTAAATCATATAAAAGAAGAAATTGAATCAATGGGGGATGAGTTAAGTGTGTGAAAAGATTGCTGCAGGAATTTTAGGTACAGGAAGTTATGTTCCCGAAAAAGTTCTTACTAATTTTGATTTAGAAAAAATGGTGGATACTTCTGATGAATGGATTACTACAAGGACAGGAATTAAAGAAAGACGCATAGCAGATCCTTCACAAGCAGCTTCTGATTTAGGAACTGAAGCTGCAAGGAAAGCATTAGAAGATGCAAAGGTAGACCCATCAGAAATTGATATGATTATTGTTGCTACCATTACTCCAGATATGAATTTCCCATCTACTGCTTGCATAGTTCAAGCTAATTTGGGTGCAGCCAACGCAGCTGCTTTTGATATCTCCGTCGGATGTTCAGGCTTTATATACGGACTTGCTATTGCTCAACAATTTGTAGAGACTGGTATGTATAACAAAGTATTAGTTATTGGAGCAGAAACTTTGTCTAAGATTACTAATTGGAAAGACAGGAACACTTGTGTTCTCTTTGGAGATGGAGCAGGAGCAGCTGTGGTAGGAAGAGTAGAAAGTGGATATGGAATATTAAGTACTTATTTAGGATCTGATGGAACTGGAGGAAAATACTTGTACATGCCAGCAGGAGGTTCAAGAATGCCTGCTAGTGAAGAGACTGTAAAAAAGAATTTACATACTATTTTTATGGAGGGACAAGAAGTATTTAAATTTGCAGTAAAAGTAATGGATAGTGCTACTATTGAGGCTTTAAACAGATGTGGTTTAAAACCAGAAGACATAGATATGCTTATACCTCACCAAGCAAACACAAGGATAATTGAAGCGGCGAGGAAGAGGTTAAAACTCAGCAATGATAAAGTTTATATAAACCTTGATAAATATGGGAATACTTCTGCAGCCTCTGTTGCTATAGCTTTAGATGAAGCCTATAGAAAAGGACTGATAAAAAAAAGCGATGTCATACTAACTGTCGCTTTTGGTGCAGGTTTGACTTGGGCATCAAGTGTTATAAGATGGAGCAAGTAAGGGGTGAAAAATATGTTTAAAACGAAAATAGTAGAAATGCTCAATATAAAATATCCAATATTTCAGGGTGGAATGGCATGGGTCGCAACTGCAGAACTAGCTGCTGCAGTGTCAAATGCAGGAGGTTTAGGAATAATAGGAGCAGGTAATGCACCTGCCAGTTTTGTAAGGGAACAGATACGGAAGGCAAGAGAACTTACTGATAAACCTTTTGGCGTCAATGTAATGCTTTTGTCTCCTTTTGTTGATGAAGTTATGGAGGTTATTTTAGAAGAAAAAGTACAAGTTATAACTACTGGAGCAGGGAATCCAGGTAAGTACATACAAAGACTTAAAGAACGGGGTATTAAAGTTATTCCTGTCGTCCCTTCAGTAGCATTAGCAAAAAGAATGGAGGACATTGGGGTAGATGCTGTTATTGCTGAAGGAACAGAATCGGGAGGTCATATTGGAGAATTGACAACTTTGGCGTTGGTACCTCAAGTAGTAGATGCTGTTAAAATTCCAGTCATCGCTGCAGGAGGAATTGCTGACGGACGAGGTTTTGCTGCGGCTTTTTGTTTAGGTGCTTCGGGGGTTCAAATGGGAACTCGGTTTGTATGCTCTACTGAATGTACTGCTCATCCTCGTTACAAAGAATATATTGTAAAAGCAAAAGACAGAGATGCCGTTGTTACAGGGAGAAGCACAGGTCATCCAGTCAGGTCATTAAAAAACAAACTGACGAGAGAATTTGAAAAGTTAGAACAAATGGGTGCTCCTAAGGAACAATTAGAAAAATTAGGAGAAGGAAAATTAAGAGCAGCAGTAGTAGACGGTGATGTAGAATACGGGTCTGTTATGGCAGGGCAAATTGCGGGACTTATAAATGATATTAAACCTGTTAAAGAAATAATAGAGGACATAATAAAACAAGCGGAGGAAGTAATTGACAATTTGAATAAAATGAGGTGAAAAAATGAAAGTAGCTTTTATTTACCCCGGGCAAGGTGCCCAATATGCTGGAATGGGCAAAGAAATATACCAAAAATACCAAGAGGCAAGAGAAATTTTTGAAAGAGCAGATGAAGCTTTGGGGTTTAGCATATCTGAACTTTGTTTTGAAGGACCAGAAGAAGAACTTATGAAAACAGAAAATACTCAGCCGGCCATTTTAACGGTTTCTGTTGCTTTAACAAAGGTTTTGCAAAATAGAGGGATAAATGCTGAGGTTACTGCAGGATTGAGTTTAGGAGAGTATTCCTCTTTAGTATTGGCTGGAGCTTTGGATTTTGAAGATGCAGTTAGACTTGTGAAAAATAGAGGGAAATATATGCAGGAAGTGGTACCCCAAGGAGTGGGTACTATGGCAGCAATACTGGGACTTGAAAATGAAGTAGTAGAAGAGATTTGCCGTATTTCGTCACAAGTTGGAATAGTAGAACCTGCTAATTATAACTGCCCTGGACAATTAGTTATATCTGGAGAAGTAAAAGCTGTGGAAAAAGCTGTCGAGCTAGCTAAAGAAAAAGGTGCAAAAAGAGCAGTAGTATTGGCAGTAAGTGCCCCTTTCCACTGCAGCATGTTAAAAAAAGCAGGAGAACTTTTGAAAAAGGATTTAGAAAAAATAGAAATAAAAGAGTTGAAAGTTCCTGTAATATCAAATGTAACAGCTAACTATGTTACAAAGGAAGAAGTTAAAGATTTGCTCATAAAACAGGTGAGTCATCCTGTGCTATGGGAACAATCTGTAAAAAGAATGATTGAAGATGGAGTAGATACTTTCGTTGAGATAGGACCAGGAAAGACTCTTACAGGTTTTGTTAAAAAAATTGATAGAACCAAAGATGCTTATAATTTTGAAGATGAGGAGTCCCTTTTAAAGACTCTCTCTGCTTTGGGGGTATAAGTATGGAAACTGAAAGAAAAACTGCTTTTATAACAGGTGGCTCAAGAGGAATAGGACGAGCAATTGCTTTACGTTTAGCAAAAGATGGTTTTAATATTGTCGTCAACTATTCGAAAAGTGATAAAAGTGCTGAAGAGGTTGTAAAAAAAGCAAAAGAGTATGGGGTAGAGGCAATGGCTGTCAAATGTGACGTCTCTAAATACGATGAAGTGGAAAAAGCAATAGATAAAATTGTAGAAGAATTTGGTAGTATAGATGTTGTAGTAAATAATGCGGGAATTACAAAGGATAATTTAATTTTGAGAATGGATGAAAATGAGTGGGACCAGGTAATAGCTGTAAATTTAAAAGGTACATTTAATGTAATAAAATTTGCATCAAAGTATATGATAAAAAAGAGAAAAGGGAAAATAATAAATATTACATCAGTTGTTGGAATAATGGGAAATGCAGGTCAAGCTAATTATGCTGCTTCTAAAGCAGGAGTGATAGGACTTACTAAATCTGTTGCAAAAGAGTTAGCGAATCGTGGGATAACAGTAAATGCTGTAGCTCCTGGCTTCATTGAAACAGATATGACAAATGTGTTAAAAGATGAAATAAAAGAAAATATGTTAAATAGCATTCCTTTGAAAAGAGCTGGAAAACCGGAGGATGTAGCTGAATTAGTTGCTTTTTTAGCTAGTCCAGCTTCAGATTACATTACTGGGCAAGTAATAAATGTTGACGGAGGAATGGTTATGTAATATTATCATAATGTATAATTTTTGAGAGGAGGTGAAGAAGGTATGATTTTTGAAAAAGTAAGGGACATAATAGCCGAGCAACTCGGCATTGATCCAGAGGAAATAACGATGGAGTCATCTTTTATAGATGATTTAGGAGCAGACTCTTTGGACATAGTAGAGCTCATAATGGCTCTGGAAGAAGAGTTTGATATTGAAATTCCTGATGAAGATGCTGAAAAGATTAAGACAGTAGGTGATGTAGTAGAATATTTAAGCAATCTTGAATAATTGAGGTCCCGCGTTGCGGGACTTTATGCAATATAAAATTTTACTCTATTTTGGGGGTTTTAACTGATGAACAGAGTAGTTGTAACGGGAGTAGGAGTTATTACACCATTAGGTAATACTGTAGAAAAATTTTGGAATTCTTTAATAAGTGGTGAGTCTGGAATAGATACTGTTACTAAGTTTGATGTGTCGGAGTTTCCTACTAAGGTAGCAGCAGAAGTAAAAGATTTCGAACCCACTTTATATATAGATAAAAAAGAAGCAAGAAGAATGGATAGGTTTATCCAGTTTGCTGTTGCCAGTGCGAAATTGGCATTAGAGGATTCGCAAATTGACCTTTCTAAAGTTGATTTAAAAAGGTTTGGGGTCATTTACGGTACAGGCATAGGAGGAATTGAAACTTTTGAAAACCAGTTAAAAATTATGTATGAAAAAGGTCCTGGAAAAGTAAGTCCATTCTTCATCCCTATGATGATAGCAAATATGGCAGCAGGTCAAATTGCAATAACTTTTGGACTAAAAGGGATAAACGAGACTATAGTAAATGCCTGTGCTTCCAGTACTAATGCTATAGGAGAAGCTTTTAAAGCTATTCAAAGGGGAGATGCAGACCTTATACTTACAGGTGGTACTGAAGCAGCTATAACTCCTATGTCTTTCGCAGGTTTTTGTGCAATGAAAGCTATGTCCACAAATGAGGACCCTAAAAAAGCCTCTCGTCCTTTTGATTTGAATAGAGATGGTTTTGTAATGGGAGAAGGGTCTGCAAGCTTAATTTTAGAATCTTTAGAACATGCGCAAAAAAGAGGAGCTAAAATTTATGCAGAGATAATAGGTTATGGTGCCACAGATGATGCTTACCACATAACTGCTCCTGCGCCAGAAGGAGAAGGAGCTGCTCGTGCAATGGAAGCAGCTTTAAAGGACGGAAAAGTAAGTTTTGACATAATAGATTATATCAATGCTCATGGAACTTCCACTGAATATAACGACAAATTTGAAACAATGGCTATAAAGAAAGTCTTTAAAGACCATGCGTATAAACTCTATGTAAGTTCTATCAAGTCTATGATAGGTCATTTATTAGGAGCAGCAGGGGCAATAGAGGCTGTTGCTACTGTTTTGACTATAAAAAATGGCATTATACCTCCTACTATTAATTACGAAACTCCTGATCCAGAATGTGATTTGAACTATGTGCCTAACAAGGCTATAGAAAAAGAAGTAAATTATGCGATTTCTAATTCCTTTGGCTTTGGAGGACATAATGGGACTTTACTTTTTAAAAAATTTTAAAAGAGGTATGGAAGTGAAAAGAGGAAATTTGCCTGAATTAGAAAAGAGGATAAACTATAGTTTTAAAGATAAAAATTTGCTTATAGAGGCTTTAACTCACAGTTCATGGGCTCACGAAGGTAAAAATAGCAAGATTAGCAATGAAAGATTGGAGTTTTTAGGAGATTCTGTCCTAAGCCTTGTAATAAGCGAGTATTTGTATAAGAATAGAAAAGATTTAGAAGAAGGTTCTCTTTCTAAATATAGAGCTGAAATAGTTTGTGAGCCCTCCCTTGCCAGATGTGCAAGAGAAATAGAATTAGGCAACTTTTTGCGCATTGGCAAAGGAGAAGAACTGACGGGAGGAAGAGAAAGAGATTCTATTCTTGCAGATGCTATGGAAGCGATGCTGGCTGCTGTATATCTGGATGGAGGATTAGAAGTTGTTCGCAATGTAATTTTAGAATTGTTCAAAAATATCATTGAAGAAGTTTTGGAAGGGCTTATTTATCGCGACTATAAAACAAAGCTGCAAGAAGTTGTTCAAAGCATGGAAATAGGGAAAATTATCTATGAGTTAATAGAGGAAATAGGTCCTGACCATAATAAAACTTTTGTAACTCAAGTGCGGATTGGTGATGTAATATTAGGAAAGGGTTATGGTAAAAGTAAAAAAGAAGCTGAGCAAGCTGCGGCTATGGAAGCATTGATCAAATTGGGGATATTAAAATGAAAAAAAAGATGTATATAATACCACTTTTTATACCCCATTTAGGTTGCCCTTTTAAATGTGTTTTTTGCAATCAAAATTCAATAACAGGCCAACAGCAGGAGATAACAGAAGAATACGTAAGGCAAACTATAGAAACCCATTTAAAAACTCTTCCAAGGGATGCAGAAATAGAGGTATCTTTTTTTGGTGGCAGTTTTACTGGAATACCACAGGATATGCAAAATCTCTACTTGGGAATTGCGAAAGAATATTTGGACAAAGGCAAAATAGATGCTATTCGTTTGTCTACTCGTCCTGATTATATAGACACCGAAATTTTACAAAATCTTAAGAGATACAAAGTTTCAATAATAGAACTTGGAGTACAGTCAATGGATGAAGAAGTGCTTTTAAAAAGTAGAAGAGGTCATACAAGTGAGGATGTCGTAAAAGCTGTGAATCTAATTCGACAGTATGACTTTAAATTAGGATTACAAATAATGATAGGACTACCTGGAGATAACTTAGATAAATCTTTAAATACCGCTTATAAGATTGTGGAGTTGAAACCTGATTTTGTGAGGATTTATCCTACTTTGGTGATTAAAAATACTTATCTTGAGAGAATGTATAAAAAAGGAAGATTCTTCCCTCTGACTTTGCAAGAGGCGGTTGAAATTTCAAAGAAAATGTATATAATTTTTATTAAGAATAATATTGACGTCATTCGTATTGGACTTCAAACGACAGAAAATATTAATTACAATAAAGATATAGTAGCAGGTCCTTTTCATCCTGCGATGGGGCAATTAGTTGAGTCCAGTGTTATTCTTGACATTCTCCTAAAAGTATTTGAGGATAAAAATATAAGGGACACAAATGTTACAATTTTTTCTAATGAAAGACGGATTTCAACAATTATAGGGCAAAAAAAATTCAACAAGTTGTTTTTAGAAAAAAAATACAATGTAAAAATGGAATTTACAATATTAAATAGTCTGACTGACGACAAAGTAGTTGTTTGCATTGATAAAAAGATTATGCGTATTTCTATAACCGATTTTATAAAAAATAATTTTTAAAAAAATTTTATAAAAAAGAAGGAAATATTGGTTTTTTATCGAATATATAAATATATATCAAATGTATTCATTTTCACAATAATGTATGAAGGAGGTTATTTTACAGTGGAGGTTCTAAAAGTATCAGCTAAATCTAAACCTAAGTCTGTAGCAGGTGCATTAGCAGCCGTCTTAAGAGAAAAGTCTTCAGCAGAAATTCAGGCGGTTGGGGCAGGTGCAGTAAATCAGGCAGTTAAGGCTATTGCAATAGCGAGGGGATTTGTGGCGCCAAATGGCATAGACTTAATTGCGATTCCTGCCTTTTCAGAGATTGAGATAGACGGCGAAATGAGGACAGCGATAAAATTTATTGTAGAACCAAGATAATCTAAACCTGCTTTTTTAGCAGGTTTTATTTTTATATAGAGGTGATTTTAATGGAAGGCTTCGTTAAAATTTTAGTGTTGGAAAATGAAATAGAAGCGAAATTGATAGAAGGCATTTTAAAAGAAAAGGGGATACCACATTTTATAAGAAGTTATCATGATACGGCTTATGATGGATTGTTTCAAATGGTAACAGGATGGGGAGAGATACTAGCACCTTCTTCTTATAAGGAAGAAATAGAGGAGATTGTAGAAGAAATACGAAAAAATGAAGATGAAATTTAAATGTAGATGTGGTAAAATGGAAGGTGCATAAGGAGTGGTGGTATGTACCTTAAGAAACTTGAACTTCAAGGCTTTAAATCTTTTGCAGATAAAGTAACTCTTAATTTTGAAAAAGGTGTAACAGCAATTGTAGGTCCAAATGGAAGTGGCAAAAGTAATATTTCTGATGCTATTAGATTAGTTCTGGGAGAACAAAGTATCAAAAGTTTAAGAGGTTCTAAGTTAGAGGATGTAATTTTTGCAGGTAGCGAGAATAGAAAACCTTTAGGTTTTTGTGAAATAAATCTCACCCTTGATAATTCCGATGGTTATCTTCCTTTTGATTATACAGAAGTAGTTATTACCAGAAAAATTTTTAGATCTGGCGAAAGTGAGTTTTTTATAAATAAAACTCCTTGCCGTCTTAAGGACATATACGAGCTTTTTTTAGATACAGGAGTAGGAAAAGAAGGCTACTCAATAATAGGACAAGGGAGAATAGACGAAATCCTATCTTCAAGACCAGAAGACAGAAGGCAAATTTTTGAGGAAGCAATAGGTATTTCAAAGCACAGATATAAAAAAGAAGAAGCAGAAAGGAAACTCACAGCAGCTAATGATAATCTACTTCGTTTAAACGATATAGTTGTAGAACTAGAGAAGCAGCTTACTACTTTGGAAACACAAAAAAGCAAGGCAGAAGAGTTTTTAAAACTCCACAAGGAAAAAAGAAAAGCAGATATAAGTTTATATATTCAATTAGCAAAGAGGTCTATGAATCAGTACGATGCTTTAAAAGGAAAATATGAGAACTTAAAAAGTCAATTAGACGTAAAAAAAATACATAAAATCAATCAAGAGGAGAATTTGTTATATAAAGAAAAAGAAATTCATGACTTAAAACAGCAATTGGACAGTAAAAAAGAGGAATATCACAATAAGTTAAGAGAGATAGAGATAGTCTCAGGAAAAAGGGAATTAACAATAGAGAAGCTTAGAAATTTAGAAGAAACCACAGAGCTTTACAGGGATGAGTTAGAAAAGGCTGCAAAACGGGAAGAAGTTTTAAAAGAAGAACTTAAAAAGATAGAGTCTAATGTAGCCCTTTTACATGAAAACAAGGAAGAATTGGAAGAGAAGTTAAGACAATTTCAAGAAGAATATGTAAGTTTGCAAAAGAAACAAAAGAATGAGATAGAAGAAGTTGAAAAAGCTAAGGAAGATATAATTGAAATTTTAAATAGCATAGCAGATGTGAAAGGAAAATTGTCTTTGAACAATTCTCTAAAGGAAGAGGCAATAAGTAGGCAGAAAAATTTAAAAAAGCATATAGAGGAAATTCAAAATCGAATAGAAATTTTGGATAAAGAAAAAAATAAAATTGTTGAAGAATTACAAATTTTACAAAAAAAACTGGATAAAAAGAATCAGCAAAAGTTTATTAAACAGAAAGCTTTGCAAAAAATTGATAATGAGCTGATTTTGAGGGAAGATACTTTAAAAGTTATTAAAGAAGAAATTGAACGAAAAAGGTCACGACTTTCTATTTTAGAGGAAATGGATAAAAATTACGAAGGCTATAGTGGAACTGTGCGTAACTTGTTAAAACTCTCTGAAAATATTCCTTCTTTTAGAGAAAACATAATAGGAGTAGTGGGGGAACTTTTAGAGGTTGAAAATACGTATAGCACGGCAATTGAGGTAGCCTTAGGCTCAAGTATACAGAATATAGTTATAAAATCTTCTGAGGGAGTAGCGGAAATAATTGAAAGGTTAAAACAAAAAGATTTAGGAAGAGCTACTTTTTTGCCTCTTGATTTAATTCGTGGGAGGGGGCTTTCTCAACAGGAAAGCAATATTTTGATTGAGAAAGGCGTAATTGGAGTTGCTTCTAAGCTAATAAAGTATAACGATAATTTAGAAGAAATTTTTAATTTTTTGCTAGGCCGTGTTATTGTGGTAGAGACCATTGAAAATGCAGTGAGGTTATCTAAAAAATATAATCAAGCTTATAAAATTGTAACATTAGAAGGAGAAGTTATAAATCCAGGGGGTGCAATAACCGGTGGCAGTTTAAAACCTAAACTTCAAAGCATCTTTAAAAGAAAAGAAGAGATAACTAAACTGAAAAAAGAAATTGATAGTTTAAAAAATCGACAAGAAATATTAGGGGAAGAAATCGGTCAAAAAATAAATGATAAAATTCATGAAGAGGAGCAGATAGAATTATTGAACAAAGAAATTTCTGATATTAGTTACAATATAACTTCTAATGATCAAAGGAAGATTTCATTAGAAAAAGAAATAGGAAATTTATTAAATCAACTAGAAAATTATACTTTAGAAATTGATGAATTAAAGGGAAATGTTAGAAATTATCAACAAGAAATTGACCGGTTTTTAAAAGAGTTAAAAAGCTTAGAAAAAGAAAAAGAACGATTGGATGCTTTGATCAATGGCTTTAAAGAAAAAAATAATAAAGAAGAGGAAAATTTGGCAATTTTAGATAAAGAAATCACTGCTTTGAAAATTGAAATAGCTAAAATCGAACAAAAGCTCCAGAATGAACTTCATAACTTAAAAGATAAACGGCAAGAATTTGATAGAGAAAAAAACAATATAGTAGAGAAGGAAAAGAATATTAAAGAAATAGAAAGCGTAAAGGTCAATTTGAGTTCAGATAGGGAAAAGTTGCAGGGAGAAATATATAAATTACAGCAAGAAGTAGAAAAAATTCAAAAAGATATTTCTTCTTTAGAAGATAATATTTTCCAAGAAGAAGAGGATTTAAAAAAGCGTAAAGAAAAATTTTCGATTTTACAACAAGAATTTACTAATATAAATGAAGAATTTCATAAGATAGAAATGGAAATGCAAAGATTTCAGATGGAGATTGACAATATCAAAAATAGGCTTTGGGAAGAATATGAATTGACCTTAGACAGAGCTTTTGAAGAAGCTGAAGAAGGCGAGATTCCAAAATTACGACAAAGAGTAGATCATTTGGCAAAGGCTATAAAAGAATTAGGTAATGTGAATATGGATGCTATTGAAGAATATAAAGAAGTAAAGGAAAGGTATGATTTTTTAAAATCTCAGATTGAAGATATTATAAAGGCAAAGGAATCTTTGATTTCTGTAATCGAAGAAGCAAATAAAATTATCAAAACAAAATTTAAAGATGGTTTTGAAATCCTACAGATTCAATTTAAGGAGACGTTTAGGCGACTTTTTGGAGGGGGTAATGCAGAGTTAATACTTACTGATGAAGACAATCTTTTAGAAACAGGCATAGAAATTAAAGCACAGCCCCCAGGAAAGAAATTGCAAACCCTTTCTCTTCTTTCAGGAGGAGAAAAGGCATTAGTTGCTATTTCCCTTTTATTTGCAATGCTAAGTATAAAACCTACTCCTTTTTGTATATTGGATGAGATAGATGCAGCATTAGATGATGCAAATGTGGAGAGATTTGCTGAGTTTCTGAAAGAATTGTCAAAAGATACTCAGTTTATAGTTGTAAGCCACAGAAAAGGTACAATGATGGTAGCAGATGCGATATACGGTGTAACAATGCAAGAAAAAGGAGTTTCCAAATTGTTATCCCTTAAACTAAATACTGACGACAAAATAGGAGGCTTGATAAAACATGCTTAATTTTTTTGACAAATCTAAAAAAGAATCAGAAACTGCTGAAGAAAAAAAAGGTTTTTTTCAAAAGATTAAAGAAGGACTTTTAAAAACAAGGGAAAATTTGACTTCTAAAATAGATAGTATTGTTACAATAGGTAGAAAAATTGACGAAGAACTTTTGGAAGAATTAGAAGAGATTTTAATTTTAGCTGATATAGGTATTAGTACTACTTCTAAGATTATAGAAGGAATACGTCAAAAGGCAAAAGAAAGAAAGAATTATGATGCCTCTCAAATAAAAGAACTTTTAGCTGAAGAAGTTTATGAAATTTTGCAAAAGGATGTAGAACCTTTTACCTTGACTTCTCCTATGGTGATATTGGTAGTAGGAGTAAATGGAGTAGGAAAGACTACTACAATTGGAAAATTAGCTTATTTGTACAAAAAAGAAGGCAGAAAAGTTATGCTAGCAGCAGGTGATACTTTTAGAGCTGCAGCTATTGACCAGTTAGAAATATGGGCAGAGAGAATTAACTGTCCAATTATCAAACACCAAGAAGGCTCAGATCCAGCTTCTGTTATTTTTGATGGCATTCAAGCCTCAAAAGCCAGGGGAATAGATATACTTATTTGTGATACTGCAGGCAGACTGCATAATAAAAAGAATCTGATGGAGGAATTGAGGAAAATTCGCAGAGTTATAGATAGGGAATATCCTGAAGCGAGAGTAGAAACCTTTTTAGTTTTAGATGCTACAACTGGGCAAAATGCTCTTCAACAGGCGAAAATATTTAAAGAAGTTTCTGATATAACCGGGATTGTACTTACCAAATTAGATGGAACGGCAAAGGGTGGAATTGTGGTAGCTATAAAATCAGAATTAAATGTACCCATAAGATATATAGGAATTGGGGAAGGAATAGAGGATTTGCAAGCTTTTGATGCAAAATCTTTCGTTTCTGCTATTTTTCAGTAAATTAAATCGCAAAAAAATGAAAAAACACAGCTTGACAAAAAGCAGCCCTTCATATAAAATCTTAATGTAAAGGTTAGGACCTTAACGGGTGGGATTTTTGTGGATGATGATTTTTTATTTATGACTCTTTTGTATGATTTTTATGGTGCTTTGCTTACAGATAAGCAAAGGGAAATTTTTGAGATGTACTATTTAAATGATTATTCTCTTGGAGAAATTTCCGAACTTTTGGATATTTCACGACAGGGTGTTTATGACACTTTAAAAAGAGCAGAAAGCTCGTTAGAGTTTTTTGAGGAAAAATTAGGGTTAGTAAAAAGACATCAAGAAATAATGAATAGACTGGATAAGATAAAAAAGGGCATTGAAATAATACGGCAAAGAGAAAGAAACCCAGAAATTTTAAAAATTATTGAGGAGATAGCTCATGAAATAGAGGAGCTAAATCTGTAGGAGGTAAATTTTAATGGCTTTTGAAAGCCTATCTGAAAGGCTGCAGGAAATCTTTAAAAAGTTAAGAGGAAAAGGAAAACTCACAGAAAAAGATGTAAAAGAAGCTATGAGGGAAGTAAAAGTTGCCCTTTTAGAAGCAGATGTCAACTTTAAGATAGTAAAAGACTTTATAAACTCTGTTACAGAAAAAGCTTTGGGGCAAGAAGTGATGGAAAGCCTGACCCCGGGGCAACAGGTGATAAAGATAGTCAATGATGAGCTTATAGCTCTTATGGGGTCTACACAAAGCCGGTTAAATATAGGGAATAAAATTCCTGCAGTTATAATGATGGTTGGACTTCAAGGTTCTGGAAAGACAACTGCTTGTGGAAAATTGGCAAACTTATTAAAGAAACAGGGGAAAAATCCCCTCCTAGTAGCCTGTGACGTCGTCAGACCAGCTGCCATAAAGCAGTTACAGGTTGTAGGAGCTAATGTAAATGTACCAGTTTTTACAATGGGGGACAAAGCAAACCCTGTTGATATTGCAAAAGCTTCTATTGATTATGCAAGGTCTCATAACTCTGACGTAATTATCATAGATACTGCGGGTAGACTTCACATAGATGAAGAATTGATGGAGGAACTTGTAAATATAAAAAAGGCAGTACAACCAGATGAAATTTTGTTAGTAGTAGATGCTATGACAGGTCAAGACGCAGTAAACGTAGCGTCTTCCTTTAATGAAAGGTTAGATATAACAGGAGTTATATTGACAAAATTGGATGGAGATACGAGAGGTGGAGCAGCCCTTTCTATTAGGGCTGTTACACAAAAACCTATAAAATATGTGGGCACAGGCGAAAAGTTGACAGATTTAGAGCCTTTTTATCCTGATAGAATGGCCTCTCGTATTTTGGGAATGGGAGATGTTTTGACTTTAATTGAAAAGGCCCAAGCAGCAATTGATGAGAAAAAGGCACAAGAGTTAGGACAAAAGCTTTTAACAAAACAGTTTACACTGGAAGATTTTTTAGAACAATTGCAGAGTCTTAAAAATATGGGGCCTTTAGACCAACTTCTTAGTATGATTCCTGGAATGAACAAAAACCTGTTTAAAAATGTAGACATTTCAGAAAAAGACTTAAAGAGGATAGAAGCAATTATTCAATCTATGACTAAAGAAGAAAGGCAAAACCCTTCTATTATAAATGGCAGTAGAAAGAAAAGAATAGCTAAAGGCAGCGGTACCACCATCCAACAGGTAAATAGCCTCTTAAAACAGTTTGAAGAAACTAAAAAGATGATGAAGAAGTTTGCTGATATTGACAAAGACCTAAAGAAAGGTAAAATGAGGCTGCCTTTCTTTAGATGATATCGGAAGGTGGGCAACTTTTGAAGGAGGTGAGAAAGTGGCAGTCAGAATAAGATTAAAAAGGTTTGGGGCTAAGAAAAGACCTTTTTACAGGATAGTAGTAGCAGATTCAAAGTCACCAAGAGATGGAAGATTTATTGATGAGATAGGATATTACAATCCTATAGCCCAGCCTGCTGAAATAAAAATAGATGTTGAAAAGGCTAAAAAATGGCTTGGTGTTGGTGCCCAACCTTCAGATACTGTAAAGTCACTGTTTAAAAAAGAAGGTATAATTGGCAATAGTGCATCTCAATAATCCTCTCTTGTGAGGAGGTGTAATAATGGGAGAATTGGTTAAAACTATAGCTAAGGCGTTAGTTGACAATCCTGATGCAGTAGAAGTTAATGAAATTGAAGGACAGCAATCTGTTATTATAGAGCTTAAAGTTGCTCCCGAAGATATGGGAAAGATAATTGGGAAACAGGGAAGGATTGCTCAAGCAATTCGTACATTGGTTAAAGCTGCTGCCTTAAAAGAAAAGAAACGTGTGATTGTTGAGATAATCTAGGTGGTGGTATGGCTGATTACTATAATGTAGGGAAGGTTACTTCTGCCCATGGCATTAAGGGCGAAGTTAAAGTATATCCTCTTACCAATGTTCCCGAAAGGTTTTATGACTTTGAGCATGTATGGATTTTTGATGACCAGCAAAGGCCCCATAAATATGACATTGAATATGTCAAAATTATATCTAAAAGAGTTTGTGTAAAATTGAAAGGAATTGATACTAGAGACGATGCAGAAAAATTAAAAGGGGCCTTTTTAAAAGTTAACTCTCAAAATGCTTTGGAGTTAGAAGAAAATGAGTACTTCATCAAAGATTTAGTCGGGATGAAGGTGTATACAGAAGAAGGAAGTTTTTTGGGTACATTGGTAGAGGTACTTAAGACAGGTGCAAATGATGTGTATGTAATAAAAACTGAGAAGAGGGAAATACTAATTCCTGCTATAAAAGAAGTGGTCAAAAAAGTTGATGTTGACAATAAAGTAATGGTGGTCCACCTTCTGGAGGGGCTATGATGATTTTTGATGTTTTAACCCTATTTCCTGAAATGTTTGATAGTGTTTTATCCTATAGTATATTGAAAAGGGCTATTGAAAAAGGGAAAATAAAAGTTAATTTGATAAATATAAGAGATTTTTCAAAGGATAAACACAAAAGAGTAGATGATTATCCTTATGGAGGCGGGCCAGGAATGGTGATGATGCCTCAGCCTCTCTTTGACGCAATTGAATTTGTAAAAAGTCTAGGAAATATCCCTGTATATTACCTTGGCCCTAAAGGTAAAATTTTTAATCAGGAAATGGCGGTTAAGATGTCTAAATTAGAAAGGATAGCCTTTTTGTGTGGCCACTATGAAGGAATAGATGAAAGAGTCTATTCTGTCATCGATGAAGAAATTTCTTTAGGAGATTTTATATTGACAGGCGGAGAAATAGCCGCCATGGCTATCATTGACGTTGTAACAAGACTTATTGAAGGAGTACTTTCACACCCTCAAAGCGCTATAGAAGAATCCTTTGCTAATAATTTATTGGAATATCCACAGTATACAAGGCCAGAATTTTTTAGAGGTATGAAGGTGCCAGAAATTTTGCTAAGTGGTAATCATGCCGAAATAGCTAAATGGCGAAGGCAAAAGTCTTTAGAGATAACTCTTTTAAAACGGCCTGATTTGCTTAAAAAGGCTGTTTTGACTGAAGAAGATAAAAAGTTTTTAAGAGAAAAAGGGTTTGACATTTAGAAGGTGGAAGGAGGGAAAGATAATGGACCTAATAAAAGCAGTTGAAAGCCAGCAGATGAGAAAAGACTTAACTCCTTTTAATGTAGGAGATACTATAAGGGTACATTATAAGGTTATTGAAGGAGATAGGGAAAGAATTCAGCCTTTTGAAGGGATAGTAATTAAAAAGAGTGGATCAGGTTTAAAAGAGACTTTCACTGTAAGACGTGTATCTTATGGCGTTGGAGTTGAAAGGACTTTTCCACTTCACTCTCCAAGAATTGAAAAGATAGAGGTTATAAGGAGAGGTAAAGTCAGAAGAGCAAAATTGTATTATTTGAGAAAGAGAGTAGGAAAAGCTGCTACAAAGATAAAGGAATTAATGTAAAAAAGGGGTTAAACCCCTTTTTTAAATATGTGGAGGAATTGGACATGATACAGTGGTATCCTGGCCATATGGCAAAATCTAAAAAGGAGATAGTTTCTAACATTAAGTTAGTGGATGTAGTATATGAAATAGTAGATGCGAGAATACCTAAAAGCAGCAGAAACCCAGATATTGATGACATTGTAAAAAATAAAAAAAGGATCATTCTTCTCAATAAAGTTGATTTGGCTGATGATGTAATTACGGATTTATGGATAGAATATTTTAAGGAGAGGGAAATAGAAGCGGTAAAAGTTAACTCAATTACAGGATTTGGCCTTAAAGAGATAAATGAAGCAACTAACAGAGTTTGTCAAAACATTTTGGAGGAAAAAAAGCAAAAAGGAATGATTCCAAGGTTGAGAGGAATGATTGTAGGTGTTCCAAATGTAGGTAAATCTACTTTTATTAATAAATTAATTGGCAATAAAAGGGCAAAGACTGGCGATAAGCCGGGGGTGACAAGGGCTTTGCATTGGATAAAAACTCCTTATTTCGACCTTTTGGACACTCCTGGCATACTCTGGCCAAAATTTGACGATAAAAAAGTAGGAATTATGTTAGCAATTACTGGAGCTATAAAAGATGAAGTATTGGACATAGAAGAAATAGCATTAAATTTAGTAGCAATCTTAAAAAAGTATTATCCCAATTATTTGATGTCCCGCTATAAAATTGATAAAATAGTAGATAAGGATTTTGAACTTTTAAAAGAAATAGGTAAAAAAAGAGGTTGTTTACTTGCAGGGGGAGAAGTAGATACATTAAAAACTTCTCATATTTTGTTGGAGGATTTTCGAAAAGGGAAATTGGGGAGGATTTCTCTGGAAAGACCATAAGGGGGATTTTTATGCTTTCGAAAGTAAAAAGTATGGCAGTCTTGGGGTTAAATGCCTATGTTGTAGAGGTGGAAGTAGATTTATCAACTGGAATTCCTTCTTTTGATATTGTGGGCTTGGGCGATACAGAAGTTAAGGAAGCAAGAGACAGAGTAAGGTCTGCTATTAAAAACAGTGGTTTTGAATTTCCCCTCAAAAAAATTACTGTAAATTTGGCACCAGCTGATACTAAAAAAGAGGGTACTGCTTTTGATTTGCCTTTGGCAATAGGAATTTTAAAATGCACAGAGGAGATAAAAGAGGAAAAGGAAGATATAGCCTTTGTAGGTGAACTTTCTTTGGACGGAAGCCTAAGAGGTGTAAATGGTATACTGCCAATGGTAATAGGGGCAAAGGAAAAAGGTATATCTTCTATTGTTGTTCCTTATGAAAATGCCCATGAGGCAGCAGTTGTTGAGGGGATAAAAGTATATCCCATGAAAAATTTGAAAGAAGTAGTTGAATTTTTAAATGGAGATAGGGAAATAGAATCTTTTACTTTAGATATTAATAGTTTTTTTGATAATGTAGAATACGATATAGATTTTGCTGAAGTAAAGGGACAAGAAAATGCGAAAAGGGTACTTGAGATTGCCGCTGCCGGAGGCCACAATGTGCTAATGATTGGCCCTCCTGGAGCGGGTAAAACTATGCTGGCAAGGCGTTTTCCTACTATTCTTCCTCAGTTAAGTTTTGAAGAGGCTTTAGAAGTAAGCAAGATATACAGTATAGCAGGATTGCTTCCAAAAGGTACACCTCTTATCACTATTCGACCTTTTAGAGCTCCTCATCATACTATCTCTACAGTTGCTTTAGTTGGGGGAGGAAAATATCCTAAGCCTGGGGAAGTATCCCTTGCCCACTATGGAGTGTTATTTTTAGATGAGATTCCTGAATTTAAAAAAGATGCAATAGAAGTTTTAAGGCAGCCGTTAGAAGATGAAGTGGTTACAATTACCCGTGTAAATGGTAGCTTTAGTTATCCAAGTAAATTTATTTTAATTTTATCCATGAATCCTTGCCCTTGTGGCTATTATGGCGATGATACTCATGAGTGCCATTGTAGTGTAAATGAAATAAGAAGATACCAAAATAAAATTTCAGGACCTTTGTTAGATAGAATTGATTTACATGTGGAGGTAAAACCTCTTAAAAAAGATAAATATTTCGAAGAAGAAACGCCATCGGAAAGTTCCAAGAAAATTCGCGAACGAGTTATAAAAGCGAGAGAAATGCAACTTAAAAGGTATAAAGGTACTGGTATATACTTTAATTCACAATTAAAAGGGAATATGTTAAAAAAATATTGCAAACTTGATGAAGATACTAAAAAATTTTTAAATGAGGCTTTCGAGAAGTTTTATTTAAGTGCAAGAGGATATAATAAAATTTTAAAAGTTGCTCGTACAATTGCTGATTTAGAAGGTGCAGAAAATATTAAGTTTGAGCATGTAGCAGAAGCATTACAGTATAGAATAGTTGATAGCATATATTGGTATAAATAAAAATTACAATAAAAATTTTATGTTAAGTAACTAAGTTTCAAATGTAATAAGAAGGTGTTAGCTTTGGAGATAACAAGTTTTTTTAATAGGGAAAGTATAAAAAATATTTTCTTTATTCTTATAGGGACTCTACTATCTTCCATTGGTATTAACATGTTTATTGTTCATGCTAAACTTTTAAGTGGAGGAGTCTCTGGTATTGCACTTATTATACAGTATTTAACCAAGTTTCCTGCAGGATACACTATATTTTTGCTAAACATCCCACTTTTAATTTTGAGCTATAAAAAAGTAAATTTAAGATTTACAATTTTTACTATTATAGGTACTGTATCACTTTCTTTGTTTTTGGTACTTACTTATGCGATAAAAAATATATTACATATAAATGATCCATTACTTTTGAGTTTATACGGCGGAGTGTTAAATGGTTTAGGTATGGGAATAGTTTTTAGTAATCACGGGTCAACTGGCGGGTTAGATATAATTTCTGTAATTGTAAAAAAGAAATATGATAATTTTGAAATTGGGCATATTTCTTTTATTGTTAACTTTTTTATCGTAGCAATTGGAGCTATATTTTTTGGTTTGACCAGTGCTCTTTACACTCTTGTTTCGATGTACATTACTTCCTACATGGTGGATAAAACCATAAAAGGTTTTAATAGACAAAAAATGGTACTTATAGTTACTGACAAAGTAGAAGAAGTGAGTAAAGAGATAATGACCACATTAAAAAGGGGGGTTACTTTGTTACATGGAGAAGGAGCTTATACTAAGGAGAGTAAAAAGGTTTTATACTCTATTGTGTCTTTAACACAGCTTCCACAGCTTAAGCTTATTGTGCACCAAATAGATGAAAATGCCTTTATCTCTATATTAGATGTAGCCGAAGTCCATGGAAAAGGATTTATGAGGGAATTATTTTAAATTTCATTGCAAATTCTGAAATTTTCTCTTATAATTTTTTCTAAACGACATAAAATACTCAATTGAAAAGGAGTTGATAGCTTGAAAAGAGTTTTTTCAGGAGTACAACCCTCTGGAGACATTCACATAGGTAATTACTTGGGAGCAATGAGGCAATTTGTTGCGCTACAAGAAGACTATGAGTGTTTTTTTTGTGTAGTGGATTTGCATGCTTTGACAGTACCCCAAGATCCAATAAAATTAAAAGAAAACACTATTGAATTGGCGGGTCTTTACCTTGCAATAGGCTTAGATCCTAAGAAAGTTACCCTTTTTGTTCAATCTCATGTCTCTGCACATGCAGAATTAGCATGGCTTTTACAATGTATGACATATTTTGGTGAGCTAAGCAGAATGACTCAGTTTAAAGAAAAGAGCAAAGGAAAAGAAACAGTTTCTGTAGGACTTTTTACATACCCTGATTTAATGGCAGCAGATATACTTTTATATAATACCGATTATGTTCCTGTAGGAGAAGACCAAAAGCAGCATTTGGAACTGACAAGGGACATTGCACAGCGCTTTAATAACAGATTTGGTGAAACTTTTGTTGTGCCCGAGCCTATGATATTAAAATTTGGTGCGAGGATAATGAGCCTTACTGACCCTACTAAAAAAATGAGTAAAAGTGACAGTGACCAAAATAACAGAATTAATCTTTTAGATGAGCCTTCTACAATCAAAAAGAAAATAATGAGAGCAGTAACAGATTCTGAGACTGAAATAAGGCTTGATTGGGAAAATAAACCAGGAGTCAGCAACCTTTTGACTATTTACAGTTTATTTACAGGTATGGAAATAGAAGAAGTTGTAAATAAATTTAAAGGAGAAGGTTATGGCACTTTAAAGAAAGAATTAGCAGAAGTTGTAATAGATAAATTGACTGTTATACAAAAAAATTATAAAGACCTCAGTAGAGATTATGTTTTGAAGGTTTTAAAGGAAGGGGCAGAAAGAGCTCAAGCTGTTGCTGAAAAAACTTTGAAAGAAGTAAAAGAAAAGATGGGATTGATATTAAAAGATTGAAAAAGCGTTGGGGAAATGACTTAGTTTTTCAAAGGCTAATGTATCAGGATTTAAATAAACCTCAATTACGTCGAAGCGAGGCTGAAAATTTCGAAATTTTTCTGTTGAAGCCAAGTACAATTGGGCAATTTTCAATATTCTTTGTTGTTTATGAAAATTTACAGCTTCACTTCCAATTCCAAAAGAGGTAGAGGTTCTTGTTTTTACCTCTATAAAAACTATTTCTTTTTTGAATAGAGCTATTATATCTATTTCCCCAATTTTGCATTTAAAATTTTTCTCTAAAATTTTATAACCTGATTTTAATAGATATTGGGCAGCTATTTTTTCTCCTAAGCTGCCTATTGTTTTTTTGTTCAATGTTTTTCATCCTTTCAGAATTTTTTCGATGAAAGTCTTTCTGTGGATAGGACAGGGACCGTATTTTTTTAAAGCTTCAATATGTTCTTTTGTACCATAACCTTTGTTTTTTTCAAAATTATACTGAGGATAGATTTTGTGATATTCTTTCATCATTTTATCTCTTTCAACCTTTGCCAGTATAGAGGCGGCAGCTATAGAGATACTTTTTGAATCTCCTTTTACTATAGCTTTTTGATTTATCTCTATTTGAGGAATAGTAATAGCATCTATTAAAAGGTAATCAATTTTTTGTTGTATTTTTGAAATAGCAATCTGCATGGCTTTGTAGGTAGCATTTAATATGTTTATTTTATCAATTTCTTCACAATCAACTATTCCAATGGCATACGAGATAGCTACTTTTTTTATTACCTCTGACAATACTTCTCTTTTTGCTTCAGATAGTTTTTTCGAGTCATTTATCTCAGGGATGAAAACTTCTTTAGGAAGTATTACACAGGCGGCAACTACTGGTCCTACTAAAGGACCTCTTCCCGCCTCGTCTACTCCAGCGATGAAGTTTAAATTTAATTGATATAATTGGTTTTCATAGTATTTTAGGTTATTTATTCTTTCTATTTCTTTTTCAAGCCACTTTTTAGCTGCTTCATTTAAGCTGAGAGATTGAAAGTCACAAGAGGGATTTTGGTATAAATAGTTTTTTAGTTGGCGTAGGTTGTATAAGTTTGACATTGTATCACCTTTCTTTTTTCTTTATTTTATCACAGGTTATGTATTATAATAAAGATAATTAGGGAAAACGATGTTAAAGGGGAGCAATTATGGAAAGAGAAAAGATTTTCAAAATATGGTTAAGTACTGTCAAAGGAATAGGGTATAAAAGTTTTGTTCAATTGATGGAATTTTTCAAAACTGCGGAAGAGGTGTATAAAGCAAAAGAAATTGATATTTTTAAAGCAATAGGAAATAGAAAATTAGTACAAAATATAATAGAAGCTCAGAAGTTGAACCCTTTTGACTATATAGAAAGATTGCAAAATTTAAAAATGAGTGTATATACATTAGAAGAGGAGGAATATCCGAAAGAATTAAAAAATATTTATGACCCACCTCCTGTTTTATATTTGAAGGGGAATATAAATTTAAAAGATAATTTGTGCATTGCCATGGTGGGCTCAAGAAATGCTACTTTTTATGGGAAACAAGTGGCACAAAAATTAGCATATGAGCTATCAGAAAGAGGCATAACAGTTGTAAGTGGCATGGCAAGAGGAATTGATAGTTTTTCTCATATAGGAGCGTTGAAGGAAAGAGGAAAAACTATTGCTGTTTTGGGAAATGGCATAAACATAGTTTATCCAAGAGAAAATAAAAAGTTGATGGAGCAAATTAGTGAGGAGGGATTGCTGGTTTCAGAGCTTCCTCTTGATGCTCCTCCGCTGCCACAAAATTTTCCTCTGAGAAATAGAATCATAAGTGGGTTATCTCTTGGGGTAGTTGTGATAGAAGCAGGAATAAAAAGTGGATCTTTATTGACGGCTCAATTTGCTTTAGAACAAGGAAGAGAGGTTTTTGCGGTACCTGGGAATATAACGAGTGTTTATAGCAGAGGAACAAATGAGCTCATAAAACAAGGTGCGAAAATTGTAATTGGTGTTGAGGATATTTTAGAAGAATTTAATTTAAGAGAGGATGTACAACAAAAGATTGAGGAAAATCTTATGTCTTCTCTGACGGAGGAAGAGAAAGAAGTGTACGATTTTATTTGTGAAGCTCCAAGAGATATAGAAGAAATAGCAGGCTATGTGAAAATAAAAATCTCAAAAGTTAATGCAATTTTATCTTCTTTAATGTTAAAAGGTATGATTGAAAAACTTCCTGGCAATAAATATGAGAAAAAAATATTTTGATAATTGTCAAAAACTTTGATATAATTATAAATTGTTTTGGAGGTGTAGAAATGGCAAAATCTCTAGTTATTGTGGAATCTCCAGCTAAAGCTAAGACCATCTCTAAATTTTTAGGCAAAAATTTTAAAGTAGCAGCTTCCATGGGACATGTGAGGGATTTGCCTAAAAGTCAATTAGGTATCGATATTGAAAATAATTTTGCTCCTAAGTACATAACTATTCGTGGAAAAGGGACTATTATAGAGAATTTAAAAAAAGAAGCAAAGGATGCAGATAAAATTTTTTTGGCCACTGACCCTGACAGAGAAGGAGAAGCAATTTCCTGGCATATTGCCCAATTGTTAAATTTGAATATTGAGGAGCCTTGTCGCATAGAATTTCACGAGATCACAAAAAATGCAGTGCAAACTGCTCTTAAAAGCCCCCGCTCTATAGATTTAAATTTAGTAGATGCGCAACAAGCAAGGAGAATTCTTGATAGATTAGTAGGATATAAGATAAGTCCCCTTCTTTGGAAAAAAATAAAGAGGGGATTAAGTGCAGGCAGAGTTCAATCTGTAGCAGCTAGGCTTATCTGCGACAGAGAAAGAGAAATAGAAGCTTTTGTGCCAGAGGAGTATTGGAGTATTACCGCGATTTTCTCTGATGAGAAAAACTCTGGCAAATTTGAGGCAAAATTCTACGGTACCAAAGAGGATAAAGTTGAGTTAAAGACAAAAGAAGATGTAGACAAAATATTAGCAGCATTGTCTGAAGAATACATTATAGATAAAGTAAAAATAGGTGTCAAAAAGAGGAACCCTTCTCCACCTTTTATCACTAGTACTTTACAACAAGAGGCTTCGAGAAAATTGGGATTTACTGCAAAAAAAACTATGTTAATTGCACAACAATTATATGAGGGGGTAGAAATCAAAGGAGAAGGCAGCGTAGGTCTTATTACTTATATAAGAACTGATTCTACAAGAGTCGCAAATGAGGCTAAGGCTGAAGTCTATAAATACATAGTTGAAAAGTTTGGAAAAGAGTATTCTAATCCTGAAGCAAATTATGCGTCTAAAAGAGCCAATGTGCAGGATGCTCACGAGGCTATAAGACCTACTTCTATTTATAGGGATCCGGAAAGTATAAAAGATTCCCTAACACCAGACCAATATAAATTGTACAAACTAGTTTGGAGTAGATTCCTAGCAAGTCAAATGGCACCTGCAATTTACGATACTGTTTCTATGGACATAGTAAATAATGGATATGTTTTTAAAGCCTCTGGTTCTAGCATTAAATTTTTAGGTTTTATGACAGTGTATGTAGAAGGAACAGATATGCAAGAAGAGGAAGAAAAAACTGTACCTGTGCTTCAAGAAGGAACCAAATTGTTTTTAGAGGAATTAAAGCCAATGCAACATTTTACCCAGCCTCCGCCTCGATATACAGAAGCTTCTTTGATTAAAGAATTGGAAGAAAGAGGAATAGGTCGTCCTAGCACTTATGCTCCCACTATCTCTACTTTGTTAGAAAGAGGATATGTGGTAAAAGATAAAAAGAATTTAAAACCTACAGAATTAGGTTTTATTGTGACAGACGTATTAAAAGAGTTCTTTTCAAAAATTGTAGATGTAAAATTTACTGCTGAGATGGAAGAGCAGCTAGATAAGATTGAAGAAGGTCAAGCGAAATGGTATGAAGTGGTGGAAGAGTTTTATGAGGACTTTTATAAAACTTTGAAAATTGCTGAAGAGCAAATGGAAGAAATAGATGTTAAGGAAGAAGTAGAAGTAACCGACGTTAAGTGTGAACTTTGTGGGAGAAATATGGTGGTAAAGAAAGGCAGATATGGGAAATTTCTTGCTTGTTCTGGTTTTCCTGAATGCAAAAATACAAAACCCTTATACGAAAAGGTTGGTGTGAAATGTCCTAAATGTGGTGGAGAAATTGTAAAGAAAAAAAGTAAAAAAGGGCAAAATTATTACGCTTGCGAAAATGCACCTAATTGCGATTTTATATTGTGGGATAAACCTGTTGATGAAAAATGTCCTGTTTGTGGTAGCCTGTTAGTAGAAAAAAATACAAAGAATGGTCATATACTAAAATGCTCTAATCCAGAATGTGATTATCAAAAAGAAGTTAAATGAATTTAATAAAAATTTTGAATTAATTCTTGAAGCATTGTGAAAAATGTGTTAATATTAAACTATCTAAAGGGGTGTAAACATGTTTAAGGGTACTACCATAATTGCTGTGAGAAAAGGCGATAAAGTGTCAGTGGCTGGTGATGGACAAATTACCTTTGGAGAAAATACAATTTTAAAACATGGAGCAAAAAAAATTAGAAGGCTATATAATGGAGAAGTAATAGTAGGATTTGCTGGTTCGGTAGCTGATGCTTTGACTCTTTCGCAAAAATTTGAAGAAAAACTGGAACAATATGGTGGGAATTTAAAACGGGCTGCAGTAGAGTTGGCACAGGAATGGAGAAAAGATAAGATTTTAAGAAAGTTAGAGGCTCTTTTGATTGCGGTAAATAAAAAAGATACTTTACTTCTTTCTGGTACGGGTGAAGTTATAGAACCAGATGAGGATGTGATTGGGATAGGATCTGGAGGAAATTATGCTATGGCTGCAGCTTTGGCGCTACGGTATAATACTGATTTAGATACTGAAGATATAGCAAAAAAAGCTTTAGAGATAGCTTCGAAGATTTGTGTTTACACTAATAACAACATAACAGTTGAGACTTTATAGGGGGTGCTCTAAATGAAGAATTATACTCCCAAGGAGATTGTAGAGGAATTAGATAAATATATTGTAGGGCAAAAGGAAGCTAAAAAGTCAGTAGCGGTGGCTTTACGAAATAGATATAGGAGAAATCTTTTACCTGACGATTTTAAAGAAGAAGTGACCCCCAAAAATATAATTATGGTAGGCCCTACTGGAGTAGGAAAGACAGAGATTGCTCGAAGAATTGCGAAATTAGTAGAAGCTCCTTTTGTAAAAGTGGAGGCTACTAAGTTTACTGAGGTAGGATACGTAGGACGAGATGTAGATTCCATGGTGAGAGACCTTATAGAGGCTGCTGTAAGAATGGTAAAAGAGGAAAAATTAAAAAAAGTTACTGAAAAAGCGAAGAAAATTGCAGAAGATAGGCTAATTGATTACATAATTGGAAAAAGAAAAAAACAAACTAAAAATCCTTTTGAAGTATTGTTTAATTATCCTTCTGCCGAGAAAAGTGAAGAGACAGAAGAAGAAAGTATGCAATACAAAAGAGAAGAAATAAGGCAAAAGTTAAGAAATGGCGAGCTAGATAATTATGTAGTGGAAATAGAAGTAACAGATACATCTACACCAATGCTTGAGATGTATACTAATTTAGGGTCCGAAGAAATGAATATAAATTTGCAAGATATATTTGCTGATATTTTACCTAAAAAGAAAAAAATTAAAAAAGTTCCTGTTTATGAAGCAAAGAGAATTCTAGAGTCTGAAGAAGCTCAAAACCTTATAGATATGGATGAAGTAATCGAAGAGGCTATTAAAAGAGCAGAAGACGATGGGATAATCTTTATAGATGAAATTGACAAAATTGCCAGCAGCGGTTATACAGCAGGACCAGATGTATCAAGGGAAGGAGTTCAAAGGGATATTCTTCCTATAATTGAAGGTTGTACAGTAATGACAAAATACGGTCCTGTTAAGACAGACCATATATTGTTTATAGCAGCTGGTGCTTTTAATGTTGCAAAAGTGACTGATTTAATCCCTGAATTACAGGGAAGATTTCCTGTAAGAGTTAATTTAAAACCTCTCACAAAAGAGGACTTTATAAGAATATTAAAGGAGCCTAAAAATGCCCTTACAAAACAGTATCAGGAGCTTTTAAGAACAGAAGGAATAGAAGTTAAATACACTGATGAAGCAATTGAGGCTATTGCAGAAGTAGCATATCTTATAAATCAACAATCGGAAGATATCGGTGCAAGAAGATTACACACTGTCATGGAGAAGTTATTTGAAGAATTATCATTTAATGCGCCAGAATTAGGAGGGCAGCAAATAGTGATAACTGAAGAATATGTAAAAGAGCAATTAAAGGATAGTTTAAATAAATATGAAGTTAATAAATACATTTTATGATAATAAAAAATAAAAACATAGGAGGATTAGAAATATGAGCACACTATTAGAAAAAACCAGAAAAGTAAACCGAATTTTACAAAAAACAGGAATTCAACCAGTTGATTTTAATGAAATGGCTAGTATACTAAAAGATGTCATTGAAGCCAATGTATATATTTTGAGTAGAAAGGGTAAAGTATTGGGCTATAGTATATTAAGAGATTATGGAAATGACATTTTTACTCAAAGCAAAGTAATACCTGAAGAATATAATGACAAACTTTTGCGAGTGACTGAGACGCTGGCTAATGATAAAGGTAACCTTTTTAAAGAGGATAAAGTTTTATCAGATTTAATTTTGACTATAGTACCTGTCAATGGCGGTGGAGACAGGTTAGGAACTTTAGTTTTATCAAGAGGGGTAAAAGAATTTACTGACGATGACTTGATATTGGCAGAATACGGTGCTACAGTAGTTGGCCTTGAAATTTTAAGGTCAAAAAATGAAGAAATAGAGGATGAAGCGAGAAAAAGAGCAGTTGTTCAAATGGCACTAGGAACACTTTCTTACTCCGAATTAGAAGCTATAAAAAATATTTTTGAAGAGCTAAATGGAAAAGAAGGATTATTAGTTGCAAGTAAAATAGCAGATAAAGTAGGTATTACAAGGTCTGTAATTGTAAATGCACTTAGAAAGTTTGAAAGTGCTGGCATAATTGAGTCAAGGTCTTTAGGAATGAAAGGTACCCATATAAGGGTACTAAACGATAAATTATTAGAAGAGTTAGAGAAAATGAAAAGATAAATTTAAACCTTTATTGAAAAATATAAGTCTCCGCTTTTATGCATGGGGTTGTACTTTAGCATGAAAGTAGGAGACTTAATTTTATGTAAAAGAGTCCTATAAAAATAGGACTTTTAGTTTGTTGACAAAGTTAAAAAATATTCAAAGGAGATATTTTGCATCGTCACTCCAATGTTCCAAAGCGACAAAACTAAACTCGACCTTCGGGTTCCGGCAGGGTACCGGGCACATTCGACATCCTTGTCTTAGTGCCCGCCTCCGCCATCCGTGGCTACGGCCCTGCCTCCACCCTTGGTCTCGCTAAGTTTCCCGGCACTCAAGTAAGCATGCTTGTTTTTTCTATTTTTGTTTTATAAACTTTCTTGCTTGAGTGCCGGGCCGCTTTGTCACAAGTCGTTCCCTATGCAAAATATCTCCTTTACGAAAGTTTGTCTACAGTCTGAGAGTCCTATAAAAATAGGACTTTTTTCTTATGGTGTAAACTATTACGGCATGATATAATATTATTCGATAAAAATTGATATTATTTTACAAAAAAGGCAGTGTTAAAACAAAGTTAAATATTTATTTTTTGGCTTATTTTAGCAGGATTTTTGATTTTTTTGTCGAATTAAGTATATTGTGGTCGAATAAGAGGAGGCGAGAAAATGCTGGATTTAGGAATTGAAAATATAGATTTGCTACAAAAAGGATTATACGCAGCTACTGTAAGAAACAATGTGATTGCCAATAACATTGCTAATGTGGATACTCCTAATTTTAAAAGGTCTGAAGTCAAATTTGAGGATATTTTAAAAGATGCTATAAATGGTACAAAGTTAAAAGGTTATGTTACAAATCCTAAGCACATTCCTATTGGCCCACCTGCTATTGATTCCATACAACCGGAAATTGTTCAAGTAAATGACACTTCCATGAGGCTAGATGGAAATAATGTAGACATAGATGCTGAAATGGCAAATTTGGCTAAGAATCAGTTGTATTACTATGCCCTTGTTCAAAGAGTGAACGGAGAACTTAATTCTATCATGACTGCTGTAAAAGATGGGAGGTAATTTAAATGAATTTATTTAGCTCGATGGACATAAGCGCTTCAGGTTTAACTGCAGAACGAGTGAGGATGGATGTAATATCCCAAAATATAGCTAATGTAAATACTACAAGGACAAGTCAAGGAGGACCCTATAGGAGAAAATTAGTGGTTTTGAAAGAAATACAACCTGACAGTTTCGAAAGCATTCTTAATAAAGTTAAAGGCAAATACAGTGGCAAAGGTGTAGAAGTTGTCCAAATATCAGAAGATGTCCAAACTCCTTTGAGAAGAGTATACGATCCGGGTCATCCTGATGCTGACCAAAATGGATATGTGGAGTACCCAAATGTAAACATTGTTTCTGAAATGGTAGATATGATTTCTGCTACTCGTGCTTATGAAGCTAATGTAACAGCCTTTAATGCTTCAAAAGCCATGTTTCAAAAGTCTTTAGAAATTGGCAGGGGGTAGACGTTAATGGTTAATCAAATAACACCGGTTAATCCAGTAGCTTTGGATAGCACTTTAGAAGCAACACAAAATAGCAGTAAAATAGATACTTTTAGCGACTTTTTAAAAGAAGCTTTTAACAAGGTAAATGATTTACAGTTAACGGCAATGAAAAATGACCAAAAACTTGTAACTGGTGAAATTGATGATATAAATCAAGTGATGATAGATGCCGCAAAAGCTGATATTGCACTGCAGCTTACAATTCAAATAAAAAATAAAGTGCTGGAGGCCTATCAGGAAATAATGAGGATGCCATTGTAATGTCTTTAATTGAAATGAGGTGAATTAATGCCAGAGTTCATTGCCAATTTTAGAGAGCAACTGACAAACTTTTGGAATAAGTTTGATAAAAAACAAAAGATACAGTTAGGAATTATCGCTATTTTGCTTTTTATAGGCATTTCTTTATTAGTTTACATAGTTAATAGGCCTAATTATGTAGTTTTATATTCAGATTTAAGTATAAAAGATGCGGGAGCGGTAGTTGAAAAATTAAAAACTGAATTTAAGATTCCATATAAAATATCGAACGATGGGACGACAATTTTAGTACCTGCACAATATAAAGATGAAGTGAGAATGAAACTTGCGACAGAAGGAATCCCCCAAGGGGGATTTAGCTTTGAAGAGGCTATGAATAACTCTCTTGCCACAACAGACCAAGAGAGAAGACAAAAGTATCTGTATTTTCTTCAAAATGAAATACAAAATTCTCTAAAAACTATAGATGGAGTGCAGGATGCTATTGTCAACATCGTAGTACCTGATCAAAATGCCTTTGTACTTTCAAATACTACTAATCAAGCTACAGCAGCTGTGATGCTAACTTTAAAGCCAGGTGTAACTTTATCTTCTTCTCAAGTCAAAGGAATCATAGATTTTGTATCTAAAAGCGTAGAAGGTTTAAAACCTGAAAATGTTACTGTAATTGATAATAATGGTAAAATCCTTACTGCAGAAAGTGATACTACTGCTGAAAATACTAATACTCAATTTGCTCTTCAAAAAAAAGTTCAAGAAGATTTACAAAACAGTCTTCAAACTCTTTTAGAACAAATTTTTGGTCCTGGAAATGTTGTTGTTAGAGCTAACGTAACTTTAAATTTTGATAAAAAGACGGAAGACAAAATAGAGTATTTTCCTGTTCAAGGTAATGACAATAAAGGAATTGTAAGAAGCGTACAAGAACTTAAAGAAAAAGCTACAGGTACACAGGGGACAAATCCAACAGGTACTGCGTCAAATAATCCTCCTGTAACTTCAACAACTAGCAATAATACTTCTGATTACAATAAAACAGAAACTACTATAAACTACGAAATAAATCAGATTAAGACAAGTCTTGTTCAAGCGGAAGGTAAGATTGAAAGTATTTCTGTTGCGGTTGTTGTAAATCAAAATCTCAATAATTCTATGAAACAACAAATTGCTGACTTGGTTACAAAAGCTGCAGGTGGAGATTCTCTTGTAAAAGTATCGGTTCAAGGAATGCAATTTAATCAAGACCTGTTAAAGACAATGCAGCAGCAGGCAAAAGTTTCAAAGGGAGTACCAGCGTATGTATGGGCTATATTAGCAGCTTTAGTGTTAGGAGGCATGCTATTCCTTATTATGATGAAAAGGAAGAAAAAAGAAACCTCTTTAACTACAGCTAAGCAGGAGGTCTTAGCTACTGTAGAGTCTATCGAAGAAATAGATTTCTCGGAGAAGGACGAAAAGAAAAAACAGATAGAAAGACTTATAAAAGAAAAGCCAGAACTTGTGGTGCAGGTAATTAGAACATGGCTTAATGAAGAGTAGGTGGTGGTATTATGGCGAGAGGTGCACTTACAGGTAGGGAAAAAAGTGCAATGCTTTTGATTGCATTAGGGCCAGACCTTTCAGCTCAAATATATAAGCATTTAAGGGAAGATGAAATTGAACAATTAACTTTGGAAATAGCTAGTATACGAAATCTTTCTCCTGAAGAGAAGCAAAAAGTTATAGATGAATTTTATAACATGTGCGTAGCGCAAGAGTACATAATAGAAGGCGGAATAGAATATGCAAAAGCAGTTTTAGAAAAAGCTTTAGGTACTCAAGAAGCTTTTGAGGTTATAAATAAATTGACTTCTACTTTGAAAGTAAGACCTTTTGATTTTATAAGAAGAGCGGATCCATCGCAAGTTTTAAATTTTATACAAAATGAGCATCCTCAGACTATTGCGATGATTTTGTCCTATTTAAAACCTCAACAAGCAGGAGCAATTCTATCCTCATTGCCTGAAAATTTACAGGCAGAAGTAGCTATGCGAATAGCGACAATGGAGAGCACTTCTCCTGAAGTAGTAAAAGAAGTTGAGAGAATTTTAGAGAGAAAATTGTCTTCGTTAGTTACACAAGATTATACTTCTTCAGGTGGTATTCAAACAATTGTAGATATACTAAATTCTGTAGATAGAAGTACAGAGAAAAATATCTTGGATACTCTTGAGACTATAAACGTTGAGCTAGTAGAAGAAATTAAGAAGAGGATGTTTGTATTCGAAGATATTGTCACATTGGATTCCAGATCTATACAGAGAGTATTGAGAGAAGTAGACAATCACGATATTGCTCTTGCTCTTAAAGGTTCCAGTGAAGAAGTGCAAAAAGTTATTTATAGTAATATGTCTAAGAGACTTGCCGATATGATAAAAGAAGACATACAATATATGGGACCTGTAAGATTAAAAGATGTAGAAGAAGCACAGCAAAGAATTGTAAATATCATAAGAAAATTAGAAGATGCAGGGGAAATTGTAATATCAAGAGGAGGAGGGGACGAAATTATTGTATAGAGTATATAAACAACAAGAAATAAACCTTTCTTCTCCCATAGTTTTAAGAATTGTGGAAAATGGCAATTACAAAGAAAAAGTGGAGAAAGTAATTGAATTGAGTGAACAAAGAGAGGATATAAAAAAAGAAAGTGAGATTTTAGCAAAGCAAATAATAGAGAGGGCGAGACAAGTCCAGCAAGAGATACTTAGAAAGACTAAGGAAGACGTAGAAAAAATCTTAATAGAAGTAGAGAAAAAAGCGAAGAAGATTGAAGAAGAGTATAAAGAAAAGGGTTATCAAGCTGGATATACTGTAGGATATCAAGAAGGATACAAAAAAGGAGAAGAAGATGCTAAAGCTATAATAGAAGAAGCAAAGGCTATCAAAGAAGAGATTATTAGAGAAAAACAACGAATGTATAAAGAAGTAGAAAATGATATTGTAAGTGTAATTTTGCTGGCAGTAGAAAAAATTGTGGGTAAATATCTAGAAGAGGACAAAGATATAATATTAAATCTCATCAAAAAAGGAATGGAGAATTACAATGCTTTTGACAAAGTCACGGTAAGAGTTAGTGAAGAGGATTATGAACACTGTATTAAAAACAAAGATAAAATTCTTAAAGACATAGAGTTTTTAGATGATGTAAATATCCTAAAAGATTTATCATTAAAAAAAGGAGATTGTGTAATTGAAACAAATTCTGGAGTGATAAACTCTGGTGTTAGTACACAACTTAAAGCTTTAAAAAACTTATTTGTGGGTGTGCTAAATGAGTAATATTGTTTTGGATAAATATAGAAAGGCTCTTCAAGAAAAAAGGCTGATTCAATATTATGGAAAAGTTTCTCAAGTAATAGGATTGACAATCGAAAGCACAGGGCCACTTTCTAACATAGGAGAAATATGTAATATCAAGACTATTAATGGAAATACAATTTTGGCAGAAGTTGTAGGTTTTAAAGAAGAAAAAGTGTATCTTATGCCATTAGGAAATATGGAGGGAATAGGAGCAGGCAGTAAAGTTATAGCTACAGGTCAAACCCTTAGAGTTAATGTAGGAAATGAACTTTTGGGAAGGGTATTAGACGGTTTGGGCAATCCTATAGATGGCAAAGGAGCAATAAAATTCGAAAAATCTATTCCTATTAATAATGTGCCACCTGACCCTTTGGAAAGAAAGCGAATTAGAGAAGTTATGTCTCTTGGTATAAAAGCGATAGATGGACTACTTACCTGCGGCAAAGGGCAGAGAATTGGTATTTTTGCAGGAAGTGGTGTGGGAAAAAGCACGCTGTTAGGCATGATGGCAAGAAACGCGAAAGCTGATTTAAATGTAATAGCTCTCATTGGAGAAAGGGGAAGAGAAGTAAATGAATTTCTAGAAAAAGATTTGGGTGAAGAAGGCTTAAAAAAATCTGTAGTTGTAGTAGCTACCTCTGATACCCCAGCTCTTATAAGAGTAAAAGGCGCTATGACTGCAACTGCCATAGCTGAATATTTTAGAGACAAAGGGTTAGACGTCCTTTTGATGATGGATTCAGTAACTCGTTTTGCTATGGCGCAAAGAGAAGTAGGACTTTCTATAGGAGAAGCTCCTGTTTCACGAGGGTATACTCCTTCTGTCTTTTCAGTTTTACCTAAGCTTTTGGAACGCTCTGGATGTTCTAAAAAAGGTTCTATTACAGCCCTTTACACTGTGCTAGTAGATGGAGATGATTTAAATGAGCCAATTGCTGACGCAGTAAGGGGTATACTTGATGGGCACATAGTGTTGTCAAGGAAACTTGCTAATAAAAACCATTATCCTGCTATTGATGTGCTAGCAAGTGTTAGCAGGGTGATAAATGACATAATTACAGAAGAACACAACGAATTAATAGCGAGGTTTAAAGATATTTTAGCGACTTACACAGAAGCGGAAGATTTAATAAATATAGGAGCATATAATTTTGGCAGTAATCCTAAAATTGATGAGGCCATTGAACTAATTGACAAAATGAATAGTTTCTTAAGGCAGAGAATAGACGAATCTTATGACTTTGAAACTACGATGCAACTGTTATATGAATCTATTAAAAGGTGATAAAATATGAAAAAATTTGAATTTAATTTGCAGCCAATATTAAATTTAAAGCAACAATCAGAAAAAATAGAAAGAGAAAAATTATCCAAAATTATGGCAGAGATACATTTTCAAAAAGAGAAATTAAATGAACTTATTAATCACCTAAATGAGATTTTAGAAAAGAATAACAAAGCGATCAATGAGGGAACCACAGCCATTAAAATAGCGGAATATGATGCTTATGTTAAAAAAATACAACGAATAATTGAAGAGAAAAAGGAATTAATCAAAAAATTAGAGGAAGATGCTGATATTATAAAAGAAAATCTTTTGAAAATTTCAAAAGAAAAAAAGGCTTTGGAAAACCTCAAAGAAAAACAATATTCGGAATATCAGTATTTATTAAATTTAGAGCAGAACAAATTTATAGACGAACAAGTAAGCTTCAGAGTTGCCAAATCCTATTAGGAGGATATATATGCAAAATCAAGATACACAAGTGAAAAAACGGCCAAAAAGACTTTTAATAATTTTGATAGTATTACTATTGGTTATAAGTGGTGCAGTAGCAATAGTGTATTTTAATGTAGGAGGAAATCAAACGTATCTAACAAACCAGTTAGCTAAAATTCCAATTTTAAAGGGATTGGTATCTTCAAAACCTGTACTAAATAAAGATGAGGAAATAGCAAGACTTACCAATCAACTGAAATCGAAAGAGGAACAAATCGCAAGCTATGAAGCTAAGCTGAAAGAAAAAGAGGACCAAATTAAGACCTTGAAGGAAGAGTTTGACAAAGTGAAAAATGAAAATAGTATACTTAAGCAACAATCGCAAAATAGACAGACTAGCTTAAAAGACATAGCTAGTTATTATCAAAACATGGATCCACAAAATGCAGCACAAATACTCAATAATATGTCAGATGAAGATGTAATAAAAATATTGAGTTACATGAACAAAGATAGCGCTTCAAAAATATTAGAATCACTAAAAGCTGATAAGGCGGCAAGAATAACAAATATTTTATTGAAAAATGCTACAATGATTCCTTAGAAAGGAGGTGAAAAGAGTGATAGAAGTGTTACCGGATACTAATTTGTTACCATTTAACATACAACAGCCAAGGACTGACAGAAGCAAAACAGTTGCATCTTTCCAAAAAGATAATAAGTTAAATAAATTTTCAAAAATGTTACAGCAACAGGTGGCAATTAATGAAAATAATAAAGAAAATTCAACAGGAAAAGAAGTATCCGATAGCAGTGTTGAGTTAAATAGTCTTTTTTCAACAACACAATCACTGAAGGAAGAAAAAAATTTAAAATCATTCCAAACAGATGATTTATCGTTAGCAGACGTTTTCAATGCGTTGCAGCAGTTAATAAGTGCGTTAAACGTGGCAATTCAAAGTGATGATGGTAATCAGCTAATTGAAAAACAAAATTTTTATCTGGAAATGCAAAAAGAAGTACAAAGACTGATGCAAGATTTTTTAAATAATGGTGTTTTGGATGTTGATAAACTATCGCAAAAAATAAGCCAGTTATTAGAAGGAAAATTTGGTGTTAAATTACAACCAGATGCAATAGCTACAGCAATTAAAAGTAACAACTTTAAGGAAGTTTTAAAGGCCTATAAAGATGAAAATGTGGATATAAAAAACATGAATACTCAAAAAACAGACTCAAATGTATTTTTGCAACACATAATTAAAAAAGAAGTGAGAGAAAATTTAACTCCAACTACCAAAAATGAAGATTCATCTGTGATAGACAATCAGCATATCCCTGAGAGAAATAAAGAAGACATACCCAAAACAAAGGATTCACAACCCGAGTTAAATAACACGATTAAAGAAGAAAGGAATACTGGGGAAAATCAGCAATTACAACAAAATGATTTTACGTTTTTGAAAAATGATGGGAAGACTTTTGGAAACCAACTGATTAACCACCAAAATTCAAAATTAAAAGAGGTTCCAGAATCGCAAATTTTTGACCAAATAGTAAAGAGTATGAATTTTTCAAAAAACGACATATCTTCTACCATAAGTATACAATTAAAACCAGAATTTTTAGGAAAGCTTCAGATAAATCTTAAATCTATAGATGGAAATATTATCGCTACTATAATAACTGATAGCGAAAAATTGAAGCATCAAATTGAATCTAATATAGGAATTTTGAATACTCAATTAGATTTAAAGGGAATTAAAATAGACAGTTTTAATGTGACTGTGGATAAAAACATGCAGTTTACTTCTCAATACAATGGACAACAGCAAAGTTACAATGACAACTCCCAAGAACAAAATTTGCACAGAGCATATGGTGGATATTTACACTATGATTTGGCAGAAGCAGAAGAGACAGAAACTTTACAAAGAATTTACAATCTCTCACAAGAACATATAGATGTGAGGGCGTAGAAAGGAGGGAATTTTGTGAACGTAAATACCAATTATAGTTTCTCAAATATATACAATAACAGTAAAATTACTTCAAAAAATCAATTAGGTAAAGAGGATTTTTTGAAACTTTTGGTCACACAGTTAAAAAATCAAGACCCTTTAAGCCCAATGGATGACAAAGAGTTTATTGCACAGCTGGCTCAATTTTCAACCTTAGAACAAATGCAAAACATTAACAACAGTTTTAATGCGATAAGAGCTATAAATTTAATAGGAAAAAGTATTAATGCTAATATCAATGAAAATGGGAATGTTCGCACTGTAATGGGGAAAGTAGATGCTATATATAAGCAAAACGGCGAATATTTTTTGGAAGTTGGTAATGTGGACGTACCCTTGGATGCTGTCACAAGTGTTTCAGAATGAGGTGATAAAATGTCTGAGATAGTGAAAATCCCTCAAAATCTAAATGTTAATTATTTAGCTCAAAGGATAGCGAGTAACAATGGGACCTCTACGGCTTTTAAAGAGGTTTTAAATGAAAAAATTGACGAAATAAAATTTTCCAAACATTCTCTCATGAGGATGGAAATGAGAAACGTCAAAATTACTCAAGGTGAATATCAAAAACTATTAGAAGCAGTGAATAAAGCTTGTGAAAAGGGAATAAAAGATTCATTAATTATAATGAATAATAAGGCTTTTGTGGTTAATTTAAAAACTAAAACGGTCATAACGACGATGGATGGGGAAATGTTGCAAAACAGTGTTTTTACAAATATAGACGGTGCTGTAATAATTTAAGCCGGACCTTGACAGGGGGCTTATCGCTTTTGACTGACGGATAAAGCGAGCAGTACCGAAAATAAAGGGAGGAGAAAAAATGTTAAGGTCAATGTATTCTGCAGTTTCAGGGTTGAAAGCTCATCAAGCGAGGATGGATGTAATAGGAAATAACATAGCAAATGTCAACACTGTTGGATATAAAGCCAGCAGAATGACTTTTAAAGAAATATTTAGCCAGACGATAAAAGGGGCTTCTGCGCCTCAAGGAAATGGTGGTGGAACTAATCCTCAACAGATTGGTCTGGGAGTAGCTATAGCTTCAATTGACACATTGTTTACAAGAGGCGGTGCACAAAGGACAGATAATCCTACAGACCTTTCAATTGATGGAAACGGATTTTTCATAGTTTCCAATGGAGGAGCAAATTTGTATACAAGGGCAGGAAACTTTAGTTTTGACTCTCAAGGTGATTTAGTAACCCCTGATGGATATAAAGTTTTAGGTTGGATGTCAACAGATGGGAAAACAGTAAACACTGATACAGGAAATTTAGTACCAATAAGCCTCAAAAATTGGTCAAGTATAAATCCAGCAACGACTACGCAATTAGAAATAGGAGGAAATTTAAATGCTTCAACAGCAATCAATGGTACCATAAGTTATAACATATTAGTATATGATTCACAAGGAGGAAGCCACATAGCTACACTTACTTTTACGAGAACTGATGCTAGTACATGGAATTGGAGCGTATCTTCTTCAGATCCTGCTATTTCTTCTGTAACTGGTTCGGGTACACTTACTTTTGGTGCTGATGGAAAGATTGCACCTAATACAACTGCGACGGGTACACTTACTTTTAATATGAATACCACTGTAACAAATGCAAGTATTGGGCCAGTTTCTCTTGACCTTTCGCGTATTACTATGTTTTCAACTGAGACGGACCTAAGAGAGCTCAGCAAAAATGGAAATGAAGCAGGTTCTTTAGAGAGCATTAATATAGACAAATACGGAGTTGTCTCGGGTATTTATTCCAACGGTCGTAGGCAAATAATTGGACAGATTGCAATAGCTGATTTTCAAAACCCAATGGGTCTAGAAAAAATAGGAAATACAATGTTTATTAATACAGTAAACTCAGGAGACCCTATGATAGGAACTGCCGGAACTGCTACAAGGGGGGCAATAAATCCTGGAACTTTAGAAATGTCTAATGTAGATTTAGCCAATGAATTTGCTGATATGATTGTTACTGAAAGAGGTTTTCAAGCAAATGCTAAAGTTATAACTACTTCTGACGAAATATTGCAAGACCTTGTGAATATGAAGAGATAACTACGGTCTGCTGGGCTTTCGCCCAGTAGACTTGATGGAGGAGTATTATGATTTATGTTACGCGTCTTAATAATGAAGAATTTGTGGTGAACGCAGACTTAATTGAATTTATTGAAAAAACTCCTGACACTGTTATAAGTCTTACTACAGGTAAAAAGATAGTAGTAAAAGAAACACCTGAGGAAATTATAGAAAAAGTTATTGCTTACAAAAAGAAAATTTTCACAATAGTAAAAGACAAAGAGGTGTTAGAATGAATAACAAGACAATTTTAATAGTTATTGTTGCAGTGATTTTGTCTTTTGGTGTAGCTTTTTTGTATTTTAACAATTTTGCCTCTACTAATAGGCCTCAAGAAATCACTTATTATAATTACTCTCCTGGCGGAGAATTTATAACTAATTTAAAAGGAGATGGAAAATTTGTTAAAGCAACAATAGAATTGCAAGTTGCAGATAAAAACATTTTAAAAACCTTAGAAGAGCGAAATCCCCAGATTAGAGATTTGATAATCCAAATTTTAAGAGGGAAAACAGAACAAGATGTGGAAGGACCAGAAGGACAGGAGAAGTTAAAAAACGATATAAAAAATGGAATAAATAAAATAATAGGTGAAGGAAAAATTGTAAATGTATATTTTGATGAATTCATTGTTCAATAGGGAGGAGGGGATTTTTTGGCTGAAATATTATCACAAAGCGAGATAGATGAACTATTAAAAGCTTTTAGCTCTGGCGGATTAGATATCCAAGAAATTGAAAAAGTAGAAGAGACCAAAAGTAAAAAGATAAGAAATTACGATTTTAGAAGGCCTAATAAATTTTCAAAAGAACAACTGCGAACTCTTCAGATGATTTTTGAAAATTTGTCAAGGTCTTTGACTTCCTTTTTGTCAGGATATTTGAGAACGATAGTAGATGTTACAGTGGTCTCTGTTGACCAGCTAACTTATTATGAGTTTAGTAATTCTTTAAACAATCCAGTTTTCATTGCTATTATTGATGCAGCTCCTTTAGAAGGCCCTTTTCTCTTGGAATTTAATAATAATACTACTTATGCAATACTTGATAGAATTTTGGGAGGAATAGGAAAAGGCGAGCTTTTGGATAGAGATTATACTGAGATTGAAATCAGCCTTTTGACCAAGATTGTAAAGCAAATGCTTCCACTTTTCAAAGAACCATGGAGCAATATATTAACGATTAACCCCTCTTTAATAAGGGTGGAAACTAACTCTCAGTTTGCTCAAATAATATCTCCCAATGAGACAGTAGCCTTGTGTACTTTATCTATAAAAATCAATGAAACAGAAGGAATAATGAATTTTTGTATGCCTCATTTAACGTTAGAACCTATTGTGCCCAAATTAACGACAAAATTTTGGTTTTCTAGCATGAAAAAAGAAGAGAAAGTAAATCCTGAGCTTATAAAGAGTAAAATAAGCAAAACCTATATACCTCTTACTGCTCAACTTGGTTCTACCACCATTACTGTAAAAGAATTTTTGGAGTTTGAAATAGGAGATATAATCGTGTTGGATAAACATTTCAAAGAGCCTGCAGATATAATAATCGATAAAAAAGTCAAATTTCGAGGTATACCTGGAATCAAAAATAACAAATACAGTGTAAGAATAACAGAAGTTATTTACAAAGGAGATGAAGAAAGTGAATGACTTTTTATCACAAGAAGAAATAAATGCACTACTAAAAGGCTTAACTGAAGAATCTAAAGAAAATCAGTCCCAAAATGGAAAAGATTTAACAGAAGAAGAACAAGATATACTAGGGGAAATTGGGAATATAAGTTTTGGCACATCAGCCACTACTTTATATACGTTATTGAGAAACAAAGTTACTATTACTACTCCAAAAGTTTCAGTATTATCTTGGGAAGAGTTAAAAAAAGAATTTAATATTCCTTATATTGGAGTTGAAGTAGAGTATACGGAAGGACTAAAAGGTCATAACCTTCTTATTTTAAAAAAAGAAGATGTACTTAAAATGACAGATTTGATGATGGGGGGAGAAGGAAAAGTAGAAGATGGAGAAATTACTGAACTGCATTTAAGTGCAATAGGAGAAGCCATGAACCAAATGATAGGTTCTGCTGCTACTTCTCTTTCTACCCTTCTCAATAAAACTATAAATATTTCACCACCTAAAGCTTTTGTTGTTGATTTTACTGTTTCTTTACCAACAGATATTTCATTCCCGGAAGGCGATGTAGTAAAAATTGCCTTTAAAATGGAGGTAGGAGAAATAATTGATAGCGAAATCATGCAGCTTTTGCCTCTTGATTTTGCTAAAGAACTAGTGCGAAGCGTTTTGTCGAAAAATGAAGAAAAATCACCAGCGGTGACTTCCCAAGAAGAGAGCTCCAGTGCTATAATAGAAAGGGATGAAAAAAATGTCGAGACAGGTAACAATATCTCAACAGATGAGAAAGCTACCAAAAAGAAACAAAAAATTAACGCAAGTCCTGTAGTTTTTCAAAGTTTTGATGAAGAACCTTCATCTAAAAGCAAGGAAGAGAAGGGAAATTTAGAGCTGATCCTAGATGTGCCTCTTACGATTACTGTTGAACTAGGCAAGACTAAAAAACTTATAAAAGATATTTTAGAATTAGGTGAGGGTTCTATTATTGAATTGGACAAATTGGCAGGTGAGCCAGTAGATATTTTAGCAAATGGAAAGTACATAGCTAAAGGGGAAGTAGTGGTAATTGATGAGAATTTTGGGGTTAGAATTATAGATATTGTACACCAAAGCAAAAGAATTAGCAATATATAATAAAAATGAGGAGGAATCATTTGTGAGCAAAATAATGATAGTTGATGACGCTGCTTTTATGAGGATGATGATTAAAGATATTATTTCAAAAAATAATTTGGGGAGTGTGGTAGAAGCTGAGAATGGTGCTGTAGCAGTAGAAAAATATTCCCAAGAAAATCCAGATTTGGTCATTATGGATATTACTATGCCTGAAATGGATGGAATACAAGCAGTGAAAACAATCCGTGCAAAGGATCCCAATGCAAAAATAATAATGTGCTCTGCTATGGGACAGCAGGCTATGGTTATCGAGGCGATTCAAGCAGGAGCAAAAGACTTCATCGTAAAGCCTTTCCAACCTGATAGGGTGGTAGAAGCGATTAAAAAATTGTTGAAGTGAGGCGCTTAAAGTGTCTAATGGCACAGAATATGTTTTTCAATTGATATGGTATTTAATTGTCTTTCTTTTAGTAATTGGAGTGGCTTTTTACATAACTCGATTTATAGGACAAAGTACTTTAAGATATACTCGCTCTACTAATTTACAGGTGATAGATTACATCATTTTAGGTAGAGATAAAGGTCTATATATAGTAAAGGTAGGAGATAAATTTTTACTAATTGGTGTTAGCAACAGTAATATAACCTATCTTACAGAGATAAATAAAGAAGATATAAAAACTCTGAGCAATGATAAAGATTTTGTGACAAATTTGAATATTTCAATAGAACGATTAAAACAGCTAAAAAACAGATATTTGTCTAAAAAAGATGGTGAGCAAAAATGAATTTAGGAGATTTGGTTTCATCAGTGACAGCTCCTTCAAATATGGCTACAAGCCTGCAAATAGTTCTTCTGCTAACAGTTTTGACATTAGCTCCATCTATTTTAATAATGATGACTTCTTTTACTCGGATAGTGATTGTATTATCTTTTTTAAGAAATGCACTAGGACTACAGCAAATGCCTCCTAATCAAGTACTAATTGGTTTGGCATTGTTTCTCACTTTATTCATAATGGCACCTGTGGGACAAGATATCAACAATAATGCTATTAAACCTTATACAGAAGGAAAAATAACTCAACAGGAAGCGTATCAAAATGCTATCAAACCATTGAAAAATTTTATGCTGAAGCAAACAAGGCAAAATGATTTAAATCTTTTTGTAAGTTTAGCTAAAATTAAAGTAAATAATCCAGAAGACCTTCCTATGAAAGTGGTCATTCCTTCTTTTATCATCAGTGAATTAAAGACTGCTTTTGAAATTGGCTTTATAATTTATATTCCCTTTTTGATAATTGATATAGTAGTTGCCAGTGTTTTAATGTCAATGGGTATGTTTATGTTGCCACCTGTTTTGATATCTCTTCCTTTTAAAATTTTACTTTTTATTTTGGTAGATGGATGGAACTTGGTTGTCAAATCTTTGATTTTAGGTTTTAGATAGGAGGCAAAACAAGTTGAATACGGGAGTGGTTATAGATATAGGAAGAGAAGCTTTAACTGTTGCCTTAACAATCGCTACTCCATTATTAGCAATAGCATTAGGGGTAGGACTTTTAATTAGCATTTTTCAAGCCACTACACAAATTCAGGAACAAACCTTATCTTTTGTTCCTAAAATTGTCGCTATACTTATAAGTCTAATTCTATTTGGACCATGGATGCTTACTACGTTGGTCAACTACACTCAAAGATTGTTTTTAAATATTAATAATTTTATAAAGTGATGTAAAATGGATATAATTCAGTATTTACTTCAAAATGTTCAAATTTTTATATTACTTTTCGTCAGAATGCTGGGTATTTTTATACTTACGCCTTTTTTTGGTACAAAAAATGTTCCTACTATTTTTAAAATAGGTTTAGGTTTTTTTGCGGCAGTAATTGTTTTTGATACCATGGAACCGGTAGATTTGCAAACAAATAATGTTTTTGATTACTTTATCGTTGTCATCTCTGAGTTCATTGTAGGACTTGTGATAGGGCTGGCATCTATGATATCCTTTAGCGCTATACATTTAGCCGGTCAGCTGATTGATTATCAGTTGGGGTTTGGACTGGTAAACATTTTAGATATTCACAGCGAAACCCAGGTTCCTTTGATGGGAAATTTCATATATATTTTGACAATCCTTATCTTCATGCTTTTGAATGGTCATTATATATTATTTACAATGTTGGCTAAAAGTGTTGATATAATTCCTGTTGGGAAAGTTGTCTTTAATTTACCTGGTATGTCTCAAGTCTTAACAAAAATGGTTTCTGATATGTTTATATTAGGTTTTAGAATAAGTGCTCCTATAATTTTAACAACTCTTTTGACAGATTTAGTTTTGGGAATAATCTCCCGTACTATACCTCAGCTTAACGTCTTTATGATAGGAATGCCAGCTAAGATTTTTGTTGGAATCTTTACTTTGCTTATTATGTTGCCAATGTATTTGGCAATTATAGATTTTATGTTTAATGGAATGGATGCTGACATTTTTAGATTGATGAAATTTATGACAAGGTGATAGTTTTGAGTAAAATAAATTTACAATTGTTTGCTGAAGAAAAAACTGAACCAGCTACTCCTAAAAGGCGACAAGATGCAAGAAAAAAAGGGCAGGTCTTCCAAAGCAGAGAAATAACTTCTGCTTTAGTAATTGTAGCAGGTTTTTTGGCAGTAAATATACTTGCAATACCTTTTTTAGGAAAAATGATGGCTTTAACAAAGTATTTGCTTTATACCTATTCTGGAGCTAATGACGATGTTTTTAATATAGTAGGTATACAAAATCTGTTTACATATCTCTTGCAACAAGCAATATCAATAACTATGCCTATAATTTTATTGATTTTTATTGTTTCTCTTGCATCAACTTATCTCCAAGTAGGCTTTGTATTTACAATTGAGCCCCTTGCCTTTAAGTTGGAAAGATTAAATCCTGTGGAAGGCTTCAAGAGAATTTTTTCAAAAAGAGCATTGGTAGAATTAGCTAAATCTATTGCTAAAGTGGTAGTTATTTTCTATATAATGTACTCTTTTTTAGCTTCTCAATATAAAGGTATACCAATGCTTCTTGATATGTCAGTTCAAGATATATTAAAATACGCTTTAAACATACTTTTGGGAATTACTACTAGAATAGGAATTGTACTTATTTTTCTTGGAGTATTAGATTACTTCTTCCAGTGGAGAGAGTATGAAACAAGCCTTAAAATGAGTAAAGAGGATATAAAGGAAGAGTTTAAAGAGACGGAAGGAAACCCTCAGATAAAAGCAGAGATAAGAAGAAAACAGCGACAAGTTTCTATGAGAAGAATGATGCAAGACTTAAAAAAGGCGGATGTCGTAATAACAAACCCAACTCATCTTGCTGTTGCTCTTATGTACGATAGTAATGTAAATGACGCACCTGTAGTGATAGCTAAAGGGCAAGACATTATTGCCCTCAGAATAAAAGAAGAAGCTAAGAAGTTAAATATTCCCATAGTTGAGAATAAGCCATTAGCTCAGGCACTGTATAGGTCTACTGAAATAGGAGATATGATTCCACCAGAGCTTTATCAAGCTGTAGCTGAAGTTTTGGCTTATGTCTACAGCTTGAAGGGAGAATAGGAGGGATAATTTGAAATCCTCTGAGCTTACTGTAGCTCTTTTTGTAGTAGGAATAGTGTTACTCATAATAATTCCTGTATCACCCGTTATCATGGACTTTTTATTAATATTTAACATAACTTTGTCTATAATAATACTTTTGACTACTATGTATGTAAAAGATGCTTTAGATTTTTCTATATTTCCTTCTATATTATTAATAACTACTCTTTTGAGACTGGCTCTTAACATTTCGAGTACGAGACTTATTTTAAGCAATGCCTATGCAGGTGGCGTAATACAGGCCTTTGGAAGTTTTGTAATAAGTGGAAATCCAGTTGTCGGATTCATTATTTTCTTGATAATTGCAATTGTACAATTTATCGTCATAACCAGAGGAGCAGAGAGAGTATCTGAAGTGTCAGCAAGATTTACTTTGGATGCAATGCCAGGAAAGCAAATGGCAATAGATGCTGATTTAAACGCAGGCCTTATAACAGAAAAAGAAGCTAGAGAGAGAAGAATGGAAATACAGCAAGAGGCAAAATTTTATGGAGCAATGGATGGTGCTAGTAAATTTGTCAAAGGAGATGCAATTGTTTCTATAATTGTTATAATTATAAATATTGTGGCAGGTTTTACTATAGGTATGGTGATGAAAGGAATGGATGTAAATCAGGCTTTACATACTTATACCATACTGACAGTAGGCGAGGGTTTAGTAAATCAAATACCGGCACTTTTGATATCAACTGCTACTGGAATGATTGTTACTCGTTCAGCTTCTGAGTCAAATTTAGGAGGAGATGTAATAAAGCAGCTCTTCAATCAGCCTAGAATTTTAAAAATAGCAGCTGGATTGCTCTTTGCACTGGTATTAGTACCTCTTTTACCTAAACTTCCACTTATCTTAATGGGTTCATTGTTTGCATATCTTGGATTTGCAGGGACTCAAAAAGTAACAGTAAAAGAAGAAGAACAAGAAGAAAACATAAAAGAGTTAGAGAATATAAGAGATCCTAAGAAAGTATATGAATTATTGCAAATTGACCCTATTGAACTGGAATTTGGCTATGAATTGATTCCTCTTGCAAGTGGAGAATTATTAGATAGGATTGTTATGATAAGAAGACAAATTGCTCTTGATTTGGGTATTGTGGTCCCAATGATTCGTTTAAGAGATAATATTCAATTAAAGCCTAATGAATATGTTATAAAAATTAGAGGGAATGAAATTGCCAGAGGCAAGGTATATATTGATAGGTATATGGCTATGACAGCAGGAGAAATAGATGAAGATATTTCTGGAATTCGAGAAAGAGAACCAGCTTTTGGATTACCTGCAATTTGGATAGATGAAAACGAAAAGTCAAAAGCAGAAGCAAGGGGATATACAGTAGTAGATGTTCCTTCTGTTATTGCTACACACCTCACTCATATTATAAAACAGCATGCCCATGAACTTTTAGGAAGGCAAGAAGTACAGAGTTTAATTGACAATATAAAAGCGACGAATCCTGCATTAATAGAAGAATTAGTACCTAAGCTTTTAACAATAGGTGAAATAGAGAAAGTACTTTCTAACCTTTTAAGAGAGGGGTTATCTATCAGAGATTTAGTTACAATATTGGAGACTTTAGCAGATTATGCTCCTATTATCCGAGATACAGATGTTTTAACAGAGTATGTAAGACAGGCTTTAGCTCGTGCTATTTCCAGTAAATATGCTGCAGGTGGTAAGATTGAAGTTATAACGTTAGATCCAAGTGTTGAACAGTTAATATCCTCCAGTATAACTCAGACAGAACATGGTTCTTATTTAGCATTGGAGCCTTCTTTGGCGCAAAGGGTTTTAAAAAGTATCCATGAATTAGTAAAAAAGGTGACTTTAAAAGGTGGACAACCTGTAATTCTGACAGCGCCTGTAACTCGATTTTATCTCAGGAAGTTAGTAGAACAAATTTCTCCCGATATTGTTGTTTTGTCATATAATGAGCTTTTACCAAATATTGAAGTTACATCGGTGGGGACGGTGAGATTAAATGAAAGTTAAAAAATATATCGCTAATGACTATCAAGAAGCTTTACGAATGATAAAAGCGGAAATGGGAAGTAACGCTGTAATACTTCATCAGAACAGAATTAAAGAAAGAGGGATCATAGGACTTTTTAAGAAGAGTAAAGTGGAAGTAGTAGCAGCAGTAGAAGATTACCCACCGGTAATCCCTAAGGAAAATATTACAAAAAATGATATAAACGAACTTAAAAATTTAATTAAAACTATAACTATCAATAAAAATGGAACGGTTACAGAAGCTAGGGAGAAAAATTTAATTTCTAAATTAATAGATTATGGAATAGAAAAGGAAGTGTCTCAGTTATTGGGGGAAGGAATTGATGAACTTGATAATAAAGGAATAAAAATTTTGAAGGAACGACTAGAAACTTTTATGGGACCTCCTCAAAAATTGAATTCTGAAAAAAGCAAAAAAATTTTGTTCATTGGACCTACTGGAGTGGGGAAAACTACAACCATTGCAAAAATTGCTTCTAATTTGATATTGAATGGAGGTAAAAAAATAATGCTCGTTACAGCAGACATTTTCAGAATAGCGGCGGTAGACCAGTTGAAAACCTATGGAGAAATTTTAGGAGTGCCAGTAAGAGTAGTAAATAATATTTTTGAACTTCATAAACTTCAGCCAGAGTTTGAAAAGTACGATGTAGTTTTAATAGATACAGCTGGAAGAAGCCATAAAGATGAAAGGCGAATAAGTGAATTAAAAACTTTTATCAAATATGCAAACTGTGATGAAACTTTTTTATGCTTGAGTGCTACAACTAAATCGGAAGATTTAAAAGAAGTAATAGAAAGATATGAATTTGCAGGAAATTATAAGTTAATTTTTACTAAATTAGATGAAACTGATAATTATAGTTCTATTTTAAACGCTGTTTACTATTCAGGGCGACCAATTTCTTATTTTACAAATGGACAAATTGTTCCTGATGATATAACTTTAGCAGAAAGCGAAATTATCGTCTTAAGCATAGTAAAGGGGAATTAGTGTATGATGGACCAGGCTGAAAGTTTAAGAAAATTGGTTTCCCAAAAGAAGAAGATAAAAAAAAGCAGGGTTATTACAATTACAGGTGGAAAAGGCGGAATTGGTAAAACATGTATCTCAGTAAATCTTTCTTTGGGACTTAAAAAATTGGGCTATAATGTTACGATTATTGATGCAGATTTGGGATTTTCAAATGTTGAAATTGAATTAGGAGTTACTTCTAAGTATACTTTATTAGATGTTTTGTACAACAACAAAATGATAACAGAAGTTATAAATGAAGGGCCTTTAGGTGTAAAATACATATCTTCTGGTGGAGACTTCAACCTTATTAAAGAAGGAGTAGATTTAAGTCTTTTTCTAAACAACATTAAAATTTTAGACTATTATTCCGATTTTATTATTATAGATACGGGTGCAGGCCTCAATAACGTAGTTAGCAATTTTTTAAAAGCAACCGATGAAGTTTTACTGATAGTAACTCCTGAACCAACGTCTATTATGGATGCTTATACTCTCACTAAGTATTCGCTGGTAGGTGAAAGCAAAAAAATTAATGTAGTGATAAATAGAGTAAAAAATTTTAATGAATACAGAAAAATTTACGATAGGTTTGAAACAGTAGTTAAAAACTATTTAGGTGTATCTTTGATTGATTTAGGGTATTTAGAAAATGACGAAAAGATGATGGAGTGTATAATTGAGCAAAATCCCATTGTCCTTAAATATGAAAATAGTAAAACATCAAAAAAGATATTACAAATTGCAGCTCAAATTGCTAATCAACCTCCTCCTGTAGAAAATAAGGGGTTGTGGGGTATTTTTTCTAGACTTATCAATAGAGGAGGATTTAGATGAATGAAATAAATTTACTACCGGGGCAAAAATTGAGGATAGGTTTAAACAATGGTAAAACCATGTACTCATCTCAAGTACAAGATATTTCTAAAAATGGGACTATATTAATTGATACTCCAGTATACAGTGGTCATTTAGTTCCTGTGAGAATAGGTTCAATAGTTCAAGTAATTTATTTTACAAAACAAGGTTTGTTTACCTTTTATGCTAAGGTTCTAAATAGATTTTCTGGAAAACTTGCTCTTTTAGAGATAATGCCTATAAGCAATGTGGAAAGATTACAAAGGAGACAGTATTTTAGATTAGAGAAGGTGATTCCATTTACTTATACCATTAGTGAAGAAGAAGATAAAGTTTATAAAGGCCTTATTCAAGATATAAGTGGTGGAGGATTAAAATGTAAGGTAGATAAAAAATTAGAGGTAGGGACTATCATAAATTGTGTTTTTACATTAGATCAGGAGATAACAGTAAGCGGAAAAGTAGTGAGATATGATGAATCATTAGAAAAAGGATATGAAGTTGGTATTTGTTATGTGGACATTGATGAAAAAGTAAGAGAAAAGATTATAAGCTATATCTTTGAAGAACAGAGAAAAAGTAGACAAAAAGGGATTGAATGATTTATGAGAAATGATTGTCTTGTTATAATTGGGGCTTCTACTGGGGGGCCTAAAGCATTGCAATATATATTGACTAATTTGCCAAAGGACCTTTTTGCTTCAGTAGTTGTAGTACAACATATGCCAGAAAAGTTTACTAAAATGATGGCAGAAAGATTAGACCAAAATTGTAATCTCAAAGTAAAAGAAGCAGTAGATGGAGAGGAAATTTTGAAAAATGTAGCTTATATTGCACCTGGCGATAAAAATTTATTATTAATTGAAGAGAATGATAAAGTAAAAATTAAACTTTCTACTGATTTTGAATCTGTTTATAAACCTTCCATTGATGCTACTTTCATAAGTGCTTCCCAAATAAATGCTTGCATAATAGCTGTTATTTTGACAGGCATGGGAAGTGATGGTTCAAAAGGCCTCAAATATTTAAAAGAGAAAGGAAGCTTTATTATATGTCAGGATATTGATTCTTCTTTGGCAAAAGGAATGCCTTATAACGCTATAAAAACAGGATTTGTTGACAAAGTTCTTCCTTTGGATAAAATTCCAGTAGAAATAATCGAGAAGGTGAGGGAATTTTATGGAAAATAATCAATATATCGATATATTTATTGAAGAATCGCAAGAACATATAGAAAATTTAAATAGCAATTTATTGCTTTTGGAAAATGACCCTAAAAATAAGCAAATAATCGATGAAATTTTTAGATCTGCCCATACTTTAAAGGGTATGGCTGCTACTATGGGCTTTGAAAACATGAATAAATTAGCTCATAAAATGGAGGATGTATTACAAGAGGTAAAAAATGGCGAATTAAACATTTCTCATCCTATCATGGACATTCTCTTTAAGTGTGTAGATACTTTAAGTGAGATGCTGGATTCAATATCACAAACAGGAGAAGATAATGTACCTGTTGATGAGTTGATATTTTTACTTTCGGGTGTGAGTTCTAAATCTAAAAATAAAGAGGCTGTTGTAGAAAAAGAAGATAATATATCCAGTAGCGATACATTATTGAATGTATACGAAGAAGATATAATAAGAGAGGCAGCAAAAGATAATTACAAAGCCTATAAAATAACAGTACATATTGACAAAGGGTGTGTTATGAAATCAGCACGTGCTTTTATAATTTTTAATAATTTAGATGAAGTAGGAGACATAATAAATTCTTCTCCCTCTGTAGAAGATATTGAAGATGAAAAATTTGAGGATAGCTTCACTGTTCACATTATTACAAAAGAAGATAAAGAAAGTATTGAAGAAAGGTTATTGTCTATTGCTGAGGTTAACAAGGTGGAAGTGGAACCAATAAACATTGATTTAAATAAAGAAGGGGGAAGATTTGTCAAAGAGGTATCTTCTTCACAATCTCAAAGTTTTGAGAACATAAAGAAATCTCAAAGCAGTAATAAAACTTCAAAAAGTGTAAGAGTAGATATAGACAGATTGGATAATTTAATGAATTTAGTAAGTGAACTTATAATCATAAAAACCCGCCTTGAGGGATTAGAGGCAGATAACAGAAACTCTGAAACTGCAAGTGCTATTGAATATCTAGAAAGAATAACTACTAATTTACATGATGCTGTTATGAAGGTAAGAATGGTACCGGTTGAAAGAGTATTCAATAGGTTCCCAAGGATGGTAAGGGATTTATCTTACGAGTTAGGCAAAAAAATTATTCTCAATATGTATGGACAAGATACAGAAGTAGATAGAACTGTTATAGATGAAATTGGTGATCCTTTAGTTCACCTCATAAGAAATTCTATCGATCATGGTATCGAAATGCCACAAGAAAGGTTGCAAAAGGGGAAACCAGAACAAGGTACCATTAATTTGAGAGCTTATCATGAAGGTAATAATGTCATAATAGAAGTTAGTGATGATGGGAGAGGAATTGATATAGAAAAAGTCAAAGCAAAAGCAGTAGAGAAAGGTATTTACACCGCTGAGCAAGTAAATGAGCTTTCTAAAGATAAGATTTTAGACCTTTTATTTAGGCCAGGTTTTAGCACTGCTGACAAAGTTACAGATATTTCTGGCAGAGGCGTAGGATTAGATGTAGTAAAAAATAAAATCGAATCTTTAAACGGCTCAATTGAAATATTATCAGAAATAAATAAGGGAACAAAATTTATAATTAAACTTCCTCTTACTTTAGCAATTATACAAGCTTTATTAGTAAAAGTGGGAGATGAAAAATTTGCAATTCCCCTTAATTCAATTTCGGAAATAGTTCATAAAAAAGAGGATGAAATACACAATGTTCAAGGGAAGGAAGTAGTTCTTTTTAGAGGAAAGGTAATTCCAATAATAAGATTAAATGAAGTATTAGAAACCAAAAAGACTTCTGACAATGGAAATTTGGTGTGTGTAATTATCAAAAAAGGCGAAAATTTAGCATGTTGTACTGTAGATGAATTAATTGGTCAGCAAGAGATAGTCATAAAACCATTAGGGAAGTATCTTTCTAATGTCAAAGTTATTGCAGGAGCTACAATATTGGGAGATGGCCAAGTGGCCTTGATTGTCGATGCCAACAATTTGTTTTAATAAGGAGGGAGAACTTTGAGCCTATATGTTATCGCCAAAATTGATGAGGAAGAATATGCAATAAACATAGAAAAAGTGCAGACTATAGAAAAAGTAATGCCTATAACAAGAGTTCCTCAGACTGAAAGTCATGTAAAAGGCGTTATAAATTTAAGAGGCGAAATAATTCCTGTGATTTCTTTAAGAGTAAAATTGGGTTTAGTTGAAAAAGAGTATGATGAAGATACAAGAATTGTGGTTTTAAAGGCTTACGATATGTTAGTAGGCATGATTGTAGATAATGCTAATGAAGTGGTTGATATTGCGGAAGAAAATATTGATAACCTAGTTTTTAATGAGGCTTCTGATGAATTTGGAAAATTCGTCAGCAAAGTAGGAAAAATTAAAGATAAGGTATTTCTCATTTTAGATTTAAAAAAATTATTAGATGTCAGGGTGTGAGAAATGTGGATATTAGTCGATTAAATGAAATGTACTTAGACATTTTAAAAGAATTAGGAAATATTGGAGCAGGAAATGCTATAACTGCTCTTTCAACAATGATTGGCAAAAAAGTGGACATGCAAGTGCCAAAGGTAAAAATTCTAGATTTTCAAGAAGTATCAGATATATTTGGCTCTGCTGATACGATCATTGTTGGTATTTATTTCGATCTAGATGGAGATGTAAATGGTAATATTCTTTTTGCACTTGATATAAAAAGCGCTGCTTCTCTTATTTGGAGCCTCATGGGATTGGAAGTAAAAGAAGAATTTGATGAGTTAGAAAAATCCGCTTTAGAGGAAATAGGAAATATTATGGCAGGTAGCTATGTAGCCTCATTATCTACTCTTACTTCTTTAAATATGAAAATTTCACCTCCCGCAATAAGTATAGACATGGCAGGAGCAATTTTGAGTGTTCCGGCTATTAAATACGGAGAAATTTCTGATAAGATTTTGTTTATTGAGACCCAATTTATAGAGGGAGAAAAACTTATAAAAGGTGATTTCTTCTTAATACCAGATATTAACTCTTTTGATTTAATACTAAAAGCGCTTGGAGTTGAAGTGAATGGAAAATAAGATTTATAGGGTTGGAATGGCAGATGCAAAGGTCACACAAAGCCCAGGAATTCTTACAACCATTGGGCTGGGGTCTTGTGTCGGAATTGTTCTTTATGACCCAATTACAAAAATATCAGGTCTGGTACATATTATGTTACCTTATAGTAACAAAATATCTGATAATTCTAATAAACTTAAGTTTGCTGATACCGGTATCCAAGTTTTGATTGAAGAGATGGTAAAATTGGGCGCTAATCCTAAAAGGTTAATTAGTAAAATTGCTGGAGGAGCGCAAATGTTTTCTTCGAAGATAAATTCTGACATTATGAACATAGGAGAAAGAAATGCAGTTGCTACTAAAGAAGTACTAGGAAAACTTGGTATACCGGTCGTTGCGGAAGATATAGGTGGAAATTATGGACGAACTATTGAGTTTTATTCTGAGGATGGAAGACTATTAGTTAAAACTATTGGTTATGGAATAAAATATATTTAAAAATTGGGGGAATTTTGTATGGCATTAGTGGAGGAGGATATATGGAAAACTTATAATTCTAGTAAAGACCCAAATCTACGAAATGAAATAATAATCAAGTATATGCCCTTAGTCAAACATATTGTCAAAAAACTCATCATTTCTGATATTACTCAATCTGAGTATGAAGACTTGATAAATCAAGGAGTACTTGGCCTTATCGATGCAATTGAAAAATATCAGCCTAGTAAAGGTGTAAAATTTGAAACTTACGCTACTTTAAGAATAAGAGGAGAAATAATAGACTATTTGCGGAAAAAAGATTGGATGCCTCGAAGTCTCAAAAAAAAGTACAGAAAAATAGAAGAAACCGTAGAAACACTTCAACAAAAATATAATAGGGAACCTACAGTTGAAGAAATAACAGAAGCTTGTGGCTTAAATGAAATAGACGTTTTAAAAACTTTAAGTTATATCAATGTTTCTAATGTTAATTCTTTAGAGGAAGCTATTGAAAATAATTTTAAGTTACATGCTATTTCAGATGTCGAATTAAAAAACCCAGAAGAGGAAGTATTATACAAAGAACTGAAAAGAAAACTAGCAAATGCTATTAAAAATTTACCAGATAAAGAAAGATTGGTAATAACATTGTATTATTATGAAGATTTAAACTACAAAGACATAAGCAAAATTTTAAATTTAACAGAATCTAGAATATCACAAATTCATACAAAAGCTATCAAAAGGATAAGGGAGATATTAAGTGGATACTTTTAAAATGGGGGCTTTAAAATGGATGAAAAAAAGTACAAAGTACTTATTGACGTATCGAGAGATAAACAACAAGCCTATTTGACTTTAATTGAAGACCCCAATGGTATTAGTATTAATAAAGAGGTTTTATTACAAGAAATCTCGAAACATAATATAGTATATGGAGTAAAATTTGATGTTATAGATAATATTTGTAAAGATTTGAAAAATGCAAAAGGTGTATTAATTGCAGAAGATAAAAAGCCTATAAATGGAGAAGATGGAAAGATAATTTTTGAGATAGACATAGAAAAGGCTGCAACCCCAAAAATTTTGGAGGATGGAAGTGTAGATTATAAAAATTTAGACTTGTTTAAAAACGTTAAAAAAGGTCAAATAATAGCTCGAAAAATAAATCCTACTGCAGGACAACCAGGAATTAATGTTTTTGGACAAAAAGTTGATGCTCTAGGCGGGAAAGATGTAAGACTTCCTCTTGGGAAAAATACTTATATTGATGATGATAAGCTTGTAGCTTCTGTAGATGGTCATATCGTGGTTTTAAACAACAAAATAGAAGTACATACTCTTTTGGAAGTAAAAGAAGTCGACACTTCTGTAGGAAACATAAAAACGGTAGCAAGTGTAAAAATTACTGGAAATGTTAAATCAGGTTTTACTGTTGAAAGTGAAGGTAATATAGAAATTTTTGGAGTAGTGGAAGCAGCGACTATAATAGCAAAAGGAAATATCAGTATTCATAAAGGAGTACAGGGCGCTGGAAGGGCAAAAATTATTGCAGAAGGAAATATTACAGCAAAGTATTTACAAAACTGCAGTGTAGAAGCCGGAGAAGATATATACAGTGAAGCGATAATTTATTGCGATGTAAAAGCAGGAGGGAGTGTAAAACTTTTAGGAAATAAAAGCCAAATTATTGGCAGTAAAATTGTAGCTGCAAGAGAAATTTCAGCGGCAAATATTGGTTCAAAAATGGGAACGTATACAGAATTACAAGTAGGTATACTGCCTCAAAAGAGACTGAAAATAGCGGAATTAACTTCCCAAATGGAACAAAACAATGCCCAATTAGAAAAAATAGGAAAAATTCTTAAGTACATAGAAAAAATCGAAAACTTACCTCCTGATAAAGAAGAGATTTATCATAAAGCTAAAAAATCTTTCCAAGATTTAATTTCTCTAAATCATCGTCTAAGTGAGGAATTAAATTCTTTAAAGGAGGAAATAAAAAGTTCTAGTATTGGAATTATAAAAGTTTTTGATACAATATTTCCAGGAACTAAACTCGTTATTGATGACGTTACTTTAAAGATACAAGAACCTATTAAATATGCTATGTTTATAAAAAATGAGGAAGAAATAAAATTTTTTCCTCTAAAATAAGGAGATGAATTTTATGTCTTCCAATGTCCCTATTGACTTAAAATCTATTCTACCTCGTACTGTAGAGGTAGGAAACTTGAAACAAATTGATCTTCAAAAGCCTGTCATTTATTCTCAGCAAATAACAACCCTTTCTAATAGAGAAAATGAAATAAAGAAGACAAAGCCTAATGAACTCGAGAAAACAGAAAAAACTCTTATAAAAGATCGCCAAAACTCTGAACAAAAAAATAAGCAGGAAAAAGATAAAGATAAAAAAAGCAAAAAAACTATAGGGCATATAGACATAAAAGTGTGATAATATATTGACATTTAGCAAAATATATAATATAGTATTCATTGGCAGTCAATAACACACGCCTAATGATTGCAAAAAGGGTGCCTGAAAAGGTCTTTTTGCAAGATGATTTAGGCGGAGGAATAACCATAGGAGGTGGATGTATGTCGGTAATTTCAATGAAGCAGTTATTAGAAGCAGGGGTACATTTTGGTCATCAAACGAGAAGATGGAACCCTAAAATGGCTCCTTATATTTTTACAGAAAGAAATGGAATTTACATCATTGATTTACAACAAACAGTAGAAAAACTGGAACAAGCTTATGAATTTGTCAAAAAGTTGGCCATGGAAGGGGGCACTATTCTTTTTGTTGGGACCAAGAAACAGGCTCAGGATTCTATTAAGGAAGAAGCAGAAAGATGTGGTATGTTTTATGTAAATCAAAGGTGGTTAGGTGGAACCCTAACTAATTTTAAAACAATTAGAGGAAGAATTCAACGATTAAAAGAACTCAAAAAAATGGAAGAAGATGGAACTTTTGATGTTCTTCCTAAAAAAGAGGTAATAAAACTTAGAAAAGAAAAGGAAAGATTGCAGAAATTTTTAGGCGGAATAGAGAATATGCAGTCTCTGCCTTCCGCTTTATTCATCGTTGATCCCAAAAAAGAAGCTATCGCTGTGGCAGAAGCTCAAAGCTTGGAAATACCAATTGTAGCTATTGTAGACACTAATTGCGATCCTGAGCTAATCGATTATCCTATTCCGGGGAATGATGATGCTATAAGAGCTGTCAAGCTTATTACTTCCAAGATTGCAGATGCAGTGATTGAAGGCAATCAAGGCGAACAATTTGCTGCTTCAGAAGAGTGAAAATTTTTGTCTAGTGGTAAGGAAAAAGGCAATGCTCCTTACCACTATTGTATATCATTTATCAATCTAAGGAGGTTTTTCTAATGATATCAGCACAAGCTGTTAAAGAATTAAGAGAACGAACTGGCGCTGGAATGATGGATTGTAAAAAAGCTTTAATGGAAGCAAATGGAGATATGGAAAAGGCCATAGATATTTTAAGAGAAAAAGGATTGGCTGCTGCTGCTAAAAAAGCAGGTAGAGTTGCCAATGAAGGCTTAGTTGATGCCTACATACACAGTGGTGGAAGAATAGGGGTTTTAGTAGAAGTAAATTGTGAAACAGATTTTGTGGCGAATACTGATGAATTTAAAAATTTTGTTAAAGAAATATGTATGCAAATTGCTGCCGCAAATCCAAAGTATATTTCTCGTGAAGATGTGCCACAAACTGTTTTGGAAAAAGAAAGAGAAATTTTAAAAGCACAGGCGTTAAATGAAGGGAAACCACAAAATGTCGTAGATAGAATAGTTGAAGGACGTATTGAAAAATTTTACAAAGAGAATTGCTTGTTAGAACAAGAATACATTAGAGACCCAGAAAAAACAGTGAAAGATTTGTTAAATGAGACGATTGCAAAATTAGGAGAAAATATTGTGATAAGAAGATTTGTTAGATTTGAAAGAGGAGAAGGTATTGAAACTTCCTCAAATGAGTAATAAAATTAAATAGGCAACCACATAGGGACACGGTTGTGTCCCATTTTTATAAATTACTTAAAAGATTAAGAAGGATTTTCAAAATTTTTATAGAACTTATAAGAATGGGGTGTTATTGTGTCGTCAGTTGTTTACAAGCGAGTAGTTCTGAAAATCTCAGGAGAAGCTTTGGCAGGAAATAAGGGATTTGGAATCGATTTTGACACTGTTAATCGAATAGCAGACGAGATAAAAGAAGTGAAAGAAATGGGAGTTCAAATTGGTCTTGTAGTTGGCGGAGGAAATATATGGCGGGGAAGAGAAGGTATTGGGATGGACAGAACTACTGCAGACCACATGGGAATGCTCGCAACTGTAATTAATGCTCTTGCACTGCAAGATGCTTTAGAGCAACGGGAAGTTCCTACAAGAGTTCAGACCGCTATTGAGATGAGAGCAATTGCAGAACCCTATATACGCAGAAGAGCAATAAGACACTTAGAAAAAGGACGAGTTGTTATATTTGCTGCTGGGACAGGGAATCCCTTCTTTTCAACTGATACTGCTGCTTCATTAAGAGCAGCAGAAATAGATGCTGAGGTCATACTATTAGCTAAAAAAGTAGATGGAGTCTATGACAAAGACCCAAATAAATACAAAGACGCTGTAAAATTTAAAGAATTGTCTTATTTAGATGTTTTAAACAAAGGTTTAGGAGTAATGGATTCAACAGCAACGTCTTTATGCATGGACAATAAAATACCAATCATAGTTTTTGACCTTACTACCTACGGAAATATAAAGAAAGTAGTAACAGGAAAAGATATTGGTACAATAGTGAAGGAGGTTTAAGTATGAGTGATTATTTAAAAGCTAGCGAAGAAAAAATGCAAAAATCTTTGAGCGTTTTAAAAAACGAATTAGCTGCTATAAGAGCAGGTAGAGCAAATCCTGCACTACTTGACCGAATTATGGTAGATTATTATGGTACTCCAACTCCTCTTAACAGATTAGCCACCATTACAGCTCCAGAGCCAAGAGTACTAGTTGTACAACCGTGGGATGTTTCAAAAATAAGTGATATTGAAAAAGCAATACAGAAATCAGATTTAGGAATTAATCCAGTTTCTGACGGTAAAGTGTTAAGATTAGTTTTTCCTGAATTGACTGAAGAAAGAAGAAAAGAATTGGTAAAGTTAGTTCATAAAAAAGCAGAAGAGGCAAAAGTAGCAGTAAGGCAAATAAGAAGAGATGCTAATGATGCTGTAAAAAAAATGGAAAAAAACGGTGAAATTTCGGAAGATGAAAGAAAAAAGAGAGAAGAAGAAATTCAAAAATTAACTGACAAATATATTAAAGAGATAGACAAAGCAGTGGAAGCTAAAGAAAAGGAGATAATGGAAATTTGACAGATTATTATAATAATTTTATAGGGATGGATTTACATAAAATAATAGAAAAATTACCTAAGGACTTAAAATTTAACGTTGTAGAGACAAAATCTATTTTTAAATATGAGGGTTCTCGTTTAAAAGTTGCCAGGATAAAAGAACAAAATAACATTCTTGAAATTACTGTTATTAGAATTTAATCCCCCCTCTGACGAGGGGGCGCCCTTATAAAATGAGGAGGAAAATAAATGGTGTTTTTTGGACAAAAAAATAGAGACTTGAGTGACAAGATTGATAAAAATAAATTGCCTATTCATATAGGTATTATCATGGATGGAAATGGAAGATGGGCTCAAAAAAGAGGGATAATGAGATTTTATGGCCATAAAGCTGGTGTTAATGCTGTAAGAGAGGTTGTAAAAGCCTCTAGAGAATTAGGAATAAAATATTTAACTTTGTACGCTTTTTCAACCGAAAACTGGAAAAGACCTAAAGAAGAAGTAAATTTTTTAATGGATTTACTCGTTGAATTTCTCTCTAAAGAAGTAGATGAATTGAATAAAAATAATGTATTGATTAACTTCATAGGTGATATTTCCGTTTTACCACAGAAGTGTAAAATTGAAATAGAGCGGGCGCAAAATGTAACAAAAAACAACTCTGGCCTTGTACTTAATATTGCGTTAAATTATGGCGGAAGAGATGAAATAGTAAAGGCTGTGAAAAAAATTTGCGCAAAGATTTTAAATAAAGAATTGTCCATTGAGGAAATTACAGAACAAACTATAAGTGAAAATTTGTATACTAAAAACCAGCCAGATCCAGATCTTATAATAAGAACAAGTGGAGAAAAAAGATTAAGCAATTTCTTATTGTGGCAATCTGCTTATTCTGAGCTTTGGTTTACAGAGGTACTGTGGCCGGATTTTGGCAAAGAACATCTTATTGAAGCAATATTGTATTACCAAACTCGCCAAAGGAGATTTGGGGGAGTATAGTAAGACAAACGGTAAAATGTCAAGGGGGTAATTAAAAATTTTTTGAGACATTTAAAGGGCAAAAAGACAAAAAGATACCCTTCTTCCAATATACCAATAAATGGTATTGGAAGTTCCAGAACTAAATTCCTTATTAATTTTTAACAAAAAAGTATTTAAATACTAGCAACACCTCTTTCTTGATATATTTGACCTTTGCTGAGCATTGCAAAGATCAGAGGGATTAATCTTCTAGCAGTTAAGACGAGGGCACGTTTATGTTGGTGTTTAGGTACCTCGCGATACTTCTTGTTGTAGTAGTCTTTAAACCTCACTGTGTGCACCCTAACACAGTTAGCGGCTTCAACAAGATAGTATCGCAGGTACTGATCACCACACTTAACCAAAGAAGTATCCTGGGCATTGAAATTACCTGATTGGTATTTATTCCAGATGAGGCCAGCATATTTGGCAACAGCAGCCTCGTTATTAAACCTTTTAATATCACCAATTTCGGCGATGATACCAGCAGCAAGGACGTCTCCAATACCGGGGATAGTAGTTAGAGTTTGAGAAAAAGCTTTAAGCTGTCTTGATATCTCGCCGTCGAGCTTTTTAAGTTGAGATTCGAGGAAGCGAATATTTTCGAGTGTCATAGAAAGAGCTAAGTCGTTTGCTTCAGCAAGATCAGGGTGAAGCCTGTAAGCTCTGTTAGCAGCAGCTTTTAAAGTTTTGGCGATTTGAGTAGGGTCTGAGAGTCTGTTATTGCCGTTTTTCACAATAAAGTCGATCAGGTCATCAAGAGGCATGGAAGCAATATCATCAGGAGTAAAATTTTCAATGATAGCTAAGGAAGCCTTACCAAATATGTTGCTAAAAGGGCACTCTGAAGGATAGGTTGAGAACTTGAAAGAAATAAGGCTTAGGGCTCGATTTTTTTCACGGACCAAGCTGCGGACGATATGATAACGCATGCGAGTAAGTCTTTGCAGTGCAGCGTATCTCAAGTCTGGGAGAGGAGTTGGTTTGACCTGTCCAAATCTTACACATTCAGCAATAACAGCTGCATCAATGGAGTCTGTTTTAGGAAGATGTATATAAGCGCCTTTAAAAGATTTAATGATAGAAGGATTGATGACGTAAAATAGAGGATTAAAGGGAGCAAGTTCAGGAGAAGAAGCTAGGAAAGTATGCAAATGCCAGGCATAGTGTGAAGTAGCTTCCATGCCAAATTTAATGGATGAAATATTGTATTGTTGAGCAAGAGAGATAGTAAAGTTTAGAAGCTGCTGAGCGCCATCCAAATTATTAGGGAAGAAGAAAGTTTTTTTCACTAAGCGGTTGCCGGTCTCATCAATAAAAGAAGCAGCATTTAATTCACTTGAAATATCAATGCCAACGATAAGTGTAGAGCTCATGGTAGATTCACGCTCCTTTTTGTAAAAAGTTTTTTGAAGGTCCTTTGTCTCTGAGAGTTATTTGTAATACACCCTCGCCGTGATTAGTGCTCAGATTTAGCTTATAGGGTGCCTGACCATCGATGCTCAAGCGATGGACAGATAAGCTAAAGAGGCACAACAAACGAGTATGTATTACTCAAATAACTCCAGAGGTTCAGTCTTATTCGAGTGGTGATGCTGATTTACCAGCATGCCACAGGAGTGAGCCAAAAATACCTCAGTAAACATAAAAGGGACCTTCTACTTTTAAGTTTATCAGAGACAAAGGACCATTTAAATAAAAAATGAGAGATTTAATTATGAGATTGTTTTACCAGGGTAAAAATGGTTTTTAAGGATTTAATTTATGTGTTTATTATTAAATTTTTGATGTGAATTACAATCATATTATACGAGGAGTGGTAAATAAATATGCTAAAAACAAGAGTTATAAGTGCGATAGTAGGCTTGCCAATTTTATTTTTCATTTTAATAAAAGGGGGAGATATGCTTAAAATTGCATTAGTTTTAGTAAGCATATTAGGACTTAATGAATTTTATAATGCTACAAAAAATATTGGGATACGGCCTGTAAAAATTTTTGGATATTTGTCAGCAATCTTTTTATATTTTTTAGAAAGTAAAATCGCAAAAGTAGATGTATTAGTTATAATCACAATGATGCTTTTTTTGCTATTTTTGACTAATAAAAAATATAATCTCAAAGATTACGCTCTAACTTTAATGGGAATCATTTATATACCTCTTTTCTTTTTGTACATACAAAAACTTAGAGAAATGCCTGAAGGAATTTACATAGTATGGTTTGTTTTTATAGTCTCTTGGATGACAGATACTTTTGCCTATTTTACCGGTAGATTTTTTGGAAAGCACAAACTTGCTCCTACAATCAGTCCCAAAAAGACGATAGAAGGAGGAATTGGAGGAATCATAGGCTCTGTCATCAGTTGTGGTGTATTTGTTTGGTTATTCCCTCAATCGAATGTTACTATATATCTTTCTGTAATTATAGGCTTATTTGGAAGTATAATCGCTCAATGTGGAGATTTAATTGCTTCCTTTGTAAAAAGAAACTGCTACATTAAAGACTTTGGAAATATAATTCCTGGTCATGGAGGAATTTTAGATAGATTTGATAGTATTTTATTTGTTTCTCCTTTTATATACTTTATTTTTCAGTACTTAATTTAGAAAGGGATGTACTTCATGAAAAAGATAATAATTCTCGGCTCGACTGGTTCTATCGGTACACAAACATTAGAGGTAATAAAAAATTTCAAAGAAAATTTTGAAATAGTAGGACTTACAGCTTATAACAACATAGAACTTTTATCTAAACAAATTAAAGAATTTAATCCTAAAGTCGTAGCAGTTAAAGATGAAGATAAAGCTAACCAATTAAGGGAGAATCTAAAGAAAAATGTCGAAATTCTAACTGGCAACAAAGGGCTTCAAGAAATTGTAAAGTACGACGCAGATTTAGTGGTGGTAGCTGTAGAAGGAATTGCTGGCCTTATTCCAACAGTTACAGCTATCCAGATGGGAAAAGATATTGCTTTAGCGAATAAAGAAGTGCTTGTAACAGCTGGACAAATCGTAATGGATTTGGTAAAAAAGAAAGATATAAGTCTTTTACCTGTAGATAGTGAACACTCTGCTATACTCCAATGTTTAAGAGGAAATGACAAAAAACAAGTATCTCGATTGATTTTAACAGCCTCTGGAGGTCCTTTTAGGGGAAAGAAAAAAGAAGATTTGAGAAAAGTAACTGTAAATGAGGCTCTAAATCATCCTAATTGGAAAATGGGGAAAAAAATCACGATAGATTCTGCCACTTTGATGAATAAAGGGTTTGAAGTAATAGAAGCAAAATGGCTCTTTGACATTTCTGAAAATAAAATTGATGTGATTGTGCATCCCCAGAGTATAATTCACTCAATGGTAGAATATATAGATGGTAGTGTAATTGCACAATTGGCTGCTGCCGATATGAGGATACCTATTCAGTATGCATTAAATTATCCTACTCGCAATTACATAAATGGAATAAATTTTTTAGATTTTTTTCTTATAACTCAGCTAACTTTTGAAAAACCCGATTTAGAAACTTTTAAATGTTTGTCGTTAGCATATGAGGCTTTAAAAATTGGAGGAACTATGACTACCGTATTAAATGCAGCTGATGAAATAGCTGTATCTTTGTTTTTAAATAAAAAAATAGAATTTTTGCAAATAGCTGAAATCATAGAAGAGAGTATGAAAGAACATAATAATATACAAAATCCCACTTTAGATGATATAATAAATGTGGATAAAGAGGTTAAGGAGAAAATAGCAAAAAAATATATGAGGTGATACATTTTGACAATATTGATAAGTATAATTGTTTTAAGCGTTTTAGTAATGTTTCACGAATTTGGACATTTTATCGTCGCAAAACTTTCTGGAGCTAGAGTAAATGAATTTTCTATTGGCTTTGGTCCACGACTTTTTAAAAAGAAATACGGAGAAACAGAGTATTCTTTTAGAGCATTGCTATTCGGTGGTTATGTTGCTTTAGAAGGTGAAGATGAAAAATCTAATGACCCGCGTGCTATAGTAAATAAGCCTTGGCCTGTAAGGTTAGCTGTCTTTGCTGCAGGTCCTTTAATGAATATACTATTAGCTTTTTTATTGCTTTTTATTGTATTTTTTAATATAGGAAGTCCGATACCACAGGTAAAATCCGTAATGGAAGGATATCCCGCTGAAAAAGCAGGAATTTTGCCGAGGGACAAAATTGTAATGGTAAATAATACAAAAATAAATACATGGGAGGAGTTAGAGAAAGCCATAAGTTCTAATGGAGAGCGAGTATTGACAATTGAAATTCAAAGGGGAAATCGGATTTTACAAAAACAAGTAAAACCAATTTTTGATAAAAACGCTTCAAAGGTAATGATAGGAATTGTTCCAGACTATGAGCGTTCTATCTCTCTTGCCTTTAAAACTGCCATCAATCAGACAATATATTTTTCAAAACTTATTATTTTATTTTTTGTAATGTTAGTAACCGGAAAGGTCTCTGTCAATGATATTATGGGACCTGTGGGAATTGTTCAAGCTGTTGGAACAGTGGCTAAAACAGGTGTTATAAATTTACTAGCTTTTTCTGCTCTTATAAGCGTAAATTTAGGCATTTTTAATCTATTGCCACTACCGGCTTTAGACGGTGGAAGGATTTTGTTTGTGTTAGCAGAGGCAGTAAGAGGTAAAGCATTGCCACCTGAAAAAGAAGGCTATATTCATTATTTAGGGTTTTTACTGTTGATTGCTTTGTTGATTTTTATAACCTATAGAGATATTCTGCGTATTTTTTAAAAGGTGATAAAAATGAGAAAAATTACTCGCGAAGTCAAAATAGGCAATAAAAAAATTGGAGGAAATAATCCAATTTTGGTTCAGTCTATGACTAACACGGATACCCATGATATTGAAAAAACAATAGAGCAGATAAAAAGGCTAGAAGCTGAAGGCTGTGATATTATAAGAGTTGCTGTTCCGGATATGGAAGCAGCTGAAGCATTAAAAGAAATAAAGAAAAATATAAATATTCCTTTGGTAGCAGATATTCATTTTGATTATCGATTAGCTATAAAATCAATTGAAAATGGAGCAGACAAGATAAGAATTAATCCCGGAAACATAGGAAGAGAAGAGAATATCAAAAAAGTGGTAGAAATAGCAAAAGAAAAGGGTATTCCTATTAGAATAGGTGTAAATTCTGGTTCTTTAGAAAAAGAAATATTACATAAATACAAGGGAATAACTGCTGAAGCAGTTGTGGAAAGCGCTTTAAAAAATGTTTTAATTTTAGAAAAGTTAGGCTTTTATGATATAGTTATTTCACTTAAAACTACAAATGTACCACTTACTATAGAGGCTTATAAGCTAGCTTCTTCGAAAGTAGACTATCCATTGCACCTAGGCATAACAGAGGCAGGTACCATTGAAGCGGGCACTATAAAATCTGCTATAGGAATAGGAACATTGCTTTATTTAGGAATAGGAGACACAATAAGAGTTTCTTTAACGGGTGACCCAGTTCATGAGGTGAGAGTAGGAAAGCAGATTTTACGTTCTTTAGGTCTTTTAAAAGAAGGAGTCGAAGTCATTTCCTGTCCTACCTGCGGCAGAACAAAAATTAACTTAATAAAGTTAGCAGAAGAAGTAGAAAAAAAGACGAGGAATATTAAAAAGCCTTTAAAGGTCGCTGTTATGGGATGTGTTGTAAATGGGCCGGGGGAAGCAAAAGAAGCAGATATAGGAATAGCAGGGGGAGATGGAGAAGGAATCGTTTTTAAAAAAGGAAAAGTTTATAAAAAAGTTAAAGAAGAAGAGTTAGTAGAAGAATTGATGAAAGAAATTGAAAAATTACTTGAGGAGGATTCTTAATGATTTCTGTTGTAATCCCAGCTTTTAATGAAGGAAAAAATATTGGGAGAGTTTTGTCAGTCTTAGAAACAATAGACCTGATTGATGAAATCATAGTTGTAAATGATGGTTCTACTGATGATACAAAAGAACAAGCATCAAAATACAATGTGAAGCTTGTCAATTTAGAAAAAAATCAAGGAAAAGGAAAAGCATTAAAAGCAGGAATAGATAATTCTAAAGGTGATATTATTGTTATGTTAGATGCCGATTTGATTGGACTTACTGAAAAACATTTTGTAAATCTCGTATCTCCTGTATTAAAAAATGAAGCAGATATGACAATTGGAATTTTTTCTGGTGGAAGAAAATCTACAGATTTTGCACAAAAAATAGCACCTTTTTTGTCAGGACAAAGGGCAATAAAAAGGCAATTTTTAGAAAACATTGAAGAGATGGAAATCAGTAGATTCGGAGTAGAAATTGCTTTAAATAGACATGCTGAAAAGAATAAGTTAAGAGTGGTAAATGTGCCTCTTGAGAATATGAGTCATGTCATGAAAGAAGAAAAGCTGGGATTAGTTAAAGGCTTTTATGCGCGATTAAAAATGTATTTTGATATTCTGAAAATGTGGATTTAGAAAGAGGGATTTGATGATTCCAGCATTTTTCCTGCAGGAAATTGAAATAAAAAAAGTAAAACTATTAAAAAAAGAGAGAAAATTAATTGTAAGTGTATCCTCAAACAATCAAGCAAGTTCTCAGATAAAGAACTTCCGGGATTTTTTGCTTCATAAATTTCCTTTAATTAAGGAAGTAGAAGTCGTAATAGAACAAAAAGAAAAATTTAATAATCTTCAAGACATAGTAGATAATTTTGAAGAAATAATTTTAAAAATAAGCGAAGAATATCCCACTTCTCTTAGTTTTTTAAAAACCTGTGATGTAGTAACAGAAAATCAAAAGATAATAATTAAAGCTCCAAACGAAATAGTCTATCAATTTATAAAAAGCAATAAAATTGATTTTGTTCTTAAGAAATTTTTAAGGGATAAATATGGGTTTGAAGCAGAAATAAATTTAGTCCTTTTAGAAGAGTTTGAAGATACAATGGAAAAAATAATAATGGAAGAAGATATAAAAATTATTGAAGAAATCGCTAAAAGCGGGCAGAAGCAAGAAACTAGCAAAACGACAGAAAAAATTGAGGATAAAGAAGATTCCCAAGTACTTTTAGGAAAGGAAATAAAAGCTGAAGCAATATCCATTAAAAATATCACTGCAGAAACAGAAGAAGCAATAATAGAAGGTGAAATCTTTTCTCTCGAGTTTAAGGAATTAAAGTCCAAAATTTTAATGACTTTTGATATAACTGATTATACTTCATCAATACTTGTAAAAGCTTTTTTAACTGAGGAAAAGTATATTTATTTAAAAGAGAATATCCAAGTAGGCAGTTTTGTAAAATTAGGAGGGAAAGTTTTCTACGATAAATATGAAGGAGACTTAGTAATAAGTTTAAAAGACCTTCAGCTAACATCTCCAAAAGAAAGAAAGGACTTAAGTGAAGAAAAAAGAGTGGAACTTCACTTACACACGCAAATGAGTAGTATGGATGCAGTAGCCTCTGCAACAGAAGTGATTAAAAGAGCGGCAAAATGGGGACACAAAGCCATTGCTATAACAGACCATGCAGTTGTACAGGCATTTCCAGAAGCAATGGAAGCATCTTCTAAATACGGTGTAAAAGTCATATACGGTGTAGAAGGTTATTTGGTGGATGATGGTGTACCTATTGTAACAGGAGATACAGAAGCTACTTTAGAAGATGAATTTACTGTTTTTGATATAGAGACGACAGGTCTTTCCAATATAAATGATGAAATAATTGAAATTGGTGCAGTAAAAATAAAAGAAGGCAAAATAATAGATACTTTTGAAACTTTTGTTAATCCCCAAATCCCTATTTCTTCTTTTATTACAAAACTTACTGGAATTGACGGATCCATGGTTAAAGATGCTCCTTCTATAGAAGAAATATTACCTAAATTTTTAGAGTTTGCTTCTAACAGTGTTTTAGTAGCTCATAATGCAAATTTTGATGTGTCTTTTATAAAATCTAAAGCTAAAAAATTTAATTTAAATGTAAACAATGCGGTTTTAGATACCTTAGAACTAAGTAGGCATTTATATAAAGATTTGAAAAATTACAAGCTAGATACACTGTCTGAACACTTGCAGGTAAAATTGGAACATCACCACAGAGCAGTAGATGATGCTAGAGCTACAGCTGAAATATTTATAAAAACTATTGATAGATTAAAAGAATTAGGAGTAAAAAAAGTAAAAGATATAAATGCCATATTAAGAGAAAGTGAAGTTGACATACGGAAACTTCCTTCCTATCATGTTACAATTTTAGTAAAAGATCAAAAAGGACTGAGAAATTTATATGAAATAATTTCTAAGTCTAATTTGGAATATTTCCATAGGACACCTCGGATTCCAAAAAGTTTACTTATTAGTAGGAGAGAAGGCCTTCTCATTGGTTCTGCTTGTGAACAAGGGGAAGTTTTTAGGGCAATTGTATCTAACTTAGAAGAAAAGAAACTAGAGAATATTATTTCTTTTTACGATTATTTAGAAATACAGCCTGTTGGAAATAATGAGTTTTTAGTTGAAAAAGGAGAATTAAAAAGCGTAGAAGAATTAAAAGAAATTAATCGAAAAATTTATCTTTTAGGTAAAGAATACAATAAATTAGTAGTAGCAACAGGAGATGTGCACTTTTTAGATCCATGGGATAATATATACAGAAAAATTTTAATGGCAGGAAAAGGATATAAGGATGCAGATAGGCAACCACCTTTGTATTTTAAAACAACTGATGAGATGCTAAAAGAATTTGAATATTTAGGGGAAGAAGTAGCAAAAGAGATTGTAATCGATAATCCTAATAAAATTGCTGACCTTGTAGAAGAAGTAAAACCCATACCAGATGGAACATTTCCTCCCGTGATAGAAGGAGCTGAAGAAGAATTAAGAAGGCTTACTTTAGATAAGGCTCATGAAATATACGGGTACCCTTTGCCGGAAATAGTACAAAATCGCTTAGATAGAGAATTAAATTCTATAATTAACAATGGATATGCAGTCATGTATATTATAGCTCAAAAATTAGTATCTAAGTCTTTAAAAGATGGGTATTTGGTTGGTTCTAGAGGTTCTGTAGGTTCTTCTTTAGTAGCTACTATGAGCGGAATAACAGAAGTAAATCCTTTGCCACCTCATTATGTTTGCCCAAATTGTAAGTATTCCGAGTTTATAACTGATGGAAGCTATGGTTGTGGTGTGGACATGCCTGATAGGACTTGTCCTCACTGTGGCACTTTGATGAGGAAAGATGGTTTTGATATACCTTTTGAAGTGTTTTTAGGCTTTGAAGGAGATAAAGAACCAGATATAGACCTTAATTTTTCTGGAGAATATCAACCTATTGCTCATAAGTATACAGAGGAACTTTTCGGAAAAGGTCATGTTTTTAGAGCAGGCACTATTGGAACTTTAGCAGATAAAACTGCTTATGGATATGTAAAAAAATATTTTGAAGAACGCAATTTAATAGTTCATAAATCAGAAATCAAAAGACTCACTATAGGTTGTACAGGGGTAAAAAGAACTACAGGGCAACATCCAGGTGGAATAATGGTCGTGCCAAAAGACAAGAGCATTTATGACTTTACTCCAATACAGCATCCTGCTGATGCCGAAGACACTGATGTTATAACAACTCACTTTGATTACCATTCAATAAGTGGAAGACTTTTAAAACTAGATATTCTAGGACATGATGACCCTACAGTTATAAGAATGCTAGAGGATTTGACAGGAATTAATGCAAGAGAAATACCTTTAGACGATAAAAAAACTATGAGCTTATTTACCAGTGTAGAAGCATTGGGAATAGACCCTGAAGAGCTAAATACTCCTGTGGGTACTTTAGGATTACCCGAGTTTGGAACAAAGTTTGTAAGACAGATGCTTATTGACACTCGTCCTACTACTTTTTCAGAACTAGTACGCATAAGTGGACTTTCTCATGGCACTGATGTATGGCTCAACAATGCTCAGGACATAATAAGAGAAGGAATAGCTACATTAAAAGAAGTAATATCTACAAGAGATGACATAATGCTTTATTTGATAAGCAAAGGTATGGACAAAAAATTGTCTTTCAAAATAATGGAAAATGTAAGAAAAGGCAAAGGTGTGACACCAGAAGGAATAGAAGAAATGAAAAAACACGGTGTTCCAAATTGGTTTATTGAGTCTTGCCAAAAAATAAAATATATGTTTCCTAAGGCCCATGCCGTTGCATATGTAATAATGGCATTTCGAATTGCTTATTTTAAAGTTCATTATCCAGAAGCCTTTTATGCTACTTACTTTACTGTTAGAGCAGATGACTTTAATTTAGATATTGTATTAAAAGGGAAAGACAGAATAAAAAATGCTATAAAGGAGATAGAAGCTAAAGGAAATAATGCTAGTCCTAAAGAAAAAAATCTTTTGAGCGTATTAGAAGTAGCTTTAGAGATGTACTTAAGAGGATTTAAGTTTATAAATGTAGATTTATATAAATCTGATGCAGTCAAATTTTTGATTACTGAAAAAGGATTGCTACCACCTCTTAATTCTCTAGAAGGAGTAGGAATACAAGCAGCCAAAACAATTGCACAAGAAAGAGAAAATGGCAAATTTCTATCTATTGAAGATTTTAGAAACAGAACAAAGGTCAGTAAAACAGTTATAGAAATATTAAAACAGCATGGATGTTTAACCGATTTGCCAGAATCTAATCAATTAAGTTTATTTTAGTGTTGCGTTGGTAAAAGGTGTATGCTATAATTGTTATGTCAACATAGATTTTTTGCACAAAGAGTGGGTTTTCCCACTCTTTAGTTTATATAATGAAAAATAAAAGTTTTAGGAGGAGAAGGATATGTCCAAAATAGAACAAATTGCAAAGGATTTAGTAATGCCTATTTTAGAAAAAAATAATTTTGAACTGGTAGATGTAGAATACAAAAAGGAAGGAAGCCACTGGTATTTGAGAGTTTATATAGATAAAGAAGGAGGTATTACTTTAGATGATTGTCAACTGGTTAGCGAGTATTTAAGCGATAGATTAGATGAAGCAGACCCAATAGAACACAGTTATATTTTAGAAGTATCTTCTCCCGGTCTCGATAGACCTCTTAAAAAACCACGCGATTTTGAAAGAAATATAGGAAAAGAAATAGAAATATCCCTATATTCTCCTATTGATAAGAGAAAAAAGTTTGAAGGCGAACTTATAGAGTTTACAGGTGATAAAATAACTATTCTCTATAATGGAGAAAGAAAGGAATTTGATATGAAGAATGTAAGTCTTGTTAAACCAGTAATAAAGTTTTAAAATTAAGGAGGGAGGATAAAATAATGAATACAGAATTCATAGAAGCTTTAAATTCTATCTGTGAGGAAAAAGGCATTCCAAAAGATACAATGTTTGAAGCGATAGAAGCTGCTTTAGTTTCTGCCTACAAAAAAAATTATGGTTCTTCGCAAAATGCTAAAATTGTGATGGACAGAGAAACAGGTGATGTAAAAGTTTATGCACAAAAAACAGTAGTAGAAGAGGTCTACAATGACCTCTTAGAAATAAGTTTAGAAGAAGCGAGAAAAATAAATAAAAAATATCAGATAGGAGATATAGTTGATATAGAAGTAACGCCAAAAAATTTTGGCAGGATTGCAGCACAAACCGCAAAACAAGTTGTGATTCAACGGATTAGAGAAGCGGAAAGAAATGTGATTTATGAAGAATTTTTGAGTAAAGAAACAGAAGTAGTAACAGGAATTGTAACCAAGGTAGATAAAAAGAATGTACTCATTAATTTAGGTCGAGTTGAAGCTATATTAGGCCCGACAGAACAAATTCCAGGTGAAACTTTTGCACCAGGAGACAGAGTTAAGGTGTATATTGTGGAAGTAAAAAAGACTACTAAAGGACCTCAGATTTTAATTTCTCGTTCTCATCCAGGGCTTGTAAAAAGGTTATTTGAATTGGAATCCCCAGAAATTCAACAAGGAATAGTTGAAATACGGAGCATTGCTCGAGAAGCTGGTTCACGCACAAAAATGGCGGTTTTTAGCAGAGATGGAAATGTAGATCCTGTAGGGGCTTGTGTTGGATATAAAGGTGCGAGGGTACAAGCTGTTGTCAATGAACTAAAAGGAGAAAAAATAGATATAGTCAAATGGAGTTCAAAACCTCAAGAATTTATAATGAACGCTTTAAGCCCAGCAAAAGCGTTAAGTATAGAAATTTTAGATGAGAAAGAAAAAGTGGCAAGAATAATTGTACCTGATTATCAATTGTCTTTAGCAATTGGAAAAGAAGGTCAAAATGCGAGGCTGGCGGCAAAGCTCACAGGTTGGAAAATAGACATAAAAAGTGAATCAATGGTAAAAAGTTAAGTGAGGTGAAAAGATGAAAACCAAAAAGGTTCCAATGAGAATGTGCTTAGGCTGTCAGCAGATGAAACCGAAAAGGGAATTAATACGCATTGTAAGACGTGCAAAAGATTCAGTTGTACAAGTGGATTTAACAGGTAAAGTGCCGGGGAGAGGTTGCTATATTTGCAAAGATATAAATTGCCTTGAAAAAGCTTTTAAAAATAAAAGGTTAGAAAAAGCGCTAGAAGTACCAATTTCTGATGAAATTTACGAACAACTAAAGAGGGAGATAGAGGATGAAGAATGACAGATTTCATTCTATGCTCGGAATAAGCAAAAAAGCAGGTAAACTTGTCTCTGGCAATTATAGTGTGGATAAATACCTTAAACTTAAGAAAATCTTTTTAGTCGTATTGGCTACTGACGTGTCAAAAAATACTTTTAAAAAATTTGCTACAATGTGTGAACGAAATAAAGTCCCGTACATTGTATATTCCACAAAAGAGTTATTGGCAAAAGCTATAGGAAGAGAAATGGTCGGAGTAATTGGTATTACAGACGAAGGATTAGCAAATGTATTATTGGATGCTGCAAAGGAGGAAAATTATGGAGGTGAATAATATGTCTAAAACAAGAGTTTATGAATTAGCAAAAGAATTAAATTTATCTAGTAAAGACCTTATTTCTAAATTAAATGATTTAGATATAAAAGTAAAAAATCATATGAGCACATTGGAAGATGAAGAAGTAGAATTGATAATGGATTTATTAAGTGATAAACCACAACAAACAGAAGAGGTCGATCAACAAAAGGAAGAAGATATATTTGAGGACAATTTAGAAGACATAGAAAAAGAAAGAGTTTATAAGAAGAGCTTTAAAAAAGGTAACAAAAAAAATAAGAAGAATAACAAAAAAATGGTTTTAACAGAAGAAAAAGAAGAGGACGAAATTAAAATAATCACTATTCCAGAGTTTTTAACTGTAAAAGAGTTAGCAGAAAAAATGAAAGTCAATCCTACAGAAATAATTAAAAAGTTAATTGCTAAAGGAATAATGGTTACAGTAAATCAACAAATTGACTTTGAAAATGCAGCTAAAATTGCTGAAGAATATGGATTTTTAGTAGACAAAGAGGAAGTAAAAAATGAATTAGAAATGTTATTAGAAGAAACGCCCGATGATGAAAAAGATTTGCAACCTCGTCCTCCTATTGTTACTGTAATGGGACATGTGGACCACGGTAAAACTTCTTTATTAGACGCCATCAGAAATACAAATGTCACTATGAAAGAAATGGGAGGAATTACACAGCACATAGGAGCTTCTGTAGTTGAGATAAATGATAAAAAAATTGTCTTTTTAGATACACCCGGCCACGAAGCTTTTACTGCTATGAGAGCAAGAGGAGCCAGCATCACAGATATTGTCGTGCTAGTAGTAGCCGCAGATGACGGTGTTATGCCTCAAACTGTAGAAGCAATAAACCACGTGAAAGCCGCCAACGTACCCATGATTGTAGCTATAAACAAAATAGATTTGCCAACTGCAAATCCAGATAGGGTGAAAACAGAACTAAGTGAGTTAGGCTTAGTGCCAGAAGAATGGGGAGGAAATACAATTTGTGTACCTGTTTCTGCTAAGAAGAATATAGGTATAGATAATCTTTTAGAAATGATTTTGCTGGTTGCTGAAATGGAAGATTTAAAAGCTAATCCAAATAAGCCAGCAAGAGGTACTATAATAGAAGCAAAGCTAGAAAAAGGAAAGGGTCCTGTTGCAACTGTCATTGTGCAAAATGGAACTTTGCAAATAGGAGATGTTATTTTAGCAGGTACTGTTTATGGAAAAGTAAGGGCAATGTTTGACGATAAAGGTAAAAGGATTAAAAAAGCAGGACCTTCTATGCCCGTAGAGGTTTTGGGTTTTTCTGAAGTACCAGAAGCCGGAGATAAACTCATAGTAGTAGAGGACGAGAAAAAAGCAAGAGAATTAGCAGAAAGACGTAGAGAACTTCAAAAAGAAATGGAACTTAAACGCAAGCAAAAAGTTTCATTAGAGGACTTATTTAGTCAAATACAGGAAGGCAGTGTAAAAGAGTTAAATATTATCATCAAAGCGGATGTTCAAGGTTCAGTAGAAGCACTAAAAAAATCTATTGAAGACTTAAGCAACGAAGAAGTTAGAATAAAGGTAATACACGGAGCAGTAGGCGCAATAACTGAAACAGATGTTATGCTTGCATCAGCTTCTAATGCCATAATAATAGGTTTTAATGTAAGACCAGAGACTAACGCTAAAAATCTCGCAGAAAAAGAAAAGGTAGATATAAAGCTTTATCGAATTATATATGAGGCTATTGAAGATATCAAAGCGGCTATGAAAGGTCTGTTGGAGCCAAAATATAAAGAAGTAGAGTTAGGAAGAGCAGAAGTTAGAGCTGTTTTTAGAGTACCTGGTATAGGAAATGTAGCTGGATGCTATGTGTTAAGTGGCAAGATATTAAGGAATGCTGATATACGTGTAGTAAGGGATGGTATTGTAGTTTATGAAGGTAAAATTGCTTCTTTAAAGAGGTTTAAAGACGACGTAAGAGAGGTGCAACAAGGATTTGAATGTGGTATAGGTATAGATAGGTTCAATGACATTAAAGAGGGGGATATAATAGAAGCTTATCAAATGGAAGAAATTCCTCGTTGAAAGGATGAGTATAATGCAGTACAGGAATAGTCGACTTTCAGAAGAAATGAAAAGAGAAATAAGTAAGATGATTTTAGAAGAAATTAAAGACCCAAGAATTAAAGCAATGGTTAGTATAACTGATATAGAACTTACTAAAGACTTTAGATATGCTAAAGTTTATGTAAGTATTTACGGGAATGAAGAAGATAAACGTGAAACTTTTGAAGGGCTAAAAAGTGCAGCCAGCTACATCAGACACGAAATTGGAAGAAGAATAAAAATGAGATATACTCCTGAAATTATCTTTGAATTGGATCGATCTATAGAATACGGAGCTTATATTTCTGAAATATTAAAAGAACTAAACAAGCAAGAGGGTGATGGTAATTGATATTAATTGATGCAATTAATCACATAAAAGATGCTAAAAGTGTAATCGTAGCTTCTCACATTGCACCCGATGGAGATGCTATAGGCACTGTTACAGGAATGTATAAAGTATTAAAAAAAATGGGAAAAGAAGTAGATGTATTCATAGATGACGAAATCCCTGAAATGTACAATTTTGTCCCTAATGTTGATAAAATATCAAGACCATTTTATAAAGAGGCGGAGGTGGTTTTGATTTTTGACTGTGCTGATGAAGAAAGATTGGGCAGCACCAAAGAACTTTTAAAAACTTCTGCTGTAACTATTAATGTTGACCATCACATTTCAAATACTTTGTATGCCAAATTGAATTATGTAGATACTAACGCAGCAGCAACAGCAGAAATAGCTTATCAAATTGTTAAATTGTTAGGAGTAGGATTTGATGAAGAAATAGCTACAAGTTTTTATACAGCGATTTTGACAGATAGTGGCGGATTTATGTACGAATCAACTACTTCTATAACTCATCAAATAGCTGGGGACTTAATAAACAATGGCGCTAAATTTAAAGAAATAGGAGATAAAGTTTTTAATACTCTCAAGTTCAACAAAGCAAAACTTTTGGGAAGAGCCTTAAATAGCCTTACATTATATAAGGGCGGAAAAGTTGCTTATATGGAAATTTTAAAAAAGGACTTCCAAGAAACAAACACAAACCTTTCACATATAGAAAATATTATCACTTATGCTAGAAATATTGAAGGAGTAGAAGTAGCAGTACTATTAGTAGAAAAAGGAGAAGAGGCAAAAATTAGTTTAAGATCAAAAGAAAAAATAGATGTAAATAAAATTGCAAATATTTTTGGCGGTGGAGGACATGTAAGAGCTGCTGGATGTAGCATCAAAGGAAATATCCAAGAAGCCAAAGAAAAAATTTTACAGGCAATATTCAAAGAGTTAGAGGGATAAAAATTGGAAGGAGTACTCAATATTTTAAAGCCTCCTGGTATGACTTCCCATGATGTTGTAGATTTTATTAGGAAAATCTATAATATACGAAAAGTAGGCCATACAGGAACATTAGACCCGGATGCAGCAGGAGTACTGCCTGTTTGTATAGGAAATGCCACTAAATTTGTCTCTTATCTTCTTGAGCAGGATAAAAGATATAGATTTGAAATAACCTTTGGCTTTACTACAGACACTTTGGATAAAAGCGGCAAAATTGTAAAAAGCGGGCCTGTAAGGATTCTGAGAGAAGAAGAATTAAGGCAAGTTTTAAATAAATTTAAAGGGAGAATAAAACAAATTCCTCCAATGTATTCTGCAAAGAAAATAAAAGGAAAAAAGTTATACGAATATGCAAGAGAAGGTAAAAGAATTGATATTCCACCTATTGAAGTTACCATATACGATATTGGATTAGTTGAGTATGAACCACCTTATCGAGTATTAATAGATGTGAAATGTTCTAAAGGCACCTATGTGAGAGCTTTAGTAAGAGATATATGCGAAAAATTAAATATGCCGGGATATATGTCTATGTTGATAAGAACAGAGGTTAGTGCTTTTAAAATAGAAGATGCATATACTCTTGAAGAAATAAAAGAGAAGAAAGTATTGTTGCAGCCAATAGATAAGTTTATTAAATTACCTTCTGTACAATTAAATAAAATGGAAGCTGAAAAAATTTTAAAAGGCCAATTTATTCAAAGTAGATATCCTATTGAAACTTCACTTTTGAAGTTATATGATAATAATGGTAAATTTCTCGGCATTGGGATTTTAGAGCGAAATAAAATCCGTCCAAAAAGACTTCTTTGAGGGGGAAATGATAATTTGCAGATTGTTGATGAAAGCAATGTGTCAAAATACAAAGAGGCCAAAGTAATAGCTTTAGGCAATTTTGATGGAGTTCATATAGGTCACCAGGAATTAATTAAGCAAACAATAGCTCTTTCTAAAGAGAATAATTTAGCGAGCGCTGTTTTCACTTTTAAACAGCATACTTCAAAAATTTTAATCCCTGACAAGCAACCAGAGCTTATAACTACTTATCAAAAAAAGGTAGAAATTTTAAAGCAATTTAACCTTGATTATGGAATATTTTTTGACTTTACTGAAAGTTTTTCTAAATTAACTGCTGAAGAATTTATAAAAAAATTTTTAGTAGAGCTATTAAACATTAAAATAGCAGTGGTGGGACATAATTATAGATTTGGCTACAAAGCTTTAGGGAATGTAAATACATTAAAAAAATATTCCAAAATATATTCATATAAAGTTTATGTTATCCCACCAGTTATAAGGGAAGGTATTGTAGTAAGCAGCAGCTATATCAGGGAATTAATAAAATCCGGTAAAATTGAGAAAGCCAATGAGTTATTAGGACGTTTTTTCTCATTGCGAGGAAAAGTGATTCATGGACAAGAAATTGGGCGAAAATTAGGTTTCCCTACTGCTAATCTGCAAATATCAGAAGATTTGGTTTTGCCAAAAGCAGGAGTATATGTAACGCGAGTAATAATAGAAGACAAATTTTATATAGCTGTCACAAATGTTGGCTCTAAGCCTACTTTTGGTGGCAAAAACATTTCTGTCGAATCTTACATTTTAGATTACAATGAAAATTTATACGGCAAATATTTAGAAGTTGAATTTATAACAAGAATAAGAGATGAAATTAAATTTCAAAATTTAGAAGCCTTAAAAGAACAAGTTTTTAAAGATATTAATTATGCTAAAAACTTCAAAAATATTTTACAACAGAAATATTATGTGATAAAATAAAATAGCGAATTTACCTTATGCTTTGATATCCGTATCTCCAGCGGTATTCTATGCATAAGGCGTATTCTAAAAGATGGGGGTGAAAAAAGTGCTAGACAAAGAAAGAAAGGCAGAAATAATCAATAAGTTCAAGCTCCACGATACTGACACAGGTTCTCCAGAAGTTCAAATTGCCCTTTTAACTGAGAGAATAAATAACTTAAATGCTCATCTGCAAGTTCATAAAAAAGACCATCATTCAAGAAGAGGTCTTCTTAAAATGGTTGGGCAAAGGAGGGCACTGTTAAATTATTTAATGAAAACAGATATGGAAAGGTATCGTGCCATTATTGAAAAATTAGATTTAAGAAAATAGAGCGAGATACCTCGCTCTATTTTCTATAAAATTTTACGAAAGGAGGATAACATGGAAGAACGAACTTTTGAAATGGAACTAGCCGGGAGAAAGTTGTTAGTCCAGATAGGAAAAGTAGCTCAACAAGCAAATGGAGCAGCTTGGGTAAAATACGGGGATACTGTCGTTCTAGTTACCGCCTGTGCTTCCAAAGAACCCCGAGAAGGGATTGACTTTTTTCCTTTAACTGTTGAGTATGAAGAAAGACTGTACTCTGTTGGTAAAATTCCTGGTGGTTTCATAAAAAGAGAAGGAAAACCTAGTGAAAAGGCAATTCTCTCTGCTCGGTTAATTGACAGACCAATTAGGCCTTTATTTCCACATGGTTATAGAAATGACGTGCAAGTTATAGCTACAGTTTTATCTGTTGACCCTGATGTACAACCAGAAATAGTCGCAATGATTGGTTCCTCTGTTGCTCTTTCAATTTCTGATATTCCTTTTAATGGTCCTACAGGAGCGGTAGCAGTAGGATTAGTCGATGGGCAATTTATAATTAATCCTAACCATGAGCAAAGAGAAAAAAGCTTAATGCATTTGGTGGTTTCAGGAACAAAAGATGCTATTGTAATGGTGGAAGCAGGGGCAAAAGAGATCCCTGAAGAAACTATGCTAGATGCTATAATGTATGCTCACGAATATATCAAACAGATTGTAGAGTTTATAGAAGGAATAGTTAAAGAAGTAGGTATTCCGAAAAGCGAAGTAATTTTACATGAAATAGACAAAGAACTAGAGGAAAAAGTAAGAGCCTATGCAACAGAAAAAATATACAATGCGTTAAGAACAGCAGAAAAGAAAGAGAGAAATGATAACTTAGATAAAGTTGAACAAGAAGTTTTAGAGCACTTTAAAGAAGAATATCCTGATAATCTTGCTGATATAGATGAAGTACTTTATAATATAATGAAAGAACAAATGCGAAAAATGATAACAGAGGAAAGAATGAGAGTAGATGGCAGGGGCCTTGATGACATAAGACCAATATGGTGCGAAGTAGGAGTGCTACCCAGAACCCACGGTTCAGCGATTTTCACAAGAGGACAAACTCAAGTGCTTACAGTAGCAACATTAGGTGCATTAGGAGATATTCAGATTTTAGATGGCATAGGAGATGAAGAAGCAAAAAGATATATGCATCATTACAATTTTCCACCCTACAGTGTTGGAGAAGTAAGGCCTCTAAGAGGTCCCGGTAGAAGGGAAATTGGTCATGGAGCTTTAGCAGAAAGGGCTTTAGAACCGGTGATTCCTTCTGAAGAGGAATTTCCCTATACTATAAGATTAGTGTCAGAAGTTTTAAGTTCCAATGGTTCTACTTCTCAAGCTAGTGTTTGCGGAAGTACTTTAGCTTTAATGGATGCAGGAGTTCCAATAAAAGCTCCAGTTGCAGGAGTAGCTATGGGGCTTATCAAGGAAGGAGATGTAGTTTCTGTACTCACTGATATACAAGGAATTGAAGACTTTTTAGGGGATATGGACTTCAAAGTAGCAGGCACAGAATATGGGATCACAGCAATACAAATGGATATAAAAATTCCTGGAATTGACAAAGAAATTTTAAAAATGGCTTTAGAAAAGGCCCGAAATGGGAGACTATACATTCTTAGCAAAATGTTAGAAGTTATAAAAGAGCCAAGAAAACAGTTATCAGTATACGCACCTCGTGTTATAAGGATGGTAGTTGACCCTGAAAAAATTAGAGAAATAATCGGACCTGGTGGCAAAACCATAAGTAAAATTATTGCAGAAACGGGAGTAAAAATTGATATTGAAGAAGACGGTAGGTTATACATTACTGCTTCTGATTTGAGATCTGGCGAAAGAGCTAAGCAAATGATTGAGGCTATAACAAAAGATATAGCAGTAGGAGAAATTTATTTAGGAAAAGTGCTTAGAATAACACCCTTTGGAGCTTTTGTAGAAATTGCTCCTGGTAAAGAAGGACTTGTCCACATTTCTAAGCTATCAAAAAAACGGGTACAAAAAGTAGAAGATGTAGTAAAGGTTGGCGATGACATATTGGTAAAAGTCACAGAAATAGATAAACTAGGGAGAATAAGCCTTTCAAGAAAAGACGCATTGCCTGATGAAGAGGAAGAAGAAAGAAACTAAAGGCATAAACCGACCCACGGTTTATGTTTTTTATTTTTTAGTAATATATTCACCGCCTGTTTGAATAAAATTAAAGTGAGAATATCAACGGGTGGTGTTATAATGAAAATATTTTATATAAAATATCCTAAAAAAAGCTTTTGGATTATTTTTTCTTTAGTAATATTATTGCTCATCTTTTTAATTTACATAATTACACGCAGTGTTTCTGTTTTTAACAGCAATGAACCTATTTATAAAGGAGATACAAAGGAAAAAAAGATTGCCTTTGCTTGCAACGTCGCATGGGGAGATGAGTACATACCAAAAATGTTAGATATTTTTAAAGATAACAACATCCATATTACATTTTTTTTTGAAGGAAAATGGGCAGAAAAAAATCCTAATGTTGTAAAAGATATTTATCAAAAAGGCCATGAAATCGGAAGTCATGGATACACACATGTAAAATATACAAATTTAAGTAGGCAACAATATGAAGAAGATATTAAAAAAAGCGGTGAAATTTTAGAGAAAATTACAGGAACAAAGCCTACCCTTTTTGCACCACCGTATGGTGATTTCAATGATGAAGTAGTAAAAGTAGCAGAACAATTAGGATATAAAGTTATTCTATGGAGTTTGGACACTATAGATTGGAATAATCCAAGTCCTCAAACAATTGTAGATAGAGTTATGACTAAATATCACAATGGTGCTATTGTGTTAATGCACCCTACTCAAAATACCGTGGAAGCATTGCCCCAGATAATAAAACAACTTAAAGAAAAAGGTTATAAAATAACTAAAGTATCGGAGGTAATTGTAGATAACAATTAAATTTGCTATAATAATAATTAAATTTGCAAAGGAGGATAAAATGTACGAACAAAAGATTATTGAAGGAGTAAAAGTTGTAACTTGTAAGATTCCCCACGCATATTCTGTATACATAGGGATATGGATTAAAGCAGGCTCTATGTACGAACATAAAACTATAAATGGAATATCTCATTTTATAGAACACATGGTTTTTAAAGGTTCTAAGCTAAGAAGCGCAAAGCAAATTGCGGAAGAAACGGATAGTATTGGTGGGCAGTTAAACGGCTTTACTGAAAAAGAAAGTACCTGTTTTTATATAAAAGTCTTAAATACTCACGTAAAACAAGGTCTTGATATACTTTTTGATATGGTATTTAACCCTGCCTTTAAGGAAGAAGACATAGAAAAGGAAAAGCAAGTCATCTTTGAAGAAATATTGACAGAATTAGATTCTCCTGAAGACGTAGCTTACAACCTTTTAGCAAAAACAATATGGAAGGGACATCCCTTGTCTTTTCCTGTACTTGGTACTTTTTCTACTGTTAAAAAGCTAAACAAAAAACAAATTGTAGATTATTATAATTCTCATTATAACAAAGATAACATAGTCATCTCGATAGCTGGAAATTTTGACGATGATATCTATGAAATACTGCAAAAATATTTATCAAAAATTCAAAAAACTAATGTTATTTCTCAATTGACTTCTCCAATTTGGCATAAAAACAAAACTTTTTATGAAAAAGATTTTGAACAGGTAAATTTATGTATTGGTTTACCTGGGATAACTTACGACTTAAGGAAAGTATATGCTTTAGCCGTCATTAATAATGCTTTTGGCGGAGGAATGAGTTCAAGACTATTTCAAAAAATAAGAGAAGATAAGGGATTGGTTTACTCGATTTATTCTTATCCTTCTACCTATCACCATGCTGGGGTCTTTTCTATTTTTGCTAGTATGAACGCTAATAATTTTAAGAAGGTATATGACTTAATTTTAAAAGAAATGGAAGAAGTGCATTCAAAAGGTTTAGCAAAAGAAGAGATTGATAAATTTAAAGAACAACTTCGCATAAACGTGTTAATGGATTTGGACAGTATAAGCAGTAGAATGAGCACAATAGGGAAATCCATGCTTTTATTTAACAAAGTGTATACTGTAGAGGAAATACTTCAAACAATAGATAACTTAAATTACGAGGAAATAAATGACTTAGCTAAAAAAATTATATATCCTGATGACATAAGCATAGCCGTGGTTGGAAAATTAAACAAAAGAGATAAAGGGTGGTTAGAAAATGTCAATAATACTTAAGATTAAAAAAACTGATGATGCTAAAGACTTACCTTTGCCTACTTATATGAGTGAAGGAGCCGCTGGGATGGATTTATATGCTAATGTTAAAGAGGAAGTCATATTACAGCCTGGTCAAATAAAATTAATTCCAACAGGTATACAAATTGAACTTCCTCCAAATTTTGAGGCCCAAATAAGGCCAAGAAGTGGCCTAGCTTTAAACTATGGAATAACCCTTTTAAATACTCCTGGCACAATTGATTCTGATTACAGAGGAGAAATAAAATTGATAGTCATCAATTTAGGAAAAGAAGCAGTCAAAATCGCAAGGGGACAAAGGATTGCTCAAATGGTAATCAATCAGATAGTGAGACCAACAATAGTAGAGGCAGAAATCCTTTCAGAAACAAAAAGAGATGATGGAGGATTTGGCCATACCGGTATATAAGGAGGATTTTTATGAGGTTAAGCGAATTTGGAAATAAAGAAATTGTAAATTTAACAGATGGAAGAAGATGGGGATTAGTAGAAGATTCAGATTTAGTTATTGATGAAGAAACAGGAAGGATTCATTCAATAATAGTATATGAATCAAAGGGTTTATTTAGAGGAAAGACAAACTATATTGAAATAAGTTGGGACTCTATAAGAAAAATTGGTGACGACATGCTTATCGTGGAATTCGAAGAAAATAAAAGACGGTTTTATTAAAAATATTACTTTTCTTTATCACTTTAATGAAGTATAATAATATAAAATGTGTCAACATATAAAATGTGTCAACTTAGATACCTCAAAAGAAAGGATGAGAACGTGAAAATATTGGTACAAAAATTTGGTGGAACTTCTGTATCAACACCCGAGAGAAGAGAAAAGGCTACCTCAAAAGTAATTGAAGCAGTTAAAAACGGTTTTAGCGTTGTAGTAGTAGTTTCTGCAATGGGAAGAGATGGAGACCCTTATGCCACAGACACTCTAATAAACATGGTTAAATCAATAGATAGTAATATTTCAAAACGAGAATTAGATTTATTGATGAATTGTGGTGAAATAATTTCCAGTGTGACTTTTGCTGCAACCCTATCAAAGAAGGGTTATAAAGCAAAAGTATTTACCGGAGGACAAGCAGGCATTATAACAGATGATAATTTTGGCAATGCGGAAATTATAAAAGTAGAACCAACAAGGCTTTTAGAAAGTTTAAAAGAGGGAATTATTCCTGTAGTAGCAGGTTTTCAAGGTATCACAGAAGAAGGAGATTTAACTACGTTAGGACGAGGAGGCAGTGATACAACTGCTGCTCTTTTAGGTGAAGCTCTAAAAGCTTCCGCGGTAGAAATATATACAGATGTAGATGGAATAATGACAGCAGATCCTCGCATCGTTTCAAAAGCCCATATTTTGAAAAAAATAAGTTATAATGAAGTATTCCAATTTGCAGAACAAGGAGCAAAGGTAGTACATCCCAGAGCGGTAGAAATAGCAATGAGAGGTAATATACCCCTTGTTATAAAAAATACCATGTCAGACAGTCCAGGCACTATTATAACTCAATATAATGAGGCTTACGATAATATTTACGATATAGATAAATTAGTCACTGGAATTGCCAATATGGACCATAGAGTTCAAATCGTGCTAGAAAACAGTGAAAATACAGAAAGTATATTCGAAAAAATTGCAGAAGAAAAAATAAGCATTGACCTTATAAATATTTTTCCTGAAAAACAAGTTTTTACAATATCAGATATGGATTTTAAAAAGTTACAAAAACTTCTTGAAGAAAACAATATAAAATATTCCTACAGAACTAATTGCTCAAAAGTCTCTATAATTGGTAATAGAATAAGAGGCGTTCCAGGAGTAATGGCAAGAGTAATAAAGGCATTATCAAGCCATAATATAGAAATTTATCAAACAGCTGACTCTCATAATACTATTTCTTGCCTTGTAAGTCAAGATAAAGCTGAAGAAGCAGTTAGAGTTTTACATGACGAATTTAATCTTTAAAAGGGAAGCGCATACTATTGCGCTTTTTTTTTATACTAATTATTAGGAGCGTGATAAAGATGGGCAATTTTTTAAAAAATGAAGAAACAGAACAACCTCAGATTTTACCACCTGTTCAGGAGAATTTAAAAAATTTAGGCCAGACAAACGTACCTAATTTTGAAAGCAATATTCATTGTCTTACTATAATAGGGCAAATTGAAGGCCACATGATACTGCCTCCACAAAACAAAACCACAAAGTATGAACACATAATACCACAATTGGTAGCAATAGAAGAAAACCCTAATATAAAAGGAGTTTTAATTTTATTAAATACTGTAGGAGGAGATGTGGAAGCAGGCCTTGCTATCGCAGAAATGATAGCAAGCCTTTCTAAGCCTACTGTATCTATAGTATTAGGTGGAGGTCACAGTATCGGGGTTCCTTTAGCAGTTTCAGCAAATTATTCTTACATAGTTCCCAGTGCTACCATGACAATACACCCTATCAGAATGACAGGATTAATAGTAGGAGTTCCCCAAACTTTTGACTATTTTAACAAAATGCAAGATAGAATAGTGGAATTTATTGTGCGAAATTCAAAAATAAAAAGAGAAACTTTTATGGGGCTTATGCTTAAAACTGGAGAATTAGCCAACGATATAGGAACAATTTTAGTTGGAAAAGAAGCAGTAGATTACGGTTTGATTGACGAAATAGGGGGTATCAAAGAAGCTTTAAAGAGGTTACACAATATGATAGAAGAAAGAGAAAAAAAGAAAGGTGAAGAATAATGCTATATACAATAATTCCCTATGAATTAATTTTTGAAAAAAAAGAGGATATACCCACCAATTACATAGAATTAAAGATGGGGAATAAGCAGTTAGTATTAGAAAAACTCTCAAATGGAAATTATATAATTCAAAGAATGTATTCTACTAATCCTTTTGATTACCTAGATGTAAAATATACTCCAGGAAGCATGATAAGTATTTATTAGAAAAATTTTTGTGTTATAATAGATGTGTTTAAAAAATTAGCACATCTATTTTTTTGTTGCTATTTTACATAATTAATACTAAAATTTTTATAGAAGAAATTATAAATAGGTGGTATATATGATTGATAAAAAACAAAAGTCTCTCAAAAATGAAATCATTGGAATTATATTTTTGGCTTTTACACTTATTTCTTTTTTAAGTCTTTATACAGATACAACAGGTGCTATAGGTAAAAACATAAAAATTTTTTTAAAGGGTTCTTTTGGGATAGGTTCTTATGTTGTATCTGCTTTACTTTTAGTATTTGCATTGATGTTTCTCTTTAATAATCGAGATTTTATAAAATTACATAAAGCTGCAGCACTTTTTGGATTTTTTCTAACCATCATAAGTTTAGATCATTTGTATTATTTCCCTTCTAATGAGGGATTAAAAAATTATATTTCAGCCGCTTACACTCATGGTATAGACAATATGGGTGGAGGAGTTGTTGCTGCTTTACTGGTATATTTTTTAGTAAAACTTTTAGGTATCACAGGAAGCTACATATTATTGTTTTCTTCTTTGGCAATTTTTATAGTGCTTATTACAAATGTATCTATTGTAAACCTGATGGAATCTTCCTATCAGAAGTTTAAACAACGTAGAAAAAAGGTAAAAAAAACAGACCATGAGAAGGAAGTAATTTCTACCTCTACTTTTCAGGAAGATTTCACACCTTTAGCAGAAAATATAATAGAAAAAAATAGAACAATTGATATAATTGAACAACTAGAAGAAGAAAGAAAAATCTATGAAAAAGGTACAAAAGATAAAGAAGAGGATATAGAAAGCGAGTATCTTCCTCCTCCTATAACTCTTTTAAAAGAGGCAATTCCCCCACCAAAAATAAAAAATGAAGTGTTAATGGAAAAAGTAAAAAAAATAGAAGACACCCTTAAAAACTTCGGAGTTGATGCAAAAGTTATCCAAGTGACAAAAGGGCCTGCAATTACTCGTTTTGAATTGCAACCTAGTGCAGGAGTCAAAGTTAGCAGAATCGTAAGCCTAACGGATGACATTGCTTTAAGTCTAGCTGCACCTTCTGTGAGAATAGAAGCGCCTATTCCTGGTAAATCTGCTATTGGAATAGAAGTTCCAAATGATAAAATAGCACCAGTATATTTGAGAGAAGTAATAGATAGCAAAAAGTTTAGAAATTTTAAATCAGACTTAGCAATTGGTTTAGGAAAGGATATCGCAGGTAATATTGTCATAGCAGATTTGTCTAAAATGCCTCATTTACTCATAGCAGGTGCTACAGGTTCTGGTAAAAGTGTTTGCATAAATTCTCTTATAGTGAGTTTGCTATACAAAGCCTCTCCCCAACAGGTAAAAATGATATTGATAGATCCCAAAGTAGTAGAACTTAATATTTATAACGGTGTTCCTCATCTCTTAACTCCTGTTGTTACAGACCCTAAAAAAGCAGCAGGTGTCTTAAATTGGGCAGTACAAGAAATGACCAGACGTTACAACTTATTTGCCCAATATGGAGTTAGAGATATAGACAGCTATAACGAAAAATACAAAGAAAACAGCTTATATAAAATTGTAATCATAATTGATGAACTTTCTGACTTAATGGTAGCATCTCCTGCAGAAGTAGAGGAATATACATTTAGGTTAGCTCAAATGGCAAGAGCAGCTGGCATTCATTTGGTCATTGCTACCCAAAGACCTTCTGTTGATGTCATAACAGGAGTTATTAAAGCCAATATTCCTTCAAGGATTTCTTTTGCTGTATCTTCTCAAATTGACTCAAGAACAATCTTGGATATGGCAGGTGCAGAAAAACTTTTAGGAAAAGGCGATATGCTTTTTAACCCTATAGGAGCAGCAAAACCTATGCGAATTCAAGGGGCTTTTATCTCTGAAGAAGAAGTAGAAGCTGTAGTAACTTTTTTAAAAAATCATTCTAATCCTCAATACGAAGAAATAGAAATTGAGGAAAAGACAAATGGAAAAATTTTTGAGCAACAAGAGGATGAATTATTAGAAGATGCTATTTCTGTAATTTTAGAAACAGGGCAGGCTTCTATTTCAATGTTACAAAGAAGATTAAGGATTGGGTATGCAAGAGCTGCTCGAATTATAGATCAATTAGAGCAAAAAGGTATTATAAGCGGTTATGATGGTTCTAAGCCAAGGCAAATTCTTGTATCAAAAGAGGAAATAAAAAAAATATTAGAAGAATCTTAAAATAGAAAGGAAATGCAGATGAAAAATGTAGGTATTATATCCCTTGGATGTCCCAAAAACACAATTGATTCAGAAAAAATGTTAGCGATTTTAAAAGAAAAAGGTTATAACATAGTAAATGATGAACATAAAGCTGACATACTCATTATAAATACTTGTGGCTTTATAGAGGATGCAAAAAGAGAGTCGATAGAGTACATCATTGAGATGGGAAAACTTAAAAACTGCAGGCTAAAATACCTTATTGCAACTGGCTGTTTGTCTGAACGATATAATAAAGAATTATTAAAAGAACTTCCCGAATTAGATGCAGTAATTGGCACTGGAGATTTCCCCAAAATTGCAGAAGTAATAGAAAAAATAGAAAAAGGAAAAACTGTTTTAGAATATGGACACGCTAATTTACTAAATGATGAAGGAATACAGCGCATTTTAACTACGCCAAATTATTACGCTTATTTAAAAATCGCAGAAGGTTGCAGTAATGCCTGCTCTTTTTGCATAATTCCAAAGATTAGGGGAAGATACAGAAGTCGCAAAATGGAGGACATACTTAGAGAAGCCGAAGAACTCGTCAAAAAAGGTGCAAAAGAACTTATACTCATTGCTCAAGACACTACAAAATATGGAATAGACGTTTATAAAAAATTTATGCTGCCCCAACTTTTAAAAGAAATCTCTAAGATTGATGGTTTAAAGTGGATTAGGTTACTTTATGCATATCCTGATAGTGTAACAGAAGAACTTGTTGAAGAGATAAAAAACAATGAAAAAATAGTAAAATATATAGATATTCCCTTACAACATTCTCATGATGAAGTCCTAAAAAGAATGAATAGAAATACTAATAGACAAAAAATAGAAAAGGTTATAAGTAGGTTACGTAAAATTCCAAACATGGTAATACGTACCACTTTCATAGTAGGTTTTCCTGGAGAGACGGAAGAAGAATTTGAGGATTTAAAACAGTTCATAAAAGAAAAAAGATTTGAGAGAGTAGGAGTTTTCACATATTCTCGAGAAGAGGGAACTAAATCGTATTATATAAAGCCTCAAATTAAAAAGAGTGTCAAAATTAAAAGACAACAAGAGTTGATGGAGATACAAAAAGAAATTTCTTATCAACATAATCTTTCAAAAGTGGGGAAGCAGTTAGAGGTACTAATTGAAGGCTTTAAAGATGGAATATATTATGGCAGAAGTTATATGGATGCCCCTGAGATTGATGGTGTTGTTTATATAAAAAGCAACAAAAAACTCAAAGCTGGAGATTTTGTGGTAGCAACTATAACCGATGCCTATGAGTACGATTTGGTGGGGGAATATTAATGAATTTAGCAAACAAACTTACAATGTTAAGACTTTTTTTAATACCTATTTTTATGTTTTTTATGCTTGTCAGAGGTCCCTACAACGATTTTATAGCTGCAGGAATATTTTCACTTGCAGCATTGACCGACAAATTTGATGGATATGTGGCAAGAAGGTTTAATCAAATAACTAATTTCGGAAAATTTATGGACCCACTGGTAGACAAAATAATGGTTTCTTCCGCTCTAATAGCCTTAGTGCAAATGGAACGTATTCAAAGTTGGATTGTAGTAGTTATATTAGCAAGGGAATTTTTAATAACAGGTATTAGGACAGTTGCTGCTGATAAGGGAATTGTCATTGCTGCCAGCAATTACGGGAAATACAAAACTACTTTTCAAATGATAGCAGTAATTGCACTGATGCTTAATAATTACCCTTTTAGCCTTATAAATTTTCCTTTCGACACTATAATGGTGTATATAGCTTTAATTTTGACAATTTATTCGGGTGTAGATTATATTATAAAATCTAAAAATTTATTCAAAGATTAAAGAGGTGTTTTAATTGAGAGGAGAAATTATTTCTGTTGGCACAGAGCTTTTATTAGGACAAATTTTAAATACTAACGCTAAATATTTATCTGAAAAATTGGCTCTTTTGGGCATAGATATATATTTCCATACTAACGTTGGAGATAACGAAGAAAGATTAAAAGAATGTTTAAATATCGCTGTTAACCGCTCTGACCTTATAATAACAACAGGTGGATTAGGTCCTACTGTTGATGACATTACAAAAGAGACAGTGGCTTCTTTTTTAGGTCTTCCTCTTGTAGAAAATGCTGAAGCGAAAGAAGAGATAATAAGATTTTTTGAAAAAATAGGACAAACACCTACTATGAACAATTTCAAACAAGCTTTTTTCCCAGAAGGCGCAAAGATTATACCAAATAAAAATGGAACAGCTCCTGGCTGTATAATAGAAAAAGATAGCAAAATCATCATAATTTTGCCTGGTCCACCTTCGGAGCTAATTCCAATGTTTGAGGAATCTGTATATCCTTATCTTAAAAGCAAAACTAATGAAACTATAAAATCACGCGTAATCAAAATATTTGGCCTAGGTGAATCAAAAGTGGAAGAAATGGTAAGACCTCTTTTGTTTAATTCTAATCCTACTGTTGCTCCTTTAGTAGGTGATGGATATGTAATTTTGAGAATAACTGCAAAAGGACATGATGACAAAGAAATTTCAGAAATGATTGAGGATATGGAATCAAGGATTAAAGGTATCATAGGTGACTATATATACGCTGCAGATGAGGAAGAAATGGAAGAAGTCGTGGTAAAAATGCTGCAAAAAAACAAATTAACTCTTGCTGTCTCTGAATCTTGTACAGGTGGTTTATTGGCAAAAAAGATAACAGATGTATCAGGGGCTTCAAAAGTCTTTAATTTAAGTATTGTTTCTTACAGTAATGAAGCCAAAGAAAAAATTTTAGGAGTTAAAAAATCTACTTTAGAAATTTATGGAGCAGTAAGCCATGAGACAGCAAAAGAAATGGCAGAAAATGTAAGAAAATTGGCCAATGCTGATTTTGGTTTGTCTACTACTGGAATTGCAGGGCCTACAGGTGGAACACCTGAAAAGCCGGTAGGATTGGTCTATGTAGGATTTTCTACTTCAGAGAAAGTCTATGTAAAAAAACTAATGTTAAGTGGTGATAGAAGTAAAATAAGGACAAGGACAGTACTACATGCTTTAGACATTGTAAGAAGATATCTTCTGGGGATAAAAATTGACTAGTTGTGACCATTAATATATAATTAATTTAATACTATACCTTGTATTCTTGGGAGGTAAATAATAAATGATAGAAAAACAAAAGGCTTTAGAAATGGCTATAAGCCAGATAGAGAGGCAGTTTGGTAAGGGCTCTATCATGAGATTGGGAGATACTGCAAAATTGAACGTAGAAGTAATACCTACAGGTTCTCTTGAATTAGACATTGCTTTAGGTGTCGGAGGTGTCCCCAGAGGGAGGATCATAGAAATTTTTGGCCCTGAGTCTTCAGGAAAAACCACCTTAGCGCTACATATGATAGCAGAAGCACAAAAAATGGGAGGAACGGGTGCTTTTATAGATGCAGAACATGCTCTTGATCCTGTATATGCAAAAAATCTTGGGGTCAATATTGAGGACTTATTGGTGGCGCAGCCTGATACGGGTGAACAAGCCTTAGAAATTGCAGAAGCCCTTGTTAGAAGTGGTGCTGTTGACATAATTGTGATAGACTCTGTTGCTGCTTTAGTACCTAAGGCGGAGATTGATGGTGAAATGGGAGATAGCCATGTAGGGCTTCAAGCGAGACTTATGTCTCAAGCTTTGAGAAAATTAGCAGGGGTCACCAGTAAGTCTAAAACTATTGTGGTTTTTATAAACCAGCTTAGAGAAAAAGTAGGTGTTATGTTTGGAAATCCTGAAACAACCCCTGGAGGAAGAGCTCTGAAATTTTATGCTACAATAAGACTAGATGTGAGAAAAGTGGATGCAATAAAACAAGGAAATGAAATAATCGGAAATAGAACCCGTGTCAAAGTTGTAAAAAATAAAATTGCTCCGCCTTTTAAACAAGCAGAATTCGATATAATGTATGGAGAAGGTATTTCAAGAGAAGGAAGCATTTTGGATATTGGCGCAAGTATAGACATAATTGAAAAAAGTGGTGCTTGGTATTCATATGGAGATATACGATTAGGACAAGGAAGAGAAAACGCAAAGCAATTTTTAAAAGAAAACAAAGAAATTGCTGATGAAATTGAAAGAAAAATTAGAGAAAATTTCAATCTAGCTTATAATAAAATAAAATCCTCCTCTGATGCAGTAGAATGACCCCTTATTTCTGGGGTTATTTTATTACAAAAGGAGAAATAAACATGATAATCACTACTATAGAAAAACAGAAAAAAAATAAAACGCAATATAATGTTTACATAGACGAAGAATATGCCTTTAGTTGCAATTTAGAAGATTTAAGCCACTTAGGCATAGAGGAAGGAAGAGAAATAGATAGTAAACAGTATAATTATTATGTAAACTATATCGCAACAAGACAAGCGACTGACTGCGCATTTAAACTCTTATCAAGAAAAATGTTAACAGAAAAAGAACTTTCTCAAAAGCTTGAAATGAAAGGTTTTGAAGAGAATATTATAAAAAGTGTTATTGAAAAGCTGAAAAGCTATAACTATATTAATGACGAAGTTTATACCAAATTATTTATAGAACAAAAAATAAACCAATTGTATAGCAGGCGGAAAATTTATTACGAACTTGTAAAAAAAGGAATTAGCAAAGAATTGATCCAAGAAAGTTTAAACAATTTTTATCCTGAAGAAAAAGAGGTTGAAATAATAAAAAAAATAATTGAAAAAAAATTAAAATCCCAAGAACAAACTAAAAAGTTAAAAAACTATCTTTACAACAATGGTTTTCAAGTTGAGAACATTAGCGATGCCTTGAAAGAAAAGGATTTATAACTTGACATAATTTTGAAAAGGGTCTAAAATAAAATATGAATAACTACTAAGGAGGTGTAAGAGTATTAGCTATGTTCAATTGATAATCACAGCACTTATTGCAATAGTAGTCGGCTTTCTAATTGGTTATTTGTCAAGAAAGATTATTGCAGAATCCAAAATAAAAAGCGCAGAAGATTTAGCGCGAACCATATTAGAAAGTGCAAAAAGAGACGCTGAAAATAAAAAAAGAGAGCTCTTATTAGAAGCTAAAGAAGAAATTCACCGCATGCGAACCGATTTAGAAAAAGAAATAAGAGATCGCAGAGGTGAATTACAGCGTTTAGAAAAAAGACTTCTTCAAAAAGAAGAAACCCTGGATAAAAGAGCTGAAACTTTAGAACAAAAAGAAAATCTTCTAGAAGAAAAACAAAAAGAAATTCAACAATTGGAAGAACAGATTTATTTACTCCATCAAAAAGAAATAGAAGAATTAGAAAGGATTTCGGGACTAAGCCGTGAAGAAGCAAAAACCATTTTATTAGAAAGTGTTCAAAAAGATATACAACATGAAATGGCTGTAATGATTAAAGAAATGGAAAACAAAGCCAAAGAAGAAGCAGAAATGAAAGCAAGGGAAATAATTAGCAATGCCATTCAACGTTGTGCGGCTGACCATGCTGCAGAAACAACTGTGTCTGTTGTTACCCTTCCTAATGATGAAATGAAAGGTCGCATAATAGGTAGGGAAGGTAGAAATATAAGGACAATAGAGACATTGACAGGAATTGACCTTATAATAGATGATACTCCTGAGGCTGTTGTTATTTCAGGCTTTGACCCTATACGAAGAGAAGTTGCGCGGATTGCGTTGGAAAAATTAATCGAAGATGGGCGAATACATCCCGCAAGAATAGAGGAAATGGTAGAAAAGGCTAAAAAAGAAGTAGACAACATGATAATCAAAGCAGGAGAAGAAGCGGCTTTTGAAGTAGGAATTCACGGTTTGCATCCCGAGCTAATTAAGTTATTAGGAAGACTTAAATTTAGAACTAGTTACGGTCAAAATGTGTTGAAACACTCAATCGAAGTAGCTCATTTGGCAGGACTTATGGCTTATGAATTGGGTGCAGATGCCATAGTTGCTAAAAGAGCAGGACTTTTACACGATATAGGTAAGGCCGTAGACCATGAGGTGGAAGGCCCTCATGTCATGATAGGTGCAGAACTGGCTAAAAGATATCATGAATCTGATGCTGTTATTCATGCTATAATGGCTCATCATAATGATGTAGAGCCTCAGACTGTTGAAGCAGTATTAGTCCAAGCAGCAGATGCTATTTCTGCTGCAAGGCCAGGTGCAAGACGAGAAGCATTAGAGGCTTATATTAAGCGTTTAGATAAGTTAGAACAAATTGCTAATTCTTTTGAAGGTGTAGAAAAGTCTTACGCTATACAAGCAGGAAGAGAAATCAGAATAATGGTAAAACCTGAAATTGTCAATGATGATGATATTGTCATTTTAGCGCGAAACATAAGCAAAAAAATTGAAGAAGAAGTTGAATATCCAGGTCAAATCAAAGTGACTGTCATAAGAGAGACAGTAGCTGTAGATTATGCAAAATAAAGGATTGAAAAAAAGCGTGCGATGAGCACGCTTTAAAAGTTTCATTATAAATTTTCATTAGCTATTGTTTTAATACATAGGTTTGTGTAATAATAAGTTTAAGAAAATTATTTTTGGAGGTTAAGAATGAAGATACTTATCATTGGTGATATAGTTGGAAGACCAGGTAGAGACATATTAAAAGAGCATTTGCAAGAATTAATATCAGAATATAATATTGACATAGTTTTAGCTAATGGAGAAAATGCTGCTGGAGGTAATGGATTGACTCGCAAAGTTGCTGATGAACTTTTCGAAATAGGAATTTCTGCATTAACAATGGGAAATCACGTGTGGGATCAAAAAGAAATATTAAAATTTATTGATGAAGAAGCGCGAATTATAAGACCTGCTAATTATTTGGAGGGAACACCTGGTAGGGGTTCTGTAATACTTAGCTTTAAAAACACAAAAATCGGTATTATAAATTTACAGGGGACAACTTTTATGCCTTGTAATAGAAATCCTTTTTTTATAGCTTTAGAAGAGGTGGAAAAACTAAAAAAAGAGGCTAATATAATTCTTGTAGATTTTCACGCAGAAGCTACTTCTGAAAAAATAGCAATGGGATATTTTCTAGATGGAAAAGTAAGTTGTGTGTTTGGCACTCATACTCACGTACAAACGGCAGATGAAAAAATATTACAAAATGGTACAGCTTATATAACTGATGTGGGTATGACAGGTCCTAGTGATTCTATATTGGGAATAGATAAAGAATTAATAATTAAAAGATTTACATCTTCTGTACCTGTACGCTTTGAAGTTGCAAAAAAAGGTCCTGCCCAAATAAATGCCATTGTAATTTCTGTTAATGAAATAACAGGAAAATGCTATAGCATAGAACGCATTAATAAAATTTATGCATAAAAAGGAGGATTTTTAAAACAAATGTAGAATATTAACAAGGAGAAAATCATTTGTCTTTAAGGGGGAAAAACAATGGAAGTGTTAAAAGTTTCAGCAAAATCTAATCCAAATGCTGTAGCAGGAGCGTTGGCAGGGGTGTTAAGGGAGCGTGGAGGTGCAGAAGTACAAGCGATAGGTGCAGGTGCAATAAATCAAGCTGTAAAAGCCATTGCAATTGCAAGAGGGTTTGTAGCTCCCAGCGGAATTGACTTAATTTGCATTCCTGCTTTTACAGACATTGAAATAGACGGTGAAGAAAGGACAGCAATAAAGTTAATTGTAGAGCCAAGATAAAAAATAACCTGCATTTTGCAGGTTATTTTAAATTACAAAGGTAAAATTTAGCGGAAAGGTTGGGATATAATGTTTGCAGACCTTCACATGCATTCAAAAGCTTCCGATGGAACTAATTCACCATATGAAGTAGTTCGATTGGCAAAAGAACATGGACTTAGTTGTATTTCTTTGACAGATCACGATACAGTTGATGGGCTAGAAGAAGCCATGGGAGCTTCTGCTAAATATGAGATTGAAGTTATTCCTGGAATTGAGTTTAATTGCTATTATCAAAATCAAGAAGTTCATATTTTGGGTTATTTTATAAATTACAAAGATAAAAATTTTTTTGAAAAGTTGGAAGAAATGAAAAAGTTGAGAAATGATAGAGCCAAAGCGATTTTAAAAAAATTAAATGAATTAGGGATTAATATTTCTATAGAAGACGTATTGGAATTCACAAGTGAAAAATTCATAGGAAGACCTCATATAGCAAGAGCCATGGCGAAAAAGAATTATGTAGAAAGTGTAAAAGAAGCTTTTGAAAAATACATAGGGGTAGGTGCTCCTGCTTATGTAGAAAGATACAGAATCACTCCTTTTGAAGCAATAAACCTTATTTTAGAAAATGGAGGTATTCCTGTTCTAGCTCATCCCGGGTTACTTCAAGATGACAGTATTATTGAGGAATTAGCTCTAAAAGGTTTAATCGGAATAGAAATTTACCATTCAAAACATACTATTGAAGATGTAAAAAAGTATTTAAATAAAGCTAAAAAATACAAGTTAATCATAACTGGAGGCTCAGATTTTCACGGTATAGAAGTAGATGGCAGAGACCTTTTAGGAACCATAAAGTTAGACTATGAATATGTAAAAATATTGAAAAGTAAAGCTAAAAATTTTGTAGAAATATCAAAATAATTAAGTTAAAATAATATTGTGATTCATATAACAAAACCCTCTGGAGGTGTAAAAATTGGATTTATCCCAAAATGCCTTACAAATTACCCCTTCTATGACATTAGAAATAACTGCAAAGGCAAAACAGCTAAAAGCTCAAGGCGTAGACGTTATAGACTTCGGAGTAGGAGAGCCAGATTTTGATACACCCGATTACATAAAAGAAGCTGCAATTGACGCTATAAAAAAAGGCTACACCAAATACACTCCTTCTTCAGGCATTTCCGAATTAAAAAAAGCAGTATGCGACAAGCTTTTAAAAGATAACGGCCTTAAATACCAACCAGAACAGATTGTCATATCAAATGGTGCAAAACACTCTATATATAATGCTCTTTGTGCAATTTTAAATCCTGGTGACGAAGTTATAATTCCTGTACCTTATTGGTTAAGCTATCCTGAGATGGTGAGATTGGCTTATGGAAAACCTGTCTTTGTAAAAACAAAAGCAGAAAATGACTTTAAAATTACAGCCGATGAATTAAAAAATGCTGTTACCTCTAAGACAAAAGCTTTAATTTTAAATACCCCCAACAATCCAACTGGCTCAGTGTATACTAAAGAAGAGTTAGAAGAACTTGTAAAAATTATTGAAGAAACAAATATTTTTGTCATTTCAGATGAAATATACGAAAAATTAATTTACGAAGGCAGTCACATCAGTATCGCCTCTTTAAATGAAAAAATTAAAGAAATGACAATTTTGGTAAACGGTATGTCTAAAGCTTATGCCATGACGGGATGGAGAATTGGATATACTGCTTCTTCTTTAGAAATTGCAAAGGTTATGTCAAACATTCAAAGTCACACCACTTCAAATCCCAATTCAATTGCTCAATATGCCAGTGTAGCCGCTTTATCAGGAGATGAAACTGTTATTAAAAGAATGGCAGAAGAATTCAATAAAAGAAGAATTTATATGGTTGAAAGGATAAATAAAATAAAAGGATTGAAATCAAATAAACCTCAAGGTGCTTTCTATGTAATGGTAAATATAGACGAATACATTGGAAAAGAAATAAAAGGAAAAATTATTAGAGGTTCCATAGATTTTGCAAATGCTTTAATTGAAGGAGCAAATGTAGCAGTTGTTCCTGCTTTGCCCTTCGGAATGGACAATTACATTAGGATTTCTTATGCTACTTCCATTGAAAATATTGAAAAAGGCTTAAATAGAATCGAAGAATTTTTAAATAAAGCATAATGAGGAGGTAAATATGCGAGATACTTATCAGAATCCGTTAATAACAAGATACGCTAGCAAAGAAATGGCCCAAATCTTCTCTGACGACGAAAAATTTAAAACTTGGCGAAAATTATGGGTAGCTTTGGCAAAAAGCCAAAAAGAATTAGGGCTCAATATTACAGATGAGCAGATTAAAGAAATGGAAGAAAATATAGACAACATAAACTATGAAGATGCGGAAAAATTCGAAAGAGAATTTCGACATGATGTTATGGCTCACATACATGCCTATGGTCTTTTGTGCCCCAAAGCAAAACCTATAATCCATTTAGGAGCTACCTCTGCTTTTGTAGATGACAATACAGACATTATTTTGATGGATAAGGCTTTTAAGCTAATTGAAAAGAAGCTTCTTAAAGTAATAAAAGTTCTATCCGAATTTGCTTTAACATATAAAGATTTACCTACTTTAGGTTATACTCACTTTCAACCAGCTCAACTTACTACGGTTGGTAAAAGAGCATGCCTTTGGATACAAGATTTAATTCTCGATTTACAAGATTTAAGATATAGAAGAGAAAACATAATGTTAAGAGGAGTAAAAGGCACCACTGGTACACAAGCAAGTTTTATGGAACTTTTTGGTGGTGATGAAGAAAAAGTAAAAGAGCTAGACAGATTAGTAGTAGAAAAAATGGGATATAAAAAGTCCTTCCCCGTGACAGGGCAAACTTATACGAGAAAATATGACTTTATGCTCTTGTCTGTATTGAGCGGTATTGCTCAAAGTGCTCACAAATTCAGCAATGACCTAAGGCTTTTACAACATTTGAGAGAAATTGAAGAGCCTTTTGAAGAAAAACAAATAGGTTCCTCTGCGATGGCTTATAAAAGAAATCCTATGAGAAGCGAGAGAATGGCAGCTTTAAGTAGGTATGTTATTGTCACACTTTTAAATGCATCTATTACTTCTTCAGCTCAATGGTTTGAAAGAACTTTAGATGATTCAGCTAACAGACGAATTGTAATACCCGAAATGTTCCTTGCCACAGATGCTATATTAAATCTTTATATAAACATTGTGTCTGGTTTAAAAGTAAACAAAAAAGTAATTGAAAAAAATGTGATGAAGGAATTGCCTTTTATGGCTACAGAAAAGATTTTAATGGAAGCTGTACTTAAAGGTGGGGACAGACAAGAGTTACATGAAGCTATAAGAGTATACTCCTTAAAAGCGGCAGAAGAAGTTAAAAATGGAGAAGAAAATAGGTTGCTTGATTATATACAAAATGACCAAAGATTTAAACTTTCCCAAGAAGAAATTAAAGAATTAGTTGACCCTATAAAATTTACCGGAAGAGCTGTAAGCCAGACTGAAGAATACATTAAGGAAATTGTAAACCCTATTTTAGCAGATTTTAAAGAAGATGTAGAAGCAAAAGTAGAAGTGTAAAATTTGTTCACTTTCCACATCCCAATATCATAGAATAACAATAAAAATGGTATTGGGATGTGGTGGTAGATGGGAATATGGCCAGTTTTCTTTGAAGGATATAAAATAGAAAAAAAGTCAGAAGATAAACCTAAAGAAGTCACAACAACTGTAGATGATAAAAAATTACAAGAAGAAGCTTTAAAAGAGCTAAATTCTTTGATAGGCCTTAATAAAGTGAAAGAAATTATACAAGAAATTTACGCTTTCTCGCAACTGCAAATAAAGCGTAAAAAGGAAGGATTAGCCACTGAACCTATAGTATTACATATGATATTTAAAGGTAATCCAGGAACAGGCAAAACTACTGTAGCAAGGATATTAGGAAAACTTTTAAAAAGTATAGGAGTTTTAGAAAAAGGCCATGTAGTTGAAGTAGAGAGAGCTGATCTAGTAGGAGAATACATAGGACATACTGCTCACAGGGTCCGTGAAAATGTAAAAAAAGCTTTGGGAGGAATTTTGTTTGTAGATGAAGCTTATTCTTTGGCAAGGGGTGGAGAAAAAGACTTTGGCAAAGAAGCTATTGATACTCTTGTCAAAGAAATGGAAGACAATAGGAATAAATTTATACTTATATTAGCAGGTTACAAACACGAAATGGAATATTTTTTAAATACCAATCCCGGACTTTGCTCCAGGTTTCCAATCCAGATAGATTTTCCTGATTATACTATAGATGAACTTCTTCAGATTGCGGAAGTCATGGTAAAAAACAGGCAATATAAGCTTACAGAAAGTGCAAAGAAAAAATTAATGAAAATATTGATTCGTGACGACAATTCAAGAGAAATAGGAAACGCGCGCCTTGTAAGGAATATCATAGAAAGAGCAATTAGAAAACAGGCTGTAAGAGTTTTAAACAAAATAAATATAACTAAAGAAGATTTAATAACAATAGACAGTATAGACATTAGAGAGGACTGAGAAAATGGACACAAAAAAATTTTTGCAGAACAATTTCCATATAAACTCAAAAATAATAGAAGTTATAGAAAAAGCAGAAAAAGATTGTTATCCTGCATTTAGAAAGATTGATAAGACTGTAGAGTACAATCAGTATAAGGTCATATATCATTTCCAAAAGAACAAATTAAGCGATATCCATTTTAATGGCACAACTGGCTATGGATATGGTGACATTGGGCGAGAGACAATCGAAAAAATATATGCAGGAATATTTGCCACAGAAGACGCTTTAGTAAGGCCTCAAATCGTATCTGGAACTCATGCTATAGCATTATGCCTATTTGGCAATTTAAAACCAAATGAAGAGCTAATTTCGGCTTGTGGGAGGCCTTATGATACGTTAAAAGAAGTAATAGGGATAAAAGGGGAGGGGAGGGGAAGTTTAAAAGAATACGGAGTTATATATAAAGAAATTCCCCTCCTTAATGATGGAAAAATAGATATAGAAAGTGTAAAAAAAGCAATAACCTCAAAAACTAAAATGGTGATGATTCAACGATCAAAAGGATATGACTATAGAAAGTCTTTGAAGATAGAAGATATAGAAAAGGCAATTAGTGAAATTAAAAAAGTAAAAGAAGATGTAATCATATTTGTAGATAATTGCTATGGAGAATTTACTGAGATAAAAGAACCAACAGAAGTAGGAGCCGACATTATAGCAGGTTCTCTTATAAAAAACATAGGTGGGGGAATTGCCCCTACAGGTGGATACGTAGTAGGAAAAAAGAAATTAGTTGAAAACTCTTCTTATAGGCTATATGCCCCTGGAATAGGAAAAGAGGTAGGTCCTTCTTTAGATTTAAATAGATTGATTTTACAAGGGTTATTTTTTGCACCTCAAGTGGTAGGACAAGCTTTAAAAGGAGCTGTCCTTTTAGCGAAAATTATGTCAGACTTAGGCTATGAAGTTACTCCAAAATATGACGAAGAAAGAACTGACATAGTTCAAGCTATCAAATTTAAAACTACTAAAGAGTTGATATCTTTCATCCAGGGAATACAAATGGGGTCCCCAGTAGACTCTCATGTAATTCCTGAGCCGTGGGACATGCCAGGATATCAGGATAAAGTCATAATGGCAGCAGGAGGATTTATACAAGGATCTTCTATAGAGTTAAGTGCAGATGCACCTATAAGAGAACCTTATATCGCATACGTGCAAGGTGGTCTTACTTATCCTCAAGTAAAATTGGCAATAGCTATTGCTTTAAATAATATTTACAAAGAAGAATAAGCTACAAAATAAAATTCAAGAGGAAAGATTTTCCTCTTGAATTTTATTTTCAATCTTCCTTTTGTGATAAAGGGTTTTTATTTACAGCTTCTTTTAATTGCGAATCATCTACATGGGTATAAATTTGCGTCGTAGACACGTTAGAATGCCCTAGGAGCTTTTGTAAAGTCCTTATATCTACATTACCATATCTGTACATCAAAGTCGCGGCTGTATGGCGCAATTTATGGGCAGAATATTTTTTTCCTTCTAAATTAGCATTTTTTAAATGTTTTTTTACGGTATATTGTACAGTTTTAACACTTATGCGTTTAAGCCTTTTACTCAAAAACAAAGCCTTTTTATCTTTGACTCCTTCTTTAGGTCTTACTTCTAAATATGTATTTATTGCATCAATACACGCATCATTTAAATAAACTGTTCTTTGTTTATTTCCTTTTCCTATAACAGTTAGTTTATCATCTTTTATGTCGTCTAGATTTATATTCACCAGTTCAGAAACTCTGAGCCCACAGTTTAAAAACAAAGTGATAATTGCATAATCTCTTTCTTTAAAAGGCCCATCTATAGAATTTAAAAGCTTCTTGCTTTCATCAAGGGTGAGGTAAATAGGCTGTCTTACAGAAAGTTTTGGCGATTCTAACTCTTGAGTAGGATTTTTGCTTAGCACTTTAGCTTTTTTGTAAAGATAATTATAAAAAGACCTTAAACTTGCTACTTTTCGAGCACGAGCAGGGGGAGTATTAGACCTTTCGTTAGCTACAAAGTTAAGGTAGGCGTATAAGTCGTTTAAATCAACAGATTCTATCAAATCAACATCTACATCAGAAATATCTATTTCATCAAATTCTACATTAGGACTAACTTTTCCGCGTCTTTGCTTTAAAAAGCGCAAAAACAAAACCAAATCATAAGCATAAGCTTTTACAGTATTATAAGAACGGGCTTTTACAGTTGAGAAGTAGTTTAAAAATTCTTCAAGAAGAGGGGGATATTTAATAGAACCATTATTGAAAGTATTATTAGAAATTTTGTTAGTCATTCTCAAAACTCCTTTCTACAATTCTAATTATACGAAATAGTTATTTCGTATAATTACTTGTATATATAATACCATAAATATAATACTTAAATCAAACTATTTAGATACTTCGTTTAAAATTATTAAAAAGCTCAAGGAACCTTTTAGTAAGGTTCCTTGAGCTTAAAAACTCTTATAACTTTTTAGTGTTTCTTTTTATTTGCTCTGTAGCCAGTCTATCACATAAATTGTTGTATTCACTATCTGCATGACCTTTTACTTTAATCCAATTGATTTGATGTCTTTTTGAAACCTCTAAAAGCTCTTTCCATAACTCTTGATTTTCTACTGGAGTTTTATCTGATTTTAGCCAATTGTTTTTCTGCCACTTTTCAAGCCAGCCTTCTTTAAAGGCATTTATTACATAACTACTGTCACTATATAAATTAACTTTACAAGGCCTTTTTAAGGCTTTCAAAGCTTCTATTACTGCTTTTAATTCCATTCTATTGTTTGTAGTATTTTCTTCAAATCCTGATATTTCTTTTCTTGTTCCTTTATACAGTAAAACTGCTGCCCAGCCACCTGGACCAGGATTACCACTACAAGCTCCATCTGTGTATATTTCAACAACATCGATATTATTTGACATTTCTACTTCAATCCTTTTGTTTTTTGATATGCTGCAGCCACTGCTTCAATTACCGCACTTCTCATTGCATTTTTTTCCAAAATCCTTATACCTTCAATAGTTGTACCACCTGGAGATGTTACCATGTCTTTTAATTGACCAGGATGAAAACCTGTTTTTAATACCATGTTACCTGCACCAGATACAGCCTTTGAAGCTAATTTATACGCAACATCTCTTGGTAATCCCAATAGTACACCACCATCTGCTAATGCTTCAATAAACATGTACACAAATGCTGGACTACAACTAGAGACAGCCATTGCAGCATCAATCAACTTTTCTTCTACTTCTACAGTTTCCCCACAGGTTTTAAAAATCTTCTCCACAATCTCTTTATCTTCTCGCTGTATCTCTTGTGAATAACTTATAGCAGTAATACCTTCTCCTATTAAAGCAGGAGTATTAGGTATTGTTCTTATTATTTTTCCTGTTTTTAAAATATCTTTGACATGACTTATAGTTATACCCGGAGCTATAGTAATTATTATTTTTTTATCAGTTACTTTTACTTTTATTTCTTCTAATACAGCATCGTAAATATTAGGTTTTACTGCTAAAATGATAATATCTGACTTTTCAGTTAAGTCAATATTGTCTTTTGCAACAATAACACCAAATTCTTTTTCTAATCCCGCTGTTTTTTCTTTCACTGGATCATAAAGAATTAAATCTTCAGCGTCTATAAAATCTGCCTTTAATATGCCCTTTATAAGAGCAAGTCCCATATTGCCGACTCCTATAAAACCAATCTTCATCTTGAAAAACTCCCCTACTTTGTTATTTCAAAAAAACAGTATTAGTTACCCTAATACTGTTTTTTTGTTTTACTCTTCTTTCTTCTCATCCTTATCAGAACCAGAGAAGATTACAGGCTTTTGGGGTGTAATTGTCGAAATTGCATGCTTATAGATAAGAAGTTGTTGTTTATTCTCTGACTCCAACACCACTGTAAAATTATCAAATCCTTTCACTAAACCCTTTAATTGGAATCCGTTGATTAAGTAAATAGTTACTGGTACATGCTCTTTTCTCACTTGATTTAAAAAGATATCCTGTAAATTAATAGCTGCTTTTGAACTTGCCATCTTTATCCCCCTTCTTTAATATGTATCATTAGTTATATTCTATCAAAAATTTAATTTTCCTGCTAAATATTTAATAATATTTTTCTTGAGTTCTTCATAATTTTCATAGTCATCTACAAAAAACCATTTGATAAAGTCATAACCCTTAAACCATGTGATCTGTCTTTTTGCATACCTCCTTGTCCCTTTTTTAATCTTTTCAACAGCTTCTTCTAAAGAAATCTCTCCTTTTAAATACTCGACAATTTCTTTATATCCTAAAGCCTGCATAGCAGTACTGTCTTTATTATACCCGATTTTTAGCAAGTTTACCACTTCTTCAACCAAATTATTTTTTATCATTTCATCTACTCTTTGATTAATTCTATCGTATAAAATTTGTCTGTCTCTGAAATTAAGCCCTATCATTATAGGCTGATACTCTAGATTTAAACGCATACCACTCATTTTTTGATAGTAAGAAATAGGTTTGCCTGTAAATTCATAAACTTCTAAAGCTCTGATGATTCTTCTAATATCATTTGAATGTATTTTTTTTGCTGCCTCTGGGTCCACACTTTTTAACTTCTCATAAAGATATTGACTGCCATAAGTATTTGCTAATTCTTTCATTTTCTCTCTAAATTCTTTGCTTCCTTCAAAATCAGAAAAGTGCATGATGTAAATTATTGAATTGATATATAAACCAGTTCCCCCTACAATTATAGGAAGTTTCCCTCTTTTGTAAATATCCTTTATAATCTCTTTCGCTCTTTTTTCATATTCTGCTACACTAAACTCTTGATTTGGATCTACAATATCTATCAAATAATGAGGGATGCCTTGCATTTCTTCCTTTGTAATTTTTGCTGTACCAACATTCATGTACTTATAAACTTGCATAGAGTCAGCAGAAATGATTTCTCCATTAAATTCTTTTGCCACGTCTACTGCTAATTTAGACTTGCCAGAGGCTGTGGGCCCAACAATAAGCACAATTTGTATAGCCATCCCATCACCCTTATATTACATAATTCTTTTAAACATCTTTTCTAACTGAGTTTTTGTTATAGCGATTACAACAGGTCTTCCGTGAGGACAAGTATAAGGATTTTCTGTAATTTTTAAGTCATCAAAAAGTTTATGAATTTCTTTTTCAGATAAATTATCCATAGCTTTTACTGCAGCTTTACAAGCCATCATTATAATATTTTCTTCTTTTAAGGATATTTTATTGATAAGTTCCTTATCTTTAAGTTTTTCCACTATATCTATAAATAACTGCCTTGCTTCTGGATGTCCTAAAATTACAGGCACTTCTCTTAATATTATAGAATTGTTCCCAAATTCTTCAAATGCATAACCTAATTTATTTAAAAGCTCTTTTTCTTGATTAACAAGTTCTAAATCTCCTGGTTGTAACTCTACTACAATAGGAAATGTTACTTGCCTTGTTTGAATTTTTTCATATTGGGAAGTAAATTTTTCATATAAAATCCTTTCATGGGCAGCATGTTGGTCAATTATATAGAATACATCTTCCTTTTCTACGATTATATAAGTAGAAAATAATGTGCCCACTATTCTTATATCACTTATTTTTTTAGCAAGGTCATTTTTATTTACTTCTTTTTCATGTTCATATTCCTCATAAATTGCCAAATGGTTATCTAAACTACTATTTTTACTATTTTCTTTTAATACATTATCTTTTAAAAAAACATTCTTACCTTTAAATTCATTGTCAAGTTTCTTTTTTCCCTCTTCTAATTCTTTATCAGAAGAAGTCAAGTATAATTTTGTCTGCTCAGCTAAAATAGTTGGAGTTTCAATTTCAAAGATATTTTTCTTTTCTTCAATTTTTACTTCTGGTATCAAGTTGTATTTATGAAGGCTATCCTTTATAGTTTTATAAACAGCTTCAAAAATTCTTCTTTCATCTGAAAATTTTATCTCTAATTTTGAAGGATGTATATTCACATCAATCTGCCTTGGGTCTATTCCCATGTACAAAAAAACAGCAGGATATCGGTTTACAGGTATATAAGTCTTAAAAGCTTCATCGATAGCAGCTGTAAGGGTCTTATTTTTTACGTATCTTCCATTTACATAGAAAAATTGCATATTCCTATTTGAATAATTTAAAGAATTTTTACCTGCTAAAATCTTTAATTTCAAATCTTCACTTTCAAAAGAAGCTGACATAAGAGAAGAGTAGACTTCATTTCCAAAAAGCCTTAATATTACATCTTCTATATTTCCATTACCTGATGTTATAAACTGCAATTTCCTGTCTTTTACATATTTAAAAGAAACTTCAGGATGGGAAAGGCACAATTTAGTTACAACATCGGTTATGTACATAGCTTCTGTTGAAGGACGTTTCAAAAACTTCCTTCGTGCCGGCGTATTAAAAAACACATCTCTTACTTCAATACTACATCCTTTTGCACAACCACAAGTAGTTTTTTCTATTACCTTCCCACCTTCCACAACAACTTTAGTACCAAATAAAGCTCCTTCTTCTTTAGTCTGTAAAGTTACATGGGAAACTGCCGCAATACTAGCTAAGGCCTCTCCTCTAAAACCTAATGTCCCTATACTATAAAGGTCATTGTCAGATTTTATCTTGCTGGTGGCGTGCCTTTCAAAAGCTAAAATAGCGTCTATTTCATTCATCCCACAACCGTCGTCAGATACCTTTATATAAGGAATGCCACCTTCTAAAATTTCCACTGTAATATTTTTGCTTTCAGCGTCAATAGAATTTTCAATTAATTCTTTCACTATAGAAGCAGGTCTTTCAACAACTTCTCCTGCAGAAATTTTATTTATTGTCTTTTCATCTAAAAGATGAATTTTATTCATAATACTCCGCTCCTCAAGGAGATAGCCTTCTCCTTTAATTCATATAAATAATTTAGGGCTTGAATAGGAGTCATATTGTCCACATCGCAATTGGCTATATCATCAATTAGCGAATCCTTTGCCGTAGAAAAAATATCTATTTGAGTAAAGGCAAGTTGCTGTGATGCATTTTCTAATTCGGACTTTATGACCTTATCACTTTCCAAACCGTTCAATATCTCTTTTGCTCTTTCAACAATGCTATAAGGTAGTCCTGCTAGTTTTGAAACTTGTATTCCATAGCTTTTATCAGCGCCACCAGGTACTATTTTCCGTAAAAATATTATGTCATCTTCTCTCTCTTCTACTGAAACATTATAATTCTTTACTCCCTTCATCTTGCCTTCAAGTTTTGTCAATTCATGATAGTGAGTAGCGAACAAAGTTTTAGCCTTTATCTTTTCATGAATATATTCAATAACTGCATGAGCTATACTCATACCATCATAAGTGCTTGTACCTCTCCCTACCTCATCTAGTATTATCAAACTTTTACTAGTGGCAGATTTTAATATATTTGCCACTTCAGACATTTCCACCATAAAGGTACTCTGTCCTGCAAAGATATCGTCAGATGCTCCTACTCTTGTAAAGATCTTATCTACAATTCCAATTTTAGCGTAAGAAGCAGGGACAAAAGAGCCTATCTGCGCCATCAGTACAATTAAAGCAACCTGTCTCATGTAAGTAGATTTACCAGCCATATTAGGTCCCGTTATTATCATGATAGGATTTTCAGGACCAATATCTATATCATTTGCTACATAAGATTCATCAGAAATAGTCTCTATTACTGGATGTCTTCCTTCCTTGATGACTATTCTGTCACTATAATCTACTATCGGTTTTATATATCTATTTGTTTCCGCAACTTCTGCAAAGGAAATGAGTACATCTATTGTGGCTATATATTTTGCTGTGGTTTGTATTCTTACAATTTGTAGTTCTACTTTTTCTCTTATTTCGTTAAAAAGCTGATATTCAAGCTCAATTAATTTTTCTTCTGCTCCTAATATAGTCTCTTCTATTTCTTTAAGCTCAGGTGTCACATATCTTTCTGCATTTGCCAAAGTTTGTTTTCGTATGAATCTTTCAGGAACCTGTGGTATATTAGATCTTGTAACTTCAATATAATAGCCAAAAACTTTGTTGTAACCTATTCTCAAGTTCTTAATGCCTGTTTTTTCTCTTTCTTCAGCCTCAAGATTTGCAATCCAATTTTTCCCTTCTGTTGAAGCCTTTCTTAGCTTATCGACTGTTTCATTGTATCCATCTTTTATGATGTTTCCTTCTTTTAATTGAGTTGAGGGGTCGTCTTTTATTGACTTATCTATTAATTCGTATATATCTTGTAAAGTATCAAATTTCTCGCATATCTCTTTCAAAAGCCTTGAATTGAACTTTTCTAATATTTTTTTGATGTAAGGCAAATTTTGCAGAGATAGCTTTATGGAAATAAAATCTTTTGGATTAATACTCTGGTAAACAATTTTGCTGGCCAATCTTTCTAAATCGTATATTTTGTTTAAAAGTTGTTTTAAATCTTGACGATTTTTATAATCATTAAAAAGTTCTTCTACTGCTTGCAACCGAGTATCAATATGCTCTTTGTTAAGCAAAGGCTCTTCTAGCCATTTTTTCAAAAGCCTTCCTCCCATAGGAGTTACAGTTTTATCTAAAACTCCTAATAAAGAGCCTTTTTTTGACTTGTTTCTATTAGACTCTAATATTTCTAAATTTTTTATTGCATTGCTGTCTAATCCCATATAGGAGTTATCTTCATATATAAGCAATTTGTTTATATGCTTTAAAGCAGTCTTTTGTAATTCTTGTAAATAGCTAAAAAGAGCCGCTAACGAATTAGCCATATAAGGCTTATCTTTTATACCTAATTCTTCGGATTTTTTATTAAATTGAGTTTCTATTAATTTAATTTTTTCTTCATAGTCAAGCTGCTTTTCATAGATATTTATAGCACAGTTATTATTCTTGAAAATTTTCATGTATTTATTATTTTTTAAAAAATCTTCATTAGCGATTATTTCTGAAGGGGCATACTTTGTTATTTCATCATAAATTTTTTTAATGTCTTTACAATTTTTAAGCTCTGTAGCGTATAATTCTCCCGTTGTTACATCAACAGCACAAATTCCATAATTGTCCCTTTCTTTAAAAACAGACACAAGGTAGTTATTTGTTTTTTCATCCATTGATTCAGGATTTATTATTGTCCCCGGAGTATATATTCTTACTACATCTCTTTTTACTAATCCTTTTGCTTTTGCAGGGTCTTCTAATTGCTCACAAATAGCAACTTTATATCCTTTTTTTATCAACTTGTCTATATAAAAGTCTGCTGCATGATAAGGAACACCAGCCATTGGGGCTCTTTCTTCCGTTCCTGCGTCTCTCCCTGTCAAAGCTATTTCAAGCTCTTTAGCAGCAATTTCCGCATCTTCGTAAAACATCTCATAAAAATCTCCTAGGCGGAAAAAGAGTATTGCATCTTTATATTTTTCTTTTATTTTAAGGTATTGTTCCATCATTGGAGTGACGGCCATTTTTTTGCACCTCCGACTCCTCTTTATTATATCATAAAAATTAGCGCCCATATAGGCGCAGTTTTATCTTATAACTTCTACTAATTCTCCCTGCATTGTCCAAGCCTTTGTTTCAGTTATTTTAACATTAGCAAGTTTGCCGATAAGGCTTTCATCTCCCACAAAGTGGACTACTTTATTGGTTCGAGTTCGAGAGGTCAATTTATTACTGTCTCTTTTACTAATTCCTTCTATCAATACTTCCACAATTTTTCCTCTCAATTCAGCACTTTTTTCTAAGCTGATTTTGTTTTGCAACTCTATAAGTCTTTCTAAACGCTCATGTTTTACAGCATCATCTACTTGGTCTGGCATATTTGCCGCAACAGTGCCCGCTCTTTTAGAGTAAATAAAAGTATAAGCGGCATCAAATCGCACTCTTTCTACTAAATCCAACGTCTCTAAAAAATCCTCTTCTGTTTCACCTGGAAAACCTACAATTATATCTGTTGTTATCGAAATTTCTGGAATGTTACTTCTTACTTTGTCAATAATTTCTAAATAGTGTTCTTTGGTGTATTTTCTATTCATCTTTTTTAAAATCTTGTTACTACCAGCTTGTACAGGTAAATGCAAATGTTCACAAACTTTATCTAGATCTCTCATGGCATATATTAATTCATCGGAAATATCTTTAGGATGAGAAGTCATAAACCTTATTCTCTCAATTCCTTCAATATCATTTAGCCTATAAAGTAGTTTTGCAAATGTTATATCTTCATCAAGGTCTTTTCCGTAAGAATTTACATTTTGTCCCAATAAAGTGATTTCCTTATACCCTTTTTGGGCTAATTCTTTTACTTCTGCTATTATATCTTCTGGCTTTCTGCTTTTTTCTCTGCCTCTTGTATATGGCACTATGCAATAGGTGCAAAAATTATTGCAACCATAAATAATATTAACCCATGCCTTTAAATTGCTGTCCCTTTTGACAGGTAACTCTTCAATTACATTTTTTGTATCTTCTATAATATCTATAACTATATCTTGAGAGTTCAAAGCCTCCCATAAAAGCTGTGGAAATTTATATATATTATGAGTGCCAAAAACAATGTCTATATAGGAATATTTTTCTTTAATAGCTTCTACTACATTTTTTTCTTGCATCATACAACCAGATACACCAATAATTAAATTAGGATTTCTAGCCTTCAATTCTTTCATTTGTGATACTCTTCCCAATACTCTTATTTCAGCATGTTCTCTTACAGCACAAGTGTTAAAAAGTAAAACATCAGCTTGTTCCAGATTTTCAGTATATTTATATCCCATCTCTTCTAACATACCTGCCAGTTTTTCTGAATCATGGACATTCATTTGGCAACCGTAAGTTTCAATGTGATAATAAAGGTTTTTACCCTTATTTTCTTCTGCAATTTCTTTCATTATTTTTTCTTGTTTTTTTAATTCTTCTTCAGTCACATAAACATTGGTAGGCATTATTATTACCACCTCTTTTATCCCTGTGGAATAATTTTTTTATAGAAAAAAGTTTTAATTGGTTCAAAATTGTATCTATATGGCAATATTATTTGCTCTGTGCTACCCACAAAAAATATACCACTATCATTTAAAGACTCATAAAATTTTTTATATATTTGATCTTTAGCTGTATCATTAAAATATATTAACACATTTCTACAAATTAATAAATCTATATTTTTAGGATATTCATCTTTTAGCAAGTCATGTTTTTCAAATTGTACACTTTTTCTAATATCTTCACTTATCTGATAACTTTTATCATCAATTTTTCTAAAGAATTTTTTTAAATATTCTTGAGGTACTTTTTTAACAGTCTCAACCGAATATATACCTTTTTTAGCTTTTTCTAATACTCTTCCATCTATGTCTGTAGCAATAATTGTCACATCTTTTAAATCTATAAACTTCGTTAAAAGCATGGCTACAGAATAAGGTTCTTCCCCAGTAGAACAAGCTGCACTCCACACTCTAAAACCTTTTTTTATAATGTTAGGTAAAAGGTCTTTCTCTAAGATTTCCCACTGTGAAGGGTTCCTAAAAAATTCTGTTACATTAATAGTAATATAATTTAGAAACTCTTCATATAATGTTTTATTGACAGTAAGTTCATTAAAATATTCCTCATAAGAGCTAAATTTGTGACTAGTGATTAAAGATTCTAATCTTCTTTTCATTTGCTTTTCTTTGTATGAAGACAAATCTATTCCAGTTAATTTATGTATTTTTTCAACAAAGTCCTCATAACCTACCATAAATATGTTCACCCCTAATTATAGAAAAAAGTGGCTTTAAAAGCCACAAAGGAATCAAAACCTTCATACTATCTATGGAATTTAATCAGTAGTTAACCACCTTCACTGGTTTTTCAAATACTCCACGTTTCACCTCTGTTGCAGTCATGTTTTGTGCTCTTAACATTTTCGCTATATAGTTACAGGCATCCCACGGATTGACATCATCACCACAAGTAAATACGTCAACCGCGGCATAACCCAGTTCTGGCCAAGTATGGATAGTTATATGAGATTCTGATATGACCACTACTCCGCTTACGCCCTGGGGATTAAATTTATGGAAAGCTACTTCCCGTATCTCTGCGCCTGTCACTATTGCAGACTGAACCATTATGTCTTCGATTAATTCCAAGTTGTCTAAAATATTGCTATCGCACCCATAAATTTCTGCCAAAATATGGCGACCCAAAGCATTCATTTTGTATCGTGCCTCCTTTACTAAAATAATGTATACATTCAATGATTTTAATTTTATCAGATTTTTTTCTTTTGTCAAGGTTTTTTACATGACAGTTTAAAAATTTTTATTAAATATTTCTCCCAAGGTGATTCTAAGCTCTTGATGCTCTATTTCTACAATATCTTCTTCCAGAGGCACTTCTTTAAGATTTATTTTTTTGTCTTGTTGATTTATGTTCAATATTTCTACTCCTATAATATCATTCATTTTATATGTTTTGATACTATTTGCTAAATTATTTTTATGAACCAATCCTTCTATTCCTGCTTCTAGCTGCACAAATACCCCAAAAGGCGTAATGTTAGTGATAGTTCCCTTTAGCAAGTCTCCTTCGTGATATTTTGTTTCTGCATTCTCCCACGGATCTGGCAATACTTTTCTCAGGCTCAAAGTAATTTTTTCATTTTTTTCATCCACATTTAATATATAAACCGAGACTTTATCTCCAATTTCCAATACTTCTCGCGGATTTTTAATTCTTTCCCAGCTAATTTCACTTAGAGGGATAAAACCATCAAAACCTCCTATGTCTACAAAAGCTCCCTTATCTATTATGTTTTTTACTTTTCCTTCTACTATATCTCCTTCTTTCAAATTTGATAAAAGCGCTTTTTTAGCCTTTTCTCTTTCTAGTTTCAGTACTTCTTTTTGCGATCCAACAATCTTCTTGCCGGGAATATACTCAATTATTCGAAACCGCAAAGTTTTACCTAAATATTCATTTAATTTGTCGACATAATGTAATTCCAGTTGAGAAGCAGGAATAAAAACCTTAGCTCCTAATGAGTAGGCAATCACTCCGCCTTTTACAACCTCAATAACTTCTCCTTCAATTATCTCTTTATTTTTATAGGCTTTTTCAATTTTTCCTCTGCTCAGCTTATCATCAGCCATAACTTTAGAGGCTAATACATTTCCTTCATCATTTTCCACACTTATTATATATAAATCTAATTCATCCTCAACATTGAAGGTCTTTTTTACATCAAAATTAGGATTTAAAGAAAGTTCATTTTTAGGCACAAAAGCATCTGATTTATAATCAATATTTGCAATAATCCCCTCATCAGAAACTTTTATCACTTTTCCCTTGACAATGTCTCCAGGTCGCAACGTCTTAAAAGTATAACCTTCTAAAAAATCACTCATTCCCATCTTCCCCTTTTAAGAATCTAATTTTCTCTATCACATCTTCTATCACATAATCGGGGGTTGAAGCTCCTGCTGTTACTCCTATAATCTCATGGTCTTTTACCATCTCAAGAGTCAATTCCTCTGCGTCTTCTATATGAAAAGTGTTTTTACAATTTTTTTCACATATCTTTTTTAGTTTTTGAGTATTAGAGCTATGTTTCCCCCCAATTACAAACATTACATCTACCTTTTTTGAAAGCTCATCAGCAGCATCTTGTCTTTTTTGTGTGGCATCACATATAGTATTAAAAAAAATAAGGTCTTTAGCTTTTAGCTTTATTACTTCTAAAATATCTTTCCAATGCTTTTCAATGAGAGTCGTTTGAGCAACTGCACATGCTTTTTCTAATTGAGGTAATTCATAAGCTTCTTCAATTGAATTTACCACATAAGCAGTGTCATCACACCATCCGTTTACTCCTATTACTTCTGGATGATTTCTATCTCCTACAATGATAATAGAGTAGCCCTTGTGGTAGTACTCATAAACTGTATTTTGTACCTTTTTTACAAATGGGCAGGTAACATCTATAACTTCAATTCCTTTTTTAGCGAGAAAATCGTATAATTTTTTAGACACCCCATGACTTCGGATAATTAATTTATCGCCCTCAGTCAATTTATCCAACTCTTCTTCTTCAATAACATTAACCCCTTTTTTCGATAAGTCCGATATAACTTGTGGATTATGAATAATTTCACCTAAAGTATATATTTTCTTTCCATCACCTTTTTCAATTTCCTGATATGCAGTTTCAATAGCTCTTTTTACTCCAAAGCAAAAACCTGCATACTCAGCAATCAATATTTTCATTCTTTACCTCCTACAGCAATTTTGCAATTTCTTGCATTATTTCCTCTCCAATAGCAGAAAGTCTCTCAGAGGAAAGTTTAGAATTAGCATATTTTTCAAAAGTTATTGGTTTACCGATATTTATAATAATCTTAGAAAAAAGGCGATATTTCCCTTTAATTCCTATAGGTACTACAGGAGCATTCCCTTTAATTGCTAATAAGGCAACCCCTGGTTCAGCCTTTTGAAGTTTTCCGGTTTTACTTCTTGTACCTTCAGGGAAAATTCCAATTGCTCTTCCTTTTTTTAAGTAAGTTAAAGCAGTTTTAATAGCTGATAAATCAGCAGTACCTCTTTTAACGGGAAAAGCTCCTAAGCCTGTCCCTAAGAGAAACTTTAAAAAAGGATTTTTAAAAAGCTCTTCTTTTGCCATAAAGTATATTCGCCTGTTTAAAAGTGCTCCTATGACAGGAGGATCTAGAAGACTTATATGGTTAGGGCATATGATTACTGGGCCTTTTTTAGGAATATTTTCAAGTCCTCTTACTTCTATTCTAAATATCACTTTTATAATTACTAATACTATAACTTTAGCAATATAATAAAACATACTTAAATTTCCCCTTTTAATCCTTCCTTTATGATATTATACAGTTTTTCTAAAACTTCCTCTTCTGAAAGATATGTAGTATCAATGACAATAGAATCTTCAGCAATTTTTAGAGGAGATGTATCTCTCTGTGAATCTATAGTGTCACGATTTTCTATTTCTTTTAACACCTCATAATAACTCACATTTACATTTTTAGTTTTAAACTCGCTATATCGCCGTTTTGCCCTTTCTTCTAAAGAAGCGGTCAAAAAAAATTTAAACTGTGCATCAGGCAGCACAACCGTACCTATATCTCTTCCATCCATTACTACATTTTTGCCTTCAGCAATTTTCCTTTGTTTTTGCACTAAAATTTCTCTCACTTTAGGTATTTTAGATACCAAAGATACTTTTTCAGAAACCTCTGGTTTTCTTATTTCTTCAGAAATATCTTTTCCATCTAAAAAAATTTTTTCTCCTTCTAAGATGATATCAGCACTTTGCACAATATCAGCTATTTTGTTTTCTTCAGTAAGATTTATCCCCTGTTGTATGGCCTTATATGTAATGGCTCTATACATAGCACCTGTATCGATATAGGTATAATTTAAAAGCTTAGCTAATTTTTTTGCAACAGTGCTCTTGCCAGCTCCCGCCGGCCCATCTATTGCTATTTTTACAGTCAATACCATCACCTCAAACTAAGTCTGGACGCAGTTTTTTTGCTTCTTTCAAATAAACGTGTTTAACTTCTTTATCTTCACTTAAATTTGTAAAAACTGCAACTCTTATGCAATGGCTGAGACTGCCTTTTACCTCCATTTCTTGTAGGCACATCATAGGTATTGAGGTCATACCCATATTCCTAACTGCTTCGGCAGGGTAAACCGCATCTAAATCACAAGTTGCACTAAAAAAAATAGAAATTATGTTTTCCTCTTCTAATTCATTTGCTTTAATAATTTCTTCAATGAGAATAGTAGTATCCTTTAAAATATCTTCTTTTGTATTTTTGGAAGTTATAGCACCTCTTATGACTTTTATAGGGCATTCTCCTCTCCTATCATCTTTTGTCTTTTTTTATATTATAGCATAATTACCCTTTACAAATAAATCATTTCAGCCTAATCATACATATTTTTTGTATATTCTTATCTACTTTAACTACAGTGGTATTTTGCGGTTCAATTACATTCTCACTAACTGCTACCACCTTAAAATGAAGAGATTCCTTTTCTCTTGTGCCGTCTATTTCAAGAATTTGATTTGGCCTTACTGAAATAGTAATAGACTTGGCAAAAAAATTTGCAACTGGCTCTCCGTCTAGCAATACAAAGGAATTTAATGCTTTATCCTTTTCTACAACCTCAATTGTCACTTTGCCTTCTTGCGAAAGATTAGAATTTAAATTAATCCCCTCTAATCTTTGTGTAGAACTTAAAAAAACTTTTATATCGTCATTTGTCATCAAAAGTTGAGTTATAGCTATACTTAAAAGCCCTAACATTATCAATATTACAAGAATACTTTCACTGTCAATATATCTGTATTTTTTCCTTTTGACTCTTTTTCCCATATTTATCCTCCTTTTCTTATTATATCTTATGCAAAATAAATAAAAAAATGCGGTTTCCCGCATTTCACATTCACGCATTGATTCCTGCCACATATCCCGTAGAAAAGGCGATTTGTAAGTTAAAACCTCCAGTAAATCCATCCACATCTATAATCTCACCTGCAAAAAATAAGCCTTTTATTATTTTAGACTCCATTGTAGAGGGATTTATTTCTTTTATACTTACTCCACCACCTGTAACAATAGCTTCTCTTATAGGCCTTAGGTCTTTTACCTTAAAAGTAAGATTTTTTAAGCTATTGACCAATATCTTTCTTTCATTTTTGGTTATTTCCCTAACTTTTTTATCAGGATCTATATTCGCTTTTTTTATAACATATAGGATTAATGAATGAGGCAATAAATCTTCCAAGGCATTTTTCAGATTTTTATTTTGGTACTTATTAAAATCTCTTAATACTCTCTCCTCCAGCTTTTCAATATTAAGTCCAGGCTTTAAGTCAATTTTTATTACCACTCCTCCCTTACCTAAGTAGTCATGTAAAAACCTGCTTAAGGTGAGTATTGCAGGGCCTGACAACCCAAAATGGGTAAAAAGCGTTTCTCCAAACTCTTCTCTTATTAATTTCTCTCCAAAAAAAGCAGAAACTTTGACATTTTTAAGAGTAAGTCCCATCAATTCTCTTACATTTTCATATGTAACGATTGGCACTAATGAAGGAAAGGGCTTTATAATTGTGTGCCCCAATTTCTTAGCAATTTCATACCCATCACCAGTAGAGCCAGTCGTAGGATATGACATTCCTCCTGTTGCTAATATTACACTATCGCAGTTTAAAACACTCTCATCAACACTTATGCCCTTTACGTGTTTATTTTCCACTATCACATCACTTACTCTGCAGTTATAATTTATCTTTACTCCATATTTTTTAAGCATATTCACAAAAAAATCTCTCACTTCTATTGATTTATCTGAAACCGGAAAAACCCTTAAACCTCTTTCTATTTTAGTTTTAAGCCCATTTTTATTTAAAAACTCTATTAAATCCTTATTAGAAAACTTGCTAAAAGCGCTATATAAAAATTTACTATTTCCTGGAATATTCTCGAAAAATTCTTCTTTGTCAGCAAAATTAGTAATATTACACCTTCCATTACCTGTAACTAATAATTTTTTACCTAAAATGTTATTCCTCTCAAATATACTTACTTCTTTTCCCATCATAGCTGCTGATAAAGCTGCCATCATTCCTGCTGGGCCGCCGCCTACTACAAATACTTTTTTCATATTATTTTTTCATCTCTCCTTAAATGACAAGTATCGTTAAATAGCACCAGAACAGTTTTACCATCTTCCTTAACATCTACTATATTAAGAGAAGTATTATCAAGTCTAAATCTAGGATAAAAACTTAAGTCAATTCCTAAAAGCCCCAAAATCAGTGCTTTTATAGAAGTCCCATGAGAAACAATCAATATATTTTTACCATCATTTTCTTTAACTATTTCCAATGTCTTTTTTAACATTCTCTTTTGAACTTCTTCTAAAGTTTCTCCTTTTTCTATATTAGCTTTAACAGGATTTGTTTTCCATAGTGTATATATTTCTTTATACAATTCATTAATTTCTTCTGATGTAAGCCCTTCCCATATGCCAAAAGACATTTCTCTCAACTCAGGAATTTTCTGAACTTTTAATCCAAATTCTTTTGCAATTATTTGTGCAGTTATATAAGCTCTTTTTAAATCACTTGAATATATGCAATCTATTTTCTCATTTTTTAATCGACTTGCCAGTAGTTCAGCCTGTTTTAAACCTGTAGGTGTCAAATCAATATCTTGTACCCCTTGCATTTTATTGTGTAAATTCCACTCTGATTGTCCGTGGCGTGCTATATACAGTCGTGTAGTCATACAATTCCTCCTTAAATTTTATGCGAAATTAAGGTAAAAGATTTGATCTGCGTAAGAAAGCTTTGACACCTCCCACTTTCTCTCTCTCATTGCAATTTTCTTAAAAGGCAAGCCTAACTCATTTATAAATTTTTCAAATTTTTCATCCAGCCAAGGAGGTGTCCAAGTGCCCGACCTACAAATGTGTATAAGCCCTATCAAATTCTCTTTTGGTAATTCTTTTAGCGATTTATAATACTCTATGTTGTAAAGATTGTTAAAGTCCTCAAAATCTGAAGGCTTTTCAAAAGTGTAAGGGCTATATACAATTTTGGCTCTTTTTACTATATTTTCTTTTAAAAGCTTACCTAGCCAATTAGCGCAATTTAATTCAAAATCCACTGAAGGTAGTCCCCCATATCCTAAATCAGAATGGGCATCAAAAGAAACTACTTCATAACATCCAAAATTTTTTGCTAAATAATAAGCAACTTTGTGGGATTCAGAGACAAAAATTTTAATATTTTTATCAAACTCAAACTGTGTCTTTATTTTATCCCAGAAGCCTTTTATGACTTTACCTACTTTTATAGTCTTTTCCAAATCTTCTCCTTCTAATTTCCCTTTTATATATCTTTTATACCACAGTTGAATTAAATTTTTATCATTTTCTATATAAGAGAAAAACCACTCTTTTTTAGAAGGTATAAAATAATCCCAATCTACAGTTAGAAGACTCCTTACCATAAAGAAGCCTCCTCTGATAAGCTTTTTATAATATTTTACCATATAAAAAAAAGACCTTCAATTGAAGGCCTTTATAACCAACCTCTAATTTTCATAGCTTCATAGACTCGTTTAATCGATATCATGTAAGCTGCTGTCCTCATATCAACTTTGTACTGTTGTGCTAATTCATATATAGCGTTAAAAGCATTTACCATCATAATTTCCTGTCTTTCTTCTACTTCTTTTTCTGTCCAATAATAATTCATGAGATTTTGTACCCATTCAAAATATGAGACTATTACTCCTCCTGAATTAGCTAAAATATCTGGAACGACAAACACGCCTTTTTCTGCTAAAATTTTATCTGCTTCAGGGGTGGTAGGACCATTTGCTCCCTCGCAAATTATTTTCGCCTTTACATCTGGCGCATTTGCAGAAGTTATCTGGTTTTCTAAAGCTGCTAAAGCTAAAATATCTACATCCATTGTTAAAAGCTCTTCATTTGTTATATTGGTTGTTCCCTCAAAATTGCAAACTGTTCCTGTCTTATTTACATGCTCTACTAATTTTTCGACATCAATTCCATCTTTATTGTATATACCTCCATACACATCACTTACTGCCACAATTTTAGCTCCTAATCTATGAAGATTTAAAGCTGTGTAACTTCCAACATTTCCAAAGCCTTGTACAGCTGATGTACAATTTTTGAAATCCATCTGTAAACGTTTTACAGCTTCTCGAGCCATTAACGCAACTCCATACCCTGTTGCAGCAGTTCTTCCTTTGGATCCACCATATATCAAAGGTTTTCCTGTAATGACAGCAGGACTATTGTAACCTATAATTTTGTTGTACTCATCTACCATCCAAACCATAATTTGACTATTTGTATTTACATCTGGTGCAGGTATATCTTTATTAGGACCTATTATGCTCATTATTGCTCTTATATAGCCCCTGCTTAACCTTTGTAGCTCATCGTTAGATAATTCTTTTGGATTTACCACTACTCCTCCTTTTGCTCCCCCGTAAGGAAGCCCTACTACCCCACATTTAAATGTCATCCACATGGATAAGGCTTTTACTTCATCTAATGTAACGTCAGGATGAAATCTTATTCCACCTTTTGTGGGCCCTAATACGTCATTGTGTTGGGACCTATAACCTTTAAAGACTTTTACTGTACCATCATCCATCTGCACAGGAATGGAAACTTCTAATACTCGCATAGGTTCCTTTAAAAGTTCGTAAACAGATTCTTCTAACCCCAGCAAATCACAAGCATTTTTAATCTGTTTTTGCGCAATAATCAAAGGATTTAATGACTCTTTTGACATTTTATTATCCTCCTAATTTTAAAATTTTGAAGCAAATAAATCGATTTCTAAATTATATATTCTACAAATTTTTTAATAATCCTTCAAAAATTTTATTATTAATTTGGCTTTGAGAAATATACTCCATATTCATCCCAAATACTTTCCAATTTTTCAAAGGTATCGGCTATCTTTTCCTTTTCTTTAAGGCCCACAGCTACAACAAGAGCATTGACAAGACTTAAAGGTGCCACTAATGAATCCACAAAAGAAGCCATGTTGCTTTTCGCAATTAATATCTCATCAGCAACAGAGGTAAGGGGAGAAATCAAACTATCTGTTATTGTAACGATTTTTGCATTCTGAGATTTTGCATATTTCAGCACATCTAATGTTCTTTTTGAATATCTCGGAAAACCAATTCCTATCACTAAATCATTTTCACTAACTCTGAGAATTTGCTCGAAAACATCTGATACGCCGGCTTTAACGACTGATACATTTTCCCGTATTAAATTTAAATAAAATCCCAAATATTCTGCAATGACAATAGAACTTCTGGAACCTATTATATAAATTTTTGTAGCATTGATGATATCTGAAACAACTCTTTTAAAGTCATCCTTATTTATTTCATTTATGGTCTCTTTTATGTTTTCTATGTCGGCTTTTAGTACATTATTCAATATAGCAATTTCATCTGTCTCTTCTGTCATTTCTAACCTTTGGACTGTTGTAAGTTTATTTTTTATAAGCTCTTGCAGTGCATTTTGAAGTTCTGGATATCCATTATAGCCTAAAGTATTAGCAAATCTTACAACAGTTGATTCACTTATATTTATGCTGGCTCCCAATTTTGCAGCTGTCATAAAAGCTGCCTTATCATAATGATTTATAATGTACTCTGCTATTATCTTTTGGCTTTTGCTTAATTTTGTATAATTATCTTGTATCCTTTTTATCAAATCATCTGTTTTTGCCATATTTCACTACCCCTCATTTTTACAAGATTATACCCTTCTAATAGAGCTCTTTTGTTAATCTCTTCTGTGGCTGGAGGTACTCTATTTAAAACAGCTCTTTCTAAAGATTCCTTTGTTACCACATTAGTTAACTCTGCTATTACACCTAAAGATATTATATTCGCTACAAAAGCTCTTCCAATTACCTCTTGCGCAGTTTTTATTATAGGAAGTCGGACAACTTTTTGTGTATCTTCATTATTAGGAATTATTGATTCGTCTATTATAATTATTCCATTTTCTTTCATGTCATTTTTATAGCATAAATAGGCAGAAGGTGCAAGAGTAAGTAATATGTCTGGCTTTAACACCTTAGGATACGTTATATATTCATTACTTATTATTACTTCTGCTTTGCTGGACCCTCCTCTTGCCTCAGGACCATAGGACTGACTTTGAACACTATTTTTACCATCCAATATTGCAGCTTCCGCCAAAATTATTCCTGCAAGGATTAAACCTTGCCCACCTGAACCACTTAATCTAATTTCTATTGAACTCATTTGTAATTCACCTTCAAATTATTTAACATTTTTTGATATTCTTCTGCAAATTCAGGCTCATCAATATTTAAAAGCTCCCCAATAATAAATTTGTTATGAAGTTCTTCAGCGTCTATTTTACTAGCTTGTTTTATATCTACCGCATGGTCTTTTAACCACTTTAGCATATCTGCAGGTGTTCCTTTTTTATTTTTTCTTCCATAGTAAGTAGGACATATACTCAAAGCTTCAATGAAGGAAAAACCCTTATGGGAAATTCCTCTTTCAATTAGTTTTGTCAATTGCTGAACATGGTAAGCAGTACCCCTAGCTACGTAAGTCGCACCTGCTCCAATAGCCAATTTGCAAATATCAAAATACCTATCAATATTTCCGTAAGGTGCAGTAGTAGCTCTGTCAAACCGCGGAGTCGTTGGAGAATATTGTCCTCCTGTCATTCCGTAAATATGGTTGTTGTACATCACTACAGTTAAGTCTATATTTCTTCTGCAAGCATGAATAAAGTGATTACCTCCAATAGCCGCATTATCTCCATCTCCAGTAATAACTATTACTGTAAGCTCAGGATTAGCAAATTTAATACCTGTTGCAAAAGCAATAGCTCTCCCATGGGTAGTGTGCAAAGTATTAAAATCTAAATATCCTGATGCCCTTGAAGAACAACCAATTCCAGATACAATACATACCTTATCTTGGTCAAGTCCTAAGTTGTCAATTGCTCTTACAATAGCTGACGTTACTGTTCCATTGCTACAACCTGGACACCAAATATTTGGTAATGTTTCCTTCCTAAAATACCTTTCTACTAACTCAGAAGCCATTTTAAAAACTCTCCTTTATCTTCTCTACAATATCAAAAGGAGTAAAAAACTCTCCATTGAATTTGTTAATTTTCCCTACATAGGTATTCCCTTTGATAATTCTATCTACTTCATAGTAAAGTTGCCCTGTATTCATTTCAACTACAAACACTTTCTTAAATCTAGGATATATTTCCCTCAATTTTTCATCAGGGAAAGGCCATATGGTTATAGGTCTAAAAAGTCCAACTTTTATTCCTTCTTTTTTTAGTTCTTCAATTGCCGATTCACAAGCTCTAGCAGAAGAACCAAAGGAGATAAGAAGTATATCTCCACCTTCAGTATCTTTTTCTTCAAACATCAGTATGTCTTTTTTATTGTTTTCAATTTTTCCCATCAATCTTTTTATCAATTTTTCTGTTACTTTAGGGTCATTTGTAGGTAATCCTTTTTCATTGTGGGCAAGTCCTGTTACATGAAATCTAAAACCTTTACCAAAGGGTGCTAAAGGTGCAACTCCATTTTCTATATACTGGTAAGGTAAGTAGTTCTCTTTGTCTTCAGGCATGGGTCGTTCAAAAATTTCTACATCTTTATATTCATCCAAATTAACTGCTTCTCTTAGATGACTTATAACTTCATCCATAAGTAAAATTACAGGTGTCCTGTATTTTTCAGAAAGATTAAAAGCTTGAATAGTAATATAGTAAGCTTCCTTTACAGAAGATGGTGATAAAACGATTATAGGATGGTCTCCATGAGTTCCCCATCTGGATTGCATTACATCTCCTTGTGCAGGGGAAGTAGGCATTCCTGTGCTCGGACCCATTCGTTGAACATCTACTATAACACATGGAATTTCTGCCATAGCAGCGAAGCCTATGTTTTCTTGTTTTAAAGAAAACCCAGGACCCGATGTAGCAGTCATTGCTTTTAATCCAGCAAGGGATGCACCTATTACTGCCGCCATACTGGCAATCTCATCTTCCATTTGAATGAATTTGCCTCCCACAAAGGGAAGTTTTTCTGCACAAAGCTCAGCAATCTCTGTAGAAGGAGTTATGGGGTATCCTGCGTAAAATTTTAGTCCAGCATCTATAGCTCCTGCCACTACCGCTTCATTTCCTTGCATCAATACCGTAGGCATTATTCTTTCACCTCTAAATATATGGCAAAATCAGGACACCGGAGCTCGCAAAGGCCGCATTTAGTGCATTTATCCGCATCTATTAGTCTAACTTTACCATTTTTTAGTTCCAATATTTTAACAGGACAAAATTCTACACAAATGCCGCAGCCTTTGCACCATTCTTCTATTATCACGAGTTCTTTATTTTTTACCAATTTATCACCCTCATTAAATTTTGTTTGCAATATATAATATTCTATACAAAAATAAAAAATCCTCCATAAAATGAATAATAAATTTCATGAATATTTTTGATACAATTCTTGCATCACATAGAATATTAGAAATATTTATTCTATTTTTATATCCCAGGAGTTTAAAATATTTATCATATTATACTCTGTTAAATCAAAATGAATTGGAGTAATAGAAATATAACCTTCTTTCACAGAAACAATGTCTGTCCTTTCATCCTTTTCTATTTCCGAAATTTTCCCTGCCATCCAATAGTACTCTTTCCCTCTTGGGTCATAATTTTTTTGAAAAGTCTCAATATAGATTCTCTTGCCGAGTATTGTAGCTTTTACGCCCTTTATTCCCTTCTTAAAATCGGGTATATTTACATTCAATAATGTGTTTTTAGGTAATCCTTTTTCTAAAACTTTTTCTATTAAATTCTCCAAAAATTTATATATACGCCTATCTTCAATATCAGCGGTTTCTGCAAGAGAAACTGCAATAGCAGGAATGCCGTAAATTGCAGCTTCTATAGCCGCAGAAACAGTACCAGAATAAAGTATATCTGTCCCTAAATTTAAACCTTCATTAATCCCAGAAATTATAATATCGGGTTTTTCTTTTAGCACCACTTCAATTCCTAATTTGACACAATCGGAGGGCGTACCATTTACCGCATATATTTTCAAACTATCCTCTTCCTTCACTTTTTTAAGCCTTAAAGGTTTATGTAAAGTTATAGCATGGCTTATAGCACTTCTTTCTTTTTCAGGAGCTACTACCGTTACCTTATACTTATCTTTGAGATATTCTGCTAATTTTAGCATCCCTAATCCTTGTACTCCATCGTCATTAGTAAGAATTATTTTCATTTTCTACCTCCTCTAATTAATAACCGTATAATTACTTTGATTTTATTACAAAATTTATATATAGGCAAGGAGTGATACAGTGATACAAATAGACGACGCGGGAAGTGGAAGTTTAGTAGGTGGAACGTGTATTGGGGCTATGAGAGTAGAAACCGGAGAATTTTTCTGTGATATAATTCCCATAGAATATTATAACGAAGATAACTTTAAAAATAAATTGTATTTACAAAAAGCCTGTGAAATCGGGAAAAAACTTTTAGAAAAGCTTAAAGTAAGCAAAACTGAAAAAATACAAATTTGTAGAGGTTACATGTTTGATTCATTGAGAAAGTGGTTAGAACAAGAAGAATATAATTGGGAAAGTACACAAATATCGAGTCCTCTTCAGGAGATAATAGAAAATTCTTTTGAAAATTACGCTTTATCCTTAGGATTGCCAGAAAAGTTTTTGAGGTACACAAAATATCCTTTTCATTTTCACCGATTACTAAGATGGGTATATGCTGATTATGAAAACAGAATCAAATTATGCAAAACTGGGTGGAATAGCTGGAAAAAATACGGAAAATTAGAGGTGGAAATAAGCTACACTTATTTGCAAGAAAACAAAAATTACCTATGCTTAAAATGTGGGAAAAATATTCAACCAGGGATTGTAAAAGTTATAAAATATACAAGCAATTATCCTAATATTATATATCTTCACATTAATTGTTAAGGCACCTTAAAAGGTGCCTTCAGACTGTAGACAAACTTTCGTAAAGGAGATATTTTGTATAAGGAGTGACTTGTGACAAAGCGGCAACAAAACTTAGCAAGACCGAGGGTGTAGGCAGGGGCCGAAGCCATGTATGGCGGAGGCGGGCACCTTAAGGCAAGGAGGCCGATTGTGCCCGGTACCCTGCCGGAGCGCGAAGGTCGAGCTTTAGTTTTGTCGCTTTGGAACATCGGAGCGACGATGCAAAATATCTCCTTTGAATATTTTCAAACTTTGTCAACAAACTGTAATTGTTAAGGCACCTTAAAAGGTACCTTAACAATTAAATATTTAGGCAGAAGGTATACATATTTGTTGTCCTGGGTATATCAAATTAGGATCTGGTATTTGTGGATTTGCTCTTATTAATGCATCAAGACTTACGCCAAACATATTAGCTATTGACCACATACTGTCTCCCGGTTTTACTGTGTATATTGTTTTACAGGTCTCTGGAGCCGTTGGTGGACAATAGAAAGGTATGCAAATTTGTTGCCCTGGATATATCAAATTAGGATCCGATATCTGAGGATTAGCTCTTATTAAGCAGTCAAGACTTATTCCAAACATATTCGCTATTGACCACATACTGTCTCCCGGTTTTACTGTGTATATTGTTTTGCAGGTTTCTGGAGATACTGGTGGACAATAGAAAGGTATGCAAATTTGTTGCCCTGGATATATCAAATTAGGATCCGATATCTGAGGATTAGCTCTTATTAAGCAGTCAAGACTTATTCCAAACATATTCGCTATAGACCACATAGTATCTCCTGGCTGCACTGTATAAAAAGTCTTACAATGTCCCGGATGAGGATGATGTGGATAATAGGGATGATGGTAAGGATACTTAGGATAGTTTGGATTGTAATAGGATCCATCTATTGTCATCTTATTTCCCTCCTTTTAAACTTAAACTTTCTACTACATGTTATGAAGGATAAGAATATATGTTACAGGAGGGATTTTTAAATATAAAAAACAGGGAAGACTATTTCCCTGTCAGACTGGATATGTCATATATTCCATATTAAGAAGAGTTGCATCTATTTGATATTTTTTTGCTCTTCTGTATTCAAAAAATTTCTTTGCTACTTGTGGGAAAAGAGCATAAGATAAAACATCTTCTTCTTGTTCATAATACTCTTTAATCTCTTCTTTAATCGCTTCAAATTGCGGTTTTAAAAGATCTGCTGGTCTAACGTCTATTGCCTCTTCATCTCCTATTATTTTCTTCTTTATTTCTTCTGAAATTGGTGCTGGTGGTCTACCATACAGTCCTTTCACATAATCTTTTACTTCTTTTGGTACCATTTTATACCTTTCTCCAGTTATTACATTCAAGACGGCTTGAGTCCCTACCATCTGACTCATAGGAGTAACAAGAGGTGGGTATCCTAATTCTTCTCTGACTTTAGGAATTTCTTTTAAAACCTCCGGGTACTTATCTAAAGCATTTTGTTGTTTCAATTGGGAAATCAAATTTGATAGCATTCCTCCTGGAACTTGATAAATTAATACATCTGTATCTACTCCCATAACCATAGATAAATCTATTTCTTTATTGTGATTTTGTTTTACTTCTTTAAAGTATGAAGCAATCTCTGATAATAACTCCATATCCAAACCAGTATCGTATTGAGTGCCTTTTAAAGCTGCCACCATTGTTTCCGTAGCAGGTTGAGAAGTTCCTAATGCCAAAGGTGAAATAGCAGTGTCTATTATATCTACTCCTGCTTCTATTGCTTTTAAATAGGTCATAGAAGCCATTCCACTCGTATAATGGCTGTGCAACTGTATAGGAATATTTACTGTATCTTTAAGGCTTTTTACTAACTCATAAGCAATATAAGGAGTTAATATTCCTGACATATCCTTTATGCATATAGAATCTACTCCTAATTCTGTCAGCTCTTTTGCTACTTTAATATAATGGTCAATGTTGTGAACAGGACTTATAGTATAAACAAGGGTACCTTGAGCGTGAGCTCCTGCTTTTTTAGTAGCTTTTATAGCAACTTCAAGATTTCGCACATCATTTAAAGCATCAAAAATTCTTATTATATCTATTCCATTGTAAACAGCCTTCTCAATAAATCTTTCTACTATATCATCAGGATAATGCCTATATCCTAATAGATTTTGTCCTCTCAAAAGCATTTGAAGAGGCGTATTTTTTATTCTTTTCTTTAATCTTCTTAATCTTTCCCAAGGGTCTTCGTCAAGAAATCTCATACAAGCATCAAAGGTAGCTCCTCCCCACGCTTCAATAGAATAATATCCTACTGCATCCAATTTTTCTGCAATTGGGAGCATTTCTTCCGTCGACATTCGAGTAGCCAAGAGTGACTGATGAGCATCTCTTAATACAGTTTCTGTAATTTTAATTTTATTGCTCATATTAATACCTCCTCATAATATATTATACTATTTTTTCAAAAGAAACAAAATAAAAAAAGAGCCAAAAGGCTCAAAATTTTAGAAGAAGGAAAGGATAGATTCCCTTATAAGTTTAGCTGCTAAAATAGAGGTTATACCAGCTATATCGTGAGAAGGCGAGACTTCCACCAAATCCATCCCAACTACATTTAAATCTTTTAAAATATGAATAGCCTCTAATGCCTCTTTTGTAGTTATTCCCCCTGGTTCTGGTGTACCAGTGCCTGGTGCAAAAGCAGGGTCTACAACATCTATATCCCAGCTAATATAAATTGGATAATCTTTTATATCATCAATTACACCTTTCAAAGGCTCAACTACTTCGTACAAAAACATATGGGTATTTTTTTCTGCAAACTCAAATTCTTCTTTTTCACCTGACCTTATCCCAAAATTATACATTTTAATACCATTAGCAATATCCCATACTTTTCTCATCACTGTAGCGTGAGAATATGCCTCACCAAAAAATTCTTCTCTTAAATCAGTATGGGCATCAAAATGAAGGATTACAAGGTTATCCCCATATTTTTTTAAGTACTCTTTTAAAATTCCATAAGTCACTAAATGTTCTCCACCCAAGAACAATCCTTTTTTTCTACTTTTCAAAATGTCTTCTGTAGCTTTTGAGATTAAATCTAAACTCTTTTCCACATTCCCATAAGGAAGTACTAAATCTCCTAAATCATAAAATTTCTTATCTTCCAGCCTCCTATCTAAATACACACTATAACATTCTAAACCGTAAGAGGCTTGCCTTATGGCAGCAGGTCCAAAGCGGCTTCCTGCTTTGAAACTCACTGTGTAATCCATAGGCAAACCTACTATAACTACCTTTGCCTTTTCATAATCTTCAGTAGCCCCTAAAAACTTTCCCGGATCAACAAAGTATTTTCCTTCTATCATATTACACCTCATCAAAAATATCCTTCACAAATTTGGGCAATACAAAGGCCGCTTTGTGAATTTCAGGTGTATAGTATTTAGTATCTATTCTTGGAATAGAATTTATGTCCACTTCTTCAGGGTCATATTTTTTTGAACCCATGGTAAAAGTCCACAAACTTCCTGGATAAGTCGGTATTGTTGCTATATATGCTTTTGTAATAGGATATATTTCTTTGAACATTTTGCTGAGTTTGTTTATCAATTTTCCATAAATAAAAGGTGATTCTGTCTGAGCCACAATAATACCGTCTTCTTTCAAGCATTCATATACGGCTTTATAAAAATCAGAAGTAAAAAGCCCTACAGCTGGCCCAAGTGGGTCAGTAGAATCCACTATTACCACATCAAATTCATTTTTGTGTTCATTAACATATTTAATTCCATCTCCAATCATTATTTCTACTCTTGGGTCATCTAATGCCTGACTTATTGTAGGAAGATATTTTTTAGAATTTCTCACTACTGCCTCGTCAATTTCTGCCAAAACTACTCTTTCTACAGAAGGGTGCTTTAAAACCTCTCTTACTGAGCCTCCATCTCCCCCTCCAACAACTAATACGCTTTTTGGATTTTTATGAGTAAAAAGAGGTACATGTACTAACATCTCATGATATATAAATTCATCTTTTTCAGTGGTTTGAAGTATGCCATCTAAAGTTAATACTTTTCCAAATTGATATGTATCGAGTATTGCTAAGTGCTGATAAGGAGTTTTTTCTACCACCAATGTTTCCTTAACTTTCAAAGAAAATCTCAAATTTTCATCCTGATTTTCTGTAAACCATAATTCCATTGAAAACACCTCCAAGATTTTTAATAATATATTAAAAAAAATATCTCACTCTCTAAAAAACTCTTTTAATTTAACTATCTGAAAATCGCCTTTTTCTTTAAAACCTAATTTACAAAAAAAATCTCTATAAAAAGGTATATTGACACAAGCATTTTCTAACCCCATATCTAGTGCATGATTAAGTACTACTCTTACCATTAAATTTTCAAACCCTTTATCCCTGTGGGAAGGCAAAATTGCCAGATTAGTTATTATGGCATTATTATTTTCTACTTTCATAGAAATAAAACCAAAAGGTCTGTCTTCTCTTGCAATCATGAAAATTTCTTCTAAAAAATCTAAAGTTTTATTTAAATTACACTTATTAGCAATTCTTTTGATAGTTTCAAAATCCTCCGCTTTGGCAAACTTAACTGAAAACATACTTCACCTCAAACTTTTTAAATAATCTATTTCTTTTTGTATCAAATACCTCCACTCTCCTGGTTTTAACCCTTCTAAAGATAACTCACCAATTTTAGATCTTGTAAGAGAAATAACAGGATGTCCAATAGCCTCACACATTCTTCTAACTTGTCTATTTTTCCCTTCATGAATTTTTATTTCTACAACACTTGTCCCATTTTTAACTGCTAAAATCTCTATTTCTGCTTTGGAAGTCAAATAATCTCCTATCAAAAGTCCATTTCTAAACCTTTCCAACTCTTCTTGTGTTGGAATCCCTTTGATTTTTGCAATATACGTCTTCATAATTTCATGTCGAGGATGCATTAAGATATTGGCTATCTCCCCATCGTTTGTGAGTAATAAAAGCCCTGATGTATCATAATCTAAGCGGCCAACAGGATATATTCTCTCCTTAACTTTAACTAAGTCCATCACTGTAGACCTGCCAAACTGGTCTTTTACAGAAGTAATATATCCTGTTGGCTTATTTAACATAATATAAACTTTTTTCTCTTCTCTTCTCACAATTTTATCATCAAATTCAATTATGTCAACATCAGGATTAATTTTTACTCCCAACTCTTTTACTACTTTTCCATTTACTTTTACACGGCCTTGTAAAATATACTCTTCGCACTTTCTTCGTGAGGCTATTCCACATTCTGCTAAGTATTTTTGCAACCTTTCCATTTGTGTTCACCCATTTTTTGTTTATACAAGTTTTTCGTCATAAATTTTTAATAAATTATTTCTCATGACCCTTTCTTTTATCAAGTTGGTATCAGTAATATAAAGACCTAATTGTTTCATCCTTTCAAAATATTCTGCCCCTGCAAAAGTATACCTCTTTTTCAAACCTTCTTTCGTCTTTATGCTTTCATTTGCATATGCTATCAAATCACCAGAAGCTAAATTCCTTGGTAACTCCAAAAGAGGCATGCCAAGAGCTAATCTTACACTGTTATGTCCAGCAAGACATCCTGTCACCATTGCCTCAGTATGCCCAGTAAACAAGCCAGACTTTTCCCCTGCACATAATAAATTCTCTAAACCTATAACTTTCATTGTATTATCTCGCGGTGCCATTGACAAATATCTTACAGAATTAGCTTTTCCTCCAGAATAGGGGTCATCATAACGTGCTCTTTCTAAGCCAGGAATTTTTCTAAGTTTTTCTAATGGATAAAAAGGAGTCATGAGTTTTACATAACCAGTATCTAATAGTATAACATTTTCTGCGTATTCTGGCAATGCATATTGTTGACACACTTTCAAATTCAATTTTTCCATGTTAATATCTTCTTTAGGCACAGGCAATACTACTACTCCATCTCTTTCCAACTTTTCTCTTATCTCTTTGCTTAAAGATTCTTTATTTAATTTACATGAACCACTAAAGGCACCATAAACTTCATCTGCCCTCATTCCTAAAAGGTCTTCTACACCTGCTCTATAACTTATGCTAATTCGAGGGCCAAAAGAAGGGCACCTTAAAATACACATAGCACATCCGTTTCCATATCTTAGGCAGTTACCCATTGGTCCCGTTGAACCAGTAGTCTCTATAAAAACATCTCCATACTCTATAGTATCATCTGCTAAAACTATTCCTTTTATTCTTTTGCTGTTTTCCATTACCACATCTGTAGCCCTCGCCATCAATTTAATAGTAACACCTTTTTCAAGTAACATCTCTCTAATCATTGGTTCTACCATTGTCACATCATACAGATTTGCATGAGCATGACCAGGGAAGTTTACATTTACATGTCTTGCTGCCGTGTCTGTTATTTCAATAAGTTCATTTCCTCCTAAATATATAAGTTCTTCTGCAGCAGTATATCTGCCGTTATTTCTCATTATACCTCCTACAAGTCCGCATCCCAAAAGCATATCAGTCTTTTCTAAAAGCACTACTTCTGCTCCTGCTTTTCGAGCTGTTAAAGCAGCTGCACAACCGGCCCAACCTCCACCTATTACAACAACCTTAACCATGTAACATCTTCCTTTCTAAAGCTTTTCTAATATCCACTTGAACCTTACAGGTTCTTATTTTTTGGTCTCCTATCTGAACTTCACAACTACCGCAAATTCCTTCACCACAACATATAGTATTATTGTTCGAAACTGCCAAATAAGCTTCTTGATTATATAAGTCCAAATAATTTAAAATATTCACATGCTGTTCATCAGAACCTCCACTGTAGACAACCGTTATTTCTTTGTCTTTAATTAACTCTTTTAAAATTCTTTGTCCTTCCTCACTTAAAAGGTCTGTTTCAATTGTCGTTATATTAAACTCTTTCAAATAGTCATTTATAAAATTCACTCCTACTTTTCCCTTGTCTACAATAGTTATAACTTTGTTTTTGTTGTTTAGTAGTTTTAAAATAACAATTACCCCCGGAGCTTGTGCAATTCCTCTCAAAACAACTAAAGCCTTAGAATTGTGAGTTCCTTTAATATACCTATGGCCTAAAAGTCCATTCCAATAAGGCCCTCTTAAATAGACCTCTTCTCCTTCCTCAGCTTTTTGAATTAATTTTGTCTTTGGACCGCTTACTTGTATAGCTATCTTGATTATTCCCTCAAGCTCATCTGCATACATTACTGACATTGGAGTATCAAAAAAAGGTGGACTTGAAACTCCTCTTAAAAAAACAAAAGAACCTGGTTCATTCAAGTCTCGTGCCATCTTATTTGGTACTTTAAGAGTCAAAATTATAATTTCTTCATTAATTTCTTCCATTTTTAACACCTTAGAAAAAATCGTGCTGCGGGTAGCTTTAGTTTTGTATCCTGCCCAAACAAATTCCTGGAAAATACAAACCCCTCGCCAATTACAATCGCAAAAATTTTTTCCTTGAAGTTGTGAACATACTATACACTCATTTAATTCAGCCAAATAACAAGGGCAATAATCGGTACCTGCATCAATGCATTCTAATCTATTTGCCAATTTATCTCACCTCCGGTTTTACACTAATAAAATATTCTTCAAACTTAAAAACTATTACAAAACAAATAACCCTCTTGAGTCATATTCAAGAGGGATTTAGTACCTTTAACCAATTTTTTATTATCTTTTGAAAATTGTAACCAAAATCTTCTTGTTCTATCTTCTTTAAGGCTACACAATTTACATCACAAACTTTTTCTTCTCCTATTTTTACTGTCACATAGCCTATTTTTTCACCCTTTTCAACAGGAGCTTTGACACTTTCGGGGAAATGAAATTCTAAATTCACATTCTGCTTCTCCTCTTCTAATGCTGGAATAACACATTCTTTCTCACTTACAACTGATACAGTATTTTCTTTTCCACCTTCTACTTTTACCTTCTTAATTAACTTCCCTTTTTCTAAAACTTTATAGAGTTTGTAGTTTGAAAAAGCATAGTCTAATATTTTCATGGAATCTTCCCACATAGGAGGACTATTTAAAACAACTGCAATAAATCTCCTTCCCTCTCTTGTAGCAGAAGATACAAGACACCTACCTGCTTTATTAGTAAATCCAGTTTTTACCCCATCAGCTCCTTCGTATATCCATAAGAGCTTATTTTTGTTCCTCAAATATCTATCCCATTCTTTCCCTTCCCAAGGAATTGTCTTTTCTTTTGTTGATACAATCTCTGCAAACTTAGGATATCTAAAAGCATATCTTGTTATTAAAGCTAAATCATAAGCAGTAGTATAATGGTCATCAATACCAATATCTAAACCAGAAGGTGTTACAAAATGGGTGTTATATGCCCCTATTTCTTTTGCTTTTTGGTTCATAATTTCGACAAAACTTTCTACACTACCAGCTATATGTTCCGCAATAGCTGTGGCAGCATCGTTCCCTGAGTTTAGCATGAGTCCATAAAGCAAGCTTTCCATATCAATTTTTTCTCCTGGCGAAAGCCAAATAGACGACCCCCCAACACTTGCAGCCCTTCTACTGACAGTTACAATATCATTTAAATTACCTTTCTCTAATGCCACCAATAAAGTCATTATTTTTGTAGTACTTGCCATTGGCAGCTTTTCATGAGAATTTTTTTCATATAACACTCTCCCTGTCTCTTGGTCCATTACAATTGCTGCTTTAGCAGAAATAGAAGGATAGCTCTCAGCATACACTTTTACAGAAGACATAAAATACAACAGAATAAATATATAAAGCACAAATTTTTTCATTTTATGCCTCCTTTATATACAAAAAAGTGGGATTCCCCACTTTTTAAATATCAGCATTGTTATTCATTGTTGGATTTTGTACCTTTTTTGTCGACTTACCTTTATTGAACAAGTTTTGTATTTCTTCTATCAATTTAGGCGTCAAATCTATTATTCTCTCTAGCATAGCACTTTGAGTAACTGGCAAGAGTCTGATTTGCCCTTGTCCAACCACCATAAAGGCAACAGGTTGTACAGAAACCCCTGCACCACTGCCACCTGCAAAGGGCATACTTTGAGATGAATCTTGTTCTGTACCTTTTTTATCATTTTTTGGCAAGTTAATTTCACCGCCTCCAGCAGCAAAGCCAAATGTCACACGAGAGATAGGGATTATTATAGTTCCATCAGGAGTTTCTACAGCATCTCCTACTATTGTATTAACATCTATCATGTCTTTTAAGCTTTCCATGGTCGTTTTCATCAATGCATCGATTGGGTGGTCACTCATTTATTTTCACCTCCCCTTTAAATTACCCAAAAACTTTATTCCATTAATAATAATATTACCACAGCTTATTTTAAATATGCAAATTAAATTTCCTTCTAACTTATTTTGACCATAGTAAGGTGTGATATAAACCTCCGGTGCATTAGTAAAAGTAGCATTATTATATATCAGCATAAGAGCTGTATATATTATTCCCCATAAAGAGCCGTTCAAGATAGCGGTCCAAGCTGCATCTTCTAAACCAATTTTTAAATTTAAATAAAATTTATAAACAATAGTATCTTTTAACACATCTTTTAAAAATTCTACAATCCTAAAAAAATCTTTATATCCTACATCTAAAGTCGAAAATTTTTTCTCTTTTTTAGTTCTCTCTAATTTTTTTGTTCCTGTACTTTTAAGTATCTGAATGCCAAAAATTTTAAAATACAATTCCTCTTTTTCAGGCTCTTTCTGTAATTTAAAGGTTAAAAAATTTACAATAAATATATTAGCTGCTATTTCCAGGGAAATATTTTTCTCCTCTTTATTCGCTTTTATTTTAATTTTAAGAGGCAAAAAATACAGTAAAATTAAAAAAATAAGGGTTATAAAAACAACAAACAAATATTTCATCCTTTCACACCTCATATTACGCTGTTTATAAACCTTTTTAGTAAAGATTTAGGTCTTTATTATAGTTTTGGTAAAAAGATTGATACTTATTAAAAACTGCCTATATTGTATTTTTATCCATATAAAGGAAATATAGTATCTTGATATATGATAACCTCTTTTTGAAAAAATAGCAAGTACAATTGTAGAAAACTTCTATGTAAAATTATAGCAGGTTAACTCTTTATAAAAGAGCACCTGCTTTTTTACCTCTTTTAAGGTGTAATTTCGATTTGCGGTAATTCTTTTAAAGATTTAATTCCAAAATACTTTAAAAAGTCTTCTGTAGTAGTGTACAGTATTGGCCTACCAGCAGATAAAGCTCTTCCGCTTTCTTTGATCAAATTATACTCCAGTAAAGTATTCATAGCTTTATCGCTTTTTACACCCCTTATTCTTTCAATTTCTGCCCTTGTAATAGGTTGATTATAAGCTATTATAGCCAAAACCTCTAATGCTGCTTGAGAAAGTCCTTGTTTTATTTCTAATCCCAAAGCTTGTCTAACTATTTCTCCATAATTATCATTTGTACACATTTGAACTTTATCTTCAAAAAATATAATATCTAAACCACGATTTTCCATGTTGTAATATTCTTTTAATTTGTTTACAACATCTACTATTTCCTCTTTAGAAAGTCCTACTACTTCTGATAAGGTTTTTAATTTTACTGGTCCCCCTGCTGCGAACAATATAGCTTCTATTTTTCCTTCATAACTCATTTTTTTCTCCTCTCCTAAAGGATTTAATAAGTATATCCCCATAAGTAGTCTTTTGTTCCGCTATAATTCTATTTAATCTCACTAACTCTAAAACAGCGATAAAAGAAACAATTATTTCTCCTTTTGCTCGACTTTTCTTAATAAGTTCACTAAACCAAAGGAAAGGCTTTTTTACTAATTTCACTAATAACTCTTTAATCTTATTCTCTACAGTATATTCATCTTTTTTTATTTCTATTTCATCTTCTCTGGCATTATTTTTTGAAATAACCTTAAGATACGCTTTATATATATCTTCACTAGAGTAGTTTAAAGCAATTTTTTTATCTATATATTTTACTTCGGGTTCTTCTCTAAAAAAACGAGAACCAATTTTGCACATTTCTTTAAAAGTCTGGGCAATAATTTTATATTTCTTGTACTCAATCAATTTAGTTACCAATTCTTCTCTTGGGTCTACTTCTTCTATTTCCAATTGTTGTCCCTCAAACTGCTGCTTAGGAAGTAACATTTTAGATTTAATTTCTAATAAAGTAGCTGCCATTACAATAAATTCTGATGCTACATTTAAATCCATTTCCTGCAAAGTTTTAATATATTCCATATATTGATCTAAAATAACTGAAATCGGAATATCCATCAAATCAATTTCATTTTTTTCTATAAGGTGAAAAAGTAAATCAAAAGGTCCTTCAAACATTTCTAATTTTACGTTGTACATCTTCACACCCCAAAAGGCTTTAAAATAAGAGTTATAAAAGAGTCCAAAGCATTCATAATAGGCCACATGATTTGTCCTATAACCCCAGTGAAAACAAGAATGATCAAAATAACCTGTCCATACATTTCATATTGGGAAATTATATAAGCTTCTCTTGTGGGTAACAAACTCCACAGTACTTTTGATCCATCCAAAGGCGGTACCGGTATTATATTGAAAACAGCAAAAACTAGATTGTAAATGTACAATAGATATAAAATTGGATACAGTATAGGAACATCTTTAAATACCGCCATCAATATTCGAGAAACGATAGCCAACAAGACGTTGGAAAGAGGGCCTGCTAAGGATACAAGCAATACACCTTTTTTCCTATCTCTAAAATATAAAGGATTAATAGGAACAGGTTTCGCCCACCCAAACCTTAAAAGCCAAAGCATTAAAAGACCAAGGGGGTCAATATGAGCCAATGGATTTAATGTAAGCCTACCACTTTGCCTTGGAGTAGGGTCTCCCAACTTATCTGCCACATAACCATGACTAAATTCGTGGAAACTCATCGCAATAAGAAGCGCAGGTATTCTATACAAAAAATCTATCAAATTTATTCTCCTTTCTGTAATTTTTTTATCAGTTTTTTTAAAAATGCAATTTCTTCATCTTTTGTAGCAATAATTCCATTCATTTTTGCTTCAAACACTTTGTCCATTAATTCTCCATATAAAGGACTTGGAGGAAGCCCTAAATTTTCTATGTCTTTTCCTGTTACAGTCAATTTTCCCTTTATAATTTTTTCGGCTTTTTCTCCTTCCATTACTTCAATAGCTTTTAAAACTTCTTCTTTTGTTTCTTCTATAGTTTCTCTTGTCTTTCTGATATTTTTATTTTGACAATTGAGTTGCTCTCTTAAAAAAACCAGGTCTTTTAAAGCCTTAAGATAAATTTTATTTATTCGTAACCGCTTTTCAATTTCATTAATATCTTTTTCTTTTAAGTAGTAAAAAAGCACTAAAAATTTGTATAATTCAACTTCTAAATTTACATCTACTGTATCGAGATTTTGAGTATTAAGTGTAATTCCATCAAAAATAACTTTATCAATACCGTAAGAAATAAGTTTTTCAACCATTTCTTTGACTTTACTTTCTTTCAAAATTAAAAAGATCTCATTTCTTATTCTATCAGCAGACAAAAGTCTAATATTTTCTATTGATTCCTTCATCAAATTGTGTGTCTTTTCTTCAATCTCAAAAGAATATCTGACAGAATACCTGATGGCTCTAAATATTCGCGTAGGGTCATCAATAAAACTTTTGGGATGAAGAACTCTAATTAAACCCTTTTTTAAGTCCTCTAATCCATTAAAATAATCCAAAATCTTACCTTCTATTACATCATAAGCCAAAGTGTTAATAGTAAAATCTCTTCTTGCCATATCATCGTATATATTTGAAAATTCGATTGTTGGCAGTGCAGCAGGACGTTCATAATACTCTTTCCGAGCAGATATAACATCAATAAAAATACCGTCATAGCTTAAGGTAGCAGTCCTAAAAGCTTCATACACTACAATATCACCTTTTAAATAAGAAAGCAATGTATAGGCAAACTTAATACCGTCTCCTTCCACTACTACATCGATATCAAGGTTTTTAACCCCTAATAAAAAGTCTCTTACAACTCCACCTACAATATAAGATTTAACTTTTGTTTTTAAAGAAATTTCTTTCAGCAGTTTAATTAAATCTATTCCATTAACCTCTATACGCAAAAAATCACCCTTTTACCAACAAAATAATTCCTTGCTTTATATTATACCATAGGATAATATAAAAAAATAAATATAGGTTAAAGTTCATTAACCTATACTTATTTCTTAGTCCTTGGATTAAAGATTAAAGAAAAAATGTATCCAAAAAATATTGCTGCAGAAATTCCTCCAGCAGTAGCTGTCAATCCTCCTGTAAAAATTCCAATTAATCCATCTTTATCAACAGCTTTTATTACACCTTGGGCAAGAGAATTTCCAAAGCCTAAAAGAGGTATTGTAGCTCCTGCACCACCTATATCTATCAATTTTTTATAAACTCCAAGACCCCCAAGTATTGCTCCTAATGTCACATAAGTTACTAATATTCTTGCAGGAGTCAATTTAGTCTTATCAATCAAAATTTGTGCAATAGCACAAATCAAACCTCCCATTAAAAACGCTTTTATATAATCCATATTGACCTCCTTATAATGTCGTCGATATTGTAATAGCATGTGCAATTCCAGGAATAGATTCCCCTTGCTGGCTACTGGTAGGAGATAAAAGAGCTCCCGTCGCCATAAATAAAACTTTTTTATAAACTCCATTTCGGATTTGAGATAAAAGCCATCCATTCAAAACCACTGCAGAACAAGCCGCACCGCTGCCACCAGAGTGAACGTCTTGTGATTCATCAAAAATTTCTATTCCACAATCTTTATATTTACTCTCTATATCATAGCCCTCTTTATATAATAACTCTAAAAGTATGTCTCTCCCTACTCTTCCCATGTCTCCCGTCATAATAAGGTCATAGTCTTCTATTGTAAAACCTGCATCTTTAAAATGAGTGATAATTGTATCTGCTGCAGCAGGTGCCATTGCCGCTCCCATGTTATTGGCATCCTTCATCCCCAAATCTACAACTTTGCCAGTAGTAGCATGGGTAATATAAGGGCCTTCTCCTGTGGAGGCTAAAATTGTAGCTCCTGCACCTGTCACCGTCCACTGTGAAGTAAAAGGCCTTTGAATGCCTTGTTCTAAAGGATATCTAAACTGTCTTTCTGCAGTAGAAAAATGGCTGGAAGTTGCCGCTATTATATAGTCAGCATAGCCTCCATCAATAAGCATAGCCCCTAAAATCAATCCCTCTGTCATAGTAGAACAAGCACCATACAATCCGAAATGTGGCACATTCAGTTGTCGCGCAGCAAAATTTGCACTTATAATTTGATTTAGCAAATCACCACCTAATAGGTAATCAATGTCTGAAATCTTGAGATTGGCCTTTTTTAATGCTAAATTTACAGCATCTTGAAACATTTTTGACTCTGCTTTTTCCCAACTTTTTTCTCCATATGTATCGTCTACTAAAATCATATCAAAATAATCTCTTAAAGGTCCTTCTCCTTCTTTAGGTCCTACAATAGTGCCTCCAGCTATTATAGAAGGAGGATTTTTAAACTTAACTGTTTGTGCGCCTAATTTTTTTTCTGCCATATCTAACTTCCCCTTTTACTTCAAAAAATAATATATTAAGCCTATAATAATTGAAGTACTGACACCATATACAATAACAGGTCCTGCAATTGTAAACATCTTTGCTGCCGCTCCAAAAACAAAACCTTCCCTTTTAAACTCCATTGCCGGTGACACAATAGAATTTGCAAAACCTGTTATTGGCACTATAGAACCTGCCCCTGCAAACTTCCCTATATCGTCATAAACTCCAATTCCAGTTAAAAAAGCTCCAAGAAATACCATAGTAATTGATACAAGAGTATTGGCATCTTGCATAGAATAACCTCTTGATAGGTAAAAATTTAAAAAGAACTGCCCTATGTCGCTTATCAATCCTCCTACTACAAAAGCCATTACTACGTTTTTAAGCAAAGCAGGTTTAGGCTCATATTTCTGTGCTATATTTTTATATTCTTGCTCTTTTTTTACATCTCTTTCCATTAATTTCACCCTTTCGTATGAGAAGAGCACCATAGACGGTGCTCATTTATTTTCAATCTAATTCTTTATCTGCTCTATAAGCTATTTGTATATTAGCTTTATATTCTACTATTTTGCCATTTTTTACATTAGCTGTTTGGTTAACAACTTCAATTCCTGATATATTGTCAATAGACTTAGCTGCTTCTTCTACAGCTTTGTGTATTGCATCTTCCCAGCTCACTGTTGAATCTCCTACTACATTTAAAACTTTAACAACTGCCATACTTTTCCCTCCTCCCTTATATACCAAATCAGCACTGTCAGGTATTTTTTTATTGGTTTTGTGCATATAAAAATAGCTAACAACAAAAATTAGCAATATTGCCACGATTATAATTAACATCTTTTTCATTTTTATTTCACCAGCCATTATTAGTATGTGAAAATAAGCAAAATTAATTCAAAAAAAGTGTAGTATTTACGTTAAAATACTACACTTCTTCCAATTCTTTTCTTAGTTTTTGTAAAACTTTTTTCTCAAGTCTTGATACTTGCACTTGTGAAATTCCTAAAATGTTTGCCACTTCCATTTGGGTCATATCCTTGAAATATCTCAAAAATATTATCTGTTTTTCTCTTGGTTTAAGTTTATTTATAACCATCTGTAAAGCTAATTTATCGTCTATATCAACTTCTTTTTCATCTTCACTCACAATTTCAATTAAAAGTCTGTCATCTTCGTCATGAGTTATATTGTCATATAATGACTCAGCAGTAGCAGCCGATTCAAAAGCCATAGCAATTTCTTCAGGACTTACATTTAATCTTTCAGCAATTTCATTAATAGTTGGTTCTCTATTTAATTCATTGCTTAAAATCTCTTTAACATAAAAAGCTTTTGTAGAAAGCTCCTTTAGAGAACGACTCACTTTTATTAATCCATCATCTCTTATAAATCTCTTAATTTCTCCCATTATTATAGGTACTGCATAGGTTGACAATTTTACATTGTAAGACTCATCAAATTTTTGAATCGCCTTTACAAAACCTATACAACCTATTTGATATAAATCCTCCAATTCATACCCTCTATTAGAAAACTTTTTAACAATACTCCAAATAAGGCCACTATTTCCTAAAATTAATTTTTCCAAGCTTTCTTTATCATTTTTTTGTGCCGCTCTTATCAATTCCAAATTCTCATCACTTTTTTCAAAATTCCCTTCTTTCATAAGGTCACCTCATTTATCAGACCTTATATACTTTATCATTCGGACAAGAGTTCCCTTACCTGGAGTTGATTCAACTTCCAATTCATCCATAAAGGTCTGCATGACAGTAAAACCCATTCCTGCTCGCTCTTCTTCTAAGCGAGTAGTAAAAAGAGGTTGCATAGCCTTTTCAATATCGTCAATCCCTTTTCCCTCATCTATAACTTCAATTGTTATTTTGTTACCTGAAATAAAAGCTTTAATGGTAATGATGCCGATTTTATTCTCATATCCGTGAATTATGCAGTTAGTAACTGCTTCTGAAACAGCAGTTTTTATATCTGCGATTTCTTCAATTGTCGGATCTAGTTGAGCAGCAAAAGCTGCAACAACAGTCCTTGCAAAAGACTCATTTTGCGACTTACTTAAAAATTTTAACTCCATCATGTTTGTGTATTCCATGATAATCCCCCTTCTATATTTCGTTTAAGGCTTCTTCAATGTCATTATAACATTTAATTATACGCAACAATCCAGAAACTTCAATAATTTTATGTAATTGTTTATTGGCATTTACTATAGCTACCTTGCCATTATTCTCTTTAATTTTTTTATATCTTCCTATTATAACGCCAATTCCTGAACTATCCATAAAATTTACATTTTTAAAATCAAAAATTAAATTTTTACACAACTTTTTTTCATACTCTTCATCAATAACACTTTTTATACTCTCCGCCACATGATGATCTAACTCACCTTCAATTTTGGCTATCAAAGCATCCCCTTTTTTTGCAAATTTTACTCTCACACTATCAACCTCCCCCTATTATATTCGATATAAATTTTAAAAATCCTCCTTTTTTGTGATATTTTTCTAAAAAATATCGAGTAGGAGCTGAATAATTATTTTATTCAGCGTCCTTGTCATTTCTCAAATTAATTTAGCCCAAAACCGATAAAATTTTTCAGATTAAATAATCTTGTGATAAAATTAATGCTAAAGGAATTTAAAAAAATTTTTTCAGATTCCTTTAGCATTAATTTTAATTGGAGAGGTTACTTATGCAAATAATTTTCCATGTTGATAACATTGAAGAATATTTACATAAAGGTAAAGATTACAATTTTCCTGACCCACCAGATAGATGTCCTTATCCCGATTGCAAGTGTAGAATAAAACTAAAAAAGCACGGGTTTTATTACCGTTACTATTTAGATGGACCTAACTGTATAAAAATAGCCATAAGAAGATATATATGTCCTGTGTGTAAAAGAACTCTTTCCTACCTTCCTGATTTCTGTCTTCCCCATTTTCAGTATTCTTTCAATATGATTGTAAAGTCTTTAAAAGAGACACTTACAAGAGAAAAAACTCTCAGTTCTTTCATAAGTGGGTTAATGTAAATGATAAAATAAGAATGTACGAAAAGTGGAAAATAAAAATGTACAAATTTGTATATAAATTTGGTATCCTTCTGTTTGTAGGAGGGATACAAAAATGAAAAATCTATTAGGTCAAATTAGTATATTTAAGGCTATGGAAATAAAACCTAATTTTTCAGAATTAGCAAGAGAATATGGAGTAGATAGAAGAACTGTTAAAAGGTATTATGAGGGATATGAAGGCAAGCCAAAAACAAGAAATAAACAAAGTAAATTAGATAAATACTATGATGAAATAAAAGCAAAGCTTGAAATAAAGGGGGTTACGGTAAAGGGAGTATATGAATACTTTGTTTCTAAAAATTATGATATTGGGACATATTCTAATTTCAACAAATATGTAAAGAGAAAGGGACTGAAACCTACTAAAAAAGCAAGTGGTCATCCAAGATTTGATGGGAAAACAGGCCCAGGTAGATTGGAAGGAAGACATAAAATTAGTTTCGAGATATGGAGAAGAATTTGTTGTTAATGTATTTAACTATAAACTTGGATATTCAAGATATTGCTACTTTGAATATAGGAAAGCAAAAACTCAACAAGATGTAATTGAATGCTTGATAAACGCATTTAAAGCTACAGGAGGTGTTCCGGAGGAAATACTTTTTGACAATATGAAAACAGTAGTTGATATAACAAACGAGGGGAGGAAGATAAATAATAAAATAAAAGCATTTGCAAATGATTTTGGCTTTAAGATACGCTTATGTAAACCAAGACACTCATATACAAAAGGAAAGGTGGAATCATCTAACAAATTTATTGACTGGTTACTGCCATACAATGGTGAATTTGAAAATGAAGAAGATTTAATAAAGATAATTGATGAAATAAACAAAAAAGTTAATCAATCTATAAATCAGTCAACAGGGATACAACCTATAATATTATTCCAAAAAGAAAAGGAGTATCTATCTCCGCTACCAAGTAATGATATCATAGAAAGTTATATGAACTTCGAACAAAAAGCAACTGTCCATAAAGATTCTACGATATATTACAAAGGTAGTAGATACTCAGTCCCTCCAAAATATATAAATAAAACTGTAACTCTTAAAACAGTAGAAAATGAGTTACATGTATATTTTAACACAGATTTGATATCTGTCCATATATTAAGTGATAAAAAGATAAATTATCATGAATCTCATTATAGAGAATTAATGGAAAATCTTATCAAAAATAGAGAGGATATTGAACAAATATGCACAAATAATCTTAACGAATTGGATAAATTATTGCATAGGTAGGTGAGGGTGTAAGTAACTATACTAAGCTATTAAACAATTTAGAAGAGCTTGGATTAAATAACATAAAAAATAATATAGATATGTACTTAAAACTGATTAAATCAGGAGAAAAAAGTGTTATAGATGCTCTATATGAACTAAGCAATTTAGAAATAAAATCAAAACAAGAAAAAGCAATACTTGCATGTGTTAAAGTAGCAAACTTCCCTTTTTTAAAAGAACTTGATGATTTTGATTTTGAATTTCAACCAAGCATAAACAAACAAGAAATTCTTGATTTAAAAAGCTTAAGATTTGTAGAAAATAACGAAAATATATTGTTTGTAGGAACTCCCGGGGTAGGCAAGACACATCTTGCCACCTCCATAGGGATAGAATGTGCTAAGCACAGATATTCTACCTATTTCATTCATTTTCAAGAATTAATGTCTCAATTAAAAAAGGCATTAGCAGAAAACCGTTTAGAGATCCGATTAAAACATTTTTCAAAGTATAAAGTGTTAATAATAGACGAAGTAGGGTATTTACCAATAGACACAGATGCTTCAAATATATTTTTTCAGCTAATATCTAAAAGGTATGAAAAGCATAGTACTATTATTACAACTAATATGCCCTTTTCTAATTGGGCAGAAGTATTTGGATCAGCAACATTAGCCAATGCAATATTGGATAGATTACTTCATCATTCGCATGTTATATCAATAAAAGGGCCTTCATATAGATTAAAGTCAAAAGTTGAATATTTTAACAGTTCTTCGAATGCATCTTAGTACATTTTTTGTACAAAATTATATTCCACTTTTTGTACAAAAATATATTGACTTTTACAGTTAAAAAGAAACTTCCCTACCATACTATTTTCAAGACAGCATATATATTTTTACACCAAAAGGATAATGAATAATTTAAGTTTTATCATATACGGATTAAGGCAAATAAACCCTTACATAAAGTTATCTGAGACTGACTCACAAAGAGAGAGGGCCAGAGAGATTTTGGACATTAAAGCTTGTACCACTCTTCTCCCAACGGTTTTATGCTCATTGCCAAAAATCATTTCTGGCCTCTCTCACATAATTTTAGCATTAAACCCGAAAGATTTAAATAAAAATTTTGATTTTTTCTTAGCAACATAACTTTTTCCTTTAATGTCCCCCAGGTATGAGCTAAAATTACGATTAAGAAATCAAAAAAGTGAAGGGGGAACATATAAATGCTTGATGAAAAAGCGAGAGAAGCTATAGCATTAAAGAGATTTTCACTGATAAGTCCGGTGCTAAACGGACAGGTAAAAAATCAGAAAGAATATTTTGATGCTCTTTCCGATAAACCTATTGAGATGCCTTATCTTGGAATGAGAAGATATACTCCCAAGACACTTAGAGGGTGGCTATATCAGTATTTAAGAGGCGGTATAGAAGCGTTAAAGCCGGGTTATCGAAGCGACAGAGGCAAATACAGAAAGATAGACTTTGAACTTTCAGAGAAAATAAAGCAAAAGAAGCTTGAACATCCTGAAATGCCAAACAAACTTCTTTATGAGACATTGATAGGAGAGGGAATAATATCACCGGATAAAGTATCCCTTTCGACATTCTATAGGTTTTTGAAAAACATTCCTGTAAAATCTTTAGATAAAGAAAAAGAGGGTAAAACAAAGAGGTTTTCCCATGAATACATCAATGAACTGTGGCAAACTGATGTCATGTATGGGCCATATATTAAAGAAGGTAAAACAAAAAGGCAAACGTACCTTATTGCATATATAGATGATGCTTCCAGGCTGTGTACCTATGCTCGCTTTTACTATACCCAGAATTTTTTAGCTTTAAGAGACTCATTTAAAGAAGCAGTGCTAAGAAGGGGAATACCCAAAATGCTCTACACTGATAATGGAAAGATATATAGAAGCAGTCAATTTGAATATATATGTGCCTCACTAGGTACATCTCTTATTCATGCTGAGCCCTTTTCACCTCATTCAAAAGGGAAAGTAGAAAGATTCTTTCATACGGTGAGAATGAGATTTTTAAGCACAATAGATCCTACATCCATAAAGAGTATAGATGAGCTTAATATGATGTTTTTTAAATGGTTGGAGGAGGATTACAACCGAAAAGAACACAGCAGTATTGGCATGAGTCCTTTAGATTTTTTCATGTCTCAAATATCAAGGGTAAATATGTGTGGTGACATAGATATGTTGAATGAATGTTTTCTCATAAGAGTAAATCGTAAAGTAAACAAAGATGCTACACTTAAAGTGGAAAATATACTTTATGAAACAGAAGAAAAGTTTAAAGGTATGCGCTTAGAAGTCAGATATGATCCGCAGTGGCTTAAGGATAATACACCCCTTTTACTTTTTCATGAAGGCAAAAAAGTAGGGGAAGCGTATAAGGTAAATTTTCATGATAATGCTAAAATTCCTGTAGAATATATCGAAGACAGAAAGGTTGTAAGCGAAAATGAAGATACTGTGGATTTTGCGGCAAAACCTAATTCCCCAGTAATATCCTTTAATGATATCATTGATTAAAAAAAGAGGTGTTTACAATGTTTACCCAATATTTTGGAATGAAATTTAATCCATTTTCTAAAGAGATAAGTGTAAACGACCTTTACATAAGTGAAGACATTGCTGAATTAAATGCCAGGCTAAAATATTTACAAGAAACAAGGGGTATAGGACTTGTCGTTGGGGAGGCCGGTTCAGGCAAATCTACCGCATTAAGAAGATATGCTGAAAGCCTCAATCGTTGTTAGTGGTAAAATAAAATTACCCGAAAAAGGGAAAGATTTTTCCCCAGTAAGATTGAGAAAATACCCTCTGTAGTTTAAAATAAAAATAAAACTACAGAGGAGGAAATTGCAATGTTGGGGGTAGATATGCATACAACAATTAAAACACTTTTTAAAAGAGGTTATAACAAAACACAAATTGCCCAGATATTAAAAATTGACAGAAAAACTGTAAGAAACATTCTTAAAAAAATTGATGAAGGGGGAACTATAGAAAGAAAACCAACAGCCTCAATATTAGATCCGTATAAAGAATATATAAATATTCAGGCATCAAAAGACTTAAGTGCCATGCGTATATTCCAAGATATGCAAAGAGACTTTGGATATACAGGAAGTTATGACACAGTAAAAAAATATATAAGCAAAATTAAAAAACCAACCCAAACACCATACATGGTACTAAATACTCTTCCAGGAGAAGAAGCACAAGTTGACTTTGGATATATTGGTACCATTAAAGTTAACGGGAAGCATAAAAAAGCATGGGTTTTTGTAATGACACTAAGCTATTCAAGGTATATGTATTGTGATGTCGTATTTAACCAAGCAGTAAAAACATTTATTGACTGCCATAAAAATGCATTCAGATATTTTGGAGGTGTTCCCCAAACAGTAAAAATAGACAACTTAAAAGCAGCAATATTAGAAGCAGACTTTTACGAGCCCACTGTCCAAAAAAATTATGCAGCCTTTGCAGCACACTATGGATTCTGGCCACAGCCATGTAGGGTTAGAACGCCAACAGATAAAGGCAAGGTAGAATCAAATGTCGATTATGTAAAGGATAATTGTTTCAAAAGCAGAGACTTTGAAAATATCGACGAAGCTGTTAACTTTTCGAGGTTATGGCTTGATACCATTGCTAATGTAAGAATACATGGTACAACCAAAAAAGTTCCATTGGAAGTTTTCAAGTCAATTGAAAAAGAAAAACTATTGCCCCTTCCAACAGAGGATTTTATCTTATCAAACTCTGTTAAATGTATAGTTAACACAAACTGCCACATATCCTATAATGGTAATTATTATTCAGTACCATATGCTTACATAGGGCAAGAAGTTGATGCTATAATCGCAAACGGACTAATCAAAATATACTTTAAAGAAAAAGAAATAGCCCTTCATCCAGTATGCACAGAGGATAAAGGGAGATACATAACAAATAATGAACATTATCCTTACAGTAAGAATATATCAAGCAAAGACATTTTGTCAAGGCAAAAAGAAGAAATGAAAGAAATAGGTATACATGCCAATGTGTTCTTTGAAAACTTCATACAGCAGGGCAATCTTAAAAAGTATGACTATAGGGCTATTTCAGGCATATTATCATTAAGAAAGCATTATAGTGACGAAGTAATAAACAATGCATGTTTAAGAGCCATTTCATATAATGCCTACAGCTATAAAATTATAAAGAAAATATGTGAAAAAGGAATAATAGACCTTCCAATAGACACAAATACGAGTTATATAAATCAAGACAAGACCTATGTTTCAAGGGAACTTTATGAATACAACAAACTCATAAATTTAGGAGAATTAAAAAATGAATGATTTATTAACTTCCCGGTTAAAGGATTTAAAGCTATCAGGTATTATTAAAACACTCGAGTCAAGAAATGAAGAAGCACTTAAAAACAGTTTATCATACATGGAATTCTTTGAGATGTTAATCAATGATGAAGTATTAAATAGACAGAATAACAGTAATATCAAAAGAGTTAACAAAGCAAGATTTCCACAGCATAAAACACTTGAAGAATATAATTTTAACTATCAACCATCCATAAATAAAAGATTTATATATAACCTGGCGACCTGTGAATTTGTCCGCAAGAAAGAGAATGTGGCCTTTATAGGCCCGCCGGGAACAGGTAAAAGCCATTTATCAATAGCACTTGGTTTAAAGGCAATATCACAAGGATATAAAGTACTCTTTACCACAGTAAATGAAATGCTAGAAGAATTATATATGTCAAGAGCAGATAACTCCTTTGGGCAGAAATTAAGATATTATACGAGTCCAGACCTTCTCATATTAGACGAATTAGGACTTAAGAAACTTAATCAAAATAGTGTAGATGACTTTTATGAAATAATATCAAAAAGATATGAAAAAGGCTCTGTAATAATAACATCAAATAAAGTTTTCGAAGAATGGGCTAGAATCTTTTACGATCCAGTATTAGCAACTGCTATACTAGATAGATTTGTTCATCACTGTCACTTTGTTGTAATTAAAGGCGAAAGTTACAGAATGAAACAGAGAGAAGGAGTTATTAAATCTATGTCAGAAGAAAACTCTAAAAAAGAATAAACTAAAGTAATGAAGATAATAGCTGATTAATTTTTTACCTTAGGTGGGGAAAAATCTTTCCCATAAGTGGGGAATTTTTATTGACAATAACACAATCGTTCTACATTTAAACCATGTTACTTTGCCCTTTCTACACTCACAGTGAGAGAATTCTATCAAGCATTGGCTATGATTTTAGGCGAAACACCTTCATACAAAAAAGTAACGCTCTTTCACCAGATACAAAGAGCGATAACAGAACTTTATTACAGCCAGAAGATAACTCCTGTCATAATATTAGATGAAATACAACTGGTTTCTAACGATGTTCTTGAAGATTTGAGAATAATATTTAACTTTAATATGGATTCTCAAAACCCGTATATATTGATACTTTCAGGACAACCACACATAAGAAACAAACTAGCCTTGAATGTAAACAGTGCACTAAGGCAAAGAATTTCTATAAAGTATGTAATGCAAGGGCTAAAAAAAGAAGAAATTCAAGATTATATAAAAACAAGAATGAAAATAGCTGGAGTGATGGATGACATATTTACACCATCAGCATATGAGGCAATATATTCTCTAACAAAAGGGCTCCCAAGGATAATAAATAACCTGGTAACAGCTTCTTTACTCTATGCGTATTCTAAAAGGCTAAGAGAAATAGATGAAGAAGTAATATACCAGGCACAAAATGAAATCAGTTTATGAGAGTAGTAGCTTTCGCTACTCTCATTTTTTATTATACCTCAATTAATTCAAATTGCCAATAACAGATATTAACATATTTTGGCGGTTATGCTCTTAAAAAGTGAAAAAAATTTTTAATCAGGCTGTAATAATTTGAGAAAAAATACTTTTATACACTTAAAAAATGCCATTATAATTTGAAAATCTTTGGAGATTTAATTTGAGAATTGACACGTCCTCTCACACCACCGTACGTACCGTTCGGTATACGGCGGTTCATTAGGAATTGTGTACAATTAGATATCTTTGGGATAAACTCTTATAACCTATGCTCTCAAAGTATTTATTTGTAAGAGTCTTATTTAGGATTGGGCTATTGGATATTCTCCAGTAGCCTTTCCTTGTATTGGCGTATTCCCAGGCTTTTTGTTCTTCTACTCCTAGTTTTACTAAGTTATCATGCTTCGTTTTTATCTTCTTCCATTGTTTCCATATACATGCCCTCAGTCTTCGCCTTATCCATTCGTCAAGGGTTTTCATTATGCTTTTCGCGTCTGCTAATCCAAAATAGTTGACCCATCCTGTTGTTATTTGATTTAGTCTTTTTATTCTGTTTTCCATGCTTATTCCCTTGTTCCGATTGGTTATTTCTCTTACTTTTCCCTTAAACCTTTTGATGGATTTTTCATGGATTCTTATTCTTACTTCGTTTTCTTTTGTATAGAATGAAAATCCAAGAAATTTTCTTCTCCATGGTCTATCTACAGCACTTTTTGCTTCGTTGACTTTTAGTTTTAATTTGCTTTCTATGAATTTCTTTATGCTCTTCATTACTCTGTTTCCTGCAGACCTGCTTTTTACATATATGTTGCAGTCATCTGCATATCGGCAGAATTTATGCCCTCGTTTCTCAAGTTCTTTGTCTAGTTCGTCCAACATTATGTTTGCTAATAGGGGACTTAATGGCCCTCCTTGGGGTGTCCCTTCTTCTGTTGATACTTTGATTCCGTTTATCATTACTCCTGATTCTAGGTATCTTCGTATTAACTTTAGTACTCTTTTGTCCCCTATCCGCTTTTCTAGTTTGGACATTATTATGTCGTGGTTTACTCTGTCAAAGAATTTTTCTAAGTCCATATCTACAACCCATGTGTATCCTTCATTTATGTATGCTTCTGCGGCTTTTATTGCGTCTTTTGCACTGCGTCCTGGTCTGAATCCATAACTGCTATCAGAAAATGTATGGTTGTAGACTTTATTTAGTATTTGGGCTATTGCTTGTTGTATTAGTCTGTCTAGTACTGTAGGTATTCCTAGTAGTCTTACTCCTCCATCTGGTTTGGGAATTTCTACTCTTCGCACTGGTTGTGGTTTGTATTTCCCTTCCAGCAGTTGTTGTTTTATGGTTGACCAGTTTTCTTTGAGATACGGTAGAAGTTCATCTACTTCCATCCCATCGACTCCATGGCTTCCTTTATTTGCAACAACGCGCTTGTATGCTGCTTCCATGTTTCCTCGTTCTACTATCATTTCAAGCATCTTGCTGGTATATCTTTGTACTTCGTTTCTTCCATCTTCCGACGCCGATGATATACGTTGTCTTTTGAAATTCCATTTCTCTATTCAACGGATAGCCTCTTTGTTGAGTTGTCTGCAGTCTTCGCATATCTTTCGAGTCCATAAGATTTTCAAAACCTCCTAACGTTCGGTCCTTCCTTATCTATTCATGACTAGATAAGTACTATGACCTCTGCTGACTTCTCAAGGTTCAGCCATACATCACTGCATGGGTTGTCACTTCAGATTTTACTTCCACGACTTATCCTTGAGACCTCCCCGGGTAAGAACGATAACTTTCATCTCATATATCTGCCAGATTTACTGTATGGGATTCGGGTAGTGTTGGACTTCGTTTTGTTACGCAAACTCATCCATCCCAATTCAGCCTCTTATCTGGTTCTTGTTCATCAGACCGAGATTTTGCCTTAAGCTTCCTTCAGATTCCACCTCACGATGGACACCCTTGCTCTTGGCTAGTGGTTCCCACTACCAAGCCCACAGCGGACTTTCACCGCCTAGTTATCGCCCATGCCGGGCGCACATAAAAAAGCACTAAACGACTGTTTAGTGCTTAAAGTAAATTACTGATATTTTAGCCAACCAATAAAAACTTTATTGAGATTTTCAAAAAAGTTCGCTTTTTCTACTGTTTCCTGAGGATATATGTTAAATGTCTTTATAATCTTGCCATCCTGTGTTATTTTTACAGTGCCTATTGGGACCTCTTTGGCCAGAGGAGCTAATACAGCATTCTTTAGCTCCACCTCTGTTTTTATATTTTTACCTTCTCCTTTTTTAATCAGTATATACTCATCATCGCGGCACACAACACTAACAGCCTGCTTTTTCCCTTTAAAAACTTTGACATTGCCAAAGCTTTGCCCTTTTGAAGCTACTTTTACACTTTCATAATTAGCAAATCCATAATCTAATAATTTAGCCGCTTCACTAAACCTCGTCTCAGAATCAGGAGCTCCGAACACCACCGCTACTAGTCTTGTATCTCCCCTTTTAGCTGTTGCTGCCATACAATAAAGTGCTTCCGAAGTAGATCCTGTTTTAATACCATCTGCTCCTTTATATCGCCATAGTAATTTATTAGTATTTATGAGACTAAATTTCCCATTTCTTAAAGAATCTAATTTATTGGTTAAATATTTAAATATGCTCTCGTGCTTTACTAATTCCCTTGAAATCATTGCAATATCATATACGCTTGTCAAGTGCCCTTTCTCAGGTAGTCCAGTTGCATTTTTAAAAGTAGTATTTTTTGCTCCCAATTCCTTAGCCCTTTTATTCATCATTTCAACAAAATTTTCTTCTGTACCTGCAATATACTCAGCTAAAGCAACGGAAGCATCATTTGCCGAATTCATCGCTATAGCCTTCATTAAATCATCTACTGTCATTTCCTCTCCTACTTCTAAATATATTTGTGTACCTCCCATATCAAAGGCATGTTTACTTGTGACAACTTTATCTGTTATTTTAATTTTACCAGAATCTATTGCTTCAATCGCCAGTAAAAGAGTCATTACTTTGGTAACACTGGCAGGCGGCAAGGGCTTATAGCTATCTTTTTCATAAAGAATTTGTCCAGTATTAGCCTCTATCAAAATAGCAGATTTTGACTTTAAATTTAAAATATCAGCATATACTGTGCCATTTAAGACAAAAGAAATAGCTAGTATCACACTCACTAATAATGTTAAAAGTCTTTTAAACATAAAATCACCCTCCTCATCACTATTTATTTTGCGCTGGAGGGTAAATATTATACTTTTTATATTTTTAAGCACGAGGGTGAAATTTATTATAAACTTCTTTTATTTTTGACTTTGAAATTAAAGAAAGTAAATTTGCGTTTAAATCCGTTTGATAACCTAACATTTCTTGAACAGCTCGAATATCTGCACCATTTTGAAGCATATGCTGTGCAAAAGATTGTCTTAGCGTATTTGGAGTAACAGGAAAACCAGGATTAATTTTATCAGTGTATTCTCTTATTATTTTCCAACAGCCTTGTCTTGTGAGTTTTTCCCCTCGCAAATTTAAAAAAAGAGTATTTTCTCCATTTTTTGTTTTTCTTCCTTTTTCAATATAATTTTTTAAGGCCTCAATTGCATGAGAACCTATTGGAATAACTCTCTCTTTATTAGAGCGAATAACTACATAGCCATAAGAGAGATTCACATCTTCTAATTTTAAAGAAATAACTTCGGAGACTTTAAGTCCTGTAGCATACATAAGTTCAATAAGAGCTTTATCTCTAATTCCTTTTTCATCATCCCCAAAATCTAGTGAAAGTAACATATCTACCTGTTCAACTGTTAAAGTAGCAGGCGGTTTTTTTTCTACTTTCGGGGTATTAATCATGTATGTTGGGTCTTCTTCTATTTTCTTTTTCATAAATAGATAATGATAAAAGGCTTTAAGAGAAGAAAGATTTCGCGAAACAGTTGCTTGTGATTTTCCTTTTTTCTTTAAGTAATAAAGATAATTTAATATTGTCGATTTTTTGACATTATAATATTCAAATTCGATTTCTTCAAGATAATTTAAAAATTGGTTTATATCTCTGTTATAAGATTCAAGAGTGTTTTTTGACAGTTTTTTGTTCTTTTTTAAAAAATCCAAAAACTCCCCAACCACATTATTTAACATATTCTTTACCCCTACAATTCTTGAATTTTTATAATAAATCCATTTAATTATAAATATTCAACATAAATCGTCATTTTCCTTCTTTTATGGTGAAAAAATCGGCAAAAGTAATATGTAAGGTGAAAGATAAGATTCTATCAAGCAGCCTATTAATATAACTAAAAACCCTGCATATACCATAAAAGTATAAGAAACAAATTGCGATATTAATTCTTCAAAATGAAATTTGCGATTTTTCAAAAGATATAAAGAAAAATTAATAGCTGTTACAGATATAAACAAGATTCCTGATAAAATAAAAACATTTTGAGGTAAAATTCCCATCAATACGAGTAATATACCTTTTATTTCAAATTCTTTTATCAAAACTCCAATAGAAAATCCTAAAATAAATCCTCTTATCCCCGCAAGCAAAAATATAAAAGGAATCCCTATAATTGTAGCTCCTAAAATCCATAAAACAAAAACAGTAACAAAATTATTTAGAAGGGATTGTTTAAAAATTTGGGCAGAATTCAAGTCTACAGATTTTGCAATTTGATAAAATTTTGAAATATATCCTATTATTTGTTCCATCTGTATGTCAGTGAGGTTATTTACAGTAAAAGATCCTGCTGCTATTCCTATCATTAAACACATTACAGCTAACACATACAATAAAAAATTATTTTTAATATGCAAATAAAGATTTCCTTTTAAAAACTTCAAGAATATTGCCCCCTATTTTTTATAAAGCTAATTTAAATTTATGATTCAAAAGGGGACAATATTCCTTTTAAGTGATAGTAACTTTGCCATATATTCCTCCTCCTCCCGCTGAAATATCCAATTCCCCTTCTCTTCCTCTCAAAATATTTAATGCCTTTGAAGTTCCTATCACTTTCTCTAATTCTTCATAAGGTGCATGATGCAAAGCATACAATTCACTTCCAAAGTAATTCACTAATTTTTCGATAGTCTTACCTCCAATATCAGGAATAAATTCTAAAGGAATTTGATAGATATATAAAGGTCTAAAAGGAGGATGTTTTGTATCATAATCTTTAATTTGCTCTATTCTATCCTTTACACCTAAAACTATATTTGAACTTCCACATTTTAAGCATTTTTTTACAGGAGGTTCTTCCTGCGCAATATAACCACAATCCAAGCAAAAAGTTCTGTGGTATTTCCCTAATTTAGGATTTAGGCCATAATTTCTTACAATTTCTCTTCCTTTTTCTCTTTTTATAGCCAACAAAATCTCTTCAAAATTTGCATCTTTTATATCAAAAACATTAAACTCTCTGCCTATTTTTTCTAAAGAATGGGCATCTGAATTGGAAAGAAAAGTTTTATTTTGCAACTCCTCAATCTGATCAGCCATATCAGAGTCTGCACTAAGGCCCAATTCCACTCCATAAATATATTGATAAAAATCTTTAAAGACATATTTAAGCCTATCAGTAGAACTGCCATAGTAACTTTTAAAGGGAGTAAAAACATGGGCGGGAATCACAATCCCGCTGTATTTTTCTGCGATTTCAACAGCCTGTACACTTGTAAGATTTACTCGCTGAGAACTTAGATTTATATTTTTAATGTATTTAGAAATTTCTTGAGAAAACAACGAAATACTCTCAATATCTCTAAAATAACATGTTAAATGAGGAGAACCCTTTTCCTCTTTGCCAATTTCTATTTCACTGCCTAAAATCAAAGTAACTTTATTTTTATACCTAAACCCTCCTTCTTCAAGGGAGAATAATATTCCTTCTTGTATATATTCTTTTAGCTCCTCCAAAATAAGCGGAGAAGCACCATCTACAATGCCAACTATATCAATTCCCTTTAATATACTTTTTTCTAATATATTTAAAACAGTTAAATTTTTTGAGGCCGCAATTTTTACAGGAGCTCCTTTTATACTCCTTGCAACATGAACATGCAAATCTCCGTAAAATCTCATAAACTACTCCTCATTTTTAAATAATATAAAATTCCAATTATCGTTTTAGAATCTTTTATTTGATTTTGTAAAATCATTTCCCACAATTCCTCTGGAGCATATTCATATACTTCTAAAAATTCGTCCTCATCAGGTTGAGCAGTGTATTTTTTTAAATCTTTTGCAAAATACAAATACATTTTTTCATTAGAAAAACCGGGAGTGGTATAAAAAGTAATCAAATGCTTTATAAAACCTGCTTCATAACCTGTCTCTTCTAATAACTCTCTTTTAGCACAAATCAAAGGGTCTTCACCCTTTTCTAATTTTCCTGCCGGTATTTCTAATAAAGACTCCTCTGCAGGTTTTCTATATTGTTTGACTAATAAAATCTTTCCTTTTTCATTAACTGCTACTATGGATACGCCGCCAAGATGCTCAACTATTTCTCGCGTAGTAACTTTTCCATTAGGCAGTTTTACCTCATCTACTCTTAAATTTATTATTTTCCCTTCAAAAACCTTGTTGGTGTTAACTGTAACTTCTTTTTGTTCCAAAATTCATCTTCCTTTCTATGTATAATTTTAACAATAAATACATACTATAGAAATGAGGTGAGAAAAATGATTATAGTGGGAAACACTCTTTATTATGCTGGAAAATTTTCCACACTATTATTTTTATTAAAGGAACTAAATAAAAAATACAAAACTTTAGGAGAAGTAATCAAATCAGTTTCGCACTAATTTAGACGACACATAAAGGGCTGCAGCTCCACAAGCATTAAAAAAGTCTGGCTCACTCTCATAATTTCTTCCCATTGTTGACAAGTTAAGCCCAGATTCTTCTATGTATTTTCTTATAATTTCAGCTTCAATAAATTCTATTTTATATCGCGAAAATACAGGATTTGAATTTATCTGCTCCTTTATTATTTTTTCTTTTTCTTCTTCCATTGTAGGAAAAGTCAAAACACAGGAACTGTTACACAGCTCTAAAACAGTTATAGTATGGTGACTAATCCCTTGATGTCTCTGCCTTTTATCATTAAACCCAATTCTTGGGATAAGTACAGGCTTACCTCCTAATTTATTTGTAGCATCTATTATATGGGCTTGTTCTACCCCTGAAAACCCATATTTGGTGCCTGTGCCTACTATTCCCGGTCCCATCGTTACTATAACAACATCTGCTTTTAACACTTCCTTTGCACCTATCAAAGCAGTATAAATATTTACACACTCATAATCTCCTCCAAAAGCATGTCCAATTGTAACTGTTTTATCTATTATTCCCCTCTTTTTAAGCTCAAAAACTGTATTGCTGAAACTAATAGGCAGACATCCTCCATCTGTCATCACATACGTAATTTTAAGGTTAGGATTTGTACTTTTTAGCACTAAGGCTACAGGTGCTACCATACTGTGAAGTTCTCCAACTATTACAGGTAAATCTTCTAAACTTTCGAACTCTTCAAAAGCAGTATGATAAGGACTGTTTTGCTCCTCCATCGTCAATACATTTATTTGAAAAGGCGTATATCTTAATTTCATAATATGCCCATTTCCTATAGCATCGTATTTAGGGTATTTGAGATTTACAACTACAAAGTCATAGCCCCCTGTTCCAAGATTTAAAAGGCGAGCAGTTCGGTTTACATAAACTTTATTTCCCACTTCTATTTTCCCAGTTACATCGTCATAATTTAAAGCTAATACTTTTTCTCCCTCTGACTCAACCTCTACAACAGTTATACCCTCTCTTTGTGACACAATTTTACTTACCTTAGCTAAATAAACACTAATCACCTTATCTTTCTCCTTTTCTTCCTAACATATCGAGGTAATTTAAGACTTTATTTTTTTCGATTAAAGCAGTTAAAGAATATTTTTCTGTAAAAATATGTAATAAAATTAGCAACGCTAATATTATCAACCTGCCATATAAATCAAAAATAAGAATACTGCTTATTCCCAAAGACATTCCTAAAACATTTGATCCAGTATCCCCCATCATCACATTTGATTTTAAATCCTCTGGCAAATACACTAAAAGAATCAGAGTAAGCAATATCAAGAAATAGGGATAAGCCTTTCCAATTATTAAAAAAATCAAAGAAATAGCTAAAAAAATTTTTCCACATCTTCCAGGTCGCAAGTCTAGAAGGTTTAAAAAATTTGTAAAAAGTGCGATTATCAAGGTATTTATTATCAATTCCTCTATATTATTTTTCCCAACATTAAAACTTATAAAAAAAGCAATTAAAACTCCTGATAAAGCCTTTAAACTGCCTGTAGTAGGCTTTCCTTTTAAAAGCATAGTTATATGACCCTTTAGCCCTCTTACACTTCTGTCTCCTAATACATCATCTATAAAACCGACAAAAGAAATCAGTGATAAGCTCAATAAAATTACCTCTTGATATTCTATTTTAACTCCAAATAAATTGAGAAGTACAATTGACACAAATAAAGCAGGAACAAATACAATACCACCACAAACAGGTATCATAACTTTTTTATAGTTTTCCTTCAAACACAAAGGCTTGTTAATAATGCTATAAAAAAGCTTTTTTGTTATAACTGTCATTATTAAAGGAATTAATATTTTAGCCCCAAACACTATCTCACCTGCTATTCCTTGCTATTTTTTGAAGACAACTTATACACTAATACTTTTAGTATATCCCAAAACTGCTTACCTCTGTGCAGGAAGCCTTTCAAGTTTCTCCCTGTAACAGAGTGCGTCATATTCACTTCTACTTCCTTTATTTTATACCCTTTCTTTAATATATCTATTGTCATACCAACTTCTATCCCAAAACCTTTATAAAAAGTTTTTAAACTCTCTAAAACCTCTTTTTTAAAAGCCCTTTGACCTGACAAGACAGATTCAATTTCATATCCTGTAAAGTATTTTACTCCTTTTCTGGCTAAAGTTTTAACAAAGCCAAATCCAGCTTTTATATTTGTCTTTGGAAATTTGGCAATTGTAACATCTGCTTCTCCCTCAAGAACAGGCAATATAAGTTTTTTGACTTCTCGTGACGAAAGACCTACATCTGCATCTAAAAAAACTATCACGTCATTTTTTGCATATTTTAAACCTTCTTTTAAAGCTGTTCCTTTGCCAACATTTCTCTTCATATTGACTATTTTAGCCCCTGCTTTTCTTGCCTTTTCAGCAGTACTATCAGTTGAGCCATCATTTATTACGATGACTTCATCAATTTCTTCAACATCTTTTAATCCTTTTATGGTATCAATTATTCTTTCTTCTTCATTGTAAGCAGGTATCAATACACTAACTTTTTTATTCATCTGTCTACCCTCACTTTTTAGAATTAGCAGCGGAATTATGAGTAGAATTGTCAGCCTTTATAAAAGAATCTGGCATTAAACTCATTGCACTTGGCTTAACTCCATAATTGCCTTCTTTGCCCTCCATTACCATTATAAGTGACGTCTGCCCTATTATATCCTCCACATTATCTATTGTGGAAATATGCTGTTTTTTATAAGCATCAATATAGGAATATTTAGCATCACTTTGTTCAACGCCTACAATAGGAACATTAAGTAGTTTCACTTGTTTTATTATAGGAATATCTATAGAAACTACATTATAGTCCTTATTATTACTTCCTCCAGCTATAATTACAAAATCTGTATTACCTGGAATCCCTGTAAAATCTATATAACCATTTGTCTTTAAATAATTAATAAGGTCCACATCCTGACCAGTTACAATTGCATTCGCTAATTTCGAAGCTACGAATTCGTTCAGATGCTTTTCGTCTATTGTAACTCCATATTTATTAGAAAGGAAATTTACTAAATTTTCCACTTCCAACTCATTGCCAGTATTAAAGCTGTCTTTTATAACAGTAATTGACTCAATAGTAGCTCCTGCCTTTAAAAGAGCATTTCTCATGCCAGAATATATAAACTCATTTGTAGTTTCAATAATCGCTACCTTAACTCCACTTAACTTATCAGCTACTAACTCAGGAAAAATAATTTGATGATATTGATTATAATACCCTATCTGTTTATTTAACTCTTGAACAGTGTTTTTTAAATTATTATTTTCTGTTTGTAAATCCTTAAATTTTTGTTCTAACTCGTTTATAATTGCGGTTTGTTGCTCTGAAAAAACTTTTTGACCATCTAACATAAAACCTATAAAAATACCAATTCCTAAAGCAATAAAAATAGAAGCAATTGTTAAAACATAGTATTTAATATTTATATTCATAAAAATCCTCCTCAAAATCCGATTAAAAGGCGAATTCTAAGTTGCAATAGCTTTAATAACTGTTGCATAGGTGGAGAAAAATACGCTATTACTCCAAGAGGAATCAAAGCTGCCAGTATAATGCTAAATATATAAGAAATTTTGAAAGTTTCCCTGTACAGTTTATTTACTCCTTTAGCATCGATTAATTTTTCTCCTACTTTTAATCGCACTAAAAAAGTGCTGGACATTCCTTTTCTTCCTTTTTCCAGAAAATCAATCATGCTGGAATGGGTCCCTACCGCAACAATTAAGTCAGCACCTTTTTCAAAAGCCAAAAGCATAGCTATATCTTCACTTGTACCTGGGGCCTTAAAAATTTCTGCTTTAAGACCTAATGCTGTTACTCTTTCCAAGCCAGGTGCTCTTCCGTCGGGATAAGCATGAACTACGATTTCTCGAGCCTTTTTTAAAGCTTCATCACTTACACTGTCCATATCTCCAATGACTATGTCAGGAATAAGCCCAAACTCTAAAAGAGCATCTGCCCCTCCATCTACCCCTATTAAAATAGGTTTTACATCGTTGATATACTGTTTTATTGTAAATAAATCTTCTTTGTAATCCTTTCCTCTAACGACTACAAGAGCATGTCTATTTTTAAAGCGCGTTTTAATATTGGGTAATTCAACTCCCCCTAGAATAAAATATTTTTCTTTTTTTGCATATTCCAATGTATTTTCAATAAATTTATCTAATTCAATACCTATGTTTTCGCGGCTTTCCTGCAATTTATAGTTTATAACGTCTTTTGTAAGAAGTTTCCCTCTTTTTATAAACACACCGTCTTTATATATTTCATTATCTATTATAGTTATTTTGTCATTTTCTTTCAATAAATCAAAAATGTCTTTTCCTACATCGTCAATAATTGGAATTCCCGCCTCACACAAGATAGAAGGTCCTATGTTAGGATATCTGCCACTTATAGATTTATCAGCATTTATGACTGCCAAAACTTTTTTTTCAACTAAAGATTCTGCAGCCACTTCATCTATATCTCTATGATCAATGATAGCTATTTCTCCAGGATTTAATCTTTTCACTAAATTTTTAGTTCTTTTATCCATTTTAATTGTCCCTGTTATTTGCATACAAGCTTCCTCCATAAAGTAACATTCCATTGTTTATTATTATAGCATAAAAAATTTTTACATGAAATAAAAAGTCATTTTACTCAGTTATATAAAAATCCTTCCACTTGTTGAACTTTCAACAAATGGAAGGATTTATTACTTTGTTTTATGTTTATCATATTTTAAATGGGAGGTTAAAAAAGAGAAAGCAGGTATCTGCCCCTTTTACCCTGCTTTCATCCCCAACCTCAATTTATCAGCAATAAGCGCAATGAATTCAGAATTTGTCGGTTTACCTTTTTCGTCATTTATAGTATATCCAAAAAGTTCATTTAAAACCTCTGTTTTACCCCTGCTCCACGCAACTTCTATTGCATGCCTTATAGCTCTTTCTACTCTGCTAGGAGTAGTATTGTACTTTTCAGCAATTTTAGGATATAACATTTTAGTTACAGAATTTAAATATTCCATATTGCTAATAACAAGAGAAATAGCATCTCTTAGATACATATAGCCTTTTATATGAGCTGGTACTCCTACCTCATGAATAATTTCTGTAATCATTGCTTCAAGGTCATAATTTTTCTTCGCTTTTACCACAGGAAAAACCGTCTTTGATACTACATTTAATTCTGGTTCCATAAGCTCAGAAATCCTTTTTGACAACATAGCTAAATCAAAAGGTTTTAAAATATAATAATCTGCTCCTAATGCAATAGCCCGTTGAGTTATTTTTTCTTGGCCTACTGCAGATAAAACTAAAATTTTGGGCTTTTTTAATTGTTCCTCATTTATCTTTTCCAAAACACCAATGCCATCTAAATAGGGCATTATAATATCTAAAATTAACAAATCTGGCGATTGATTTTTAATGAGTTCAATCGCTTGGTTGCCATCATTGGCAACACCTACCACTTCAATATTTTCTTGAGTAGATAAATACTCAGCTAAAATAGTTGCAAACTCTTTGTTATCATCTGCTATTCCTACTCTAATCTTCTTAACCAATTATTTAACCTCCCATTGCTAATATTAGTATATAATATTTATTCTACATAATATTTGAATTTCCTTCTTTTTCCCAAAAAATTTTAATTATTTGTAAAGACTTGCTTATTATTAAGTAGACTATTCATTTCATCGATCATCCATTCTGCATAAACAGCATATCCTTTTGTAGGGTCATTAACAAAAACGTGAGTAACTGCTCCTACCAGTTTCCCATCTTGTATAATAGGGCTCCCGCTCATACCCTGTATTATACCTCCAGTCTTTTTTAATAAATTCTTGTCAACTATTTTAATTATCATGCTTTTAGAGCTAGGAGTTTCTTGATACACTTTTTTGATAATATCAATATCAAATTGCTGTATGCCTGTATTATCAATGGTAGCCAATATTTTAGCTGGCCCTTCTTTTATTTGGCTTTGATACGCTATAGGAATCTCTCCATACAAATCGTTCTTAAAATCTTTATACATATTTCCGTAAATCCCAAATTCAGTATTTTTTAATATATTACCTATTGTATCAACTTCTTCTAAAAAAATCCCTTTTAATTCCCCGGGTTTACTTCTTCTTCCCTGGTCAATAGAAGTAATTCGAGAATTCATAATTTCTCCATTTTCTATTGATAACATATGACCAGTGTCTATATCAGTTATAGCATGACCTAAAGCTCCATATATCTTGGTAGCAGGATAATAAAAGGTTAAAGTACCTATACCAGCAGTGTGATCTCTCACCCACAGACCTATTCTGTATTGTTTATCCTCTTTCGACTTTATAGGATAAATGGTAGTATAAAAAATATGATTTTTTCTGTTTATTTTTAATTTTAAAGCTTTGCCACGTAATTCATTTGCAATGTTAGTAATATCTTCTGCTTGTTTTATTTCCCTGCCGTTGACTTCTAATATTATATCTCCTATCTGTATTTTACCTTGCTTATAAGGACTATAAATTTTGCCGTCCTCTCCCATTATATCTGAGTAACCTACTACTAATACTCCCTTTGTATTTAACTTAACTCCTATCGCTTGACCGCCGGGTACTACTTTTATGGTCGGAACAATGTCAACACTAATATGCTTTAAAGGAAATATTCCAAATAGCTTAAAATCCAAGTTTACTGTACCGGTGTTTACTGCTTCAATAGTAATAGGTTTTTTCAAATTTAAAACATTTTTATCTTCTGTATCATTAATTTTTAAAAAACCTTTTTTATCAGCTTGAAAACTTACTTTTATTGGTATATTAAAGTTATAATTAACTTTTTCCCCTTGAAAAAATTTAAAACTTGAGGGGGTTTTTGCTATATCCTGTATAGGAGTAAAATAATTTGCAAATACTAAAAAAAAGCTTAAGGATATAAAAAGTAATAATTTTATTGTATTTTTTGTCATTTTCTCACTTCCTTTTTTGCGGCTTATTTAATCTAAAATTAACTTAACCTTTTTTAAAGTTTTATATACTGTCAATATATTATCCGATAGTAAAAGGAAGTGAGATTAAACTAAAATATTAAATTTTGCTTTTAAATTGAGATGCAATATCTAATAATTCTTTTGAATGTTCTAAAATAGTCTGAGTAACACGCGATCCTCCCATAATACGAGCTAATTCATTTATTTTGCCTTGATAGTCAAGTTTTTCCACATTTATATAAGTTCTCTCATTTTTTGTGATTTTGGAAATTCGATAATGTGTATCTGCCATAGAGGCAATTTGAGGTAGGTGAGTAACACAAATCAATTGAAGTTTTTTAGAAAGATATGCCATTTTTTCAGCTACTAATTGGGCAGTTTTCCCACTTATTCCTGTATCAACTTCGTCGAAAATCAAAGTGGAAATTCCATCTGCGGAAGCGAGAATAGTTTTTAACGCCAGCATAATTCTCGAAAGCTCACCACCAGAAGCAATTTTAGATAAAGGTTTCAAAGGCTCTCCTCTATTTGTAGAAATTAAAAATTCAATTTTATCAAATCCTGTTTCAGTAGGTTCTTCCATTTTTTCTATATTCACTTTAAAATAAGCATTTGGCATATTAAGTTCACCCAAAATTTGATTTATATTTTTTTCTATATTGTCTGCTATTTGCTTCCTTTTGAGATGTAATGCTTCACCAACTTCTAAAATTTTTTCCCATAACTTTTGCTGCTTAAGCTTCAATTCTCGTTGCTTTTCTTCAAAATTTAATATATCCTCTAATTCCCTTTTTTTATTTTCTTTAAATTCTAAAACATGCTGTATTGTAGGTCCATATTTTCTTTTCAAGGAATTTATTTGATCTAATCGTATTTCTATTTCCTCTAAACTTTGCTGGTTAAAATCTAAACTATTCAAGTAATCCCGTATCTGTAAGGCACAATCCTCCAATTCATAGAGAATATTCTCCAGCTTATCTTTTAAACTTTTTAGCTTTTCATCTATAGAAAGAGCAGTTTCTAAATTTTTAATTGCAACATGTAAATTATCTAAAACAGAAAAGCTCCCACTACCTTCGTACAAAATTTTGTAACTAGAATTCATAGCAGTAAATAATTTTTCGAAATTCATCAGCAAATTTCTTTTTTCCAGTAACTGACTCTCTTCTTCTACACTTAAATTCGCCTTTTCAATCTCTTCAATTTGATACTTCAAAAGGTCAATTGTTTCATTTTTTTCTTTTTCATCTTTAAAAAAAGCTGAAATCTCTTTTTGTATATTATTATATTCTTCTAACAGCTCCTTAAATCTTTTTTTTAAAGTTTTAAACTCTTGGTCTCCAAAATTATCTAAAATAGAAAGATGTTTAGTATTTTCTAAAAGGAACTGATGCTCATGTTGGCCTAAAATATCTACCAAGAAAGCACCTATTTTACTCAAAAAAGAAAGAGGCACTATTCTGCCATTTATCCTACAATAACTTCTTCCACTGTTTGTAATTTCTCTATTTATTATCAAAGTATCATCTTCTTCTAAACTCAAACCTACTTCTTCCAAAATTTCTACGATTTTATCCTTATTGGAATCCACAAAAAATATTCCCTCAACGATAGCTTTTTCTTCACCAGTACGTATTATATCTCTACTGGCTCGACTACCTAAAAGCAGCAAAACTGAATCAATAACTATAGATTTCCCTGCCCCTGTCTCTCCAGTTAATACATTGAATCCTTCTTTGAACTGTAATTCTACCTTGTCAATGAGTGCAACGTTTTGGATGCTAAGTGCTAAAAGCATAGCAAAACCCCCAAAAATCACTTAACTAACTTTTTGAACTTTTCTAATAATTCTTGAAGAGTTTCTTCATTTCTTACTAAAACAAAAATAGTATTATCTCCCGCTAATGTACCTACTATATTCTTCCAATTTAATGTGTCGATGGCCTCTGCTGCTGCAGGAGCTGTGCCTGATAACGTTTTTATGACTATGATATTTCCGGCATAATCAACGCTTACTATAGACTCAGACAATAAAGTCATTAGTCTATCTGTAATATGGCTGTCTACTTTCCCCATCGGAGCGTATTTATATCTTTTCCCATCCTCTGTTAAAACTTTTATCAGTCTCAATTCTTTTATATCTCTTGACACAGTCGCTTGAGTCACATCAATACCTTGTTTTTGAAGTTCAGCTGCTAACTCTTCCTGTGTTTCAATTTCTTTTTCAGAGATTATTTCAAGAATTTTTGCGTGTCGAGCTATTTTCATCATATTAATTTTCACCTCTTTTACTTTTTATCTTTCTGTAAGTTTGTCCCTCAATAAGTCAAAAAAATTGGTATTTTTTACTTTTATAAGATTGGTATATTCATTGCTCTTTTTAATGTAAATTATATCTCTATAATCAAGTTTATATCCCTGTTGTCCGTCGGTTGTTATCATTAAATCTTGATTCTCTTCGCTTATTTCCAACCTGATGACATCCTCTGGTGAAACTATTATAGATCTTGAATATAAAGTATGTGGACAGATAGGTGTTATTATTATAACTTCTACTGTAGGATATACAATAGGCCCCCCTGCTGAAAGTGAATAAGCAGTTGAACCAGTAGGAGTTGCAATTATTACTCCATCTGCTAAATAAGTATCTACATAGTTATTATTGACATAGGCATTAATACGAGCCATTCTTGAAAAAGCTCCTCTTGTAATGACAATATCATTTAAAGCTCTAAAATTAATAATCTCCATATCATTTTTAACTACATTTGCCTCTAGCATCATCCTTTTTTCTACTGTATATTCTCCTTTATATATTTTATCTAAAGAAACAAACACCTCATTTACATCTACTTCCGTAAGAAATCCAAGATGACCTAAATTCACGGCAAAAATAGGCGTGTCAAAAGGCGCACAGAGCCTTGCAACATTTAAAATAGTACCATCTCCACCCAAGGCAATTATAAAATCGCATTTACTATATATATCTGTAGATTTTCTACCATATTCATCATAACCCATTTTAGACGCAACTATTTCGTTAAGATATGGTTCAGAATTATGCTCCAATAACCATTTTACTACAGATTTTGTCACTTCTAAGTCTTTATCTTTATTAATATTTGGAATTACACCGACTTTTTTCATTATAATATCACCACATTTATCATATTCTACAAAAAAACAAATTTTCCTGCTAAATGTTTTATTTATTCAAATTTTTAAAAGCCTCTTCTACAATTTTCGTAATATCAAAATTGTGTTGCTTTTCAATTACCTTTTTGCCGTAAATTAAATATTCTATATTGCCTTCTGCTCCTTTTATAGGAGAATATGTAATACCTATTATACTGTAGTTAAACTTTTGAAGCAAAATCACAATTTTTTCAATCACTTCCCTATGAACGGCAGGGTCTCTCACGACGCCTTTTTTACCTACTTTTTCTCTCCCTGCTTCAAATTGAGGTTTTATTAAAGCTATCAAATCTCCCTCTGATTTTAAAAATTTATCTGCAGAAGGTATAACAAGTTCAAGGGAGATAAAAGAAACGTCTATTGTGATCATGTCCACTATTTCAGGCAATATCTCTAAAAATCTTATATTAGTCTTTTCCATGTTTATGACACGAGGGTCATTTCTTAAATTCCAATCCAATTGCCCATATCCTACATCTACAGCATATACTTTCAAAGCACCGTGTTTTAAAAGGCAGTCAGTAAAACCTCCTGTGGAAGCTCCAATGTCTAAGGCAATCTTGCCAGTCACATTAATATTAAAAGTTTCTATTGCTTTTTGTAACTTTAGCCCACCTCTACTTACATAAGGTAAAGAATTAATTTTTACTTCAATTGAAGAATCTATGTTAACAAACTCCCCAGCTTTTTCAATTTTCTTGCCATCAACGTATACTTCTCCTGCCATAATAGAAGCTTTTGCCTTTTCTCTTGATGAAAAAAAACCTTTTTGAACAAGCAAAACATCCAATCTTTCTTTTTTTGAAGCCATATTTACCTCATTTCCTTATATTTTTGTAGTATAGTATTTGCGATAGACTCGGCATCTAAATTGTATTTTTTAAACAAGCTTTCTACATCTCCGTGTTCTATAAATTTATCAGGAAACCCCAAACGCAAAACTGGCTTATATATTCCATTAGAATTTAAAAGCTCTAGTATAGCGTTTCCAACACCACCAGCTATTACATTGTCTTCCACTGTAACAATAAATTTAACTTTGTTTGAGATATCCAAGATCAGCTCTTCATCTAAAGGTTTGACAAATCTCAAATTTACAATAAATGGTTGTAAATCAGAAGCTTTTAAAATCTCTTTCGCTTCTAACACCTTTCCTACCATTCTTCCTAATGCAAAAATTGCTATTTCTGTTCCCTCGGATACTAACTCTGCTTTTCCAAACTCTATACTGCATTCTCTTGTAATATCGAATTCTCCTGCTTTTTCCCTTGGATACCTTATAGCAACAGGGAAGTCAAGATTTCTTGATAATTTAACCATTTCAACTAATTCATTTGCATCTTTGGGAGACATAATCGCTATATTAGGAATTGGCCTTAAATAAGATAGGTCAAAAACTCCTTGATGGGTTTCTCCATCCTCTCCTACAATTCCCGCTCTATCAATTGCAAAAACAACAGGTAATTTTTGTATACATACATCGTGTATAAGCTGGTCATAAGCTCTTTGTAAAAAGGTAGAATACACTGCAAAATAAGGTTTATATCCTTGTACTGCCATTCCTGCGGCAAAGGTAGTAGCATGCTGCTCTGCTATTCCTACATCAAAAAATCTTTCAGGAATCAATTTTGCAAAATGAATAAGCCCTGTTCCCTCTGGCATGGCAGCGGTTATTGCAACAATTTTGTCATCTTTTAATGCCATTTCAGTAAGAGTCTTTCCAAATACATCAGAATAAGTCGCCTGCCCCTCATTTACAAACTTACCTGTTTGTATATCAAAAGGAGCTGCAGAATGAAACTTATCAGGAAATTTTTCTGCAAATTTATATCCTTTGCCTTTTTTTGTGATAACATGTACTAGAATAGGTCCTTTTGTTTTCTTCGCTCTTTCTAAAACCTCTATAAGGCTATCAACGTCATGTCCGTCAATAGGTCCTAAATATGTAAAGCCCATCTCTTCAAAAAACATTCCTGGCACTACTAACTGTTTTACAGAATCTTTTATCCTTTCAATGTATTTATGAAGGCTTTTCCCTATTGGGGGTACAATGTTGAGTAAATTGTCAAGCTCTTGTTTTAATTTATTATAGGTAGGGTCAGTTCTAAGTTTACTTAAATACAAAGATAAGCTACCTACGTTTTCCGAAATAGACATCTCATTGTGATTTAGCACGACAATCAAATCCGTTTTAGACCTTCCTGCATTATTTAACGCTTCAAGGGCCATGCCACCTGTCAAAGCTCCATCACCGATCACCGCTACAACAGAATATTTTTCACCCTTTAAATCTCTTGCTGTGGCGATACCCAATGCTGCAGATATAGAGGTGCTACTGTGACCTGCTCCAAATATATCATGCACACTTTCCGCTCTTTTAGTATAACCAGAAAGGCCATTGAATTTCCTTAAAGTATCAAACTGGTCTTTCCTGCCTGTAAGCATTTTATGCACATAGCATTGATGCCCTACATCCCAGATTATTTTGTCAACTGGCGAATTGAAAACATAGTGAAGTGCAACTGTAAGCTCAACGATTCCAAGATTTGAAGCTAAATGTCCACCTGTTTTAGACACCTTTTCTATTAAAAACTGGCGTATTTCTTCGCAAAGCAGTGGAAAGTCCTTTTTATCTAATTTTCTTAAATCATAAGGGCTATCAATTTGCTCAAGCATTTAAAACCCTCACTTTCTTTTTTTCCTTTTATTATTTTTATAATCTGGTAAAATCTTTATACCCATGTTTTTTTCTACCCAAGCAAGAATTACAGCAACTGTATAAACAATAGACTGACTTTTAGCTATACCTATATTTTTACCAATAGCTTTTCCTCCAATTGTAATGGCAGATAATAAACCTCCTAAAATCGCAGTATAAAGAGAACTTTCGGGCCCCTCAAAAGCTAATTTTACAATTATCGCCATCAGAGCAGCGCCAGAAACAATTCCAGAAATATCTCCTACTACGTCATTACAAAAATTAGCCACCATATTAGCATTTCTAAGAAGTTTTATGCCTTCCTTTGCTCCAAATACTTTTTTAGCTGCCATTGCATGAAAAGGTTCTTCTCTACCTGAAATTACTGCTATACCTATTATATCAAAAACCACACCAATTAACACTATAAAACCAAGAATACAAAAGGCTACAAGGAGATTGCTTTCTTTTAATGCAATATCAGAAAAAAAATTTAATATGGTGGCAAGAAAAAAGGTTATAATAGTTATATGTAAAATCCACTTATAATTCGTATTTATATTTTTATTTTTCATAATAAAAAAAAGACCTCCTAATATTATAGAGGCAAAGTGGTAGCATACTGGGTAAACTTTGCGGCTTAGGTCCAGTAGGATTTCCCAAGCGAGCACTGAACGTCGCCGTTCAGCGGTTCCCCTTTAAGCCCGCTTTTACCTTGTCACCAAAGGTAAGACTGGACTACCACTTAGTCCGCACCGTAATCCCCAATATGCCGCCCGACAAGACGCAGCCTAGGAGTTTTCCTCAACAGAGGAACCAACCCCTATCCTCTTTTGCAATTCGGGTTTCATCAGCAATAGCCAGTAATTCAAGAGCTCTTTGAATTATGGCTTACAACTGATATCCACCCGAATCACTCAAGGCAGGCTACACTGTCCGCAGCTTTATGGCCGCGAGACAGGTTCATCCTACCCCGTAGCCCGTAAAAGCCACGCAAGTAGGTCTCCGCGGAGGAAGGGTCAACGCCCACATGCCATTGTGGATCGCCCCCCCTCCTTAACTCCCAGCACCAGCCCCCAACTGGGCGTTGAAAGCCAGCACCAGGAACTTCATCGATGTGCCCTTGACGGATTTTTAGGCCCGTCTTCGGGATTAGCGCCTCTGACTAGGATACTGCACCACTTTGCCTTTCTTTTCAAGGTATTTTAATTATAACATAATAAAAATGACAATATCAAACCTCTACAAAGTCGTTAAAAGGTTGCTACATTCCCTTAAATATCAAAAAACTCATTCCTTTTGAAAAGTATTGTCAATACTCCTTTATTCTTCAGTTTACTCTCTCAATTAAATAATTAGACAATTCTTTAAGAAAGAGCGCTTTTTCTCCAAACCTATCTAAAATCTTTATAGCATTCTGTGTAAGCTCTACAACCATCTCATGAGATTTTTCTAATCCAAAGATATTGACAAAAGTAAACTTGCCTTTTTCTTTATCACTACCTACTTTTTTACCCAATTTTTCCTCTTCTCCTATTACATCCAATATATCATCTTTTATTTGAAAGGCAAAACCTATTAAGCGTGCATATTCCCTTAAGGCATGAATATCTTCTTCTGTAGCACCAGCAATGTAAGCTCCTGCACAAACAGAGGCTTCTATCAAAGCCGCTGTTTTGTGTTCATGAATGAATTTTAATTCTTCATAGGTAAGCTCCGTGTTTTGTGAAAGTATATCTACCACTTGCCCACCAATAATTCCTTTACATCCTGAGGCTGTCGCAATTTCATTAGTAGCTTTCAATATTCTTTCATAATCTTCCGGATGTTCTAAAGCATGTCTTACTAACACTTCATACCCTAAATTTAAAAGTCCATCACCAGCTAAAATTGCTATAGCTTCTCCATAAACTTTGTGATTTGTGAGCTTTCCTCTTCTTAAATCGTCATTATCCATAGCTGGAAGGTCATCATGAATCAGAGAATAAGTATGAATAAATTCAATCGCACAAGCTACAGGAAGAGCTTTTTTTATATCTCCTCCTAAAAGCTCACAAGAAGCAAGGCATAAAACTGGTCTTAACCTTTTCCCTCCCGCAAACACACTATATCTCATTGCCTCATAAATTATCTCTGGTTTTTCTTCTATATCAAGTATTCTATGTAGTTCTTTCTCAACAAGCTGTTGTTTTTCTCTTAACTTTTCTTTAAACATCCTTTTCCTCCTCTTTAAAATCAATTTCTTCATTTTCGTTGATGAGAAGGGTTATTTTTCCTTCAACCTCACTTAACCTTTTTTCTAATCTTTTAGAAATTTCAACACCTTCTTTAAATAAGTTAAAAGACTCTTCCAACATTAAATTTCCTTTTTCTAGTGTATTTACAATTTCTTCTAATCTCATCATTTCTTCTTCAAAAGTCAATTCCTCATTCATTCTCTTTCACCTCTTGTACAATCGCTTTAGCTTTGCCGTCTTTAAATAAGATTTTTATTTCATCATAAGGTTTTGTTTCTCTCACGGAGGAAACAACCTTTTCTTGTTTATCTAAAACAATTGTATAACCTCTTGTAAGCACTTTTAAAGGGCTCAAAGAATTCAACTTTTCTGCTAAAATTAAAAAATCATTTCTTTTATGTTGGTATATAGCAAGCATTTCATTGTATAAAGAGGCTGTTAAATTTTCAACTTTATGCCTCAAAATTTCACTTTTCTTAATGGGGCTATTAAGATACAAAGCCCTTTTAAGCCCCTCAAATTCTTTTTTCTTGCGATTTAACTCACCAGTCATCAATGTTAATAATTTCGTTTTTAATAAAAACAATTCCCTTTGGTAAACTTTTATGTCTGGTACTATAATTTCAGCAGCTGCAGAAGGAGTAGGGGCTCTCAAATCTGCCACAAAATCAGAAATAGTAAAGTCTGTCTCATGCCCTACTGCAGAAACAATTGGTATGCGAGATGCATAAATGCATCTTGCCACTTTTTCTTCATTGAAAGGCCAAATTTCTTCTAATGAACCTCCACCCCTTGCTAAAATAACTACATCAATGTCTTCTCTTTTGTTCAAAATTCGAAGAGCATTACATATTTCATCGGCGGCTGAGCTTCCTTGCACCAGAACAGGAACCACTAAAATGTCTACTGTTGGATTTCTCCTTCTCGAAATTGTTATTATATCTCGTATTACAGCCCCTGTTGGAGAAGTCACCACAGCAATTTTTTTAGGATGTTTAGGGATAGGTTTCTTTTTATCAGAATCAAAAAGTCCTTCTTTTTGCAGTTTCTCTTTAAGTTTATTAAAAGCAAAGTATAGAGCTCCAATTCCATCCGACTGTATACTTTGAGCGTACAGTTGATAAGTTCCATTTCTTTCATATACAGATATCCTACCTGTTACAATCACTGACATACCATCTTGCAAAGTAAAATTTAAAAGCTTTCCATATTCATTAAACATCACACATTTTAAAGAGGCTATTTCATCTTTCAAAGTGAAATATATTCCTGTGCTATGGTATTTTAAATTAGAAATTTCTCCTTTAACCCGCACATTTCTCAAAATTATATCATTATCCATCATTTTTTTGATATAGTCTGTAATTTCTCTGACTTCAAACGCCTTTAATTGCATACTTAAAGGCCTCCAGGGTGTTTTTGAGTATCATAGCTGTAGTAACTGGTCCCACTCCACCTGGTACTGGTGTTATATAAGAACATACCTCTTTTACGCTTTCAAAATTCGCATCTCCATATATATTATCTTGGTAAACGTTTATACCCGCATCTATAAGTATTGCTCCCTCCTTAACCATATCTTCATTGACCAAGTTCATCTTCCCAGCCGCTAACACTAAAATATCCGCTTGTCTAGTATAATAAGCCAAGTCTTTTGTCTTTGAATGGCACACAGTAACTGTACAATTTTTGTCTAATAAAAGCTTAGCTACAGGTTTACCTAAGATATTACTTCTTCCTATTACAACAGCATGTTTTCCCTCAAATTGAGTATTAATACCTTCCAGTATATGTAAAATTGCCTTGGGAGTACAAGGAACAAAAAGAGGTTTTCCAGCAAAAAGCCTTCCCATATTATAATTAGATATACAATCAACATCTTTATAAGGGTTTATAGTATCATAAACTAACTCGGCATTAAAGTTTTTAGGAAGAGGCATTTCTATCATTATGCCGTGGGTATTTTTATCTTCATTTAAAAACTTTAAGGTGTCAAAAAACTTCGACTCTTCACTTTCTGAAAAATAATAGATTTCAGCCTCAATCCCAACATTTTCGCAAGCTTTAACTTTAGAGTTTGCATAAACCTTTGAAGACTCATCATCTCCAGCCATCAATATCGCTAATCTGGGCTTGTAACCAAACTCCTTTATCTCTCTTTTTACCTCTTCTCTTATCTTTTTGGAAATCTCCTTACCATCAATTATCATTTGATTCTCCTTCCTCCAATCCTTTATCTCTTACAAACGCTCCCAACAAACCGTTTATAAACACATGAGAATCTTCAGTACTGTATTTTTTAGCTATTTCTACTGCTTCGTTTATAGAAATATTTACAGGAATATTCCCGTATTGCATCTCATAAATGCTGCACCTTAAAATAGCCAAATCTATTTTGGGCATGCGATTAAGAGCCCAATTTTGAGAGTATTTTTCTATTTCCTTATCAATTTCTTCTAAATGTTCAATAGCCCCTATTACGGTATTTTCTATATACTCTTTTTGTTCGCCTGGGTCGTTTTCCTTATAAAAATTCTCAAATATTTTGCTTATAGGTAACCTTGAAACGTCGTATTGATAAAGCATTTTTACAATCCATTCCCTGGCTTCAGTTCTGTTCATTGTCCCAACTCCTTGAATTTTACTTCTTACATATATTGTACCATAACTCTACTTAAACTAACCCTCTGTCTAGCAGAGGGTTAGTTTAAGTAGATATTTTAATTTTCCTCTTCTTTAACTTGCTGTTGTTTTTTATTTTCCTTATCCATATTTACCCCTTGAACGTGAATATTGACTTCAACAACTTTTAATCCTGTCATATTTTCCACAGCATTTTTAACATTTTCTTGTACATTCCAAGCTACTTCAGGAATTCTAACACCATAATCTACAATTAAGTACAAATCTATTGATACTTCTTTTTCTCCCACCTCTACTTTTACACCTTTGCCTAGATTCTTTCTTCCTAACATTTCAGAAAGTCCGTTTACGACTCCCCCACTCATTCCAGTTACTCCAGGTACTTCCGTTGCCGCCAAGCCTGCAATTACACTAACTACTTCTTCAGAGATTTTAATAGTTCCTAACTCTTGATTTTCATTTACATTTACATTTTCTTCCATAAATTTCACCCCCTTAAAAAGCAAAAATTTTTTAGAGAAAATAAATATTTGTCAAATAAATTATATCATAATTGTAGTTACAAAAACAATTAAGTTTTCTTATTCCAGCCTCGTCATAATTTTTATATTATCTAATGAGACTCCTGTCTGCCTAGAGACAATATCTACAATTTGTGCCACTTCTTCTTCTGACAGTTTATCTGCCTGTACAATTACATTTACTATTCCATTATCTATCATCACAACTGCATCTTGAAACCCCTTAGCTTTTATCAAATTTTCTATTATCATCTCTTGATTTGTTATTTCTGTAAGTTTTATTATTTGCCTTTGAGCTTCGTCTCTTGTCGCTTCACTGGTATTTTTATTTTCTACTATTTCCTTTAAAGCATCAATACTTCTACTTCTATTTATTTCTCTTTCTTCTCTATAAGTAGTAAATATTCCAGTGAAAAGTTTATCTTTTTCTGTACTAGTTTCCTTTGCAGAAGAAGTACTTGTTTGAATAACTTGCGAATTCTGACTGTACCCATTTTTAGCAGCTTCTTCTTTTTTATTGGTATACCCATAGTTTAAAACAAAAGCAATAGCAATTAGCAAGACAAGGGATATAATCGCTATAAGCTTTTTTCTCATATAGACCATAAAAACTCCTCCTCATTCTTATTTTGAAGATATTACCTTTACTTTATAGGCAGGAATCCCTAAAGCAGTTTGAACTGCCGAAGAAAGTTCGTATTTTAATCTTGGATCTTTTGCTCCATCAGCAACCACAATCACTCCCCTTATTTCTGGCATTATTCTTTTTAATACAATAGGAGTATTTTGCCCAGAGGTATCTTGAGAGGTTACTACTTTGTTGTTTGATTCTGTTTGAATGGTTTCTCTTATTCCTCCATTACTATCTTTTTCATTTGTAGTAGTACTGGATTCTACCACATCCATTGCTGCTACTACCTCTTCATCTGAATTTAGTGTTATAAGGACTTCAACATTTCCCACCCCTTCAATTTTTGACAATATATTTTTTAAATCTTTTTCTAATTTTTGAACATAATCTTCAGTATTACTTTCTTTTTGAGCCAAAACCAATTCTTTATTTTCGTTGTTATTTGAAGGGCGAGGTTTTGAAAGAGTACTCGCACCTATTAACAAAATTAAACCTATTAAAAAGATGACCGTCAAATTTTCAACCAACTTTTTATTATCTTTTAAAAGTTTATCTTTAAGTTTATTAAAATCCACTCAAGTACCTCCTTTCAATTTATTCCTCATTTATAGATATATTCTTTAGTGGTACATTATAGAATGCACTCATTGTTTTTTTAATCTCTTCATAGTTAAATTTTTTATCTTCTGTCGGTTTTGCTATTTTCCCTGAACTTTGAGAAACCTTTCTAGCGTTCCTAAAATATAAAGTTATTTCTTTAATTTTTCCAAACTCTTTGTCGTTTATGTTTTCTATAAAAGAAACATCTACTTCCACTCCCTCAATTTCATACAGATTTAAAAGCTTTTCTTTAATCTGTTCAATCAGCCTTTTCTTGTATTCTGCCACAATTAGATTATTCCTCTGTTTTTCCGCTTCTTTTGAGATTTGCTCAATATTTATGTTTTTTAAAAAATAATCATTTTTAAATATGTAGGCTTCTATATTTGCTCCTCCTTTTAAAAAATTTATCAAAGGATTTAAGATAGTAATCATGATTACAAACCCTATCGCAACTTTAGCATATTTTTTTAAACTAGAGGAAGGAACTAAAAGTTCTAAAACTATCGAAAGAATTGCAATATAAATTATCTGTGTTATCCAATCTTTTAAAAACTGCATTGTTTCACCTACCTCAGCATAGTAGTAATATTAGCAGTCCCTATAATAGCTGTTATTGTAAAAAACATCATCACAGTAACAGAAGCCAATACCCCAAAAACATAAGTTAAAGAAGTTGCCACCTCTGAAAGGCAATTTACTATCCTTTTGTCTGAGATTGGTTCAATCACTGCTGCTGCAAAGCGATAAATTATGATAAGGGAAAAAAGCTTTATTAAAGGTACTGCAGAAATCAGCACTATCGTTATAAGTCCATAAGTGCCTACTGCTCCTTTTATCAATAATGATGCCCCTATAACTGCATCGACGCTATCAGATAAAAGGCCTCCTACCACTGGCAAAAAAGCACCAACTGTATACTTCGCCGTTCTCGATATGACACCATCTGCCATTGAAGAAGATAAACCTTGTATAGTTATTACTCCTAAAAAAATACTTAATAAAATTGAAATAGAAGCTGTAGACAAAGTCTTAAAAAAATCCCCCATTTTATTCAAGCTAAACTTTTCAGAAATATTTCCTACAATTTTTACAGCTGTCATGAGCAAAATAACAGGCAATATAAAATCTCTCATTAGATGGGCTATAAACTCAACTGTCACAATGACAACAGGGTGAAAAAATGCAGCAGAGGTAAAAGCACCTACTGAGACGAGTAAAGTTATAAGTACAGGTAGCATTGATTGCATAAAATCAACCATGCTGTCAATTGCTTCTTTGCCAATTCCTAAAGCTTCTGTGAAGCTTTTAACCGCTATTACAATAAAAACTATATAAACCGCTAAAAAAGCAATCTCACTTATATTTTCATTTTCAAAGGAACCGTGTAAATTCATTAATATGCCGCCAATTACAGCCAAAATTAAAAGTTGTGTTAAAAGTCTTACAGAGGAATATAATTCTTTGAAAAACAATTTTAGCAAATTTTCAAGGAGTTCCTTTATATTAAAAGGTTGTTTCCCTGATATCACACCTTGAATATAAGTCTTTATATCAACGTAGGGAAATATATTGCCATTTTTTTGATTAGCTTCTTTTACAAAGCGGTCAATCTGATAAGTGTCAATACCTTTCAATTGGCTTTCTATATCTTGTTGTCCCGTATCCGCTCTAGCAGTTGTTAATAAAATCATAATTATTAAAATTACAAAAAGTACCTTTTTCAATCTTTTACACCTCACGGCATTATTGAAAGAATTGTTTCCATCAATGCAACAATTATAGGTATTGATAAAAAAATTATAATTATCTTTCCTGCTATCTCTATTTTAGAAGCCAAATTTTTCTCATTTGCGTCGAGACATAGCTGAACTCCAAATTCTGTTATGTAAGCTATACCAATAATTTTTAAAGTTGTCATAAAATAAATATTGTCAAGTCCACTTTTTCTAGCAAGAGTATTCAATACTTCTACAATTGCGCTGAGTTTTGGAAGAATCATCATAAAGATGATGACTCCGGCTACCAAACTTAAAATTATTGCCATTTCAGGATTTGTTTCTCTTAGAACTGTCAAAATAACCAAAACCACTATTCCTAAAATAACAATTTGAAATATTTCCATTCTATCACCTAATAAAGTTGAAATATTGTTTTTACTGCATTAAACAAATTGTTTATCATATTTATCACCATCATTAAAACCACTACTATTCCTGCCAGTGTCACCATCATTGCTTGTTCTTCTCGCCCTGAACGGATTAATACTTGATTTAATACTGTTACCAGAATGCCAATTGCCGCAATTTTAAAAATTATATCTATGTTCATTATAATCCTCCTCTATAAAAACAATATGATTACCGCCAATCCTGCCAAAACTCCAATATTTTTGTACAGCTTTTCGTTCTTTTTACTCTCTTCTTCTGCGTTATCAAGTTGCCTTTTTAAAAGCTCAATGGTTAAATCAAAATTTTTTCCTTGATTGTATACGTCAGAATTGCCAAGTCCATACCCAAAAGACCTCAAAATTTCTACCTCTTCTTTTTTAAGATAGTCATTGTCCCATTCATTTAAAGCTATCTCCCAAGCTTCTCCTGCAGTATAACCCTCATTTTGTGATAATATCATTCCTGTCTTAGAAAAAACAAATTTTACAGTTTTATCTGAAGAGCGAGAAATTGCCATGAGTATTTCTCCTAAAGGAGCTTTTGAATATGTGATTTCTATTTTAAAAAGATTTAATGAAGATATCATGCTTTTAAGTATCCAACGTCTCATTTTATATTTTAAAGCAAACAAATACCCCAAACTGCTGGTAGAAAAAATAACCAAAACTATTCCAAGTAATTTCATTTTTCAGTCCTTCCTCTCCTATAGGGCCCTTTAAACAAAGTATCAAAATTCTCATCTAATATTTTTTCTACTGTACCTGCCCCTAAACGATTGCTTAAAATTACATAACGTTCAAAATATCTTAAAGAAATAACGTCTTTTAAAACGGGTTTTTTTATAAGGTCTTCAATCTCATTTGCATGAACTGTAGTTATAATCTTAACACCAGTATTCAGCACTTCATGAACCGCTTCTATATCCTCTTTTTTACCTATCTCATCTGTCACTACTACTTCTGGAGACATAGACCTTATAAGCATTATCATGCCATAAGCCTTAGGACATCCATCTAACACATCAGTCCTAATTCCCACATCCATTTGAGGTATACCATTGTAACAGCCGGCAATTTCTGACCGCTCATCTACTATGCCTACTTTTTTACCTTTAAATCCTAAATAATCTATTCCATTACTTATCCATCTTGTAATGTCTCTTAAGAGAGTTGTTTTGCCACATTGAGGAGGTGAGATTATTAAAATGTTATATATGTCTTTAGAAGGAGTAGTTAAATATTTTAATATTTCCTCAGCCACTCCTATTATCTCTTTTGATATTCGATAATTGTATCCAGAAATATTCTTTAAAGTCTTTATATAACCATTTTCTAACACACATTTTCCAACTATACCTACTCTGTAACCACCTTTTAAAGTAATATATCCATTTCTTATTTCTTCTTCAAAAGCATAAAGAGAAGATTTAGATATTAATTGAAAAGCTTTTTCACAATCTTCAGAAGTAACAATATAGGCCAAAGAAGGTGAAAGAGAAATATTCCCTTCTTTTGACACAAACTTTTCTTCATTTTTTAAATAAACTGTGAGAGGTCTATTTACTCTAAGACGTATTTCTTCTACTTCTTGCAACAGGTCATCAGGAATTTTTATAATTACCTCTCTTACTGACGGAGGAAGAGCATAAAGTACTTCCTCAAAGTTTTTTCTTGTGTTCATATACCTGTCCCTCCCCTTGTAAAATTATATTTATAAGGCTAAATATTTATGAATAAAAAAATGCCCACTAACTTCTAGTTGGGCCATTTACTTTTTATGTATTTTTAATTATCATTAATAAGTTTTAAAAGTACCCGAAAATAAGCTTTTTGTGTTACTTTATTTAATTAGAATTTAACTTATCTTTTTTTATTAAAATACTTGCTACTAATGCAGTTAAAGGCACCGAAATAATAAGCCCACTACTTTCTGCTAAAGAACGAATAATTTCATTAGCTACTATATCCAAATTAATTATCTCATTTAGAGAACTTTGATACATTACAAATAAGAAAAACATGGCTATTGCACTTCCTGCATATGCCAGAATTAATGTGTTTACCATTGTGCCTATTATATCTCTTCCAATATTCATACCTGCTGAAAATAATTCCTTTACCGTTAAGTTTTTATTGACTTGACTAAGCTCATCTACTGCAGAAGCTATAGAAATACTTACATCCATAATTGCACCTAAAGCCCCCAAAACGATTCCTGGAAATAACAAATTTTTAAAGTCAATTTGCTGTGGTATATTCATCATCAATTCTGCTATCTCATCACTACTAAAACCAGTCAATCCCATCTTATTTTCTATAAAATAAGCTATAAAACCTGCTAATAATACTCCTCCAATTGTTCCTATAACAGCAGAAATACTTTTATTATTAATTCCTGCTATAGTAAACATAGAAAAAAGAATAATTATTGTGGAAAGAACTATAGTTACAAATATAGCATTATATCCAAGCAAAATAGCAGGTAAAAGAATTTTTATAACTACAAATATAGTAAAAATCAATGTTAGAATTGCCTTTACTCCTTTTGCTCTACCTACTAAAATTAGTAATACTAAGAAAAATACAGTTAAATATAAAATATAATTTTCACGAATATAATCTAGAATAAACACATCTATATGTCCGTTTTGCTCCCGTATATAAACAGAAACTTTATCCCCCTTCTTTAGGACTATATCATATGCGTAATTCCCTACCGTTTCGTTTTTTATTGTAAAGATTTTTCCTTTGTATTTACCACTTATTACTTTAAGAGTTACTATTTGATAAGTAGGAGAAACTCCTTCTAAAGGACCAGCCTTTAGTACAATTGCTGTATCTGTTTCTTGCATTGCATGAACAGTTATAGGAAAAAATAAAAATACCAATAAAATAAATAAAAAATTTTTGTACAAGAATCGATTTAAATAAGTCATTTAACGATACCTCACTATAAATCAGCTCTTAAGACCGCCTAACCAGTCTATCGGATTAACCGTTTTGCTCATGTTTTCCAACCTATCACACAAAAATTTATCATAAAGATATCACATAATTATCACAAATATATTACGAAAAAGTTAACAGAACATTAAAATTTTTATAAAAAGATATCAGACTGTTGATAAATTATTTTTTATAGCCCTTTTACAATTACTGCATACTCCATAAAAATTCAATTCTACATAATACACATCAAAGTCATATTTTTTATCTATCATTTTTATATACTTTACCAAATCTGGGCTGTAATATTCGTCTATACTACCACAATATTTGCAAATTAAATGAGCGTGAATCTTTTTTTGTTAAACATTTTAAGTTATAGCATTTTTTATTTCCTATGTCAATAACTATTTAGATACATCTTTCTCCACTTATCCCACAACATTTCATCTATTTCATCCACTAATACCGGATCAAACTGTGTACCTTTATTAGAAATAATTTCTTCTCTTATCTCTTGCCAATCCAGAGGGCTTCTATAAGGTCTCTTGGAAGCCATGGCATCTATACTGTCACATATAGCTATTATTCTTGCTCCCAAAGGTATAGTTAAACCTTTTAATCCATCAGGATATCCCTTCCCATCCCATCGTTCATGATGATAAAGAACTATTTTAGCAATTTCTCTAAGTCTACTGGATCTGCTAAGAATATTGTAACCTATTATAGGATGAGTTTTTATAATCTCAAATTCATGATTCAATAACTTACCTTTTTTATTTAATATTTGATCTGAAATGCCAATCTTACCTATGTCATGCAAGTGAGCAGCAATATGGACTTTTTCAAGTTCTTTACCTCTAAGTCCTATTTTTCCTGCTAAATCTTCTGTCATATTAGCAACTCTTGTAGAATGCCCTTTTGTATAGACATCTCTTGCTTCTAATGCTGCTATCAAACATTCAACAATATCATGATAAAATTTATTTGTTTTTCCAAACATCATTTTTCCTCCTTGGTTAAATTCTAAAAGAAGCAATCCCCTCACAAATTGGGATTGCTTCTTGAGAGTGTATACTCCATATTTTTTACAGGACAGTTGCTGCAAGAATTAGAACAATGTGTACATAACTTCAAGCTGAGTTGTTTTTTTAACTCTTTATATATTACAAAACCAGATAAAACACCAATTAAACTTAAAAAAGTTATTTCTAACATACAAATCCATCCTTTCAAAATCAATTAAGCCCTAAAAGTTTTCCTCCTTGATACACAATCACAGCCATAAGCCATCCCAACACAAGAGTGTATCCAACTGCGAAAAATGTCCATTTCCACGAATTTGTTTCTCTTTTAATAGCTCCAATTGTTGCCACACAAGGAATATAAATCAAGGTCATTACCATAAAGGCATACGCAGAAAGTGGAGTAAAATTTTGGCGGATCGCCTCTGTTAGTGTAGTACCTTCAGTTCCATATACAACTCCAAAAGTTCCAACAACTACTTCTTTTGCCAAAATACCGAATATAAGGGCTGCTGCCGCTTCCCACTTTCCAAAACCAGCTGGCTTTAAAATAGGGGCAATCAAAGACCCTATCTGGCCTATTAAGCTGTTTTCACTGGCATATTTTACTCCAATAGGTAAATTCGAAAGTACCCATATAAGTATTACAACACTCACAATTATCGTACCTGCTTTTTTAACAAACTCACTTCCTCTTTTCCACATGTGGATAAAAAGCCCTTTTAAAGTAGGAATTCTGTAAGGAGGCAACTCCATAACAAAAGGAGAAATTTTCCCTTTAAAAAGGTATTTTTTAAGCAATTTTGCTACTATTATTGCAAGAACAATTCCCAATAAATATATTGAAAAGACTACCAATCCTTGATTTGCAGTGAAAAACGCCCCGGCAAATAACACATAAACAGGAAGCCTAGCAGTACAGGACATTAATGGATTTATCAAAATAGTTGTAAGCCTATCTTCTTTGTTTTCTAATGTCCTTGTAGCCATTATAGCTGGCACATTACACCCAAAACCTATAATCATAGGAATAAAAGACTTTCCATGTAGACCAAGTGCATTCATTAACCTGTCCATCACATAAGCTGCACGAGCCATATATCCACTATCTTCTAAAATAGATATGGCAAAAAACAATAGAAATATTGGAGGTATAAATACAAGAACTGAACCTATACCGCCTATAAGCCCGTCAGTTATAAAAGAAGCAACCATCTCTGGTGTTCCAATATTTGCTAATACAGTATTTATAACTTTCCCCAACCACTCAAAAAATATCTCTATCCAACCTACTAAAGGATCTCCAATGGCAAAAGTAAACTGAAAAACTCCCCACATTACCAGTAGAAAAATGGGTATCCCTAAATATCGATTTGTAACAATTTTATCAATTTTATCGGAAATGGTGTACCTGTCTTCTACTGTATAGTGTTTTTTTACGCATTCTTTTATAATACCAGATACAAAACCGTATCTTTTGTCAGCTATAATAATTTCAGTGTCTTCTCCTAATACCTCATCTAAATACTTGCTGCTCTCTTCTAATTGAAACAAAATATCCTTATAATTTTCCACCTCTTTTATGATGTTTTCATCTTTCTCTAATAGTTTTACAGCCAGCCAGCGTGCCAAAAATCTTTTTGTTAAATTTCCTTCTTTCTCAATCAATTTTTTTAACTTATCAATTTCTTCTTCTATCTCTTTCCCATAGTCAATTTTATAAACTTCTTTTCCCTTGCTTTCATAAACTTTTAAAACAGTCTGTAAAAGCTCCTTTGTCCCTACATTCTTTGTCGCAACAGTAGGAATAACGGGTACTTTTAAAAGTTTTGATAGTTTCTCTACATCTATTTGGATGCCTCTAACTTTTGCCTCGTCATATATGTTTAATGCTATTATCACATTAGCATTCATTTCTAAAAGCTGCATCGTCAAATACAAATTCCTCTCTAAATTAGTAGCATCAACTACATTTACCACCACATCTGGCTTATCGTAAATGATAAAATTGCGAGCTACAACCTCATCTTCTGTATAAGCTCCTAAACTATAGGTACCAGGAAGGTCTACAACATTGATATCTACACCTTCAAATTTTAATTTCCCTTCCTTCTTCTCTACTGTAACCCCTGGCCAATTCCCTACATGTTGCCTTGAGCCAGTCAAATCGTTGAATAAAGTTGTCTTACCTGAATTAGGATTTCCAGCTAAAGCTATTACAATCTCCCTTCTTCCCTGCAATGTAGACACTTCTCCCATCCTTATCCTCCTTCTTTTTTATATTTCTTCCACCATAATTTTTTGAGCCATTCCAAAACCTAAAACCATTCTACTTTCACCTAATGCTATAATAAGAGGCCCTATGTCATTTTTTATTACTCGTATAGCAGCTCCTCTACTAAGCCCCAGTTCCGTAAGCCTTCTCCTGATGCCTTCTCCTCCAACAACATTTACAATAATAGCATTCTTTCCTACTGGAAGCATGGCTAATGGCACTATTACTCCTTTTTTCCCTATCAATCTACATCACCTCTACTTCTATCAAAGTTGCTTCACTCTTTCTAAGGCTTAAATGATATCCCAACACGTTAACTTCTATTGGGTCTCCTAAGGGTGCAACTCCTTCTACTCTTAATTCAGTTCCTAGAATGACTCCCATGTCTGTAAGCCTTCTCCTTAAATCTCCTTTAGCCACAATTTTAACAACTTTTGCTTTGGTACCTATTGGCAACTTATCTAATGTAGTCCTACTTTGAGTCTCCACTTTTCTGCCTCCTTTCGTATGATTTATTTGTTTTAATTAATAAATTACTTGAATCCATATCTTTCTAAAAAAACAATTATGTATTTTTGAAATAAATTAAAAATGAATTGCAAATGATATTGATAATATTTCTCATTATCTATATCAAAGTTTATCATACATTTTACTTTAAGTCAATATAAAAAGGCACTAAATCGTGCCTCAGTTTGTCAACAAACTTGTAGATAGAAGCATTCTTTTATCTATTCTCCCACCAGATCAATACTCTATACCCTCTTGAGCTTCAATCCCATTCTGATAGTGGTGTCTTACCTCTTTTACATCACTTATCATATCAGCCTTTTCTAAAATCCTGTCATGCGCATAACGGCCAGTTAAAACCAGTGTAACCCAAGAAGGTTTAATCTCTATTAAATTAAGTACATCTTCTTCTTTTACCAAGCCATAATCTACCGCAACATTTATTTCATCCAGTATCACCAAATCGTATTCTCCACTAGAAATAACTCTCTTTGCAAGCTCTAACCCTTCATTTGCAAGCTTTAAATCCTCCAGAAGAGGTTCATTTTTTTTCACAAAAGCATCTCTTCCCTTTTGTACAATCTCAAAATTTAGAAGATATTTTGCAGCTTTTATCTCCCCGTAATTTTGACTTCCTTTCATAAACTGAATCATATAAACTTTTTGTCCATGACCAATCGCCCTTAAAGCAAGCCCCAAAGCAGCCGTAGTCTTTCCTTTTCCATAACCAGTATATACCATAACAAGCCCTTTTCTATCCTTCACTTTTCTCCCCTTCTTTCCTTTTTACTCACCAGATAATTGTAAAGCTGTGTCAAAGCAACCTCTGCATAGCGCAAATATTTTCTGCTCCTTCCTTTTACAAAAGGCATTAGCCTAGAAGAAAGCCTTCTGCCATATCTCTTTTCGGTGTTCCACAGTAATCCTATTCCCAAACCGTAAGTAATAATTTTCCTAAGAGGTCTCCTGATCACACTCCTATAGCCTGGGCCAAATGTACCAAAAACAAAACCGGCTCTTCTTCTCTTCCCTTTCTCCTCCATTTTTCTTCCTCCTAAAGCGGTTGTACCTTCATTGTAACTCCTAATTTTCCCTTGTGTCAACAAAAAATACTTCCATCATCCGTGTCAAGATTTTGTAGGTAAAAAATTTTTATAACTGTAAAAGTCAATATATTTTTGTACAAAAAGTGGAATATAATTTTGTACAAAAAATGTACTAAGATGCATTCGAAGAACTGTTAAAATATTCAACTTTTGACTTTAATCTATATGAAGGCCCTTTTATTGATATAACATGCGAATGATGAAGTAATCTATCCAATATTGCATTGGCTAATGTTGCTGATCCAAATACTTCTGCCCAATTAGAAAAGGGCATATTAGTTGTAATAATAGTACTATGCTTTTCATACCTTTTAGATATTAGCTGAAAAAATATATTTGAAGCATCTGTGTCTATTGGTAAATACCCTACTTCGTCTATTATTAACACTTTATACTTTGAAAAATGTTTTAATCGGATCTCTAAACGGTTTTCTGCTAATGCCTTTTTTAATTGAGACATTAATTCTTGAAAATGAATAAAATATGTAGAATATCTGTGCTTAGCACATTCTATCCCTATGGCGGCGGCAAGATGTGTCTTGCCTACCCCGGGGGTTCCTACAAACAATATATTTTCGTTATTTTCTACAAATCTTAAACTTTTTAAATCAAGAATTTCTTGTTTGTTTATGCTTGGTTGAAATTCAAAATCAAAATCATCAAGTTCTTTTAAAAAAGGGAAGTTTGCTACTTTAACACATGCAAGTATTGCTTTTTCTTGTTTTGATTTTATTTCTAAATTGCTTAGTTCATATAGAGCATCTATAACACTTTTTTCTCCTGATTTAATCAGTTTTAAGTACATATCTATATTATTTTTTATGTTATTTAATCCAAGCTCTTCTAAATTGTTTAATAGCTTAGTATAGTTACTTACACCCTCACCTACCTATGCAATAATTTATCCAATTCGTTAAGATTATTTGTGCATATTTGTTCAATATCCTCTCTATTTTTGATAAGATTTTCCATTAATTCTCTATAATGAGATTCATGATAATTTATCTTTTTATCACTTAATATATGGACAGATATCAAATCTGTGTTAAAATATACATGTAACTCATTTTCTACTGTTTTAAGAGTTACAGTTTTATTTATATATTTTGGAGGGACTGAGTATCTACTACCTTTGTAATATATCGTAGAATCTTTATGGACAGTTGCTTTTTGTTCGAAGTTCATATAACTTTCTATGATATCATTACTTGGTAGCGGAGATAGATACTCCTTTTCTTTTTGGAATAATATTATAGGTTGTATCCCTGTTGACTGATTTATAGATTGATTAACTTTTTTGTTTATTTCATCAATTATCTTTATTAAATCTTCTTCATTTTCAAATTCACCATTGTATGGCAGTAACCAGTCAATAAATTTGTTAGATGATTCCACCTTTCCTTTTGTATATGAGTGTCTTGGTTTACATAAGCGTATCTTAAAGCCAAAATCATTTGCAAATGCTTTTATTTTATTATTTATCTTCCTCCCCTCGTTTGTTATATCAACTACTGTTTTCATATTGTCAAAAAGTATTTCCTCCGGAACACCTCCTGTAGCTTTAAATGCGTTTATCAAGCATTCAATTACATCTTGTTGAGTTTTTGCTTTCCTATATTCAAAGTAGCAATATCTTGAATATCCAAGTTTATAGTTAAATACATTAACAACAAATTCTTCTCCATATCTCGAAACTAATTTTATGTCTTCCTTCCAATCTACCTGGGCCTGTTTCCCCGCAGGAGTTTCAAATCGTGGATGACCACTTGCTTTTTTAGTAGGTTTCAACCCCTTTCTCTTTACATTATATAGACTTGTGCAAAATTCAAAACTCTTAATTTAAGTCATTCTACAGACATACTTTTTTCCTATCACTCTTGAATTTTTTATCTTTTATGTAGGATTTCCCCTCCCATTTGTCGAATTATTATATATACAGCATGAAAATATTTCTTAAGGAGGAGGAAATCCTACATGTACCAGCTTCAATTACTTTTAAATATACCTGAACTCTTTACTTCTCTGTCTAAAATTGATTTCTATTCTTCTATGTTTGAAAATCTTGACCTGTCTTCAATACCTGAATTCCCTTCCTCTAGTCCTGGCCGTAAGGGTTATTCTCATCATGCAATGTTTAGAGCTTTTATTGTCATGAAAGCTGAAAGATTCGGCACAATTTCTGACCTTTTAGATTATCTCCGCAATAATCTTATCATTGCTCATCTTTGTGGCTTTAACATCCTTAAACCTCTTCCTTCTTATTGGACTTTCCGCCGTTTTATTAATGACTTCTCTCATGATTATTTGACCTCTATCTTTCAAAATCAAGTCAATATCCTCAAAAATATGGGCATTATCTCCGGTGAGTTTATTTCCATGGACTCTACCCCTATTAAAGCTAACACTAAGTTAAATAACCCTAAGTCTTTTTCTAAAAATAAATTTTCTAAAGATAATCAGCCTAAGTCTGATAAGGATTGTAAATTAGGCGTTTATTCTGCTTCTAATGATTCTTCTAATAAACGCTATAAGTTTTATTGGGGCTATAAAAATCATATTATTGTTGATGCTATCTCTGGTTTACCCATCGCTGAAACTACTACTCCCGCTGATGTCCCCGATTTTGAAGTTGCTTTGTCTTTACTTGAAAAGACTAATAAGTGGTTTAACCTTAAGTATGTTAATTTTATTGCCGATAAGGGCTATGATGTTAAGAGAGTTTATAATTTTGTTAGAGATACTCTCCATGGTCATTGTTTTATTCCTCTTAACAAGCGTAATTCTAAAAATCCCCCTCTGACTGATGATGGTTATATGGTTTGTGAAGCGGGTATTAAAATGCTCAAAGACGGCAAGCAATATACGGCAAGCAATATTTTGATGGTTTTATTAAGCAAAAATTTGTTTGCAAGTTCTGTAATTCTAAGGATGATTCTGCCTGCCCTATAAATCATCCTAAATATTTTAATGGCAAAAAGCATAGAGGCTGTACTAAGTATGCTATTATATCTTCTGATTATAGGTCTTCTATTAATAGAGACTCCCTATATTTTAAGGCTGTCTATAGACTAAGAATAGAATCAGAAAGATATAATTCTCGATTTAAAGCTCTGGATTTTGAAAAAGCTTATGTTAGAAATATTAATTCTGTCAGCAACCTTAATACTTTTGGCCATATTACTTTGCTTACTGTTGCTATTGTAGCTATTAAACTGGGTAAATTTGATGAGTTTAAGTCCCTTGTTGGTCTGATGCAATCGGCTTAACTTTTGCTGAATTTGGTTCATGCCACTTTTTAACATTTGACTTCTACAGGATATTTATGCCCTTTTTTAGCTCCTCTTTTTGTCTTTTCTTTTCCTTTGCCACCTTCTTTATGTTCGATTGTCAGTCCTAATTACTATATATTGTATGTCATACATATTTTGGCTTTTGATTATGATTATTTTTATTAATTTTGCACATCCCTATTTACATATTTGTTGAAATTAGAATATGTTCCAATATCATAATTTTTAGAAACAAAGTATTCATATACTCCCTTTACCGTAACCCCCTTTATCTCAAGCTTTGCTTTTATTTCATCATAGTATTTATCTAATTTACTTTGTTTATTTCTTGTTTTTGGCTTGCCTTCATATCCTTCATAATACTTTTTAACAGTTCTCCTATCTATTCCATATTCTCTTGCTAATTCTGAAAAATTAGGTTTTATCTCCATAGCCTTAAATATACTAATTTGACCTAATAGATTTTTCATTTTTGGTATCCCTCCTACAAACAGAAGGATACCAAATTTATGTACAAATTTGTACATTTTCATTTTCCACTTTTCGTACATTCTTATTTTATCATTTACAGTAACCACTTCAAAATAAAGGGTTGTAGGCTTTTTAATTTTGTCTCAAAGTTGTAGTGAAAACTAGCTTTTTTCGTCTCTCCCAAAATATTTTTAATCTCTCCTAATATTCAGTTTTAAGTACATATCTATATTATCTTTTTATGTTATTTTTTAATTTTTTGTTTCTTACCTCCCATGTAGCTAAAACCATATTTTGCAAGGTTGGAATTACTTCATCTTCTTTTCGAGTTTTTAATCCACAGTCAGGGTTTATCCACAATCTACCAACTCCAATTTTTTCAATCATTATTAATATTAGTCTTTCCATTTCCTCTTTCGACACAATCCTTGGTGAATGAACATCAAAAACACCTGGTCCTACCTCAGCTTTTAAAGCGCTTTTCTTTATACTATCAAGTAAGGTAAAATCCGATTTTGCAGCTTCAAATGTGATGACATCCACATCCATCTTAGCAATTTCGTCTAATATGTCGTCAAAGTTGCTGTAGCACATATGAGTATGAATCTGTGTTTGTGGTTTTACTTTCGAACAGGTTAGCTTGAAAGCTCTTATTGCCCATGAAAGATATTCTTGATGATAGCAGCGTTTTAACGGTAACTTTTCAATTAGTGCTGGTTCGTCAATCTGAATAATTTTAATACCTGCTTTTTCAAGGTCCAACACCTCTTCCCTCATCGCCAGTGCTAATTGTAAAGCTACATTTTTTACTGAGATATCCTCTCTAACAAATGACCAATTGAGGATCGTAACAGGTCCCGTTAAAATTCCTTTTACAGGTTTCTTAGTGAGACTCTGGGCGTATTTTATATATTCAACTGTAATTGGCCTTTTTCTTTTGATGTCAGAAAATATAATTGGGGGCTTTACACACCTTGTACCATAGGATTGAACCCAGCCATTTTTTGTGATTATAAATCCTTCTAAGTTTTCACCAAAAAATTCAACCATATCGTTTCTTTCATACTCACCATGTACCAAAACATCTAATCCTATCTCTTCCTGAAGTTTTATAACTCTTTCAATTTTAGCCTTTAGGAAGGTATCATACTCTTCAAATGTTATCTCTTTATTTTTAAACTTGCTTCTTACTTGTCTTACATCTTTAGTTTGGGGGAAGGAGCCTATCGTGGTTGTAGGAAGGTTAGGAAGGTCAAATACTTCTTTTTGTACCTTAATTCTTTCTTCAAAGCTTGGTTTTCTCTCAAAATCATCATCTGTAAGGTTATTCACAACTGTGTTGATGTCTGAAAACTTCTTTGTACTCAATTCCTCAAAAAAGTGGATATTTTGAATATACAAACTATTTTTTGTGTACTCATGTTGATAAAATAAAGTATTTAGTTCAGAAAGTTCCATTAGTTTTTCTTCAGCAAATGCTAAATATTTCTTTTGGCTATCATCAAGCTGTGTTTCAAATTTTAGCGAATATGGAACAAACAATAGCGAACATGACGTCGAAATCACAATATTCTTTTTCTCAACAAAAGTAGATAAGGTATCTAAAATCTCAAGGCTTTCTTTGTAGTTGTTTTTAAATACGTTTCTCCCATTAACCACTCCCGCTATTATGAATTTATCTTTGGGATACCCAAATTTTTTAATAAGTCCTAAGTTGTATTTTCCATCAACAAAGTCAAGTCCGATCGCATCAAAATCAAGAGAAATTAATTTTTCATAGATGTCTCTAACATCCCCAAAGTAGGTTTGAAGGACAATTTTAAGATATCCTTTGTGACAAAGTAAGTTGCGATAAAAACTTAAGAAAAGTTCTATATCATTTTTTTGAAGGTCAGTAACAAGTATTGGCTCATCTATCTGTACAAATTCAACTCCTATACTTTCAAATGTTTCAATAATTTCAATATAAACAGTTAATAACTTCTCCCAAAAATTCTTGTCATAAATATCAACACCTGATTTTTTTGAAAGCATCAAAAATGTCAAAGGGCCAATTATAACAGGCTTTGTTTTTATCCCAATTGATAACGCTTCTGAAAATTCATTAAAAGGTTTTGTTGTAGAAAGCTTAAAAGAGGTTCTATCTGTAATTTCTGGTACAATATAATGATAGTTTGTAAAAAACCATTTTTTCATAGGCAAGGCTTTTAAGTCATATTTTTCATCCTGATACCCTTTTGCCAAAGCAAAGTAGGTATCAAGCTCATCTTTCCCGAGGTTTTTATACTCGTCAGGAATTGCATTTATAAGCATTGCATGATCTAAAAAAGTATCGTAAAACGAAAAATCATTTGAAGGAATTAAATCAATGCCATACTTTTTTTGGATTTTACAATGAGTTTCTTTTAAAACTCTTGAATTTTTAATAAGTTCATCTTTTAAAAGTTTCTTGTCAAGATATCCTTCAACCCACTTTTTAAGTTCTCTATTTTGTCCTATTCTTGGGAAACCAACAATAGAAATCATTTTAAGTTTTTAACCTCCTTGTTAAAATTTTTGATAATTATTATAAAAAATCTCTTCTTTTGTACATCATCATAAAATTCTTTTATTTTAATAATGTACATAAACAAAATGAGTCTTTACTACCAAGAAAAAACTTTGCATATCAAGGTAGTAAAGACTCATTTTTCTACTTAATACAGTTTTTTGCATAAGTATAGTTGTTAAAAAGGGTAACAAAGGATTTCAAAAAGACAACCTACAGGCCCCTCTTAGTCTTTACCACCTTAATTGCACTTCCCACCGAAGCCAATTAAGGCCTCTCAAGCAGGCAGGTCTCCTGGCTAGCAAGTCATCCTTGCCCATTACCTTCCCAGAAAGTGAGCCTTTTAAAAAGTCTTCATCTTTCCAGTGGCACAGAAACTGGGCTTGTCATTGCTCACAGTAGCGGGGGCTGCAGCGGATTTTCACCGCTTTCCCTATTAAGCTGCCATAGCAGCACCTGCTCAATAGTAAAGATAGTTTTTTAACATTGAATTTTTATACACAAAGGCTTTTTTACTTTTTATTTATGGATGTTTGCAAAATGTTTGCAAATTTGAATTAGAAGTTAAATAAAATGGTGTGTTGTTATAAACCCAAGTCCCATACCTATTAAACCACTAATTAGTGGGCATTTTTAAATTAATCTTCATCATCATCTACAATTTTCAAATTTTTTACTTTTAGGGTTTCATTGCAATGAGGACATACCAACTCCGCATCTTCATCTTCTAGAAGCTCTTCTTCCACACTCATCAACATATGGCAATGAGGACATTCTACTTCTACATACTCTTCATAATCCTCCTCTTCATCCTCATATTCCTCATCATCGTCATAATCATAATCATAGTCATGGTCGTCATCCTCATCCTCATAGTCCTCATCGCCATATATGTGGTTTTCAATTTCAGAAAGATCTTCATCTATTTCTCCCACATAATCATCTAATTCGGAATGGGAAGCTTCCAGCTCATTTATAGCATCTGCAAAATCCTCTAAAGTATCTAAAATTGCTAAAATTATTTTACCTTCTTTTGTGCTGTCATCTATCCCTAAGCCGTCTGCTAAACCTCTTAAGTAGGAAACCCTTTCATTTAAGTATTCCATATTCCACATACCTCCTTTACAAAATAGTATTTGACAAATTGCTGCGTTTATACCCTCTCTAAATATTCTCCAGTTCGAGTGTCAATTTTTATTTTGTCTCCAACGTTTATAAACAATGGGACTTGTATGACAGCACCAGTTTCTACAGTTGCCGGTTTGGAGCCACCCGTTGCAGTATCTCCTCTAAATCCAGGCTCCGTTTCTACAACTTCCAGCTCAACAAAAGTAGGGGGCTCAACAGAAAAGGCTTCGCCTTTATAGAACTTTACTGTAACAATCATATTTTCCTTTATGTATTTAATTGCATCCTCAACTTTATCATAATTTAAAGGAATTTGCTCATAAGTTTCTGTGTCCATAAAATAATAAAGTTCTCCATCATTGTACAAATACTGCATCTCTCTTCTTTCTATAACTGCTTCTTCAAACTTTTCTGTTGGGCTGAAAGTTTTCTCTATTACAGCTCCTGTCATAACATTTTTAAGTTTTGTCCTCACGAAAGCTGCACCTTTCCCTGGTTTAACATGCATAAAATCCACAACTGTAAAAACTTGTCCGTCAACCTCAATAGTTACTCCTTTTCTGAAATCACCAGCTGCTATCAAAAAAATCCCTCCATTGCTTTAGTTTAATTCAATTAAATATTTCGGTGATTTAGTTAAATTTATAACACCATCTTGTTTTAATAATACCATATCTTCGATTCTTACGCCACCAAAATCGGGAATATATATACCTGGTTCTACGGTAACAATTGCCCCTTCTTTTAAAATTTCTTCTTTTTTGGAGGATAAGCTAGGAGCTTCATGAACTTCAAGCCCTACTCCATGTCCTAAAGAGTGACTAAAATACTGTCCATAACCTTTTTCTTCAATAACAGACCTTGCTAACAAATCGGCCTCTTTTGACATAAGTCCTGCCTTTAAATTATTTATCGCTCTTTGCTGTGCTTCTAAAACTATGTTATATATCTCTTTTTGCTTCTCATTAGCTTTCCCTATCACTATTGTTCTTGTCATATCAGAACAATAGCCACCTACTTTACATCCAAAATCTATTGTGACAAAATCACCTTTTTCTATCACTTTTTCAGAAGCTTTTCCATGAGGAAGAGAAGACCTTTTTCCAGAAGCTACAATCGTATCAAAAGATAGGTCTTCGGCTCCTTGTTTCTTCATAAAGTACTCTAATTCTAAAGCTACTTCTTTTTCTGTCATTCCTACATTAATGAAATTTAACAGATGCTCAAAAGCCTTGTCAGTAATATTTTGTGCTTTTTTTATGTTTTCTATTTCTTCTTCATCTTTTACCACTCTCAAAGTCTCTACCAAATTAGCCTGTGGTATTAGCTCAATCTCTAAAAACTCTTTTAATTCCTTATACTGTCCATAAGAAATATTTTCTTCAAAAGCTAGTTTCTTTATCTCCAATGTTTTAATATATTCTTTTAAAACTTCTTTTATGCCAGTTTTGTGCTCGACAACTTCAAAATCTTTAACTTCTTTTTCTGCTTGCTCAGTATATCTTCCATCTGTAATAAAAATAGCTTTATCGTGGGTCACAAGAGCTACGCTGTCCTCTCCAGTAAAACCGGTAATATATGTAACATTGACAAATTTGTAAATAACAAACGCTTCTATGTCTTTTTCTTTCATCAATTCTCTCAAATTTTGTAACCTTTTATTCATGATTTTACCCCCCAATTGAATCCTCTAAAAGCTTAACTGCATTGAGGGCAAGGACATAACTATAAGGTCCAAACCCCGTTATCACACCTTTACACTTAGATGCAGTAACAGAGGTTTTTCTAAACTCCTCCCTTCCAAAAATATTTGAAATATGAACTTCTATTACTGGAACTGACACAGCTGCAATAGCATCCATAATAGCTAAACTGTAATGGGTGTAAGCTGCAGGATTTATAATTATAGCATCGAAATTGTTTTCTGCAGAATGAATAAAATTAATTATTTCTCCTTCACTATTAGATTGTTGAATCTTGACAGCTATATCTAATTTTGCAGCCTCTCTTTTTATCAGATTATTTATTTCTTCGTAATTTATATCTCCATATACCTCTTTTTCTCTTTTACCTGTCAGATTTACATTAGGGCCATGAATTATCAAAACTCTTTTCATAATCTCACCTCACTTTACTATAATACACCTTATTTCCTTATTTGTCCACTACCTAAAATTACATATTTATAGGTGGTAAGCTCCTCAAGTCCCATTGGCCCTCTTGCATGCATTTTTTGTGTACTTATTCCTATCTCTGCACCAAAACCAAATTCTCCACCATCTGTAAAGCGAGTAGAAGCATTTACATACACAGCAGCTGAATCTACAGATTTTAAAAACATCATGGCATTTTCATAATTTTCTGTAATAATGCTTTCAGAATGGCCACTCGAATACTTCGAAATATGGTCTAAGGCTTCTTCTATGTCATTTACAACTTTTACAGCCAGTATAAGGTCTAAATATTCCGTTTCCCAATCCTTATCTGTAGCCTCTTTAACTTGAGGACATATTTCTTTTGTAATCTGACACCCTCTTATTTCTACTCCAAAAGAGGTTAATTCTTCTACCATTAAAGGCAAAAATTCCCTTGCAATAGATTTGTGAACCAAAACTGTCTCTACTGCATTACATACCCCTGGTCTTTGAACTTTTGCATTCACAATGATGTCTTTTGCCATATTAAACTTGGCAGTCTCATCTACAAAAATATGGCAATTGCCTACTCCTGTCTCTATTACAGGCACTGTAGAATTTTCAATGACATTTTTTATAAGACTTGCTCCCCCTCGAGGAATAATGAGGTCAATTAGACCATTTAACTTCATCATACGGTTTACTTCTTCTCTATCAGTATTTTCTATAAGCTGTATTGCCCCTTCAGGAATCCCAACCTCATAAGCAGCCTTGGCAAGAATAGAAGAAATTGCTATGTTAGAATTGATTGCATCACTTCCTCCCCTTAAAATCACCGCATTTCCTGATTTCAAACAAAGACCTGCCGCATCAGCTGTTACATTCGGGCGAGATTCATAAATTATACCTATTACTCCTATTGGCACTCTCATTTTGCCAATTTGAAGTCCATTTGGCCTCTTCCACATCTTTTCTATACTTCCTACAGGGTCAGGAAGAGCAGAAATCTCTCTTAATCCTTTTGCCATAGCTTCGACTCTTTTTTCATCAAGTCTTAGTCTATCGATAAGAGAAGCTTTTATATTTCTTTTTTCAGCCTCTAAAACATCCTTTTTATTAGCTTCGAGTATTTTCCCAATATCTTTTATTAAAGAATCTGCCATGTGATTCAAAGCTAAATTTTTTGTATTTTCATCCAACACAGCCATTCTTCTGGCCGCAGCTTTTGCCTGTTTTGCCTTTACTTCAACTTCCATACTTCTCACCTCTTTCAAGTATTACGAGATTATCTCTATGAATCACTTCATCATAATACTTATAACCTAGTATTTTTTCTATATTATGAGTTTTACAACCTTTTATCTTTTCAACTTCTTCTGAAGAATAATTAATAAGTCCTCTGGCAATCTCTTTTTCTTGATGGTCAACTACTGCAACACAGTCTCCTACATCATAATCCCCTTCAGTTTTTACAACTCCACTTGGTAATAGGCTTTTCCCATGCTTTATAATAGCTTTCGCTGCTCCTTCATCAATAAAAAGTCTTCCGCTCACTTTCGCATTAAAAGCAATCCAAACTTTCCTGCTACTTATTGGCTTTTTCATAGGCAAAAATGTAGTGCCAATTTTTTCGCCATTTGCTATCCGATTTAATACATTGTCAATTTTCCCATTAGCTATAATCATCTTAACTCCTGAATTCCAACATATCTTTGCTGCCTGAATTTTTGTATACATTCCCCCAGTTCCTCTTTTTGTCCCCGCACTACCAGCAATTTTAAACAATTCATCCGAAAATTCTTCTACGACTTCTATAATTTTTACCTCTTTATAAATTCGAGGGTCTTTATTATAAAGCCCATCAATGTCAGTCAAAATTATCAAAAGGTCAGCCTCAACTAAACTAGCAAGCAGCGCCGCTAAAGTGTCATTGTCTCCAATTTTAATTTCATCAACAGCTACTGTATCATTTTCATTTATTATTGGCACAACACCCCATTTTAGTAGGTTTGACAAGGCATAACTGACATTTAAATATCTTTTTCTGTCGCTAAAATCTTCCTTAGTCAAAAGAACTTGCGCGGTAATTTTGCCATATTCATTAAAAAACTTTTCATAAATTTCAATTAAAAGCCCTTGTCCTATAGCTGCTAAGGATTGTTTTTCTGGGATAGTTTTAGGTTTTTCCTTTAAATTTAATTTCCCCATTCCTGCTCCAATTGCTCCAGAGGTCACCAATACTATTTCTTCGCCTCTGTTTGATAAATTAGCAATTTGCCTCACTAACTTTTCCATTATTTCTAAGTTTAATTTGCCATTTTCATATGTCAAAGTGCTTGTACCAACTTTTACCACAATTCTCATGCTTCCGACATCCTTTTTGCAATATTAAGATATATCTCTTTTAGTTTCAAAGCATCCTCTGCCATAGTTCCTCTCGATTCACATATGACAATAGGTTCCATCTTTCTTTCATAGAAAAGCTGGGCCAAAGGTTCAAATTCTGGTCCGTATTGAGTGTCTTGCAATGTCCAATGCCTTTTTTCTCCCTGATCTGTGTATTCAATTCTGCTAAAATGGACGTGTATCTTTTTCGCCTTTTCTTTCCCAAGATACTTTTCAATAATATCCAAAACCTCTGCATAATCTTCTATAGACTTAAACCTTCCATTATCTCTTGCATGTAAATGAGCAAAATCTATGGTTGGAATAATCCTTTCATCTGCATCGCAAAGTTCTATCACTTCTTCTAAAGTACCTAATTGATTTTTCTTTCCCATTGTCTCTGGACATATGGTTATATCAGTAAGCTCTTTATCTTCCATTTCTTTTAAAATTTCCTTTAAAAGTTTTTTTGCTCTATCTAAAGCCTCTTTTCTCCCCCCTTCTGTTGCAGAACCAGGATGAAAAGTTACCCTTTTAGCCCCCATCCATTTTCCTGCAATTAAACTATCTATTAAGTATCTCTTGGAATTTTCCATTTTGGTTTTATCCGTAGTAGCTAAGTTTATGTAATAAGGAGCATGAACAGTAATAGTTATGTTAAACTTTTCTGCTCTTTCTTTAAGCTCTTTAGCCATTTTTTCGCTAATTTTTACTCCTCTTGAAAAAGAATATTCATACGCATCAAGCCCCATGTTATGGAGCCATTCAGGCATCTCTAGAGAAGACTTATGCCCTTCTTTATAAAAACTGTCAGAATTCCCAGAAGGTCCAAATTTTATCGTCAATCCCCTCATCCTTTCTTAAGTCTAATATAAGCCTTTATGACTTCCTCTGCTACTTCATCTATTGTCATATCGGACACATCGATAATACCGTCGGCAAACCTATAAAAAGGCTCTCTTTCTCTTAGAAGCTGTCTTATTTTTTTTTCTGGATTATCCACCATAAGAAGAGGCCTGTCTTTATTCTTTTCTATATTCCTCAATATAATTTCTGGCCTGGCTACAAAGCAAATTACTACACCATTTTTTCTTAATTGTACAATATTTGAAGGGTTTAATACAACTCCCCCTCCTGTAGCTATGACAAAATTTTTTAATCGGGCTGCTTTTTTAACTGCTGCTTTTTCCAATCTCCTAAAATAGTCTTCTCCATATTTTTCAAAAATCTCTGAAACAGTCATATTTGCCATTTTTTCAATCATTTTATCCGTATCTATAAAACCGAAGGACATAGTGGTAGCTACTTTTTTGCCAACAGTAGTTTTTCCGGTAGCCATAAAACCCGTTAAAACGATGTTTTTCATGAATATTTCCTCCTTAAGGCAATGAAGGTATTTTCTCTTTCAAAACTTTTTCTATAGTATCATTTATTATTTTATTTACATCTATGTTCTGAAGATTTTGAGGAGATTGAGAAGCAGAAGACTGTTCTACATTATTCGATTGTTCATTTCTGGTATTATCATACAGAGATTTGAAAGGGTCATTTTTGCCTTTTGAAAAATCTGACTGTATTGAAGTACCACCACTGTCTTTCATTGAATAAATAAAGATCTGTAAAGTCAAAAGAAGGTTTTGCTGATTTTGGTCTTTTACAATAGAGAAACTTTGAATATTACAAAGTCTCTTAGAATTTTGTATTTCCTTTAGAAAAGCTATAATCTCATCGTAATTGCCTGAAACAGTAATATTTACGGGTATTGTCACAAAATCTTCTTTTTTCACATTACTAGTTTCTTTTTGACTTTGTCCTTGGTTTTCAAAATTTAAGCTTTTTGCCTTTACACCTGTATCATTGATCATTTGTTGTAAATTAAAAAGAAAAATTTCTATATCCCTTTCTTCTGGTAAAATGATGCTTAATTCCTTTAGTTGAGTTTGTTGTTTGTCTAAACCTTCTTTTAAACTTTTATTGTTTAAAGTAGTTACTTGTTCTAAAATTTGTCTTTTATTTTTTAATTCAATAGATAAATTTCGTATTTCTAAAATTTTAGGAGTTAAATAATATTGATAATAAAGTGCAAAAAATCCGAGTATGACAGCAAAGTAAATTAATGCCCTTTCTCTCCCTGTAAGCTTCATCTACGATACCACCTTGATTTTTACTTGTAAAATATATTTTAAAAGTCCTTTATCAGTCAAATCTATAGATTCTACTTTCACATCTTCTACATAACTTATACTTCTTAGGTTAAGCATAAAAGCTGCTATATCAGATTCTGAAAGTGCTTGTCCATTTATTTCTAAAATATTTTTTTCATACTTCAGAGAATCAATAGATACTTTTTCAGGTGTATTTAAGGCTAAATTTTGCAATATACCTACTGCATCTACTTTTTGCTTTTTCAATTTTTCTATTAAGCTTTTCTTCTTTTCTATATAAGCAGATAAATTTTTTACATTTTGCTGCAACTGCGAAATCTCTTTAAATTTACCTAATTCATTATCTGCATATTTTAAGTCTTGATACAATTTATTTATATATACCAGTGGAAAGGCTATTAAGGCAAAAATAACGGTAACTAAAACAAACACAAAAAAAAGGCGGGATATTTGCTTTTTCCTTCGCATTTTTTGTTCCTTTAGTTCAGCTGGTATGAGGTTTATATCCTTCAACCTATTCCCCCCTTAAAAGGCATCCATAAACAGGTAAAAAGTATAAATAATCTTCTGTTTCTGTCACAAAAGTAGGTATCCTAAAATAATCTTCCACGTATTCTCTCAAACCTAAAAGTTTAGAAGTACCACCTAACATGATAATTTTTTGTATATTTTTATGATATGTGGCATAATAAAAGTCAAATATTCTACTTAGCTGTTGAAACATTTCCGAAAAGGATAAAAGTATAGTATCTTCTATATCCTTATAGTTTTCTTCTCCAATAAATTTTTTTGACCTTTTATATTCTTCTGCTGCTTGAAAATCTATATTAAAGGCATTCGCAATTATTTGTGTAATTTTATTTCCACCAAACTCTATGCTCCTACTAAAAATGTAATTTCCGTTATTAATCACCGTCGCATTGGTAACAACTGCCCCTATATCTACAACTGATACTATTCCTTCAGCTAAATTCATCTTTTTACAAGCTTTATAAATTGAATTGCTATAAATATCAATGGCTTCTAATTTTAATTTTAACATCTCTGCTAATTTAACATATTTTTCTATTATATCCTTAGGAGAAGAGGCAATCAGTACTCTAATCGTTTTATTTTTCTCTGCAATATTAGGTAAATATCTATAATCTATCACATAATTTTCATAGTCAGGAATGTATTGCTCAATCTCATAGTATAAGGCCTTTTCGATTTCTTCTTCTTTCATTAGGGGCAATTCTAAATCCCTTATTATATTATTTGAGCTGGAAATAGTAAAACACACTTGTTTTTCTTTGATATTGTTCCTTTTCAAAGTCTCATTAATTACATCTGCCAATGAATTTATATCAATAATTTTACCATTAGTTATCACATTAGAAGGCGTATTTATAATTAACCTTTTACCAAAAAATTTATTCTTTTTTTCTCCAACTAATAATTTTATATTAAAATTCCCTATTTCAATTCCAAGCATTTTTTACCTCCTAATGGCGCTTATTGTTATTCACTTTAAGAGCAGCCATTGTTATAGCTTTTATTATGTCTACCTCAAATTGCCTGACTAACTCATTTGTCTTTACATATAGTTCTCCTTCTTCTGATACAACATATTTTGGAGGTAAATTGTTAAGTGCTAAAGCTTTTATGTCCATTCTACACCTGTCGCATTTACAAACGTCTAAATCTTTCAAAACCTTATCCATCATTTGGTCAACAGCGTCTTCCATGTAATTTTTAAGATGCATAAAAACCCTCTCCCATTATTTTATTTCCCACTTAGAAACAGTAAGTGGCTCGGACGATTCGAGATTAAGTATAAGCTCTGCATATCCCTCTTTTTTGATGTTTTTGTACTCCCCTGTTGTATTTATGTGTATAATATATGTAAGCCTATTGTAATTGCTATCTAAAGTCATACTTTGTATTGTGTATTTTTGACCAGTATCCCCTAAATACCCTGATTGAGGATATTTATAAAATACGTTTTCCTGAAGATAGTTCTGGACAAAGGAATAGATGCTTTGATATAAAAATTCTCTTGGTATTTTTTCATTGGTGTTGTTTATGATATTTTGTGCCCGCTGAGATAAATCACTAAGTAATTGGTCATTAAACTCATTTTTAGCAATATCCAAAGCTGCTTCTGCAGCGTATGAAGCAGAAATAGAATTTGCGTAGGCATGTGAAATTTTATAATTAGTAATAGTAACTTCTAAAATAGCAACCCCAAGGACTGTGAGAATTAAAATCACCATTAGAGTAAATATTAGGGCAGAACCTCTCTCATTGACCATTTATATCACTCTTTCTTAAAAAAACATCTGTAGAGAGGGAAAATCTGTTTGACCCATTATCATCACTTTGCCCAATTATTTGGATATTTATCATGTTCGTACTTTTTTTAGCCACATTAAAACCATAAATCTTGACAGCTAATTCATGCCCTGCATTGCCATTGGTATAAAGAGCGTGCTTTTTTCTGTCTAGCCTTATGACAAGGCCGTCTATGTTTATGCCATGTCCATTGTCAATTACAGTAACATGAGAAGGCCCCTTTTCTAAGGCAGTTACAATGTAATTTATGGCAAATCTGACATTTTGCTCAACATCAACGTTATTCTGTGTACTTATAAAAGACTTGTATCCTGAATAATATAAAGATGAATAAATCCCTATCACAACCCCTAATATAGCCAATGTCACGATTAGTTCAATGAGGGTAAAACCCGCCTCTTTTTTTACCACCATTTTAACCACCATGGAATGGTAAGTCTTGCACTTTCTGCTGCTTTTGTGGCAATAGCTTTTAAATTAGTCACTCCTGAATTGATTAAATTGATGACTGTACTCACCAGTTTAGGAACTTCTATAATAGACTCTAACCCAAAAGCAGGTATTACTACAAAAAGTATGAATAAAGCAGTCCATATAGCGATAACAATTATTGCTATTAAATTCAATGCATAATTAACTACTCTATCAAAGACGTTTCCTTTAGAACCACCTGAAAAAGGCATATAAACAGGCGTATAAGCTGTAATAGCCGTTTTAGGCGCCACTACATAAAGGGTATAAAAAGTAGTGCTTGAACCAGCTTTGCTGACTCTAATTTCATATTGAGAAAGTCCATTACCTGAATCTGTGACATGCTGCTCTACATAAGGCAAAAAGCCTTCTTCTTCAAAAATCTCTGTTACTTTTGACAGATCAGAATTATCCTTTACAATTCCAGCTTTTATGTTTTCTGCAATTGTCTGTGCAATTGTAGCTTCTTTTGTCTTTATCTTAGAGTTAGCAGAAGTTATAGCAGATTGACTAAAAATACCCAAAAGAGGTATTGCCACTATTGCAAATATAGCTATTGAGACAAGTACCTCTATTAAAGTCATGCCTTTATTATCCTTTAAAATCTTCATAAAATCACTCCTAATAATTCCCCTTTATCATAATACGCCCTGTAGCAGGAAGCACAGTTATATAAATTTCTTTTTTGTTATTTTTTAAAGTTATTGTACAACCTCCAGTAGAAGGAATCCCAATTTGATTAAATCTTATTTCCTTTTGTATATTTTTTTCTATTTTAATTCCTTCAGGCAGATTTTTTGACTTAATATTTTTATCGTCTTCATATCTATTTATATAATAACCAGTCTTATCGGGTTTGATTTCAAAATATAAATTTTCTCCTTCAAAAATACTTTTTTGCTGTATGTACCTTAAGTCATTTACAACCTCACGTGCAATCAGAGTAAGCCTTATATTTGACTTCGTCGTATCAAAAAAGTTAGTCGAAGGAATAACTATAAGAACTATAACTGTAAAAATTGCCAAAACCGTTACAAGCTCTATTAAAGTTAATCCTTTCTCTCTTTTCATAAGCTTAACCTCTTATGAATTTTATATAATAGTTAAGAATCTCATACCCATACAAAATTGAAATAAACCATGCAAAAGAAATATAAGGTGCAAAAGGAATATAATCTTTTCTTCCTTTAATTTTCAAAGCTACTAATATAACTCCTCCTAATGCTCCAATGATTACAGAAAGGAAAAGTACTAAAATTGTAAGCTTCCATCCTATAAAAAATCCAATTAAAGCCATCAATTTTATGTCCCCTCCTCCCATCTCTCCTCCTGAAATTAAAGAGATGAGAAGGAGAATTCCTCCACCTAAGACTAAACCCAACACATAATCCAAAAGTCCATAATTGTACATTAACAATCGAAAGATTATAGCACCTACAAATCCTGCAATAATCATTTTATTTGGCACTATTTTGTGTTCCATATCAATAAAACTTATTGAAATCAATATAGAACCTAAAAACATGTAAGAAAAAGCTTTAAAATCTAAACCAAATTTATAGTAAATTATCAAAAACACAATTCCAGTCAATGCTTCAACAACAGGATACCTTATTGAAATTTTTTCTCCGCAATACCTACATCTTCCTTTAAGTAAAATATAACTCAATATAGGCATTAAATCAATAGTTTTTAATTCATGTCCACATTTAGGGCAATGAGAAGGAGGATAAACTATTGACTCTTTTCTTGGCACTCTGTGTATGACCACATTTAAAAAACTTCCTATAATTGTGCCGAATAAAAATATGAGTATGTAAAGTAATATTTTCATAATGACCTCCTAAAAAAATAATAGGAAGGGCACAAAAGTGCCCAATTTTATTGTTGCGGATACAAAGTTTGGTTCTGTGAATTTTTTACCGTAACAGAACCATTTGTGTCAAAAGTGATTTGAAAATCTCCACCATATTGATCTTTTGGTACATTATTTATATAACCCCCATCTTTTAATTGTTGAGTAGTTACAGAAGTTGGTGGATTGCTCGAACTGTTCGATGTTTGATCAATGTAATATCTCTGTGCAGCTTCCGCTAAAATTGCTGCATTCGCTTTATCAGCTTGTATCTTTGATTTACTCAATACACCTGTTACATTTGGCACTGCAATAGCTGCAAGTACACCTAAAATTGCAATGACAACAATCAATTCAATTAATGTAAAACCTCTTTCATCTTTATTTAATGCCTTTACAAACCATTCCATTCCTTTTCACCCCCTTTCCTCATGTCATTGACCTATAAAATTGTACAATTGGAACAGTGGCATAATGATTGAAACAACTATAAAGCCCACTACTGTCCCCAGCATAACAATTATTAAAGGCTCTAATAGAGTAGTCATTTGTGACACAGCTGTATCCACTTCTCCGTCATAAAAATCCGCAGTTTTATTTAATATGCTGTCCAATGAACCTGAACTTTCACCAATACTTATCATCTGAATTACCATTGGCGGGAAAATGCCAATTCTTTTTAAAGGATCAGAAAGAGGTAAGCCTTTTTTTATATCCTCTTGCGCCACCCTTAATCCTTCTGCAACTACCGTATTTCCCACAACTTTTTCTACTACTTCCATTGCCTTCATAAGCGGTACACCAGCACTTATCAATGTTCCTAAAGTCCTTGTAAACCTGGAAGTTAAAATCTTTTTATTTAGAGGGCCAAAGATTGGCATGTTTAAAAGCATTCTGTCATAAATTCGCCTTCCTTCAGGTGTCTTTAAAAAACTCAAAATCGAATAAAAAATCAGGAAAATTCCTCCTATGTAAAAGTACCAATATTGAGATATAGAGCTGCTTATAGCAATTAATATTCGAGTAGGAAGAGGCAACTGGACTCCAGCATTTTTAAACATACCTACAAAAATAGGTAAAACATTTGTCAAAAGAAAAATAACAACTAATACAGCTACAACAGATACAATAAAAGGATAAGTCAAGGCAGATTTTACCTTCTGATTTAGGTTATTTTCTTTTTCATAGTGGTCTGCCATTTCATTCATAACTTTATCCAAAGTACCGCTTACTTCTCCTACTTCCACCATATTGTACAAAAGCATAGGAAAAACTTCTCCATGTTTTTTCATCGCATCAGATAAAGTCTTTCCCTTCTGAACTTCTTCATAAACTTCGCTTATAGCTTTTTTTAATCTTTTATTCTCCACTTGTTCCTTCATAGTAGCCAAAGAACTCACTATGGTAATACCTGCATTTATCAAGGTAGCAAATTGCCTGCAAAAAACAGCAATGTCTTTTATCTTAACCTTTTTAAAAGATTCAAAATCTAATATATCCTGTTTTACAATTTCTTCCTTGATATCAATTATATAATAATTTTTTTGCTTTAAAACGTCAATGCACTGAGACTTAGAATCAACCTCCAAAGTGCCTACAATAAGATTGCCTGCCATATCCCTCGCCTTGTAAGCATATAACGGCATATAACCACCTCTATATCATGCGTGAAAAATTTTCTTGGTCTACGCAATAGGTCAAGGCATCCTCTAGTGATATAATTCCTGCTTTTAGCAAATGCAAAATAGACATGTCCATTGTCATCATGCCAAACTTGCTGCCTGTTTGAACTGCCGACTGTATTTGGAAAGTTTTACCTTCTCTTATGAGATTTTTTATAGCAGGAGTGGCAATCATAACTTCTGTTGCAACTACTCTCCCGCTGTTATCTTTTTTGGGAATAAGTTGCTGCGAAATAATACCCTCTAAAACATTAGAAAGCTGTATTTTTATCTGCTGCTGTTGATGGGGAGGAAAAACATCAATAATCCTATCGATCGTCTTTACAGCTCCTATTGTGTGAAGAGTGGATAAAACAAGATGACCTGTCTCAGCAGCAGTTATGGCAATTTGAATAGTTTCTAAATCCCTCATCTCTCCAACTAATATAACATCTGGGTCTTCCCTTAAAGCAGCCCTTAAAGCAGAAGCGAAAGATGCCGCATCGTAACCAATTTCTCTTTGATTTACTATGCTTTTGTTGTGTTTATGTAAATATTCTATAGGATCTTCAAGGGTAAGAATATGGCATGTCCTTCTAGAATTTATCCAATCCACCATTGAAGCTAACGTAGTAGATTTACCACTACCTGTAGGTCCTGTCACCAGTATAAGCCCTCTTGTCTTTAAAGCTAAGTCTTTAAGTATTGGAGGAAGCCCCAATTCTTCTATGGAAGGAATCCGCAAAGCTACTGACCTTATTGCAAGACTATAACTTCCCCTCTGTTTATAGACATTTATTCTAAACCTTCCTAATCCTGTAACTGAATAAGACAAGTCAATGTCCCCATTTTGCTCTAATTTTCGCAATTGGTCACTTGTCAATAAATCTTTCACTATTTCTTCTGTCTGCCCAGGAGTGAAAGGTTCACCTTTTACTTTTTCTAAATAACCATTAATTCTAAGAACTGGAGGCACTCCCACCGTTATATGCAAATCAGAAGCTTTTTTTTCAACTACTAATTCTAAAAGTCCTTTTGTATCCATATGCATCAATCCTCGTACGTTAGTCGTAACATTTCATCAATTGTAGTTTTTCCTTCTAATGCAAGTTTTTTGGCACTTTCCCTCAAAGTTTTCATTCCATTTTTCACCGCTTGTTCTTTAATTACATCAGAAGAAGCTTTGGAGTTTATAAGCTCTCTGATATCAGAAGTGATAGTCATTATCTCATATATAGGAATTCTTCCTCTATATCCTGTTTTATTACAAACAGGGCATCCCTTCCCTCTGTATAAAGTAATGTCTTCCTTCTCCTCTAGTCCCAGTATTTTTTTCTCACTCTCTGAAGCTTTATAAGAAATTTTACAATTATCGCATATTTTTCTCGCTAGTCTTTGAGCAATAACGCCAACCACAGCAGAAGAAACAAGATAAGGTTCTATACCCATATCAATAAGCCTTGTCACTGCCCCTGCTGCATCATTTGTGTGCAGAGTAGAAAGAACCAAATGCCCCGTTATAGCAGAGCGGATAGCTATCTCTGCAGTTTCTGTATCCCTAATTTCTCCAATCATGACAACATCCGGATCTTGTCTTAAAATAGACCGAAGAGCAGTAGCAAAAGTAAGACCTGCTTTTTCATTAACTTGCACTTGATTTATTCCTTCTATGGAATATTCAACGGGATCTTCCACAGTTATTATATTGATATTAGGTTTGTTAAGCTCTTTTAACATGGCGTACAAAGTTGTGGTTTTTCCACTGCCTGTAGGACCAGTCAAAAGTACTATACCATGAGGTCTTTTTATCAGCTTATCAAAAAGTGCCACGTCTTTTTCATCAAAGCCCAACTGTTCTTTTGTCATCACGAAATTTTCTTTATCCAAAAGCCTTAAAACTAATTTTTCTCCAAAAACAGTAGGCAAAGAAGAAACCCTCACATCTATATTCTTTTCGTTTGAAACAAACTCAAACCTTCCGTCCTGTGGAAGTCTCCTCTCTGCAATATTCATGTTTGCCATTATTTTTACCCTTGTTACCACTGGAGCATGAGTGCTTTTTATAGTTCTCATAGCCTCTGTTAATTGTCCATCTATCCTAAATCGAATCCGCAAGTCCTTCTCTGTAGGTTCAATGTGAATATCTGAAGCTCTATTTTTTATTGCCTGTTCAATTATAGAATTTACAAAGCGTACAGCAGGCGCATTTTGCACTTCTTCCAGAATTTCATTTGGCAGCTCATTCGCAGGTTCACTTTGGAATTCCTTTTTAAAATCTTGGACTGCTTTCTCTGCCTGTTCTCTTCCGTAAATTCTATCTATAGCTTTTAGGATGCTACTTTCAGAAGCAATCAATGGTTTTACATTTTGCTTTGTTAAAATTTTTACATCGTCAATAGCAAAGATATTGAGAGGGTCTGCCATTGCTACCAATATACCATCTTCATCTTTTTTTATAGGAATAATAGTATATCTTTTAGCAACAGCTTCAGGAATTAATTTTGCCACCTCTGGGTCAATATAGTATTTTTGCAAATCTACATGTGGAATACCTAATTGAAATTCTAAAGCCTCTAGTATTTGGTTTTCTGTAACATACCCCAATTTAATAAGAACTTTTCCTAATTTTTCTCCTGTTTTATTCTGAATTTCTATTGCGTGTTTTAGTTGTTCTTCTGTTATAAGCCCTACCTCAACTAAAAGCTCCCCTAGCTTTTTCTTGGCCATAAAATATACCTCCAAAATAATAAAGCCGACATAAAGCCGGTTGCACCACTGTATCCGTGAGGCGTAAAGTGCCCACATATAGCCTCACTTCATCTACTCTTTATAAAATATTCTACAAATTATTCATAATTCCTTCTTTTAAATGCATGTATACTAAATTTTTGTCGAAAAATCCCCCTGTCCATAATTTAAAAGAATAATTAGCTTGATTTACCAACATAGAAAGTCCATTAGAATATTTTATTCCATTTTTTTTAGCATATTTTAAAAAAACAGTTTCAAAAGGATTATATATAACATCATAGACAAATTTAGCCTTTGAAACTACTTTTTCACTGACAGGTGAATCTTCAACCTTTGGATACATTCCTACGCTTGTAGTATTAACAAGCATGTCTATTTCTGGTATTTCTTCTACTTCATTTATACTGCAGTAATCACATGGAATCTTAAATTCCTTCTTAATGTACTCTGACAAATCTTTTGCTCTCTCAACACTTCTATTAGCAACTATTATCGAATCTATTCCATCTAAAGCAAGTGCGACACAAACAGCCTTAGAAGCTCCACCAGCTCCTAAAACAACTGCTTTTCTTCTTTCAATTTTTTCCCCTGCTTCTGTTAATGAATCTATGAAGCCATAAACATCTGTATTATATCCTTTTAATATTCCTCCTTCATTAACTACAGTATTGACTGCGCCAATTTTTAATGCTTCTTCTGAGACCACATCTAAGTAGTCAATTATTTTCTCCTTATGAGGGACAGTTACATTAACTCCTCTTATTCCTAAAGCTTTAACTCCTTTTACTGCTTCTTCAAGCTTTTCCGGCAAAACATTAAAAACAGTGTAGACACAATTTAAATTTAAAGAATTAAAAGCATAGTTATGTATTAAAGGTGATAAGCTATGTTCTACAGGATGGCCTATAAGACCATACAGTTTAGTATTTGCATTAATTTTCATATTCCTCAATCCTTTTAAGTACGTGTCTTTCTGCCCTTCTCATAAGCTTGGTCCACCCTAATTCCTCTTGAGATAAAGGTTTTACCAAAATAGTGTACAATCCTGCTCTTTTTCCACCAAAAATATCAGTAAATATTTGGTCCCCTATTAAAGCTGTTTCATTAGGCTTAGCATTTAAAATCTTTAAAGCCTTTTTAAAAGCTCCTTTTCTCGGCTTAATGGCCCAAGCTATTCCAGGTACACCAACTTTTTCTTTAAATTCATTCACTCTTCTTTTAGTGTTATTTGAAATAAGGCAAATTTTAAACCCTTCTTTTTTTACTTTTTCAAGCCATTCAATAGTCGTTTTATCGGGAAATTTTGATTTTTGAGGCACTAAAGTGTTGTCAATATCTAAGACAAGACTGGTAATTCCCTTTTCTTTTAAAAAGTTTAAATTGATATCATAGATATTTTCCACTATAATATCAGGAATTAACTTTTTATACATATGTTCACCTCATTTTGTTAAAATTATATAATAAAAAAAAATAAACTGTCAATACAAACAGTTTTACATGGAAAGCTCTTTAAAAAGCTTATTTAAAGCCTTCTTCTCAATCCTTGAAACATATGATCGAGATATGCCAAGCATCTTTGCTATTTCTCTTTGAGTTCTAACTTTCCCATTGTACAGACCATACCTCATTTCTATAATTAACCGTTCTCTATTTTTTAAAACGCTGTTCATTTTACTGTACAACTTTTTAATTTGCAGTTTTTTCTCTACTTGCTCTGATATTTCATCTTCTTCTGTGCCGAGAACATCCATTAAAGATATCTCATTGCCCTCTTTATCAACACCAATAGGATCCTGTAAAAAAATCTCTCCTTTCAACTTTTTTTCCGCTCGTATAGACATAAGTATTTCATTTTCTATACATCTAGCTGCATATGTGGCAAGATGAGTACCTTTTGAAGAATCAAAAGTAGAAATTGCTTTTATAAGCCCTATTGTCCCAATAGATATTAAATCATCTATATCTTTGCCTGTTCCACTATACTTTTTAACAACATGAGCTACTAGTCTCAAGTTTCTTTCTATCAAAATATTTCTAGCTTCCTCGTCTCCGTTTTTATAAGCCTCTAAATATTTCTTTTCATCTTCTGGAGTAAGTGGATTTGGGAAAGAGTTAGTATTCGTCAAGTAACCAAGATTTAAGATTTCTTTTACAACTGTAGCCAAAATTGCAAAAACAACTTCCCACATCACTGCCACCCCTTTTTTTAGCATTACACATCTATTATATGTGTTTTATTTAAAATGGTGCACGTACATCAATATTTCATTATTTTCTCCGCTATTTCTTTGAAAAGAGGGGCAGCTTTAGTTCCTCCAGTATCTCCATTTTTTACAAAAATCGAAATTGCATATTTAGGTTTATCAAAAGGAACAAAACCTGTAAACCAAGCATGATATATATTTAGCTCTTTACTGACTTCAGCAGAACCTGTTTTACCAGCACTACCATAGGTAGTCTCCGCCCTTTTTCCTGTCCCTTCTGGGTCAATAACCACTTCTCTCATCATTCCTTTTAAAATTATGGCTGTTTTTTCGCTTATCACCCTGTAAGACTTTTTCTGAGACAATTTTTCAATTTCTTTCCCTTCTTCATCAACTATTGCAGTCACTAAACGTGGAACATTCCTAACACCGTTATTAGCTATTGTCGCTGCGATATCAGCTGCTTGAAGAGGCGTCATCAGCACATCTCCTTGCCCTATTGACAAATTCCCAATACCTGCTCCATAAGTATCAGACAATTTAGGCAATCTCCCTATTTGCTCAGGTATTGGCAGACCATCATCACTTTCTATTCCAAATTTTCTCGCCATCTCCAAAATATTTTTGGCCCCTGTTATTTGCCCAATCTTTATAAAAGTAGTATTGCAGGAAACTGCAAAACCTTTTACCATGTTTATTACCCCATGACTTTCTCCTTTGTAATCGTGAAATACTATTCCATTTATATCATAACTACCACTGCAATAAAAAGTACCTTGTAAATCCACTTTATTATATTCTAACGCTGCAGCAGCTATTACAATTTTAAAAATAGAGCCAGGGGGATACATTGAGACAGCTTTGTTTATAAATTCTTCGTTAGAGCTATTTAAATAAGCTTGAATATTATTTTGGTCAAAATTAGGTCTACTTGCCATTGCAAGTATATCACCTGTTTTTATATCTAATACCACTGCTGCTCCATCTACCATATTCTTGTCAAGAACATTCTCTACTGCCTTTTGTATGTGATAATCAAGAGTAGTTTTTACCCCCAAAACTTCTTTTCCAGAAGTTTTTAACCTTACTCCTAACCCTTTTATATAATCAATATTATTCCCATCAGTAAACACTGCAATGCTATCTTCCCTTTTGCTATTTAAAATTCCATCAAAAGTATCTTCTAAACCCATCTTTTTCTCTCCTACATACCCTATTACATGTCTTGCTAAAGAATTCTGCGAATACCTTTGAGGCAAAGCTAACTTAAAAATGCCTATAGGTAATTTGGTGTCTAAATTAAATTTAACTTCATATTCCACATAATCTTTTGCACTTCGAAGGGACTTTAATACATCCTCATAGTCTACTGCAGCAATCTCACTTATAACCTTAGCGGCTTTTTCTTTGTCAGTTAACATTTTAGGTATAGCAAATATATATTCTTTGTATTCTCTATCTGTAAAAGGAATCATATTCCTGTCGTATATTTCTCCTCTTCTCTCTGAAATCTTAAAACTTCTAATTTTTTGTTCCACCGCTTTTTGAGAATAAAAATCTCCTTTGATTACCTGAATGTAAAAAAGCCTAAAAATCAATGTTAACATTAAAATTGACAAAACTATCCTCAAAAAAACAATCCTATAATTTCTATTTTCCATAAAACTTTGCTCCTTTCAGGAAAAAGTATTCCCAAAAGGAGCAAGTTTTAACCTAATTTTTAATTTCTCGACGCAGTATAAAAAATTCTTCTACAGGATACTTTATAGGAATTTTTACTATCATTTGAGGATGGGGAGCTACCTCAATCTCATTTCCTTCTTCATCCCACATTTTTTCAATTTGCTGCTCAAACTCTACTTTAGGCCCCACAATCTCAATTTTATCTCCCACAAACATCCTGTTTCTTTGCTCTACAACAGCAATTCCTGTATTTAGGTCATAATCTTTAACAATTCCTACAAAATCATGAGTCCGTATATACTTTGAAGACTCATAATTTTGAGCATCAGGACCTGGTTTGCCAAAATAAAACCCCGTGGTAAATCCTCTGTTACTTGCTTTAGAAACCTCTTCAAGAAGTTTTTTGTTAAAAACATAATCTTTTCCTTTTTCAAGGTAATCGTCAATCGCTTTTCTGTAAGCCCTTGTCACTACAGCAACATAGTAGGCACTTTTGTTTCTTCCCTCAATTTTAAAGCTTGTAACTCCAGCCTCAACAAGTTCCGGAATGTACTCTATCATGCATAGGTCTTTAGAATTCATAATATATGTGCCCCTTTCATCTTCAAAAATGGGCATATACTCTCCTGGCCTTTTTTCTTCTACAAGATAATATTTCCACCGGCAAGGTTGTGCACATTCTCCTTTATTAGAATCTCTTCCTGTAAGGTAATTGCTTAAAAGACACCTTCCTGAGTAAGAAATGCACATAGCTCCGTGGACAAATGCCTCTAATTCTAAAGTTTTTGGTGTCTTCTCTCTTATTCCTTTTATCTCCTTTAAAGATAGTTCCCTTGCCAGAATTATTCTTTTTGCCCCTAAATTATGCCAAAACAGAGCACTTTTATAATTCACATTATTTGCTTGCGTACTTATATGAACATCTACTTCAGGAGCTACTTCTTTTACAATAGAAAAAATCCCTGGATCAGAAAGAATAATAGCATCTATTCCAAGGTCAACGACTGATTTAATGTATTCAGGCAATCCTTTCAAATCCTCATTGTGGGGAAAAATATTTATAGTAATATATGCTTTTTTCCCACTTTTCCTCACATATTTTATTGCTTCTTTTATCTCTTCAAGGGTCAAACCAACAGAAGCTCTTAAACTATAATGTTTTCCTCCAAAGTATACCGCATCTGCTCCGTAATTTATAGCTATTTTTAACCTTTCCAAATCTCCAACTGGTGCCAAAAGCTCTAACATGATTATTCCTGGTTACCCAAACTGTACAAAAATGTACAGTTTAGATAGCTGGAGTATTTGTAGTCCGCCTTTCAGACTTTCCCAGCCCCAGCAGGCGGTATTTGGGAAAGCCATAGTCCCTGCCCCAAGAAGCAGGAACTCACGCCCTTACGGGTCTCTCCACTTGCCCTGGATTAATAATTCCCTCAGGGCAGAGAAGTCTCTTGGTACCTTCCCAGGAGAGAGTGAAGTTACCACCGCTACCTTGAGAACTCGCCAAAAATCATAGATACTAAAACTTGTTCCATCCAGAGGTTTTAGTACTCTTTCTGGCTCACTCTCAAAGCTTTGTAAAAATTTTATTGCTCTATTTATTTCCTTTATGTGCTTTTTCTTTATATGCTTGTTTCTGACTGTTTTCTTTACATGCTCTTTTAATTCTTCTAATTCATTTCCAGTTAATGTATTGAGAAACTTTATATAATTATCTGGTATCTTTTCTTGCAGTCCCAACCCTCTTCTTGCTATTACATAGGCTGCTGCTATGTCTTTTGTTATCATATACTGCGGTGAATATTTTAACATGCCTATTATTGAGGTGTAAGAAGGATTGACTTCTATTACTTCTATCTCTTCTCTTTTTGCTAGTGTTTTTATTTTTGAAAGAAGTGATTTATAGCTAAAGCTATGTCTTATTCTCCTTGATTTTCTCCCTGAAAAGTCTCCTCTTTTGCCTTTGTCTTTTATGTCTAATCTCTCAATTACTATTGCTTTTCCTTTTTCTTTTGCTATTTTTATTATCTCATGAGCATATTGCCATCTGAAATATTCTCTTTTGTCTTTATTTCCACTTGCAAGCTCTGGCATTGGTATATTCCCATAGCTTATTAGATTGCCTTTTTCATCTACTTCTGCCCATGATATGTTGTCTGGATATGCGTTTATATCTATTCCTATGACTCCTTTTTCTTTTGTTATTTTTATTTCTGGATATTCTTCTTCAATAGCAAAATAGGCGTATATATTGCCTTTTTTGAGTTTTAATTCTACAGAGTAGGGTATGTCTGCTTCGGTAATTTCCTGTAGAAGTTCTTCTCTTCTCTTATTCTTTTTATATCCTGCTTGTATTTTCGCATAGACATATTTTCTTTCTCCTACATTTATCCTTAAGAAAGTGCCATTTTCTTTTACTTCTATCCTTGTGTTGAGATTTCCTTTTTTGCTTTTATCTCCTCTTGAATAGAGATTTCCTTTTCTTCTTTCTTGCCACTTTGTTTTTAGCTTTTGATATTCTTTCCCATTTATATGGCGCTTTTGAAGTTTTTCAAACAAGTCTCTTCCTCCAAAGATGACTTTCTTTGGACTCTTATCTAATTCTCTAGCAGATTCTAGTGTGCTTCCTGCTTTCATTATTGCATCATCTACATATCTTGAGTTTAAGTTAAAAATCCCTTGAAGCTCTCTTTTTAGTGTGTTTCTATCATATCCTTCTAGAAACCTCTTATATGCAAATCTCATACAAGAAGACCATCTTCTCATTAAGTCTAATACTATTTGTTTGTCTTCTTGATTTAAAAAAATGAGTTTAGCCTGTATTACTATCATGTTTTTTGCCACCTCTTTGTCCGTAAATTCTTGCTGCAAATGAGGTGACTATTGCTATTAAGTCCTCTGCTAGCTCTTTATTTCATTTACTCCACTTGCTATCTCATGTATGACTTCATACCGCCATCCTTGGAAATTAGCGTATTCTTCAAGCCTTCTAATTTGATTCTTAAGATATTCTTCTTGTTTCTTTGTGGATACTCTTGCATACAAAACTACTTTAGGTTTTGGTTCTTTTTCCAGCATGCCTAATAATTTCTCTATATCTTCTTTTTTGTAGCTTCTTCTTCCTTTTGGTGTTCTAACTGGGGTTATTAATCCTTCTTTTTCCCAGTTTATTAACGTAATTCTGCTTATATCATACAGCTCTTTAACCTTTTTTATAGTTAATAACATTCATTATCACCTAATTAAAATTATGTCATTTTTTACTACTAACTTCAACTGTTTCGACCTCCTTAAAGCTTACCGCTAATCCGTCTCCTAAAGGCAAAATTACCGTGTACAAAGTTTTATCTTGATATAATATTTCTATAAATTCTCTCATTCTGTATACAATAGTTCTTCTCTTATGTTTTACATTTTTCTCATTTACAACATATCCCTTATACAAAATATTGTCCCACAAGATTATACCCTCTCTGTTTAAAAGTCTTTTCAGCTCTTTGTAAAATTCTATATATTGCCCTTTCGCCGCATCTACAAAAATCAAATCGTACATCTTGGTTAAATTTGGAAGAACTTGCTGTGCTTCTCCACAAATAAGCTCGATTCTATTTTCTACTTTTGCCTTTTTAAAATTTTCTTTAGCTATTTCAGCCAAACTTATATCCCTTTCAATAGTGACTACACTAACTTCAGAATAAGCTTTTGCCATTATTATAGTAGAATAGCCAATAGCAGTACCTATCTCTAATATATTGTTAGGCTTTTTTAGCTTCACAATAAAGCTTAAAAAATCAGCGACCTCTGGCTTTGCAATAGGGATATAATTTTCGTAGGCATATTTCTCCATCTCATCTAAAGGATATCCAAATTTATGAGATATCCATCTTATAAATTTTATATCATTTTGAGTTATTTTCATAGCTCAACCCTTTCATTTAGTATTATTATTTTCATTTACTTCAATTTCTTTCTGAGCTTTTAAATGGTCTTCATAAGTTATACTGAAAATATGAGACCCATCTTTCTTTGCAACATAATAGTAAAAGTCATGCTTAGCTGGAAAAAGAGCTGCTTTAATAGATTTAAGTCCAGGATTGCAAATGGGACCTATAGGAAGTCCATAGTGTTGGTAGGTATTGTAAGGGGAATCTACCTCCAAATCTTTGTAAAAAAGCTTATCCTTGTGTTCCCCTAATGCGTATTGTACAGTAGCATCTATTTGTAGTTTCATATGTTTTTTTAAACGGTTGTATATAACACCTGCAATTAAAGGTCTATCTTTATCTACCACAGCTTCTTTTTCTATCATAGAAGCTATTATCACAATTTGATCAGGTGTCATTCCTACATATTTCGCATTATCCTTTATAGTACTATTATAAACTTGCTGAAACCTTTTAAGCATAATATTTATTATTTCTTTTTCGCCAGCCTCTATAGGTATTTGATAAGTATCGGGAAAAAGGTACCCTTCTAATCTAGTCGGTCTATCTTTAGGTATGTCTTTTAAAAAATCATAGTTAAAAGTATCTTTTTGTGCAACTTCTAAAAATTTATCTTTATTTACTAATCCTAATTGCGATAACTTATCGGCTATATCTTTAACAGTATATCCTTCTGGAATCGTCACTTTTATTGTCTCCTCTTGTGCTTTACCTGCAAATATTTTCCTGATTATTTGATCAGTACTCATGTTAGGGCTTAAAAGGTATTTTCCTGCTTGTAATTTTCCATCAGCACCTAAAACTTTTGCTCTCCATATAAAAAACCACTCATTTTTAATTAAATTATTCTCTTTTAATACCTTGGCTATTTGTACGGTAGAATACCCTTTGGGAATATTTACAATCTTTTGAGGTGCATCACTTATAGTAGTTACTGGTTGAAAAAGACTTTGATAGTATACAAAAGCAGAAAAAAAGAAAAAAAGTATAGTTACTACTACCACAGCAAATCTGCTTTTTCTTTTGTATTCGACATTATTCATTACATTTCTCTCCCTTGGGTAGGTATATCTAAATTATATAATTAATTAAAAATAAAAACAAGTAAGCTTTCCGCTTACCTCAGACTGTAGACAAAGTATTATCGTTGTTGGCATTTTGCATCGTTTGCTCCGGTGATATCGCAGACTAAACTATCGCTCGTCCTCGGGCTCAAGCGGGGTTCCGGGCACATTCGTCATCCTTGACTTAATGCCCGCCTCCGCCCTCCTTGGCTTCGACCCCGCTTTCGCCTCTCAGCCTCGCTAAGTTTCCCGGCACTCAACTGAACGGGCTGGTCCTTTCTCTTATTCTCCTTTTTTAACATTTTCGGTTGAGTGCCGGGCTATCAAGTCGCTACACTTATGCAAAAATGCCAACATGTTATATAAAAGGTTTGCCTACAGTCTAAAGTAAACCTTCTGCTTACCTGTTTTTATAAAGAATACTTATCTTTTAATCTTTTATATACTGTAATCACTACATACCCAAATACACCTGTCACAATAGCTTCACTTAAAGCGATATATAAAGCTACAAGATAATAGGGCATTTTCGTGAAATAACTTACCCATATTGAAACAATAATGGCATTTAATATTATAGGAGGCAATATACTTTTGTAAAAGATATTAGTCTTTGATGTAAGGTACGCAGCAAGTAATGTCACTAAACTTCCACCTAAAATATCGAAAAGCCCAAAAGGGCTTCCTATATTGGCCAATAAGCATCCTATAAAAACCCCCCATATTGCTGCCGGCTCTACCATGGGTAATACAACTAAAGATTCAGATATTCTAAATTGAATAGGACCATAAGAAACACTCCCTAAAAGAATAGTAACAACAAAGTAAATGGCTGCAATGACTCCTGCTTTTACAATGTACTTAGTATCTATTCTTTTCATCTACTTCATCTCCATCGGTTCCATGATTATTTTTAGTATATCATCCATTATCTTGCCAAGAGTATACTCTAGAGACAAGTAAGAACTTATCTCAGGATTAAGATTTAATATCTCCCATAGCTTTTCTAACACTTCTTTTTCTTTAGGATCTATTTTTTCCCCTGCTAACTCTTTAGCTTGTATTTCTAATTGCTTTTTTCTAAAATCTTCTAACATTTTCTTATTTTGCTCATTTTCATTTATTTTTTGATATGCCTCTTTAAAAGCTTTGTATTGTGGCAACTGTCTTATAGCATTAGCCAGTTCATAAGCTTTATCGTAGACATTCATATTTAAGAGCCTCCTGGTTAAATTTCCATAATGATTGGCAATATCATAGGGTTTCTCTTAGTTTTTTCATATAAGAAGCTGCTTAAATTGTCTTTTATCATTGATTTTATAGTAGCCCATTCGCTAATTTCCTCTTTCTCACACTTTGATAACACATCTCTGACAATATTTTTGGATTCCTCCATTAAATCCTCCGATTCTCTCACATATACAAATCCTCTCGAAATTATGTCGGGACCCGCTATAATTCCTCCAGTCTCTTTAGAAATAGTAACCACTACTACTAACAAGCCATCTTGAGCCAAATGTTTTCTATCTCTTAAAACAATATTCCCCACATCCCCAACCCCCAAGCCATCTACTAAGACTTTGCCAGCTGTTACTGTCCCTGCAATTCTTCCGGAATTTTTTGTAAACTCTAACACTGTTCCATTATCTACCACAAAGATATTTTGGGGAGGCATTCCCAAAGTCTCTGCAAGCTTAGCATGCTGAACTAAATGTCTGTATTCCCCATGAACAGGAATAAAAAATTTAGGTTTTATTAATGTATGAAGTAACTTAATCTCTTCTTGACAGGCGTGACCCGATACGTGAATATCTGCCAATGCTTCATAAATTACATTGGCACCTTTTTTAAATAATTGGTTGATAACGCGAGAAATAAGTTTTTCATTTCCCGGAATAGCAGAAGCAGAAATTATCACTGTATCTCCCGGTACAATCTCTACCTTTTTATGCTCAGAAGAAGCCATCCTGGTAAGAGCTGACATAGGTTCTCCTTGACTGCCTGTCGTTATAATAACAACTTTATCATGGGGCAATTTATTGGCTTCATCAATATCAATCAAAAGGCCATCAGGAACAATTAAATAGCCTAATTCCATCGCTACATTAGCTACATTTAACATGCTTCTGCCTGAAATAGCAACCTTTCTTCCGTACTTGTGAGCAGAATCTATAATTTGTTGTACTCTGTGGATGTTAGAAGCAAAAGTTGCCACTATAATTCGCTGTTCTGCTTTCCTGAATAGATTGTCAAAAGTTTCTCCTACTGTCCTTTCTGACATGGTATAACCCGGTCTTTCAATATTAGTACTATCGCACAACATCACAAGTACCCCTTTTTCCCCTAACTGGGCAAAGCGGTGTAAGTCTGGTATTTCTCCCCCTATAGGAGTAAAGTCTATTTTGAAATCTCCCGAGTGGAAAACCGTCCCAACAGGAGTATGAATAGCTAAAGCCGCAGAATCTGCAATGCTATGAGAAGTTCTTACAAACTCCACTTTAAACTGACCAATTTCGATAATCTCTCTCGGCTTCACTGTTATCAATTTACTATCTTTTAAAATACCCTGTTCTTTTAACTTATATTCTACTAAACCTATAGTCAGACGAGTCCCATACACAGGAACATTAAGTTGTTTTAAGACATAGGGTAATGCCCCAATATGGTCTTCGTGACCATGAGTTAAAACAATTGCTCTCACTTTTTCCCGATTTTTCAATAAATAAGTAATGTCGGGAATGACAAGGTCTATTCCCAACATTTCATCATCTGGAAAAGCGAGACCGCAATCCACAACTATAATGTCATTTCCGAATTCAAAAACCGTCATGTTTTTGCCGATCTCATTTAACCCGCCCAACGGTATTATTTTGAGTTTTGCCTTGTGTGCCAAATACTTATCTCCTTTCATTAGATATTTTTAGCTTTAATTTTATTTTCCCCTAAAAACCCAAAAACACTTACCCGTACCTTACACCAGTTAATATAAATTATACTTTATTTGAAAAAATACTTCAACCCTGTTAATGTAAATTATTTCTCAAACAAAAGCTAATTTAATTATAATTCTTCCTACATTTGCTACAATAACCAAAGAATTTCACGTTGTGATCTATTATTTCAAAATCTTTAGTTTTTTCTATTGCCTCTTCTAAATTCTCCAAAAGGTCTCCTTCCATTTCTATAACTGCTCCACATTTCAAACAAATAAGATGATGATGCTGATGGTTTTCATTATGATATAGCTCGTATCTATTTCGACCATCGTCAAAATTTAATTTATAGACAATACCTAATTCCTCAAATAACTGAAGGGTCCTGTAAACTGTAGCAAGCCCTATTTCAGGATATTTTAACCTTACAAGGTCATATATTTCCTCAGATGAAAGATGTTTATTCCTATTTTCCATAATAACGTCCAATATCACACGCCTTTGAGTTGTCAACTTATATCCTTTATCTTTTAATTTTTCTTTAAATTTTTCAATTTCATTCATCTAAATCACCGCCAAATAATATCAACTACTATTAGTTTATGATATTCATTTTCAATTGTCAAACACTTTTTTGATTTTTTAGCAAATATCAAATTTTATATTAGAGAAAGATATTTCAATTGAGAATTTTATTTCCCTTTTACATAGAAATCAAATTTTGAGGATATATAAAATTAAGATATACCAAAGCGGTATATCTTAATTAAATTTCACTTTAATTTACTTTTCTTCATCAAAATCATCATCATAATACTCTTCATACTCTTCCATCAGCTCATTGTATGCTTCGACAGCATCATTGAACTCATCTTCGTCTTCAATCCCTACAAAAATATCATTGCCATTTTCATCTTGTTCCACTCTTAAGATGTAAGCATCTTCTCCATCACCATCGACAGGGACCACAACTGCATACCTGGTATCGTCAAGGTCAAATGATGCTACAAGTTCGAAATCTACTTCATGGCCGTGCTCGTCGATTAGCTGAATGATTTCTGGTTCCATACTATTTCACCTCAATTCTACTTCAAGATAATGTAATTGTATAACATACCAAAAAGACTGTCAAGTTTTTAATAAAAATTTATTTATTTTTTTGTGAATCTAAGTAGTTCTGAAGTATAAGAACTGCAGCCAGCTTATCAATTACTTCTTTTCTCTTTGCCTTACTTATATCAGCACTTTCTATTAAAACTCTCTCCGCTTCTACTGTAGTAAGCCTTTCATCCCATAATATTATTGGTATATTAATAGCTTCCTTCAAGCGTTCAACAAATCTCACAACTTTTTGTCCTTGTGGTCCCAAAGTCCCACTCATATTCTTAGGTAATCCTACAATTATCATTCCCACTTCATATTCATTTATTATTTGTTTTATTCTCTCAAAGTCTTTTTTGTTACTACTTCTTTTAATAGTAGTAAGTCCCTGTGCAATTGTGCCTGATAAGTCACTTATAGCGACTCCGATTGTTTTATCCCCAACATCTAAACTCATAATCCTCAAAAAAATCTCTCCATTCTAAAATTGCCTCACACAAAGTGAGGCAATTTCATTTTTCTTATTTTTGGGAAGACAAATACTCTCTCAAAAGTTCTTCTACTAATTCATCTCTTTCAATTTTTCTTATCAAATTTCTCGCATTTTTATGGCTGGTTATATAAGTAGGGTCCCCAGACAATATATAACCTACTATTTGATTAATTGGATTATAACCTTTTTCAGAAAGTGCTTCATACACTGCTATCAATATCTCTTTAACAGTTTTTCTATCAGTTGTAACGTGATACCTTTGAGTTTGTTCGTTTTTATCTACCATAATATATCACCTCTAGATACATTTAACTACCATCAACTTTATAATAACCTATATTTACTTGGCTAGTCAAGCTTTTCTCAATTTTTTAATTGTTCTTTTACAATCTCTATTACTTTGTTTAACGCTTCCTCCACCTTAAATGGATTTTTGCCTGTTCCTTGAGCCATGTCTGGTCTTCCACCGCCATTTCCTTCAGATACTTTGCACACTTCTTTAATAACAGCTCCTATATTTATTCCTTTTTGAACAACATCTTTAGTAGCCATACCGACAAATATAGCTTTTTCTGGGGCAGAAGATGCTAATACTATTACCGCAGTTTTTAATCTATCTTTTAAAATATCTCCCAATGCCTTCAAAGCCTCACTATCATAATCTTCAACCTTTGAAACTACTACTTTTATACCATCTAATGAAATAGCAGAATTGATTAAACTATTTGCCAAAATAGAAGCCATTTTTATTTTTAATTGTTCTATCTCTTTATCTTTTGCCTTTAAAACTTGCTGCAAACTCCCAATTTTTGAAATTATCTCTTTATCTTGGGCTTTTAATAAATCAGAAGCTTCTTTTAATATCTCTTCTTTTTCCTCTAAATATTTTATTGCGGCCAGTCCTGTTAAAGCTTCAATTCTTCTTAAACCTGCACCAACTGCAGTTTCAGATAGAATCTTAAAAATCCCTATTTCGTTAGTATTTTTAACATGAGTTCCACCGCAAAGTTCCATGCTGTAATCATCAATTTTTACAACCCTTACTTTATCCCCATACTTTTCTGTAAATAATGCAACAGCCCCTTCTTTTACTGCTTCATCATAAGTTTTTTCTTCAATATGCACATTTAAACTTTGGTATATCTTTTCATTAACCCTATTTTCTATTTGCTTCAACTCTTCTTTAGTCACCGCTTGATAATGTGAAAAATCAAACCTTAATCGATCATCAGCCACAAGAGAACCAGCCTGATGCACATGGTCTCCTAATATCTCCTTTAGGGCTTTATGAAGAAGATGAGTTGCAGTGTGGTTTCTTGCAGCATTCCTTCGACTTACCACATCAATTTGAGCTTTTACTTCATCTCCTACTGAAATTAAACCTCTTTCAATTGTTCCAATGTGTATAAACTTATCTCCTATTTTTTTACAGTCTTTTACTTTTATCAAAACATTTTCATTCTCTAGAGTTCCCTTGTCTCCTATCTGCCCACCACTTTCAGCATAGAAAGGAGTAACATCTAGTATGATACTCACACCATCTCCAGCTTCTGCTTCCTCAACAAGCTCTTCATCTTTTACAATAGCCAAAACTTTTGAATTGCTTTCATAGGTATCATATCCCACAAATTTTGTCTTAACATCTCCTAAAGTAGAATATATATCTTGTTCCCACAAACTATTATCTTCTTTTCTGCTACTCCTCGCTCTTATCCTTTGTTTCTCCAGCTCCTTTGTATATCCTTCTTCATCAACAGTAATGCCAGCTTCTTGCAAAATTTCTTTTGTTAAATCCAATGGGAACCCATAGGTATCATATAGTTTAAAAGCACTAGAACCTTCTAATACGGTTTTCCCTTGTACTTTTAGTTCGTTTATATAATCTTGTAAAATTGTAAGTCCTTGATCTATTGTCTCCTTAAATCTTTCTTCTTCCAGTTTGATTATTCGCTTTATATAGTCCTTTCTCTCAATTATTTCAGGATATGCCTCTCCATAATTTTCTATGACTGAATCTACCACTTTATACAAGAAGGTATCGTTTATCCCCAGCAATTTACCATGCCTCGCAGCCCTTCTTAAAAGCCTTCTCAAAACATAGCCTCTTCCTTCATTAGAAGGCAGAATTCCATCTGATATCATGAAAGTTATCCCTCTTATATGGTCAGTGATAACTCTCAAAGACACATCTTTTTCTGCATCTTTTCCATACTCTACTTCCGCAATCTTAGATACAAAATTAGTTATGCCCCTTATTACATCTACATCAAATATACTGTCGACTTCCTGCATTATTGTCGCTATTCTCTCAAGTCCCATGCCTGTGTCAATATTTGGATTAGGAAGCCTATGATAATTTCCTTGTTCATCCTTATTGAACTGAGTAAAAACTAAATTCCAAAATTCAATAAACCTATCGCAATCGCATCCAACTCCACAAGTAGGTTTCCCACAGCCTTTTTCTTCACCTCTATCAAAATAAATCTCTGAACAGGGGCCACAAGGTCCTGTACCAATCTCCCAGAAATTATCTTCTTTCCCCATCCTTACAATTCTTTCAGGAGGTAATCCAACTATTTTATTCCAAATCTCAAATGCTTCATCGTCTTCCTCATAAATTGATACCCATAACCTGTCAACTGGCAACTTCAAAATTTCCGTTACAAATTCCCAGGCCCACGGAATAGCTTCTTTTTTGAAATAATCACCAAAAGAAAAGTTACCCAACATTTCAAAAAAAGTGCCGTGACGTGCTGTTTTACCTACTCTTTCAATATCCGGAGTTCTTATACATCTTTGGCAAGTAGTTACTCGTTTGCTGGGGGGAGTTTCTTTTCCTGTAAAATAGGGTTTTAAAGGAGCCATCCCAGAATTAATTAATAATAAACTTTTATCATTTTTAGGAATTAGAGAAAAACTTGGTAGTCTGAGATGCCCTTTACTTTCAAAAAAGCTTAAAAATTTTTCTCTAATTTCGTTCATTCCGAGTTTTTCCATAAAAATCCTCCTTCTTGATACAATAAAAACCGTCCCAAATTTGGGGACGGGCTTTTACCCGCTCTTTTTTGAGTATATTATACAAGATTGAACATAGCAAGTCAATAACTGGTTTATTTCTCAATAAAAATTTCTGTTACAATAACTTTCCCTATTGCCACAACAGGAACAGATAATAAAAGTCCCCAGACGCCAAAAAGTTCTTCCCCTGCAATCAATGAAAAAATCACTGTAATTGGATGAAGTCCTACACTATCACTAATTATTTTAGGTGTTATAAAGACATTTTCTATTTGTTGCACTAAAAGACACACAAATAAAGCCCAAAAGCCTTTAGATAAAGAATCAAGGAGCCCTATTAAAACGGCAGGAACAATTGACAAGATAGGCCCTAGGTATGGAATTATATTTAATATTCCTGCCAATATTCCTATTAAAAAAGCATATTTAACTTTAATTAGAGAAAGGCCTATACTTGTAAAAATAGCAACAAAGATAGAAAGATATATTTGTGCTCTTATGTATTTACTCAAAATTTTGTCTATTTTTTTTAAAAGAGCGGAGAAACTACCATGATATTTGGCAGGAATTACTTTTTCAATTTCTTTTTTAAACAAATTTTTATCCTTTAAAAGATAAAAAGTAATAATCGGTATAATTATCACATCTATAATATCTTTTAATATTGCAACAGTAGATTTAAAAGCCATGTCGACACGGGAGGCAAAAAGATTATTTAGGACATTCAAATTTTTATCTAAAACTTTTTCAAATTGAGGTGGTAAATAAGAAAAATAGTTAAATTTTATTTGAAGCAAAATTTTTTGTAGTTCTTCAGTATAGAAAGGTATCATTTTTACAAAAATAACCATTTCATTTATCAACAAAGGGAGAATGTAAAAAGAAAAAAATAGTATTACCAAAGCAACAATTAAAAACACTAAAAGAATAGACAAAAAATTAGAAAAACCCTTTGAATTAAAAAATTTTACCATTGGATTTAATAAATAGGCTATTAAGGCGGAAACAAAAAAAGGGGAAAGTATATTTTTAATACTCACCCAATTCTTTATAAAAAAATATAATAAACCTATTGCACCAATGATTAAAAAAAGTAGATACACTTTTTTAACTTGCATTTTATCACCTGAAAAATCTATCTAACTTTTATTTTGTTCATTGTACGCCATATTTTTGTCATATTTTTTTCTATCATATCTTTATAACGTCTATACTTTTTCATATCTATTTTGGGAATTATATATGCAGCAGCTACTATTCCTGCCAAAAATCCTTTTATATATTTGTCTCTATTCATAAAAGCCCTCCTTTGAAATCTAAAAAAGTTTCTGCTTTTTATAGATTTCCCTCTTTAAAATAAAAAATGCACACTTTTTGTGTGCACTATCTCACCTTTTTCTCAATTATTCCTCCTCCTACTACTACATCTTTATCGTAAAAGACAGCTGATTGTCCTGGAGTTATAGCTCTTTGAGGTTTTAAAAATTTTACTAATACTTTACCTTCTTCATATGGCTTTATTATAGCCTCTTCTTCTTTAGCTGTATAGCGTATTTTTGCAGTTACCTTCATTTCCCTTTCAAGTTTTTTAATGGAAATAAAATTGTTATTTGAGGATATAAGCTCCTCTCCCCACACATCTTCTTGATGTCCAACAACAACCACATTGTTTTTCACATCTATATCCACGACGTATAAAGGTCTATCAGAAGATAAACCCAATCCTCTTCTCTGACCAATTGTATAGTGTATTATTCCCTTATGATACCCTAAAAATTTACCGTAAACATCTCTAAATTCTCCTGGCTTTATCTCATCTTTAACTTGCCTTTTTATAAATCCGCTGTAATCATTATCTGGGATAAAACAAATTTCTTGACTTTCTGGCTTTTTAGCAACAGGTAGCTTTAACTCCTCTGCCAAAGCTCTTATTTCTTCTTTTTTGTAATTTCCTAAAGGGAAAAGAGCATGTTCTAACTGCTTCTGTGTCAAACGATATAAGACATAGCTTTGATCCTTATAAGAATCTATACCTTTTTTTTAATAAATATCTTTTTGTTTTTTCATCATAGTCTTTTCTGACATAATGGCCTGTAGCAATGTAATAAGCTCCCAACTCAAATGCTTTCTCTAGAAGCTCTCCAAATTTTATTTGCTTATTACACAATACACAAGGATTAGGAGTCCTTCCTTTTAAATATTCATTGACAAAATAATTTACTATTTTATCGTAAAAGACTTCACTAAAATCAACTGTGTAATGAGGTATTAACAACATTTCTGCAACTTTTTTTGCATCTTGTATAGCTCTTAAAGAACAACAGTTCTTATTACTATCAAAAGCTTTGGCTTCATGGTCTACCCATACTTTCATTGTAAGGCCTATAACATCAAATCCTTCTTTTTTTAAAAGATATGCAGCTACAGAGCTATCTACTCCTCCACTCATTCCAATTACTACTCTATCGCTTATCTCCATATTATATATAAAATCCTCCCTTAAAAGTCCTAAAATTATTATTTCCCTAAATGTAATACATAAAAGAACTTTTTTGATTTAATCGCCTGTAATCATCCACCATATCCTGTAAAGTAATAGAGTCTATCACTTTATTTATACTGTCTCTTATTCTTTCCATCACCAACTTCGTCGGACAACCTCCTGCTCTGCTGCACTCAAAAGGAGTATCTTCCAAAACGCAATCTGCAGGAGCCAGTGATCCTTCCAATGTTCTTATCACATCTCCAACGGTTATCTTATCAGGAGGAGCTGCTAGCATATATCCTCCCTGTGCTCCTCTGACACTTTTCACAAGGTCAGCTTTTCTAAGGATTGCTATAAGTTGTTCTAGATAATGCTCAGAAAGTCCTTCATTTTCGGCAATTGTCTTTAAAGAAATGGGGCCTTCCCCGTAGTAAAGGGCTAATTCAAACATAGCTTGTATCCCATATCGTCCTTTTGTAGATAGTTTCACGATTATCCACCCCTGAATTCCTACTATTTTACCCGGATTTCAACAAAAAGAATACCACTTAAAAAAGTGGTTGTCAACACTTAATTTTCTATAATTCTTTTGCTTTATCTTGCAAAGAACCCGGCATTATTTGCATTAGTTCTATTCTATTTCCATCAGGGTCTTCTATCCAATATTGATAATTCCCATCTGCCCCCATCATAGGCTGCCCCTTTATTTCCAAGCCTCTCTTTTTTAGTTCTTCTAATGTAGCAAAAATATCATCTACATGTAGACACAAATGTTTAAACCCTATCCTTTCATCTTCATCTTTTCCCTTGTCTATCCCTCCTGGGAAAAGTTCAATAAATTGTCCTTCCACCACTTTTAAGTACACAAGCATTAATTCTCCATTTTCATGGTTAAGCCTAAAAGCTTCTTTTAGTCCCAATTTGCCACAGTAAAATTCTAAACTTTCATCAAGGTCTTTAACTTTGTAGGCTACATGTCCTAAACCTATTATCACACTAAAACCTCCCAAAAATATTATTCCTTTTTATTTTTATTATAACAGTTAAATTAATGTTTTTCATAATGCAAAAAGAGGCGCATTTTTTACGCCTCTTCAATGACTTTTTCTACATATTCAGATGTAGAACAGGATAAAATCCCTCCATATCTCAGCTTGAACTTTATTATATCTCCTACCTTATACGGAAATTGGGAATTTGTAACATTGACAATTAAATGGTCGCTGCTTGAACCTATTAATTCAATAGAGCTGTCTACAGGAATTAGGTCATTCATATTGACATCCTGTTTTCCTATAGCCAAAATTGCCCTTTTCATTATCCCTCTATCCACATATACTTGTCTTTCCCCAAAAGCATCCATTCCCAATATACCTCGTGGATAAGAAGGTTTTTCTTTTAATTCGACTATCTGTGCTTCTAAAGTAAATACATCGTCATAAGTATGGGGAATTCTGTCTCCAAAAGCCGTTTCCCTACCTAAGACAATAGCTTCTCCTATTCTAAGTTGCGTTATTCCTCTTGGTATAAGACCATTTTGAACTAAGTACAGACTGCTTGAGTTTCCTCCTGAGACTATATCTAAATTCAAGTTGAATTTTTTGTTGATAGAATTTTTTATTTCCACAAGCTCTTCTAGTATATCTGGCGTAGGGATAACTGAACCATAACAAGTTAAATTAGTACCTATTCCTCGAAATTTTATGCCTTCTAGTTTTACTATTTGTTCCACTATTGTAATAACATCCTCTTTCAATACACCCTCTCTCAAATCCCCCAAGTCTACCATTAAGATTATTTCATGAATTTTCCTTTGTTTTTTTGCCTCTTCTGATAGGTTCTTTATTGTGTCTATTTCTGAGTTTAGGCTTATATCTGAATATTTTATAACTTCTTCCACTTCACTTTTCATGGGAATTCGAAGAAACATTTTAGGTACCGGTATGTATTGCAATTTTTTCAAATTTTTAATTCGAGAATCTCCTAAGATTTCCACTCCACCTTTTACCATCGTATGTGCTACTTCTGGAATAGCACAAAAAACTTTTGTAACACCTACTACCTTTATATTTCTCTTTTCACACAAATTAACGATAGTTTGCGTATTTTCTCGAAGTTTTTCTAAGTTTATTCTCAACAAGGGATACACTTAATCTCACCCATTTCTAAATACATAAGCTACTTTTGATTAATTTCAAAGCTTCGTCAGGATATTTCTTAGACAAAACACCACAAGTCGCCATGATATAATCTCTGTCAATTAAAACTTTTGCCGATGAAGGAGGATAAAGCTCTTTTCCACTTCCATCATCATTATTTATATTTCCTAATAATTTTTCTCCTCCTTCAAGTCTTGAAAATATTCCACCGGTACCTATTATCCATTTAACATTTGTCAAATCTCTTCCTTCCGCATAAAAGGTTCTTCCTGTAGGTCCAAAATAACTGCTTAATTTACCTGCGTGACGTTTTACTGCCACTTCTAATGCCTTGTTTGCAAGATATAACACAAACTCTTTTTCTTCTTTTTTTTGTGGTATTGGCTTTATATTGTTTATTAGTTCATCTGCATTGCTGAATTTTTTATATATATCCTCTCCGCACAAATCAAATAAATTTCTTGAATTAACAAAAACCCCTAAATCACCCTCTACTGTGCGTTTAGCCAAAGGCTCTGGATTTACAGTTATTTTTTGTATTTCATCGCTTCCTTCAGTAACAGAATGAACATCTGTAGTAGCTCCACCTATATCGACTGCCATCAAATCACCTATGTCATTGTAAAGAAGTATAGCACATTCCATGACAGCACCTGGCGTTGGGATTATATTTCCTGTCACCAATTCTTTTACTTTACTCATACCTGGCGCTGTTACAATATGCTTTTCAAAAACTTTCTGAATCATTTTTCTTGTCGGTTCTACATTTAAATTGTCAATTGATGGATAAACATTGTCTACAATGTATACTTCCTGACCGGCTTCTTGAAAAATGTAGGAAATTTCCTCTCTATTTTCTATGTTGCCTGCATAAATTACTGGCACATTCAACTTTAATTCTGCCAATTTTTCTCCATTATAAAGAGCAGTTTCTCTATCTCCATAATCCACTCCACCTGCTAAAAGTATTATGTTTGGTTTTATTTGTTTTATTTTTTCTAAATCCGTTCTTCTCAGTTTTCCTGCTGTTATAAGTTTTATATTGGCTCCTGCTCCAAGTGCAGCCTCTTTAGCCGCCCTTACAGTCATGTCGTAGACTAAGCCATGTACAGTCATTTTGAGGCCACCAGCAGCACTGCTACAAGCAAGCATCTCACTATATACAAAATCTCCAATTTTATCTTTTAAATCCTCAATAGCCCCCTCAAGGCCAATATTCACATCCCCATCTAAGACTGTGGTAGGAGCCATCCCCTGACCTATAAAAACAGGATCACTGCCCAGAACAAAAGCATTTACAGTTGTCGTAGTACTTCCAATCTCAGCTACAAGTATGTCAATTGTTTTCTTCATTTTCCTTTTCCCTTCTTTTTTTAACCAAAAAACTTGCCACTTGATTTCCTTTTGTGCCTCTTCCAAATCCTGCATCAAAGCCAACACTTTTAGCAAGGTCGTTTGTAATTTGCGTACCTCCACCTACTAAAATTACTTTATCCCTTATTCCCTTTTCTACACAGAGGTCGTGAATTTTTTTCATATTTTTTATATGGACATCATCATGGGTTATTATAGTACTAACTAAAATAGCATCAGCATTTTCCTCTATAGCTGCATCAACTAACTTTTCTACAGGACAAGAAGTACCAAGGTAAGTAAATTTTATGCCATATTTTTCAATTCCGCCGTGTTTTATATCCAAAATCTCTCTTAAGCCCACAGAATGCTCATCATTTCCTACAGTTGCAGCAACCACCTTCATAGACTTTCTCTTAATATCTTCTTCTATTTCCTCATCTGAAAGTATTTCCTCTTGCGGCGGTATTTCTAATTCATTTTTGCCAATAGAAAATTGAATACGCCCTCTTACTTCCACGTACGTTCCCTCTGCAGGATGCATTGGAAGTTTACCTAAAACGACTACATCAGTAAGCCCTAACTCTTCTGCGTATTTAATAGCAGCATATTCAGCAGTCCTTTCATCTACAGGCAAAAATAGATTCATACTTATTATCCCGTCTCCTGCCCATTCAACTTCTGGTTTTATTTTATCTCCTTTTCTATACTCAACAGTTTCTTTCAATCTATTTTCTACATTGTCATTCTCATCTAATTCGTCTATATATTGGATTTTCTCATGCTTGCAAAGAGTACACCCATCTATTAAATCGCAAGGTTTATTAAGCCCTTCTGGCAAATTGTTATATCCAAAGTGAGAGCATACTGGTGCAATATAGTCTTTATCTCTTTTGTAAACAGTACCGGCGCCAATACCGCCATTTATAGTTCTTACAATGCCATCTCCATTTCTCTCTGGATAATAGCCTGAATCCACAAAGAAATCTTCTTCTACTGCCTTAAAGTATCCTCCAACTTCTAAAATTTCCTCCATAAAGAGAATAGCTCTCATTTTTAGTTCTCTGACTTTTTTCCCTAGCTCCCCATCAAAATTGAGTTTTACCATCTCTTTTAGACCGTCCATACCTATAAGGGCTTGTTTAGCAGTGTTTATCGCGTTGATATTGTTGTAATGCCATGGAACATTTCTTCCTTCATCAGGAGTAATAGTACTTTGTATATCGGCCGAAGTCAATCGAGATATTAAAAGGTTAAGCACATGTGTTACAGTTGCTTCTCTCATATCGTGTTCGATATACTTTGTGTTCATCTGGGCCCTCATTTTATAATCTTTAAAAAGCTGCCTCAAAGCTACTGCATACGGCAAATCCAAACGTATGGAAGGAGTTGGTGGAGCATTTGGTGGCACTGTAGATAAGGCTATGTTTTCTGGTTTCATTCCTACTTTTCTCGAATAAAGTGTATTTATAGCGTGCTGAACTAAAAGTTCAGGCATAACTTTCCATCCATATTTTGCTGTTGCATTGGCATTGTGAGCACCATCAATTTGAAGTATATTAGCATCTGCCATTATTTTTTTAGCAACTGCTGCATCTACAAAAGACCTTACCATGTTTATATTTCTATAAAGGACATTGTACTGAGGGTCTTGATGGGCACCATTTACCCCTTCTTCAGCGAACATAACAGCTACTTCAGGACCGGCTATCCCACTTACATAAGAGTGAAAGTTTATAGGCCTACCGACCTCATCTTCAATTAAATCCAATGCTTTTCTCGTCGCTCTTATTTGTTTTCTCGAAATAGGAACTCCTCCTACACCTTCAGGTGTTCCTTCAATGAGTCCATCAAAATGGCTTTGTCCTAACGTTCTAATAACCATTATGTGGTCTGCTCCATGCCATGCTGCCATTCTCATGCGCCTTATATCATCTTCAAACCTTCCTGAAGCTATTTCTGTGGTTATCACACAATCTGGCTGAGGGTCAATGTTTCCAAAGTGTTTTGCAGCAGGTAAAGGAATACTGTTTTTAAGTGGTTTTGAAACCTGATAATACTCAAAATCGCCAATTTTGTGTTCACCTACATCCTCTCTCCAGTGCCATCCTCTTCTCCTAGGCACATATTTGTCCAAATCCTTCAAAATTTCTTCAATATCTATTTTTTTATCCTTTTCAAGCTTCATTTTTATTAGCCTCCCTTGCTATATCATCAAGCACCTCCAGATACTCTCCATTAGCTATGGATTTTCCGGCAGTGAGGTAATCCTTTTTAACCCTTTCTGCAACTTTCAACACAATATTTCCTGCTCCTTTTGGCAAAAGCCCTCTTTCCTCAATTCTGTTTACAATCTCCTTTGCCTCAATACTAGAAAAACCCATTCGTAAAAGCACAGAACGCTCAATAGATGGAGATGTGTGATAATATGCCAACTCTATCAAAGGATCTACAATTTTTTCTGCCAATTTCCAGAAATATGCGTCTAATTCTTCATCTGTCATGTGCTTTAAGTGTTTGCTTCTTGTTTCAAAATCATCTTCTCGTCTCATACTAACCCTCCCTTCTGTAATTCTGAAATTACTTCTTTCACAAATTCTTCACTGGACTTAGTATCTTCTGCTAAAAACTTGATGTCCTCCTCTTTAGGCATTATTCCAAAATGTTGGACACAGTTTTTAATATAGGATTTTTTCAAATTTGAAAGATTGACTTCTCTTGCCTTTATCATAGAAGGATGTTCAGGCAAAATTATATTTTGTCCTGGTATCTCATCATCAGGATTTCCTACTAGAATTTTTATGCCGTTTTGCATAGCAAAAGTAAGCTGAGCCGTTGGATTTTTACCTGCCCCTGTATACTCTGTCTCCTGTACCACTATTATCTGGTCATTTTCCATTTGCTGTGCCAAACTGAAAGCTGCCGCTAAAGAGGTATTCCCCGCTGGTCCTCTTTCTAAACCTTCTAATTGAGCTAAAAGCTCTGTCATGTAAAAGACTTCCCCTTGCTTGACAAGGTAATACCCATCCATGTACCTTAAAGGCCTTGCAGCATTTCGAGGCACATCTGCTCTATCCGGCCAAGTCACAAAAGGAATTCCAAATCCTGTATGTCCCGTCGTAAAAGACTTTCTATTAAAATCTTTATCTGAGGCCATGTGAAGTCCTGTCAAATCAACACTTGCTCCGCACACCTTTGTATGAGTATCTCCTGCTTTTATAAGTCCTCTCGCAGTACCTGTCAAATTGCCTCCACCGGCATGGGTGGCCACAACAACATCGGGAAATTTGCCAGTCCTCTCTTTTACTTGCTGAGCTATTTCATATCCCAATGTTTCAATACCAGCAACTCCAAAAGGAGTGTACAAAGAAGCATTAAAATATCCCGTCTCTTCTAATAACATCAAGTTTACATAAAATAATTCCGGTCCAATAGTTAATTGTACCACTTCTGCACCAAATGTTTCACATTTTCTTCCTTTTTCCAATATCTCTGGCTGCCCTATGCCTCTGCTATCATACGCTTCTTGAACGACAATGCATTTTAAACCTTTCATGGCAGCTTGTGAAGCCACTGCTGCTCCGTAATTACCACTAGTAGCAGCTATGACTCCCTTATATCCCTTTTGTTTTGCGTGATATATAGAAACACTAGCCCGCCTTTCTTTAAAGCTTCCTGAAGGGTTACAAGCTTCATCTTTTATAAAAATTCTGGCAGCTTTTCCTGTTGGTGAAACTTTTCTCGCTAATTCTGTTAAATTTTTAAGCTCTATAAGTGGAGTATTCCCTACATTTGCTTCTCTTTGTATTTTAATAATCTCTTCTAATGTATAGCCTGTTTCCTTCATCATTCTTTCATAATCAAAAGCAATTCCACCTGATTCAAATCTCTCATAATCTATTCCTAAAGATTTTTTCATTATTTCGTTTTTCCTTGCCATTATTTCCTTATACCTACTCATTCTCTTCACCGCCATACAATATCTCTCTTGCTTTCATCCCTGCTTTTATAAGTTCAGAAATTGGATTACCAAAATCGTGAATATGCCGTGGATTTACTTCTACTAAAACTCCCTCTACCATTCTACCTGTAAAGGTTTTTATTTTAACTGTATCCCCAATCTCTCCATCCTCTAAAAGTAAACCTTTAACCCACATTGTCAAGGGAGTCTGTTTTGTATCTTGAGGTATATTTTCAGCTCTTTCCGCTGGTTCTAAAATTACCTGTTTAATTTTTACCCAATCGCCTTTTTGAGCCATTTTATCTCCTCCTAATCATATCCCTTGCATCACCCATAATAGCTCTAGGTACAGGCAAATCTAACATTGTAACAAGACCCGGCGCTGCGTTTATAACATGAGGTATCATATTGACACAAAGAGCAATAGTACCTAGGCCTCCAGGTATCTCAGGATTTATAGACAACTTTATATTTGGAGTTCCTTTAATCTCAATATAGTCTCCAGTCTCTACTCCTTCTTTGTCAGGTAATATCTGCTGCGGATGTTCCAATTCTATTTTTACCTCTCCATCTACCTTTCCATACCCTATTTGGCGACATCCAGCAACATAACCTGGCTCAACTCTTGCATAAGGGGTCTCTCTATAAGTTTTAGAAACTATAGGCTGTCTTGTCTGCTCAATACTTGAAAGTTTCCAGCCTAAAGCATCGCAAATCATTGAGATGGACTCCGGAAATCCTATGTGCCCTGTAACAGTACCATTTTTCACACCTTCTTCAAATTCCTCTGGAGTGAGGCCTACTCCTTGTTCTTCCATAACAGCTTTTCCAAAGGGAGATAAGTCATTAATTCTTGCTGCTTTAATGGAATCAACATTTACGCAAACTCCAGTCAGTGTAATAATTAAATAGTCTAATACAAATCCCGGATTTATTCCTGTACCTAAAACAGATACGCCATTTTCTCTTGCAAGTCTGTCAATTTTTTTGGCTAATTCCGGATGTTGGGCAGAAGGATATGACATCTCCTCAGCAGTTGTAATAACATTGATGCCATTTTTTACCGCCAATTTAATGAGTGGGAAAACCTTTTCTACATATGAGGATGTAGCAATAACCGCTATATCAGCACTTCCTTTTTTTATAACATCTTGAGGTTCAGAAGTTATGTAAACAGGTTTAGAATTTGTTCCTAAAATTTCATTTAAATCCTTTCCTATTTTATTTGGATCTGTATCAATTGCTCCAACTATTTCCATTCCTTTTTTAGAAAGTATCATGTTAGCAATGCCGCTTCCCATTGCACCAAGTCCCCATACTACCACTTTTATGTTTTCCATTATATCACCTCTAAAAATTTTCTCTACATCTATATTGTATACATTTACTTAAGTTAAATAAAAGCTTTTACATTCCTTAAAAAACGAAGAAAACCCAATTTAATATTGGGTTTTCTTCGTTTTACAAAAGTATGCCTTAATATGGTTCGATTTTCGTAATTTTTTGGAAAATTAAGCAATTATTTTTATATTTATTCAAAGATAAAGTCAAAATCCTGCATAATATGCAGGATTTTTAATTGCCCAGATGTTTTTCTAAAAATTTTACAAAGTCTGCTTTAGGTCTTGCTCCTATTATCTTATCTACCATTTTACCATTTTTGAAAAGTCCTATTGTAGGTATGCTCATTATCCTAAACTGCATTGCCAGTTCATTTTCTTCGTCTACGTTGACTTTTCCTACTTTAATCTTTCCTTTATACTCTTTTGCTAGTTCATCAATTATGGGAGCAACTAATCTACAAGGAGCGCACCATTCAGCCCAAAAATCTATCAATACTGGTACATCAGAATTTACAACTTCTTCTTCAAAATTATCATATGTAATTTCTACTTCAAGGGGCTCTTCTGACTTTGTAGTATCTTCATTTAGATACTTTTCAATGAATCTCACAAAATCTGCTTTAGGTCTTGCTCCTATAAGTTTACCTACCATTTTACCATTCTTGAAAAGCCCTATTGTGGGTATACTCATTATTCTAAATTTCATTGCTAATTCATTTTCTTCATCAACATTAATTTTACCTACTTTGATTTTTCCTTCATATTCTTTCGCTAATTCGTCAATTATTGGAGCCACCATTCTACAAGGCATACACCATTCAGCCCAAAAATCTATCAATACTGGTACGTCCGAATTTACAACTTCTTCTTCAAAATTTTCAAGTGTAATAACTAATTCTGCCATAAAACCACTCCTATACTTTTATTTCATTTTTATTTTTATACAAAGCAATTGCTTTATACATTTTATATTATAAAACAAATTGCTCACAAAACCTAACTTTTAAAGTCATTTCATAAATTTTATAAATGTTTCAACTAATTCCTCTATCATATCATCCTGCTTTTCAGTACAGATCGCTCCCTTTACACAGCTGGTAGTATAGCTTTTAAGAAGAATTTTACCAACGCTATTTATCGCAGACCTAACAGCAGCTACTTGTACCAGTACATCTACACAATGGGCGTCATTTTCAATCATTTTTTGTATGCCTTTTACTTGTCCTTCAATTTTTCTTAATCTTCTCAATAAATCTTCTTTGCTTTCTTGGTACATACTATACCTCCCAACCCCATCGGGGTATCCAAAGAATAGTATAAAAGTTTTTCAGAGATATGTCAATAGCCTTTTGTTATTTTTTTAATAAATCCTTAACTACCTCTGCAGCAAGTATGAGGCCGACAGCAGAAGGCACAAAAGAAATACTGCCAGGTACTGGTTTCGACATTTTTCTCTTTTCATTTTCATAAAAATTTTTTATAGGCTCTTCTTTAGAATACACCACTTTTAAAGATTTAATACCTCTTTTCTTAAGTTCTCTTCTTATTACTTTTGCTAAAGGACATACACTTGTTTGATAAATATCTGCCACTTCAAATTTTGTAGGATCTAATTTATTTCCTGCTCCCATACTGCTAATTATAGGTATACCCAATAAAGTGCATTTCACTATTAAATCCACTTTTGAAGATACTCTGTCAATTGCATCAATTACATAATCGTATTCTTTTGATAATAGTTTATCACTATTGTCGCTGGAGTAAAATTCTTTGAAAGTAAAAACCTGGGCTTGTGGATTTATCTCTAATATCCTGTCTTTCATTACATCAACTTTAGGTTTACCTATCGTACGAGTGGTAGCATGTATTTGCCTGTTTACATTTGTAACACATACATCGTCTCCATCTATTAAAACCAATTTTCCAATTCCTGCTCTTACTAAAGCTTCAACAGCAAAAGAGCCTACTCCTCCTATTCCAAAAACAGCAACGGTACTGTTTTTAAGTTTTAAAAGTCCTTCTTTTCCTATTAAAAGCTCTGTGCGTGAAAAAATGTCCACACTTTTCCCTCCATAAAAAAACCCCCATAGTGCCGTGCTTCCCGGTAGTTCTTGAACCCGTCCTCACAACGTGGGTGCCCTCTTGGCAGCTTCATGTTTCCGTTCGAAGACGGCCTACATTCTACTGCCAAAGCCCAGGCTCCCTTATTATTGGTGTTGGCTCAAACTTTCACCGGACCTCACGCACACCACAGGGCTTTTCAACTTTATTTATATTTCTATATAAATAATAGCACAAAAGCCTCTATTTTTCAACTGGTAAACGTTTATAGGTCTACCTTTATGTGCAATTCCTTTAACTGCTCTTCTGAAACCTCAGAAGGAGCATCTGTCATCAAGCACACTGCATTTTGAGTCTTTGGAAATGCAATTACATCCCTTATGGTGTCGCTACTTGTTATAATCATTGCAAGCCTATCCAATCCATAAGCTATACCCCCATGGGGAGGAGCACCGTATTTGAAAGCCTCCATCAAAAATCCAAATCTTTCCCACGCTTTTTCTTCGCTAAATCCTAAAACTTTAAACATTCTTTTTTGAAGTTCTGTATCGTGTATCCTTATACTGCCTCCACCAATCTCTGTACCATTTAAAACTATGTCATAAGCCTTTGCCCTGACTTTTAAAGGTTCCTTTTCCAGTAGCTCTATATCTTCATCTTTAGGAGCAGTAAAAGGATGGTGCTTTGCTACATACCTTTTTTCTTCTTCGTCGTACTCTAAAAGCGGAAAATCTACTATCCAAACAAACTCATATTTATTCTCATCAATTAAATTAAATCTCTTGCCAATCTCTAGCCTCAAATGAGCTAAAGTATCAAAAACTATTTCATCTTTGTCTGCCACAATTAATAGTAAATCTCCGGCTTCTGCCTCAAGTCTATCGAGTATTTTCTTCATTTCTTCTTTACTTAAAAATTTAGTAGCAGGAGATTTCACTTCATTTTCAAAAACCTGCATCCACAAAAGTCCTTTAGCACCATAAGTCTTTGCAAACTCTACTAATTCGTCCAACTGTCTTCTTGGCATAGAAGCAGCACCTTTTACATTTATACCTCTCACAGAACCGTTATTTTTTAAAGCAGTCTTAAACACATTAAATTCTGATTGTGCCACTATATCAGATAAATCCTTAAGTTCCATTCCAAACCTCAAGTCTGGTTTATCTGTCCCAAATCTCTCCATAGATTCTTGATAAGATAATCTTTTAAAAGGAATTGGTACATCAATGCCTAAAGTCTCTTTAAATATCTCTGCAATCATTTTTTCGTTAATTTTCAAAACATCTTCTACTTCTACAAAAGACATTTCTATATCTATTTGTGTAAACTCTGGTTGCCTATCTGCTCTTAAATCTTCATCTCTTAAACATTTAGCTATTTGGTAATACTTATCAAATCCAGAAATCATAAGAAGTTGTTTGAATATTTGAGGAGATTGAGGCAAAGCATAAAATTTCCCTGGATAAATTCTACTTGGTACAAGGTAATCTCTTGCACCTTCTGGCGTACTTTTAATTAAAAGAGGTGTTTCTATCTCTATAAAACCATTTTTGTTTAAAAAGGCACGAACCACTTTAGTTATTTTAAACCGAGTCATTAAATTTTGTTGCATTGAAGGCCTTCTCAAATCTAAGTATCTGTATTTCAACCTTATAGCCTCTGATACATTGCTCCTATCCTCTATTGGAAAAGGCGGAGTCTCTGATTTGCTTAAAATTTTTAAAGTATTGGCATGTATTTCAATTTCTCCTGTAGAAATTTTGGGATTTACATTTTCCGGAGCCCTTTTTACCACTTTTCCCTCTATTGCCAGTACATATTCACTTCTTACGCTTTGCACTTTTTCAAAGGCTTCAGAAGAAACCTCATTGCTAAAAACCACCTGCACAATGCCTGTTCTATCTCTTAAATCTATAAATACTAATCCTCCATGGTCTCTTCTCCTTTGCACCCATCCCATTACTACAACTGACTTATCTACGTCTTCAACTGTCAATTCTCCACACATGTGAGTTCTTTTAAGGCCATTTAATTGTTCTCCCATTTAACTCCCTCCGTTTATATATTTTTTATCCTTTGTTCTATCTCATCAATGGATATTTCTACTTCGCTTCCAACTCTCATATCCTTTAATTTAACTTTGTTTTCCTTCATCTCTTCTTCTCCTATTACAATAGCAAATTTCGCATTAAGCTTATTTGCGTACTTCATTTGTGCTTTTAAACTTCTCTCCATGTTATCTCTTTCTACTTTTAATCCATTAAATCGCAGTTTATTAGCAAGGGCAAAAGTAAATAATTTTGCGTCTTCCCCAACATAAGCGATAAACAAATCTACGCCTTCAGGTTTTGGAATTTCAATGCTATTTTGCTCTAATGTAATAAGAAGCCTCTCCAATCCCATTCCAAAACCTACTCCTGGCATAGAAGGCCCTCCGCATTCTTCTATAAGACCATCATACCTACCACCACCGCACACAGTTCCTTGAGCTCCAATGTCTTTTGAAATTATTTCAAAAGCAGTTTTGGTATAATAATCAAGTCCTCTTACAATCCTGGGGTCAATTATATAATCATAGCCCATTACATCCAAATATTTTTGTAACTCTTCAAAATGATTTTTGCAGTCATCGCACAAATAATCTGTAATAAGAGGCGCATCTTTGGTTATCATCTGACAACTCTCAACTTTACAATCTAATACTCTCAAAGGATTTATCTCATATCTGACTTTACAGTCATCACACAAATACTCCAAATTGTCCTTTAAAAAATCCTTAAGTACTTTATTATAATTTTTTCTACAAACAGGACATCCTACACTGTTTATTCTAAGCTCCAAATTATTAAGCCCCAATTTTTTTAAAAGTGTCATAGCAACACTTATAACTTCTGCATCTGCAGAAGCACTTTTAGCACCAAATATTTCGACTCCAAATTGGTGATGTTCTCTTAGCCTTCCCGATTGAGGCCTTTCATATCTGTACACAGGAGTAATATAGTACAATTTGGTAGGCTGTGTTTCTGCGTACAAATTGTGCTCTATAAATGCTCTTACAGCTGGAGAAGTACCTTCAGCCTTTAAAGTAATGCTTCTCCCCCCTTTATCAGTAAAAGTGTACATTTCTTTTCTTACAATGTCTGTAGATTCCCCTACTCCTCTTAAAAACAACTCAGTATGTTCAAAGCCAGGCGTTCTTATCTCTTTAAAACCGTAAACATCACATATCTCCCTTATGAGTCCTTCTATATATTGCCATTTATATGATTCTGAAGGGAGAATGTCCTTTGTCCCTCTTGGCGCTTTTGTAAGCATTTCACCAACTCCTTTTAAATTTTGTAAAACTTTATACATTTAAAAACCCCTCGTCTGCAACAATTTGCAGGGACGAGAGGTTAAATCCCGTGGTGCCACCCTGATTTGGACTCATTCCCTTAACGCAGGTTCACGGAGCCAGCCTACATTATCGACTGGTCTGCTCACAGGTGTCATTCACAACAGCATAAGTATGAAGATACTCTCAATCGCGGTATCTTCTCCCTGTATACCTGCTATTGCTACTCTCCTGGTCATCGCATTTATCCTTCATTTTATTTGATATTATACATTATACTATTATTAACTGTCAATCACAATTATCTTTTACATTTTTATTGATAATTGGGCATTGTTAAAGTACATTTTTCACTCCACAAAATCCTTCAAAAACAGATTAAGTTTCTTTTCCTTGCCAATAGTTGAAGAGTCCCCATGACCGGGGTATATTATAACATCATCTTCTAAAACTAAAAGTTTATTTTTTATAGAGTCCATTAAAGTAGGAAAATTTCCTCCTGGAAAATCGTATCTTCCTATAGAGCCTTTAAATAGGATATCGCCAGTAAAACATACATTATCAATTTTAAAACACACTCCTCCTTTTGTGTGCCCTGGGGTGTGTATAACTTTTACGCTGTATTTTCCAAAAGTTAAAGTATCACCGTCACTTAATAAAATATCTGCAGGATTGCATAGTATTTTTTTATAGGCCATTTCAGATAAGTTTAAACTAGGGTCTAAAAGCATAGGAGCGTCTTCTTTTGAAATGGCAACTCTTGCTTGAGTTAGTTTTTTCAGCTCTTCTACTCCTCCTATGTGATCAAAATGCCCGTGTGTAAGCAAAATATATTTTACATTTAAATTGTTAGTAATAATATAATCTTGTATTTCAGATGAATATTCCCCTGGATCTATTGCAATTGCTTCCATGTTTTCTTCGTCAGAAACAATATAGCAATTGGCTCCATAAAGTCCTACCACATACCTTTGTATTTTCATAAACCCACTCCTAAAATATTTTTTTAGAATCAATAAGGATTGTAACAGGTCCGTCATTTTCAATTAATACTTCCATCATGGCCTGAAATTTACCTGTTTTGACATTTACACCTCTATTTTCTATCTCTTTGACTAATAAATTAAAATACTTCAAAGCCTCTTCTGGTTTTTGAGCCATCATGAAATTAGGCCTTCTGCCTTTTCTCACATCCCCCAACAAAGTAAATTGAGAAACGAGTAGTATTTCCCCTTCTACCTCCAAAAGAGATAAATTCATTTTTCCTTCTTCATCTTCAAAAACACGCAAATTTACTATTTTATCCGCCATATAGGCTACGTCTTCTTCTGTATCATCAACAGATATGCCAACCAATACAACAAATCCTTTTCCTATTGAACTTATCAATTCACCATCTACACTGACTTCTCCATGAGTCACCCGTTGAACAACAGCTCTCAAAAAAATCACCTCTATGCACTTAATCTGTAGACATCCATTACTCCTTCCAAAGCTTTTAATTTATTCATAACTTTTTCTAGTTGCTCTTTTGAAGTAATCTCTAAAGTTAAATTTATAATTGCAATACTGTCTTTTGTTGTTCTTGCATTGACAGCTTTTACAGCAATTTTTACATCTGCAAGAACACTTGTAACTTCTGTCAAAAGTCCAAATCTATCACTGGCCATAATCTGTATATCAGCTTGATAAGCGATGTTTTTACCTTGCTCCCACTCTACTTCTACAATCTTGTTCCTATCGAAAAGATATTCTTTTATATTGGGACAATCTTTTCTGTGAATAGAAATACCTCTTCCTTTAGTTACGTAACCTATTATTTCATCCCCCGGAACAGGTGAACAACATTTTGCAAACCTTACCATTACATTGTCTGCCCCTTTTACAATGACCCCCGTTCCACCTGTTTTCTCTTTTTTCTTTCCAACCTTATCAGTTGGAACAGACTTTAAACCTATTTCTTTCTGAGATTTTTTGATTTCTTCCTTAATTCTCGGTATTACCTGATTTAGAGTTAACCCTCCATATCCGATTGTTGCATATAAATCCTCCATTGTGTGAATGTTGAGTTTTTTAAGTACCTCATCCCATATTTCACTCTTTATCATGGCAGGCTGTATGCCATGACGCCTTAACTCTCTTTCTAACATTTCCTCGCCGCGAGCGATGTTTTCTTCTCTTTTTTCTTTTTTAAACCACTGTCTGATTTTGTTTCTCGCTTGAGAGCTTTTGACAATCTGGAGCCAGTCTCTACTTGGACCTCTGTCTTTATTTGGACTTACCAATATTTCTACAATATCACCGTTTTTCAATTGATAATTTATAGGGACTATTTTACCGTTTACTTTAGCACCGTTCAAACGATGACCTATTTCAGTGTGTATGCTGTACGCAAAATCAATAGGAGTAGACCCCGCTGGCAGATTTATTACATCCCCTTTAGGGGTAAAGACAAAAACCTCATCTGTAAAAAGATCAATTTTTAAAGTTTCCATAAATTCTTTTGCATCTTTTAACTCTTTCTGCCACTCTAAAAGCTGCCTAAGCCAAGAAAGCTTTTGGTCAAACTCGTCTTCTGTGGTCTTACCCTCTTTATATTTCCAATGGGCTGCAATACCGTATTCTGCTGTTTTGTGCATCTCCCATGTTCTTATTTGTATTTCAAAAGGTTCTCCTTTAGGACCTATTACTGTAGTGTGAAGGGATTGATACATGTTAGGCTTAGGCATTGCAATGTAATCCTTAAATCTGCCAGGAATTGGCTTCCATAAAGTATGAACAATTCCTAATACACCGTAACAGTCTTTTACAGTATTAACAATTATCCTAACTGCTAACAAATCGTAAATTTGCTCGAAAGTTTTATTTTGCGTTTTCATCTTTTTGTATATACTGTAAAAATGTTTAGGTCGCCCATCTACTTCTGCTTGTATTCCCATTTCTTTTAATTTCTCTTTAATGGTAGTTATAATATTTTGTATAAACTCTTCTCTTTCTTTTCTTTTTGCAGCAACCTTTTCTACGAGGTCATAATACTCCTCCGGATGCAAATATCTCAAACACAAATCTTCTAATTCCCATTTTATCTTAGATATTCCTAAGCGATGAGCAATAGGGGCATAAATCTCTAAAGTCTCTTCCGCTTTTTCTTTTTGTTTGTCAGGAGGTAAATATTTGAGAGTTCTCATGTTGTGAAGCCTGTCTGCCAGTTTTATGAGTATCACTCTTATGTCTTTTGCCATTGCTATAAGCATTTTTCTCATATTTTCAGCTTGCTGCTCTACTTTGCTCTTGTATTCTATTTTACCAAGTTTTGTAACTCCGTCAACCAAATCAGCAATTTCTTTTCCAAAAATTTCCAATAACTGGCCGTAATTCACATCTGTGTCTTCTAATACGTCATGTAAAAGACCTGCTGCAATAGTTGTAATATCTAACTCCAAATCGGCCAAAATATATGCAACCTCTATGGGATGAACAATATATGGCTCTCCCGAGTTTCTCATTTGGCCCTCATGGGCATTTACAGCAAAGTTATAAGCTTTGTATATTAACTCTAAATTTGCATCATCACCCATGTATTTTTTTATCCTATTTATCACTTTGTCCAACATAATTATCACACCTTATAATTAAAGTGGCTTAAAGCCACTTTTGATTAAAACTTTATTAATGAAATTATATCATATCCGTCAAGCTTTTTTCTACCATCTAAAAAAGTTAATTCAGTCAAGAAAATAATAGAGTCTACTATTCCTCCTAATTTTTCCACAAGTTTTGCAGAAGCGTAAATTGTACCACCTGTCGCCAGTAAATCATCAACTATTACAACTCTTTGTCCCTCTAAAACAGCATCTTTGTGTATTTCAAGTGAATCTGTCCCATATTCTAGTTCATACTCATAGCTTAACGTTTCTGCAGGTAGTTTTCCAGGTTTCCTGACAGGAACAAATCCTACTCCCAATCTATAAGCTAGTGGGGCTCCAAACAAAAATCCTCTTGCTTCTGGTGCTGCAATAAGGTCAAATTTTCTACCCTCTAAAGTCTTAGCCAGCATTTCTATGGAATAATTGAAAGCTTTCGCATCTTTTAAAACAGGTGTAATATCTTTAAATTTTATTCCTTTTTTAGGGAAATCAGGTATTTCTCTAATCATTATTTTGATTTCTTCCAGCGTCATTACAAAAACCTCCTTAAATTTTCTGGCTAACAATGAACTTGGCAAATTCAATAAACTCTTTTTTAGCTGAGAGTATCTGTTGCATTATTCGAGCTTGTTCAATATTAACCTTTTGTGACACAGAATTTTTGCTTAACATAAAAATATTATCACGTTCTTTTACATTTATCAATCCTATTTCTTTCATTGCTTTTATGCAAAATGAAAATTTTATTGGATTTAAATTCAGTTGTGGATGCAAATGTTCTTTAAATAAAATGTTGTTTCCTTCTTCTATAAATTTGTAAAGTTTAATAAAGTCCTTCCTTTGAGGAAAAATTTCGTCAAAGGATTTTAAATTATAATATATATCTGCTTCTTTAAAAACTAAATGAATCCTCTTTCCTTGTGAATGAGAAAGAATGTGGTAAAAGATTTCTTTTTTAAAGGGTATATCATAAATAATTATATCATCGTAGTATTTTAATGGTTTTAAAGAATTGGGGAAAAATAGTATACCATTTTCTTTTTTACAATCCACATTGCATAAAGAAAAATCCAAAAACTTTTCCTTTTTAAGATATCTAAGTAATGACCTAAGTTCTACAATTGTATTTACTATGACAACTGTTTTGCTTTCTCCTTTAAAAAGTTTCAGCACATATTCCCACTTATTATTAATTCCTCTTTGGTCAATTATATAATCAACTTTTTTGTCTATCTCTTTTTTCTCAGGCTGATACTCTACCATGATTTTGCTCAAGTTTTTATAGTAGGAAAACAAAGGCAACTTAATTCTTAAATCTTTTACATTTATCATTACTGACTCTATACCATTCCAGCTGTTTATTTCAATGCTTCCCACAACATCTATTACATCTCCTATTTTTACATCGTTTCCCTTGTCTGATACATCAAATAACATAAGCTCATACACAAACTTGTCTTTTTGTACGATAATTTTTTTGTATTTTCCACCATTTAAATCAAATACTTTTGTAACTGTCAAACCCTCAAATAAAAAATTAGGCCGAGGATTATGATTGCCAAAAGGTTTAAACCTTTGAACTTGCTTAGCTATTTCTATATCTATCTTTTCATTTTTAACCTTTGCATCTATTCTTAAACTTGGAATTAAATCAAGTTCACTAAGCACCGTATCAGCATATTCATTTATCTTAGTTTTAAAAATCTCCAAATTGTTCTTTTCAATATTTATTCCAGCAGCCATTTCATGGCCACCATATTTTATCAAATAATCTTTACAGTATTCTAATGCTTTATATAAATTAAAGTCTTCTATGCTTCGCCCTGAACCTTTACCTTCTATTTCTCCTAAACTTATAAGTATAGATGGTCTATGAAACCTTTCTGTTATCCGGGATGCCACAATTCCAATAACGCCTGGATGCCAATTTTCATCCCACAGTACAATTACTTTTTCCTTATTTAAATCAACCGTCTCTTTTACTTTTTTGATTGCTTCCTGAAGTATTTGATTTTCTATTTGTTGTCTATTTAAATTTTCTTGATTTAAATATTCTGCTATTTCTGCTACTTCTTTTTCATCTTGGTTTATCAATAATCTGACAGCCGCTTCTGCACTTCTTAATCGCCCTGCAGCATTGAGGCGAGGAGCTAATATAAATCCCACATGATATTCGTCAATTTCAACATTTTGCAATCCAGAAGCTTTTATGAGGGCTTTTAAACCTATATTTTGTGTTTCATTTAGTCTTTTTAGCCCTTCTTTTACAATTATTCTATTTTCTCCTAATAAAGGAACAATATCTGCAATAGTTCCTATTGAAACGATATCCAAAAGTTCATAAGCTTCTTCCCCAATAAGAGCTTGTGACAGTTTAAAAGCAACTCCCACCCCTGCTAGGTCACAAAAAGGATATTCAATATCAGACAAATGTGGATTTATCACCACATCTGCTTGTGGTATCTCCTTAGGGACACTGTGGTGGTCAGTTATTATTACATCTAACCCTAAAGATTTTGCCTTTTCCACTTCCTTAACAGAGGTTATACCGCAATCTACACTAATTATAAGTTTTGTTCCTCTTTGTGCAATTTTGTCTATTGCTTCTTCATTTATACCATATCCTTCAACTAATCTTTCTGGTATGTAATAATCCACTTTTGCCCCTAACTTTTTTAAGGTTAAATATAGGATAGCAGTAGCGGTAATCCCATCAACATCATAATCGCCATAAACAGTGATTAGGTCCTTCAAGGCGATATGTTGTTGTATCAAATCTTTTGCCTCTTTTATTCCCCTTAAAAGATAAGGAGAGTACAAATCTTTCAAATCAGAATTTAAAAAACTCTTAACTTCTTGGAGATTTAATCTTGATGAAAGTATATCAGCAATTATTTTGGGTAGTCCATAAGTTTTTTGTACTTCCTCAGATAATCGAGAATCTTTATTCTCCTTTAAAACCCACCTGCAAATTCTAGACATCAAATCACCCACAAATTCTCCTATTTTTTTCTCCTCTCAATTATAAAGATTCGGTAGAAAACCCACAAACATAGAAATAAAGCAACTACATAACCAAAAAGCCCCAATGCATTGTAGCCAAAAACTTTATATCCCCCTTGAAATGTCAAAACCAATGAAGAAGCTACAATTAAAGCTGATGCTATGATACTTACAATAACCTTATTTACCATAATATTTAAGTCATAGCGTAAGCTTTCACTTTCATCAAGGTTTATTCTAACTTTTATATCGTCTTTTATAAGCTTTGTCATTATACTTTGGATTTTAGAAGGAAGCTTTCTCAATACTATTATTGCCTTATGTAAATCCTTCGAGTTTTCTTTTAATATTTTAGTTAAACTGATGTTTCTCAAATATACCTCTTTTATAAAATCTTTTGCCACACTAGAAATACTAAAATCGGGATCTAAGCTTCTGCCTACACCTTCTACTGTAGCTAAAGACTTGAGAAGTAAAGTAAACTCTGGAGGTAAAATCAGCTTATGCTTATAAACGGTTGACGTTATTTTTCTCATTGAATCATTAACACTGATATTTTTTAGAGGGGTATTGTAAAAATAATTTATTATATGGTTTAAATCAGATTTAAGGGTTCTAATGTTAGTATCAGGCCTTATGGCACCCATGTCCGACAAAACTTCTATTACTTCCTCAATATCATTTTCAGCAAAAGCTTTAAAAAGGTCAATTATCATTTCCCTTGAGGATTTATCAAGGTAACCTACAATTCCAAAATCTATATATGAAATTTTGCCATCATTTGTAATTAAGATATTACCAGGATGGGGATCTCCATGGAAAAGACCAAATTCATAAACTTGTAAAAATATAGCCCAGGCTCCCTCTCTTGCAATTTTCTTTAAATCAAAGCCTTTTTTAACAAGTAAATCTCTATTTTTTACACTTATACCTTCTACGTACTCCATTGTAAGAACGCGCTTTGTAGTGTATTTCCAATATACTTTAGGTATGTAGATATAACTTTCCTTTTCAAAATTTTCTCTAAAGCGTTCGGCATTATTCCCTTCTTGTGTGTAATCTAATTCATTGAGAAGAGATTCGGCTAATTCGTCAACAATTTCTACAAAATCCAAAGGAGCATCAACTATACGCTCATTTAAAATTTTAGCAATATTCTTTAGAATTATTATATCAGCATTTATCTTTTGTGATACTTCTGGACGCTGTACTTTAACAACGACATCTTTTCCTTCTTTAATTTTTGCCCTATAAACTTGTCCAATAGAAGCTGAAGCAATAGGAGTTTCATCAAAATAAATGAAAAAATCCGATATTTTGCCTCTTAACTCACTCTCTAAAATATTCTTTATCGCTACAAAGTCTTCTGGTTCTACATTATCTTGAAGTTTAGCAAGTTCCAATAAAATATCATGAGGAATAAGGTCCCCTCTTGTACTTAAAAGCTGTCCCATTTTTATAAAAGTAGGACCTAATTCCTCCAATGTTTTTCGAATCCTCTCTCCAACTCCCATGTAATCATGACTTTTCAGTATATTAAAAGGTATATGTCCCCCTTTTAATAAAATATCAGAAATAAAACTAAAACCATTTTTAGTTAAAATTTTTAATATCTCTTTATATCTTCTGGTAATATTTTTATTTCTAAAAATAAAAGGCAAATTCATTTTTTCACCTCAATAAAAATATAGTAGCATTATCTCTCAAAGAGATATTATGCCACTACATTTTTTATAATTATTTAAGACTTAGGCTTTTATAGGTTTATTAGAGATTTTCCTTCTCTTTTCTCTATTCTTAATTAATACCCAAAGAGGAGTAGAGATAAATATTGAAGAATATGCTCCCCAAGTTATACCAATAAGTAAAGGCAATGCAAAATCTTTCAATGCCTTAGGCCCTAAGAAATACATTAAAGCAAGCATAATTAATACTGTTAAAACTACGTTTATCGACCGTGTAAGAGTCTGGTTTATACTCACATTCGCAATTTCTGCATAATCAGATCTTCTCATACTTTTTAAATTATCTCTTATTCTGTCAAAAATTACAATTGTATCGTGAAGAGAATAGCTAAATACTGTTAAAAGAGCCGCTATAAAAGGCGAGTCTACTGTTATTTTGAAAATAGCGTAAATTGAGATTAATATTACCACATTATGCAATAATCCAACAACTGCTGCCAAGCTCATTTCAAAATTAAATCTAAAACCCAAATAAGTAAGCATCACTGCAGAAGCCACTAAAAGCGCTAATATCATTCCAAATTTTATTTCTGCTCCTAAAGAAGGTCCAACTTGCTGTGACATTATTAAGTCATTTTCTGTTAAGTTGTATTTTTTTGTGATATCCTTTATTATTGAAAGTCGCGTTTCATTGGAAATAGGATTTGTTTTTATTGAAACTTCATCACCTTTTGTCCCTATCTTTTGTATTTGGAAGTCTTTAACTTTATGTTCATTTAAGATTTTAATTATATCATTAGTATCAAAAGGTTTACCAATTTTAAACTCCATTATCGTTCCACCAGTAAAATCTATGCCCCAATTAAATCCATTCACAAACATAGCTAGTATACCAATTAGAATCATTGCACCTGATATTACAAACCAAATCTTAGTTCTTTTAATAACATCTATATGAAATCTGTGCTGATTCACTCAATTCCCCTCCTATGCTCCATAGACTTTTATATTCTTTGACAAATCCATATCTAATAGTGCATGCAACAAAAACCTTGTAACAGTTATAGCAGTGAATAGGCTTGAAGTCACACCTATTATAAGAGTTAAGGCAAATCCCTTAACATTTCCAGAGCCTAAGTAAAAAAGTATAATAGCTCCAATTATAGTGGTTATATTAGCATCAAACACTGCCCTAAAAGCTTTCACGAAGCCAGCATCTAAAGCTGGTCTTATGCTTTTACCAGACCACAATTCTTCTTTAAACCTTTCAAAAATTAAAATATTAGTATCAACAGCCATACCGATAGAGAGTAAAAAGCCTGCTATACCAGGCAAATCGAGAGTAATATTAAATAAAGCATAAATAATGAAATTTATCAATATATATATTAATAAAGCTAAGTCCGCTACAAAACCAGGTAATCTATAAAAAGCAATCATAAAAAGCATTACCAGCAATGTCCCATATATTCCAGCTTCTACGCTGGCATTTAAAGCACTTGGTCCTAACGTTGCCCCTACAGAACTGTAGGCTATAGGTTTCAATGTAACAGGTAAAGAACCTGCCCTTATAAGAGTGGCTAATTCAGATGCTTCTTGAAAATCCTTCAAGCCTGTAATGACGGCATTTCCAGTAGTTATTACATCATTTACTCTAGGAGCGGAAATTACCTTATCATCTAAAAGTATCGCAATAGGTTGTCCTAAAAATTTTTGTGTTGCTTCTGCAAATTTCTTTGTACCCTCTGCATCAAGTACTAACGTAACTTCTGGTTGTTGTACACCTGTTTGAGTCTGAGCATATACTGCTTTAGAGTCTTTTACATTAGCGCCTGTCAATATTACTTTGCCGTCAGGACCTACAAATTTTAATTGAGCGGTTTTACCTATCACCTGTATTGCCCTATCAGGGTCATTCATACCAGGTAATTCTACACGAATTCTATTTGACCCCTGTTGAGCTATCACAGGTTGTGTTACACCAAGGGCATCTACTCTATTCCTTATAACTGCAATAGCTTTATTTATCGCATCTTGTGTAACATTACCTTGTGCTTCTTCTAATACATAAACGCCTCCTCTTAAATCTAACCCCAACCTTATGTGCTTTTGTACGGGCCTTATGGAGTAATTACCTGCATTTATTCCAAAAAACGCCACATATGCAACTATTGCTGCAATAACAATTACAGAAAAAAATTTGATAAACCCTCTACTTCTCATTCAAATCCTCCTTTGTAGTTTAACTATTTTCTATTATATTACTTTTATTGTAAACGGTCAATTGCCCAAAGTTAGAAAAATGTAGTTTTGCTAATTCTACATAATGTTCATAGGAACGATGAATATTTTCAATTTCCTCTTGAGTAAGTTTCCTTATAACTTTTGCAGGATTCCCAAAAGCAAGACTACCCTCAGGAATCTTTTTACCTCCTGTTACCAATGAACCAGCTCCAATTATACAATTATCTCCTATATCTGCATCATCTAAGATAATCGCCCCCATTCCTATTAGCACATTATTTCCTATTTTGCAAGCATGGACTATCGCCCCATGTCCTATTGTACAGTAATTTCCTATATAACAGGGATGTCCCTCTGTAACATGTACAACGCAATTATCTTGTATATTAGTTCCTTCTCCAACAACTATTTTATCTATATCTCCTCTCAGCACAGCCCCATACCATATATTTGCATCTTTTTTTATCTCTACATCTCCAATAACCTCCGCTGTTTCCGCTATATACGCCTCATCATCTATTTTGGGTTTCATACCCTTATATTCCTTTATAATCATTTCCCTCACCCTTTAGCATTTGATATGCTTTTATGGCAATCGCATTTTCAAAACGCCTTTTTTGCATTTCACAAGCCAGCTCATAAGGTTTATTAATATCTCCATTTATGTTGTAGTTATTTGCAAAGCAACCTCCACTACAATAGAACCTTGCCCAACATTTTGTACATTCTTCTCTTTTGTAAATATCACTTTCCATAAATTTTTGCTGTAATTCTTTATTAGTTATACCTTCATCAAGATTTCCTAATTTAAATTCCTCAATACCCACAAATTGATGGCAAGGATAAATATCCCCATCGGGAGTCACCGCTATATACTCAAAACCAGCACCACACCCTTGAAGCCTTTTTTTAACGCAAGGACCTCCTTCTAAATCTATTTTAAAATGATAAAAAGAAAAAGGCCTTCCTTCTTCGTATCTCTCTATATATTCTTCTGCTAATCTGTCATATTCATTTAAAATTCTCTCTAAATGCTCTTCCTTTAAGGTATATTCTTTATCTTCTTTTTCAACTACCGGCTCTACAGATATTTCATAAACTCCTAAATCAGCAATGTGCAACACATCATTAACAAAATCCAAATTTTTTGAAGTAAAAGTCCCTCTAACATAATATTCCTTTTTCCCTCTTGACTCAACAAATTTCTTTATTTTTGGAACTATTGTATCATAAGTTCCACTTCCGTCTACACGTATTCTCATGCTGTCATTTACCTCTTTTCTTCCATCCAAACTAAGTACTACATTAGAAAAGTTTTCATTAAAATACTTTATTTTTTTATCATCAAGCAAAACTGTATTCGTCGTTATGGTAAATTTAATTACTTTTTTATTCTCTTTCGCCTTTTCTCTTCCATATTCTACTAACTTCTTGACTACATCAAAATTTAAAAGGGGTTCACCTCCAAAAAAGTCAATTTCAATGTTTCTCCTTTTCCCCGAACTTTCTATTAAAAAATCAATTGCTTTTTTGCCCGTCTCAAAATCCATTAATTTGCGTCCACCTTTAAAATTCCCAGTAGAGGCAAAACAGTACTTACACCTTAGGTTGCAATCATGGGCCACATTTAAGCACATTGCTTTTATAACAGAATCGCTTCTCGACACTGCAATATCTTTATATATATCTTCTGAAAATAATAAACCTTTTTCTTTTAATTCATCAATTTCTGCAATAGCTTCTAGTATATCTTTTTTTTCATATTTATGTTGAAGTAAATTTACAATTTCTTCTTTTGAATGATTTTCATAAAAATCCAAAATATCATAAATAATATCGTCTACCACATGGATAGAACCACTTACCGGATCTACTACAATATTCATTCCCAGTCTTTTAAATTTATGCATTAGCTCTGACATTTTTTAACCTCCATTGCAAGTTTAAATGGCAGTAACTATTTTACTGCCATTTTGAGTATTATGTATTAATATTGACACTCTTGGTTTGCTACAGTGCAAGAGGTTTTACAAGCAGACTGACAGGATGCCTGGCATTCGCCGCAACCTGGTTTTTTTAAGCTATTTTTTAACGTTGGTCTGTTAATTGTTATAACATGCTTCATTTTTCTTCCCTCCTCTTCCTGATTTATTATAACACATAAAGAGAAGGAATTAAAGTTATAAATTGATACCTATCATACCACCTAAAGCCCCTAAAATAGCTCCCCAAGTATATTTTACCGCCCAAGAAGAGGTAGGCCCTAATTCTTTTACAAAAAATGCTCCCACAATCAGCATAATAGTTACATACAGAATACCAGCAATTCCTCCATTCAACCACCCTTTACTGGTAGTATGTCGTGCAGATAAAGCACCTGATAAAACTATGCCTATTATGGTTATCAACAAAGCAAGGGTAGGTAAAGTTAATTCAGATACGGCTGTAAAGGTCAAAAGCAAAGCATAAATTATGAAAAAGCTAAGAGTGATAATGTAGGCTATTAAAACCCCTGTAAAAATTCCAGTAATATTTATACCAGTTCCCTTTTCCACACCAAACCTTCCTTTCAAAGTCTCACCCCCACAGTTTTCTTACTAATATGTATGCTTTTTATTTTAAACATAGTACATAAAAAAAGACGCGGCAAACCGCATCTTATCACTTTTCTTCTTTTTCGTTTTTATCACTAGCTGAGCTTATAACTCCTCCAACTGCCCATTTTGCAATCTTTAGCCTCACCTTATCTGCTCCCATTTCTAAAGTTATCACATCGTCTTTTATGTTTAGAATTTTACCATAAAATCCACTTTTTGTAATAATCTCATCGCCAGGTTTTAAAGAATCAAGCATTTCTCTTTCTTTCTTTTGGCGTCTTTGTTGAGGCAAAATCAGCAAAAAGTAAAAGATTGCAATAAAAATAAGCATTTCGACAATTACATAAGTCGTTTGTGGATTCATTAATACTCCTCCTTATTCCCATAATATTTTTTAAAAAACTCTTTTTTAAATTCAAGCAGCTGGTCTTGCCTTATAGCTTCCCTTATTTTTTTCATTAACTTAATTAGAAAATAAAGATTATGTAAAGTAGCAAGCCTTGCTGCTAAAATTTCGTTAGCCTTAAATAAATGTCTTATATAGGCTCTTGAATAATTTCTACAAGTATAACAATCACATTCTTCATCTAAAGGAGAAAAGTCCTCCGCATAAGGAGCATCTCTTACTATTAATTTGCCCTTGCTGGTAAAAACCGTCCCATTTCTAGCAATTCTCGTCGGAAGTACGCAGTCAAACATATCAACTCCTCGTATTACTCCCTCTATAAGGTCATCAGGACTTCCCACCCCCATAAGATATCTCGGTTTGTCTTCAGGTAAATATTCTGTAGTTAAATCTAAAATGTCGTACATTACATTCTTTGGTTCTCCTACGCTTAATCCACCTATAGAATATCCAGGAAAATCTATGTCTACTAATCTTTGAACACATTCTTTTCTTAAATCTTCATAAGTTCCTCCTTGGACAATTCCAAAAAGAGCTTGTTTTTCAGTATTTTTGTGGGCTCTTTTTCCCCTTTCAGCCCATTTGATAGTAAGCTCCATAGATTTTTTTACATAATCGTAATCTGCAGGATAAGGTGCACATTCATCAAAAGACATCATTATATCCGAGCCTAAAGCATTTTGTATTTCTATTACTTTTTCGGGAGTAAAAAAATGTCTAGAGCCATCTATATGAGACCTAAACTCTACACCGTCTTCTGTAATTTTTCTTAAAGAACTCAAGCTAAAAACTTGAAATCCTCCACTGTCTGTTAAAATCGCTCTATCCCAATTCATAAATTTATGAAGGCCACCAGCTTTTTCTATAATCTTATGCCCCGGCCTTAGATAAAGATGATAAGTGTTGCTTAAAATAATCGTCGCTCCAATTTCCTTTAATTCTTCAGGAGTCATAGATTTTACAGTTGCTTGTGTTCCTACTGGCATAAACACAGGCGTTTCTATAATTCCATGGGGAGTCTCTATTATTCCTAATCTCGCCTTAGTCTTACTGTCTTTTTTTATGAGATGATACTTAATTGCTGCCATTATATCCTCCTATTCTACCTTTTGATTCGTAATCAACTGCTCAAATTATAAGCATTGCATCTCCAAAGCTAAAAAATCTATATCTCTCTTCAATGGCTATCTTATAAGCCCTCATTATGTTTTCTTTACCTGTAAAAGCTGACACCATCATAATTAAAGTGGACTCAGGTAAGTGAAAATTTGTTATCATACCGTCAATCGCTTTAAATTTGTAACCGGGATATATAAAAATATTAGTCCAACCACTTTTTTCTCTTATATAACCATTTTCATCAGCAACTGTTTCAAGAGTACGAGTAGAAGTAGTTCCAACAGCTATTACTCTACCACCTTTTTCTCTTGTAGCATTTATTTCTTCAGCTGCTTCTTTTGTAACAATGTAAAACTCTTCATGCATTTTATGATTTTCTATTATTTCTTCCTTTACTGGTCTGAAGGTACCTAATCCTACGTGAAGAGTAATAAAAACAGTTTTTACTCCCATTTGCCTTATTTTTTCTAATAACTCTTGTGTGAAATGAAGCCCTGCAGTAGGAGCAGCTGCAGAACCTTCATATTTTGCGTAAACAGTTTGGTATCTGTCTTTATTTTTTAATTTTTTCTTGATATAAGGAGGGACAGGCATTTCGCCTAATTTATCTAATACCTCTTCAAATACTCCTTCATAATAAAATCTTACTACTCTTCCTCCAACTTCTGTATTGTCCAAAATTTCTGCAACCAATTCTCCATTTCCAAAAACAACTCTTGTCCCTACTTTAGCTCTTCTACCAGGTTTTACTAATGTTTCCCACTCATTTACTGATAATCTTTTCAAAAGAACAAATTCTATCTTTCCTCCTGAGTCTTCTCTTCGTCCTATAAGGCGTGCAGGAATAACTTTTGTATCATTTAAAACAAGGCAATCTCCTGCTTTTAAATATTTTATTATATTTTTAAAAATATCGTGTTGAATCTCACCGGTTTTTTTATTTAAAACCATTAAACGAGAACTAGACCTATCTTCTAAAGGTTCTTGTGCAATTAATTCTTCTGGTAATTCAAAGTAAAATTCGCTGCGTTTCATTTTTTTTGCGCCATCCTTTTACAGAGTTTTGTTGTTTATAGTATCGTATACATCAATACCTTTGTAATAGTATTTTAAAATATAAATGTAATTATACCCATGGTCCGCCAGTCCTCTTGCCCCATACTGGCTTAACCCTACCCCGTGTCCATAACCACTGCCTTTTATAGTATAAACTTCACTGGGTTTGTCTGTCTTTTTTAATTCTTTAATACCATTTTCTCCTACTACATAAAGGATATCTTTAGAAACTCTCGTTATACCTTCATTATTTTGAATATTTATCTCATTTAAAGAAACTTTTTGCGAATCACTGTAAGAAAAAGTCACGAAAACTTCAAATTCACTGCTGCCATCGCCTTTTATGTCAATCATGGTACTTTTCAATCCAAAGAAAGACCGTATATCTCCTTTCCGTAGAGAAAAAGTTCCTTTTGTACCGTAAATGGTGACAGTAATCGCTCTTCCAGTCCAGCTTTTCTCAGTGACCTTTACATCTACTATATCTCCTATATCCTGTCCTTTACTTAACAGCAGGTTTTTTATCTGGTCTTTTGTGTAAGTGACTGTCCAACTGTCATTAGCACTGTTATAGCCAAAAACGTATTTATCTTCAACACCTTTTAAGTAAGGAACATCAGCAGAAAAATAATTATTATTGTCTTCGGTATATCCCCCACTGTGAGAATGATAAAGGGCATCTATAAGACTTCCTTGATATATAGCTACCACACCTTTTGTTTCATCTACCGCTTTGTTTGTAGAAGAAGATTCTCCATCATACCCTTTGTAAACTTGTGTTTTATCATCATCAGTCAAATCAAATCCATATTTTCCATATCTCCCTATATTTTTCGCTGCATAAGTTCGCGCTGCAACTGCCTGGGCTTTTAGAGCTTCTATATTCCACCATGCCGGCATCTCAGCCGGCACAACACCATATAAATATTCTTCCAATGGCACAACATTTATAGCAGTCATGTCACTATCTTGTTGCCTTCTAAATTCAAACATGCCTCTGTAACGTTTTGATTCTATCGCAAGGGGCATGCCATCAGGATTAAGTTTACTTACATATAAATCATCCTTCATATTAAATAAAAACAGGTTTTTTGTCCCATTGCTTATTAAAATATTTTTATCCGGCAATACTGTGGATATATTGGTATAATTTTTGGAAAAAATTTCATAGGCAGATTGCAAATCCGGAAGCGCCAAATAAGGTCCTATGTATACATGATATTTGCCATCAAATCCTATAAAAGCATTCGGAATTTGGTTTGCTATTTTAGCATAATCAGCATTTACCATGTCCAGATTATCATAGCTTCCCACCATTAAATAGAAATTATCATCTTTTGCAACTTGTATGTTTTGCATGCTGGTGCTAAAAATATTAATTAAATTTCCTGTATTATCTTGATAAGCAAAATTAAAACCTCCGGGAGAAGAAAGCTGGTAAGAAGATTTCGCCCCCTGTCCGTAAAAAAGTCCTACTTTTATAATTTTCGGAATGCTGATATCAGCATTCACGGTAGGATAAGGTGAGAGAGTTAAAATCATGACACTAATTATACTCCCTATTATAAATTTTTTCAACCTCACAAAATACAACTCCTTTTTCATATGTTATCTTCTAAAAAGCCATAAAATTAATGTTAAAAACAGGCTCAATAAAAGGCTTGTCATAATAGGAAAATAAAAAGTGAAATTTCCTTTTTGATAAACTATATCTCCCGGCAAACGTCCTAAACCAATTTTTGAACCTACAGAAAAAAGCACCCCTATTAAAATTAATATAGCTCCCATAAATATCAACATTTTACCAAAACTATCAAACACCTTCTATCCTCCCCTGTTCTATATAAGGATATTTAAGGTAATCATAAGCCAATTTTGTAACAATTCTCCCTCGCGGAGTCCTGTTTAAAAAACCTATTTGCAAAAGATAAGGTTCATAAACATCCTCTATTGTATCCCCATCTTCTCCTATTGATGCAGCAATAGCATCGATTCCTACAGGACCACCGCCAAACTTTTCTATAATAGAAACCAAAATCTTTCTATCAATGTATTCTAATCCCATCTCATCTACACCTAATACGTCCAGCGCTTCTTTGGAAGTTTTAAAATCAATGTATCCATTTCCTCTTACTTGTGCGAAATCTCTCACCCGTTTTAGAAGTCTATTGGCAATTCTCGGAGTCCCCCGTGACCTTTTAGCAATCTCCAAAGCTGCATCTTCATCAATTCCAATGTTTAAAATATTCGCTGACCTTTTAATTATTTCTTTTAATTCCTCCACTGAATAGTAATCCAAGCGGTTTATAACCCCAAATCTGTCTCTCAAAGGAGAAGTCATAAGAGCAGCCCTTGTCGTAGCCCCAATTAAAGTAAAGCGCGGAAGACTAAGCCTTATAGACCTGGCACTTGGGCCTTTTCCTATTACTATATCCAATTCAAAGTCTTCCATTGCAGGATATAGAATCTCTTCTACACTTCTATTAAGCCTGTGAATCTCATCTATAAAAAGTATGTCATTTTCCTGTAAATTAGTCAAAATTGCTGCCAAATCTCCCGACTTTTCTATAGCAGGACCTGAGGTTATTTTTATTCCTACTCCCATTTCATTAGAAATTACTGTGGCTAAAGTCGTTTTTCCAAGGCCAGGAGGACCATATAGTAGTACATGGTCAAGGGGCTCTTTTCTCATCTTAGCGGCTTCTATGTAAATTTTTAATTCCTCTTTTATCTTTTGCTGACCTATATACTCAGAAAGCCACTTAGGACGCAAACTGTATTCAGAGGCATCTTCCTGTGTAAAACTTTGAGTTAGTATTCTCTCCTCCATTCACTTCACCCTATTTCATTAATTTTTTCAAAGCTTGCTTTACAGCATCTTCTACGCTATCACAGGTGATATCTGCCAAAGCATAAATAGCTTCACTTTTGGTGTAACCCAACGCTAATAAAGCTTCTAAAGCCTCATTTGAAAAATTATTATCACCTTCAAAAACTATTTCTCTTGGAAGCTTATCTTTTAATTCCAAAATAATTCTCTCAGCAGTCTTCTTGCCTATTCCCGGAGCTATCGTAAGAGCTTTATAATCGCCTGCGTTAACTGCTTTTACAAAATTATCAATAGAAACCACGGACAAAATAGATAAAGCTCCTTTAGGCCCTACACCACTAACAGACAATAATTTCTCAAATAAATCTAACTCTTCTTTTGTTTTAAAGCCAAAAATTTGGAAACCATCTTCTCTCATATGTAAATATGTATAAAGCTTGGTTATATTTCCTTTAGAAGGTAAAACTTTAAAAGTAGAAAATGGGACAAAAACCTTTATACCTATACCCATAAAGTCAATCACTACATAATCTTGTCCAATATCTTCAATCATCCCTCTAATATACTCAATCATCTTGAATACCTCAGCTTTTCAATCATATTGTTACTGTGACAATGGCATATAGCAACTGCCAATGCATCAGCTACATCGTCAGGTTTAGGAATTTCCTCAAGATTTAATAAAACCTTCACCATTTGTTGGACTTGATATTTATCTGCTCTTCCGTACCCTACCACTGCTTGTTTAACTTGCAAAGGAGTATATTCAAAAACTTTTATTCCCGAATTGACAGCAGCTAAAATAGAAACTCCTCTAGACTCCCCAATAGTTATGACAGTCTTTGCGTTTTTATTATAAAAAAGCTCTTCTATAGCTACTACCTCAGGACTGTAAGATTTTATAAGTGATATAATTCCATTATATATATCGTATAGGCGCAAAGCCTTATCAATACCAGCTTTTGTAGTAACTGCACCGTAGTCTATAATAGTAAACTTATTGGATTTGTAATCTATTATACCATAGCCCATTATGGCAATTCCAGGATCTATCCCTAATACCCTCATTATATCCCCTCTCCTTTTATTTATTTTAACATCAATGGACTTTATAAACAAGAAAAAGTTCTCCTAAAAGCATAGGAGAACTTAAGAGCTCAAATTTGCTAATATTTGGTATGCTTCATCTTTGTCTTTTGTAATTATATTTTCCCTCACCCTTTCTCTGTCAAAAGGTGTTAAACTATCCAGTGGTATGTCGGTTTTCTCTACAATTTTCTTATTGCCATTTCCATCACTTTTTAATAAAACTACATATCCATTCATACTGGAAATTATATAATAATCTGGAGGTAATCCTTCTTTTTCCCTATAGAGAACTATTTCGTTTTCATCAAAACTTTTAACTTCCCACTCACTATATATCCTCGCAATTTCTTCCTTGCTTTTCCCATAAAGAGAAGGGGTTAAATTTTGAACCTCCCGGACTATCTCACCATTTTCAAGATATTTAGTTTCAAATATGAGTCTACTCTGAGAAATTAATTTTTTAGCAAGAGCTTCTTGTTGAGAAGAAATCTTTTGTTCATAAGTTATATTTTTTTCTGTTCTTTGCTTTTCATTATCTTTAACATTAATTAAATATCCAAACATTACTCCTATAAATATAGCTAACAAATATATAGTAACCAGTTTATAGGAAATTAGCTTTTTCATAACATCTCCTCCTGTTTTATGTAATTATAACCAATTTTAAAAAATTTATTCTCTTTGCAGGATTTTGTCAAAAAATATCGAATAATATCTATAAAGGAGGAGATGGTAAAGTGGCAAATCAAATTGTAGTTTTTAAACTAAATAATGAAGACTTTTGCGTAGACATTAATCAGGTAATAGAGATTATACGGCTTCAGACGATTATTAAAGTACCTGATGCTCCCTCTTTTGTAGAAGGCATAACTAACCTAAGAGGAACAGTTATTCCTATTGTAGATTTAAAAAAGCGCTTCAATTTGCCTTTATCAGAAAAAAATGACAATAATCGGATTATTGTAGTAAATGTCACCAACAAACCGGTAGGTTTCATCGTAGACTCAGTAACAGAAGTTTTACATGTAGACGATAGTTCCATACAAGAAGCTCCAGACATAATAAAAGGAATTGGGAAAGAGTACATAACCTCTATTATCAATTTAAACGACAGATTAATCATCAACTTAGACTTACATAAAGTTTTAACAGAAAAAGAAAAGAAAGAGATAGAAGAAATGTAACCTCTTCTATCTCTTTCTTTTATTCCTCATCTTCGTCTTCTATTTCCACATTGTGATAAACGTTTTGTACATCGTCATTTTCTTCTAATTTGTCAATTAACTTTTCAAATTTTTCGTAGTCTTCAGGACTTAGTTGTATAGTATTTTTAGGAAGCATAGTAACTTCTGCTTCAGAAATTTTATAGCCTGCTTTTTCAATTGCTTCTTTTACTTCTTGAAAATTTGAAGGCTCAGTGATTATTTCGAATTCTTCATCTTCTGCAGAAAAGTCTTGCGCGCCTGCATCTATTGCAACCATCGCTAATTCGTCTTCATCAATAGAATCATTTTTTTCAACAATTATAATTCCGACTTTGTCAAACATCCATGTAACAGAACCAGCTGCTCCTAAACTACCACCATGCCTATCAAAAATATGCCTTATTTCACCAGCAGTTCTGTTTTTATTGTCAGTCAAGGCTTCAACAATTATAGCAGTACCGGAAGGACCATATCCTTCATATATTACTTCTTCTAAATTAGCTCCTCCTAATTCACCGGTACCTTTTTTAATAGCCCTTTGTATATTTTCATTTGGCAAATTATTAGCTTTTGCCTTTTCTATAGCATCTCTTAATTTACTATTGGCATTAGGGTCTCCACCGCCTTCTTTAGCCGCCTTTATAATGTCTTTAGTAAGTTTTGTAAAAATTCTTCCCTTTTTAGCATCCATTTTCTCTTTTTTGTGTTTTATATTAGCCCATTTTGAATGCCCTGACATAAAAAAACCTCCTTTACTGTGTCTAAAATATTTTAACACAATAATCTAGGGCTTGTAAATCTAATCTTCTCTAAAAAGTTGTGTACTTAAATACCTCTCTCCACTGTCAGGAGCTATTGCTAAAACCTTTTTACCTTTGCCTAACTTCTTAGCAACTTCAATTGCTGCCCATAAGGAAGCACCTGTAGAAATTCCTCCGAGTATGCCTTCTTTTTTTGCCAAAAGGCGAGTCACCTCAAAGGCATCTTCATCTTTTACAGCAATTACTTCATCTATGACATTTTGATCTAATACCTTAGGAATGAAACCTGCCCCAATTCCTTGAATCTTATGAGGACCAGGTTCTTTCCCTGATAAAACTGCTGCTGAAAAAGGTTCCACTGCAATTATCTTTATATTAGAAAATTTACTTTTTAATTTCTTCCCTACTCCTGTAATAGTTCCTCCTGTACCTACACCTGCAACAAAAGCATCAAGTCCTTTATTAAAATCTTCAATTATCTCTTTAGCAGTAGTCTCTTCATGGATTAAAGGATTTGCAAAATTTTCAAACTGTTGTGGCATAAAATAGTTTTTATTCTGTCTTACCAATTCTTCTGCTTTTTTTATAGCACCTTCCATTCCCAATTTGCCAGGAGTAAGAACTACTTCTGCCCCATATGCCGTTAAAAGCATTCTTCTTTCCATGCTCATAGTATCAGGCATAACTATTATTACTTTATACCCTTTTGCTGCCCCTACCATCGCCAACCCTATTCCCGTATTTCCGCTGGTAGGTTCAATAATTACACTTCCTTTTTTTAATTTTCCTTCTTTTTCTGCCTTTTCTATCATGGAAAAAGCTACCCTATCTTTAACGCTGCCTCCGGGATTAAAAAATTCTAATTTTAAATAAATTTCCGCCCATTCTTTCTCCACAATTTTATTTAACTTAACTACTGGCGTTTTCCCAATCAGCTCAAAAACATTGTTGGCAATCATAAAATTTACCTCCATTTGTACATTACTATAAAAATTTTAAACTCTCTACGCTAGACATGTCAAATGGAAATTAGAATATCAAAAAATTTTAGAGAAAAAATAATAATATCAAGCTGCAAAAGGTGATAAAAATGACTGATAAACTAAAACTTTTATCTATAGGCTTTATAACTGGTATGGTAAACGGTCTTTTAGGGGCAGGAGGAGGCATTTTAATAGTCCCGGCATTGGTATTTTTACTTGGTATAGAAGACCATAAGGCTCATGCTACGGCAATTTCAATTATACTTCCTATCACTCTAGTCAGTAGTTTAGTGTATTTACAAAATAAAATAATCGACATTCCTTTAACTATTAACATAGCTATTGGAAGTACAACAGGAGGGATAATTGGCGCATACTTTCTTAATAAACTTTCCATACCTTTATTACGAAAAATTTTTGGAATAATAATGCTAATCGCTTCCGTCAGGATGTGGATATCATGAAACTATTTCTAATAGGACTTTTTTCAGGAATTGTAGGAGGAATGGGAATTGGAGGAGGGACAATTCTCATTCCTGCCTTGACAATCTTTATTGGAACCGAACAACACATTGCTCAAAGCGTTAATCTTTTTTCTTTTATTCCTACAGCAATTATCGCATTAATATACCATTTTAAAAGTAAAAACATAAAGTATAAAATCATATTGCTTATAATAATAGGTGGAATGATAGGAAGTTTTGTTGGAGCTATTATAGCAGTAATTACAAAAGCCTTTATATTAAAAAAAATATTCGCTGTTTTTTTATTCTGTATGGGAATATACGAATTTTTCTCAAAACCTCGCAAATAATCGAGTAGGAGCTGAATAATTATTTTATTCAGCGTCCTCTCACACCACCGTACGTACCGTTCGGTATACGGCGGTTCATTAGGAATTGTGTACAATTAGATATCTTTGGGATAAACTCTTATAACCTATGCTTTCAAAGTATTTATTTGTAAGAGTCTTATTTAGGATTGGGCTATTGGATATTCTCCAGTAGCCTTTCCTTGTATTGGCGTATTCCCAGGCTTTTTGTTCTTCTACTCCTAGTTTTACTAAGTTATCATGCTTCGTTTTTATCTTCTTCCATTGTTTCCATATACATGCCCTTAGTCTTCGCCTTATCCATTCGTCAAGGGTTTTCATTATGCTTTTCGCGTCTGCTAATCCAAAATAGTTGACCCATCCTGTTGTTATTTGATTTAGTCTTTTTATTCTGTTTTCCATGCTTATTCCCTTGTTCCGATTGGTTATTTCTCTTACTTTTCCCTTAAACCTTTTGATGGATTTTTCATGGATTCTTATTCTTACTTCGTTTTCTTTTGTATAGAATGAAAATCCAAGAAATTTTCTTCTCCATGGTCTATCTACAGCACTTTTTGCTTCGTTGACTTTTAGTTTTAATTTGCTTTCTATGAATTTCTTTATGCTCTTCATTACTCTGTTTCCTGCAGACCTGCTTTTTACATATATGTTGCAGTCATCTGCATATCGGCAGAATTTATGCCCTCGTTTCTCAAGTTCTTTGTCTAGTTCGTCCAACATTATGTTTGCTAATAGGGGACTTAATGGCCCTCCTTGGGGTGTCCCTTCTTCTGTTGATACTTTGATTCCGTTTATCATTACTCCTGATTCTAGGTATCTTCGTATTAACTTTAGTACTCTTTTGTCCCCTATCCGCTTTTCTAGTTTGGACATTATTATGTCGTGGTTTACTCTGTCAAAGAATTTTTCTAAGTCCATATCTACAACCCATGTGTATCCTTCATTTATGTATGCTTCTGCGGCTTTTATTGCGTCTTTTGCACTGCGTCCTGGTCTGAATCCATAACTGCTATCTGAAAATGTATGGTTGTAGACTTTATTTAGTATTTGGGCTATTGCTTGTTGTATTAGTCTGTCTAGTACTGTAGGTATTCCTAGTAGTCTTACTCCTCCATCTGGTTTGGGAATTTCTACTCTTCGCACTGGTTGTGGTTTGTATTTCCCTTCCAGCAGTTGTTGTTTTATGGTTGACCAGTTTTCTTTGAGATACGGTAGAAGTTCATCTACTTCCATCCCATCGACTCCATGGCTTCCTTTATTTGCAACAACGCGCTTGTATGCTGCTTCCATGTTTCCTCGTTCTACTATCATTTCAAGCATCTTGCTGGTATATCTTTGTACTTCGTTTCTTCCATCTTCCGACGCCGATGATATACTATGCACTTCCGTTGTCTTTTGAAATTCCATTTCTCTATTCAACGGATAGCCTCTTTGTTGAGTTGTCTGCAATCTTCGCATATCTTTCGAGTCCATAAGATTTTCAAAACCTCCTAACGTTCGGCCCTTCCTTATCTATTCATGTCTAGATAAGTACTATGACCTCTGCTGACTTCTCAAGGTTCAGCCATACATCACTGCATGGGTTGTCACTTCAGATTTTACTTCCACGACTTATCCTTGAGACCTCCCCAGGTAAGAACGATAACTTTCATCTCATATATCTGCCAGATTTACTGTATGGGATTCGGGTAGTGTTGGACTTCGTTTTGTTACGCAAACTCATCCATCCCAATTCAGCCTCTTATCTGGTTCTTGTTCATCAGACCGAGATTTTGCCTTAAGCTTCCTTCAGATTCCACCTCACGATGGACACCCTTGCTCTTGGCTAGTGGTTCCCACTACCAAGCCCACAGCGGACTTTCACCGCCTAGTTATCGCCCATGCCGGGCGCACGTCAAATAAGAGGAGACTTCCCTCCTCTTATTTCCTTTTATCTGTTTCCAACATTACACATGTATTATAGATAACTTTTAAGCCAAGATTCTTAGCTTTTTCCACCAGTTCCTCACTTTCTGCCCCTGGTTGAAACCAAATAAATTCTATGCCTAATTTTGCTGCTTCTTCTACGTACTGTTCACCCCTATTAGGGGGAACTACCATATCTACAACTTCTGGTATTACAGGTAAGCTGGATAAAGAGTCATAGCAAGGATCTCCATCTACTTCTCGAAATTTGGGATTAACAGGATAAGCTGTATAGCCGTTCAATTTAAGAGTTCGGTAAATTTGATAACCATATTTACTCTCTCGAGGGAGTGCTCCTACTACAGCCCATATCTTTCTTTTCATAGCTTCTTCCACGTAATCTATGTAGGAATAATCCCACTCCATTCTTTTTTACCTCCTAATTCAATAGGGTTTTAATTAATGCACTCCTATTACTTTTCTCTCACCCTTTTATAAAAGATAAAGTTTATGTCCCATAATATTCATCGCCTTTTTTAAAAAGGTATACATCTTCCCCAATCTTTATATCACACTTTTTACCTGTTAAATCATTTATAAAAGTTTGAAATTCTAATAACTGGTCTTCTTCAATATGTAATACTATAGAAACTTTATCTGAATATATAGTATCCTTAATGTAATAACCTTTTTTTAAAAGCTCATTTTGAATTTTTCCCAGGAAAGTATAATCAAAAGTGAGTATAACACTTTTCGCAGGTATTTTTTCTATTATTCCAGCAGCATCAATACCCACTTTTGCCCCTTTTGTATAAGCTCTTACTAATCCTCCTGCTCCTAACAATATTCCGCCAAAATACCTTGTAACTACAACAGCAACGTTTTTTAATCCTTCTTTTTTAATTACATTTAATACTGGTATGCCTGCTGTTCCAGAAGGCTCTCCATCATCACTAAAACGCTGAATTTCGTCATTTTCTCCAATAACATAAGCATAAACGTTATGGGTTGCCATTCTGTGACTTGCCCTAATTTCCTCTATAAATTTTATCGCCTCTTCCTCTGAAGAAACTGGTTTAGCATGTCCGATAAATCTGGAACGCTTTATTTCGATTTCAGCAACTCCGTAAGAATATAGTGTTTTATAACTTTTAGCCAAAATAGCACCCCTTTTGTCATTATACCAAATTATAATCAAAAAATAAAGCCGTTGCCGGCTTTATGAGGCTTTATTAAAGCTTTTTCGCTTTACGCCAGAGCCTTCGTCAACGTCTTATATTTAAAATAAGAAACGTTTACAAGTGATTTGTCTTGACTATAGGTAATCATCTCCAAAGCCTTGTCTATAGGATAAAATCCTCCATCAACAAAACCATCTTCTTTACTAATATTAAATTCCTCATCGGCAGTAATCATGAGATACCAAGTGATTTTATTAAAGACAGGACGTTGACGGGTGACAGAATAGAATTCGTAGCTGGTTTCACCAGCAGTAGAAAGGACCTCAACAGATTTAAGACCTGTTTCAGCACAGACTCTCCTTATAGCCACATCAATAGGTAATTCATTATTTCTAATAACCCCTTTGGGTAACACCCACTCCCCCTTATCATTCTTGAGGATAAATACACTGTCTCCTTTGAATACAACTCCTCCAGCGCAATCTCTTATTAACATTTCCAAGCCCCCTAAAATTTTTATTTTTTCTCATAATATAATATTCTTTAAAAACTCTTAAATTCCTTCTTAAATTTTTAATTTTATTTTTATTTTTTCGCACATCTCCACAATTATACATCAAAACTTAATTTTTCTACCAAAAAATTAATTTACCAGTATAAAAATCTTTAAATTATAAAAAATATCTAATGTACAAAGCAAGGAAGGAGAGTTTTAAATGCATATAATTTATCACTGTTATGGCGGGACCCATACTTCTGTAATAGCAGCTTATATACATACTGGAAAACTGTCAATGGACAGAATTCCCTCTCGAGAAGAAATAGAAAGTATACCTTTGTTTGATAAACTAAATGGCCAAAATGACCCGGGACACATCGTTCCTATTGGCACTGATGAATATGGCAACAACGTGTATTCTATGGGAGTAAAAAATGCTAAAAAGTTAATTGAGCCAGCTCTTAAAGATTTATACTATCATATATTCAATACAAATGAAGGACTGCTTTTGATTGACACGACTGGTGCTACAAACTGGATTATGAAAATTGGAGGATTTACTTCTATTGCTTTAAAATTTCCTGTTATAGGAAGGCCTTTAGTAATTTATGGTACGCAAAAAGCTTATAAAAAAATTGTTCAAATAGTTAAAAACGTAAAGGCTCAAGAAAAAGCAGAATACAACGCTATTAAACGATGATAAAATCTTTAAGTCTTTCCTTTATTTCTTTTTGAACTTCGGCTTTTATGATTATCCCTTTCTCACTATAATTTTCTCCAATTATTTTTGTTTTTTCTTTTAAATAATTATATTCTTTAGTCTTATCATAAGGCAATAGAAAATTCACCACTTCCACATCTTTAAAAATTTCTCTTTCTATTGCTTGCAATAACTTATCAAATCCAATTTTATTTTTTGCAGAAATATAAACTTCTCTTTCATTTCCTTTAGGTACAACTTCCAAAAGGTCAATTTTATTAAAAACATTTATCTTAGGGGTATTAGTAGCTCCTAAATCTGAAAGAACCTTTTCTACAACCTTTATCTTTTCCTCCATATCTGGTGAAGTCACATCAATTATATGAAGCAATAAATCTGCATATTTAACCTCTTCTAACGTAGATTTAAAAGCTTCCACGAGGTCATGAGGCAACTTTCTAATAAAACCTACAGTATCAATCAAAATTACTTCTCTCCCTGCAGGCAAAACAAGTCTCCGCGCAGTAGGATCAAGTGTTGCAAATAATTTATCTTCAACGTATACTTCTGCATTAGTTAAAGCATTAAGCAGCGTGGATTTTCCTGCATTTGTATACCCTACTATAGCTATCACAGGAATACGGTTTTTCTTACGCCTTCCCCTTTGTAAACTTCTGTGCCTTTCTATTTCTTCTAACTTCTTTTCTATCGCTTTTATTCTATTCTTTATATGCCTTCTCTCTGTCTCTAATTTTGTTTCACCAGGACCCCTTGTACCTATTCCTCCACCTAATCTTGAAAGTTGTCCACCAAGACCTACGAGACGTGGCAGTCGATACTTCAATTGGGCTAATTCTACTTGTAACATTCCTTCTTTTGACTTTGCTCTTTTTGCAAATATATCAAGAATAAGATTTGTTCTATCAATAACTTTTACATTTAAAAAGTCTTCCATATTTTTAATTTGTGTACCAGTAAGTTCATCATTCACAATGACAAGGTCAACTTCTTGATTTTCAACAAAGAATTTTAATTCTTCCAGCTTGCCTTTACCAATATAGTGAGCTTTGTCAATTGTATTGCGCTTTTGTGTCATTAGTCCTACTACTTCAGCTCCAGCTGTTAAAGCAAGTTCTTTTAATTCTTCCATGCTTTCTTCATCTTCAGGTGTAGAAACAATTCCTACTAAAATAGCTCGTTCTATTTTTTTATCTCTGTTTAACTCTTCCATAACATCACCAACCTTGAAAAATGTGCTGTAAATATAAATATATCACAAATAAAGGAATTTATAAATAGTGAAATAGGTAAATTAACAGCACTTTTTATAAAAAGGGTATTGAAATTTTCATTAACCTGTGATAATATATCAAATGTAGCAACTCGCCGAAGTGGTGGAATTGGCAGACGCGCTGGACTCAAAATCCAGTGGGGCTCACACCCCGTGTGGGTTCGACTCCCACCTTCGGCACCAATTGAAAATGAAGGATTAACCTCCTCGAGCAAATCCGGTGTGGCTGAGGAGGTTATTTTTATTTTACAGTAAAGCTTCGCAATCTATTTAATGCAGCAGCTACTTCCTGAAGTCTTGGCAATGCCAAATTGCCTGGATGCTTACCATAAAAAGAAGATACCACGTCCAGCCCTTTTTCGTATATATCTTTATATACCTTTTCTAATATTTCCTTTATACTGCTTTTTTCATCTACATATTTACTAGCAATATAGCGTATTATCTCCCCTATTGCATTTGTTTGACTTTTATCCACTAATTGTTCCACATAATCCAATTCGATTTCTTGGTATCCAAATCTAATAGTATCCTCATCTTTTGACTTTATCTTTTTGCCTTTTATTTCAAGCCCTTTTTTAAGAGGAATTCTTGGTTTTATAACTATAGGTTCATTATTTTCCTCAACTTCCCTATTTGTTTTAAATTCTTTTGCAATTTTCTTTGCCTCTTGTGTGACATCGTAGGGTCTGTAGTTGTGCATTTTAATTACGCAATTTGCAACATCAAAATAATCCCCACTGCCACCCATAACTAAAATCGTAGAAATGCCATTATCTTTATATAACTGTTTTACTCTATCAATAAAAGGAGTTATAGGTTCTTCATTTTTTGCAATCAGTTTTTGCATCCTCGCATCCCTTATCATAAAATTAGAAGCTGAAGTATCTTCGTCCAAAAGCAGTAAGCTAGTGCCTATTTCTATCGCCTCAATAATATTTGCTGCTTGAGAAGTACTGCCACTGGCATTTTCGGTAGTAAACCTTGTGGTATCTACGTTATTTGGCAAATTATTTATAAAAGGACTTATGTCTACTTTTTCTATCCTTCTGCCATCCTCTGCTCTTATTTTTGCTGCATCAGCTACAGTTATAACAAACTCTCTGCCATCACCTGGTATGTGATTGTATACCCCTTTTTGAACAGCTTGTAACAAGGTAGACTTGCCGTGATAACCGCCACCCACAATAAGCGTAACTCCTTCGGGTATTCCCATCCCCGTTATCTCTCCTCGATTTGGAAGTTGAAACTTAACCCTCAAGCTATTCGGCGACTCAAAAGGTACTACATTACCGCCTTTTAAAGGTCTATCACTTATGCCGCTTTCTCTAGGAAGAATCGCACCATCAGCCACAAAAGCCACAAGCCCTCTCTCTTTTAGTTGACTTCTAAGGTAATCTTGGTCTTCCACTGTCTCAACCCATAGCCATATCTCTTGTACGTTGAGGCTCTTTTTTAAAAGACTTTTCTCTACAATTTGAGGTAAAAATTCAAGAAATATTCTTTGGGCACCACTGCCATTTATTCGTCTACCAAAAGCAGGAAGTCCTATGCTCAATCTTGCTTCTACATAATCTTTGTTAACTACCATTGCACTTCTTTTAATTATTTGTTGACCACCTTTGTCTATGTAAATATCACCACTATGTCCTGTACCTTTTAAAGAAGGCAAACTTTTTATAACTTCAAAAACTGACCTTGTCAAAAAATCTTCTAAAGCAACTTGCCTTGAAGGATTGTTATACATGGAAAACTCAAAATCAGCCATATTTTGGGGCACTTTAACCCTTATCCTTGAAGGAGGTGCAAAAGGGTCTCCCTGAACATGGTCAATATACAGTATAAATTTTTCAAACTCATATTCTCCTTCAAGGTCTTTGTAAGCTTTATACCCCTTTCCATCTATTTTATCAAGCTTTTTCTTAAGGTATTCTTTTGTCATCTACAAACACTCCTTTGTTATAATTTCCATACACTTTTTATATTCTAATTTCAATTTTTATTAAAAATACATTCCTTTTACAAATTCATTTTGAAAATCTTCATGAGTTGATAGTTCTATATAGCTTATTTTACTTTGTAGATGTATAGCTCTTTCCAATTCTTTATCAGAAAGCAATGCCATTATCGCACCAACTCCAGCACTATTGCCTACTTGAAGGATTTTGCCTTGAAGTTCCTTTGGTAAAAGCCCAATTGCTATTGCACTCGCAGGAAGAATATAATTTCCAAATCCTCCTGCCAAAAAAACTTTTTTTATTTCATTTACATAAATGCCCATTTTTTTTATCATGATGTTAATGCCAGCAAGTATGGCACCTTTTGCCAGCTGTATTTGCCTTATATCTTTTTGCGTCACATATATTCCATTTTCTATTAAAAATGCCGGTTCATCTTTGTAAAGAGTTATCCTTTCTGCAATATCAACAGGTACATTTTTAACTTCTTCTTTAGACAAAAATCTGCCAGTAATATCAACAATGCCGTACTTCAAAAGTTCAGAAATAATATCTACAATACCGGAGCCACATATTCCTTTAGCTTTTTTATTCCCTATTGTAGTATAAAAAGGTCTTTTACTAAAATCTACATGGTCTATAGCTCCTTCTACGCCATTTATTCCAAAAGTTATTCCTGCTCCTTCAAAAGCAGGGCCTGCTGCTGCCGAAGAAGCAATAAGGTTATCTTTATTCCCCAATACCATTTCGCCGTTGGTTCCTATGTCTACAAGCAAACATAGTTCGTCAGATTGGTCAATTTTGTTTGCCAAAACCGCTGCTACAGTATCTGCTCCTACATAAGAAGATATAAGCGGTAATGTTATTACGTATCCTTCCTTGTTTATGTTTATGCCAATTTCTTTTGCTTTTACTTCTATCTTTGACGTAAAAGTCGGCACATACGGAGATACTGCTATATTCTTGGAAGATACATTTAAAAGAAAATGTATCATTGTAGGATTACCTACTGCCACAATTTCATATATATCGCTTTTGTCTATAGAATTTTTTACACAAAACTCTTCTACAATCTCATTTATTTTATTTATTAGAGCTGAATGCAACTGATATAATCCTTGAGAATTAGAAATACTATAAGTTATTCTCGTTATAACATCAGCTCCAAAAGTTCTCTGCGGATTTAAACATGAATACACATCTACTTCCTTACCTTCATCTAAGTCATACAAATAAGCAGCAATAGTAGTAGTTCCTATATCTAATGCTATACCATAGTTGTATTGTTTTGAAGCAGCTTTTTTAATAGAAATTATTTCATTTTTTCTAATAGTAATATTTACCTTATAATCATTTTCTTCTAAAACTTCAGGAAGATTACTTAAAAGCCCTAAAGGAATTTCTATTTCTCCACCCACAGCTTCTTTAATTCTTTTAACATAGTCTCCTTGGTCGTTTAAAGTTGGTCTTCTAATATCTACTGTAGAAGTTTTTATGCGAGGGTGTGACTCAATACTTAACAAATCATTTTCTTTCGTCAATATCTTTGCTTTTTGCTCTTCAGAAAGTACTTTGACCTCTAAATCCCTATCTATCTCAACAAAACACGCAAGCCGAACATTGTTTTTTATTTCTTTATCTGTCAAAAAGTATTTTTCATCATCAGAGATATCAAGTTTCTCATTTAATATAACTTTACATTGACCACAAATCCGACTACCACCACAAAAATTGTTAAGTTTTATTCCATTTCTTACAAGAATATGAAACAAATTTTCTCCTTCATTTGCTTCAATAACTTTTGTATTACTACTAAAACGTACAGTCACTTTATATTTAGATTCACCAGGAACGTTTCTATAAATACAATCTTTGGCTTCACAATCGTCACAGACTGATTCTTTTACAGGTCTTTTGACATTTTCCCCTACTCCACATACAAAAGACACTGTTTTTTGGGGTGTTATGATAAAACTCTGATTAATATTTACACCGATTTTTGAACTGTCCACAAGTTTACAAATCACAGCCTGATTTTTTATGTCCCACTTATTTCCTGGATAAAAAATATCTGTAACTTCTTTACCATACTTTTTCGCGTTTTCTCTTACCTCTTCCCAAAAATTATTCGTCAATATTTCAAGGAACACGCCTGCAATAACATCTAAAATCATTCCTTTTGTGTAATTACTTTCTGAAAAATAATCATTTACCTTTTTATCTATTCTATCTCCCAGTGTAATGATTGCTAAAATTATATATTCCGCTTCTTTCAAATTTTTTACTATATAATCCCCAAACAAATAATCTCCAGTTTTAAAGATTATTTTATTTTCTCTCTCATCAATATGAAAATTATCACATACTTGGTGAATCATTTTGTAATCTATTAAGCTCTGTACTTCGCCAGTTGCTTCCTTAATTAAATATTGATCCACATCAAAATTCATGTTTTTTAATTTTTCTAATGACAAGTCTTTTACTTTCTGCACAACATCTTTACTAAACATTTCCACACCTCATTAAATCCCATATTGTCATATCGTTTTGTTTATTATTATAAATTTCTATAGTAAAAATCGCAAATAAAAATTTATATAGAAAACCCTTACTTATCACAAAATGCAATTGACATTTAAGGGCTTTTCTCATACTATATAGTATAGTGTAATTAAAAATAGATTAGCAGTTTAAAATTTCTCTCAAAAATTTTTTTAAATTAAAGCAAACTTATTATTGAAATTTACAACAATATGTCTTATAATGAATTGAAATTATTTTTAAGGAGCAGCGATGCTCTGCAAAGCCTATACCTTTGAATTACTTATTATCAAGGTTTTAGGCTTTTATTCTGAGCCAAAACTTATGAAAGAAGGTGTTAGATGCGTTGAAAAAGTTAGATCAAACCCAAACTCCTTTATTTGATGCCTTAATGGAATATGTAAATAACAATACTATCCCTTTTCACGTGCCAGGCCATAAAAAAGGTGTGGGAATGGCAAAAAAGTTCTTAGACTTTGTTGGCAAAAATGTATTGTCAATGGATGTAACAGTGTTTCAGCAAGTAGACAGCTTGCACAAACCTACTGGACCAATTAAGTATGCCCAAGAATTAGCAGCAGAAGCTTTTGGTGCCGACGCTACCTTTTTCTCTATACACGGAACATCTGGTGCAATTCAAGCAATGATTTTAAGTGTAATGGGAGAAGAAGAAAAAATTATCGTTCCTCGAAATATTCATAAATCTGTAACGTCAGGAATTATATTAAGTGGTGCTATACCTGTTTATATGCAACCAGAAATTGATAAAAATATCGGTGTTGCATTAAATGTCACCCCAGAAACAGTGGAAAGAGCGTTAAGAGATCATCCCGATGCGAAAGCTGTTTTAATAATAAACCCGACTTATTACGGAGTTTCTACGGATATAGTAAAAATTGCTGAAATTGTTCATGATTATGGCGCTATACTCATGGTGGATGAAGCTCACGGACCACACCTTAAATTTAACGAAAAATTGCCTATTTCAGCGATGGAAGCAGGAGCCGATATCTGTGCACAGAGCACCCATAAGATTATTGGCTCAATGACGCAGAGCTCGATGCTTCACGTTAAAGGCGATAGAATTGATATTAATAGAGTAAAACAAGTAATGAGTTTACTCCAGACAACAAGTCCTTCATATATATTGTTGGCTTCCTTAGATGTTGCAAGAATGCAAATTGCTACAGAAGGAAGAGAATTATTAGATAAAACAATAGAATTAGCAGAGTACGCTCGAAGAGAGATAAACAATATAAAAGGACTCTACTGTTTTGGTGAAGAAATTGTTGGCCGAGATGGTGCCTATGACTTTGACCCCACAAAAGTTACAATAACAGCTAAAGGCCTTGGAATAAGCGGCCATCAGTTAGAGAGAATATTGGCAGAAAGATATTATATACAACCTGAACTATCAGATATGTATAATGTTTTATGTGTATTTTCTATTGGTGATACAAAGGAAAAAGTCGATTATCTCTTAAGGGCTTTAAGAGAAATAAGCGATGAATTATACAATGAAAATATTGAAATAGCGAAACCTATAGATATACCAGAAATACCAGAACAAGTAGTATCACCAAGATATGCTTTTGGCTCCTCCACTGTTGCACTACCTCTAAGAGAAAGTGTAGGGCAAATAAGTGCCGAGTTTTTGATGGCTTATCCTCCAGGTATTCCAGTGCTTTGCCCAGGGGAAAGAATAACATTAGAAATTATAGAATATGTAGATAAAATGAAAGAAGCTAACTTAAGCATACAAGGCACCGAAGACCCGGAAGTAAATTATATAAAAGTAGTAAATGACCGGCAAGTTTTAAACGTGATAGCATAATGTTTTACTAAAAAAGGAGTATCTCTAACAAAAGATACTCCTTTTTAATACCTATTTCAAATATTTTAACAATTTTTCAACTAAATGCTCTTTTGGCATAAAGCCAATCACCTTATCTACCATTTTGCCTTCTACAAAAACTCCCATCGTAGGAATGCTCATAATTCGATACTTAGAAGCAATTACAGGATTTTCATCCACATCCAGTTTTGCCACTTTCATCTTATCAGCGTATTCTTCCGCAAACTCCTCTAACACTGGTGCCATCATTAAACAGGGTCTACACCATTTAGCCCAAAAATCTACTAAAACAGGTTTATCAGAATTGTATACTTCCTCTGCAAAAGTCTCATCTGTGACATTTACTGGTTTCATTTGTGTATATCCTCCTTCTACTTGCTTTTGTACATTTTCATTTATTGAGAAATTGATTTATAATACTCTTCAATTTCGTCATATGTCATAGCCCCATTGCTAATTGCCCTTATGACCCCGTTTTTATCTATAAAATAAGACATAGGTATAAATTGAACCTGATAATCGTAAATAGTACTTAAGTCAGTATCCAGTAGCACAGTAAATTCATATCCTTTCCCTTCTAAATACTGCTTTACTTTTGATGGGCCTTCACCCAAGTCTATCGCAAGTAAAACCGTATCATCTTTATGGCCTTTTATAAACTGATTTAAAGCTGGCATTTCAATTTTGCAATAAGGACAAGTTGTTGCCCAAAAGTTTAGTATAACTTTTTTTCCTCTTAAGCTCGACAAGGTCACAGTATTGCCATCTAAATCTTTTAGCGTAAAATCTGGTGCTACATCTCCTACTTGATTCCCTATCTTAGGCTCACTTTGCTCAGTTTTATTTGCATTTGCATTTGAACTTGTACTTTGATCTTCATTATTGCTAGGAATATTATTTTCTGCCACTTGAGAAGGGGAAGGTTGAGCACTTTTTGTGTAATTATTTAAAACGAAAATAAGTGCCCCTATAACTATCACAGCAATTATAGTAAAAATTAGACTTTTATTTTTCACACTAACCACCTCTTAATAAAAATATCCACTTATCTTGATTAGCATGTTAAAATATAAAAGAACTCCAAATATTATGAGAATAACCCCACTTATTACCTCAATATAAGGCAATATTTTGTTAATCCTTTTATACATACTTTTAAACTTGTCAATCAATAAGGCTGTAACTATAAAAGGTATGCCAAGCCCCATAGAATATGCAAAAAGCAATATCACGCCTACACTTAAAGTACTGACCGACCCAGCATACAACAATATCGAAGCGAGAATTGGACCTACACAAGGTGTCCATCCTGCTGCAAAAGTTATACCCAATACTAATGACCCTATATAACCGGTCTGTACCTTTTCCATATTTATTAATTTGACTTCTTTATTTAAAAATAGTGGTCTAAAAATCCCAGTCATTTGAAGTCCAAAAAGCACAATTATTATCCCACTTACTTTTCTAAAAATGTCTTTATAGGCTAAAAAAAACTTCCCTAGTTGGCTTGCAGTCGCCCCCATTAAAACAAACACTATGCTAAATCCCAAAACAAAAAGAAGCAAATTTATTAAATTATTCTTTTTATTTCCAAAAATATATGACACATAAGCGGGAATTAAAGGCAAAACACAGGGTGATAAAAAAGAAACAATTCCTGCTAAAAATGCAGTATAAATTGGCACATCTACACCTCCCTCCCCTATAGGGTATAACTATTAAATATTATATTACAATTTCACCCACAGTACAACAAGGTACAAATATAATTACTTTTAGCTTTGTTTTCTAGCATCTATAACCATTTTCACCTTTCCAGTTATCTTATCAATCTGAAGCGTGCCTGTAAAATGTACCTCGTATTTTACATTTCTAAGCTTCTTTTTACTCAAAAACTGGTCAAGTTGTCTCTTGATTTCTTCTTCAACATCTTCACCGGCATTAGGTAGTTTGATACAGTTCAATATAAGGCTTTCATCACTTGTCTGAACAAACTGGTATTCTTTTATTCCTTCAACATCAAGGTCATCAATAAAAAGAGGATGAAGAAAGTCCTTATCACCATTTTCATTTTTAAACCACATTATCTCTTCTTCTCTTCCTATTACTCTTTTAATATGAGTATAAGGTAAAGGACCTTTATATTCTCTATCAAATCCTTCTACCACATCATTCAGTCGATAACGGATAAGAGGGAAAATTCTGTTATACAATGGAGTTATGATTAACCTGCCAAACTCATCAACTTCCACATAATTCATATCATCCATGAGATACATACCTTCATACCAGTTAGTTCCCATACCTAAAAATATTGATTCTGTACAACCATAATAATCTATTACGTCAGCATCAAAAACAGAGCTTAAATAACTGGAGACTTCTTTACTTAAAGGCTCTCCTCCTGTAATTATTTTCTTAGGCTTTATATTTACCTCGCCTCTTTGTTGCATATCAGCCAATATTTTTATGCAGGAAGGATAACCAGCCAAATAATTAGGATTGAAATTTTTAATTTTATCTTTCCAAGTATCAATAGGGTCTGCAGCATTTAATACCATACTTTTAGCTCGATATTTTTTAATTCCATTCATAGCAAGTACAGTAGAAGCATAACCGCTGCCTACAGAAGCTACGTACAATACCTTTATAGGGAAATCACTCCATCCAATTTCCTTTTTCCCGCCTATGCTTATCCGAACCATATTGGCTTCTATCATATCCAAAGCATCTATATCATACAGAAAATTACAAGGCTTACCTGTGCTGCCGGAAGTATGAACAAGGATATATTTTCCTATCCTCACCATTAATTCACTATTTTCCATTGCCTTTTCTATCTCTTTGGGAGAGATAGAATCAGTAACTATATCAATAAAATTATTTCTAACCATTTCTTTATCTATCATAGGCAATTCTTCAATAGGAACAGCGTCCAAATCTTTATATTCTATTCCTGCGCTTTTATAGAGAGTTTTATAAAAATTGCTGGAAGTATAGGCGTGTTTTATCATTTCTCTCATACGCTTACTGCTATATTCCATTATTTTTTCACGAGGCCATTCATTATGGTTATATAATTTAAATCCCTTCATCATCACCTTTATCATAGCTTACCTCTCCTTTAAAGTAGCACTTTTTATAATCTATTTTTCCCTGACAATTATATTATATCTCAATTGCAAAATCTTGCTAAATAAAAAAATAGGCTTCCGCCTATTAAACAATTATTTCTATTTCTTTTAAATCTTCATCGGGTATAAGTGAAGCAGCCTCTTTATCAATTATTATAGTTACATCAGGATGTAAAGCTAAAACAGTAGCAGGCACTTTAGTAGTCAATTGTCCTTTTATAGTTTCTTTTATTGCCTCTGCTTTATTTTTTCCAGAAGCCAAAAGGACAATTTTCTTTGCTTTCATGATACTTCCAAGTCCCATAGTAATCGCCTTTCTTGGTACTTCCTCTGCGCTTTTAAAAAATCTCTTATTAGCATTTATTGTATCTTCTGTCAAAGTAACTACATGAGTTTTAGTCTCTATGCTCTCCTCCGGCTCATTAAATCCTATATGTCCATTGACACCAATACCTAATATTTGCAAGTCAATCCCACCTGCTTTTTCTATTTCTTCATCATATTTTCTACACTCTTCTTCTAAATCCTCCGCTATGCCATTTGGAATATGAACATTTTCTTTTTTAATGTTAATGTGATTGAAAAAATTGTGGAACATAAAATAATGATAGCTTTGAGGATGGTCTGGAGATAAACCAATGTATTCGTCTAAATTAAAAGTAATGACATTAGAAAAATCTATTTCACCTTTTTTATACATCTCAATTAAATGTTTATACATCCCCAGAGGCGTAGAACCTGTAGCAAGCCCTAAAACCGTATTAGGTTTTTCTTTGATTTGCTTTTTCACAATTTCTGCTGCCTTTTTACTCATTTCGTCATAATTTACAGTTATAATTACTTTCATCTTATGGCCTCCTTATAGTAAAATTAAATTATTTGTATTTAAAAGCACATCGGCTACCGCTCCAATAGCAGAAGCATCTTCACCAAGTTGAGCTACTTTAATGTCAAAATCAAAAGGCACAATCCTTTTCACTTTCTCCTTTAACTCCTGGCGTATATCAATTTCATAGTTTAGGATGTCTCCTCCAATTATTATTGCTTCTGGGTTTAAAATACTTACAATATTGGCAATACCCATGCTTAAATTTTTAATAAATTGAGATACAGCTTGTACACAAGCAGGATTTTGTTTTTTATATTCTTTTACTACACCCTCCATAGTTTTTACATAAGACAAACTTTTAGAAACTGATTCAACTAAAGAAGACAAAGAAGCCTTTCTTTCAAAAGAACCATAATCCTCGTAAGAATAAACTCTTTCAAAAGCATCCTCTCCTATGGCCATGTACCCTACTTCCCCTGCAGCGTAACTATTGCCTCGTAATAAAGTACCATTTACATATATTCCCGAGCCTATACCATTTCCTATGTTTATAAGCACAAAATTCTCTATTTCACGGCAACAACCAATCCATCTCTCTCCTAATGCAGCATAATTTACACTATTGTCTAGGTAGATATTATAATTAAAAATTTCACTCAACCTTTTCTTTAAATCAAAATTACTCCATCTCAATCCTGGTGCATCAACAATTCCTTTTTGTATATCTGTGATTCCTGGAAGACCAATACCAATTCCTATTATATTTTTATCTTCCTCAGTAAGTTCTTTTATCCCTTTCACAATTCCATTAAAAGCCTGTTCTTTAATGCCAGTTTCCCATTTTATCTTTTTTAAAATTTTCCCCTCTAAATTAGTCAAAATTCCTATCGAATTTGTAGATTCAACGCTTATCCCTATAACAAATCTAGCATCAGGATTAAAAGAAAGCTGTATAGGCTTTCTCCCTACTGTACCTTTTTCTCCGTAACCATTTTCTATTACCAAACCTTCTTCAATCAACTCATCTACAATGGCAGAAATAGTAGATTTGCTCATTTTTAAAACTTTAGAAACCTCTATTCTCGATATGGGTTGCATCTTTTTAATAACATCTAAAACATTGGCTTTATTGATATTTTTAATTAACCCTGAAGTGCCTTTAGTATAGTCTTTCAATATCTCGCCTCCATTAGTTCATTATCTGAACTAATTATCTAAAAAAATTAGTTCGATATCCGAACATTTCCTTGTAATTATTATACCATAATAATTTGAAAAATGTAAATAATAAATTTTGAGACTACAAATATACAAGGAAGGTGCCTTATAATGAATAAAAAAATGAAATGCATTGCAATAATTATTTTAATACTTTTTGTAGCCTTTGCTGGATTAGAATTAAAAACTTATAATTATGAAAGCAAAACTCCTGTTAAAAAACTTTATCCAGCTCTTCAAATTTATCAAAAAGTATTAGTTTTTGCACCTCACCCTGACGATGAAACATTGGCTTCAGCTGGCCTTATTCAAGACACTATAAGATATGGTGGTGAGGTAAAAGTTGTAATAATGACTAATGGAGATTCCTTTAAAAGGGCAATTATTGAAAATTATGACCTTCCTTTCCCCACACCTCATGATTTTTTGCATCTTGGATACGATAGACAAAAAGAGACTCTTTCCGCTTTAAAATACTTAGGAGTAAAAGAGAAAAATATTATTTTTTTAGGATATCCTGATAAAGGTTTAGCTCCTCTTTGGTGGAAATATTGGAATGTACCTTATAAAAGCTTTGGTACTAAGACAACAATAAGCCCCTATGATAATTCATACACTCTGAAAGTAGAATACAAAGGAGAAAACATAATAAAAGATTTAACAAAAATTATAAAAGAATATGACCCTACGCTTATTGTATATCCTCATCCAAATGAGCTTCATCCCGACCATTGGGCAACAAATAGTTTTGTAAAATATGCTCTATATTTGCTGGAAAAAGAAAATATACCGCAATTTTTATACATAGTTCATCGCACAGACTGGCCACTCCCTTTTGGAAAACACCCTCAATTAAATCTAAATCCTCCTCAAAATCTTTTGAAGACAGGAACAGAGTGGCATCTATACCCTCTTGCAAAAACCGATATTGACAAAAAGGGAGAAGCAATAATGATGTATAAAACTCAGATAAAAGTGATGAAAGACTTTTTATTGGCTTTTGACAGAAAAACAGAGCTGTATGGATTTTATGAAGACGGTATATTGAAAAAATACAATAAAAGCCGTAAATTTGATGATTATAAAGTGATAATAGATCCAGAATATGATAATTTTAGAGATTATGAAAATGGAAGTGTTGATATAACAGGAGTATATGCATACATGCAAAACAATAATTTACACGTAGCTATAAAATGTAGACAACCTGCAAAGCCACTTTATGAATACAACTTATATGGTATACTATTTAAAGGTCATAAAGAAATTACAAGAATAAATGTAAAAGTTACAAATGGAAAATTAGTCAATAGAAAAGGAGATGTCAATATAAAAAATAGAATAGTTCATATCACTATTCCTATAAATATAGACTTTGATGCAATATATTTATCTGCTACCACTACTTCTAATGAATATCTTATTGACAAAACAGCGTGGAGACTTTTGAAAAAAGAAAAATAATCAATATCCTATTAACTTGTAGCCATTTACTAAAATTTTATTTGCAGAACTCATTTTGTAAATTACATCAATTTTTTCTTTTGAAATTGGTTTCACCAATAAAGCTACATTGCCTTCATTTAAAATATTTCCAGACTCCACCATCATATTGTCTTTTATTTTTACATTCTCCAATATAGCGTTTATTCCAATGTAACAATTATCACCAATGTAAGAGTTAAATATTATAGTTTTTATATTGATATTACAGCAATTCCCAATATAGCATTCTCCCTTTATTATTGCTCCATTGGAAATAATAGCATTTTTCCCTATTTCAATTTTTGAAGCCCCTATTGTATTTATATTGACTCCATCATAAATACTTGCACCATCATTAATAACAATTTTACCCACTTTGTAATTTTCATCAACTTCATCTGCTCTAATGACAACATTAGGTCCTATGTAGACATTTTCTCCTACTACAATATTGCCAATTAAAATCGCTGTGTTATCTATGTAAGCTGTATGAGCAATTTGAGGAAAATTCCCAAATATATCTTCCCTAATCATAATTTCCACCTCATATAACCTAACATTTATAGCAGGTTATAATACTTGTTTACATTATATCACAAAAAAAGTAAATATACAACGAAAAAATGAAATTAAAAGTTTAGAAAATTTTATAAAATAAAAATGCCCTAAAAGCTTCATTTAAAAGCTTTTAAGGCTTGTTGTAAAAGATACAATCATGTCTTTTCCCCTTATTCTTCTACAAAATACCTTCCTTCACGGATAGCGAGAATTATCTTTATAATTTTGTCTGTCAATAATTCGAAAATTTTTTCACCTTTTTCTTTTGTTGCAAGAGTAGCATCTCCAGACATGGCATTTTCATAAAGTACTTTTCCTCTGTCTTTAAAGTAAACCCTATAAAGAGGTTTTTTTAAATTTTTTGTTGCTTTATCCATTTGAACAAGTCTTTCATCGTAATATAAAATGGCAGATGTTTCATCTTCTCCTGCATGGCCTTGACCTTGTGTAATAGTAAGTATTTCCTTTGTAAAGTCCAGCCACCAATTTATTGTTAAAACTACCATTCCAAGCTGGACTAGCTTTTCACTAGCAAGATTGAGAGCATTTATATTCCCTCCATGTCCGTTTAAAAATATAAGCTTTTTAAGTCCATTTTCATATAAGCTTTTGCCAACTGCGTATACGTATTCTGCCAGTATTTGTGAGGGCACATGAATTGTGCCAGGGTAGACAGATAAGTCGTAACTTTGCCCATATGGTATTTCAGGTGCAATCCACACATAATCGCCAATTTTTCTTTCAATCATTTCACAAAAAAGTCTAGGCGAAAAAATATCAGTTCCCAAAGGAAGGTGATGTCCATGAGCCTCAACAGAACCTACAGGAATTATAACTATATCTGATTTTTGCAAGTTTTTTTGAAAGTCATCAGAAGCATAGTTTATTAAATACATGTAACTTCTCTCCCTATTTTGATTATTACAAATTAAGGATATCATAATTCAAATCAAATTTAAATATACCTACATACTACAATTATTTTTCTTCAAGTCGTTTTTTTCTTTCAAGATATTCCTCTTCGCTTATTTCCCCTCTTGCATATCTTTCTTTTAAAATTTCTATCGCATCCTTCTCTTTGTTTCTATTTTTTGTGCCTCGAAATAATGATATAATAAAGTATATTGCAGCAACTATTAAACCTATCTCTATTGCCATCCAGACAATGCTCCAAATAAATCCACCTATACCATATCCCCAACCCCAGCCATACATCATTCTCATCATAATATTTTCCCTCCTTTCTTCCTTTCAAAAATAATTATACACCGCCATTATGAAAAACTTATGAACCAGTTTTTATAGGGGAATTTTAACAGTAAACTTACTCCCTTTATTTATCTCGCTTTCCACGTTTATTTTGCCTCCATGGGCTAGTACTATGGCTTTTGCAATCGAAAGCCCTATTCCACTTCCACCTGTTTCACGATTTCTTGATTTTTCTCCTCTGTAAAACCTTTCAAAAATAAAAGGAATATCATCTTTTGATATACCCATTCCATTATCTTCTACAATAAATACTGCATAATCGCCATCTTTATAAAAGTCTATTTTTATTTTGCCACCTACAGGAGTATATTTATTTGAATTTGATATTAGGTTAACGAAGACCTGTGCTATTCTGTCCTTATCACCAAACAACATAATGTTATCTTCTATGTTCTTTACAACTTCTTGTTCTTTTTCAGCAAAAGATGCTTCAAAATTTGTTAAAATGTTCTTTACTAATTCGCTTACGTCAAATTTGATTTTATTAAGCTTTAACATGTCAGATTCAAATTTATTCAATGTTTCAAGGTCTTTTACAATGTTTATAAGTCTTAAGACTTCTTCATTTAAACTTTTCAGTCTTTCATGCGTCGGCTCCCAAACCCCATCAAGCATTGCTTCAATATGACTCTGCAATGTTGTCAATGGTGTTCTAAGCTCATGTGCAATGTCAGAGGTCATTTGTTTTCTTAGTATTTCTTGATTTTTTAAAGATTCTCCAAGGTGGTTTATTGCCGCTGTGAGCTTAAATAGCTCTTCTTCTTTAGGTATATCATATACCTTTGCAGTAAAATCACCTTTTTCAAGCTTTTTAGCAACTTCCGTAATATTAACTAACGGTCTTGTAATATAATTTGACACATAAATACTTATAATCAATGCTATAAAAATAGCTATCACCGTTGCTATAACATTATATCTGCTAATGTCATATAAAAACTTAAAATCCAAGTCACTCATCATCATCGGCCCATAATAAATTATATCCACATATCCCACTGTTTTTTCATCCACAATGATGGGAAGAGTTTTTTCAGAAATATTTTTCTTATTCCATTTTCCCATCATATTCATCATATATGACATTGGAGAAAAATCCCATATAATCTTACCATCTTTATCTCTAAGTCTTAATCCATATCCTTCCATCATAGCTGCATGACCAATTTCCCGCCCTGTCGTACTTTTCCAGCCTCCCTCAGATTTATACACTGCAGCAAGAGTGTTAGCTATATTGCTAAATTCTTTATCTGTTGACTTTGTAACATAATTTCCAAAGCTATTTATTATTAAGATGTTTGTTGTAATACTTACAATAACAATCGATATAAGAGCTATTGAGATAAATACAATAGCCGTCCTTGTTCTTAAATTATTTCTAAACATTTCCATCACCAAATTTATATCCAACACCATACACCGTTTTAATATACACTGGATTTTTCGTATCGTCTTCAATTTTTTGTCTTAAATTTTTAATATGTGCATCAATCGTCCTGTCATAGCCTTCATAGTCAAATCCCATAACTTTTTCAATTAATTCTTCTCTTGTAAAGACCCTATTTGGATTTCGAATTAAAAACTTTAAAATTTTAAATTCGTTTGGAGTGAGATTTACAACTACTCCTTTTTTCTTCACCGTGTGTGCTTTAAAATCGACCACAAGGTCATCATTATTAAAAGACATTACTTCAGCAAGAGGCACATCATCAGTTGTTCTTCTTAATATTGCTTTTACTCTCATAACCAATTCACGTGGGCTGAATGGTTTTGTAATATAGTCATCAGCACCTATAGAAAATCCATTAATTTTATCACTTTCTTGAACTTTTGCTGTAAGCATCAATATCGGAACATTGGAAAACTGCCGTAACCTTTTACACAGTTCCTCTCCTGAAATACCTGGCAACATGAGATCCAATATAACAAGGTCTGGTTTTTCTTTTTTGAATGTATCTAAAACGTTATTGCCATTAGTTTCAGTAATAACACTAAATCCCTCATGCTCAAGGTATGACTTTACAACTTCAAGTATTTTTATTTCGTCATCAACTACAAATATTTTCTTATTCATCTTCCATCCACCCTTTATTATTTTGCAACAAAATTATGAATAACTTATGAAAATAGCTTGATAAACTTCTTTTAATATATTATACATCACAGTTCGCAAAAATCTAATCGCCTACTTTTGGAAATTATTTTAATTAAACTGTATTTATTTTCTCTTCATATTTTCTTCAAAAGTAAGTTTTAAAATAAAGTTGAAAGCAAGTTAACAATTTTTCGATAAATAGAAAGGAGTTGAAAAGTATGGGTCTTATATTAATCTTGGCAATTGGCTTTTATTTGTACAAAACAGGTGACCTGCAAAGAATGATTAATAATTTAAATGCAAACAAAGATTGCCAAGTGGATGAAGCAAAGAAAATACTTGATATACGCTTAGCCAAGGGAGAAATTACAGTAGAAGAATATAATAAATTAAGAAGTATTTTGTAAAATTTAAATATTTAGAGAGGAGGAGTAAATAATGTTTGGAGGATATATGATGGGTGGTTTAGGTCGTTGGTTTGGAGGATATTATCCTTGTGGTTATGGAACTTGGTTCGGTGGTGGACTTACCAATATATTGTTCTTAATTTTAATAGGCGTAGTAATTTACTTGCTAGTAAAACAGATTAGAAATGTTAACTTTTTTAAAAAACACGATACAGATCCTAATAATGAAGCATTAGAAATTGCCAAGTTAAGGTACGCTCGCGGTGAAATCACCTTAGATGAGTATACAGAAATAGTTAAAATGTTGAAAAAATAAGATAAATTGACATTATTGCTGTTTACATTGCTCCTATTGACATTTTATGATAAATTTTTTACAATATATTGAGTAGAGGGGAGTAGTTCGCATAGCTTATATGTGGTAAAGTCAACATATCGGGAAGCCCTGGCTTTACCTTAAAGAACGAGACCTTTACATAATATGTTTTACATATTATGTAAAGGTCTTAATTTATTTATAGAGGAAATATAATAGTTGGGGAGGCAATATAAAATGGAGGCACTTGTCACATCATTTGTCCTTATCTTTACTTCTGAGATGGGAGATAAGTCACAGCTCATGTCAATGGCCTTTGCTACTCTTTTTAAAGTAAGGACTGTTCTTATAAGTATATTTATCGCAGCCTTAATAAACAATGGTATTGCTGTGATATTTGGTTCGTATATCACCGAATACATTCCCATTTTTTATATAAAATTTTCAGCTGTTTTATTATTTTTGTTTTTTGGAATTTCAACTTTAATAGAGGGAGAAACAAAACAGGAAAAAATAAAAAATTCAAAATACGGTCCTGTTGCAACTATTATAAGTACATATGTACTATCAGAATTTGGAGACAAAACGCAATTGGCTGCTATAGCTTTGACTGCATCATATAACAGTCCTCTGTACATATTAATAGGTACTACGCTTGGGATATTTTTAGCAGATATATTAGGAATAATTGTAGGTATCTATTTCAATAAAAAAATTCCCTCTCAATACTTAAAATATCTATCTTCTTTCATATTCATCGCCTTTGGCCTTTCTACTTTGTATAAATTGTTTTTCTAAGCCAAAAACGGGTACTTAAATTGTACCCGTTTTTGACCCTCTCATCGGAAGTTTTACCTGCCGTAACAGAAAACCATATTACCTATTCTTGCCGCTATAGGAAGTGACCACAACCACGCATTAGTAGAACTTTGGTCAAAATAATACAAGGCTCCGTCTGTTGGGTCAACACCGCTTAACGCATCTTTTGCTGCACTTATAGCATCAGCTGAAGCAGGTCTATTTATCCATCCATTCAACACAGGAGTAAATTGGTAATTTCCGTATGCATCGACTTGATATATCACGTCTTTTATAGTATTAGGGAAAATACCACTTTTAACTCTGTTTATTACTACGGCCGCAACTGCTACTTTAGCCTGGTATGGTTCTCCATCTGCTTCTGCGGTAACAAGTCGCGCAAGGAGGTCAAATTCCTCTTTTGTGTAGGGTATTACACCCCTTTCAATAGAACCTCTGCTGACATCCTGATATGCCCTATTAGAAGAAGTAGCACTGGGTATAATAAAGACTTGTCCAGGATATATTATATCGCTTTTGTATCCATTTGCAGATTTGAGCATATCAACAGTAATGCCGTATTTTAAAGCAATTAAGTACAAACTGTCACCTTTTTGGACAACATATGTGTTATCACTACCCGGCACTTGTAAAACTTGCCCTGGATATATTATTGTACTTTGAAGTCCGTTTAAAGATATCAGCTTAGTATAGGTAGTTCCGTATTTTTGACTTATACCCCATAAGGTATCGCCGGGTTTAACTGTGTAAGTTGCGGCAAATACTGATTGGGAAATAAACAATCCGGCTATAATTGATGCGATGAGAGGTTTGACCTTGATGCGAATATTAAACATGTTGTTCCCCCTTTTGCCTCCGAGGTTAGTTGACGGGTTCGGGTTAGGGACACCCTACCACAAAAGTGGATTCACCCCAATTTAGTTCCCCCGTACCCCTCATCGGGGATTCGGCATATTTTTAACTAAATTATAGCCGGATATTTAACTTGTGTCCATATTAAACTGGTGGAAAGATAGGTAATGTTATGGTAAATTCACTACCTTTCCCTAATTCACTTTTTACAATGACACTTCCTCTGTGTTCTTCGATAATCCATTTAGCAATAGCTAATCCCAACCCTGCACCACCTGTCTCTTTAGCTCTCGCTTTATCTACCCTGTAAAACCTATCAAAAATATGTGGAATATCTTCTTGTGGTATGCCTATGCCATCATCTTTAATTTTTATATAGGCTTTTGAATTATCTTTCCCCATTTCAATTTCTATATTGCCATCTGAAGAAGTGTATTTTGCTGCATTGTCTAAAAATATCCTTATAAGCTCTTTAATGAGTTTTTTGTCAGCCGTTATATTTATGTCATTTTGCCCTTTCACAACTATATTTTTGTTTTCATTTAACATTTTTATTTCCTCTGCAACTTCTTTTATTACATCCTTTAAATTAAACTCTTCCTTATTTAACTTTATCGATTTATTGTCTCCTTTTGCCAACAGAAGGAGTCTTTCGATGAGATGTTCCATGTCTAATGTCTCTTTTTTAATCGCCTCTATAGCCTCTTGCAATACAGCCTTGTCATCTTTTCCCCATCTATCCAACATGTCAATATACCCTTTTATTACAGAAATTGGGGTTCTAAGTTCGTGAGAAGCATCAGAAACAAACATGTTCTGCCTTTTAAAAGAATCTTCTAATCTATCCAGCATGTCATTAAAGGTTTTTGCTAATCTTGTAAGTTCATCGTCTTCTCCATATATTTTAAGTCTTTTATTTAAGCCATAGGCATCTATCTCTCTTACTTCTTTTGTCATATAATCCACAGGTCTTAAAGCCTTCTTTGTAACGAAATATCCTGCAATAAAGGACACAAAAATCCCCGCCGCATCCGCAAAAAACATCAAAATAAAAAGTAGTTTTAAAAACAAATATTCATTTTCCATGTCCTTTATCACTTGGATGTAGAAGACTTTATCGTCGCTTTTAAAAATGGTATTGATGTAAGTCAAATCCTTATCATATTTGTCAATTTTAATAGGAATATCTATATTTACATCGTGAGGAATATTAATTTTTTCTAATCTTTTAGAAGAATAAATGACATTTCCTTTTTCATCAAATATTTTTGTATAAATATTTTCATGTGGTATACTTGAAAAAATCAAATCTCTTTCAGATAATTTGACGTCTCCTTTTATTTCCCCCAGTTTACTTTTTATAGCCTCTGCCTGGCTTGTTACTTGGTCCATTGCTTGGTATATCAGATAATATTTTAAGCCATAAAGCACAGAAGCATTAAGCACAACCAGTATTACTGAAAAAACTACAGAATAAAGAAGAGCTATCCTTAAAGTTATACGGCGGGGCCACAACTTAATCTTCATCTTTATCCTCCTTCAAAGTGTACCCCACTCCTCTTATGGTGTGGATTAACTTCCGGTCAAAAGGGTCGTCAATTTTGCTCCTCAAATACCTTATATATACATCCACTATGTTAGTATCTCCATAATAATCATAGCCCCACACGCACTCAAGGATTTTTTCCCTTGTCAAAGCTATATTCGCATTTTTAATTAAAAACTCTAAAAGGTCAAATTCTTTCTTTGTAAGTTCAATTTTTATACCCGCTCTTCTTACTTCATGAGTTGTCAAATCCATAGTGATGTCGCTATATCTTAACACATCTTTTTTAAGATGCGGCTTTTTCTTTCTCAAAGCAGCCCTCACTCTTGCAAAAAGCTCTTCTATAGAAAAGGGTTTTGTCACATAGTCATCAGCTCCAATGTCAAGTCCTTCCACTTTGTCTTTTACTTCGTACTTGGCAGTAAGCATTATAACAGGTATGTCAGAATGTTCTCTTATTTTTTTTAAAACTTCAAATCCATCAATTTCCGGAAGCATTATGTCCAAAAGCACAAGGTCATAATCTCCTTCTAATGCCTCCTTTAAGCCAGAAGGTCCATCGTAAGTTACAGTGACAATATATCCTTCATGTTCAAACTCCAGTTGTAAAAAACGGGCTATGTGCTTTTCATCCTCTATGATAAGTATCTTTTCTTTCATCATTCATCACCAATGATATTATAGCATATCAAAGGTCTTATAAAAATCTGGATATGAAATATTTACACATTCAGCATCTTTTATCTTAGTTTCTCCTTCTGCTATAAGTCCAGCAACCCATAAAGACATAGCAATCCTGTGGTCGTTGTAACTTTCCACTGTATTTCCTCTTAAAAAACCCGTCCCTTCTATAATCATCCCATCTTCTGTTTCAAAAATTTTTGCTCCCATTTTCTTTAATTCTGAAGTGATTGTATTTATTCTATTGCTTTCTTTTACTTTTAACTCCTCGGCATCTTTTATCACTGTTTTCCCTTCTGCGAAGACTGCTGCAACTGCTATTACTGGAATTTCATCAATAAGCCTTGGAATAAGACTTCCTCCAATTTCAATTCCTTTTAGCCTTGAAGTCTTAACTGTTATATCCGCTACTTTTTCATTGTTTATAGTTCTTTCATTTGTTAAGACAATGTCTCCTCCCATCTCTTTTATCACATCGATAATACCAGTTCTTGTAAGATTTACATTAACATTTTTTATAGTAACCTCCGAATTTGGAACGAGAGTTGCAGCAACAATAAAATATGCTGCTGACGATATATCTCCTGGTACAATAACTCTCTGCCCATGTAATTTGTAACCAGGGTAACAAGTTATTTTTGTGCCATTTACATCCACTTTAGCACCAAAAGAACTAAACATGAGTTCCGTGTGATTCCTTGAAGGGTAGGGCTCTTCAATAGTCGTTTTATCATCAGCGTAAAGGCTTGCCAGCATTATGCTGGACTTAACCTGTGCACTGGCAATTGGCATTTTGTAATATATGCCTTTAAGTTTGTTTCCAAAAACCGTAAGAGGTGCAAAATTTCCTTCTTTCGCGACTATCTTCGCTCCCATCATACTAAGAGGAGTTATCACTCTTCCCATAGGGCGTCTCTTTATAGAATCATCACCTGTAAGCGTTGTCTCAAACTTTTGACCAGCGAGAATACCCATCAAAAGCCGAATGGTAGTACCCGAATTCCCTACATCAAGGATTTTTTCGCTTTTATTTAAATAAAGCCCTTTTCCATGAACTTTAACATTTGTCTCTTTTAATTCAATGTCAACTCCTAAATTCTTCATACAATTAATAGTAGATATACAATCTTCTCCTAAAAGAAAATTTTCAATTTCTGTAATCCCTTCTGCAATTGACCCAATCATTACAGCTCTATGGGATATTGACTTGTCTCCAGGGACTGGGATAATACCTTTTAAAAATCTTTTCTTTTTAACTTCAATATCCATAACAACACCTCAAGTTATAGTGTTTCGATATTTTCTTGCATCTTCAAGAAACTTTTGTATGGTGTCAATATCGTCATTTTCTAAGTAACAAATAAAGTCACTTAGGACTTCCCTGTAATTTTTTAGTAACTCCAAAATAACTTCTTTGTTTGTACAAATTATGTCTTTCCATATTTCAGTCTGAGACAAGGCAATTCGCGTAGTATCTTTAAATCCACCAGCTGCGTATTTAAATGCTTCACTGCATTTGTCATGAGCAAAATTCGTAAGGGTAGCAGAAAGAATATGAGGTACATGACTTATTATTCCAACAATGGCATCATGTTTATTATAATCCATTATTACCGGTTTTGCACCTATTTTTATTATTACTTCATTTATAAATAAATCTAAAACATCTTCCTTTACATTATCAAAAGGTGTCAATAAATAATTAGAGTTGACAAATAAATCTGCATCAGCGTTATCATAACCTGCCTTCTCTGTGCCAGCCATAGGATGGCCCCCGATGAAAAAAATTTCATCGGGCAAAAATTTTTGCACTTCTTCCATTATAACTTTTTTTGTACTTCCAACATCAGTTACAATGCAACCTTTTTTTAAATAAGGAAGTATATTTTTAGTCTTTTCAATAACTTTTCCAACAGGCGTGCATATAAAAACCACATCAGCATCTACTTGAAAATCAAGGTGTGTCACGCCATAAGAAATTACTCCCTCTTCAAACGCTTTGTGTAAACTGTCTCTATTTATATCAACACCAATAATGTCTATATCTGTGTATTTTTTTAATGCTTTTGCCATTGATCCACCTATAAGACCTAATCCTACAATAACCGCATTTTTTATCATACAAAATCACGCCCTACTGCTTTAGCGATAACCTTTATGTCCTCACACAAAGTCTCAAAATTTTCAGGAGTAAGGGATTGAGCCCCATCGGATAATGCATTTTTAGGGTCTGGATGTACCTCAATAATGAGGCCATCGGCTCCTGCTGCTATAGCAGCTTTAGCCATAGGAGCTACAAGGTGCCATTTCCCAGTCCCATGACTGGGGTCAACAACTATAGGCAAATGGCTCAACTTTTTTATGGCTGGGACTGCACTTAAATCCAAAGTATTTCGCGTATAAGTTTCAAACGTCCTTATCCCTCTTTCACAAAGGATGACGTCTTTATTACCCTCGCTTAGGATATACTCCGCAGCACTTAACCACTCTTCTAATGTTGCCGCAAGTCCTCTCTTTAATAAAACAGGCTTGTTGATTCTACCTACTGCTTTAAGTAATGGAAAATTTTGCATATTTCTTGTACCTATTTGTATAACATCAGCGTATTCCGCCACTAGTTCAACTGAATGGACATCCATAACTTCTGTAACAATCTTAAGTCCAGTAAGTTCTTTGGCTTCTTTTAGCATCTTTAAGCCTTCTTCTTCAAGGCCTTGGAAGGAGTAAGGTGATGTTCTCGGTTTAAATGCCCCTCCTCTTAAAAATTGAGCTCCCGCTTTTTTAACAGCCATAGCACTTTCAAAGAGTTGTTCTCTACTTTCTACCGCGCAAGGGCCCGCCATTATAACTATGTTGCTTCCACCAATTTCAATGTCTTCTACTTTTACCACGGTTGGCTCTGGTTTAAATATCTTGCTAGCAAGTTTGTAAGGCTCCACAATAGGAATGATTTTTTCTACTCCCTCCATCATTTCTACAGCCTTACCTTCTAATTTTTTCTTATCACCTATAACACCTATGACTATTTTTTCTTCACCTTTTGAAATGTGGTAACCTAAACCAAGAGATGTTAAAAGATTTGTAATATCAGAGATTTGCTTATCAGTGGCATCAATATTCATAACAATTACCAATTTCAATTCCTCCATTCTACCGTTCTACTTAAATTTAGGATATGAACCTAATACTTTTAAAAAATCCGTTCTACCTTTTAACTCCTCTAAGGCACTCTTCACTATTTCATCTTCTCTATGCCCCTCAATGTCCACCCAAAAAACATATTCCCCAAGTTTTTTCCTTGAAGGTCGAGATTCTATTTTTGTCATATTGATTTTTTTGTTGGCCAAAACCCCTAAAGCGTTATATAAACTGCCTGGAACATTGGGGACAGAAAAAACTATTGATGTCTTGTCTTTCCCTGTGACAACCCCGTCCTTTTGAGAAAGGACCAAAAACCTTGTATAATTTTCTTTTACATCTTGTATGTCCCTATCAATTATTCTCATACCGTAAATAACAGCTGCTCTTTCAGGACCTATCGCCACTACTCCAGGTTTAGATTTGACACCCAAGACTGCTTGAGCAGTACTGTCTGTAGCTTTTATTTCCGCATTGGGAAATTTTTTAGATATATATTCCCTGCACTGAGCAATTGCCTGCTGATGAGAAAGTATACAATGTACATCTTTAAATTCAACTGGAGCATCCGAAATCAAGCAATGGGAAATAGGTATTATCACCTCTCCTTTTATCATTATCCCATTTGCGTCGTTTATCAGCATATCTACGGCAATATTTACAGAACCTTCAATAGAGTTTTCAATAGGAATTACTGCCTCTTCGCATAAGCTATTGCTTATACAATTTATGACTTCCGGAATGGTGTTAAACTCTACAACTTCACAATTTTCAACACCTTGTGTGTATTTTATAACAGCTTCTTCAGAAAATGTTCCTTTAGGCCCTAAATAACCAATTTTCATCCAACACCCCCTTGCAATTTATAATATTGGTGATATTTTAATACTTTGCATAAGTAAAGTCAAGTAAATTTTTCATAAAGTCTAAAAAAGATAAAGAAAAAAGCGGTTACCCGCTTATTTTAAAACTTTTAAAATTTCTTCCTCTTTAACAGTCATAACTTCAACTTTTCCTAAACCACGAGGAAGAACAAAATTTATTTTCGCTTCTCTACTCTTTTTATCAAGTTTTATAGCCTCTACGATGTCTTCTTTGCGCAAATCCTCATAATCTGTAGGTAATCCTGTTCTTTGTATTAAAGAGAAAATTCTTTCAAAATATTTTTCATCAATATACCCTAAATTTAATGCAAGTTTACAAGCGTATACCATACCTATCGCAACAGCTTCACCGTGAATATACTTCTCATAGCCTGTTAAAGCTTCAATGGCATGTCCTATTGTGTGGCCAAAATTCAATATTGAACGCAGGTTTTCTTCTTTTTCATCAAGAGATACGATTTTCCCTTTTATTTCGCAAGATTTTTTGATTATATGCCTTAATTTATCTTCTTTTAAATCTAAAATTTCATAAATGTTGCTTTCAATATACTCAAATAAACTAAAATCCCATATAATACCATACTTGATTATTTCAGCTAACCCACCAAGTATTCCTCTTTTATTTAACGTATTTAAAACGGCAGTGTCTATGTATACCATTTTAGGTTGATAAAAAGCTCCTATTATGTTTTTGCCTTTTTTTAGATTAACTGCTACTTTGCCCCCTACACTGCTATCAACCTGCGCCAACAAAGTCGTAGGAATTTGCACAAAGTCTATTCCCCTCATGTAAGTTGCTGCCACAAAACCCGCTATGTCTCCTACAACGCCTCCTCCAAGAGCTACAACTGAACTGTCTCTTAAAAGTCCATAGTCATAAGCTTTTTCAAGAAGCCTTTGTGCCATTTCCATTGTTTTACTTGTTTCCCCTGCAGGAATAACTTCATATGACACATCAAAACGACTTTTTTTAAGACTTTCATTGAGTTTTTCAAAATACAAAGGATAAACATTAGAATCAGTTATTATAAATGTTTTACTACTTCTTACATGTTTCTTTACTATTTCTCCTAATTTATCAAAAGAATCATAGGCAAAATATATAGGATAAGACCTTTCTTTCAAATCAACTGTTATAAAATCCAAAGTTCACACCTCACACTTTTTTATTTTAATATTATACATCATTAAAAAGAAAAAGTTAAGCAAAATGAGTAAAACAATATTTCAGCTTAAACTTCTTCTGGCTCTTTATCAAAATAATAGAGGTACATGTCTTCAAATTCTGGTTCTACTGATTATTAAAAAACAAAAAAGGACAGTCTCTTTTACTGCCCTCTTGATTCATTATAGCATTTTTTCAAACTCATCAAGCAATTTTTCAAAAACATCCAAAGCTTCGTTTACTGGTTTTGGAGTAGTTAAATCTACTCCTGCCTTCTTTAAAAGGTTTAAGGGATAATCAGAGCTTCCGCTCTTTAAAAACTCCTTATACCTTTCTACAGCTTTTTCCCCCTTATTTAATATCATCTGAGAAATAGCTATTGCCGCAGAAAATCCAGTAGCATATTTATAGACGTAGAAATTTCTATAAAAATGTGGGATTCTCGCCCACTCATAGCTTATTCCTTCATCTACTACTATGTCATCTCCATAGTAGAGCTTATTTAATTCATAATATTTTTTGTTTAACACTTCCGCTGTAAGAGGTTCTCCTCTCTCTGCCATTTCGTGTATGAGTTTTTCAAACTCAGCAAACATAACTTGCCGATAGACTGTCCCTCTAAATTCCTCAAAGAAGTGGTTCAAAAGATAAAGTTTTTCTTTTTCATCTTTAGAATTTTTTAAAAGATAATTCATAAGTATAGCTTCATTGCAAGTAGAAGCTACTTCTGCCACAAAAATCTTATAACCTGCATACACATAGGGCTGTGTCGCATTTGAATAATACGTATGCAAAGAATGTCCCATTTCATGGGCAATTGTAAATACATCATTTAATTTGCCCTGATAGTTTAAAAGTACATAAGGGTGAGTGCCATAAGTTCCCCATGAATAAGCTCCAGAAGTTTTTCCTCGATTTTCATATACGTCCACCCAACGAGAATTAAATCCTTTCCTTAGTAAATTTATGTATTCATCTCCTAACGGTTGTAGTCCTTCTAGCACGAGGTTAATTGCTTCTTCATATGTAAATTTCTTATCATATTCCTGTATCAAGGGCACATACAAGTCATACATGTGAAGCTCATCTAAACCTAAAAGTTTCTTTTTAAGCCTCACATATCTATGTAATACATCAAGTCTACTATGTACTGTCTCTATAAGATTGTTGTAAACTTCTACACTTACATTATCTTCAAATAGTGAGGCTTCCAATGAAGAATTATATTTCCGTGTTTTAGCGTAGAAAATGTCTTTCTTTACATTCCCCGCCATTGTAGAAGCAAAAGTATTTATAAATTTTTTGTATGTGTCGTATAAAGCATCAAAAGCAGCTTTTCTAACGTTTCTATCTTTACTCTGCATGAAGCGTACAAAATTGCCATGAGTTAATTCTACTTCTTTGCCTTCTTCATCTTTAACAGTGGGGAATCTCATGTCAGCATTATTCAACATAGTATATATATTTGAAACAGATTCTGCTAGTGTTTCTGCTTCTGCTAATATTTTTTCTTCTTCCGATGAAAGTACATGAGGTTTAAATCTAATTAAATCTTCAAGATATTGCTTATAAATCTTTAATTCTTCTAATTCTTCTATCATTTTCATTAATTTTTGTGTATCAATGGATAAAATCTCTGGAGCTATAAAAGAAGTAGCACTCATAACTTCAATATTGAGTCTCATAGCCTTGTCAGTCAAAGCTTGATATTTGGGATTAGTATTATCTTCGTCTCTTCTCATACGGGCATAGGCAAAAATTTTGCTGGCTGTCATCCCAATTTGGTCATTAAGTTTTAGTACCTCTAATAAATTTTTTGAAGTATTAATTTTGCCTTTAAACTTTACAATCTCTTTTAAAAGCTCTTTTGCCTTGTTATAGTCTTCTTCCCACAAATTCTCATTTCCATATATATCCTCAAGTCGCCATTTATACTTATCTTCAATTTCGCTTCTATCTTTCAAAGCCTCCACTTTAATCCCCCCATTCAACTTTTTCAAATATCTCTTTCTTAAGCCTTATCCCTGTAGGAGTCTTTGCAAGCCCTCCTTCTGCAGTTTCTCTAAGAGCACAGGGAATGGATCTACCTATCTTGTACATAGTTTCTACCACTTCATCAAAAGGTATAATGCTGTCCATTCCTGCTATTGCAAAATCAGCGCATATCATAGCATTAAGCGCCCCAAGAGCATTTCTCTTTTCACAAGGGATTTCTACCAACCCTGCAACTGGGTCGCATACAAGCCCTAGCAAATTCATTATAGCAAAAGAAGCTGCCGTCAAACACTGTTCTGGTGTTCCCCCTATAAGTTCTACTAAAGCTGCTGCAGCCATCGCCGAAGCAGAACCTACTTCTGCTTGACATCCACCCTCAGCTCCAGATAAAGTAGCATTTTTAGCTATTATAATACCTATGCCGGAAGCAGTGAAAAGAGCTCTTGTCATATCATCATCACTTTTGCCAAATTTTCTCGCTACCGTAATAAGAGCTCCCGGAATAACTCCACTGGAACCTGCAGTAGGAGCAGCAACAATTTTACCCATAGAAGCATTTACTTCTGTCACTGCAAGAGCAGAAGCAGCAGCTTTTGCCATTGTCTCACAAGAAAGAGTATTGCCAATGATTATTCTTTCATATAGTTTTTTTGCATCTCCACCTGATAAACCACTTACTGATTTTAAATCTTCATTTAACCCTTTATTAATAGATTCCTTCATTACCATCAGATTATTCTTCATCTTTTGAAAAATTACATCTAACTCTTCTCCAGTTTTCTCTTGTTCTCCCAACATTACAACTTGAGATATAGATAAATTAAATTTTTTTGTAAGTTCCAATAATTCATAACCATAATTATATTGATACATTTTGCCCCTCCATTACATAGGATTTATTATTATGGCAGTTAAAATTCCATCAATGTTTTTTATGGTTTCTTTTGCAGCATCAGGTATTTTTTGGTCTGATTCTATGACCATAATAGCTTTGTCCCCTTTTGAATGCCTGTACACTCTCATAAAAGCAATATTTATTTTGTAATCTGCAAAAATTTTAGTGACATTTGCCACTATCCCTGGTCTATCTATGTGATTTGTAATCAACGTTTCATATTCACCAGTAAACTCTACCTCTATGCCATTTATTTCTTTTAAAAGTACATTTCCTCCACCAATAGAACATCCTAAAATGCTGTTTTTCTGTCCACTTTTACCTGTTACTATCATTCTTACAGTATTGGGATGCGGTGATTCTTCATCACTTTCAGTAAATTTAAACTTTATCCCTTGCTGTCTTGCTATTTCAAAAGAATGAGGCAGTTTCTCATCATCTGGGTCAAAACCTAATATCCCTGCCACAAGAGCCTTATCCGTACCATGTCCCCTATATGTACGGGCAAAAGATTCATACAATACAAATTCCACATCTGATATATCCTCTTCCACAATTTCTCGAGCAATTTTCGCAAGCCTTGCGGCCCCTGCTGTATGAGAACTGCTGGGTCCAATCATCACAGGCCCCATAATATCAAATACACTGTATTCTCTCATACAAAATCCCCTTACGTAAAAGTTTTCTTAACTATATTGTACATTTAGCCCTATAAAAATGCAATAGAACAACAAGCCAGTAAATCTGACTTATTGTTTTTTTATTTTCAATTTTTTTATATTTAAGGATTTTAGCTTATTATGCTTGATTAGCACCTCTTTAAAAGCTATGTCAATAGTCGTACCTTTTTGATACTCTAAATATACTTCTTCAAAAAATTCTTTGCCGAATTTTTCAAATAAAAGCTCTATATATTCATCTGTATTTTCTTCATCATATGAGATTTTTCCAAAAACAAAATTTTTGCCTTTAGACCATTTTAACTTCATGATTTTTTACTCTTCCTTTATCAAAACAGCTCTTGTAGGGGATGCCTCGGCACCTCTAATTTTTAAAGGCGCAGCATATAAGAAATATTCTCCTTCTTCTACATCTTTTAACCGTACTCCCTCAAGAATAACTATACCTGCTCCTAAAAGAATCTTGTGAGTTTCATGCTCTGGCTGATTTCTCTCAATTCCTAATGCATCAATACCTACACCAATTACACCTTTTTCTTTTAAAAACTGGGCACCGCTTTTATCTAAATAGACAAATTCAAAATCGAAATCCTCTCTAAAAGAATTTCTTGTTTTAAATATTATAAAATCTCCTTTTTGAATGTCTTTACTTGAAAGGTCTTCCGATGTTATTTTATCAGATATATTTGTAAAGTCAAATACTTTACATTTAGTTATAACCTTATTGAGGTCTATATTTTCTACTGTATCTCCTCCCCTAATCATGTGTAGAGGAGCATCAATATGCGCTCCTGTATGCATGTCCATGCTAATACGGGATTCCCTCACATCGCCACTATCAACAGTAATAGTACGTTTAGGCCTTTTTTCTTCTTTATTTTTGTAAACAGTCATATTTTCGTGAATTTCCATCGAAATATCGTATATTTTCATTTAATTTACCCCCTTCTTTTATACATTCCACCACATTCTATTGTCCCTTAGTAACAGCTCATTTGCTTCTTTAGGTCCCCAGGTCCCTGGCTGATAATTAGGAAAGTCAGGCGTTTTATTTTTCCATGCTTCAGCAATAGCATCTACAAACTTCCAAGAATATTCTACCTCATCCCATCGCGTAAATAAAGTAGAATCTCCTCTCATGACATCGTAAAGAAGTCTTTCATACGCTTCTGGAGAATTATTTGAAATCTGGCAATTTTGACAAAAATCCATATCTACAGGTTGTATAAAGATATCTCCCGCCCCAGGAACTTTTGCATTAAATTGGAGCTTTACACCTTCCTCAGGTTGAATTTTTATAACTAATAAATTTGGCAATAAATTTTTATATTCTTTAAAATACAAGATTCCTGGCAACGGTTTGAACTGTATTACAATTTGTGTAGACTTTTCCGGCATTCTTTTACCTGTGCGAATGTAGAAAGGTACTCCTGCCCAGCGAAAATTTTCTACATGCACTTTCAAAGCTACAAATGTTTCTGTATTAGAAGTTGGGGAAACTTTGTCTTCTTGTCTATATCCTACATACTGACCTCTTACAACATTTTTCTCCACAGCCTCTGGAGTAAATATCTCCAAAGACTTTAGAACTTTTACCTTTTCATCTCTTATAGATTCTGTATCGAGATTTACAGGTGGTTCCATTGCCGTTAAAGTTAGAAGTTGAAGCATGTGATTTTGTACCATATCCCGTAACGCCCCGGCTTTTTCATAATACCCACCGCGATTTTCTATTCCGACTATTTCATTTGAAGAAATCTGAACATTATCAATATACCTTCTGTTCCACACAGGTTCAAAAAATACATTAGCAAATCTAATTACCATTATGTTCTGAAGCATCTCTTTTCCCAGATAATGGTCTATCCTGTAGGTATTCCCTTCCGTGAAAACATCAGTTATCATTTTATTTAATTTCCGTGCCGATTCCAAATCTTCTCCAAAAGGTTTTTCTATGACCACCCTTTGCCAGGAAGTCTCATTATTTACCATATCATGCCTATAGAGTTTTTCAACAATTATACCGAAATACTCTGGAGCTACTGCAAGATAGTATACCCTATTGCCCTTTGTATTGTATTTTTCATCAAGTTCTTTTAAAAAAGAACTTAATTCCATATAGCCATTATCATATACAAAGTCAAATCTCTTATAATATATCCTTTCACTTAAATCTTGCCAAACTTTTTCATCAATGTCAAATCTCGAATAATTTTTAACATACTCTAATACTTCCTTCCTATATTGTTCCTCTGTTTTATCTCTTCTTCCTATGGATACAACAGCAAAATTTTCAGGAAGAATTTTTTGGTATTTCAAATTGTACAAAGCAGGCATAAGTTTTCTGTGAGTCAAATCCCCTGTCCCGCCAAATATAACCATTATATTAGATATATTATTTTTAACCATAAAACCACCTCTATTAATTCTTTTCCACCGCATGTCCTCCAAACTCATTTCTCAAGGCAGCTACAACCTTTCCTGCAAATGTATCTTCTTGCTCTGAACGATATCTCATAAATAAAGACTGTGCAATTACAGGCACTGGCACTTTGAGATTTAAAGCTTCTTCTACCGTCCAGAGTCCTTCTCCAGAAGAGTGCATTACTCCTTTTATCCCAGACAATTTAGGGTCTTTTTCAAAAGATTTTTCCATAAGCTCCATAAGCCATCCGCGAATCACTGACCCGTGACTCCAAACTCTGGCCACTTCTTTTAAATCAAAATCAAACTGACTTTTCTCTAAAACCTCAAACCCTTCTCCTATAGCCTGCATCATTCCGTATTCTATGCCGTTGTGAACCATTTTTGCAAAATGTCCTGAGCCGTTTTTGCCTGTATGTAAATAACCGTTTTCCGTACTTATATCCCTAATTAGAGGTTCAATATATTTAAAGACATCATCTTCTGCTCCTATCATGGTGCAAGCCCCATGTCTTGCTCCTTCAATTCCTCCACTTGTGCCTACATCTACAAAATCAACTCCTTTTTCTTTAAGCATCTCATACCTTCTTAAAGTATCTTTATAGTAGGAATTGCCGCCGTCTATTATGATGTCATGTTCTTCAAGCAAGGGAACTAATTTTTCTATCATTTCGTCAACAGGGTCTCCTGCAGGTAACATAAGCCATATCATTCTTCTCCTTTCAAGGTTTTTTACTAAATCTTCAATTGTATAAGCTCCTTTTATTCCTTCCTTTTCAGCCTCCTTTATTTTCTCAGGTGACCTGTTATATGCCACTACCTCATGCCCATGGTCTCTCATATTTAAAGCAAGATTAAATCCCATTCGTCCTAATCCAATTAAACCTACCTTCATATAAATCCTCCTTAATGATAATTATTGTTGTATAATATTTTTTACTTTAGGGTGTTATATAATTATATCACACATTTTAAAAATTTAAATGACAAAAATCACATGCTTTCATTTAAAAAGCAGGGAAAAACCCTGCTTAATATGCTTTTAATATTATTTTGTCCTTATTTTGATAAACTATATAATTTTTATTTATATCAATTATTTTCCCATATCCTTTTACAACTATTCCATTTTTTAGATTTTTAAGTTCATTATTTTGTATAACCCCTAAATTCCCATCTTTAGGAATAATGATTATATTTTGTGGATTTTCTGCCTTTTTTAAAGTAATTTTACTCCATAAACTTAAAGGCTTGTCCACAGTACCATAGTATAAATTTATGACTTGTTTTTTATTATTAAGACTTCCAATATACACATTGTCATTACCATCAATTCCAATTAAAACGTACTTCTTCGTGCTTAAATACGTGTCTTCCTTTCCGTCTCTAATGACGTGAATTATGTTATTTGAAGATTGATAAATGAGATTGTCCTTTTTTTGGATCTCAGCCATTTTTAAAATTTTTTTAACTGGTAAATACATTCTTCTTATTTCACTCATTATATTGACTTGATACAATCTATCCTCTAAAGGTGTATCTACTTTGATGTAAATCATATTTGTAAAAGGAGATAAAGTCATATATGACACAAAGCTTTTATCTGGCAAATAAATCGCTTTATTGACGGTATTGTTTAAACTATTGTCTACATCATAAGCCTCTAAATTTATTCTTATTCCATTCCCATGCCTTTCCCTCAGAAAATACAGTATTCTATTTCTATCGGGTAACCAAGTATAATAATCTGTATTTTTTTCTTCCATTTTAATTTGCTTTACAACTTTATAAGTCTTAGTACTTACTATGTAGAGTTTGCCATTTTCTATATAGGAGATATATTCACCATCATAGGAAATTTTTATCTCCTTTGCCCCATAGGGCACTGTTATTTCTATAGTATGGGGTAACTTAGTATCTCCAAATACTTTTTCAGTTTTAATAAAAGTAGAATCTACAAGAAAATAGTTGTTAATATAGTATAAAAATCCCAGTTCAAAAATCAAAGATATAATACTCCATTTTAAAATTTTCTTTAGTTTCAATTGTTATAACCCTCCCACTTATTTTGCAAAAAATATGGTAGGAACGCATCTTTCTCCCAAAGCATCTGAGGGATTGTTTATTACTTTACCCTTAAAATACATAGTAGTAGAAGAACCTCCATCGAGATTAGCTGCATTATAAGCACCATATTTTAACATTATATCTTCAACATCTTTGAGAGTAGCTCCAATACTTTTTAATGACCTTCCATCTATTACTAAAAAAATCACCGTACCATCTCTTCTCTGCCCAATAGCCGTACGAGGAGCTATCCCCCAACCTCCATCTCCTCTTTTTATCATAGGCTGTCCATTTATGACTAGTGCTGGTCCAAAACTCACCGCTTCTTTTATCGACATTTCTAATATATCTTTATACCTATAATTTCCAACCAGCAATTTACCGTCTTGTGTAAATCCTATCAAATCAACTTTTTCGTTTGGATTCTTAATCTCTGTGTATAAAACTTTTCCATTATGAATCACAAACCCCTGAGGAGCACCACCAATACCTTTCATACTGCTATCTCCAAAGCCTCCAGCATTTATAGCTGCTATGGCATCGTAATTTTTAGCTATTACGCTTGTAGTCTCTCCTTCTTTAGGAAATTTACTGGATATCCCTACTTGTACCCTCGTAGGATCATGTATTAATATTACTTTACCTTCAAAGTGTTTTCCATAGATGTTATACGCTTCTATAGATTTATCATGTTTATTCGTAAAGTTTATCAAATTTTTATCAGTTCTACCAGTTTGTATCTTGTTCATACTCATTATCTTATTTATTATATTTTTGGGCAAAAATAATGTTGCAAGATACTGATGAGTAAAAGTTGTCATCGCTGTTGTGACAAAAGTATTTCGTATATTAGTAAAAGGCCCGTAAAAAACTAAAGCAGGCATCGTAATGGACACAAAAAACACTTCAAATATCAAAAAAGCCAAAATACGCTTTATACTTCCCATATGCCACCTCAACAAAAACTATTAAATTTAACATTGATTATTATACAAGCAATATATTAAAATTCAATTAACAATTTGTAAAATTTTAAAAAGGGACCTATTTTAGTCCCTTTTACCTTATTCTTAAATACACTTTTAAGTAATTTATCATATTTTTAGCATTTTCTTCATAGGTGTCTATATAAATATTTTTTCCATCAATTGTATAACTAAAATCCGTAAAACCTTGATTCATAAGGTACTCTTTTACAGAGTTTTCCCCTAAATCTCCTTGTGCAATAAGGATTTTTTCTCCCACATATTTCCCATTTACATATATACTAAATGTATCTGTAGGTACTTTTAAATTTGCATTTCCATTGTCTGGTGTAACAATTATACCGGGCGCTATGGAATTTTGCCCGTATGGATAATTCAACATTAAACATCACCTCTACTTTATTTTACTCAAAAGAATTTAACATATTCTTAACAAAAAGCGGATTGTTTTATAATCTACAATCATTTATAATAATTTGTGAATAAACAAAAAGGGGGATGTTACGTGTCAAAAAATAAAAAAATTTTGTATTTTATATGCACTGGCAATTCCTGTAGAAGTCAAATGGCAGAAGGTTTTGGCAAATATTATGGAAAAGATGATTTTGAAGTATATAGTGGTGGTGTAGAAGCTCACGGCTTAAACCCAAAAGCTATACAAGTTATGAAGGAAATAGGAATTGACATAAGCAATCAAACTTCCGATTTATTGGATGAAAATATCCTTTTTAAAGCAGATTATGTGATAACTTTATGTGGTGATGCAAGAGATAAATGTCCTGCTTTGCCTCCTTCAATAAAAAGCCTCCATTGGGACTTAGAAGACCCTGCAAGAGCAACAGGCACAGAAGAAGAAGTTTTAAATAAATTTCGTGAAATAAGAGATATAATCAAAGAAAATGTAAAAAATTTGATAGAAGATATAAAAAAGCACTCGCACTAATCACGAGTGCTTTTAAATTATAAAATCCCAACCTCTTCATGTTTTTTCACTATTTCTTCAGCTAACTCATCAAGAGCCTTAAAGTCTTCTTCTTTTGGGAATCCTTTTATGAAAACTGGTGAAATAACCTTTACTTTTAAATTAGTAATCATTTGAGAAAGCTGGTCTTGTGCCCTGCTACCCCAATTATAAGAGCCTATAATTGAAACAAACTTTGTCTTCGGCTTTAAAGCATTGGCCAAATAAGTAGCATAAACCACCATTGGATGAGCACCTGTAAGTACTGTTGGAGTACCTATAACTATTGTAGCAGCATCCACCAATGCCATGGCAAATTCCCCTATATCTGTAACAGACAAATCAAAAGGCTTTACGATGACGCCCTTTGCCACAAGAGCAGTCTGTAGGTATTCCACCATTTTTTTCACACTGCCGTGCATGGTAGCATAAGGTATTACGACTATATTTTTAGGTTTTGCATAAACCCATTGATTATAAGCATCTAAGATAAATTTAGGGTTATTGTACACAGGACCATGACTGGGAGCAATTATATCTATATCCAAATCTTTTATTTTTTCTAAGTCCTTTTCTATAAAGTTTCTAAAAGGCATCATTATTTCTGCATAGTATCTTTTTGCTGCATCATAAACTTTGCACTCATCTGTTGCATAAAGTTCAGAAGTTGCAAGATGGGAACCTAAAAAGTCACAGGTAAAAAGAATTTTATCTTGTACAAGGTAAGTAAACATTGTTTCTGGCCAATGTACCCACGGGGCATGTATGAATTTTAACGTCTTTCCTCCTAAATCTAAAGTTTCACCGTCTTCTACAGTAATAAATTTGTCTTCAGGTATTAAAAGCAAATCCATCAAATAAGTTTTTGCTTTAGGGGTACATATCACTTTAGCCTCTTTATATTTCTCAAGGACTAAAGGAATACATCCCGAATGGTCTTGCTCGGCATGATGTGCTATTATATAATCAATTTTTTCTACATCCTTTAACTGTTCCATCAAAATCTCTGAAGTCATCGGATCTACAGTATCTAAAAGGGCTAATTTATCCTTTCCTTCTACCAAATAGGCATTATAACTCGTACCATCTGGCAGGGGTATTAAAGAGTCGAATAATCTTCTTTCCCAATGTACTGCGCCAATTTTACTTACTCCTGGTTTTATAGTCATTGCTTTCATCGATGTCCCCTCCTATTTGTTAATTTCTCAACTATATTATAGCAAATAATCTTTTATAAAAAAATAGTTTTTCTTGCAAATTTTTATTATATTCATTGTCCTACCAAACTTTTACACAAAAAAACAATAAAATTTGACAAAAAATAATCAAAGGTATTCCTATCATAAATAATTTATGTCTTGTCTTATGTCTAAAAAAATACATGCCGAGCCATACACCTATTGAACCGCCAAATAGTGCTAAAAAGAAAAAGGTTTTTTCACTTATTCTCCAAAGTTTATGTAACGCTTTATATTTATCAATACCCATTAAAACAAAAGAAAATACATTTAAAGTTAATAAAGCAATCATTGCGATCTTGTTCATTATAACACCTCATAATAATTATACCACTTTATAAAAGGTATAAAAACTCAAAATATAGCTATCATAAAACTATGAAAAATATTGAGAGGTGTTGAAATGGTTACCTTGACTGCATCCCACATAGCATATCTAATAATGATTTTAATTATATTGATTTTATTTTTAATGAGAAAAGATATAATTTTACCCATAATATTAGCAATATTTTTAATTGGATTTCTATCAACTGGAAATATCTTGAAGGCAGTTCAAATACTTTACACTGCAATTTTTGTGTCAGGAAAAAGGCTGTGGCAAATCATAGTAATAATATCTCTTATAATATCTATGTCAAAAGCTTTAGATGACATAGGCGCAGATATAATCATAACGAAACCTTTTATAAAATATTTAAAAACTCCTATTTTTTCATTTTGGATAATAGGTTTTTTAATGATGTTTTTATCATTTTTTATATGGCCTGCTCCTGCAGTCGGCTTAATAGGTACGGTTCTCATCAATCCCGCTTTAAAATCGGGTATTGACAAAGTAAGCCTTGCCTCTATTGTTTCAATTTTTGGCTTTGGAGCAGCATTATCAGGAGACTTTTTCATACAAGGAGCTCCCTCTATAACAGCTAGGGCAACAGGTATACCAATTCACACATTAATATTGGCAAGTTTACCTATTTGGGCTACAGCTTCAGCTGTAAGCATTCTTATACTTTATTTTATTACATTGCAACAAAGTAAAAGACAACAGCAAAACAATCATTTAGACGTTAATAGCATTGACAAACCTTCTCCTCCTTTTAGTAGTGTGGTGGTTTCAATAATTGCAGTAGGCCTTTTTATTTTAGATATAATTTTGATGCTTTTATTTAAAATTCACTCTAACGCGGCCACTGCTTTGATAGGTGGAACATCTATAATAGTTTTAATTGCCTCTACTTTAGTACAAAAAATTTTCTAGATAAAACCCGTGAATATTTAAGAGAAGGTTTCATAACTGGAATGAGAACTTTTGCCCCAATTATAGTAATCAGCGCTTTTTTTCTCCTTGGAGAAACAAGTATGGTAAAAGAGGTTATAAGTCCTCATGCAAAAGGATATCTTGTAGATTTAGGAATGTATTTATCTCAGCACATTCCATTAAATAAGTACACTGTTTCTTTATTAGAATTTTCATTAGGAGTTCTGACTGGTTTATCCGGCTCTGGATTCTCAGGACTTCCTTTAATAGGTGCTATTGCTAAAACTTTTTCTTCAACTTTAAATCTAAACCCAGCAATTTTAGCTTCTATAGGGCAGATAGCCGCAATATGGACAGGAGGTGGTACAATAATACCTTGGAGTACCGTAGCTGTTTCTACAGTAATAGACGTAGAAGCCGAAAAAATCGCTAAAAAAAACATGGTACCTGCAATAGCAGGTCTTATAGCAGCATATCTTGTTACAATATTTTTAGTATAATTACAAAGCCGAGGACTAAACCTCAGCTTTTAAGATATTCCCCTCATTATCAAATTCATCATACTGTCTTTTTCTTCATCAGTCATTTTTTCCCATGTCGCCTCAAAAATCACCCCCAATCCTGGTATTGCATTTTCCTCTTTGCTGTCAACAACCTCCTGTATAAACCCTTTGATTTCCTCTTTTGTTCTTCCTTTTAAGTTGTTGAGCACTGCTTTCTTTATGTCCATAATATACCTCCAGTTGTAGGATTCACTAATATAATTCCCAAAATAAAAAATAATAAACAAAAAAGTTCCTAAAAAGGAACTTATATGACATGGAATAAATATTTAAGAATCAGCAAAATTGCTATACCTGCTATTCCAAAAACTCCTGTAATGAATGAAGTAATTATATTGACAGGCAAGTAAACCCCAAATAGAACACCAAAAAAATTAAAAAACAAAAGCATTACAAAACCCACTAAAGCATTTAATGCAAACTTTACCATCAACCTGAGAGATTTACCTAAAAGCCATAAAATAAAAACTAATATTAAAATAGCAACAATAAACGAAAAAGTTCCTTCCATCACCCTGTAATCACCTCTCATATCTTGATTACATTATATCATATTTTGCAAATTAAAAATAAATTAAATTTACATTTTTTTGATTGATTAGTCCTTATTAATCATATAAAATAATAGAGGTTACAAAATTTAAAACAAAGGGGTATGGTAATGGAACTATTAATCAAAGCTTTTATAATGGGAATCGTGGAAGGGTTAACTGAATTTCTCCCCATCTCCTCTACAGGACATTTAATCATTGTAGGAAGCTTTATTAATTTTACTGGAAAATTTGCTACAATGTTTGAAATCGTCATTCAGTTGGGAGCTATTTTAGCAGTTGTATATTATTACAGGGGAAAAATATTAGCTTCTCTTAAAAATTTAAAACCTGGAGATTGGGGATTTAATTTGTGGTTCAAAATCTTTATAGCTTTTATACCAGCAGCAGTGATAGGATTATTTACTCACAAATATATTGAAGAGTATTTATTTTCGCCCTTCACTGTAGCAATTGCCCTCATTGTAGGTGCAATAATGATGATAGTCATAGAAGATACTTTCGGAAAAAGATATAAAATTGATAACATGGACAAAGTAGACACAAAAAAATCTTTCTGGATAGGTATAGCACAAGTTATGTCGCTTTTCCCTGGAATGTCACGGTCTGCTTCTACTATAATGGGAGGTATGCTTGTAGGTTTATCTGTTAAAGCAGCTGCAGAATTTTCTTTCTTTTTAGCTATACCTACAATGTTGGCAGCAACAGGCTTTGAGCTTGTCAAAAGTTTTACTGCCATGTCCTTATTGGAATGGGAAGCTCTTGCAGTAGGATTCATAATGTCCTTCATAACGGCTTTATTTGTAGTAGATAAATTTTTGTCATACCTCACAAAACATCCTTTAAAACCATTTGCTTATTATAGACTAATTGTAGGACTACTTATGTTACTTCTAATATCTGAAAAGATAGTTAAATAATAAAAGCAAAAAAGGGTAGACCCATTTATGGCCTATCCTTTTTATTTATTCCAATTCCTCATAAGCTTTTGAATATACTTCATAATCTTTATCACTGAAAAGTATAAATCTCACTTCTTTTATATTGCTACCTTCAAGATAATCAGATACTACTCTTAAAGCTATTTTTGCAGCTCTTTCCACAGGGAAACCATATGCTCCTGTACTTATAGAGGGAAAAGCTATAGTTTTTACATTGTATTCATCCGCCAATTTAAGGCTTTCTATGTAAGCACTTGCTAATAAATTATCTTCATTATGATTGCCATCTCTCCAAATAGGTCCAACAGCATGAATCACATATTTAGCCTTTAAATTACCTGCTCCAGTTATAACTGCATGACCTGTAGGACATCCTCCCTGCTTCTCCCTTATAATTCTGCACTCCTCAGCAATAGAAGGACCACCTGCTCTATGAATCGCTCCGTCTACCCCACCACCTCCAGATAAAGAAGAATTTGCAGCATTCACAATAGCATCTACTTCTTGATCTACAATATTCCCCTTTATTAATTTTATTCTCTCTTTCATTTCATCACCCTAATTTTAATTTTTATTTACGCTTAAAATTATATCACAAAAAACTGATATTTTCACGACATTGTGTTTTCATATTTTTCACCAATTATCCATAGAAAAGCAAAAGATATAAATAAACATATAGATGCTGCTAAAAATAACTTGTTAAATCCTATAAAATCCATAATAGCTCCAAAAGAGGAAGGAGTAACTATTGCGGCCAGAGATGAAAAGAAATAATAAAGTCCTGTATATGTCCCTATTTTTTCAGCTGAAGTATAGCTCACTACAAGAGGATAAGAATTTATTGTAAATAAAGCATTAAACATTCCAGCAAAAGGCATCAAAATTTGGATTGTCCTAAAATCACGTACTATCATAAATATTAAAAATAAAATTCCTTGTCCAAAAGCTCCAATCATCATAGTTTTCCTTTTCCCTATTTTTGTAGCTATAAATCCAGCAGGTAAAGCAAAAACTAAAAATGCCAAAGCGTAAAAACCCATTGCAAAAGAAGAAACACTTTCGTCTATCCCTAAAGCTATTTTGCAATACCTTGTGAAAAAAGTTTCAACTGCAGCAAAACCCGCAATTGTCATAAAAATTGACAGGAGAGTATAAAAGGGTGCTTTATTTTGATCTTTTACCACAGTTGCAAGGGCCTTTAAAATACTCTGTTTCTCTTTTTTCCCCTCATTAATAACTATTTTAGGTTCTTTAATTGTTAAAAATAAAACTATAGGTATAATTAATGATAAAATCCCTGACAAAAAGAAGGGATATGCTTTGTTTATTTTATAAAGTTGGGATCCAATAAAAAATATTATTAATGAACCTAATCCTCCCATAAAATTTATGACTCCATTAGCTTTGCTTCTGTGCTCTTCTTCTACAATATCTGGCATTAAAGCTACCATAGGAGTCCTATACGTAGCTACAACAATGTTAAACAGCAAATCTATAATAAGAAGCGATAAAAGTTTTGTCTGAAGTGGAAGCAAAGCATATAAAATTCCAGCAAGAGGCATACTAATCAGTATATATGGCATACGCCTTCCTATTGGCGTTCTTGTGTTATCACTCAAAGCTCCAAAAATAGGCAGTATAAAAAGGTTAGCAATATTGTCCCAACTCATTACAAACCCAATTAAAGTATTGCTTTTTGTAAAATTACCAAGAAAAATGGGCATATAAGCGTTATAAGCTGCCCAAATCATAGAAATTACCATAAAACCAAGGCCCAAGTTAAATATTTTAAAATAATTCAGACGCAACGACATATTATTCTCCCTTCTTTAAAAGATTTATTAAAGTCTCAGGGTCATTTGTGATAATTCCATCCACTCCCGCCTTTATCATCATTTCCATGTCTTCTTTTCTATCAACAGTCCAAGGAAACAACTTTATATTATTTTTCTTACAGCCCTCTACCAGCTCAGGTATTATGTTAAAGTAAAAAGGATGAAGTGAATAAGCTTCCATACGAATTGCCATATGCCATGGTTCTACAAGCCCACATTGATAAAGAAGGCCTATTTTAAACTCCGGTGCCATTCTCTTTACATCTCTTAAACTATAATGGTTAAAAGAAGAAATAACTATTCTATCCTCAAAGTCATAATCCTCTATCGCTTTGATAAGCTTTTCTTCAATTCCTGGATAAAGTACAATTCCACTTTTTATCTCTATATTTACAATAAAATTTTTATGTCCAATAAGTTCAAAAACCTCATAAAGAGTTGGTATTCTCTCCCCTGCAAACTTCTTGTCAAATTTTATGCCAGCATCTAGCCTCTTAAGCTCTTTTAAAGTAAAATCTTTAACAAAGCCAATTCCGTCTGTAGTCCTGTCTACCCTTTCATCGTGAATCACTACTAGTTGTCCATCTTTAGTAAGCTGCACGTCCAATTCAATACCGTCAGCTCCCATTTCTAAAGCCCTTTTAAAAGATGCTAATGTGTTTTCTGGAGCATTTCTTGAATCTCCTCTATGGGCAATTACTAAAGGTTTCATAAATATACCTCCTCACTTTTCAATTACTATACAAATTTTATCACACTTACCTTTAAAAACAAATTCACAAAATTAATTTTGTATAATAAGTTTGTTCTTCTTCATGAAGGAAAATTATTATTAAATTTTCTTTTTTAAAATCTGCTGTCACATCGTGTTTAAAAAATTCATAAGTCATTCTCTTTGACAATTCAAGACTTGAAAGTCCAACAGCTTGTGGAAGATTTTTCATTAACCAATTTTCATCTTTAAGATACTTTCTAAAAATCTCTTGATCTTTAGTATAATTTTCTTTTACACAATCAGGTAAATCTTTGGCAGCATTAAAATACAAAAAATCAAATTTTATAATATCTTTTATTAAATCCTCATCGAGATCGAGCGTTTCAATAGAAAATTTACATAAAATATCGTATAAAGCTTTTAATGAATGATTATGATATAATAGCTCGTTTCCTTTCCAGTACTTATAAAATTCAAGATAAAAGTCAAATGGCCTTTCAAACTTATTCTCCAAATATTCAAGAGTTTTTTTAAATTTTCCAGAATTATAGTATTTATTCAAAAGTAATGCTATACCTTTTAAAATGACTAACTCTTGATAACTAATATCCTTTGTATACAAGACCTCATAGGGGGGCTTACTATCATAAACTATTTTAAACTCTCCCACTTTTCTTATTAAAGGAGTACCTTTTAATACTTTTAAAAATCCCAGCTGTATTTCATCAGGTTTTAAATTATACACATCATCAAAAGCTTTACTAAAAGTCCCAAAGCTATCTTCAGGAAGCCCCGCTATCAAATCTACATGCAGTTTTATTCCCGCTTCTCTAAGTAGTTTTATCCCTCTCAAAGTTTTTTCAACTGCAGTAGTGCGAGATATTTTTTCTAAGCTATTCTTATTTGTAGTTTGAACCCCTACTTCAAACTGTATCCTTTTTTCCAACCCTTTTAATTCTTCTATAAACTCTTCGTCCACAAGCTCAGGGTTAACTTCGCAGTGAAATACAGTATCTCCACCTATTTTTTTCATAATATTTAAAATCTCTCTTGCTCTCTTTCTATTTGAATTAAAAGACCTATCAATAAGTTTTAATATTTTCACATTTTTATCTGCAAACCACTTCAAATCCCTTTCAACTTTTTCAAGGCTTTCATATCTCAATTTATTGTCAATAGAAGAAAGACAATAGGCACATTTAAAAGGACAACCTCTTGAAGTCTCATAATACACAAGTTTATTGCTCAAATCTTCCTCTTCCTCATAAGATATGGGAACTTCATTTAAGTTGACATAATCTTTTTGTGGTTGAATTACTATTTGCCCATCAACCTTATAGCTAATTCCTGCAACTTCTTTTATATCCCTTTTTCCTTCTAACGCTTCCAATAATTCTTTAAAAGCAATTTCCCCTTCCCCTAAAACTATGTAATCTACAAAGCCTTTTGACAAAAGATTATCTACATCATAAGAAGCCTCAGGTCCCCCCAAAACCAATATTACTTTCGGAAGTATTTTTTTTTATATTTTCAGCCAAATTTAATGCTATTTCTATATTCCATATGTAACAAGATATACCTATTACGTCTGGTTCTTTTTCTACAATGCTTTCTAGCATAAAATCTGTATTGTCATTTATAGTAGTCTCAAAAATTTCTATATCATAAGGATGACAAAACTTTCTTATATTTCTTATAGCAAGATTGGTATGATAATATTTTGCATTGATTCCCACAAGAAGTGTTTTCATTTTTATCCCTCTCACTTACTGCATTTTACAAATATATAATATAAGTATTTATGCAAAAAAGCAAATAATTTTATTTGCACAACTATTTTTCCCTCTAATGAGATATAATATTGTTAGGTAAAACTTTGTGAAAGGATTGAAGACTATGGCTTTTATAAAATTCAATAAATTGTGGCTGATATTTATATTGATGGCCGCAATCTTTTCTGCACTATACCTTTATTATACATTATTTCCAGGAAATATACATCATGAAGTCTACAAATATTTTTCCCCTGCAGAAATATCACAAGCGCAAAAGTATCACAAAATAAATCGATTGATTTACATAACTTCTTTTTTGACAAAAGCAACTTTTTTGTTATGGTTTGTATTTGGGAATAATGCTATCAAGCTTTCATACTATACCGAAAAATTAGCTTTAGGTAAATACTATGTGAATGTCTTTTTATATTTCATTGCCTTATGGGTAATTTTAAGGTTAATATCTCTACCCTTTAGCCTCTTAAGCCATTCTGTTCAAGTTGAATGGGGTTTTTCTGTACAGACAATGGTTTCTTGGTGGAGTGATTATTTTAAAAGTGCGGCTTTAGATTTTGTTTTTTCGTCAATGGGAGTATTGCTCTTATTTGTGGCTCTAAATAAATGGCCTAATAACTGGTGGGTAAGTGCTGCAGTCTTTTTGACGATAATTATGTTTGTGCAAATTTACGTCTATCCTACTTTTATAGCACCTTTATTTAATAAATTTACCCCAATCAAAGACCAAAAAATAATAAACATGGTAAAGGAAATATCAAAAAATGCGGGAATAAAAATAGATAAGATTCAAGAAATGGATGCAAGTAAAAGGACTACTCTTGCCAATGCCTACTTTTATGGATTTGGAAAGACAAGTAGGATTGTATTGTATGATACATTATTAAAAAATTATCCAGAGGATGAAATAAAGGCAGTTATAGCTCATGAAGCAGGTCATTGGAAAGAAAATCACGTATTAAAAAGTATGTTAATAGGCATAGTAGGACTTGTAATAGGCCTTTATTTTCTTAATATTTTAATTCACTCAAGCCTATTTCTCCCTTATGGTAAAAGAATGACTCCTGCAGTTTTAGCGATGATATATTTGTTTATACTACTTATAAATTTTGACACAACTCCAATACAAAATTACATATCAAGGCAGATGGAAAAACAAGCAGATTTACTATCTGTAGAGTACCTTCACGACAAAAAACCTGTAATAAAACTTCAGATTGACCTTGCTAAAAAAAGTTTATTGGATGTAGCTCCGCCGCCTTTTATAGAATGGTTTTCTTATTCTCATCCTTCTACAATGCATAGGATTAAATTAGTAGAAAAGGCAAATGTAAAATAAGGCACTTGTTTGTATCTTATTTCAGACTGGAGACAAACTTTTGTAAAGGAGATATTTTGCATAAGGAGTGACTTGTTACAAAGAGGCCCGGCACTCAAGTAAGAAAGTTTATAAAACAAAAATAGAAAAAACAAGCATGCTTACTTGAGTGCCGGGAAACTTAGCAAGACCGAGGGTGGAGGCAGGGCCGAAGCCATGGATGGCAAAGGCGGGCACCTTAAGGCATGGATGCCGATTGTGCCCGGTACCCTGCCGGAACCTGAAGGTCGAGCTTTAGTTTTGTCGCTTTGGAACACCGGAGCGACGATGCAAAATATCTCCTTTAAATATTTTTAACTTTGTCAACAAACTGAAATAAGGCACTTGTTTGTGCCTTATTTTTATGAAGCTTTTTCTCTATCTATAAGTTCAATTGCTCCATGAGGACAATATCTCGTACAAACACCACACCCTGTGCACTTTTCTTCATCGATGCTTATGTTTATCCTAAATGACCCTCCAAACGTAACTTTAAAAGCCTTAAATCTGCAACTCATGGCTGCTGGACAAAAAGGTGACCTGTCGCATATATTTTCATCGATTCTTGCTACTCTCATGATTCTACCTCCATTAAAAATACTCCCCCTCTGTTTAGGGGTATCATGTATACATTATACACGAAATTTTGTATTTGTCAACATAAAAAAAAAGGCCATCCTAAAGACAGCCCCTTTAATTTATGCTCTTATAAAATTTATAAACACCTCAGAGAACTTTTTTGCATCATCAAAATAGCAGGTATGTCCCAAATTTTCAAACACAAACAATGTACTGTTTTTAATATTATTTTTCAATATTTCCGCAAATTCATAGGGTGCAATTTCATCTTTCTTCCCCCATACAATCAATGTTTTTACATATATTTCATTTAATTTTTCTTTGTATTTATCTACATTTATGCTATCTACAATTGTCAAACTTTTAAGCATATCGCCATATTTGAGAGCAAATTTTATCGATATCTCACCGCTAAAAGAGGGAGCTACAAGGTGAAAAGAAGATATATTTAAGTTTTTTGCAAATTCTAATAAAACCTCTTCCTTTTCTAAATCACACTCTTCGGAAGAACCATATCCGGGAAATTCGAGACATATCACCTTAAATCCTTCATTAGACAAACTTTCAGCTATCCCTGAATTTATCCAATCATAAGCATTGTATCTTTTGCCATGCAATAATATCACTGTATCTTTGCTACTCTCTTTATCTATTTCTAAATAATGAATTTTACTGCCTTTTATATTTAAATATTCATCTTTTATAACCATTTAAATCACCTCTATATAATGAGTGAAAGCTCTGCTCCATCCCTTATCGCTTCTACTGCAGAAGCAACAGTTTTGCAGTCGCCAATGAAATGATATCTGTTCTCATTTTTTAGTTCCTCAAATTCAGTATCAGGTAAATTTCCAACTGCTAAAACTACATCCTCAACTTTGACTATTTTATATGTGTCCTTGGAAGTATACATGAGTTTTCCACCAGATATTTCTTTTATTAAAGCATTTGTGATTATATCAACTTTAAGTTCTTTTAATCTATTTAAAAGCAGTTTTTTAACCATTGGGTATATCCCTTCGCCAGCTTCTTCTTTCAATTCTAAAACTGTCACATTTTTCCCTTTTTCAGCAAGGTATTCGGCTGTTTCAAGTCCAGTAAGGCCTCCACCAATTATTGCAATATCTCTTCCTTTTGGAATATTTCCCTCCAATACTTCAATAGCCGTGTAGGAATTTATATCCGCATCCAAATTGATTTTAGCTGGCTTTGAGCCTGTAGCAATGACAATTTTATCATAAGGCATTTCTTTTATTTCCTGTAAACTTATTTTTTTATTTAAATGTACTTTGACATTGTATTTCTTTAAATCATTTTCTAGATATTCAATAACTTTTCCTATCTCTTCTTTGTGGGGAGGTACTTTCGCTACATTTAACTGCCCACCAAGTTTATCCTCTTTTTCAAACAAAGTAACATTATGACCTTTTTTAGCAAGATATTTAGCTGCAGACATGCCTGCTGGCCCGCCGCCAATTACAGCTATATTTAATGGTTTATCAGTTTTTACTTCAAATTCTTTTTCTCTCCCTACCTCTGGATTAATCATGCAAGAAACAGAAAGTCCTTTTTGAATGTATGCAATACACGCCTGATTGCAGTGAATGCAATACCTTATATCTTCTTCTTGTCCTTTTATCAACTTTTCTGCCAAATCCGGATCTCCTATGAGACCACGAGCTATCCCTATAAAATCAGCTATGCCATCCTCTAAAATTTTTTCCCAATCATAAACACTGCCGAGCTTATCAACCGCTATAACAGGTATAGTTACATTTTCTTTTATCCTCTTTACAATTCCAATCAAAGGCTTATCTCCAATTCCCATAGGAGAGATATGGTATTCCGAGGTAGAAGACACACCTCCCGATATATCTAAAGCATCAGCACCATGGTATTCTAACATTTTTGCGAATCTTACACTCTCTTCGATTGAAAAGCCTCCATCTGTAAAATCACTACCATTAATCCTGCAAATTACTGTCATATCTGGAAGGGCTTTTTTAACTTCTCGCAATATATCAAGTGCAAACTTTGTCCTTCCTTCAAAATTTCCTCCGTATTCGTCAGTTCTTTTGTTTGTATCAGGAGATAAAAATTGATTTACAAACCAACCATGGGCAAAGTGCAACTCCACAACATCAAAGCCTGCCTTTTTTGCCCTTATTGCTCCACTTACAAAATCTTGTACAAAACCTTGTATTTGCTGTTTTGTAAAATCTGATGGCTTGTATTTTGGATTGTGCATTGCAAGTTGAATAGCAGCTTGTGCCCCATTTTGGTGAATTACCTCCGATAATTTTCTAAGTCCCTGTATTTTGTCGTCATCATTTATCCCTATTTGATTTATAAAAAATTTCCCCAGCTTATTTACGTAACTTGCACCCACAATGACCAATGAGACACCTTTTGATCTTCTTTTATAATATTCTACTTCTCTTTCGCTTACAAAACCCTCATTTGATAAATTTGTAACAGTAGGCAACATAATTATCCTATTTTTTAACTTAATATTCCCTATTTTCCCTTCTTTTAATAACACATTGACCACCTCTTCCATAGTTATATTTTAAAACTTACATTAACATAAGTAAAATAATATAATTTTATACAACATATAAGTGAAAACTTATGAGGTGGTTAATGTGAAATTTTAATTTCTTGACATAAGTTGCCATAAATGTTACAATAATATTAACCATAAAAATCCTAAGAGGTGAATTCTTATGAAAAAAATTGCTATATTAATTGAGAATATGTATGAAGAGCCAGAACTACTATATCCATACTATAGACTTAAAGAAGAGGGATATGAAGTACATTTAATAGGTCCAGAAAAAGACAAAGTATATACAGGAAAACATGGATATCCAATGAAAAGCACCCATGCTACAAAAGATGTAAAAGCCAAAGATTATGATGCAGTAATTATCCCTGGAGGTTATTCACCTGATTACATGAGGAGATGTAATGACACTATTAATTTTGTCAAAGAAATGGACAAACTGCAAAAGCCTATAGCGGCTATTTGCCACGGCCCCTGGATTATGGCTTCCGCTTGCAATTTAAAAGGAAAAAGAGTAACAAGCTTTTTTTCAATAAAAGATGACTTAATAAATGCAGGAGCCCAGTATGTAGATGAAGAAGTAGTTGTAGATGGAAATTTAATAACCTCCAGAAATCCAAATGATTTGGTAGCTTTTGTAAAAGCCATAATTAAAAAGGTTAAGTAAACTAAAAAGGATTCTGATCTTTTAGACTTCAGAATCCTTTTCCTTTTCAAAATTTTCGATTTTGGTGGAGCCAAGGGGACTTGAACCCCCGACCTTGTGAATGCCATTCACACGCTCTCCCAACTGAGCTATGGCCCCAGACTTTTATAGCTTTTGTATTAATATAAATTATATCATAAAATCTTGATGTTTGTCGATATGGATTTTTAACCCCATTTGTTGTGATATGCATATTATAAAGTAAATAACTAAATAATTGAGGTGATAGAATGTATTTTTTATACAAAGAAGAAAATAACGCTAATAAAAAAAATGGAAAAACTGAACAAATTGTAGGTTTACAATCTTTTTCTATATTTATGCTTTTGATGATATCAGGCATTTTAAGTCCTTACCTTAGAAAAGTCATACCTCTCGCTATAAATTTGGTCTCGGGAATAAGAGGAACAATTTTACTAATCCAAGAATATACACAATCAGAAAATAATGAATCCAGCATCCTTAGTGTTCTAATGGCATATTACATTTCCCTGATACTTTTATACTCTTCCTTCTCATGCTATAGAGGAGGTTTTGATGTAGCATCAGATATTTTACCATTACCTACTGATATTAAGTCTATGCTTTACCCCTTTAAATATCCTCAACCATAAAAATATAACTTCAATTCGTATGTGGGTTACATCACCATATAATGAATTGAAGCTGCATTTTTATTATATTTTGGTGGAGGTGCGGGGAGTCGAACCCCGGTCCGAAGGCGTCACAGTAAAAGCTTCTCCGAGCGCAGTCGCTGTTTTAACTTTCCCTTAGCGGTTCTCCCAGCGACAGGATAACTGCCTCGGTAGCTTCATAAGTTCCGGTTTTGCCCCGAAGCCTGAGCAAAACCAGTTCCCCACTGTTTTGACGCCCAATCCTGAAACGTGGGCATTTCAGGTTGGACGGCTACCTTAAATTAGGCAGCGTAAGCTAATTCTCTGTCTGCGTTTATTTTTACTCCACCATTTTTACGAGCTGGCGGACAACTCGGCTCGCTACTTTTACCTCGACTGCCCCCGTCGAAACCAGTACACCCCCATGTTATATGCCTAATTGTTTTTCTTTAAAGTGCTTTTCTAATTCTCTTTTTGCATCTCTTCTCGCAATATCTTCTCTCTTATCGTAGAGTTTTTTACCTCTTGCTACCGCTAATTCGACTTTGACAAGGCCTCGCTTTAAATAAAGCTTTGTAGGAATTAAAGTGTAACCCTTCCTTGTCACATAACCAATTAATTTATTAATCTCATGTCTATTAAGAAGTAATTTTCTAGTTCTTAAAGGGTCTTTATTAAATATATTGCCTTTTTCATAAGGACTTATATGCATATTATAAAGATAAACTTCGTTGTTTTCAACTCTTGCAAAGCTATCTTTTAAATTGACTTTCCCCATCCTAATAGATTTAACTTCAGTTCCACTAAGCACTATTCCTGCTTCATAGGTTTCTTCAATGAAGTAATCATGGTAAGCTTTTTTATTTTGAGCGATTATTTTAATTTCTTCCTTTGCCAAACTTTTAACACCCTCTTTAGGAGAAAATTGCCCTACTTGTGTGTCACAAATAGGGCACCATCATCGCTCTTATATTATAACACATTTTTAAATAGTGTCAATATATGTTTCTGCGCTTTTATGCTCCGCTAAGCCAATTTCTAAGTTATCTTTTTCCTCTTCTGCTAAAACAAAGTCTATTTCTCTCCTATCCACATCTACATCAACAACTTTTACATAAACCTCTTTACCTATAGAGTAAACTTTTTTGCTCTTTTCACCAATTAAAACATATCTTTCTGGATCAAAATGGTAATAGTCATCCTCCAATGAAGCAACATCTACTAACCCTTCCACAGTATTGTCAAGCTCTACAAAAAATCCGTAATTTGTCACGTTGGAAATTATCCCTTTATAAACATTCCCTATTCTATCTGCCATGTACTCTACTTTCTTTAATTCTTCTATTTCTCTCTCTGCAGCTTCTGCTGCTCTTTCTCTCTCAGAAGATTTTAAAGCAATGTCATTTAAGATTCTGTTGTAATGACATTGTCTTTTTTCTGTTAATTTTCCATTTATGTATTCTTTGATTATCCTGTGAATTATAAGGTCAGGATATCTCCGTATAGGAGAAGTAAAGTGAGTATAATATTGGGTCGCCAAAGCATAATGGCCAATGTCTTCTGGACTGTATTTTGCTCTTTTTAAAGACCTTAAAAGCAAAGTTTCTACAACTCTTTGCTCACTCTTTCCTCTCACTTGTCTTATTAATTCTTGCAAAGACTTCGGATGTATTTGTCCTCCTTCAATTCCTTTTATATGATACCCCAAATTGTGAATAAACTTATTAAAAGCAATCAGCTTTTCTATATCCGGATGTTCATGAATTCTATAAACAAAAGGTACATTTAACCAATGCATGTGCTCCGCTACCGTTTCATTAGCTACTAACATAAATTCTTCAATTATCCTGTGAGCTATATTTCTTTCAACTTTTACAATATCTATTGGCTTACCTTTCTCGTCTACTATTACTTTAGCTTCAGGAAAATCAAAATCTACACTGCCTCTTCTTTTCCTCTTCTCCAGCAAAATAAGAGCTATCTCTTTCATTAGTTTAAAATCTTCCAATAGATACTGATACCTCTTTTTTAATTCTTCATCATTTTCTTCTAAGAGTTTGTAAACATTCGTATATGTCATTCTCTCTTTGCTCTTTATAATGCTTTCAAAAATTTCATGGTCTACAACTTCTCCTTGAGAGTTTATTTTCATTTTAACAGTGAGAGTCAGTCTTTCTTCCTGCGGATTTAAACTGCAAATACCATTAGATAACTTAGGGGGTAACATTGGTATTACTCTATCAATGAAATATACACTACATCCTCTCTTTAATGCTTCTTTATCTAAATGAGAACCTTCTTTTACGTAGTGGCTCACATCTGCAATACTCACATATAAAAGATAATTTTCCTCTGAAAGTTTTTGTACACATACTGCGTCGTCCAAATCTTTTGCATCTTCTCCATCAATTGTGACAAAGTTTAAGTTAGTCAAATCAACTCTTCTCTTTTTTTCTTCTTCAGGAATTTCTGTAGATATATCTTCTGCTTCCTTTAAAACCTCTTTAGGAAAAACTTCAGGAATATCATATTCCCTTATAATGGACATTACATCTATACCAGGATCACCCTTATACCCTAATACTTCTATAATCTCCCCTTCAGGGCTTCGCCTTCCTTCAGGCCATTTAGTAATTCTAACTACAACTTTCATACCAGTTTTTGCGTTTTTATCTTCTCCTTTAGGAATAAATATATCTTGATGGATCTTTTTGTTGTCTGGCACTACAAAGCCAAAATTTCTACTTTTTTCGTAAGTTCCAACAATAGTTGTATTTGCCCTTTTGAGAATTTTTACAACTTCTCCCTCTTCACTCTTTCCATCCACCCTTTTTGTAACTCTTACCAAAACAGTGTCATCATGCATTGCACCGTTCATGCCGCTTACAGGTATGAATATGTCCTTTATATTGCTATCTTCGGGAATTAAAAAGCCATAGCCTCTTGAATGAAATTCAATCTTACCTTTGACCAAATCTAATCTTTCAGGAAGAGTATATTTACCTCGTTTTGTTTTAAAAACAAGGCCTTCTTTTTCCATCTCTTTTAATATTTTTTCTAAAATGCTTTTTTGACTATAGTCTATCCCTAATATTTTCATTATTTCCTCTATTTTGGAAGGCTTATAATCTCCTTCATTCATTAATTCTAAAAGTTTTTCCTTCACATTCATTCCCATTCCTCACAATCCTATCTGCGGTGCGATTTTTTTCATTTCATTAAGAGCAATCTCTAAAAATTCGTCTAAAGAAATTCCAAATTCTTCACAAGTTTTGATTTGGTCACGATTTGCTCCTTTAGCAAAAGTCTTATCTTTAAACTTTTTCTTTAATGATTTTAGCTGAACCTCTTCTAATTTTTTAGAAGGCATCACATAAGCTGTTGCAGTAATTAAACCCGATAAAGGATCTACTGCAAAAAGGGCTTTGTCAAGAAGAGTTATCCTCTCAATACCATGAATTTCATTATGGGCCATTACTGCATGTACTATTTCCTCATCAAGACCATGCTCTGTTAAAATTTCTCCACCTCTTATACTGTGCAACTCTGGATTATCCTTAGTTTCTTGGTAGTCTATGTCATGTAATATCCCTGTAACTACCCATCTTTCAACATCTTGTCCTAATCTTTCAGCTAAACCTCCCATTATAGCACCTGTAGCTATCATGTGATTTATTAAAGTCTCATCTGACACATATTCTTTGACAAGCGCTAAGGCCGTCTTGCTATCCATTTAACACTCCTCCTTCTATTAAAGTTACCAATTTTACTTAATATTATAACATGAATGGTCAAAAAACAATAATCTTAAATGTTCAAAGGCAGCAAATTTGATTTGCTGCCTTTGAAATTAATTATTTATTATCGTATTTTATTGCCGCCTGAGCAGCAGCCAGTCTTGCAATAGGTACTCTGTAAGGTGAAGCAGAAACATAATCAAGACCTACTTTGTGGCAGAACTCAATAGAAGATGGGTCTCCACCGTGTTCACCACATATACCTACTTCAAGGTCAGGTCTTGTCTGCCTTCCAAGCTTAGTACCCATTTCTACTAACTTGCCAACACCCTCTTGGTCAAGCTTAGCAAATGGATCAAATTCATATATCTTCTTTTCATAATAAGTTTCAAGGAATTTGCCAGCGTCATCCCTTGAGAAACCGAAAGTCATCTGAGTTAAGTCATTAGTACCAAAGGAGAAGAATTCTGCTTCCTTAGCAATTTGGTCAGCTGTAAGAGCTGCTCTTGGTACCTCTATCATTGTTCCTACAAGGTATTTTATTTCAACATTGTTTTGTTTTATAACTTCGTCAGCTACTTTTACTATTATGTCTTTGAGGTATTTAAGCTCTTTAAGTTCACCTACAAGTGGTATCATAATCTGTGGTTTTACGTCATGCCCTGTTTTCTTCTTTACGTTTATAGCAGCCTCTATAATAGCTCTTGTCTGCATTTCAGCAATTTCTGGATAGGTTATAGCTAATCTACAGCCTCTATGACCTAACATTGGGTTAAACTCTTTTAAGCTTTCTACTGTTGCTTTTAACTCTTCAAAAGTTATCCCCATATTTTCTGCAAGTTCTTTAATTTCTTCATCTGTATGAGGTAAGAATTCATGCAATGGTGGATCTAAAAGGCGTATAGTAACAGGGAATTCACCCATAACTTCAAACAAACCTTCAAAGTCTGACCTTTGCATAGGCAGTAGTTTTTCTAAAGCTTTTCTTCTTTGTTCTTCTGTCTTTGAGACAATCATTTCTCTCATAGCAGGAATTCTATCTTCGTCAAAGAACATATGCTCTGTCCTGCAAAGACCTATTCCTTCAGCACCAAACTGAACTGCAACTTTTGCATCTCTTGGTATATCTGCATTAGTTTTTACTTTTAATTTTCTATATTTATCTGCCCAGCTCATGAGAGTTGCAAAATCTCCAGTTAACTCAGGTGTAACAGTCTTTATTTCACCAATGTACACATTACCTGTGCTACCATCTATAGATATGTAGTCTCCCTCATGAACTTCTATATCGCCAATTCTCATTACTTTTGCTTGCTCGTCTATCTTTGCATCGCCACAACCTACTACGCAAGCCGTACCCATACCTCTTGCCACAACAGCTGCATGAGATGTCATACCGCCACGAGTTGTAAGTATTCCTTGTGCTACAGACATACCTTCAATGTCGTCTGGAGATGTCTCTGTTCTTACAAGAATTACTTTTTCTCTCCTTGATTTTGCAGCTTCTATTGCCTCATCAGCAGTAAAGTATACTTTTCCTGATGCAGCACCAGGAGAAGCGGGTAAACCTTTTGCAACAGGCTTAGCAGCTTTCAACGCATTTGGCTCAAAGGTTGGATGCAATAACTGGTCTAACTGTTTCGGGTCTACTCTTAAGACTGCTGTCTTTTCATCTATTAAGCCTTCAGCCACTAAGTCTACAGCTACTTTCAAAGCTGCTTGAGCAGTTCTCTTTCCGTTTCTTGTCTGTAGCATGTAGAGTTTACCTCTTTCAATAGTAAACTCTATATCCTGCATGTCTTTGTAGTGTTTCTCCAATTTCTCAGCAATTTCTACGAATTGGTTATAAACTTCTGGCATAGTCTCCTTCAAACTTGAAATTGGCTGAGGCGTTCTAATACCTGCAACAACATCTTCCCCTTGAGCATTCATCAAGAATTCGCCAAATAAAGCTTTTTCACCAGTTGCAGGATTTCTTGTGAAAGCAACACCTGTACCTGAATCATTACCCATGTTACCAAATACCATTGATTGGACATTTACTGCTGTACCCCAATCACTTGGTATGTCGTTAAGTCTTCTGTACACTATAGCCCTTGGATTATCCCAAGACCTAAATACTGCTTTTACAGCTTCCAGAAGTTGTTCTTTTGGATCTTGTGGGAAGTCTACTCCCATTTCTTTTTTATAAAGTTCTTTAAATCTTTTTACTACCTCTTTGAGGTTTTCAGCTGTTAAATCTGTATCAAATTTTGCACCATTTTCCTCTTTTACTTCATCTAAAATAGCTTCAAATTTATTCTTGTCAATTCCCATTACAACATCTGAAAACATTTGAATAAATCTTCTATAGCTGTCATAGGCAAATCTTTCATTGTTTGTAGCTTTAGCAAGGCCTTCTACTGTCTCGTCGTTTAAACCAAGGTTTAAAATAGTATCCATCATACCTGGCATTGAAACTCTCGCGCCAGACCTTACAGATACTAACAAAGGATTTGTTGGATCTCCAAATTTTTTACCTGTAATTTCTTCTAATTTAGTCATATATTCATAGATTTGTTCAACAATTTCTGGAGCTATCGTCTTACCATCTTGATAGTACCTTGTACAAGCCTCAGTGGTGACTGTAAATCCTTGGGGAACAGGTAAACCCAACTTCGTCATTTCAGCAAGATTTGCGCCTTTCCCTCCTAAGAGGTCTCTCATTGAAGCATCGCCTTCACTAAATAAATAAACATACTTTTTACTCATGAAATCTCTCCTCCTTTTAATACATTTAATATAACATTAGCTGTTTCTTCTACAGCTTTATTTGTAACATCGATTACAGTACATCCTAATCTTTTCATCACCTCCTCAGCATATTTTATCTCTTTTTTAACTCTTTCTTCGGTAGCGTATATAGCATTAGCATCAAGTCCAAGAGATTTTAATCTCTCTTTCCTTATTTTTACCAAAACTTCAGGGTCTATAGTCAACCCAAATATTTTTTTAGGGTTGATTTCAAATAATTCTTGAGGTGGTTCAATTTCTGGCACTAAAGGTAAATTAGCAGCTTTTATGTATTTATGAGCAAGGTACATGCATAAAGGAGTTTTGGATGTTCTAGAAACCCCTATAACAACTACATCTGCCAATAGTATACCCATTGCATCTTTACCATCATCATATTTTACGGCAAATTCTATTACCTCGATTTTTTTCAAATAATCTTCTCTATTATTTTTTGCTAAATTGGTATGGGGGGATATACCAGTACTATCTTCAATAGCATTTATCACTGGTCCCATTACATCTACTATTTTTATGCCAAATTTCTGTGCTTTTTTAAGAAGATAATCTTTTAATTCCGGGACCACCATAGTATGGATTATTATGCTATTTGCATCATTAGCTGCTTCCATAATAATTTCTTCTATTTGATTTTTATCACCTACATACGGATATTTTTTTATTTTTTCTATAAAAGTATCAAAGTGGGCAACAGCAATACTCGCAATGTTTTCTGCTGTATCTACATTAGAATCTGAAACCAAGTAAATTGATACTCCTTCTTCCATTCAAGAAATCCCCCTAACCTTCTCCAAGCTTTACAAACAATTTAGTTATGTTAGTTTTCGAAATTCTTCCTGTCACTTTGTATCCTTGTTTTCCATCATTTCCCATTACAGGTTCAACTACAGGAAGACTGTCTACTTCGTGCTCTATAATTTTAACAGCAGCATTATACACAGGCTCATCATCATAAGTTGTAACTATGTTAGGCATACGGGTCATAATTATTCCCACCGGGACCTTATAAATATCAGTGTTGCCTATCGCGATTTTTAAAAAGTCTTTTCTTGAAACAGCGCCGGTTAAAAATCCTCCATCCTGTACAAAAATTGTCCCGACGTCCTTTAAAAAAAGTGTTACAATCGCATCATACACTGATGTACTTTCCTCTACTACTACTGGTAAAGACTTGATATCTTTTACTTTTATGCTTTTTATATAATCTTCTACTAAACTGAGGGGTGATTTTCCTGTATAAAAATATCCCACTTTTGGTCTCGCCTCTAAGATCCCAGACATAGTTAAAATTGCCAAATCCGGTCTTAAAGTCGCTCTTGTGACATTTAATTTCTCTGCTATTTGTTCTCCTGTAATGGGTTGATACTTTTTCACAATGTCAATAATTATATACTGGCGGTTTGTCAGTTGAATTTTTATCACCCCTTTAAGTTTTTGGCAATTTATACTTTCCTCTGTCGTTTCATAAACGTTTTCTATCAGTTTATCACTTTAGTATAATTATATCACAAGTTTATAAGATAACCAACTTTCTTTTTCGTTTCCTTCCTATTATATCACAAATTATTGCAACATAAAAAATCAAGGAAATCAGTTAAAAAGCCTGATTCCCTTAAAAATTTAACCTTTCTTCAAGATATTTCTCTACTTCTCCAATTTTTATTCTCACTTGTTGCATAGTATCTCTATCTCTTATGGTTACACAGTGGTCATTTTCCGAATCAAAGTCATAAGTAATACAGAAAGGCGTGCCTATCTCATCCTGTCTTCTATACCTTTTACCTATGCTTCCTGTCTCATCATAATCTACTACAAATTTATTTCTCAACTGGTCATAGAGCTTATAAGCATTTTCTGATAATTTCTTGGATAACGGAAGCACTGCTGCCTTAATGGGAGCAAGAGCAGGATGAATCCTTAAAACCACTCTAGTTTCTCCATCTTCTAATTCTTCTTCTTCATACGCATCTATTAAAAATGCCAACATTAACCTATCTACCCCAACAGAAGGCTCAATGCAATATGGTATGTACTTTTCTCCTGTTACAGGGTCCATATAAGACAGGTCAACTTCCGAATGTTCCATATGTTGCCTTAAATCAAAATCTGTTCTATTAGCTATTCCCCACAACTCTCCCCATCCAAAGGGAAAATTATATTCTATGTCTGTGGTAGCAGTACTATAGTGAGATAATTCTTCTTTTTTATGGTCTCTAAATCTTAAATTTTCTTCTTTTAAGCCGAATTCTAAAAGCCAATCCATGCAATATTTTCTCCAGTAACTAAACCATTCCATATCTTCTCCCGGTTTGCAGAAAAATTCCAATTCCATTTGCTCAAATTCTCTTGTTCTGAATATGAAATTACCGGGAGTAATTTCATTTCTAAAAGATTTACCAATTTGTCCTATTCCAAAAGGCATTTTCTTACGAGTTGTCCTTTGAACATTTTTAAAGTTCACAAAAATTCCTTGTGCGGTTTCAGGCCGCAAATACACTTCTGATTTAGAATCTTCTGTAACACCTTGATAGGTTTTAAACATGAGATTAAACTTCCTAATATCAGTAAAATTATGGGCACCACATTTTGGACAGGGCACTTTATGCTCTTTTATAAATTCCATCATTTGTTCATTTGTCCAACCTTCAATAGAAATATTTAATTCCTTTTCTTTAATGTAATCTTCAATCAATTGGTCAGCTCTAAATCTTGATTTGCACTCTTTACAGTCCATTAAAGGATCGCTAAAACTGCTAACATGACCTGATGCAACCCACACTTCTGGATTCATCAAAATTGCAGTATCAATTCCTACGTTATAGGGACTTTGTTGAATAAATTTTTTCCACCACATCCTCTTAATATTGTTTTTAAGTTCTACTCCCAGAGGTCCATAATCCCAAGTATTAGCAAGTCCTCCATATATTTCAGACCCTGGAAAAACAAATCCTCTGTTTTTTGCAAGGGCAACTATTTTATCCATTGTGACTGCTTGTGACATTTAATAACACTCCTTTTTCTCTCGCAATTATACAAAAACCCTTCATCCCTTTTGGGAAGAAAGGTTTTTGACGCTACTTATTTAAGAATACCAAAGAGACAAGCTTCTGTCAATCTTTTTTCTTTTCTTCTTTTAATACGGTTACGCTTTTATCATGTTTTTCAACTTCAATTGTGCAATTGGCTAAAAGCGCTACTGCCGCTCCCACTAACGTCAACTGAGGAATGATAACTGCAGAAATAGCACCTGCAGTTACAGGAATCTCCAAGAGAACTTTATCGTCTTTTTTTATTCTTATTTTTGTAACATTACCTTTTTTAATTAATTCTTTTATTTTGTCCATAACTTCTGAACCTGCGACTGTAAAAGTCTCAGTCCACCTTTTTCTGTTCTCTTCTATATATATCAATGCATCTACAACACTGCCACCTGACTTTTCTAATGCTTCTTTTGCTTCTTTATAACTTACTCCCGTTCTCTCTACTATCATATCTATTTTTTCTAATTTCTCATCTAACACGTTAAACCCTCCTTTCACATATTTTGTAACTTGTTAATAAAATCTTTTGATTTAAACTCTATTTCAAGATGTTCTTTCATATAGGCTGTTATTATTTTATCCACTTCTTCTTTTATAACTCCTGAAACTTTAATATTTTGAAGCTTGTCATAATCTCCTTTAAGAAAATACTTTATAGCTTTTAATGTTACTCCATGTAATGGCTTGGCGTCAAAACATTTATTTTTGCAGTTTATACACACTGCACCCCCGCAGGAATTAGAAAAATATTTTAAATTCTCTCCTTTTCCACACACAACACAATTATCAAGTTGAGGCATATATCCCAATAAAGAAACTAATTTTAAGTTATAAGAAGAAATAAAAATTAAAGGGTCTATTTGTAGCTCATCAACTGCTTTTAAAGAATGTTTTAAAAACAGATACAGCCTCTCGCTTTTTTGATTTTCCTCTAAAATTTTATTTATGGTTTCGGCAATATACGAAGCTACAGAAAATTTAACTAAGTCTTTTTCTATATTTTTATAAGCTTCGATTAACTCCCATTGGTCAATATAGTAATAATTTTGCCCCTCAAAAATAACATAATTGGCAACAATAAAAGGCCTTATTGCATTCACAAAGCGGCTCTTTGAGCGCCTTGCTCCTTTTGCCACTGCCTGGAGTTTGCCATAGCTTTTAGTAAAAAGAGTGGCAATTTTGTCTGTTTCACCTATTAAATTGTTTTTTAATACTATTGCTTCTATTTTTAACAAGCGCATTTTTTATCAACTCATTTTTAGTTTATTCCATTCCTCCACAATCTTAACGCCTGCACTTGCCCCAATGCGATTAGCTCCTGCTTCAATCATCGCCTTAGCATCTTCAGCAGTTCTTACACCGCCAGAAGCTTTAACACCAAAGTTTTCACCAACTGCCTGTCTCATTAATTTTACATCTTCTACCGTCGCCCCACCTGGCCCAAAACCAGTAGAAGTCTTAACAAAATCAGCATCTGCTTCTTTTGTGAGCTGACATGCTTTTACCTTTTCTTCATCAGTGAGATAACAAGTTTCTAAAATTACTTTTACAACTATATCTCCATAGGATTTTACCGCTTTCACAACTTCTTCAATTTCTTTTTTTACATAGTCATAATCTCCGCTTTTTAGCATACTTATATTTAGTACCATATCTATTTCTGTAGCACCCCTTTTTACTGCATCCACCGCCTCAAAAACTTTATTTTCGATAGTATTTGCACCTAATGGAAAACCTATCACTGTGCAAACTTTAACATCTGTCTCTTTTAACATACTATAGGCAAGGTCTACAAAGCATGGGTTTATGCAGACTGAAGCAAATCCATACTCTTTTGCCTCATTACAAAGCTTTTCTATCTCGCTTTTTGTCGCATTTGGTTTTAATAAAGTGTGGTCAATCATTTTTGCTATGTTCATAATATAACCTCCTTTTGTTTTCACTAAATACTTTACTATTCGTAAGTTTTCTTGTCAATGGCATATCCTAATTTTTTAAGTAACGTTGTATTGTCTCTCCACCCCTTCCTCGTCTTTACCCATAGGTCAAGAAAAACCTGTTTTCCATAAAATTCTTCTAAATCAAGTCGCACACTTTGACCTATCTTTTTTAGCATTTGCCCATTTTTGCCTATAATAATTCCTTTGTGGGACTCTTTCTCACAGTAAATATATGCTTCAATGTCTATTATATCTTTATCTTCCCTCTCTTTAATAGATTCTACTTCCACATAAACACCATGAGGTACTTCTTCCTCTAAAAAATGTAACATCTTCTCTCGAATTATTTCTGCCACTATTAATTTTTCGGGCTGATCTGTTATATAATCATCCAAATAATATTTGGGGCCTTCTGGCAAAAGTGATACAATTTTTCCTTTTAACAAATCTATATTTTTATTTTCAATAGCAGAAATAGCTACTACATCTTTAAACTCATATTGCTCTTTAAAAATTTTTATAGTATCTTCTATTCTTTCCTCAGGCACCAAATCTATTTTGTTGACTACAAGTATAACAGGTGTATCTACTTCTTTTAAATATTCGATTATGTATCTATCTCCAGGTCCTATTTCAGTATCTGGTTCTATCATATACAAAATAAGGTCAACTTCCTTTAATGTTCCCTTAGCTACCTCAATCATAAATTCGCTTAATTTAGATTTAGGTTTATGAATGCCAGGAGTGTCAACAAAAATAACCTGGTATTCATCTGTTGTCAAAATCCCACGAATGGTATTTCGAGTAGTTTGGGGTTTGGGAGAAGTAATAGCAATCTTTTCTTGTAAAATTGCATTTAAAAGAGTAGATTTACCTACATTAGTTCTACCAACTAATGCTACAAAACCAGCTTTATAGCCCATATCACCACTCCTTATTTGATTATTTGAAAAATCAACACTGTAATCAATATCCCAAATAAACCTCCAAAAAATACCTGAGAAAAAGAGTGGATTTTACCTTCTACTCTGCTTTCAGCCACCATAAGAGCAAGTAAAAAGCCTAAAGTGGCAATAAAAGCATTTGCTGTCATAAAAGTTATAGCTGTCGCAGTAGCAAAAGCAATAGCACTATGAGCGCTGGGCATTCCTCCCCTCATAGGAGTTCCTTCTTTAAAATGCACCTTTAAAATTACAGTCAAAAACACTACAACCAAAAGACTTATAACTGTGATATGAATGGGTGACTCTCTAAGCTTTAATAAAATTATTTTTGTCCAAGGATTTACTCTATCAAAAAATATTAAATAAGCTACAAGAATGGCATTTATCGCAGATATAAGAACTGCTCCTGCAGCTACATTTTTCGCAACCTTAGCCAAAGGATTATAATTTTTAACCATCATGTCAATTGTGGTTTCAATAGCCGTATTTATCATTTCAGATATTAAAACTAAAGAAATTGTAAATAAAATTACCACAAATTCTACCCTGGAAAGGTCCAAAAAAAGACAAAAGAATAATACCAATATTGCTATGGCAAAGTGAACCTTCATGTTTCTTTGGGTTTTAAAAGCATGTAAAATGCCATCTATCGCATAATTAAAGCTATCAATTAAATTTCTCGATTTCACAAAATCACCGCCTAATATTAAGCCTTGCCATAACTTCCTCTTCTTTTTCCCTCATAATTTTTCTTTCTTCTTCAGTTTCATGGTCATAACCCAAAAGATGCAACATGCTGTGAGCTGTTAAATAAGCTACTTCTCTTTCAAAGGAATGCCCATATTCCATTGATTGTTCTAATGCTTTTTCTAAAGAAATAACTATATCTCCTATTGGCTGCACCTCCTCTGAATCTTCCTCTATTTCTTCACCCTCTGCATAAGTATCTTCAAACTCTGCTAAAGGAAATGACAAAACATCCGTCGGCTTATCTATACCTCTATAATATTTATTTAATTTTCTAATTTCCTCATTATCCACAAAGGACACACTTACTTCAACATTATCAATAACCTCTTCTACTTCTAATACTGTTTTTATGACTTTTTCAACTAATTCTTCCAAATTTGCTGCATCAACTTTATTTTGTCTGTTGTCTATCAAAATGTTCATTCTAACACCTCTTTATTTTGATTTGGTTCAATATCAGGATACTCAATTCTTTTATGAAACATACCAGTTAAAGCAGTCAAAAAAGAATTTTTTATAGTTTTAATATCTTTTAAAGTTAAATCGCTATCTTCCAACTGACCATCATTTAATCTATCTGCCATGATTTTTTCAATCATATTCTTTATATTTTCCTCAGTAGGTTCAGGAATAGACCTCACAGCTGCTTCTACAGAATCTGCCAACATCAAAATGGCAGACTCTTTGGTAGAAGGTTTTGGACCTGGATATCTAAAAGATTCTTCTTCGCAAGATTCCTCTTCATTTTGTAAAGCCTTAGTATAAAAGTATTTCACTAAGGAAGTACCATGGTGTTCTTTTATCAAATCAATGACTTGTTGAGGAAGTTTATACTTTTTAGCTAATTCCACCCCATCTTTTACATGGGAAATTATTACTAATGTACTTAAATCAGGAGAAATTTTGTCATGCAAATTTTCTCCTGAAAGCTGGTTTTCTTTGAAAAAATAAGGTCTTTTAATTTTACCTATATCATGGTAATAAGCTCCTACTCTAACTAACAAACTGTTCGCTCCAATAGCATCAGAAGCAGCTTCTGCGAGATTTGCTACTACCATGCTGTGGTGATAAGTTCCAGGAGCATCCATTATAAGTTTTTTAAGAAGCGGATTATTTGGATTTGACAGCTCTAAAAGTTTTAAAGGAGTTAAGATATCAAAAGCTGTTTCCCAAAAAGGCAAAGTACCAATAACCAAAATTATACTAAAAGTTCCACTGACAATTCCCCATAAACTGCTTTTTAATACAGAAATTATATCATTGCTATTTAAAAGCCCTATTCCTACAATACTTACAAGATTTACCCCACTGACGTAAAGACCCGCTTTTACAAAATCTAAACGTTGCTTAGAATGAGAAAGTTTTACTGCACCAATCAATCCTCCCAGCAATGACATAAAAATAAATTCTTGGTTAAAACCTACCATTAAACCTATTAAAAGAGAATAAATTATGTCAATCATAATAGCAATATAAGGATCTATTAAAACAGAAATTAGCATAGGCAAAGTAGCAGAAGGAATTAAAAGAGGCTCAATCCCTTTAAAGGCAACAGCCAATAAAAGATAAAAAATACCTGTTAAACACAACAATTCAATGTAGATTTTTTTGGTAGTAATCTTTTTGTCCAATTTTATAATATAATACACTGATAAAAAGAGTGACAAGCCTAAAATCAAAAATAAGCCTATTATCATTCCATAATCAATCTTACTACTGTTTTTTAAGAGGCCCAAAGACTTCAAAACTTCAATTTGTTGTTGTGTCACCACTTCTCCACTGACTACAATATTTTGTCCTTTTTTATACATAACCGGCTGTACTTTTTCCTCTGCTTCTTTTTTTGCAAGATTTGTCTCATAGGCATTATATATCATATTAGGAACAACAACAGAAGATAAAATCTTAACAGCTACTGGTTTTACTTCTGCAGAAATATCCGAACTTTCTACAAGACTCTTAGCATCATTTAAAACCGTGGGCAAAGCATCTTCCGTAATCTGCCTTGCCATAATTGCTTTTTCTGTCGATAATACCACCGATTCCATGTTTATAAGGGTATTATCATCTATTTTTAAAAGCAAAGCTACTTCATTATCTCCTAAACCTATGGGACTTACAGCTTTAAAGTCTTGCAATTTCTTTTCTTCTGCTTCTGAGGATTTGCGTACCTCTCTTAATTTATTAAAAAAATCAACTAGCTTAAGATAAGATTCTTTTGTAATATTTTCATTATAATCATATTTAGGATTAACTGCAGTTACTGCTTCTTGTATCTTCTTTTGAGTAGCTATTGTGTCCACTACGTCTTTAGGTGCCTTTATATCTTGCGTAGCTACATCCCCTACCTTAAGGTCAAATTTGGGAGGCGTTACACTAGTATAAACTAAGGCATAGGAAGAAATAAAATAAAAAACAACAAAAAAAATGATTATCAATTGCTCATTTTTAATTATATTTTTTATATGTTTGTCCAGTTTTTTCATAATATTTTCCCCTCACTCCGGGATTTCTGATTTGTTTTCCTCCATGTTTTTCTCATAAATTTCATAAGCTTTTACAATTTTAGCTACAAGAGGATGCCTTATCACATCTTCTTCAGAAAGTATTACAAACTCTATACCTTCTATTCCCTTTAATATCTCCATAACCTCTTTTAGCCCGGATTTTTTACCTCTTGGCAAATCTATTTGAGTAACGTCACCAGTTATAACTGCTTTAGAACCAAAACCTATACGGGTTAAAAACATTTTCATCTGCTCAGGAGTGGTGTTTTGGGCTTCATCCAGTATTATAAAAGAATCGTCTAAAGTTCTACCTCTCATATAAGCCAGTGGTGCTACCTCAATTAAGCCTTTCTCCATGTATTTTTGGAAAACTTCTGCTCCTAAAATGTCGTAAAGTGCATCATATAAAGGTCTTAAATAAGGATCAACTTTTTCTTGCAAATCTCCTGGCAGAAAACCTAACTTTTCTCCTGCTTCAACAGCCGGCCTTGTTAAAATTATACGACCTACTTCTCTATTTTTCATCGCAGTAATAGCCATTGCCATAGCCAAATAGGTCTTGCCCGTACCGGCGGGTCCTATTCCAAATACAATCTGATTTTTCCTTATAGCTTCTACATATCTCATCTGCCCATAAGTTTTACACCTTATCTGTTTGCCTCTTGCTGTTATACAAATAATATCAGACATTAAAGTCTTTAGTTTTTCTTCTTCTCCTGCCTCAATCATATTCATAGTATATAGAACATTTTGAGTAGTAATTACATCTCCCTTTTCAATCATTCCCATCAACTTGTTAAAAAGTTTATTAGCAGATTCCACGTTTTTTTCTTCCCCCGTTATTTTAATAATTCCTCCTCTTAACACTATCTTGACATCTAATCCTTCTTCTATTAGCTTAATATTTTCATCAAAGTTGCCAAACAAATTGGCAGCTTGCTCCATATCCTCAATATTAATAGCTAACTCCTTAATCAATGTTCCCCTCCTATATAAGAAATTTTTTCTTTCATTCCTATTTCCTCTAAAACCTCTGCAGTAATATTGGCTCTTAATATTTTATCTTGTATAATCACATAACTTTCTTTTTTATTTACTATCTTACTTTGAGAGCCTAAAACTTTCTCCAACTCCTTTAGTGCTTTTTCAAAAGCAATATTTTTTGCTTCCTCTTTAGATAAAACAATAGTTTTAGGTTTGGTTTCGTAATATACTTCTTTTATTATTTTAAATGGAAAATCCTTTGATATTATCTCTTTTTCTTCTTTTTCAAAATTCTTAAAGTCTACTTTTTTAGGGGATATAGTTATAGTATTATTGCCAAATATTATTTTTGTAACGGTTATTTTGTTGTTTGTCCTTTCAAAGACTTCTTTTTTTAGCTCTGCATCAGCATAAACTTCATACCATGTCCTCGCAATAATTTGACCATCAGCATGTACAAATCTTGTCTCTAGTCCTGGCTTTTCAATTATCCCTGTAACAATTATATCTCCCGCTTTTACTGTATCTCCAACTTTTTTTACTGCTTCTCCTTCTAAAACCGTCATCTTATAAATTATTCCGTCTTTTTTAGCTATTATATTGCATGGTTCATCTTTTGACAATACCTCTTGAGGTTTTGTTTTACCTACAACTTTTACAAAAGCATTAGTCCCTTTTATGTTTATTCCTATCCATGATATTTCATTATTGTGTAATAAAAATTCTGTCTCTATTTTATTAACATCTATAGTAAACTTAGAAACTCCTGGCTTTAATCCTAAGTGTGAAAGCTTTTCTAAAACTGCTTTTTCATTTACATTGTTGACGGTCTCTACATTAATTTCCCATATAAAAGTAGAAAATACATAAATCAATATAAGAGAAATTGCTGCCCCTAAAACCAATGCTTTTCTTCTTTTTAACCGAGAAATTACAAAAGGCAATCCTCTTTTAGAAATCACTGAAACACGACAATTAGTTTTTTTTGCCAAAAATACTATTTCTTTAAACCCCTTTATACTTACTTTTGCGACTATAGTAGTATAATTCCTACGCTCAATATCCCAAATATAGACATCATTTACCATAATAAGATTTAAAAATTTTTCAATTGACAAACCTTCAATTTTAATAATAACATATCCTTTTAAAAAATTCCATAATTTTATTGCAACCAAAAACATTCCTCCTATACCATCATTTCTATATTCATTATTTCGCCGCTAATCGTTATGATCTCTGTCATTATAGAATTCACAATCATATTTTTACCTAATATTCTAACAACACCTATTGTTGTATTTATCCTAATCCTTTCAGGAATATACTCAATAATTCCCTTGTGGTTTTCAATAGTAACATGGGTTTTCCCTATCAAAGTTATTTTAGGGAGATTAAGCAATACCTCTTTTGGAAAATCTATTGCATTTACAAGTTCGTTTTTTATCTCCTCTTTCATATTGTAACCTCCCTTCCCTTAAAATTTTATGAGGAAAAAATTAAAAAAATTCTCTTGCTTTTTTATAGGCAATAGACCTTTTGAGTAATTAGAAAATATGTATTATAATGAAAGTAACAAAATTGAATATTTCTATTACTGTAAATTATTTTTTGGGGGGATTTACATTGGAGAAAATAGTAATAATTTTTACGGGTGGAACTATATCCATGAAAAATGACGCTAATTTAAATGCTGCTATACCCTCTTTATCAGGAAATGACATACTAAAAATGGTTCCCAACATAAAAGAAATTTCCCAAATTGAAATAATTCAATTTGGTAATTTTCCAAGTCCTCACTTTACTCCCGAGCTATTGGTAAATTTGAAACTAGAAGTAGAAAACGTAATCAAAAAACAACAAGTAAAAGGAGTCGTCATTACTCACGGTACAGACACCATAGAAGAAACAGCATATTTTTTAGACTTAACTATAAATTCCGAAAAGCCAATAGTCTTGACTGGAGCCATGAAAAATTCTTCTGAAATCGGATACGATGGTCCCAGTAATTTAATCGCTTCTGTAATTACTGCTTCCTCAGAAAAAGCCAAAAATAAAGGAGTGTTAGTAGTTTTCAATAACGAAATACATGCTGCACGAGATGTCACAAAAACTCATACTTCAAGTATTGACACCTTTAAAAGCCTTGAAACAGGTCCAATAGGTGTTGTAGATAATAACAGAGCGTATTTTTATAGGAACATTGAGACAAGAGATTATATACCAGTAGACCATTTAGAACCAAGAGTAAGTCTATTAAAAGTCGCCTTTGGTATGGATGATAAAATTATCAGATTCCTTGTTAACAGTGGAGAAAAAGGAATAGTAATAGAAGGAACAGGAAGAGGAAATGTACCTCCCAAATTGGCTGATGGTATAGAATATGCTATATCAAAGGGGGTAATTGTAGTGTTAGTTTCAAGATGTCCTATGGGAAGAGTTGATGCCTCTTACGGTTATAAAGGTGGCGGAAAACATCTTAAATCCTTAGGGGTAATCTTTGGAGGTAATCTCTCAGGACAAAAAGCTCGTATAAAACTCATGGCAGCTCTTGCTTATTCTAATAATTACAATGAAATCAAAAAATTGTTTGAAGAAGAAAGGACTTGATACCTAATGGCATCAAGTCCTTTATTTACTGTAAATACTTATTTACTATGTCTTTAACAAGGTTCCCATCTGCTCTCCCTTTTACTATTGGCATTACCTTTCCCATTACTTTTCCTATATCGCTTTTAGTTTTAGCACCAGTTTCTTCGATAGCTTTTTTTACTATTTCCTCTATTTCCTCTTCGGATAGCTGCTTCGGTAAATAAGAAAGCATAATCTCAATTTCTTTTCTGGCTTTATCCACTAAGTCTTGCCTTCCACTTTTTTCGTAATCCGGCAACACTTCTTTTCTTTGCTTTATTTCTTTAGAAATTACATTAATGACCCCTTCATCGTCTAATTCTTTTTGAGTATCTTTTTCAACTTGGAGAATAGCTGCTCTTACCATACTTAAAATATTCTTTTTAAAATTATCTTTGTTTTTCATGGCTTCTACCATATCTTTGTATATTCGCTCTTTTAGGGTCATGGCAAGCACTTCCTTTATTTATTATATTTATATTTTCTTTTTCTTGCTGCTTCGGATTTTTTCTTACGTTTTACACTGGGACTTTCATAATGCTCTCTTTTGCGAACCTCTGATAAAACGCCTGCTTTAGAACATTGGCGCCTAAACCTTCTCAGAGCATTGTCCAATGATTCATTTTCGCCGACTCTTACTTCAGCCACTACTCTCCCTCCCTCCAGATAAACTGCTCAAGCTAAGCTGCGTATTCTGCTGCGATGTCTTGCTGAAAATTCTCATTTTATTATACTCCTAAAGCCATAATGTGTCAATGATTAACCTGGTGGCCAAGTCATAAATCTACCGCCTAAAAGATGAAAATGTATGTGATATACCGTTTGTCCCCCGTCATTTCCACAGTTTGATACAATTCTATAACCTTTTTCGTCAATTCCCTCTTTTTTTGCTAATTCTTTTGCCACCATATAAGCATAAGATATTAAATGTTTGTTATCCTCATTTAAATCTAACAATGTCGGTATATGTTCTTTTGGCACAATGAGGATATGTACAGGTGCTTGTGGGTTAATGTCTCTAAATGCTACGACTAAATCATCTTCATATACTATATTGGAAGGTATCTCTTTATTTATAATTTTACAAAAAATACAATCCGACATCCTTTCACCTCCTCTTTTTTATATTCTACACATCTGGTTAAATTCCTTCAATTTCTCCAATTAAGAAATTATCTTTTATTTCTTTTATTTTCACTGGAAAAATCTTATTTCTAAGTAACTGTATATGCCCTTTGACAGCTACACTTAAATAATTATCAGTCAAGCCTTCTACATAACTATCCATATTCTTAACAGGTTGTTCAAAAAGGACTTCCAAAGTCTTTCCTATATAACTCTCCATGAATTTGCGTTCACACCTATTAGACAATTCTATGAGTTTTTTACTCCTATCTTCTTTTACATGATTTGCAACTTGATTTGGAAAGTTGTAAGCTCTTGTACCTTTTCTCCTTGAATATTTAAAAACATGCATTTTGCTAAAACAAATCTCTTCCACAAATTTGTAAGTCTTGAGAAACTCCTCTTCCGTTTCACCAGGAAATCCCACCATAACATCTGTAGTTATCGCCACATCCTTGATGTATTCTCTTAACCTATCAATTACACTTTTGTACTCCTTTGTAGTATATCTTCTTCCCATTCTTTTTAAGGTTTCATCACATCCACTTTGAAGGGATACATGATAATGCCTGCACATCTTAGGCAAGTTAGCTATTTCTTTCACAAACTCTTCAGTTAAAAAAGTAGGCTCAATAGAACTAAGTCTTATCCTTTTTATGCCATCTATTTCATGAATCATCTTTATAATGCCCAAAAGCCCAATGTTTTTTAAATCTTTGCCATAGGAAGCTATGTGTATACCTGTGAGGACAATTTCTTTATACCCTGAATCAGCAAACCTCTTTACTTCCTCTATTACTTTTTCAGGCTCTCTGCTTCTCACCGGCCCACGGGCGTAAGGGATTATGCAGTAAGTACAGTATTGATTGCAGCCGTCTTGAATCTTTATATATGCCCTTGTCCTTTCTGTATAAGCTGTTACTCCAAATTCCTCATATTCTTTTTGAGTCATTATATTATTTACCACACTCAACTTTTGACTTTTTTGCGTAAATTCCTCTACTAAATCTACTATTTTGTCTTTATCTTTTGTGCCGATCGCTATATCCACTTCCGGAAGAGAAAAAACTTCCGCTGGACTTACTTGCACATAGCAACCAACAGCTACTACCAGCGCATCAGGATTTTTCTTTCTAGCTTTTCGTATCTCCTGCCTTGACTTCATATCACTTCTATTTGTTACAGTACAGGTATTTATTATGTAAACATCCGCTTTTTCATTAAAATCAACTACTTCATAACCAGCTTTTTTAAAAAGCTCAGCCATGACTTCTGTCTCATATTGATTTACCTTACACCCCAAAGTATAAAAAGCAACAGTTTTTTTATGACCATATCTTTCATAAAATTCCTCATTACTAAGAGTTAAATCTACTTTTGCCACTTTAAAAATGCTCCTCCTGTTAAATTTCTTTTTCATATTATATCACATATTATAACATGCTATTGCACGCAAAAAAACAGGCCCCGAAGGGCACTAAAAATATCTTTTTGTTCTTTGGTTATTAACAATTTAACCTATATCTCCTAATTCATATATTACTATTGAACAAACTGCGATGGCCGCTGTCTCAGTTCGCAAAATCCTGGGGCCTAAGCTTACAGGCTTAATACTTTTGTTTAAAGCTAATTCAATTTCCTCTTGAGAAAAACCTCCTTCAGGGCCTATAAAAATTCCAACTTTTTTTACGCCTTTTGCCTTTTTAAGCACCTCTTTTAATTTTAAAGTTTGTTCCTTTTCATATGGAATTATGCATAGATCAAACTTATCAACCTGATTTATAGCCTCTTCAAAGGAAATAGGCATACAAATTTCGGGCACCCCAGTTCTGCCCGATTGTTTACAAGCTTCTTCGCTAATTTTTCTCCACCTAGCAATTTTTTTATTTGTATTGCTTTTAGTTATGTCTACAACCGTATAACGAGTCACAACTGGGATAAATTTTTTAACTCCAATTTCTGCACACTTTTGGATAATCAATTCCATTTTATCTGATTTAGGCAAACCTTGGAACAAAGCAATTTCTAAAGGACTTTCTGTATTCGATTCTAATTCTTTTTCTAAAAATAAAATAAGCTTGTCTTTTTTTATCTCCTCAATGCGAGCAGCATATTCTTTTAAGCCATCCGATGCAACAATTTCATTACCTCTTTTAAGCCTTAAGACATTTACCAGATGATGAAAGTCTTCTCCTTCTATATAGACAAATTCTCCTTTAATATTTTGCCGATCAATAAAAATTTTTCTCATAAGCTCTCACTTTTTCCTTGATAATATTGCACACCATTCTCCTTCTTCTCTAATTTGCAATATTTCAAAAAATTCTTCAACTTTTTGCAAAACTTCTTCACATCTATCTTTAATTATTCCACTTACTAAAAATAAGCCTTTTTCTTTTAAGTAATCTGGTACTTTAGAAGATAATTTAATTATAGCATCTGCAATAATATTAGCTACTATAATATCAGCTTTTCCCTCAAATCTTTCTAATAAATCACTTTTAAAAACTTTTACGTTGTGTAAATTATTAAGCTTCACATTCTGCCTTGCTACTTCCACAGAAACTTCGTCTATATCTGCTGCATAAACTTCCTTTGCTCCTAATTTGCTACTGGCAACACTAAGTATACCTGAACCACAACCTATATCAAAAACTGTGCTTTCTGGCATCATAATTTCCTCTAAAAGTTCCAAACACATCTTTGTAGTCTCATGAGTACCTGTGCCAAAAGCCATTCCAGGGTCTAATTCGATAATTATCTCTTCTCCTTGAGATACATATTCTTCCCAAGAAGGCTTAATCACTATTTTCTTCCCTATTTTTAGAGGCTTATAATACTGTTTCCAATTGTTTGCCCAGTCCGCTTCGTCTACTTCTGAGACTTTTACGTCAAAATTGCCTATATCAATTCCAAAAGATTTAAGTTCTGCAATTCTATCTTTTAAAATATTTATTCTATCTATAGTGTCTGAAGCAATAGGAAAATAGGCAAAAACCTTAATATTTCCCTCCTCTTCAAAAAGAGAAGGGTCAAAATAATCCCAATTATCACTTTGCGCTAACAGTTTTACATCATTAGGGTTTTTTATAACTACACCGCCAGCCCCTAATTCGTGCATGATATTTGACACAGCCTCTTCTGCCTCTTGTGAAGTTGTCACTTGTACTTCAATCCATTTCATTCTTTTCACACCTTTGCTCAAATTTATTATCCGCCAAAAGCATCTTTCATTCTTTGAAAAAAGGATTTTGATTCTGTTGTAGTCTCTCCCTCTAATTTCTTTAATTCTCTTAGCAATTCTTTCTGTTTTTCCGTCAATTTTTTAGGCACATCAATATAAACTTCTACAATTTGGTCTCCGCGTCCTCTTCCATTTATGTGAGGAATCCCTTTTCCTCTTAACTTAAACTTAGTTCCTGTTTGAGTTCCTTCTGGTATTGTAAAGCTAACTGTTCCATCCAGCGTAGGAATTTTTATTTCTCCACCTAAAGCTGCATCAGCAAAACTTATCGGCATTTTCAAATGTACATTGTATCCTTCTCTTGTGAACAACTCGTGGGGCTTTACATGAATTACAATATACAAGTCTCCCCTTGGACCTCCTCTTAAGCCTGGCTCTCCTTCCCCCCTTAAGGTAAGCATTTGTCCTTCGTCTATCCCTGCTGGTATAGTAACTTTAATTTTTCTCCTCTTTCTAATTCTACCTGTGCCACCGCATTTGTTACAAGGATTAGTAATAATTTTCCCTTCACCATGGCACTTAGGACAAGTTCTTATATTTACAATTCTTCCAAAAGGAGTATTCTGTGCAGTCCTCACTTCACCAGTTCCATGACATACAGGACAAGTCTCGGGTTTACTACCCGGCTTAGCCCCTGTTCCTTTACACGTATCACACTCTTCAAATCGTTCAACCTCTATTTCTTTTTCTGCCCCAAAAGCAGCTTCTTCAAAAGTTAAAGTAAGGTCATATCTTATGTCATTACCCTTTTGAGGGCCTGTTTCTGCTCTTCTCCTGCCAGTACCAAAGAAATCATTAAAAATATCGCCAAATATATCGCCAAACCCTCCAAAGCCTCCAAAATCAAAACCGCCCTCTCCAAAACCTCCTTGACCAAATCCACCTTGGCCAAAACCGCCTTGCTCAAAGGCTGCGTCCCCAAATTGGTCATATTGAGCTCTTTTTTGAGGATCGGAGAGAATTTCGTAAGCTTCGTTTATTTCTTTAAATTTTTGCTCTGCTTCCTTATCTCCTGGGTTCAAGTCAGGATGATATTTCTTAGCAAGCCGCCTATAAGCCTTTTTTATTTCTTCTTCTGTGGCATTTCTATCTACTCCTAATATTTCATATAAATCTTTTTTAGCCACTTTCTCACCTGCCTTTCATTACGCAAATTAGAACCAGGTAAAACCTGGTTCTATATTATTTATTATCATCATCCTCCACTTTATAGTTGGCTTCATAGACATTGTCCTGTGTTGTACCTTGTCCAGCACTACCTGTATTTGTAGCTCCTCCCGTTTGTCCTCCTGCTTGTTGGTATATTCTTGTAGAAACTTTGTAGAAAGCTTGGGAAAGTTTCTCAGAAGCATTTTTAATCGCTTCTATATCGCTTCCTTCAAGAGCTTTTCTCACATTTTCTATTTCTCTATTTATTTCGTCTTTTTCAGCTTGCGTTACCTTATCCCCAAGGTCTTTCATTGTTTTTTCAGCTTGATAAATGAGAGAATCTGCTTTATTCCTTATTTCGATTTCTTCTTTCTTCTTCCTATCTTGTTCTTCATACTGCTTAGCCTCATTAATCATTCTTTGTATCTCTTCTTCTGACAAATTAGTTGTAGAAGTAATAGTTATATCCTGAGATTTACCAGTACCTAAATCTTTTGCAGAAACATGTACAATTCCATTTGCATCTATGTCAAAAGTAACTTCAATTTGAGGTACTCCTCTTGGAGCTGGTGGAATCCCTGATAAAATAAACCTTCCAAGAGTTTTGTTGTCTTTTGCCATAGGCCTTTCGCCTTGTAACACGTGTATTTCAACAGAAGTCTGATTATCCGCTGCAGTGGTAAATATCTGGCTCTTTCTTGTAGGTATTGTGGTATTTCTCTCTATAATCTTAGTAAATACTCCACCTAATGTCTCTATACCCAAAGACAAAGGTGTTACGTCCAGTAGGAGAATATCTTTCACTTCTCCAGCCAATACTGCCGCTTGTATAGCTGCACCTATAGCCACTGCCTCATCTGGGTTAATTCCCTTGTGAGGTTCTTTACCCATTATTCTCTTTACTGTCTCCTGCACTAAAGGCACTCTGGTAGAACCACCAATGAGAATGACTTTATCAATATCAGAAGGTTTTAAACCTGCGTCGCTTAATGCTTGGTTAACAGGACCCACAGTTGATTCTACAAGGTCGGAGATTAGCTCTTCAAATTTTGCTCTTGTAAGATTTACATCTATATGTTTTGGACCTGTAGCATCAGCAGTAATAAATGGCAAGTTTATATTAGTAACCGTTGCAGAAGAAAGCTCTATTTTTGCTTTTTCTGCAGCATCTTTTAATCTCTGCAATGCCATCCTGTCATTTCTTAGGTCAATTCCATATTCTTTTTTGAAATTGTCAGCAAGCCAATCTATTATCCTTTGGTCAAAGTCATCTCCACCCAAGTGGTTGTTACCACTTGTAGCCAAAACTTCAAATACTCCCTCTCCTATTTCCAAAATCGAGACATCAAAGGTTCCACCACCTAAGTCATAAACCATTATCTTTTGATTTCCTTCTTTGTCAAGACCATATGCCAAAGCAGCAGCTGTCGGCTCATTTATTATTCTCAAAACCTCAAGACCTGCAATCCTACCTGCGTCTTTTGTAGCCTGTCTTTGGCTGTCATTGAAATAAGCAGGAACGGTAATTACCGCCTGTGTAACTTTTTCACCAAGGTATGCTTCTGCATCAGCCTTAAGCTTTTGCAAAATCATTGCAGAAATCTCTTGAGGTGTATATTCTTTATCGTCAATTTTTACTTTGTAATCAGTTCCCATATGTCTTTTTATAGACATTATAGTCCTGTCAGGATTTACAATTGCCTGCCTTTTTGCAACTTGCCCTACTAACCTTTCTCCTTCTTTAGTAAAAGCGACGACTGAAGGCGTAGTACGAGCTCCTTCTGCGTTAGGTATTACTACAGGTTGACCTCCTTCCATAACAGCAACACAAGAAAATGTAGTTCCTAAGTCAATTCCTATAACTTTTCCCATATTTTTCAACCTCCTTTTTATTTTGCTACTTTAACCAAACTTGGTCTTATTACTTTATCTTTTAGATAATACCCTTTTTGGAAAACTTCAATAATTTCATTTGGCTGCTTTCCTTCTACCTCTTCCTGCATTACAGCATGGTGCTTATAGGGGTCAAAAATCTGCCCCTCTGCTTCAATTTCTTTCACACCAAATTTATCCAATATCTTTTTAAACTGCCTGTAAATTAATTCTATCCCTTCTTTTAGAGAATTATAATCTCCACTGCTTGCCAAAGCTCTTTCAAAATTATCCATAATAGGCAAAAGTTCTAAAATTACTGTTTCTTTTCCGTATTCTACCATTTCTAATTTTTCTTTTTCTGTTCTCTTTCTGTAATTTTCAAATTCTGCTTTCAATCTTTGTGCAATATCTAAATATTCTTGAGCTTCAACTTCTTTTTGCTGAAGTTTTTGCTTTAATTCCTCTATTTCATCAACCGTTTGTTGCTGAGGCTCTTGCTGTACTTGTTCATCTTCAGGAGGTCCTTCCATTTGTTCATTTGATTCTAAACTATTTACGTTATTTTCCTCCTCTTTGTTAATTTCTTTTTCCATCTCTTCCACTTATATCACCTCATTATATTTCATCATTGTATATACTCGACAAAAGATTTGAAAGCTCTTTTGTCATCACATTGATTTCACTAATTAACTTCCTATAATCCATTCTTGTAGGTCCTATAATTCCTATTGTACCCACTACACGACCGTTAATCTTATAAGTGGTTTTTATTACACTTAAATCCTTCATTTCCTCAAACTTGTTTTCGCTTCCTATTTTCACATCTATAAAATCTACTTCAGGCTCTAAAACTTCGTTCAATAACAACTTGTTTTCCAAAAGATTGAAAAAATTTTTTGCTTTGCTTAAATCCTTGTATTCAGGAAAATCTAAAATGTGGGAAGTCCCATCCGCATAAATGTCTGTTTCCTGTAACTGTTTCAAGCTCAAAAGTATAGTGTTTACCAATTCGTCGGCTATAAAAGCCATCTCCCCCAGCATCTGTCTTAAATCCTGTTGTAAAAACTCAAAAATATCTTTTTCGCTTTTTTCAGGAATTTTATCATTTAACAAATTGTTTAAAAATTCAAAAATATTTCTATCTACATTTTGACACAAATTTAGGAGGTGATCTTTTACAATTCCTGTATCCGTCACTACTAAAAAGATTATTTTATTAGAAGCCACAGGTATAAGTTGAATTCTCTTTATTCTATCAGGGTTCAACCTTGGCATTTTAGCAACTGTAGTGTGGTGAGTGATATTAGCCAAAATTTTTGCGTATTTTTTTACAATCTCATCAAATTCCGCTATTATCTCCTCGCGAGTATTATAGCTAATTGGCGAGTCATTGTTTATATAACTTCGAAGAATGCTGTCTACATAAAATCTATATCCCTTATCTGAAGGTATCCTTCCTGCAGAAGTATGAGGTTGCTCCAAATATCCCATTTCTTCTAAATCTGCCATTTCATTTCTTATAGTAGCAGAACTTAGTCCTATATTGTACTTCTTAGCTATTGTTCTCGACCCTATTGGCTCTGCCGTCATAATATAATCAGTAATAACAGCATATAGTATTTTTTTCTTCCTATCATCTAACGGCATTTTCACCACCCCATGTATTATTAGCACTCAACTTGATTGAGTGCTAATTCACGTTTCTAAAATACCACTCTTATAATTTTTTGTCAATACTTATTTAGGGCAGAAATTCTTTAAAAATGACGTTAGAGACATCAATTCCCCTCTCAGTAAGTTTTACACACTCATTATCAACCTCAATTAGACCTTCATTTAAGTATTTTTGTATTATTTTTTTGTAAATTTCAAACAAACTAACACCAAATCTTTTCTTAAAATCCTCATCACACACTCCTTTTGTCATTCTCATTCCCAAAAACATAAACTCAGCCATTCTATCTTCTTTTGTCAACTTTATTTTTTCTTTAACTGCAATTTTTCTTTCTAAAATGCCCGTAATATAGTCTTTTATATTTTCAATATTACTATATCTTACATCCTTCATATAAGAATGGGCTCCTGCTCCAAAACCTAAGTAATTTTTGCATTGCCAGTATAAAATATTGTGGCGACATTCAAATGTTGGCAAAGCAAAATTAGATATTTCATAATGGTGGTAGCCTTTTTCTTTTAAAAACTCTATACCCCAATGATACATTCTAAGTTCTTCTTCCTCATCAACTATAGACAACTGACCCTTTTCATAAAGTTTGTAAAAGAAAGTGTTAGGTTCTAAAATTAAACTATAAGTAGAAATATGAGTCGGCTGTAATTTTACTACTTCTTTTAGAGTTTCTTGCCACTCTTTAAATGTTTGAGTAGGAAGAGCGTACATCAGGTCAATATTTATATTGTCAAAGAACTTTTTCACTAACTCATAATTTCTAAAAAATTCTTCTATTGTATGAATTCTACCTATATATTTTAATAGTCTATTTTGAAAAGCTTGAAGTCCAACGCTTACCCGGTTTATCCCGCTCCCTTTATAAATTTTTAATTTTTCTTCAGTTATAAGACCAGGATTCATTTCAATAGTAATTTCACAACCATCAAGTATTTTATAATTTTTAAATACAGACATCAATATTTCATCTATATAAGAAGGAGGCAAAATGTTAGGGGTACCTCCTCCTATATAAACCGAAACTACATTGTAATTTTTTGTAGAATTTGATTCTATTTCCATAAGTAGTGCCCGAATATAGTCCTCAAAAAGATAATCATAGCCTGCATAAGAATTAAAATCACAATAATAGCATTTTCTTTTACAAAAAGGAATATGAATGTATAAACCTATCTCCCTCATTTTTCATCATCTAACTTCAATATTGACATAAAAGCCTCTTGAGGTATTTCAACACTTCCCACCTGTCTCATGCGCTTTTTACCTTCTTTTTGCTTCTCCAAAAGTTTTTTCTTACGAGTTACGTCTCCTCCATAACACTTGGCAAGAACGTTTTTTCTCAATGCTTTTACAGTCTCTCTTGCAATAATCTTAGAGCCTATTGCAGCCTGGATTGGAATCTCAAAAAGATGCCTTGGAATATTTTCTTTTAACTTTTCTACAATTTTTCTCGCTTTTTCATAGGCTTTATCTTTATGAACTATCATGGATAAAGCATCTACCAATTCGCCATTTATTAAAATATCAAGCTTTACCAAATTAGATTCTTTATACCCTTTAAGCTCATAGTCGAAAGAGGCATAACCCCTTGTTCGCGATTTTAAAGCATCAAAAAAGTCGTATATTATCTCATTTAAAGGCATTTCATATTTTAAAAGTACGCGAGTTTGTTCTAAATATTCCATTCCTAAATATGCTCCCCGTCTATCCTGGCAAAGCTCCATAACTGCCCCTACATATTCAGTAGGCATCATAATAGTAGCTTCCACAATTGGCTCTTCAATATGATCTATTTGCGTAGGAGGCGGCATTTTCGTAGGGTTGTCCAAATCCAATACTTCTCCATTAGTTTTGTAAACTTTGTAAATTACACTTGGTGCAGTAGTGACAAGATTTAAGCTGTACTCTCTTTCCAACCTTTCTTGAACTATTTCCATGTGTAAAAGCCCTAAAAATCCACATCTGAACCCAAAACCCAGTGCGGCAGAAGTATCCGGTTCAAAAACTAAAGAAGCGTCATTCAACTGAAGTTTTTCTAAAGCCTCTTTTAAATTTTCATAATCTTGTCCATCTGCAGGATAAATACCACAAAAGACCATTGGCACTACTTCTTTATAGCCAGGAAGTGGAGAATCGGCTGGATTATCTGCATCTGTTATTGTATCTCCTACACGAGTATCTTTTACATTTTTTATGCTGGCAGCTATGTAGCCAACTTCACCTGCTTTAAGCTCTTCTACTGGATAAAGATTAGGTCTAAACATTCCCACTTCTGTAACTTCAAAAACTTTGCCAGTAGAAAACATTTTTATTCTCATTCCTGGTTTAACAATTCCATCTACTACCCTTACAAAACTTATAGCTCCCTTGTAATTATCATAAAAAGAGTCAAAAATCAGCGCTTTTAAAGGCTTGTTTTCATCTCCTTTTGGAGGCGGAAATCTACTCACAATGGCTTCTAAAACTTCTTCTATTCCTATACCTTCTTTAGCAGATGTAAGTAACGCATCTTCTGCATCGATCCCAATCACATCTTCAATTTCTTTTTTTACAAGTTCAGGATTTGCTGAAGGAAGGTCTATCTTATTTATTACAGGCACTATCTCTAAATCATGTTCTAAAGCCATATACACATTAGCAAGGGTTTGCGCCTCAATCCCTTGTGTAGCGTCTACTACAAGCAGAGCTCCTTCACAAGCTGCAATGCTTCGGGATACCTCGTAAGTAAAATCCACATGTCCAGGGGTATCGATAAGATTAAGCTCATATTCATTTCCATTTTTAGCTTTATAAATCATTCTTACAGGCTTTAACTTTATAGTAATTCCTCTTTCCCTTTCCAATTCTAAATTATCCAAAATTTGCTTATCTGTTTCCCTTTCAGAAAGAAAACCTGTTTTCTCAATAAGTCTATCTGCAAGAGTAGATTTGCCATGGTCTATATGAGCAATAATGCAAAAATTTCTAATATACTGCATCCTTTCTGACATTGTGTACCTCCTCAAAAATTAAAGACTTAACCCTTATTTCTAAAATTTTCCTTTAAGGTATTGACCCAATCCTCCTATGTCAATAACTGACTCTTTACCAAAAATTTTAACAATCACCTTTTCGCTATTTGAATATACACCAAATATATTTACTTTCCTCACCCCTGTAGTAATTTCATTAAAGGAAGAATCAGCTATTACAAGCCCTACTACCATAATAACAATGTACAATAAAAGAGCAAATATTACAAGTCTCTTTCTTCGAATTTGTTTTTTTCTCTCTTTTGTCCTTGTAAGCCTCATCTTTTATCTTCCTTTCAAGGTATCGTAAATCTGTTGTATTTCTTCAATCATTTTATTGCAGCTATATCTTTTTGCACTTTCTTTTCCTTTTAAGCTTATACTTTTTCTCAATTCCTCATCTTTCAAAAATTTCTCTATAGCTTTTGCTAACTCTTCGGGATTTCCCTTTTCCACCAAAATTCCTTCAACGCCATTTCGTATAATTTCTGGAATACCCCCCACCTTGGTAGCTATGATAGGAACTCCTTCACTTAAAGCTTCAATTACAGAAATTCCAAATCCTTCCTCATGTGAGGGAAGCACAAATACATCAAGATTTCTCAAGAAAGAAGGAATGTCATTTCTATACCCCAGTAAAAAGAATCTGCCCTTTAAATTTAAACTATCAATCATTTTTTGTAATTCTTCTCTAAAAGGACCATCTCCTGCTACAAAAAAGTAGGCATTTACATTTTTTAAAATTGAAGCTGCTTTTATTAAATCTTGGACACCTTTAGCAGGTATAAGCCTTGCTACACTTCCTACAATAAAGGAATCTTCTGACAAATTGAATTCTTCTTTTAAATTAAGAGTTGTTTCCTCGTAGAAAGAGGTATCAATACAATTGTACACCACTTTTATTTTATTCTCTTTTACTTTTTGATTTAAAACCAAATCATCTTTTAACGCTTGTGAGACGGCAATAAACTGATGAGTTTTTTCATCCAAAACTTTTGTAAAACTTAACAGAAGTTTCTTTTTGTAAAAACTCATATTATTGTAATTTGCAAAGTTGTGGACTGTCACTACTGTTTTTACAGGCTTAGCAAAACATGCGATTCTTCCTACCAATGAAGCTTTTGCCCCATGCATGTGAACAATATCTGGCTTAAACTCATTTACTAACTTTCGTATATACCTAATTGCCCTGTAATCTTTTTTTAAACTAATTCCGTCCCCAATGTCAATGTTATATACTTTAATCCCTAATTTTTCAAGATATTCTTGAGTTTTTTCGTCAAAAGAGCATAAAATAGCAATTTCATATTTGTCTTTGTCTAACAATCTAGCCAGAGACAATAAATGTCTTTTCATTCCTCCTTCTGATTTCCTCACAATTTGCAATACTTTCATTTTCCCCATAAAACCACCTTTTTAAGACATTTCATCAATAACAAAATGTATTAACATAGGTCCTACAAACACCATCATTGTTGCTGCCGATACAATTCCTGAATCATTAAAAATTAGAGCAAGAACACTTCCTATAATTGTCGCAACAAAACATATTCGAATGTAGGTATGTTTTTTGAAAATTTCCCTCAACACTCCAACAGGTTTGAAGAAAAGAATTAACAAAACACCTATAAGTGTCAATAATACTCTCGACCATATAGAATATTTTATGAGCTTATAATTCATTAAAAGCTTTCTTTCAAAAATTTGTAATAAAGATTTTATGCCGTGACTTTTTACTAAAGCAAAAGTTTGTCCTATGTGAGTTTGTTGGGAAAGTGGCCTTAAAGAATCCAAGTAAAACAACCCAACAAGCATTAAAACTATCCCTATCCCAATATACAATAGATTTCTTATGCTAATTTTTTTATCAGATAAAAGTAACAATGCCACAGCAAAAGCTCCAAAGGCTGTTATCTACCCTCCAACATTTGTGCCTATACCTGGAGCTGCAATAAAGTAGAATATCAGTGCGTATACTATTGTAGTTAAAGTTAAAAGCAGCTTTTTATTTGAAAAAAACTCAAAAGCCAATGTAGTAAAACATAAGACGGCTCCAATCAATACTCCCATATACTCGTTTCCTATGCCATAAAAACGAGCTCCTCCGACGACGTCATAGCTTAAAAAAGAATTTTTTAGCAAATACTGTCCTGTCACAAGGTCAATTAGCAAAACAATGGAAGTAATTAAACCTATTATAGCATAGAAATAATAACCATAAGGGTTAATTTCATGAATCGCTATAATCGCCACTGCCGTCAAAAATAATATCCCCACGATGCTATTTGATAGACTGGTATAATTAAACAAAGGCAATAGCAAAAAAGTCAAAGGAATAGTAGAAACAAAAAACAATAATGGTTTTAAATAGACCGCATATTTTTTCAAAACCAACAAAATTAATAGGGTAAAAATTAAAATTATTATCTCTAAAACCACATAAGTCTTTAAAAAAATAGGCCTATAAGTGTAATTAAAAACTAATTTATGACTTTCGGCTAATAATTTGTCTACACTTCCTTTATAACCAGAATTATAAAGAGGATGTCCCGTCAAAAAAGTTGGTGTAGGAATGTTAAAATACTGTAAAATTGTTGGCATTAAATCTGTATTTGTGACAATCCCCTCTCTTTTTGTTGTCTCTGAAGTAACATAGCCTTTAGTAAAACCTGGGCCAAAAAGTATTATGGGAGTTAAGTAACTTTTTTCCCCCATATCTTTAGATGGAGGAAGTGGAGTTAAGACAATATATAAGGTGTTTGTACCACCTTCTTTTATGATTTTACCAATAAATTCATCTGCTTCGTATAAAGCCCTTTTTTTGTTTCTCTCATTAATTTTATCCATCGCATAATTATGGTAATCATTCGTTCTTATCGTATCCCCTAACTGAAAAATCGTTAAGTCAGGTTTTTCTTTCATCTCTGTATACTTTTGATAAAGCAAATCATAATCTGTCATAATGCCAAAAGGGCTTAAAGGGTCTCTTTTTAAAATATTATCACTCACATCACCAAAATCTACAATTCCTTTTTCATCCATTACTATAAGAGGCGCATATCTTCTTTTTTCTACATCAGTATCTTCATTGCCAAACACAGCAACAGTTTTTCCATTTTGTTTTAAAAGAGTACCTAATAAGCCAGGTACTACGATGTGATTTCGAGTCAGGTTATTTCTCTCTATTTGCGCAAAATCTAAATTTACTATATTAAATACTTGTGGCTTAATACCTGTATTTCTTTTGAAAATTATAGAAGCTTGTTCTCCATTTACTATTTCAGAAGCGTTAAAATTAAGGGAAGCTTTTTCAGAACCTACAGCTCTTGTTCCACAACCAATTGTCATATACACATTTTCAGGGGTCCTGCCTCCATCAGAATTTACCGTCATAAGTCCATATGTACCATTTTCCATAAGATACTTTATATTAGGAAGGTCATTTGCAATATAGTCATTTAAATTAACTCTATCTACAATAAATATAACTATTTTTCTATCTTTTATACTATTTACTTGTCCGTAAGAAACAGTGCTAAAGAGGATTAAAAAAGCTAAAACCAATCCCATTATTCTTGCTGTAAACTTCATAAAAAGCCTCCTACATCTTTGATAATTACAGTAATTTATTTTAACCCTTTTTTAAATTAATATCAACATCTATCGCTATAAAATAAAAAGCAGTTTTCACTGCTCAAAATCTTGATATTGCTTTATTACTTCACTAATGGCTTTAGCTAGATATTTTGTAGTTGCAATCGCCTCCTCTAAAGTATTATAGTTACTTCCTAATTCTATCAGTATCGATTTTTCAAGAAGATGTTGATTATATTCACTGTAGGGCTTTACCTGTACTCCTAAAGATAAGCCAGGATATAGCTCATTTAATTTATCACTTATTTTCTTGGCAAATTCGTAATTTTTTCTCCAATCTTCTTTCATTTCTGGTGTCCTTCTTGAGCCTATTATGAAAGAAACTTTTGCTACTTTTTCTCCATTTATATCCATCACATATCTTTTTCTAAAATCTTGGTTTGGCAAATTGCTCAAAACAGGAATAGTTTCTACCCCTGGTTTCATAACAGCACCATAGCCATCTCTATGCAAGTCAATCGCTGCTTTAATAGAAGGATACTCTTTTAAAATTTTACTGACCGTTGCAAAAGAGTTTACATAGGATTTGTCATAGTTGTAATCATGGATAGTTTTATCGTGCAATACAGAAATTCCTTCTTTTTTAAAATATTCTGCAAGATAATCCCCTACTTTTGCGACAGTATAATTTAAATCATCTGTCCGATCATAGCCATACGTTGCTATGTATTTGTTTTTCTCTGTAGCAGCATAAGCTTCCATAGTATGAGTATGATATATCAAAAGATAGGGTTTATTATTATCTATATTTTTTAAAGCTGGTTTTTCTTCTTCTCCTTGTGTCTGAGACGTGTTTTTGTCACTTCGTGCATTAGTATCAAGTAAATTCCCATTGTCATTAGAAGAGGGATTTGTTTGGACATTGTGTATATCACTGGCACTTACTTTTTTTAAATCTACCTGTGCTAAAATTGGAAGCTGAAATTTCAATATATTAATGGGGTCCTTAATTTTAGCATTTAGCAAAGAAGAAAAGGTTAAATCTTTTCCTATATACCCTTGAGAAGAAAAAGCTACTTCTATTATCGGCAGGCTATAATTTATTGAAGTTACAAATAAACTTTCTAATTTATCATACTCCTCTGAAAAAGAATCACCAATCACCTGTTTATATTCACCCTTATAAGGTTGGGTCATCCAATTATAAAGAAAAACGTTTATCAATAACAAAATCAGAAACATTATTCTTCGTATCTTTGAAAAGCTATAATATCTATACAAAAGAAGCACCTCTCTTTAGTTTTTATATTTTATAAATATTCCATCAAGAGGTGCTTTATTACTTTATGTTTAATGAAGCAATTGATTCATTTCCCTTTCTGTAAGCCCAGGTTGCAGTGCAAGATTTATCCCTCTGGAAATAATTGAAGCTATATTTTTTACCAATAAATCTATTTCTTTAGGAGTGACTACAAGATTATGTACATAAGGTGTTAAAACTTCTTGAATGAGTCTGTATTTCTCTTGTTGACTCATATTCTTAAGTACTTCATAAAAAGGGCTTTCTTCTTTGGTCTGTTTTAGTAACTCTTCTGTTAAATATTCGATGGTGTCGTTAGCAATTGTGACCGCATCTACTACTGTAGGAACTCCTATGGCTATTACAGGTATTCCTAGGCTTTGCTCAGTAATGGAAAGCCTTCTATTACCTATTCCAGACCCTGGGCTTATACCTGTATTTGAAATTTGAATAGTAGTAGATAATCTCTCTAATCTTCTCGAAGCCAAAGCGTCAATTGTAATTATTAAGTCAGGTTTTATTCTGTCAACTACACCTTTTAAAATTTCAGCCGTTTCTATTCCGGTAATCCCTAAAACTCCGGGAGAAATTGCGCTGACAGACCGAATTTCATCACCAAACTGTTGAGGTGCGTATTCCTTTAAATGCCTTGTCACTACAATATTTGAAACTACGCGAGGTCCCAGCGCATCAGGAGTTACATTCCAATTGCCCAACCCTACTACTAAAACTTGTGTATTTTCCGTCAAATTAGCTATTTCTTTAATTATATCTGCTAAAACTTTCGCAACTTCTTCTTCTAAATCTAAATCCCTTTCAATGAGGCCGGGGGCTTCAATAGTTATATAGTCCCCCACTGGCTTCCCCATTGCTTTTTCTCCTTCTTCATTTAAAATTTTGACCTTTGTCACCTTTATACCCTCTAAGTGTTTCTCATCCACCCTTACTCCTGGAATCTCTCTCCCTTTGTATAATTCTCTCGCTTCTACTGCCAGGTCTGTCCTTATACTGTACATTTACATCACCTCAACTCTGTCGGTACAAAAGCATCAACCAGTCCTATCACAAAAGCTGCAATCAATGAACCAACTATTGTTGCATGAATGGTAGGAACAATAAACTGAGAAACGTATATCACTATCGCCGCAACAATAAATCCTACAAAACCACGGCTTCTTGGTGAAATATCTTTTCCTAATATTAATTCTACAATATAACCTAACAAAGCTATTACCACCGCTGAAATAAGAGCTCCCCAAAAACCTGCAACGCTAAAGCCAGGTACAAGATATCCCACCACCAATAGCACAATAGCTGATACAATAAAACGTATAATGGTTTGTAACATCAAATCACCTCCTCTAATTATGATAAACAAATTGACAAATTTTATACCTCTGTGATAAAGTAGAAATGTATTAATCCTTGAAAAACTATTTCTTTCGTGGTAAAATTAAATTCGATTGAGGAGGTGAAGCTTTTGGCAAACACAAAATCTGCAAAAAAGAGAATATCTGTTATCGCAAAAAGAACTTTGCGTAATAAAATGATAAAATCAAGAGTCAAAACATTTATTTCTAACTTTAATAAAAGTTTAGCAACAGGAGATATAGAAGCAATAAAAGAAAAATTAAGACTTGCTGTCAAAGAATTGGACAAAGCTGCTACAAAAGGAGTTCTTCACAAAAACACAGTGGCAAGAAAAAAATCCAGACTTTACGCAAAATTTAACGCGCTTTTAAAATCAGCAGCGAGTAATGAATAAAGCGTACCTTAAAAGTACGCTTTTTATCGTTTGCACAATTTTTTTACAAGGTCCTCCAATGCCAAACTGCTATCCGCCCCTGATTTCAAGGCAATATCACATTTTAAACACTCTTTATATGCCTTTTTTAAATTCTCTTTTTTAAAAAGTTTACTCTGTCTTGTTAGTTCTTCTACTACAAAATATGGTACTCCTAAAGAAGATGCAATAGTCTTTTTATCAACAAATTTACCTTCAAAGCTTTTTATCTTAGCAATTAACCTCATTTGTCTTATAATCATTGACAATATAATAAGAGGTACTTCTCCTTTTTCTAAAAGTGTGTATAAAACTTTATAAGCCTCTTTTTCTTTTTTTCTTCCTATAGCACTGACAAGATTAAAAATGTTTTGTTGCAGGTTTATAGTAAGGACTTCTCTTATTTTTTCCATTTCTATTTCTTCACTGTCAGAATAACAAACCACTTTATGTATTTCATTTACAATAGCATACAAATCAGTTCCTACGTTTTTTACAAGGTATTCTACGTTAGCTTTGCTTATCTTTTTCCCACTTTTTTTAAAAAAATAACCTGCATAATTTACAGCTTCTTCAAATGAAAGTCTTTGAAAATATACTGTTTTGCCTGTTTTTTCTATAAATTTGTTAAATTTCTTTCTCAAATCTATCCTTTCACCATCTACAATAATTAAAACTGTTTTGTTCTCCGGCATGTTAGTTCTTTCTTCCATGTAATTCATAAGCTTTTTTAAACCCTTATCAGTCAATCTAGAAAGTTGGTCCTCCTCGTTTTTTACTAAAACTAACTTGTACTCAGAAAAAAAAGGCAAAGTCTCACAGCTTTCAATGATAGCATCTACATACTCTTCTGGATCATTCTTTTCGATAACTATATAGTTCATCTCATAGGTTTCTTCTTTTAAGAGCTTTGATTTAAACCTTTTGATAGCGTCTGACAACAAAAATCTCTCTTCACCGTAAAAAAGATATATATTATGTATTTCTCCTTTTTTTAAGCTATCTATAAGTTCTTTGTAAGTCATCATTTCACTCCTTAAGGACAGTCTTTATATAAGCTTTTTTCCCATCTGTTTTTACAATAATGGCACCATTTTTGTCTGTTCTATACACTTTAGACCTTTCATGAAGATATTTTAGCACTCTCTCATCAGGTAGTCCATAACTGTTTTTACCTACTTGGACAATACATACTTTCGGATTGGCTTTCTCAATGAATTCTTGTGTAGAAGAAGTATTTGACCCGTGGTGAGCCACCTTTAAAATATCAGTCTTTATGTCTAAATTTTTTAAAATCTCTTCCGCCGGCTTTTCTATATCACCTGTAAATAAAAATTCCATATCTTTATACTTCATTTTAAAAACAAGACCATTGTTATTTATGGGATTTTCTTCTATTAAATTTTGAGGGTCAGGGTGCAAAACATACATTTCAACACCATCTACTTTGACTTTATCACCCTTTTTTAAAAACACAATAGGAATGTTTTTTGATTTTGCAATTTCCATCAATTCTTTGAAATTACCATCAGTAACTTTTTGCATCCCTATAAAGATTTTGTCAACTTTCATTTGCTGCAAAATACTAAGTATCCCGCCCACATGGTCGATGTCAGTATGAGATATAAATACTCCATCAAGCTTCATAACCCCTTTGTAATACAAAAATGGAAGTACTAGATCTTCTCCAACATCAAAAGAAGAAGTCGCAAATAAGGGTCTGCCTCCCCCATCTATTAAAAAAGTTTTGCCGTGGGGTGTTTTCACAAAAGTACCATCCCCTTGTCCTACATCCAGGAAAGTCACTTCTAAATCTCTAGGCAATAAATAATTATAAGAGAAGAGAGCTATAATAAAAGTCAAGGCAATCGCAATAGAAACCTTTTTAATTTTTTTATCAAAACTGCTAAGTAGGACTGTTAAAATTCCATAATACAAAACAATCACATACAAAGACGGAACAATAGTATTTATACTGGCATAAGGCAAACTGTCAAATAATTTCGTTACGTACAAAATAGTTTCTACAACAGGTATGTTTATATAATTTATAAAATAGGACAATGGAGGTAAAATCAGTCCTATCATCGCCGATAAAAATCCCAACACAACTGCTACATCTGCTAATGGCACTATTACAATATTGGACAAAAGCGAAATTATGGATATATAATGAAAATAATACATAGTAAGGGGTATTGTTCCAATTTGAGCAGAAAGAGTTAATGCGACCAAATCTCGTATTTTGGGGGTTAGAGTTGATAATTTTTCTCGTATCGGCCTATAAAAATACAAAATGGCTAAAGTAGCAACAAATGAAAGTTGAAAACCTACATCCCACAACATTAAAGGATTAAATATTAATATCATAAAAGCAGCAAAAGACAGAGAATTTATAGAATTATGTTTTTTGCCATAAGTAGTCCCAATTACAGTGATAGAAGCCATAAGAGCTGCCCTTATAACTGGAGGATTTGCTCCTGTTAAAATTGCGTAAAAAGTCAATGCAGTTAGAAGAATAGGGATTTTGTATCTTCTAATGTTAAGGATACTTAACAAATAAAGTATAAAACCCGTAATAATTGCCACATGTAATCCTGATACGGAAATAATATGTGAAATCCCGGTTGACCTAAATTGTCTCAAAGTCTCATCGTCAAGAAAATTATCTCCTAAAAAAATCGATATAACAAACTTAGCATCTTTTTCTGGCATTGAATTTATATAATTAATTTTTATTTTTTGCTTTGCAGCATATACAACCCTTTCAATAAAATTTAAATTATCTTTGCCTATAATATCAACGGCATACCCCTCTACTCTTATGACTGCATAAATTCCTTTTTTCTTTAAAAAGAGCTTGTAGTCAAAACCTCCTGGATTTGTAGCTTTTTGGGGAATTGAAATTATCCCTCTTATACTTACAATATCTCCTTTAGAAGGATATTTGCCACCATATTGAGTAACCAATACTTTAGGCAAATTAGTCGGTTTAACTATGTATTTAGCATATCCCTCATATTCTTTTATCTCGTACGCCTTGCCATTTATAGTTATAAATTTATCTTCAAACCTTAGATAAGGATTGGGAGAATTAAGAGCATTACCACTTGAAATTGCACCTACAAAAATAAAAAAAATTAAGAGAAGTAAACTGACATTTTTAGTTTTCAAATACCACCACAAAGAAATAGCTGCTGAAATTGCTAATAAAATCAAAAAAGCAAAAGGATGAAAAACATATCTTCCAATTATTATTCCTAACGAAAGAGCTACAGTAAGATATAAAAATGGAAATTCCATTTTATATCACATAAACTTCAAAATCTTTTGCAATTTCTGTATTCTCAAAGACCTTAATTGCTTCATCGTAATAATCCTTGATAGAAATAAGCGGTGATAAATGGGTTAAAACTAATCTTTGGCACTCAGCTTTCTTAGCAATTTCAGCAGCTTGTGCAGCAGTCAAATGAGGTCCTTGCATCCCTGTCAAGAAATTTCCATCACATAGGAATAGATCAGCTTTATTTGCAAAAGATATTAAATCCTCATTATAAGTGGTATCACCACTATATACAAAGATTTTCTCACCCTTTTTCATCTTCACAGCATAAGTCTCTACAGGATGCGTCATCTTTTTAAAAGAAATATCTATACCTCCTAAATTTAATATAGTTTCTTCATTTACAATGTATAAATCAAAAACATCTTTAAACTTAAAATCTTCAAAAACATTTTCTGGTGTTTGTGGACAATATACCTTTACAGGTTCAGTTATCATGCCTCTTGACTTCATAATATCAAGAGCATATCTTAAAACCATCATATCTGCCACATGGTCAGAGTGCAAATGAGACAAAACTATGTATTTTAATTTATTCAAGTCGTAATACCTTTGGTATCTGCTTATTACTCCACTGCCACAATCAAGTAAAATATGAGTATTTTCCTCTTCTACTAAATATCCGGAAGTAGCCCCATAAGGTCCAGGAAAAGGTCCATGATATCCTAAAACTGTGACTTTCATCATAAATTTTCGCCTCCTTTTTATTAAAGTTTAAAGACAAACTCACAAAAATCTTTGTAACTACCCCTTTGTGTCGCTACTATATTTTTTAAATTTCTATTTATCATATAGTCCTCAATTAAAAAAGTCTTCATCCCCAACTTAAAAGCTATCAAGTCCTCTTCCACATCATTTCCCACCATATAACAATTTTCCGGCTTTTTATCTATAATTTTTAATATCTCTTCATAGTATTGTATATGTGGTTTACAAAAATGCATATTTTCATAAGTAGTTATAAAGTCAAAATAACTTTCATTAAGGCCTGCCCATCTAAGCCTCTCTAAAATTGCAATTCTTGGAAATACAGGATTGGTTGCTAAAACAAGTGTATAGCCTTTTTCTTTCAAAATCTCTAAAGCCTTCTTGACGTATTCATTAGCTTTAATATTTTTCCCCAATTCTTTGTAATCATTTAAATAAAAGTCTTCAAAAAGTACATATAATTCTTCTTTTGGATAATTAACTTTTTTTAAAAAAGACTCAAAAAACACCTCTTCATTGGTTTTGTTGGGGTCCAAATTGTTTATCATGTCCATACTAGCACTATAAAGGCTTTTAAACAGAAAATGAGGATCAAATAGATTGGAAAGCTTTTTTGTAAGACTTAAAAAGTATTCCTCTAACATCTTCTCCGTATCGACAGGAAGCAATGTCCCGTCCAAGTCAAATAAAAATGTATTTATCATTTTTCTCACCCCAATTTTCCTTTCCCTATATAATGATATATTTTTACATAAAAAAAAGCAAGGTTTAAAAATCCCTGCTACACTTTGTTAAATAGTTCCAATCGAGATATCAAGCGTATCAAAATATACCCTATTATTATACTTGCAAAACCCTGCACTAAATTACTTGGTACATCAACTAATGAAGTTTTAAAACCGTACATAATTCCTCCTGCGATATAGTATCCTAACACCATCCATAAGGCTCCTATGACAAGAGAAACAACCCTTAAATATTCATTAATATATTTTTTATACATAAGTCCAACAATCAACCCTTCTATCCCTTTAATTATAAAAGTCCACGGTGCCCAATATGCATAGCCTGACAACAAGTCCGCTAAAGCTGAACCAGTTCCTCCAGTTACAAATCCCATTGTAGGACCAAATAAAGCAGAAGTCAAGAATATAAAAGAATCACCTACGTTTATATAGCCTTTTGTAGCCGGAGTTGGTATCTGAATCACCATAGTACCAATAGTAACCAATGCCATCATAAAAGCTCCATATACTATTTTTTTAACGTTGTTTTGTTCCATATTTTCACCTCCAATAAATGTATGTATGATAGTTATATTATAACATACAATTGTAATGGTGCAATTATAACAATATAATAACAAAAAAGAAAAGCCTTCTTTTATTAAAAGTCTTAAAAGGCTTTAGATATAGTTTCCCACGGCGGAATACCTATCTTTTTTGGTAATTATATATGAAACAATCAAATCATCTAGTTTACGACTTATATCAAGCACTTTTTCATAGTCAATCTCTTCTTTAGTAACAAGGTTATCCAGTTCTTTCCGCAAAACACTTATCTGTATTTCTAACGCTTCATTACTTTTCATTTTGTTTACCCCTTTTTAAAAGTTCGTATATACAATTTTACCATCATAATACAAAAATTACAATAGGTTTTATTAAGAAACAACCCTTAATTTATCTACTATATTAGCCAATTTCTTATAAATTTCTACAATTTCTCGTCCACACTCTACTTTCCAATCATTTTCTCCCTCATTTATCTGCCCTGCTTCATTGGCTAGCATCCTATTTAAGATATCATCACTTTTTATTTTTTCCTTAATTCTCTCCATGTTTCGTTTTAATTCTTCGTCTACTTTTTTTGCTATACCCATTTCCCTACTCTCCCCATTTTAAATATTTATTATAATATATTCTATATATGTTATAAATTTCCTGCTAAAATTTTAAAATTTTTTACATTTTATCTATTTCGTCTATAACAATACTTAACGCCTTGTCATTGCTAATTCTAATCTGTCTGAAGAGCCTCCACCTTGACAAATATAAGCGTTTCCTCCACCTTTTCCGTCAAAAACTCTTAATACCTCTTTAAAAAATCCATTCACCACAATGTCCACATCGCAAGATCTTGAAACCACTAAATCTCCTGTTTCTCCTCTTTTATTCCCAAGTATAGCTATACATTTGTCATTAGAAGCTATGTATTTAGCTAACATTTTTAGCTCTTCTGCCCTTCTATTTTCATAAAGCTTGTATACTATGCGTATACCACCATACAACTCTGAACTTGTTATATCCCTTCTTTATAAGAATTGCATGGAAGTCATCCATGCAATTCTTATTCATAAACTTTTGTCCCTAAAACAGTAGTGAGTTTTCTAAACTCTTCTATTATCTTTTTCGTTATGGGACCAGGTTCCCCATCTCCTATTGACCTATGATCTACCTCTACTACTGGTATTGCTTCAGCAGCTGTACCTGTCAAGAAACATTCATCTGCAGTGTAGACATTAAACAATGAAAAATACTTTTCTTCAAAAGGGATCCTTAATTGCTTTGCTATATCAATAACCGTAGCTCTTGTAATTCCTCCTAATGCTCCTACTGCAGAAGGAGGAGCATATAAAGTACCATTTGAAACTATAAAAATATTGTCACCGGTACATTCAGCCACATATCCTTCTTGGTTTAATATAAGAGCTTCAGGATATCCTGCTTTTACTGCTTCAATTTTTGCAAGTATGTTGTTTAAATAATTTAATGACTTTATCTGGGGATCTAAAGCCTGAATAGAATTTCTCCTATAAGTAGAGGTAATAATTTTTAAGCCGTTTTGATACATAGATTCAGGATATAAAGTAATCTTATCAGCTATTATTACGACTGTAGGTTTGGGACATTTATATGGGTCAAGGCCTAAATCACCTTTTCCTCTCGATACTACAAGCCTTATATAAGCATCCCTTAGATTATTAACTCTTACCGTTTCAACAACTTTTTCTTTCATCTCCTCTATCGTCATAGGAATGTCGAGAAGAAGTGCTTTTGCCATACTATAAAGCCTTTTTAAGTGCTCATCAAGTTTGAATATAACTCCATCATAAGCCCTTATGCCCTCAAAAATGCCATCCCCATAAAGATAGCCATGGTCAAAAACCGAGACTGAAGCTTTTTCACTGTCTACAAATTCTCCATTTACATATACTAACCCCATTATGACTCCTCCTTTACTTCAAATTAATTTAGCAAAATTTTATCACTTAAAAAGAGTTTAGTCAATGTAATATAAAAAACAAAAAGCCCTATTTGGGGGCTTTTTGTTTTTTTAGTTATTCAGCTTTTATAGCACCTGTTGGGCACACAGCTTCACAAGCACCACAGTCAATACAAGTATCAGGGTCAATCTCGTATTTTCCATCCCCTTCATGGATAGCATCTACCGGGCATTCTGCCGCACAAGCTCCGCAGCTTATACATTCATCAGTAATATAATGTGCCATTATTTTCCCCTCCCTGTATACAGTATGTAGCTCCAGAAAAATTATAAATTATTTATACAGAATTGTAAATAATCAAATTAAACTTTAAGAATTAAATAAAATTTTAAAAAATATGAGGGGTATTGTCAAATTATAAAACCTATGTTATAATTACTTTCGTCAAGGCGCTGCCGAATGGTGTAATGGTAGCACAGGTGACTCTGGATCATCTAGTCTAGGTTCGAGTCCTAGTTCGGCAGCCATTCTGGCCCCATCGTCTAGCGGCCTAGGACATCGCCCTCTCACGGCGAAGACAGGGGTTCGAGTCCCCTTGGGGCTACCAATATAAAAAATGAAGAAAAAGGCATTCGGTGGATGCCTTTTATATTTTTAATATAGCTTTTATAATATAGCTTTTATCAGTAAACCTCCAAAAAGAGCTATGAGCATACTTAACATTGTCCCTATTAAATAGTATTCTGCAAAATCTTTATTATCTAACTCTTTATACCTAGCGATAGATTTAGCTGCAATCACAAAACTGGCTGCTGCCATTTGATTGACAGCAATTAACGTAACCATCAAAGTCCGCTCTAGCATACCAATTATTTTCCCTGAAGAAGTTATTTCTACCTTAGAAACATGAATATTTGGACTTAAAAGTACATATTTTATGAAAATTGCTCCTGGTTACCCAAACTGTACAAAAATGTACAGTTTAGATAGCTGGGGTATTTGTAGTCCGCCCTTCAGACTTTCCCCAGCCCCAGCAGGCGGTATTTGGGAAAGCCATAGCCCCTGCCCCAAGAAACAGGAACTCACGCCCTTATCCGGGTCTCCCCACTTACCCTGAATTAGTAATTCCTTCAGGGTAGAGAAGTCTCTTGGCACCTTCTCAGGAGAGAGTGGCGTTACCACCGCTACCTTGAGAACTCGCCAGAAATCATAGGCACTAAAACTTGTTCCATCCAGAGGTTCTAGCACCCTTCCTGGCTCACTCTCAAGGCTTTGTAAAAATTTTATTGCTCTATTTATTTCCTTTATGTGCTTTTTCTTTATATGCTTGTTTCTGACTGTTTTCTTTACCTGCTCTTTTAATTCTTCTAATTCATTTACAGTTAATGTATTGAGAAACTTTATATAATTGTCTGGTATCTTTTCTTGCAGTCCTAATCCCCTTTTTGCTATTACATAGGCTGCTGCTATATCTTTTGTTATCATATACTGTGGTGCATATTTTAACATGCCTATTATTGATGTGTAAGAAGGGTCTACCTCTATTACTTCTATCCCTTCTCTTTTTGCTAGTGTTTTTATTTTTGAAAGAAGTGATTTATAGCTAAAATTATGTCTTATCCTCCTTGATTTTCTCCCTGAAAAGTCTCCTCTTTTGCCTTTTTCTTTTATTTCTAATTCTTCAATTACTATTGCTTTTCCTTTCTCTTTTGCTATTTTTACTATCTCATGAGCATATTTCCATCTGAAATATTCTCTTTTGTCTTTATTTCCACTTGCAAGCTCTGGCATTGGTATTTTATTATAGCTTATTAGATTGCCTTTTTCATCTGTTTCTGTCCATGATATGTTGTCTGGACATGCGTTTATGTCTATTCCTATGACTCCTTTTTCTTTTGTTATTTTTATTTCTGGATATTCTTCTTCTATAGCAAAATAGGCGTATATACTGCCATTTTTAAGTTTTAATTCTACAGAGTAGGGTATGCTTGATTGGGCAATTTCCTGAAGGAGTTCTTCTCTGCTTTTATTCTTTTTATATCCTGCCTCTATTCTGGCATATACATATTTTCTTTCCCTTACATTTATCCTTAAGAAAGTACCATTTTCTTTTACTTCTATTCTTGTGTTGAGATTTCCTTTTTTGCTTTTATCTCCTCTTGAATAAAGATTTCCTTTTCTCTTCTCCTGCCACCTAATTTTTAATTTTTGATATTCTTTCCCGTTTATATGGCGTTTTTGTAGTTTTTTAAACAAGTCTCTTCCTGCAAAAATGACTTTCTTTGGATTGTTGTCTAATTGTCTAGATGATTCTAATACACCTCTTGCTTTCATTATTGCATCATCTACATATCTTGAGTTTAAGTTAAAAATCCCTTGAAGGTCTCTTTTTAATGTGTTTCTATCATAACCTTCTAAGAGTCTCTTATATGCAAATCTCATGCATGATGACCATCTTCTCATTAAGTCTAATACTATTTGTTTGTCTTCTTGATTTAAAAAAATGAGTTTAGCCTGTATTACTATCATGTTTTTTGCCACCCTTCTACTTCCCAGTTTATTAACGTAATTCTGCTTATATCATGCAGCTCTTTAACCTTTTTTATAGGTAATAACATTCATTATCACCTAATTAAAATTATATCATTTTTTACTACTAATTTTAACTGTTTTGACCTCCAAAAATGACATAAATGTAAACACAGAGTACAGCAAATGTCTTAGAATAAATTTCCGGAGGGAGAAAACAAAAAACATCGACAAGTTTTAAAGAAATAAAATAGATAGTAAGAAAATGAAGGATTTGATCCACAATAAAGGAATAAACATTGTCTGTCTTTGTAATTTTGTATTTCAAATAATCAATTATGACATGAACAAAAGATAAAAGCGTTAAAGACAAAATTGCCTTAAATTTAAAAAACGGCAAAAGAAATAGATTTAGCACAAACACTATTAAAAAATGTTTTGCAAATCCTTCTATTAATCCCTTTCTTTTCTTAAGCACAATAGAGTCTGTCTGAAATAGATAGTCACTCAAACCGTGAGACAAAAAAAGTAATGTCAAGGCAAAATTTTGACTATTCATTTGTACTGCCCTCCAATACAAATTTCAACAACCGGACAATGGCTTCCTCTCCTTTTACAACAGCCTGCCATCTAGCTGCATAACACCTTTTTGCCACATTTTGTGGCATTACTTTTAAAATCTGGGCAGCTTTTTTGTAGGTTCCATATTTTTCATAAGTCATAATTGCTTCCCACTGAGCCCTTGTCCACTTAGATTGTAAAGCATCCAACAGAATAAATAAAGCATTAGTAGCTTCTTCTATCAGCAAATCTCCAGTTTTCACTATTGTAATAGTATTTTTATCACACTGTGACAAAGCCTCTCTTGCCCTATAAAAAGCCTCTCCATCCATTTCCCAAGAATTTTCCACTATATCTGTGGAAATAGCTCCTACACCAATTCCAATGCGCAAACCTGCTGGTAAAAAGTTATACCTAAGACTCCTAACAACTGCTGGTAAAAAATCTACCTGTTTTACAACTCCTTGTATTTCATCCCCTCTCATGAGTGAAAATTTTACAAGCAGACAATCTTCACAAGCTTTATTTACTTTTTCTATCGCTTTTATAAAGTTTTCTCTATTAATCCCTTTTGCTAACAATTCTCGTGAACCAATTATGTCTCCTGTTATCACTATGTACACACAATATCACCCTTTCATGGGTTAAAATAATAGTATCACCCTTATAAGGGTAATACTATTATCATAATAGTAAAAATTGTACACCATGTCAATATTTTTATTATTTCTTCATCTTTTCAATAAAATCTATGGCTTTTTCAATTCTCTCTATAGTTCTTTCTTTTCCCAAAAGTTCCATTATGTCAAATAGTCCTGGTCCAAAAGTTCTCCCCGAAATAGCTAATCTCGTGGGATGGAAAAGTTCACCACTAGATATTTGCAATTCCTCCACAAGTTTGCGATAGGATTCCTCAGTTGTAAATTTATTAAAAGGCTCGACTTCTTTTAAAGTCACTACTGCTTTTCTTAGGATATCCACAACTTTTTCTTTAGTAAAATACTTTTTAACTCCTTTTTCCTCATATTCATTAACTTCTGTAAAATAATAACTCATTGCATCAGCTATATCCACAAGAGTTTTTTCCCTTTCTCTTACTGCACTTACTATTTTTTTGATATAATCATAATCGAAATCCTCCCTAATTAAGTTTTTAGCTTTCAAAAATGGGATAACTGCTTCAGTTAATTTATCTAGATCATAATTCCTTATGTAATGGCCGTTTATCCAAGTCAGCTTTTGTACATCGTAAACAGCTGGATTTTTTGATACCCTTTCCAAAGTAAATTCTTTTATGCTTTTTGACACATCAAAAATTTCTTCCCCACCTTTTGGCATCCATCCCAGCAAGGTTATATAATTTACAATTGCTTCAGGAAGATACCCCTGGTCTCTAAACTCCTGCACAGAAGTCGCTCCATGTCTTTTACTAAGTTTACTCCTATCAGGAGCTAAAACCATAGACACATGAGCAAATTGAGGAATTCCTAACCCTAAAGCTTCATAAATTAGTATTTGCTTTGGAGTATTTGACAAATGTTCCTCTGCCCGGATGACATGAGTTATCCCCATTTGGTAATCATCTACCACAGTAGCGAAGTTATAAGTAGGCATGTTATCTGATTTCATAATTATAAAGTCATCAAAGGTGGAATTATCAAACTCTACATCCCCTCTTATTATGTCGTGAACCACTGTCTTCCCTTGTTGAGGCACTTTTAATCTTATTGCAGGTTTTCTCCCCTGCCTTAAATACTCCACTATTTGCTCTTTAGTCAAATTTCTACATTTCCCCGTATACATTGGAGGTCTGCCTTCTCTTTCTGCCTGCTTTCTCATTTCTTCTAACTCTTCTTTTGTGCAAAAACAGTAGTAAGCCTTTCCTTCCTCTAATAATTTATTTGCAAATTTTCTATATTCTTCTATCCTTTGCGATTGGTAGATAGGTCCTTCATCCCAATCAATACCTAACCACCGAAGTCCATCAAGTATTCCTTTCATGGATTCTTCTGTTGACCTTTCTAAATCAGTATCATCAACCCTTAAAATAAATTTTCCTCCATTGTGCCTTGCAAAAAGCCAATTAAAGAGAGCAGTTCTGGCACCACCTATATGTAAACTCCCTGTAGGACTTGGAGCAAATCTTGCTCTTACTTCACTCATCTTCTCACCTCTTCATAAGTTTAAACTATTTTGATTATACTTTAATTGAAGTGTTTTTTCAACAAAGAAGTATTTCAACAAAAATTTGTGGTATAATCATACTATAAACTTAAAAAAGGAGCTGTTAAAATGAAAGATATTGCTATAAACCTTTTAGAAGAAAGAGGAGTTACATTAGAAGATATGGCAGTATTAGTATTAGACTTGCAAAAAAAGTATTACGATGATTTAACAATAGAGGAATGCATAGAAAATTTACATCATGTACTTGAGAAAAGGGAAGTTCAAAATGCAATCTTGACAGGAATCGCTTTAGACAAACTAGCAGAAAAAGACCTACTAGAAGAACCTCTTTTGTCCATTTTAAAAAGAGATGAACCCTTATATGGCATTGATGAAATTTTAGCCTTAAGCATTACAAATGTTTATGGTTCTATAGGTCTTACTAATTTTGGATATCTTGATAAAGTAAAACCCGGCATAATAGGAAAACTTAATGAAGATAAAGAAAAAAAGTGTAATACCTTTATTGATGACCTAGTAGCTGCAATAATCGCCGCAGCTTGTGCTAGAATTGCCCATTCTAAAAAAGAAGTTTTATAAAAAACTATTTTTCTAAAGTAAACTTTACATAGCCTTCTTCTGCCTCCACCTTTTTTAATTTAAATCCTTCAACAGGAATTTTAATGTTTATAGTCGTGTCATAGCCATAAAGAATTTTTTGAAGCAACTGACCACCAATTTTTATATCCCCTATATTTAGAGAATTTATTAACAATTTAATTTTGTTATCTTCTATCGCAAAATTACCTTTTAAAGTGTATAAATCATTATCTTTTATTTCAAAACCTTCTTTACTAAAAGATACTGTTATATCTTTTAACTTATTACTATAAGAGCGTATCATCTTTGTTACATCAACATCAGTAAAAGAAGCTGATACGTTAAAAAAGGAAAAACTCAAATCCTTATACTCCAAAGTATCCCATGGAAATTGAGAAAGGTGGCTTAATAAATAATCTAAAGAAGGAAACATTTTGCCCAAATTATCAGCCATTGCAAATATCTTTTGATAATCTGCGATTTTCTTTTTTATTTCGTCTAACATTTGGCTTTTAGCTAACCTTAATTCATCTATTTTTTTTAGCAATTCTATTTGTTCTTTTTGTTTTTCTATAAGCTGCAATCTTTGAGAGGTTAATCTATTTTCCTCTTCTCTTTTATATTCTACAAGCTTATTTAAATTTTCTAGTTTATTGTAAAAATAATTGGTTACAATGTCTATGTAAATAAGCCTATGCAATAATTCACTGGAATTTTGTGACATAAGTAGAAGTGATAATATGGCATTTGTCCCATCCATATACAAAAACCTAAACCAACTCTTTACTATCTCTTTTTCCTTTTCTATGTCTTTATCTACCATTTGTATTTCTTTATATTTTTCCTGAATAGCTACAGTTAAATTTTCAATCTCTATTGTTAAATCGTCCAAAGATTTTTGAGTTTTAAGCCTTTCTACCTCAAGATTTAATAGCTCTAATACAAGTTTTTGTTCCTCCTGCTTCGCCTTATCAAAATCCGAAGAAACATCACTTTGCGCTGGTACTAGTATAAAATTAAATAAAAATATACTCCCAATTATAATAGCTATCAACTTTTTCATAAAACCCCTCATTTAATATAGCATTTTTTGTTCTACATGGAACTATTTAACATCAACTAGTCCACAATAATCTTGTCTTTTATCTGTTCAAACATTTTAGGACCTATTCTAGGAACATTCATTATGTCTTCAATTTTTTTAAAAGAGCCTTTACTTTCTCTAAATTCAATTATCCTTTCAGCCGTCACAGGTCCTATTCCTGGCAAAGTTTGCAATTCTTCTTTAGTCGCAGTATTTATATTTATTTTTTCATTTTTTTGTATTGTACTAGTAGGAGAAATATTATTTGTTTCACCCTTTTTTGGAACTCTTATCATTTGTTCATCCTTAACTTTCTGCGCGAGATTTATATTTGTGAGGTCTGCTTCTTCCAAAGGTCCTCCTGCTTTATTTATAGCATCTATAATCCTTTCTCCTTCTTTCATAGTGTAAACTCCTGGATTTTTTACTAATCCTGTCACATATACTTTTATTTCCAAAGGTTTTTCTTTGTTCTCTTCGCTTTCTACAATTCTTTCCACTGGCACGCTCTCATTGCTTGCATTGACGACAAATTCATTTTTTAATTTATAATTTTTGTAAATTATATATCCTGAAAATGCCAATATAAAGCATAATATAACAACTATAGCATATTGCTGTTTTTTTGAAAAATAAGGCATACTAACACCTCTTTTTACAGCTTCCTTTATTTATTTCTACATGAATTAAAAAATTCCTTTTTATTTTTCATGTTTTTTTGGTATACTTTAAATATCAGCATAAATTGGAGGCATAAAAATGAAAAAAATATTGATATTTTTAATTGTACTATTCATTGTAATAGGTCAAATTACTCCTATCTATGCTATTACACAAAAGCCAGAAATAGTTGGTCCAACTGCAGTATTAATGGATTTTACTACTGGCCAAGTGTTATATGATAAAAACATGCACAAAAGAATGTATCCTGCCAGTACAACCAAGATTCTTACTGCAATTATTGCCATCGAAAGAGGAAACTTAAATGATATCGTAACTGCAAGCGATAACGTTACAAAAATAGACGGAAATTCTATCTATCTTTCTCCCGGTGAAAAGCTCACTTTGGAGCAGTTACTCTATGCTATTATGCTAGAATCAGCTAATGATGCTGCCATCGCCATCGCTGAATATATTGGGGGAAGTGTAGAAAATTTTGCTAAAATAATGAATGAAAAAGCTAAAGAAATTGGGGCTCATGATAGTCATTTTGTAAATCCAAATGGTCTCCCTGATGAAAATCATTATTCCACCCCTTACGATATGGCATTAATAGCAAGATATGCAATGCAAAATCCTGAATTTAGAAAAATAGTAACTACAATACATTATCAAATTCCCCCTACTAATAAGTTTGAAAAAGTAAGAGACCTATGGTTAAGCAATCGCTTAATTAAACCTTCGAGCTTTCACTATGAAGGCGCTGATGGAGTAAAAACGGGATACACGGTTGCAGCAGGTCAAGTTTTAGTAGCTTCTGCAACAAGAGATGGACACAGACTTATATCCGTCATAATGGGAGACCAAGGAACAAATATCTGGACAGATACTATAAAGCTTTTAGACTACGGATTTCAAAACTTTACTTTAGTGAAAAAAACAGAAAAAGGTGAGGTAGTAACATATATCGACTTAGGAAAATCTCACTTTAAACTTCCTCTTATAGCAAAAGAAGACTTTTATTATGAAGTCCCCAAAGGGCAAGAAAATTCTATAGAAGCTCAAATAATATTAAATAAAAACATAAAAGCGCCAATAAATAAAGGAGAAACATTAGGATACATTAAATACACTTTAAATGAAAAGGAAATAGGTACCAATCCTCTTATTGCAGCCGAATCTGTTTATAAAAACTTTTGGGGAAATTATTATATGGAGGTACAATCTTCTGAGGTAAAAAATATAATATATACTAACCCTGTAAAATTCATTTCTGGAACAGCAATTTTAGGAATAGCTTTTATCCTTTGGAGAAGGCGGAAAATTAGAAATAGAAAGAAATATATCTTTTCAAAATATTGATTTAAAAAAGGGCAGAATGCCCTTTTTTATGCATATATTTGGTTGTCATTGAGACTCCTACTTCTTCCCATGTCCTTTATAAAGGAATCAACATTAAAAAATCTTTTTAAAATTTTAAAATAATACAACTCTTCTTTAGACTTTATTTCAAAACCGTTAGGTAGGAATCTATTTTTTATGTACTCTGCATCGCTAATTTCTGATTCGGCTATTTTATTTAATATTTCAGATGTACCAGTTCCTATTGCAAATTTTTCTTTTCTCCTCCATACAATTGATTCTGGTAAATAATTTTCTGCAAGCTTTCTAAGTATCCACTTTTCGGTTTTTTCTCGGCCGTTAATTTTAAAGGATGGTATTATTTTAAATGCATACCGTAATACTTCTAGATCTAAAAATGGTACACGTCCCTCAATGGAATGTGCCATTGTCATTCTGTCAACTCTTTGAAGATTTGTATTATGCAAATTTCGAGTTATATATTTTAATTCAGATTGTAATTCCCAAGGATTTGTATAATTTTTAAGGTAATGGTATCCGCTAAATAACTCATCAGCACCTTCTCCCGAAAGGATAACTTTTACGTAATTGCTTGCAAGTTTTGATACAAAATATGTTGCAACAGCACTTCTGACTAAGGCTGGATCACAGGATTCAAGATGATATATAACTTTGGGTAAAACTTTTTTTATGTCCTCCTCTGCATAAATAAATTCATGGTGAATCGTACCTACATAATCAGCAACAACTCTGGCATTCTTTAAGTCATTACTTCCTTCGACACCTACTGCAAATGAGTGAAGGGGATTTTTGTATTTTGCTGCTATTGCTGCTATAAGGCTACTATCCAATCCACCACTTAAAAATACTCCAACAGGCACATCAGCAATCAACCTTTTTCTTACTGAATCCTCTAATCTAAGCCTTAATCCATTAATAATATTATCAACATCTGCAAAATGCATCGGATCCTGTGGAATTGAATAATATCTCTCAAATCCGTTTTCAGTTGTATAAATATATCCATTGGGAAATTCATTTATATCATCAGTTACTTCCTGAAGTGCTTTAATCTCCGAAGCAAAGGCAAAATAGCCTTCTTTTGTTTTGCCATAATACAATGGCTTTATTCCTAAGGGATCACGCGCAATAAAGATGGTCTTTTTTTTAGAGTCATAAATAGCTAAAGCAAACATTCCATCAATATAGTTAACACAATTTTTACCTAGTTCTTCATACAAATGAACTATTACTTCACTATCAGTATCTGTGTAGAAAATATGATTTTTTAACTCTTTACGCAATAATTGGTAATTGTAAATTTCTCCATTATAAATAAGCCAATATCTGCCATCTTCGTTTTTTATAGGTTGTCGCCCATGATAAAGGTCAATTATTGTCAACCTATTGTGGCCTAATGTAATATTTTCGTCTGCAAAAATACCTGACTCATCCGGGCCACGATGTCGTATTTTCTCAAGCATCCTTTGTAATTTGCTCTTATCACCAGTTCTTATAATTCCTGCTAATCCGCACATTTCCTATCATTCCTCCCCTTTAGATATAAAACAAATTAAATAGGAACGTAAGAAAAGATCTTACGTTCCTGAATTTTCATACTTCTATAGCTGATTTTTCATATTCACGTAAAATCTTTTCTACCCTTTCTTTTTCGGGTATTATTCTGTGTTTTTCATAGTCATAAGCATAGCATGCCCCATCTATAACTTTGGTTTGTAGTGCTCCTTTAGCGTATTTGTTACCTTTAAGATGAGGTGCATCTAATAGACCAATCTTTATCGCCAATGCTAATACGTCTGGATCAGAAAGTGGATCAGGACTGTGAGGTGCCAAGCTCTTTATCGCTTCCAATAAAACCCTTGTCTCTTTCTTTACCTGTTCTTTTCTTTGAATTACCTCTTTATCCTGAGTCAAATCAGGCATTCCAAACATAGAGTTTTTTATCACGGCTTTTACTATTTTAACGCTTTCAATTATATCTTCTGGCGTTGCAGCATGATGAGCTTCACAATATCCCACTACGTGATATATATGAGGTCTTATAGCCATAGAGAGATAAGCACTAGAAGCCAATTGGCCTTTAGCCTCTAAAAGGTCAGTTGGAAAACTTGCAAGTCCTGCTCTTGCTTGCCTTATAACTCTGAAATTTTCATCTTGCAATTCTTCTATTAGCTCTATCTTAGCCAACATCTTTGCCAAATCCATTTTTGGTGAAATAGAAGCAGGCACGTTAAACATAAACTGAGCTACATAGTCTCTAACACCCATTTTCTTTGCATTATATGCCGCAAGATATGCCATTGTTACCCCAATTACATCATGAGCATCCCTCAAGCTCCAATGGTGTGGCTCATTTACCTCCACTGGTACACCCCTTTCGGCGTGCCATTTCATCAATTGTTGATTTTCTCTGATTGAAGTGTTAACATCTCTTGGACCTCTTCCATCGAGAACATTGTACCAGCTAAGTGGTATTGCTGCCCACGCATTGTGGATCGTTCTTAAAAGCATTTCTGCCATCTTAAATACGTCATTTGTGCCACTATAGCACCTTAAAAGAGGATAATTACCTCTTCTTGAAGCCTCATATATCCTTAATAAGTCTTCTTCCTTTCTTATAGGGACACCGCCTGCTCCATCTAAAGCTTTGTCATATTTTTTATCAAAGAAGTGTTCTTGTGCATTTTGGTCTGGGGCAAGAGAAATTACATCTAAAATTTCTGCCTCTGCTATCTTCTTAACACCTTCTATAGTATCTTCCAATGAAGGAAGCCCAAAGTGGTGTCTTATGATAGGATAGGGGAATTTGTCCTCTATTCTTCCTATTAGTGTATCAGCAAAAACCCGCTGTCTATGATTTGTACTCCCTCCTCTTAAAAAATTAATTGTAGCTTCATCGCCATTTTTACCATCAAAAACTGCTGCAAATATTCCCGACCTTCTCGCTACTTCTGCATTAGGTTCTGTACCACCAAACACCCATTTTATATCTTTTAAATTGTTAAATTCTATTTCTCTTTTAAGTTCTTCTAAAAGTTTTTCAAGAGCTGACGGAGTTAGTCTAAAGCTTACTCCTACAATCTCCGGCTTATGTTCTTTAACAGTTTCAATCAATTTTTTAATAGGAACTGCAGGACCTAAAAATACAGTCTCATAACCTTGCTGTTCTGCAAATCTCAAAAAATTATATACTCCTGCTACATGGACGCAATTGCCTATCGCTGCCGCTACAATTAACTTTTTCATGCTGTCGTTACCTCCTTTCTTTTTCCTTCCACCAATTCTATAATTTCTTCAACTGTCATACCTTGTATGCCAAGCTTTTCAGCCGTTCTTCCAATTTTCCAATAATCTTTTCCATGCATAACTGAAGCAAGATGTATAACAGCATCAATAGTTGGAGTCTTAATGCCTATTTCTTTCCCTATAGAAGACATCGGCACCAAACTCATAGGAACGTCTTCAAATATATAACGACAGTCTAATGTTTGAGGAGCTAATAAACCAACATAAGCTTTTGTATTTTGAATTGCCTCATATAGATTTTCTCCTTTCGTATTATAACTTTCTTTTAGCCATCTTTTAGCTGAAATAGCGTTTACACCCAGGGTTTTTGCCACCATCATTCTCTCATTGTCTATTTTCTCCAATATCTTTGCAACAGAAGGAGAAATACCTTCACGATAATATTCAAAATTACCTTTAGTAGTTTCTATTCTCGCTGCATTCAAAAGAGTGGGTGTAGGATGAAAAACAGCTCCAAAATTGTTAAAACTCGTTTCAAGAACATTTTGTGCTGGAATAAATTGAGAAAAGGCAGTATTAAGTGCTTCCACCACCATTTGTGTTCTATCTTTAGGTATTGCAGCAACAGATACAACTTCCTTTATCTTATATATTTTCGATTTTCCCATGGAAGACCTGCAGGCATATATAAAAGTATCTGTTTCTGCAATAACTACATCTAAATCTCCTCTTTTTCTTATAACATTATAAAGCTCTAAAGCACCACCAGTTCTTCCAGGATTTAATACAATTATTTGACCATCCTTAAGATATGGCAGCATCTCTTCAGCAATTTTATAATGGGCAGAAGCAGGAACTACAACTAAAATTATGTCAACATCTCTAATAGCTTTCTCCATGTCATCAGTTATCACATTTAACTTACCAAAGCCTTCCACTTCTCCTTCTAGTTCAATTCCACCTTTTTCTATAATAGGAAGTAATTTTTGATAGGTTCTATTGAACAAATTAACTTTATAACCTTTTAAAGCGAGATGCCCGGATATCGCTTGACCCCCATTCCCAGCTCCAATTACTGCAAAAGAGAGTTGCTTCATTTTGACTACCCCCTTTTAAAGAAATGAAAAAGCTATAGAGGGAAATCTATAGCTTTAACCTTCGGTGTCTGAAAAGACACAAAAAGACACCAATGCTATCATCCTCCTCTTTCAACGCTTACGAGGTTAGCTGACGGATTCGGGTCGAAAGATAACCCTACCATCTTATAACAAAGATGGATTCACCCCGGAAAGTGGTTCCCCCGCTTCTTTACGAATTCAGCGTTTAGCATTTTATTTAATTTTCAATTTATTTTTATTATATCATAAAATCAAAAAGTTGTAAAGGAAAACATACTAATATTTCCCAAAATCCTCTCCTACCCTTATTTCATCTAAGTAATTATATATAGTATATCTAGAAACACACAATATTTTTGCTACGTAATCCACAGCACCTCTTATCAAAAAAGTCCCTTTTTCATCCAACATCTTAACCACTTGTACCTTCTCTTCTTTTGTCATGAAATTCACAGGTTTCCCGTAATTTTCTAACGTTGTGTTTACTATACTTTCCAGCACATCGCTAACACTACCTGTATAAGCCTCTCGAGCCTCTTCATTGGTATCCGCCACATCACAAAACTCTGATAAAGTATTTTTTACCATTATAAATTCTGAAATATCAATATTGATGGTAAGGCATCCAACAGGTTTACCATTCTCATCTTTTATAAAAAGAGCAGATGACTTTAAAATTTTTCCATCTTTGCCTTTATTTTTGTAATTTGTTAAATTTTCTACGTTATCAGATTTCAATACTTTCGATATAGTTTCAGGTAAAGGGCTCCCTACATCTCTTCCTGTTACATGCCCGTTTACAATTGCGATAATTGGACTTTGTGGAGAAGAAAAGTCATGCAATGCTACTTCACAATTTTTTCCAAACGTATGTGCTATTCCTTCCATCATAGGGATTATGCTCTTCAAGATAGGATGTGTCTTCATTGGCTTTAAATCCCCCTAATCATACAATATTAAATATATTCAATAAGGCAATGAAAAATTACTGATAGGGCTATAAAAATATCCGTACAAAAGATAAGATATTAATAAAAAATTTATTAACGTTATTATACATGCCTCAAACAAGGTTGTCAAGCACTATTTCCTTTGCATCTGCCCACAATCTTTCTAAATTATAAAATTCCCTTTCGGGTTGTTGAAATATGTGAACTATTACATCACCATAATCCATTAAAACCCACTTACCCCAATTGTAACCTTCAATATGACCAACAAAAATGCCGTCTTCCATAAGTTTTTTTTCAATTTCGTCTATCAATGCTTTAACGTGAGTATCCGAATTGCCAGTGGCAATAATAAAATAATCTGCAACAATTGTTAAGTCTCCTATATACAAAATCTTTATATCAGAAGCTTTCTTATCTTCTAAAACTTTATAGATTTTAAATACCTTATCTTTTACGTCTATCACTAAATCAACCTCCACTTTATATATTTTTTCCCAAAATTATAGTTATATCAACATTACTGCCTCCATTCGTATCTTCCACTACGATAGCATTTTTTAAAATTTTTTTCAAATCTTCTACTACTTTTTTATCATCAGTCCTATTAATTATCTGAGTAGTGTTGTAAGTGGTACCTATTACATTCCCTATCTTCACTACATCATACCCTTGTTGTTTTAACAAATCAGCTGTCTTTGCGGCTACTCCTGGTACACCACCGCCATTTAAAACCTCTATTTTTATATTTTTGTTAACTGTCATCTCATTAGTTTTATCATCTATATTGCCATCTAAATTCGCCATAAATTGTCTTACTTCTTGGGGATCTGTAATATAATAAGCAATCCCATCAATGTACTGAGGAGTACCAGGCAAAGTAGCTGTTTTTATATTGTCTTTGTCAAGTTTCAAAAGGTAATCTGCATACTTTAGCATAGTAACAGGTGGTATGTTTGTTTCTACGTATTGATTTATGGTTTTTAATATACGATGAATTTTTAACAAAGTACTGGGGTTTTTAGCTTTTTCAAACATTGCTAACAAAAATTCTCTTTGTACTTTGACCCTTTCTAAATCTTGTTCTGCATACCCATGTCTAAATCTCACCAACTGTAAAGCCTTTTCTCCATCCAAAAGCTGTACACCTTTTTTCAAATGTATGTGAAGATTTCCCGCATTGTCATCATAATTCATGTCCATAGGAACGTTCATCTCTACTCCCCCTAAATCATCTACTAATTGTTTAAAACCTTCATATCCAATCTTTACATAATAATCAACAGGTTCTCCAATAAGCTGTGACACTGTATCCATCGCCAACTGAGGTCCACCTATTGGATAAGCAGCGTTTATCTTTTGTGTCCCATATTTGTCAAGTTTAATCATTGTATCTCTTGGAATAGATAAAATATAAGCTTTATTAGTTTTAGGATTATAAGATAATAATATCATAGTATCAGAACGCCTTGGATCTGTTGGTGATGTTTCATCAACTCCCAAAACCAATATATTTATTTTCTGAATCGTTTCTGAATTTTTGTTTTCACCGCTTTTTTTCATCAAAAAGGCATCTGAAGGATTCAGAGACTTTAAATAAATATACCCCCCTACTCCTACAGATAATAAGCTTAACAACAATAACACAGATACAATTTTTATTACCTTTCTCATTTATCTCCACTCCCAAGTTTCAGAAGAATATAGTTTCGAGCTTTTACTGTTTTCTCATAAAGAAGTAGTTTCCTCTCTAAAACATAACAAATCGTACTATCAAAAGACTTTAACAAAGCAAGGCCTAAATTTTCCTCAGCTAATCGCCTTAATTCCTCTACTCCTTTAAAATCTCTATTAGGCTCTATATAATCTGCAAGAAATACTATTTCATCCAAAAGGCTCATATTGACATCACCAGTAGTATGAAGAGCAATTGCCTTTTTTATTTCTTGATCTTTTATCCCAAAAATTTCTTCTACCAAATGTGCACCTATAGGACCGTGTAAAAGAAAAGGTGCATTTTTTAAAACTTCATCTACTTCAATTCCATATCTTTGAGCAAATTTTAAAAGTTCTTCATCAGAATAGCTCTTTGCACAATCGTGCAACAAACCTGCAATTTGTGCTTTTTCTACATTAGCACCATATTTTTTAGCAAGGTGCATTGCGGTTTCCATAACACCTATAGAGTGTAAATACCTTTTTTCATCTAACAAATTTCTTAATTTGCTTTTTAAAAGTTCTGTGTCATACCCCATTTTCGTCATCCTCTTTGTACAAACCGTACTTTTGGATATATCTTTCCACAGACTCCGGCAGTAAATACTTTATAGGCCGTTCCCCTGCTACTCTTTCCCTTATATCAGTGGAGGAAATAGCCAAAGAAGGAACAGTCACTTTGTAAATGACATTCCCATAAAGTCTTCTAATTTTGTCTAATTCTTCATCTATTCTATTACCCTCAACTCCTGGCCTAGTTGCGGCAACAAAATTACACATCTTTAAAAGCTCATCTGCACTTTTCCAAGTCAAAATCTCTAAAACAGCATCCGCTCCTGTTATAAAATAAAGTTGAGTTTTCTCCCCATAAATTTTTTTAAACTCTTTGATAGTGTCAATAGTATAAGTATACCCTTCTCTGTCAATTTCAATCGTCGATACTTCAAAGAAAGGATTAGTTATTGTGGCAAGAATAGTCATTAAATAACGATGTTTTTTATCTGTCACCTTTCGCTTTACTTTATGAGGCGGGTTACCTGCTGGAACAAAAATTACCTTGTCCAATTTAAACTCAGACCTTACCGCTTCAGCAGTAACTAAATGACCATAATGAATAGGGTCAAAAGTGCCTCCCATTATCCCAAGTCTAAGCTCCCTTCCCAAGTTACTATCCCCCAATTTATATTTCTTTTATATTAACATTATACATCAAAAGAGATAAATTGCACAAGCTTACACTGAGACCTCGTTTAAAGTAAATAAAAAAGTGGAATCAAATTCCACTTTTATTCATAATATTCAAATTCAAAATCTCTCACATTTATTGTATCACCACTTTTAAATCCCTTTTCCTTAAGAGCATCTATTACCCCGCTCTTTCTAAGAAGTATTTCAAAGTACCTTAAAGAATGTTCATCTTGTAAATTTACTCTCTTTAAAAGTTTGTCAATTTTTGTACCGCTAAGATAATAGGTATTATCTTTTACTTCTATATTAAGTGTTTCTTCCTCTTCAGGAGGTGTATAAACAATAACTTCTGGCACTTCCTTTATCTCCTCAATCGGAATAGAAGAAAGAATTTCTATAGTCTTATCCAAAAGTTTATCAATCCCCACTTTTGTCAAAGCAGATATAGGATATACCTCGTAACCTCTTTTTTTGATTTCTTTTTCAAAAGCAGGAAAATTTTCTTTACCGCTTTGTATATCAATTTTATTTGCTGCAACAATTTGAGGCAAAGTAAGTAATCTTTCACTGTAAAGTTTCAGCTCCTCATTTATCTTCTCAAAATCTTCTATAGGATCTCGTCCCTCATTTCCAGATACATCCACCACGTGTATCAACATTTTTGTCCTTTCAATGTGCCGCAAAAAGTCATGACCTAGTCCTTCGCCTCTGTGGGCCCCTTCAATTAAACCTGGAATATCTGCCATTACAAAGGATTTCCCTTTATGTTCTACAACTCCCAAATTAGGTGTCAGTGTTGTAAAAGGATAATTAGCAATTTTAGGTTTTGCTCTTGTGCAACTGGCTAGAAGAGTAGATTTCCCTGCATTAGGAAATCCTATTAATCCTACATCAGCGAGAAGTTTCAGCTCTAACCGTACCCACATTTCTTTGCCTTTTTCGCCGCTTTCAGCAAAACGAGGAGTCTTCAAAGTAGAAGTAGCAAATTTAGCATTCCCTCTTCCTCCCTTACCTCCCCTTAAAACAATAGCTTTTTGATTAGGTTTTACAAGGTCAGCTATAATTTCTCCTGTATCATCGTTAATTATCAACGTTCCTACAGGAACTTTGATGTACAAATCTTCTCCATTTTTGCCATATTGATTTTTACCTCTACCGTTTTCTCCATTTTGCGCAACGTATTTTTTTCTGTATTTAAAATCTAACAAAGTAGACAAATTAGGATCTGCTATAAATATAACATCTCCCCCTTTTCCTCCATCACCACCGTCCGGTCCACCATAAGCAACGTATTTTTCCCTTCTAAAAGATATAATTCCATTTCCACCGTCTCCAGCTTTTATGTATATCCTTGCTGTGTCTATAAACAATTCTATCACCTGCCTTATTTTATAGTATATACTTCTCGTATTTTTTTACTCTTTTAATAGTTTCTTTATAATTTCCTGTGCATTTTCAGAATTAAAGATATCTCTTTCTCTATTAAGGTGGTCAATAGTAATGTGGAGAGATTCAATCACTTTCTCTAATTTCCCTAGTTGAGCATAGCCTAATACTAATTGTAAATCATTTAAAAGCTCATGTCTGCTTCTTTTGATGTAGTCTACCAATAACTCCACATCTGACACCATCTTTTCACCACTTTCTTTTTTAATTATTATTTATTTATGAAAAAATCCTGGTATAAACCAGGATTTAATTCTGTGCAACTTTTCTTTCTGGATAAACACTTACTTGTTTTTTGTCGCGGCCTTTTCTTTCAAAAGTAACATATCCATCAATTAATGCAAAAAGTGTATCATCTTTTCCTTTTCCTACATTTACACCTGGATGTATTTTAGTTCCTCTTTGTCTTACAAGGATATTACCAGCTAATACAAATTGGCCATCTGCCCTTTTTACTCCCAAACGCTTAGATTCACTATCACGACCGTTTCTGGAACTTCCAACACCCTTTTTATGAGCAAAAAGTTGGAGTTTCATTTTTTGCACCTCCTATCCATAACCCTTACATATTCAGGATAATCCGCTTCAATATCTTTAAGGCCTAAAACCATAGTCTCCAGAATAGCTTTTAATCGTATATCATCTTCTGCCAAACCTTTATCAATAATGTCAACCTGCAAATCGCCACTTTCTATTTTTTTCTTTATTTTAACAGTTTTTAACGCCTCTATTCCCAGCACCGCTGTCTGAGATATAGCAGAAACAGCTGCACATATGATGTCCTTTCCGTACTCATCGAAACCTGCATGTCCTTTTATATTAAATTTATAAATATCCCCTTTTGAATCTCTCAATATTTCTACTCTAATCATGGCTTACTGAATTATTTTTTCAATCTGTACTTTTGTGTAAGGTTGACGATGTCCTTGTCTTCTTCTATAATTTTTCTTTGGCTTATACTTAAAAACTCTTATTTTTGGTCCTTTCCCATGCTCTAAAACCTTGGCATTCACCTTAACATTTTCTAAATAGGGTTTGCCAAACTCTACATTACCGTCCTCTTTTGACACAGCCAAAACTTTGTCAAAAGAAATAACTTCTCCTTCTGGATAATTTAACTTTTCTACTGCAAGAACATCTCCTTCACGAACCATATACTGTTTTCCACCAGTTTCGATTATTGCGTACATTTTTGCACCTCCTACATCCAGTCTCGCCAGGGAACAAGGTAAAAGTTTAAAAACCCGTCCTGAGCGGCCACAAGTGATATTTTAACATAATAAAATATCACTTGTCAATCAAAAAAGCAAGCGCCTTTTATTTCCATCTCAAAAAGGAATTGGGTAGTAAATATGTCTTCACCAAGTGCCAAATCAACTAAAGAGTTTGTGTCCCTTTTTCTTCCTCCTCTTCCTTGCCATCACTTTGTTCATTTGTTTTTTCTTCCGCTAATTTATAGTTTTGCAATTCTATAACCTTTTGATTCAATTCTTCCTTTTCCTTTTCCAACTCTTTTATCCTATTGTTAAGTCCTCGTATCGTTACGCTATAGCGAATTTGTCCAAACAAACCTATTGTACCCACAATTATAGCTCCAATAGCTGCTGACAATAAAATTACTAAAGCTTGAGAAATTGAATAATGCCAATACAAAAAACTTATATCCACAGGTCCAGCATTAGAAATAGCAAAAATCGCTACTATAATTGCGAATATCAAAGCTAATATTGTATAATATTGCCCCTTCACAAAATCACCTCCCCCATCTTCAGTAACAATCACTAACACCTTCCTACCTTTATGATAAATTATACAAATTATTATTGTCAATAAAAATTGTAAATTTTTCGATAATAATAAAACATCATTCTTAACTTTTATCATTTAATTGATAGAAAGAGTTTTTATGTTGAAACTACTCCAGTAGTTGTGTTAAAATTGATTATAGTGAGCAAAATGCTCACCTGGGTCGCAGTAACCCCAGTTAACAAAACAAAGGAGGTAATTTTGTGTCCAAAAAAAGAATAAAAGATATAGCAGAAATTGCTCTGGTTGCGGCAATTTATTTTGTACTCACAGTTATATTTTCTTCCATCTCATTTTTACCCCTTCAGTTTCGCGTAGGGGAAATTACAAAATCCATTGTAGTATTCAATAAAAAATATGCCATTTCCATGATGATAGGAAATTTTTTTGCAAATTTGTTTAGCCCATTTGCTGGCACAATGGAGCTAATTTTTATGCCTCTTTCAAACTTAATCGGTTGTACAATTGGATACTACATTGGAAGAGCTACTCACAAATTGGTAGGTGCTGTATTCGTAGCTATTTGGATTGCAGCATCTGTTGGAATCACTTTAAATATCTCTGCCAATATACCATTTATTCCAACTTTCTTAAGCGTAGGATTGGCTGAAACTGTACTTTTGGTAACGGGATATTTTTTGCTTTTTGCAATTGAAAAGAAAGGAGTTGTGAAATTTGACAGATAAATATAAAGAGAGAAGATTTGACACTTACGGTTATGAAAAGATTGACAAAGAAGTTTTAGAATCCATTGAATATGAATACCCTGAAAAAAATACTATTGTAGAATATATAACTAATGAATTTTCTTCTGTTTGCCCTTGGACAGGATTACCTGATAATGCAAAACTTACTATAAAATATATCCCTTTTAAAAAATTAGTAGAACTTAAATCTTTAAAGTATTATCTCACCTCCTATAGAAATGTAGGTATCCTGCAAGAACATGCTATAAATAGAATTTTGGATGACTTAGTTGAACTTCTACAGCCAAAATTTATGGAAGTAATAGGTGAGTTTCAAGAAAGAGGTGGAATAGCCACGAGAATTGTGGCAAAGTATGAAAAAGAAAAGTAGATATAAAGCTGCCCAAAAATTCCCTTGGGCAGCTTTTTTAACTTTGATTCTTCATTCAAAGTCTATCTCAAAATGGCCATATTTTTTGGTATTGTCAACAACAAGTTCGAAATCTACATTAAATTTCTCTTTGTAAAATTTTATAATTCCCTTCTCTACCGCGATTTTAACAACTTTATCATTCCCTTTTATGTAGATTTTTCGCGCATTTACATGCCGCAACACCCTTTGTATATTATTTCTTAATCTTTTGTAGATGTACTCAGTTGAGTAAACCAATCCTTCCCCTTCACATATAGGACATTTTTCTTTAAGGTATGATCCTACTTGCGACCTCACCCTTTTCCTTGTCATCTCAACAAGTCCTAATCGAGTATACCCCAATACAGTGCATTTTGTCCTGTCTTTTTGGAGTTCTCTTTTGAAAAATTCAAGCAAATCCCTTCTAAAATTTTCATTTTTCATGTCTATAAAATCAATAATAATTATTCCACCAATATCTCTTAGCTTAAGCTGCAGGGCAATTTCTTCTGCTGCTTCAAGATTGGTCTTGTATATTGTCTCCTCTAAAGAAGATTTTCCTACGTACTTTCCTGTATTTACATCAATTACAGTAAGAGCTTCTGTTTGGTCTATTATTACAAAACCTCCACTTTTTAACCATACTTTTTTTTCTAACAATTTTTCGACTTGAAAATCTGCTCCATAAATCCCCATTAAATCTCCTTCTTCATAAGTAACTGAAATATTATCCTTTCCTACATTTTTTAAATATTTTTTTATGTTCTCATACTCCTCTTTGTCGTTAACCACAATTTCATCTACCTCATCAGAAAGCAAATCCCTCAAATACTTAATTACAAAATCCTCTTCTTTATATATCAAAGAAGGAAGGGGGGCATTTTGAAAATCTTTTTGTATTTTCTCGTACAAGCGAATTAATTCTTCTAAATCTTCCCTCATTTGCTGTTCTGTCGCCTCTAATGCAGCTGTTCTAACAATTATTCCCATACCTTCAGGTTTTAATTCTTTTATAATTTCCTGAAGCTTCTTTCTTTCCACTTCTTCTTCAATCCTATGAGAAATTCCAATGTAATCGACATTAGGCATTAAAACAACATATTTCCCCGGCAAAGAAATATTAGCGGTCACTCTGGGATTTTTCATGCCTACTGCTTCTTTTGATACTTGAACCATTATTGGTTGACCTGGTTTTAAAACTTGTGTAATGCTTTTGGGTAAATTCTCTTGTTGAAAAAGCACATCGTCAAAAAATAAAAAAGCGTTCTTGCCAATTCCAATATCTACAAAGGCTGCCTGCATGCCTTTTAAAACATTTTGAATCTTACCTTTATAAATATTCCCCAAAATATTTTTCCCATCTCTTTTCTCTGGATGGTACTCCTTTAGCTTCCCATTTTCTAATAAAGCGATTTGGCTCAAATTCCCATCAATGTCCAATATAAGTCTTTTCAAAATTTTCACCCCGTACTTATTCTAAAATCATATATTTTCTGTGAAGTTTATAAGAGTCCATATCAAACAAGTCTCCAATGTAATCATTCAAAGCCTTTAATAAATGTAAAGGATTAGGAACTCCCTCTCCTAATGTTAATTTTATATAAAATTTCAAATAATCTTCGGTCTCTTCAATTACTTTTAACTCCAAAACATAAGGTCTTATATTTACCATCTTCCTGCCGTTTTTACTCTCTTTTTCTATTTCAATTACATCTTTTCTCATAAATTCTTCTATTTTATTTTGAATATCTTTAATACTTTTTTTTACATTGACTTGCAAAATATACTCTGCTCCTTTTATTTTTGTAGAAAGCGCATCATTCAATTCTACCTCATAGCTTTCCACAATTTCAATACCAGGTGGTAACACTTTGTTCATCTTTTTTCTGAATTCTTCAGGAGAAATATCTTCTTCCAAATCTATATCCATATAATCCCCATCTGTCGTCGCACCTACTATAAGAGCAGGCCCAAAAGAAATTTTAGGATGGGGATTAAATCCTTGTGAAAAAGCGACTTTTATATCAGCTCTTCTCAAAGCCCTTTGAAATACTCGCAAAAGGTCTAAATGGGAAATAAATTTGACTCTTTCATCTTTTGTATATTTATTTCTTAGGCGCTTCAAAACACACTACCCCCTCATCAAAATCCTTTACTCCACAACCTGTACAATAAAGCCTGCAGTCAATTGTAATTCTTCCTTCTTGAGATTTTTTATATTCTCTAATCAAATACCTTTTATCTATCCCAACGTCTATTACATCCCATGGAAATATTTCTTCTAAACTTCTTTCTCTATTAGCATAAAAATGAGGATTTACACCTGCTTCCTTAAAAGCCTTTTCCCAGTTGTCATAATTAAAATATTCTTCCCATCCGTCAAATTTGCATCCTTTTTCCCACGCTTTTATTATAGCTTTTCCTACTTTTCTATCTCCTCTCGAAATAACAGCTTCTAAAAAACTCATATAAGGATTGTGCCAATTGTACTTTAACACTTTACTCTTAAGTTTCTTTTTTAGCAAATCTTGCTTTTCCATTATTTCTTTAATGCTGTTTTGAGCCGTCCACTGAAAAGGTGTAAAAAGTTTAGGTACAAAAGTAGAAGTGCTTATGGTGACTTTTAAATTCTTCGCATTCCCTTTTACTTCTTTGTAATTATTTACTATCTTATATGCCAAATCCGCTATCCCTTCCACATCCTCCATCGTCTCTGTAGGGAGACCTATCATAAAATAAAGTTTGACATTTGTCCATCCTGCAGAAAAAGCCTCTTTTGTCGCCTCTAAAATATCTTCTTCTGTAATCCCTTTGTTAATTACGTCTCTAAGTCTTTGCGTACCAGCTTCTGGTGCTAAAGTAAGACCTGTTTTTCTAACTTTTTGTATTTCTTTTAACAAATTTATAGATACAGTATCTACTCGTGTAGATGGTATAGAAACTCCAACTCCTTTATCCTTATATTTCTCAATTAACCTTTCAACTAATTCTTCAATTTGAGAATAATCACAAGTACTTAAAGAAGCTAAAGATATTTCCTCATACCCTGTAGATTTTACAAGCTTCTCCGCTAAAACTAAAATTTTTTCCTTTGATTTTTCCCTCACTGGCCTATATATCATCCCAGCTTGACAAAATCTACATCCCCGTGTACACCCTCTAAAGATTTCTAACATTATTCTATCGTGAACTATGTCCATAAAAGGAACGATTTGCTCTTCAGGATGATACACATTTTCAAAATCTTTAACTATTCTTTTCTTTACTTTTTCAGGAACTCCTTTTTTAATAGTCCTTATCTCTTTTATCGTTCCATCTTGATTGTATACTTCCATATAGTACTTAGGAACATATACTCCTTTGATTTGAGAAACAATTTGTAAAAATTCTTCTCTTTCTCCTTTCCTTTCCTTCCAATCTATATAAGCGTCAATAATTTCATTTATGACCTCTTCTCCTTCTCCCATTACAAAAAAGTCAATAACGTCAGATAACGGAGCAGGGTTATACGCACAGGGTCCACCAGCAATGACAAAAGGTAACTTTTTCCTCTCTCTTGATAGGATAGGAATATTCGCTAAATTAAGCATATTTATTACATTTGTATAACTTAATTCATACTGAAGAGTAAAACCTATAAAGTCAAATTTATCTAATGGGGTTCTTGTCTCTAAACTAAAAAGAGGAATGTCATTTTCCCTCATGAGCTTTTCCATATCCAACCATGGTGCAAAAACCCTTTCACAATATACGTCTTCTCTTTTGTTTAAAAGATGGTATAAAATTCTAAGCCCCAAATGAGACATTCCCACTTCATATACATCCGGAAAAGCAAAAGCAAATCTTACTTTGACTTCCTCCGGATTTTTTATAGAAGAATTTAATTCTCCTCCTGTGTATCTTGTAGGTTTGCTTACTTTCATAAGCAAAGCATCTATTTTATCCTTTAAGTTATTCATCTTCCTTCCTCCATAGTCATTTTATAATCTCACCAATTGGTAAATACAATCCATGTTCTACCGCATATTCAAAAAGCTGAGTCTCGGTTATTCTATATTTTTCCCTAAATTTGTCGTCTAATATTATTATAACATGGTATTTAGCAGGTATAAAACTTTTTATAACATTTGCAATTGTCTCCTTTTCTAATACTGCTATATGATGTACCCCCATCAATCCTTTTTTATAGAACTCTGTTTTTTTTCTAAAAAGATCTCTCATTTGCAAAAAAGCTGATGCCTTTTTCTCTTTATTTGCCGCTACTACTAGTAACACCGATAAAAAAGCATAAACAACATTTAGCTTCCAATTGAATATGCCTTTTAGAACAAAATATAACATAACGAGAGAAATAGCATAGGAAGAAAAAACAGCAGTCGCAACAGCACTTCTTAGGCTAATAAAATACGACAAAACACTTTTTAAAACCCGTCCTCCATCCAAAGGAAGCCCTGGCAGTAAATTAAAAAAAGCCATTGCAATATTAGCTTTTATAAAATAATCCATATCTATTTGTAAAACTTGTGAAATGAATTCTCCAAAAAAAGCAAAAAAAATATTGGACATAGGTCCTGCTAGTGCAACTAATACTTCTAAGTCTGGTCTTATAAACACTATGCTGTCCAAAAGAGCAATTCCTCCAAAAGGATAGATATTGACTTGTAGCACCTCTATTTTCAGTTTCTTGGCAATATAAATGTGTCCACATTCGTGAACAAAAACTGTAGCAAAAATAGCAATTAATTCTTTTATAAATCCCGTTGCAAGTAAAAGTAATGCAAACACAAAAGTAGAAAAATGTATTTTTACTTCGAGCCCTCTAAATTTCATTTTGCGCCTTCACTGGCAGCATCCCCTATAACAACCTTTGTCAAGGGGTCTACTGGCTTGCCATTTTCCCAAACTTCAAAATGCAAGTGAGGAGCAGTTGTTTTTCCAGTATCGCCTGTCTTTCCAATTACATCCCCTTGTTTTACTTGGTCTCCTTCTTTCACTAAAATTTCTGATAAATGAGCATAGACAGTCCTTACATCATTAGCATGCCTTAAAACTATGACTTTCCCGAAATCCTGGTTTTGCTCCTCCACTAACATTACTACCCCATCTAATGCTGCTTTCACTTCTGTTCCAATAGGAACATCTATATCAATACCCGTATGATTTGTCAATTGATTTGTAATTGGATCAACCCTCATTCCAAAGCCAGAGGTTACCTTCCCAGTAACAGGCGCAATCATTTTGATAAAAGCCTGAGAAACATCAGAAGAAGTTTTATTTTCTGAAGTTTTTTCCTCAGTGGGAGAAAAAACTTTTATCACACTCTCTTTGAGCCAAGGAATCTTACTTTGAACTAATTTTAATCCTTTCTTTGTGTTTTCGTAATTCATATTATAACTTAGCACACTTTTAGTAGCATTTATAAAAGAGTTGGCTATAGGCACGTCAACTGATTTAAAAAGCAAAATCATTCCTAATAAAACTAATGAAATAATTAATTGATTTTCAAATAGCTCTGCATACTTTTTGTAAGTGTTAAATTTTTTGGGAAAATAATAAGGAATTCGTTGGTATTTCATGATATATGCCTCCTTCTATGTTACATTTTATTTTTAAGGAGGCATTATTATGATAAATTATTTTTATTCTACTATTTCTCTCCACTCTAAAAGTCCTTGCTCCATCCCTTTCAATAAAACTTCTGCAGTAGCGATATTAGTCGCCAATGGAATAGAATGCACATCACAAACTCTAAGCAGAGCCAAAATATCTGGTTCATGGGGTTGAGCCGTAAGTGGGTCTCTTAAAAAAATCACCATATCAATCTTGTTTTCAGCAATCATTGCACCAATCTGTTGGTCTCCACCAAGAGGGCCGGGTAAAAGGCAATTTACATTTAGGCCTGTCGCATCTTTGATAAGTTGTCCTGTATGGCCTGTTGCGTATATATTGCATTTTTCAAAGATATGCTTATAAGCAATTGCGAAATTCACCATAAGTTCTTTTTTTTGGTCATGGGCTATCAAAGCTATATTCATGGAAATTCCCCCTAAAAGTTTATCTTTTGCCTTCTCATGCTTATATTTTCTAAAAGTCCTATAGCCATTAAATCTACCACCATTGCACTTCCACCATAACTCATAAATGGAAGAGGAATACCTGTGATTGGCATTATTCCAATAGTCATCCCTATATTTTCAAATAGGTGAAATGTAAACATAGCAATAATTCCTACGGCCACCAGCCTTCCATATTTGTCCTTAGCATTATAAGCAATCTTCCAAGCTTTATACAACATAATGGCATAGAGAACTATTAGTATAGATGCCCCTATAAAACCTAATTCTTCCCCTACAACAGAAAAAATAAAGTCTGTCCAGGCTTCTGGAAGATAATAGAGCTGAGTTTGGCTGCCATGAAAAAGCCCCTTCCCCCAAAACATTCCTGAACCGATAGCAATTTTAGACTGAATCACATGGTAACCTGTTCCCATCGGGTCCAGTTCCGGATTTAAAAAGGATAAAAGTCTATTTCTCTGGTAAGGTTTTAATAGTTTGTACCCAATAGGCAGCAGGGCAATCCCTAAAGCAAAAAGCTGTGCTAATACCTTTGTCCTTATCCCCGAGATATATATTATAGCTAAAAAAATTGCAATAAATACAAGCCCTGTCCCTAAATCTGGCTGCAGCATCACTGCAACAAAAGGAATTCCTACATAAACCATTGGCCACAAAAGTTCTTTAAAAGTTTTTATTTCTTCCGTCTTGCTAAACATATTTGATAAAGTTAGCACTAATGCTAACTTAGAAAATTCAGAAGGTTGAATATCCACAGGTCCTAAACTTATCCAGCTTTGTGCACCATTACTTATCTTTCCTATCGCTAAAACTAGCACAAGACCAAAAAGGTTGAGAATATATATAAAAGTAGAAAACTTAGCAAGAATATTATAATCAAAAAGACATATTAGGAGGATAGAAATAAGTCCCACTAAAATTGCTATAGTTTGGATGATAACTTTTTTGTAAGAGCCTGTTTGAAATGTGTGGGAGGCGCTTGTCACGACAATAACACTATACACACATATTAAAAGTACAACAATTAACAATCCCCAGTCAAAGTTTTTTAAAAGTTTTTTATCAAACACTTTAATCCCCTCTTTTTCAGCAATCCAATTTGTATTATACCATATAAAAGAGATTTTCACTATATAAAAAAACTGGCCCACGGCCAGTTATCTTATCACCTGTTTCATTTTCTTTATAGGAATATTTGCATGAAGAGCAGGTATATAGGTATTATCACTTCTTTTTTCTTTTGTAATTTCTACATTTAGTCCTGCTTCATCAATATCCACGTAATTAGAAATAACGTTTAATATGTCTTCTTTTATCATTTCCAAAAATTTAGGAGAAACATCCGCCCTATCATGGACCAATAAAAGTTGTAACCTCTCTTTTGCTATATCTTTACTGTTGTTTTTCCCTCCAAAAGATTTAAATAAATCCACAAATCACACCTCCTAAAAGCGCTAAGCCAGTTTAAAAAGCTTTTTGAGTCTATCCATAAATCCATTTCCTATATCAAGGTTAATTAAAGGCACATTATTCCCTAAAAGTCTTTCCACCAAGTTTCTATAGGCTTGTCCTGCTAATGACCTCTCATCCATAACAATCGGTTCACCTTTATTGGAAGAAATAATTATATTTTCATCATCAGGAATGACACCTAAAAGGTCAATAGCTAAAATATCTATAATATCTTCAATGTCCATCATATCTCCTCTTTTGACCATATCCATTTTAATCCTGTTTATAACTAACATAGGATTGTGAAGTTCCGCCGCCTCCAAAAGTCCTATAATCCTATCAGCATCTCTAACCGCTGAAACTTCTGGAGTAGTTATGACAATTGCTCTATCAGCACCTGCAATTGCATTTTTAAATCCTTGTTCAATACCTGCAGGACAATCTACTAATATATAGTCAAATTCCTCTTTCAAATCTCCTATTAATTTCTGCATTTGCTCTGGAGTAACAGCAGATTTATCTCTTGTTTGAGCGGCAGGTAAAAGATATAAACCATCAAACCTTTTGTCCTTTATCAAAGCTTGCTTTAATCTGCACTGCCCCTCTACTACATCAACAATATCATACACAATTCTATTTTCCAATCCCATCACTACATCAAGATTTCTTAAGCCTATATCAGTATCGACTAAAGCAACTTTATAACCTTTCATAGCAAGATATGTACCAATATTTGCGGTAGAAGTAGTTTTCCCAACTCCACCTTTCCCAGAAGTTATAACTATTGCTTCGCTCATCATACCACTCCATTCCATTAATATTATTTTTTAGAATATTTTACCATAAATCATTGAGATGGTAAAGTGGTTTTATAATAATTTTACCTTTTTTAACAACTGCAATTTCGGGATAATCACTGGCATCATCTTTATCTGGAGCCCTAGAAATGATATTAGCTATTCTAAGCTGCATTGCTCTTAGGGAAGAAGCTACGATTACAGCCTCTTTATTGCCAGTAAATCCCGCATGAGCTATCCCCCTTAACGTCCCCATAACAACTATATTACCGGCAGCTTGTACTAATCCTCCAGGATTCACATCCCCAATTATTACAAGATTACCATGGTATTTTACAACTTGTCCAGACCTAACAGTCCCTTTATGAAATTTTGTTATCCCCTCTTCTAACCCATTAAATATTTCGTCATCTGTCACATTTTTTATATGCTTTTCTTGAAAATTTTTCACCCGCACCTCAATACCGTATTTTTCAAAAATAAAATCTTTTAATTCTTGTAATTTCTCTTCTTTGACACTTAAACTTTTTACTCTCACAGTAAGAGTCGCACCCTCAAAAAACTTAAGAGATTTCTCAATTCTATTCACTATTTTCTCTTTTAGTGTTTCAATATCTACATCCTCTTCTAATACAATTACCAGTCCTTCTTTTGTCCCCTGAATTTTTATCGCTTCTTTTATCATAATCTACCTCCGTAAAACCCTCGTTATTATCTATATTCTCCACAAATCGCAATTTTCCTTCTTAATTATAAGAAAAAAGAGGATAAAACATCCTCCAAATTACATTATCTTAGTGGGGAATTTATCACCTTAAAAGTCTCACTTGAACTGTCTTTACTCAAGCCAAAATATGCATCGAAAATATCTCTCGCTACATAAGCCGCATAAGAACCAGCCCCACCTTGATATATGACAGCAACAACGGCAATCTGTGGTTTGTCATAAGGCGCAAAACCTACAAACCATGCATAGTTATCTCTTCCTTTAATACCTACTTCTGCCGTTCCAGTTTTTCCCCCTACAGTGATAGGGAATCCATTAAAAGCAGCGCTTGCAGTTCCCCCTCTTTCGGTTACTCCCCTCATTCCTAACTTTATTGCATTAAGATATTTTTCTGGAATATCGATTCTATCTAAAACTTGTGGTTTTGTTTCCTCAGCAATTTTACCATCAGCAGTCATAATTTTGTCCACCAGATGAAGTTTATATCTAGTACCGCCATTCACCAAAGTAGATATATAACTTGCAATTTCTAAGGGAGTAAACTGATTATCACCTTGACCTATTGCAGCACTGCATGTATCCGTTAGACTCCAGTGTTTTGCATAATACATCAGTTCCCATAATTTTCTTTGAAGCCTGGGATCTTCTATGCCCATTTTTCCCAATTGCAAAAAGGTATTATAGTCACTTAAATTTCCCGAATCAATGATTTTTACAATCTTTTGATATTGTCCCTCTGTTATCACTCCATCTGGATTTGTATCTGTTTTTACCATTGATTTTATAAGCCCAAGATAATACTCTCTTTTATATTGAGGGCTTGCAATTATGCCCTTTGTCTCATATATTTCAATTCCTGTTCTCTCATCTAATCCAAATTTTTTAGCATATTCTATTATTTTATCTATTCCCATTCTTCTTCCCATTTCATAAAAATATGTGTCAACTGAATATTTAATTGCGTCTGATACATTTACCCAGCCTTGTGTCCGATGATATTCATTCCATAGCCAGTTAGTCTGTTTTGTATAAGGATAAATGCCAGGATCTAAATATTTCTCATCTACTGTTGTAACACCACTTTCCAAAGCTGCTAAAGCTACTACCATTTTAAATGTTGAACCTGGAGGTACTGCTCCTTGTGTCGCATAATTGAAAACAGGGCTAGGTTCAACTGTTGCATTTCTGGCTTTAAAAAGTTCCTTTACAATACTGGCAGGAGGATTCCCTGTAGCAAAAATATTTGGATCAAAACCAGGAACACTGGCTAATGCCAAAATCTTCCCTGTATGAATATCTACAACTACTGCAGCTCCAATATTAGCATTTGGATACTTTTTCCCATATTTACCCTCTCTTATATTTTGCATAGTTGTGAGAAGAGATTGTTCTGCTGCCTCTTGAATGTTCTTATCAATAGTTAAAAATATTTTGTCCCCTGGTACAGGTGGTTCTGTCCCTAAATTTTTTATTAATCTTCCATAATTATCTACTACAACTTGTTGACCACCATCTTTTCCTTTTAAATACTTTTCATATAATGCTTCTAGTCCGGAATGTCCAACCAAATCTGTAAGCTTATATTTAGTCATATCTAAATTTTTTAAATCTTCTTGGGTAATTCGACCAATATAACCTAATGTTTGGGATAATAGAGTTCCATAAGGATAATATCTCACAGGTTTTACATTTATCATAATTCCTGGTAATTCTAAATGTCTTTCCTCAATTTCAGCAATCGTTTTTTGGTCTATATCCACAGCTATTTCTACTGGTTGATATTGATTATATCCTTGTTCTTCCATTAATTGACGTACAACCATTATTTTCCTTGCTTCTATTGGATCCATATCCTTAGGTATTTTAAATTTTTTTATTAAAATATCCCAGGTTTCTTTAGCAGTAGCATTTTCTGGTATGTTATTAGCTTTTTTCCACGCCTTTTCTCGAGCTTTCAAAGTTTCTTCTTTTACTGATAGTTCATCTGAATTTTTAAAATTGAAATAAGGGTTTCCATTTTCATCTAAATAGATAGGCAAATCGTCTTTATATTTTACATTATTTTTTGTTAAAATATCCATTAATTTCAATATAGTCTCGTTAAGGTGACTATCAACCACTTCTCCTTTTATAATATTTACAGAAAAGCTTGGTCTGTTTGTGGCTAATTTTATTCCATATCTATCAACAATTTCTCCACGAGGAGCATCGATAGGTATAAGTCTAATTGCTTGCCGCATTGATATATCTCTATAATAGTCGCCTTTTATCAGCTGTAAATAAACTAAACGTGAAACTAAAACAACAAGAAGTGCAATGATAATGGCTCCAAAGGTATAAAACTTTTTTTTAAGGCTCTCATTCAAAGATATCACCTTCAATATTTACTTTTTCTAAAAAAATTTACTTTATTTTCATTAACATATCTATTAAATGAAACTAAATACCTATAAGCAAAAACAGTAATTATAGAATTATAAACCGCTTGTATCATTGCAATATTCATAAAATCTGATAAAAAATTAAACTCATATTTCATCAAAACCATTGAAAACATCGTTACAAGGTTATAAAGAAGGGTTCCTAAAAAAACAAACACAAAAGCCACAAAAGAACTTTCTTTAAAAACACTTTTGCTTAAAAGTCCTGTAATGTAGCTAACAATAAGCAAGGGAAAAGTAGTAACCCCTAAAGCATTATTAAAAAGAATATCTTGAATAAGCCCACCAAGAAGGCTTAAATAAATTGCTTCCCAAGAGCCGTTTAAAAGTGAAAAACTTAACACTACAATAAAAACTGCATCTGGTTTAACACCAAAAATATCTATAAATCTGAATAAAGTTGATTGTAAAATAATTAACAAAACAATCAATAAATACTTATACGCTTTTCTCATAATAATCTACTTCCCTGTATTTGTTGTATTAGTAACTACAAAAACATACTCCAATCTTTCAAAATCAGCTGCTGGTTTTATGACAGCTTGTTTCAACAAAGAACCCGGGTCTCGAGTAACTTTTGATACTTTTCCTATTATCAAACCTTTTGGGAATCTGCTCATACCAGAAGTAGTTACTACGTCACCTTCTATCAATTCAGCATCTAAAGGAAGATAAATCATGATTAGTCCACCGTTTGAATCTCCTCTTACTACACCATTATCACGAGTTCGTACAGCTACAGCGCTTACAGAACTATTTCTATCTATAATGGCTAATACCTTTGCCCAATTGTCTCCTACTTCTGTAATCTGTCCCACCATATTTCCTTTTTCGTCTAAAACTGCCATGCCAGGTTTGACACCCTCATTTTTGCCTTTATCAATAGTAAAAGTTTTAAACCAATTTCCTGGATTCTTTCCTGTTATAGTAGCAAGTTTTAAATCTAGTTCAACATTTTCTGTTTTAAAATTTAAAGCTTCTTTTAGTCTTTTATTTTCGTTCATTAATTCCTGTAACTTTATATTTTCTTTTCTCAGTTTTTCTACTTCTTTTTGAAGTTTTTCATTTGTCGCCCTTAAAGTACCTATCTCACTAATTGAAGAAAAAAAATTAGAAATTCCCTCTCCCATTTGATAAAAAACCTTTTGAAGAGGAACAAAAACGTTTCCAATTATAGATTCTACTTTAGTATCATACCTCTCTGTATCATAAGTATAAGCCATGGCGGCAATAAGCGCCACGGCTATCAAAAAAAGCAAAATCAATTGCCTATTTCTAAAAAAACGTGGCACGCCAATAACACCTCTCAAACTCTACTTGCCGGACTTAAAACTCTCCTAAAGAGGGAACTTTCCTCTAAAATTTTCCCTGCACCAAGTGCCACACAATCTGTTGGCTGATCAGCTATTTGTACAGGCATTCCTGTTTCCTCTCTTATGAGCTTGTCTATGCCGCTCAAAAGAGCACCACCGCCTGTTAACATAATTCCTCTGTCCATAATATCTGCTGCAAGCTCTGGTGGAGTCTTTTCAAGAGTCATCTTTATAGCTTCAATTATGCTGGATATTGGATCTTTTAAAGCTTCTAAAATCTCAGTCGAAGTAATCTTTAAAGTTTTAGGAAGTCCAGATACTAAATCTCTTCCTCTTATGTCCATAGTTTCCTCTTTGGGCTTTGGAAAAGCTGAACCAATTTGTATCTTTATCTCTTCTGCAGTCCTTTCTCCTATCATGAGGTTATATTCTCTTTTTATATAATTGATTATAGCTTCATCCATTTCATCTCCGCCAACTCTCAAAGACTTGCTGGTAACAATTCCTCCAAGAGAAATTACAGCCACATCTGTGGTACCACCACCTATGTCTACAACCATGCTACCAGTTGGTTCTTCAACAGGAAGACCTGCACCAATTGCTGCAGCCATAGGCTCCTCTACTGTATGAGCTTCTTTCGCCCCTGCTTGTAAAGCTGCTTCAATAACTGCTCTTTTTTCTACTTCCGTAACCCCCGAGGGTATACCAACTATAACTCTAGGCCTAAATAATCCCTTTCTTGGATTAACTTTACTTATAAAATGGTCCAACATAGCCTTAGTTATATCAAAATCGGCTATTACGCCATCCCTCATAGGCCTTATAGCAATTATGTTTCCAGGGGTTCTACCTACCATTTTTTTTGCTTCTTCTCCAACTGCAAGAATTGCCTTGGAATCTGTCCTTATAGCTACTACTGAAGGTTCTCTTAATACAATTCCTTTACCTTGTACATACACCAAAGTTGTAGCTGTACCTAAATCAATCCCAATATCTTTGGAAAATCCTCTCATTCGCGTATACTCCTTCCTATTTTATTCAAACTCATAATACCCTTTTTCTTTAAGACTTATACCTCTCCCATCTCCAATTATAACATGATCTAAAACTTTTATACCCAGTATATTTCCTCCTTGTACTAACCTTTTTGTCACTTCGATGTCTTCTCTGCTAGGAGTAGGGTCTCCACTAGGGTGATTGTGAACTAAAATTATAGAGGAAGATGACCTTTCAATTGCGGCCTTAAATACTTCTCTAGGATGCACAATGGAAGTATTTAGACTTCCTATAGAAATAGTCTCTATCGCAATAACTTTATTCTTTACATTAAGCATTATCACTTTAAAATGCTCTTTCGTCAAATACCTCATTTCATCCATCATCAAATTTATGACATCTTCTGGCGATGTTATTGTAAAACTATCACTTCCCGTAGATAACATCATTCTACGTCCTAATTCTACTGCAGCTTTTAGCTTTACTGCCTTAGCTACACCAATTCCTTTTATACCAGCAAGTTTTTCTACACTTGAATCTATAATGAATTTAAGCCCTCTATCTTCCATTATAAGCCTTTGCGCTAAAGTAATGGCACTTTCTCTTTTACTTCCTGTCCCTATTATTATAGCTATCAACTCGGCATTTGACAATACTTGAGCTCCATGTTTTATAAGTCTTTCTCTGGGTCTTTCCTCATAAGGCAAGTCTTTTATCATGATTTTTGCATCCTTGCCCAATCCCTTCACCCTTTCAAAGTAACCTCACATCAAACTCTCTTTTTAAAATATCAAAAAGCTTTGAAATCGGAAGACCTACCACATTAAAATAATCTCCTTCAATCTTTTCAACAATAAGAGCACCAAATCCTTGTATAGCATATGCTCCAGCTTTATCATAACCTTCGCCAGTATCGATATAATTAAAAATTTCTTCATCTTCTAATTTTTTAATCCAAACTTTTGTCTCTTCAAAGTCGCTTACACATTTAAAATCTTTAGTCCTGACGATAGTAATTCCTGTATATACTGTATGAACTCTTCCTTGCAAGTTTTTAAGCATGATATAGGCTTCATCTCTATCCTTTGGTTTTCCTAAGACCTTATCTTCAATTACCACAACAGTATCAGCACCAATTACTATAGCTTCTTCCTTTAATTTTTTAGCAACCAACATGGCTTTATTAAAAGATAAATCCATAACATATTTTGAAGGATGCTTCTCACTTGAAAACTCCTCCACATTACTTTCAATCACTTGAAAGTCAAGTCCTAAATTTGAAAGTAGCTCTCTTCTTCTTGGCGATTTAGAAGCGAGAACAATTTTCATTTTATCACCTACATTTTGTAATAAGCGTATATTGCAAGAATTAATCCTACTACCGTCCCTACGTTTACCTTAACAGACAGCAGAAAGGAAAATTTAATAAAATTCAGATCCAAAGTAAGGGGATTGTTCATACCTATTATTTGATGATAAGCCAATTCTTTAAAAAAATGTGCAAGCAAATCTCCTAAAAATCCTCCTAAAATTAGTCCAACACCGAGTAAAAATACCAACGTCCACGGGCTTCTACCTCTTCTCAATTTTTTTCACTCCTTAAGTTGTAGTGACCTTATAAACTACCATTCCTTTTTATTATATCACAAATTATATACATTTCTATAAGTAACTTTAAAATAAAAAAATGGTAAAGCTCCCAATAAGGTATTGGAAGCTTTACTGTTAATTAAATTTATTTTACTAGAGGATACAGCTCCTTCTTGGAATAATGAGTGTGGAGCAAGTGATGAGACTTTTCGCTTAAAGGACTGCCCAAAAATTCCTCATAGAGTCTTTGTATTGCAGGATTTTTGTGAGATTTTCTGATAGGCAAGTTTTTATCTGCTTCGTAAATGGCTTTTGCTCTTAATTCTTTTACTTTTTCCATTTCATTTGGATTGTGAATCGGCTGACCGCCTCCCATTATACATCCTCCTGGGCAGCCCATTACCTCTATGAAGTGGTACTCTACTTCACCAGTTTTTACTTTGTCAAGAAGTTTCTTTGCATTTCCTGTTCCATTTGCTATGGCAACCTTTATATCCATACCATCTATTTTTATAGTAGCCTCTCTTACCCCTTCTAACCCTCTCACTTCTTCATAATCAAATTTATCTAAATCTTTCCCTTCTACAATATCCGCAACTGTCCTTAAAGCTGCCTCCATAACTCCACCTGTAGCTCCGAATATCACTCCAGCGCCAGTGGACATTCCAAGAGGCTCGTCATATTCTTCATCAGGAAGATTTACAAAGTCAATGCCCATTTCTTTTATTATTCTCGCTAATTCTCTTGTGGTAAGAACAGCATCCACATCTTTTATGCCATTATGCTGCATTTCTGGTCTGTCAATCTCTAGTTTTTTAGCAGTACATGGCATAATAGATACTACATATATATCCTCAGGATTTAGCCCTTTCTTTTCTGCGTAATAACTCTTTACTAATGCCCCCATCATCATATGAGGAGACTTACAAGTTGAAAGATTATCTATAAATTCTGGATAATATTTTTCACAGAAAGCTATCCAACCAGGGCTACAGGAAGTTATCATAGGAAGTTTTCCGCCATTTTTAAGCCTTTCAAGAAGTTCCGAACCTTCCTCCATTATAGTCAAGTCTGCTGCAAAATCCGTATCAAATACTGCATCAAAACCCATTCTTCTCAAAGCTGCTACCATTTTCCCTGTAACGATGCTTCCTATAGGCATACCAAACTCTTCACCTAATGCTACTCTTACAGCTGGAGCTGTTTGAGCTACTACATACTTTTTCTCATCAGCTAAAGCCTCATAAACTCTATTTGTGTGATCTTTTTCATATATAGCTCCAACAGGGCATACCTCAATACACTGTCCACAACTTATACAAGGAGAATCTTTTAAACTTCTGCCAAAAGAAGGTGCTACCATTGTTTTAAATCCTCTGTTTACCATTCCAATCGCAAATACGTTTTGGACTTCTGAACATACTGCTACACATCTTCTACAAAGCACACACTTATTTGGGTCTCTTACAACAGAAGGAGAAGCATTATCTATAGAATACTTTATATTTTCCCCTTCAAACCTTATTTCATCTACTCCTAATTTTTTAGACAATGATTGAAGCTCACAGTTAGTATTTCTAATACAAGTCAAACAACTTCTATCATGATTTGAAAGTATAAGCTCAAGATTTAATTTCCGCGCTTCTCTAACTTTAGGTGTATTTGTATACACTTTCATACCATCAAATACCGGATAAGTGCAGGAGGTTTGTAAATTTCTAACTCCTTCTATTTCAACTACACATATACGACAAGCGCCAATTTGGTTAATTCCCTTGAGGTAACACAGGGTAGGGATATCTATGCCTGCTTCTTTTGCTGCTTCCAATACCGTGTAATGGGAAGGTACTTCTACAGTGATGCCGTCTATCGTAACACGAACTTTGTCCATCTTTTACACTCCTTCCTTAATTATTTTTTGTATATCGCGCCAAATGGACATTTTACAATACATGTACCGCACTTGATACATTTGTCTTGGTCAATTACATAAGGCTCTCTTGGTTTTCCGGAAATCGCATTGACAGGACAATTTTTAGCACAAATTCCACAGCCTTTACACTTATCTGGGTCAATATAAAATCTTAAGAGGGCTTGGCATACACCAGCAGGGCATCTTTTTTCTTTTATATGCGCCTCATATTCATCTCTGAAATATCTAATTGTAGACAAAACCGGATTTGGCGCTGTCTGTCCAAGTCCACATAAAGCTGTAGCTTTAATAGTTTTAGCAAGTTCCTCTAATTTTTCAATGTCTCCTTCTTCACCTTTACCAGAAGTTATCTTTTCTAAAATCTCCAGCATCCTTCTTGTACCAATCCTGCAAGGTGCACATTTACCACAAGACTCATCAACTGTAAATTCAAGGAAGAACTTTGCAACATTAACCATACAGGTATCTTCATCCATTACAACAAGTCCACCTGATCCCATCATAGATCCTATATTTATTAAAGAATCATAATCTATTGGTGTATCTAAATGCTCTGCAGGGATACATCCACCCGACGGTCCTCCAGTTTGAGCAGCTTTAAATTTCTTTCCGTTGGGTATTCCTCCGCCTATTTCGTATATAATTTCTCTTAAAGTAGTTCCCATTGGAACTTCAATAAGACCTGTGTTGTTTACTTTACCAGTTAAGGCAAAAACTTTTGTTCCCTTCGATTTTTCTGTACCTATGCTTGAAAACCACTCAGCACCATTTAAGATAATCGGTGGAATATTAGCAAATGTCTCTACATTATTTATAATCGTTGGTTTATTCCATACACCTTTTACAGCAGGAAATGGCGGTCTTGGTCTTGGTTCTCCTCTTCTTCCCATTACTGAATTTAAAAGTGCAGTCTCTTCTCCACAGACAAAGGCACCAGCTCCTAATCTTATCTCAATGTCAAAATCAAAACCTGTACCAAATATGTCTTTTCCTAAAAGGCCATATTCTCTAGCCTGTTCAATAGCAATTTTAAGCCTTTTTACTGCCAAAGGATATTCCGCTCTTACATAAATATATCCATGGTTTGCTCCAATTGCGTATCCTGCTATTGCCATCGCCTCTAAAACACTGTGAGGGTCTCCCTCCAATATGCTTCTATCCATAAAAGCACCAGGGTCTCCTTCATCGGCGTTGCAGACTACATACTTAGGAGTTTCTTTTTGGTTGTAAGCAAATTCCCATTTTACACCTGTTGGGAATCCACCGCCACCTCTACCCCTCAATCCGGATTTTTTGACTTCTTCGATAACCTCTTTTGGTGTCATTTGAGTAAGAACCTTTGCCAACGCTTTATATCCATCAAAAGCAATTGCTTCTCTTATATCTTCAGGGTTGATAATACCACAATTTCTAAGAGCAATTCTCTTTTGCTTTCTAAAGAAAGAGGTCTCTTCCAATGGCTTTATAGCTTTTTCCGTTACGCTTTCTCCATAGAGATATTTCTTAACAGGTCTTCCTTTTAGCAAGTGCTCCTCTACAATTTCAGGAACATAGTCAGGTTTAACTCTGCTATAAAAAACTCCTTCAGGATACACTACAACAACTGGTCCCAATTCGCAAAGACCAAAACATCCTGTCCTAACAACTAATACTTCTTTATCTAGACCAGCCTTTTTTATTTCCTCTGTAAAACGCTCTGCTACTTTATCAGAATCTGAAGATGTACATCCGGTACCACCACATACCATTACGTGTGACCTATAAAGCATGCTATTTCCCCTCCTCTATTCGTAATTTTCAATAGTCCATTCTATGATTGGATGACCATTTATAACATGTTCAACAACTATTTGTCTTGCCTTTTTCTCATCAACCTTTACGTAGGTTACTTTTTCTTGTCCCGGAACATAAACATCTACAATAGGTTCTAGTTTACACATACCTATACAACCAGTCTCTGTGACAATTACATCATTCACATTTCTTTTACTGAGCTCATCTAATATTGCCATCATGACAGGTCTTGCTCCTGCTGCAATACCACAAGTGGCCATTCCAACTGCAATCCTTATGCCTGACCTATCTTTTCTCAAATTTATTTTTTCTAATGTCTCTTTCCTGATTTTTTCTAATTCTTCTATAGATTTCATTATTACACCTCCATATCACCTTTCATATTCTCTTTTACATATTCCTTTATCCAGTTTAATACTTTGATGTCATTTATATTGACTTCCTTTAGTATTTTTTTGAGTTCTTTAGTGTCAAATAAGAATTCGTAGTTATCCTTGTTATATTTGTATACAATATCCACTTCTGGTGCAGATAATATCAGTGACACAATTGTTGATGCCATATCTCCTATTGGAACAAGGTCTACACTGGAAAGTTTAAAAGTGCCTATTATTTTTGTTCCTTTTCCTTCTTCAGAAAAAATCTCAAAGTTTCCTCCACACAGCTGGACAAGCTCCTTAAAGAGCGGAATTCCAAGTCCTACTTTTCTTTCCTTTCTTGTGGTTATAAAAGGGTCTGTGACTTTTTTTAGAAATTTTTCATTCATTCCACATCCATCATCCTCTATAGATACTTTAAGCATATCTTTTGAAGTATCTATATTTATTTCAATATAAATATTTTTTGCTCCCGCTCTTATGCTATTTTGTGACAAATCTAATATATAAAGAGCTAATTCTTTCATAACAATCAAACTCTTACTCAAATTTACTTAATATTTCATCCACATCATCAGGAGTTAATCTTCCAAAAACTTCACCATTTATCATCATAACAGGAGCCAATCCGCAAGCTCCAAGGCATCTAGTAGGTTCTAAAGAAAATTTCCCGTCTGGAGTTGTTTCGCCTACTTGAATTCCCAATTTCTCTTTTATTTTTTCCAATACCATTGCAGCTCCTCTTACATAACAAGCTGTTCCCATACACAAATTGATCTTGTATTTACCCGAAGGCTTCAAGGTAAACCTTGAATAAAAAGTAGCTATTCCAAATATTTCTGTCAAAGGCACATTCATTTCTTTTGAAATATAAAGTTGAACTTCAATAGGAAGATATCCAAAAATTTCCTGAGCCTCATTCATAATTGCAATCAAAGAGCCAGGGACATTTTTTAATTGCTCTAAAGCCTTTTTAAACCTCTCTACTTTCTCTTCACCGAATTTTTGGCATAAGGTCTCCATTTATTTCCCTCCTTGTGAATTAAAAATTTCATATCCCACATCTTATATAAACTTTTTGTTCATTATTCGTTAATATTATATCATAAGTTTATTAAATTTTTAACAAGTTTTTATAAAAAAATTTTTATTTTCTGATAATCCCAACTAATTTAGTAGGATTACAAAAAAATCAACAACTGCTCAGCCAGTCTACAATACTTTTTAATTCTGATTTACATAGTAAGAATTCCTCTCTTTCAGAAATATCTCCTAAATAATGAGAATCTGACGACCTTATAATTTTATATTTTCTATATTCAGGATATGAAAGTAAAAAATTTTCTGTCACAATACCTTTTGATATCTCAATTGTTGTTAAATTTTTAATATTAGGAATAAATCCGAGATTTGATACAATACTATAGGAAGACCGATCCACATGGGCAGGGACTGCCACTCCCTTGCCATCCATGTACTCAAAAACTTCATTAATATTCAAATTTGTTGAAATTAACAATGAGTAATCTACTTCTTCTATAATATTATCTTCTTCATCCATAACAAATTGATTCCCAAAGGTTGTTTTTTGATTTTTAATTTTTATCAAGTTTTTGTTAATAATTTCACTAAATTTTACACATTCATCTACTGAATAAAAATAACAAAGTACGTGAACCTCTTCTCTTGTCTGTACCTCTATACCAGGAACTACTATCAAGCCTTTTTTTAATCCAAGATTATACACAGCTTTCACATTTTTTGCACTGTTATGATCTGTTATAGCTATTACATCAAGTCCTTTTATGACAGCCATATTGACAATATTGTTAGGAGTCATATCATCAGAAGCACAAGGAGATAAGGCTGTATGAATGTGCAAATCATAGTAAAGCATCACTTCATCATCTCGTACAAAGTTATTGCTGCCTCATAAGAAGTTCCTGTAAAACTTAATATAGGGATACCCTCCTCATCAGCCTTTTTCTTAGTTTCTTCATCTAATTTCGCATCTTCAGGAATTATTATACAACTTATTTCGGCCAACAAAGCTACTGCTACGATATTTACATGAGTTTGAATTGTTATCCAGGCGCTCTTTGCTTTTGCATGGGCCATAACCCAACTTAAAAGGTCACATATATACACCCCTTCAATTTCTTTGTCAATTCCGTTGTCACCCGCAACTAATCTAAATCCTTTCTCAACAAGCTCCACTACTTTTATCCTCATAACATTTCACTCCTTTCCTTCGCTTAAAACTGGAGGAATTTTACCTGCCAGATCATTTAATTCTTGAGCCAAATTTTTTATTTTGTCTTTTAATATAAAAATGCAATCATACTCAGTAGCAAAGCCTTTCACTATATCTTCTGCCAATGCCCTACAAGTAGGTGAACCACAAGAACCACAGTCAAGTCCTGGTAATGCTTTGTATTGTGTGTCTATTTGTTTCATCATTTCAAGTGCCTTAGAAATGTCTTTGTCTAGCTTCATAACTTCGCTTTTTTCTATTTTCTTTTTCCATTTCACCTCTTCAAAAACAATCTCTTTCTCATCAAACAAAGGTTCTTCTCTTTTATGAAGTTGTTCTGTTAGTTTCCTTATTCTGTTTTTAGCCACAAAATTATTTTCAACAGTCAAAGGTCCACCAATACATCCACCAATACATGCAAGCCCTTCAAAAAAGTCTAAATCATTCAATTTTCCTAATTCAATCTCTTCTAAAACATCCACAACATTGTGTATCCCGTCTACATAAATACTATTTTCTGCAAAAGTACCAAAAGCCTCTCCACCAGAGTTTGCCCAGCCAACCCCTATCATCGAAGCTTTGCTTAAATCTCTAACCACAGCAATCTTAGCTTTTTGAATAATTAGGCCATATATTTCTTTCATAGAAAAAACCCCATCAATTTTAGATTTTTCTATACCAATAGGATTTTTCACACTTGTTACTTTTGCAGCACAGGGAGAAATGAAAAAAACTCCTATTTCCTCTTCCTTCAGTCCCGTCTTTTTAATTGCTTCCTTTTTGGCTAATATTGCTGCAGTATCCATAGGAGAACATATATCCAATAAATTATCAATTAAAGAGGGAAATCTAATTTGTACGAGTCGCACAACAGCAGGACACGCAGAAGATATAACTGGCTTTTTTAAATTTCCTTTTGCCAATGCTTCCCGCGTAAATTTAGAAACAATTTCAGCAGCATATGCTACTTCAAAAACCTCATCAAATCCTATATCCAGTAATGCACTCAATACTTGATTAATAGTCAAATCCCTAAATTGTCCATATAAAGAAGGAGCAGGAAGCGCGATCTTGTACTTAAAATTTTTCATCATATCCAAACTATCAGTTACCGCCAATTTAGCATGATATGGGCACACACGTATACACTCACCACAATCTATACACCTTTCATTTATAATCATTGCTTTCCCATCTCTTACCCTTATTGCCTCTGTAGGACATCTTTTTATGCAATTAGTACACCCTCTACATCTATCCTTATCTAATGTCACAGAGTGAAAATATGACATTTTATCACCTACTTAAATAAAATTTCCATCACCACAGTTGTTCCATCTTTACTGCTTTTTATCTCCATGAAATCCGAATTTTCCTTCATATTAGGAAGCCCCATGCCGGCTCCAAATCCCATTTCCCTTATTTCTTCAGGAGCAGTAGAATATCCTTCTTTCATGGCAAGTTCAATGTCTTCTATTCCTGGACCTGTGTCTTCTGCAGTTATGCGTATTTTATCGCCAAAAATTTCTATTTTCATGTGACCTCCATAAGAATGAATTATTATATTCATCTCTGCTTCATAACAAGCTATGCAACTTCTCCTTACAACATCTGGATTTAATGAAAGCTGTTTTAATACTGATCTCAAATTGCTGGAAACCTCTCCGGCAGAATCAAAATCTCTCGCTTTAACATCAAAATCTAAACTATAAAGTACCATTTCCTTCACCACTTCTACAAGTAAGCCCATTAGAATACAAAAGGCCACAAGCTATATAAAGAGGATGTTTTGTTTTCATTATCACAAGTCCTGCTTTTTTAGCAAGTTCCAATATGTCCTCTCCCGGATTCTTACCTCTTACAAACACTATACATTTAATATCTCCTACTACCTCTGCAGTCCTTATAACCTGCACATTGGTAAGTCCTGTCAAAAGCACAGCCTTTTCGTCACGTGATGCCAAAACATCACTCATCAAGTCTGCTCCACAAGCAGTAAATACTTCTTCTTCTAATTTTTCTTCCCCTACCATAACTTCTGCATTTAAAATTTCTTTTACCTCTTTTAATTTCATACCTTAACACCTCGTTATTGGTTTTGCGTAACAATTGTCTTTAAAAAGGTATTATATTCTTCGCAAGATTGCCATAAACTTTCTTGTAATAAACTAAAGGTATTCCCATCTTCTAAAGCAGCCGATATTTCAATTTTTTTAATATCATTTGTTATTTTATCAACAATATCTATAGTCTTTTGTATTAGTATTGTCACTTCTTCTTTTTCAAAATTCTCTTTGTCAGTTTTAAATCTATCTACTCTTCTCTTTAAGTCCTCTAATTCTTGTTTTTGTAATTTGTCATTAGAAGCTTTGTAAGAAAGAGCTGACATATAATTAAGAATTTGTTGAAAATCTTGTAATTTATTTATAAAAACATCCATTTCTGATGTTAATTTCTTGTCATATACAATTTTTATAGAAGGCCCTTTTTTCACATATACTTCACTGTAAATACCTTGCGATTTTAAGTAGGATGAAAATAAAGTAGACTGTTCTCTGTCTAAAAATATCCCACCTATTAACAAATATTTGTCAGCATCTTTACTAACAAAGGAATAAATTCCCTTCATCTTCATTAAATCATCCTGATACTTTGCAGTATCAAAATCTGAATAGCTACCTAAAACAACTTCAAACAGGTCTATTCCTTTAACAACCATCTTTTTGAAATTATCACTGTCATTTGTTTTTGAAATGTTAGGTTCTACAATATCTTTTGAAATAAAATAACCTGCTAAAAGAGAAACTAGAGGAATTATTAATACAACAATTAAAACCTCCACCATTCTTTCGTTTTTCATCTCTTTATCAACCCTTATTCTAAACCTTTACTTATATTATACTATACTTCTTTAAAAAATCCTTTAAAAATTTTAATAGGACTTTTTTACTAATTTGCACTTTTAAAAGAGGTTTTAGAAGAAATTTGTCGAATTATATATTATGGGAGGGATTGAATTGACAGATATTATAAATCAAATAATTGAAAATAAATTTCGAGAAATTCAAAGCAGACTACCTGCTAATATAAAAATATTTAATACTGATAAACCTTTTGCTGAAGTTTTAAATAATGCTATAGAAAATCAGCAATACAATTCAGGAAATGTAAGTAATAATGCACTATCAAAAAATACAAATTTACAGCAAATTAACGATTTAATACAACAGGCCAGTCAAAAATATAATGTAGATGCAAATCTCATTAGAGCGGTTATCAGAGCAGAATCTAATTTTAATCCATTCGCAGTTTCTTCAGCAGGGGCAATGGGACTTATGCAGCTTATGCCTTCAACTGTAAAAGAACTGGATGTAGCCAATCCTTTTGACCCTTCTCAAAATATAGATGGAGGAGTAAGATACCTAAAAAATTTGTTAGACACTTACCATGACATAAGATTAGCATTAGCTGCCTATAATGCTGGTCCTCAATCAGTAGAAAAATATCAGGGTATTCCCCCTTACCAAGAAACTATAAATTATATAAGCAAAATTTTAAATGAATTATATAAATAGAAGGAGCCATAAAGCTCCTTTATTTGTTATATTTTGCACTTTTATATCTCTGTTGAGAATCCAAAATCTTTTTTCGTATTCTAATACTTTGAGGAGTAACTTCAACCAATTCATCATTATCTATAAATTCTAATGCTTCTTCTAAAGACATCTTTTTTACAGGTGATAACCTCAAAGCTTCATCCGCCGTTGCAGACCTTAAATTTGTCACATGTTTTTTCTTACATACATTGACATCAATATCTCCACTTCTTGAATTAACTCCCACAACCATCCCTTCATACACTTTTGTACCTGGCTCTATAAAAAGTGTCCCTCTCTCTTGAGCATTGTAAAGGCCATAAGTTGTCGCAACTCCAGTCTCAAAAGCTATAAGAGCGCCTCTCGTACGAGAAGGAATGTCTCCTTTGTAAGGTTCATAATCATAAAAGACATAAGTCATTATGCCATTTCCTTTTGTATCTGTTAAAAATTCAGACCGATACCCTATTAAGCCTCGTGTAGGTACTTTAAACTTAAGCCTTATAGTTCCTGGCTTTAATGTGTGCATATCCATCAATTCAGCTTTTCTCGGCCCTAATTTTTCCATTACAACTCCCATATATTCTTCAGGAATATCTATTGTCAAAAGTTCAACAGGTTCCATTTTTACTCCATTTATTTCTTTAAAAATCACTGTAGGTTTAGAAACCTGCAATTCATACCCTTCCCGTCTCATAGTCTCAATTAAAATAGAAAGATGCAGCTCTCCTCTTCCAGACACCTTAAAAGAATCAGTAGAATCTGTTTCTTCAACTCGTAACGCGACGTTTGTCTCTAGCTCTTTAAAAAGCCTTTCTCTTAAATGTCTTGAAGTAACGTATTTACCCTCAGTTCCAGCAAAAGGACTGGTATTTACACTAAAAGTCATAGAAACTGTAGGCTCTTCTATTCGAACAAAGTCTACCGCTTCAGGATTATCCTTATCTGAAATGGTCTCTCCAATCTCAATATCGCTTATGCCAGAAACCGCTACAATATCTCCCAAGCTTGCTTCTTCTACTTGCACTCTTTTTAGTCCTTCAAACTGATATAGATTATTTATGTGAACTTTTTGTATTGACCCATCTCTTTTACATATAGACGCTTCTTCCCCTGAAATTATTTTTCCTCTAACTACTTTTCCAATGGCAATTCTCCCAATGTAATCATCATAATCTAAAGTAGTCACTATAAGTTGCAATGGTGCCTCAATATCTCCTATTGGTGCAGGAATATAGTCTAAAATCGTATCAAAAAGAGGTCTCAAGTCATGAGACTCTTCTTCTAAACTTAATTTTGCTATACCTTCTTTTGCAGAAGTGTAGACAACAGGGAAATCAATTTGGTCATCATTTGCTCCTAATTCAATAAATAAATCTAAAACTTCGTCAATAACCTCCTCCGGTCTTGCATCAGGTCTATCAATTTTATTTATAACAACTATAGGTTTTAGATCCAGTTCCAAGGCTTTACTTAACACAAAACGGGTCTGCGGCATAGGTCCTTCAAAAGAATCCACCAGCAAAAGTACCCCATCTACCATTTTTAATACTCGCTCTACTTCACCGCTAAAATCTGCATGTCCTGGTGTATCAACTATATTTATTTTCACATCTTTATATCGTATAGCGGTATTTTTAGCAAGAATTGTTATGCCTCTTTCTCTTTCCAAATCATTAAAATCCAAGATTCTTTCCTCAACTTTTTCATTTTCCCTAAAAATACCGCTTTGTTTAAGCATGGCATCAACCAAAGTAGTTTTTCCATGATCAACATGAGCAATAATGGCTATATTTCTTACATCTTCTCTTACAAATTTCATAAGGTATCTCCTTCCATAAAATAGGCTATATCACGTATACAGTATTATATAATATCTCAAGGAATAAAAATAGTCAATATAAAAAAGAGCACTCTCTACGAGCACTCTCAGTTTGCTTACAAAATCCCATGAGATTATAAAATTTTTAAAAAAATCTTTGCATCGTCCCTTAAATATTCCACCGGGCCAACACTAAAAGTTGACCCTATTTTATAATACGTCTCGCAGTAACGTAATGATCCCTATAATACCCTTCATATAAGGGACTTATCATCACCATTCCCCTACCCGAAGAACTATTTACAAATTCCCCATTGCCTATGTATATTCCTACATGATTTATAACACTGCTTCCCAGCGTCTTAAAAAACACTAAATCTCCTGGAACTAAACTGTCATAACTAACTTTTTCTCCTACTGTAGCTTGCTCATCTGCAGTCCTTGGCAAAGCAAAACCAAAATTCCTAAATACATAGTAAACAAAGCCGGAACAATCAAATCCTTTTGGAGTTGAACCTCCATAGACATAAGGAGTTCCAACAAAAGATTTAGCAAAATCTATTAACTTATCTGCCAAACTTCTATCTACTTCGCCTCTTGAAACATTCGATGAGCTTCTTACTGCTAAATATTCTCCGTAAATCCATCCTTCTCTTCCATCAGAAAGCTTTATCTTGTACCACCCATTTTGATTATCTAATACAGTCACTGTAGTATTTTTATTAAGCTGTGTTATAATTCTACCCGATAAACCCGCTTCACTTCTCACATTAACATAGCTACCTGTCACTATACCAACACTTGCTGATCTTTCCGAATCTCCTCTTGAGACATTAGAAGGATTTCTTACAGATAAATATTCACCAAAAATCCATCCTTCTCTTCCATCAGAAAGCTTTATCTTGTACCACCCGTTTTGCTTATCTAACACAGTCACTGTGTCATTCCAATTTAAGCGAGTAATAATATTTCCTGATAAGCTTCCTTGAGTTCGCACATTTACATAATTGCCTGTAACCTTTCCAATTCCTAATCCTTCCGCAAACGCTGGGTTCAAAAAAGAACTACCTATCAGCGTCGCGCCAAACACAGAAATTCCAAAAATCATCTTTCCTATTCGCTGATCCACTGCAAATCTCCTTCCTTTATTGCCTCCGGAGTTAGCTGTCGGGTGCGGGACAGAAGGTATCCCTACTGCAGCTTAAAGCTACAGATTAACCCCAAAAAGCGGTTCCTCCGTACCTTTCGGATTCGGCAAGATTGCATATTTTATCTTTCCATTTTATCTTATCATATTCCATAGTCAAAGTCAATGTTTACATTACATTTTCTTAAACTTTTTAATCTTTTTTTAATATATTTTATAAAAAATTAATAATTTGTGTGACAAAAAAATAAAAGGCTTACCGCCTCTTTCTTTTTTATGGTGCGGAGGGTGGGACTTGAACCCACACGGGAAACCCCATACGCCCCTCAAACGTACGCGTCTGCCAGTTCCGCCACCACCGCACACCTTTTGAATTTCATCACATTATGAATTATATAATCTTTTTAAGTCAGTGTCAATACCTATTTTTAATCAGATGGTGTCAAGATACTGTAGGATAATTTTCAGTACAACCCTTGCAATATCTTAAATCAAAGTTTTTACGGTATGCTTGTTTTTCTTTAAATTCTACGATAATTTTACACTACTTTTTTATATACCATTTTTCTATATTATAAAAAACATCAAAACCAGTAGGGTCCACAACTTTTACATTGTCATATGCCATAACTGCTCCTTCAATATAGAAAAGGCCAATTATGGGTTGTTCCTCTAAAAAAACTTCTTCCAAAACTTGATAATCTTTTTTTAAAGAATTCTCTTGTGAATCATAAAAAATTCTACTATATATTTCATCAACTTTAGAATTACTATAACCCATAAAATTGTCTTTGCCTTTTGTCATAAACATTGTAGACATATCTTGATTATAACTTAAATTCCACTCCATTAACGCCAAATCAAATTTACCTGAATATACAGAACTTAGTAAATTGTCCCAATCTTTTGGTACAATGTTTATTTCAATTCCTACATCTTTTAAATTATTCTTTATAATTTGAGCAACTTTAATCAAATATGGATTATTTGCATTTACCAGCAAATCAAATTTGAGCTGATAAGTTCCATTGCTCCTTATCCCTTTAACTAAATTCCAACCACTTTCCTCTAATATTTTATTTGCCTCTTTTATATCGTAACTATGAGATACTATTTTATTGCTATAAAGCCATGAATCAGGACGGACCGGAATACATGACTTTAACCCATGACTAAAATATACTTCTTTCAAAATTTTGTCAACATCTATTCCATAACACATCGCTTTCCTGACATTTGAATCTTTCAAAGCTGAATTTTGATAATTAGGAGCCATAAATACATAATCTTGCATAACATATTTGTAAATATTTACATTTGAAAGTTCTTTATACTTATCCCAGTCTATGTCATTTAAAAAAGTAAAATCTGCTTCTTTGCTTTGAAAAGATGTTATCATAGCATTTTCATTAGGCACAATTTTAAATACTATACTATCTATATAAGGTTTGTCGCCTCTATAATAAGGATTTCTTTCAAAAATAACTTCTCTGCCAACGCTGTAAGAAGATATCTTATATGGCCCTGTACCGATAGGTACAATATCTTTATTTAAAATATCTTCCTTACCTTTATATTGATGCTCTGCTAGAATAGGAAAAGTAAACAAAGCTATGGGGTTCGCAACAGGTTTATTTAGAATAACTTCAAATTCATAATCCCCGTTTGTCTTATAAGAGGAGAGATAGTTAATGAGAATGTCCTTATAAGGGCTTTTTACATCATTACTTTTAAAAGAATCAAAAGTAAATTTTACATCATTAGCCGTAAAACTTACTCCATCCTGCCATTTAACATTCTTTTTTAAATAAAATTTTATATTAAGTCCACTTATTTCCCAATTTTCTGCTAATTGAGGAACAGGCTTTAAAGTTTTATCCAAGGTAACTAATCCTTCTAATGACAAATTCAACATTTGTCTTACTCGTTCATTGTCATTTAAAAAAGGATTTAATGTATCAAAAGAAGTGATATTTATTCTTAAAGTGCCACCCTCTGCAGGCTTTTCTTTTTCAATATCAGTTTTATCCTCAGAGGTTTGCGGGAAATTTACCATATTTTGTGGAGTTGTTTTACATCCTGTAAAAATAAACATCAAAATGAAAGATAATATAATAAATTTTCTCATTAACTATCATCTCCGAAAACTATTTTATCTTTTTCAGCTTTTTATTTTCTATAATACCAGGAATTCTCCCTCTTTTAGCAATAGGTACTCCTTCCACTTCTTTTATATCCATTGTCATGTCAATAGGCTGAGCATCAGATATGTAACTTCCTACTCCAAAAGCATCTGCCCCACTTTCAGAAAGTTCTGCAATTCTTTCCGGATTCAAACCTCCAGAAACTATAATTTTTACATTTGTAAATCCTTTTTGATTTAATCTTTGCCTTAGTTCATACACTAAACTAGGTGTAACTCCTCCTCTTTCTGATGGAGTATCAAGTCTTATTCCGTATAACCTATCCCCTAAAAATTCAGCAACCCTCAACGCCTCTTCCACTTCGTCTTTAAAAGTATCAACTAAAATGGTTATCTTCTCATCAGGTGGAGTTATATCTCTGTAAGCTTTTGCCACTTCTAATGTATCTCCTGCAATCAAAAATGCAGCATGAGGCACTGTCCCTCTAGGGTCTTTCCCCATTAATTTTGCACCTAAAACACAACTCGCATCATCTGCCCCTCCAACGAGTGCCGCCCTTTCCATCACAGGTGCCACAGCTGGATGTACATGTCTCGCTCCAAAACATAGTATTGGTTTGTCTTTTGCAACTTCTTTAAGCTCTCTTGCTGCTGTTGCCCAACCAGAAGAACTTGCAAGAATTCCTAATATTGCCGTCTCATAAATTCCAAATTCACTATAAGGTCCTTTTATCCTCATTACTGTATCTTTAGCTTCAAAAGTGTCTCCTTCTTCCAAAGACCATACTTCCACATTTTTGTCTTTAAGTAAACTCATTACTTCTGGTAACCCTGCAAAAACTCCTCTTTTTCTTGGAAATATCTCCGCTGTGACTATTTTATCTTGTACACCAAGATATGATAAAATATCCTGGGTTCTTAAAAAATATACATCTGTAGTCCATGCATTTTTTATTTCTTCATGAGTAGCTGAGAAAAACTCCCTATCTTTTTCGATTTTTACTTCATTTAAGTCTTTTAAATGCTTTAACAGTTTCATTTGTGTCCTCCCTTTTTATTTTCTTTTTAACGATACTATTATACCAATTTTTCAACTTTTTTTGTATATTCATATCAACTTTTAGTTTCATATATAAATTTATATATCTGATAAACTGCTAACACTTTTTTTATATATCTATTTGTCTCAGGATAAGGAACAGCATGTAGCTGTTTCCCATCTTTGGAAAATCTCTTGTCCTTAAGCCATGCATCTACATTTCCACTACCTCCGTTATAAGCTGCTATAGCTAACTGTATATTTCCATTAAAAGTTTTAAGAAGATAGCTCAAATACCATGTCCCCATCTGAATATTGTATTTAGGCTCAAAAAGCATATCATCGTCGTAGTTTTTTATACCTACTTTTTTAGCAATCCATCTTCCAGTATCTGGTAAAATTTGCATTAATCCTATAGCATTTTTGCTAGAAATTGCCTCACTTTTAAAATTACTTTCTACTTTTATTACAGCAAAAATAAGATATGGGTCTACGTCATACTCTTTTGCGTAATAAACTACATAATTCTGGTATTTAAGAGGATAAATTTTTTTTAAAAAATAATGAGTATTTAACTCGTAAGTAAATAAAAGACCTACTAATATCAAAAATATTACCGCAACTTTTTTCCTCAAAATAACTCCTCCGATATTATGATTTATGTTACAAATCTTCCCCAAAATAGTGTAACTTGTTTTTCCATAGCTTTAAAATCTTTGCTATTGTTTATTATAAAATCTGCATACTTCATCTTTTCATCCAGAGGCATTTGACTTTTTATGCGGTTTATTGCATCTTTATAAGAAAGCTTATCCCTTTCCATAATCCTCTTTATTTGAGTTTTTGAATCTACTACTACTAGCCAAACCTCATCTACCATTTTATAAAGTTTCATTTCAATTAAAAGAGCTGCATCTAATACAATTGCCTTTTGCTGATTTTTTTTTCTTTCTTCTTCTATTTTTTCTTTTATCCGCTCTATTATTATAGGATGAGTAATTTCATTTAATTTTTTAAGCTTCCTTCTGTCAGCAAACACAATATTACCCAATTTTTTTCTGTCAATTTCTCCGTCTTCCTTTAAAATTTCTTTTCCAAAATATTCTACAATTTTATTATATGCTTCTGATCCTTTTACCATTATTTCTCTCGATACAATATCTGCATCAATAACCACAGCACCCATCTTCTTTAAAAGCTTAGAAACAGTGCTTTTTCCTGATGCAATACCGCCAGTAAGTCCAATTACTTGCATTTTTGTACACCTCACTTGGCTAAAAACCAATTGGGTCCTACTCCGATTTCCACTACAAGAGGGACTTTTAATTGTACTACATTTTCCATATTATTTTTGAGTATCTTTTTTACGATTTCTACTTCATCTTTATAAGTATCCACTACAAGCTCGTCATGAACTTGTAATATAAGCTTAGACTTAAGTTTTAATTTTTTTAAATCGTTGTATACTTTAACCATTGCCATTTTTATTATATCAGCCGCACTTCCCTGTATTGGAGCATTCATTGCTAACCTCTCACCCTGCGACCTTTGAGTAAAATTTTTTGAGTTTATCTCAGGAATATATCTTCTTCTGTTCATTATTGTAGTCACATAGCCATTTTCTTTTGCAAATCGCACTATTTTTTCAATGTACTCTTTTACTCCTTTATATTTTTCAAAATAGTTATTTATGTATTCTTTTGCCTCTTTTCTTGATATTTTAAGGTCTCGAGAAAGCCCGTAATCGCTAATGCCATATATTATACCAAAGTTTACGGCTTTTGCTGCTCTTCTCATTTCTGGTGTAACTTTCTCCATTGGGACTTTAAAAACCTCCGAAGCTGTCCTTAAATGTATATCTTCATTATTCATAAAAGACTCTATTAGCTTCTCATCCCCCGAAACATGTGCTAAAACCCTCAGTTCAATCTGAGAATAATCAGCTGAGACAATATACCCATCTTTAGTCCGCGGAATAAAAGCTCTTCTAATTTGTCTTCCAAACTCTTCTCTTATAGGTATATTTTGTAGATTTGGTTCGGTACTGCTTATTCTACCTGTAGCAGTAACCATTTGCTTAAAATTAGAATGTACTCTATTGTTTTCATCCATGAGAGGCAAAAATCCATCTATATAAGTAGATTTAAGTTTTGTAAGTTGCCTATACTCTATTATATCACTGACAACATCATTATAAGGAACTAATTGCTCTAAAACTTCAGAATCTGTAGAATACCCTGTTTTTGTTTTCTTTATTACTGGTAAATTTAATTTTTCAAACAAAAATTCACTCAATTGCTTAGGAGAATTTACATTAAATTGATATCCTGCTTCTTTATAAATTTTATCTAGTATTTCTGCTATTCTATCATCTATCTTTTGTGAAAGCTCTTTTAGAACTTCTTTATCCAATGTAAAACCACTTACTTCCATTGATTTTAAAACTTCTACAAGAGGCATTTCTATTTCCAATAAAAGTTTTTTCATGTCCATTTCTTCAATAAAATTCATCAACTTTTCTCTTAAATCAAATAGATGTACACATCTACTGCAAATGTTATCTGCAAGTATATCTTCCCCTATTTCTTCAAGCTTCTTTTTATCCCTACCTTTGCCAAATACCTCTTCATAAGATGGAACATCCACCTTTAAATATTTTTTCAGCACGCGGTCCAAATCATAGTTAGACTCAGAAGGATTTAAAAGATAAGCCATTATAGCAGTATCTATGTACTTGCTTTTACACTCTATTCCTTTATAAGAGAGTTTAACTAAAAAATCTTTTATTTCGTGGGTTGTAAATTCAAACTCTTCTTTTGCAAAAATCTCTTTTAAATCTTCTATTTGAAAAACATCAATATAAACAGTATCCTCTCCAAAAGAAAAAGCTATTTTCTTTATTTCCCCTTCATAAATTAGTGGATAAAAAGCAATATTTCTGCTGTCTTGCAATAAAGTTATTAACTTTCTTATATCTACTTTTGACCATTTTTGAACTTTATGATTATTTACAATCTCTACGTTATTTTTTTTCTTTATGTTATCAATCAAACTAAAGAATTCTAATTTATTAAAAAGCTCCAAAAGCTTCTCCTCATTAAAATCTTTTACTCTATATTCCTCAAAATCTATCTCAATAGGAATGTCTCTTTTTATAGTTGCAAGTCTTTTACTCATTACAGCTAATTCTTTATTATTTTCTATATTTTCCTTTATCTTACCTTTGAGTTGAGAAAGATTTTGAAGCAAATTTTCAACACTGCCAAATTCTTTTAAAAGTTTAATCGCTGTTTTTTCTCCTATATTAGGTATCCCTGGGATATTATCAGATTTATCCCCCATTAACCCTTTTAAATCAATAAATTGCTGAGGAGTTATTTCATATCTTTCTAAAACAGCCTTTTTGTCAAACTCTTCCATTTGAGTTATACCCTTTTTAGAAATCTTAACTTTCACTTTATCTGAAACTAATTGAAGCGCATCCCTATCTCCTGTAACTACAAGCACTTCCATTCCTTTTTCCTCTGCCAACTTTGAAATAGTACCTATGATGTCATCGGCTTCGTAACCTTCTAATTCTAAAGTCTTTATATTAAAGCCATCTATAATTTCTTTTAAAAGACCTACTTGTTCTGCTAGTTCCTCAGGCATCGCTTGTCTTGTAGCTTTATAGTCTTGATACTCTTTGTGTCTAAAAGTAGGAGCTTTTTTGTCAAAAGCTATAGCTATGTAATCAGGTTTTTCCTCTTCAATAAGTTTTATAAGCATCATAGTAAAGCCATATAAGGCATTTGTATGTAATCCTTCACTTGTAGTAAGCATTGGCAAGGCATAATAGGCTCTGTACATGAGGCTACTCCCGTCAATTACTAAAAATTTAGACATTAAATCACTCCCATTTTTATTTCTTTGTATTTTAATATACCGCAAAAAAAAGAAGATGTAAATTGTCATCTTCTTTTTTTGAAATAGATATACACTTTATACCCAATAAAAGCCAGTGCACCATAAGGTAAAACTATTACCAATATTATTATCAGCTTCTTTATAAAAAATATTAAAAAATTTACATTATTTATAAAAGCTAGTTTCATATCTCTACCGATTCCCTTAAAAGAAACTAGAGTCGTAGGTTGCTCAACCTTGGAAACCTCTTTTATTGAAAGATTTATGGTTCCTAGACTCGTAAGATTTTCCCATACTTTTAACTGTTCTTTCATTGATTCTATTTCGCTTCTTATCCTGTTTATTTCGGATTCTACTTCAAGCATTTCCTTGACTGTAGAAGCCTTATTCATAATGTCTTGAAGTTTTTGTTCCTCTATTTCTAAGTTTTTTAGCCTTGCTTTTAAATCATAATACTGCTCTGTAACGTCTTTACTATCTATTCTTAAAGCTGTTACTTTACCAAATTCTTTAATCTGAGAAATCACACTTTCAAATTTATCTTCCCGCACCTTCAAAACAAGATTTATCCTTTTGGTATCATCGGTAAATACGGTTTCATCAGAACTTTCAATAAAGCCTTCTGCTTCTTTTACCAATTTAAACACTTTATCATAACATACGTTAACATCTTCTACTTCTAAGGAGACGGTTGCATTTTTTGTAATTTTCCTTGAAGTTCCTGCTAGCAATCCTCTTTGACCAGTGATTGAAAACATATTAACTTCATTATTAATTCCTTCCTTTTTAGACAAATCAGCACTTTGAGTCATTTTGATATTGTTTAAAGGAGCACTCGATTCTATTCGTGAAGATTTATCAAATTTAAAAATATTTACTACAAATACTGTCATAAGTATGAAAGAAGCTGCAATAACTGCTACTGTTAACGTCTTTTTTACCCTTTCTTTTTTCTTCTCTAAAATATTTTTCTGGTAAACCAATTTTTCGTGTATTTTTTTATTGAAATCTTCAGGTAGTTCTAAAGGAGGCATATTTTTTAAACTTTCTATTATATTTTTCTCCAGTTGATATTCTTTTCTGCAACTTTCACAGCTTTCTATGTGTTTTTCTAATTCTTCCTTTTGTGCTACATCCAATTCACCATCTATATATCGGGGTATAAGTTGAAGTGCCTTTTTGCAATCCATCATACTTGCCTCCTTTCGTCTAATGATAAAAATTCTGGCAAAGACTTTATTCTCTCTTTAAGCAGATTCCTGGCTCGCCACAAGCGAGACTTTACAGTGCCTAAGTTCAAATTCATTATTTTGGATATTTCTTCATAGTTTAAACCTTCTATATCTCTTAAAATCAAAACCACTTTATAGTCTAGAGGAAGTTTGTTTATTTCTTTCATTACAATTTCCGCAGTTAATTTTTTATCTACCACCTCTTCAGGAGTTTCAAAATCTTTTACTTCATTTTCAAATTCTTCTATCTCTCTAAAATTACTTCTTTCCACATTTCTTTTTCTTAAATAATCCATAGCACAGTTTATAGCAATTCTATAAAGCCAAGTTCTGAAACTGCTATTCCCTTTAAATTTTTTTATATTTAAATACGCTTTAAGTAACGTCTCCTGAGTGAGGTCTAATGCTTCTTCTTTATCAAAAATAATTCTTAATATCACGTTGTATATGTACTTTTGATGCTCACTTGCGAGAATTTCAAAAGCCTCCACCTCTCCAGCTTTTGCCCTTTCCAACAACTCCTCCTGTCCCACTTTCTAACCTCCCTTTCATTCAATTTAGACGTAAAAAAAATAAAACTTGTTCCCAAATATTAAGATGCAATATATGGAAAATATGTGTTGCAGGAAAAAAGTTATTTCTGTAGAATAAATATAATTGAGATATATATTAATAATACGACATGCTGATTACTTTATCCTTCTAATTTAGAAAATTTTTGATAATGGAGTGAACAAATATGTATGAGCTTCTGATAATACTTGCAGAAAGGTTTAGTATAATAGCTCTTCTAGCTTTTGTGCTTTCTAAGGCAGAATTTTTCAAAAAAATAATCTATAACAGTCGCGTTACAAAAAAAGACCTTCTTTTGACCATGGTCATCTTTGGGGTAATAGGTATTGCAGGAACTTACGTCGGTGTACCTATAAAAGACGCTATTGCAAACTCAAGAGTGGTAGGTCCAATGGTAGCAGGCTTAATAGGAGGCCCTTTAGTAGGTTTAGGTGCAGGTTTAATAGCAGGAGTTCACAGATTTTTCTTAGGTGGTTTTACAGCGATATCTTGCGGTATATCCACCATTTTAGAAGGATTTTCTGGTGGACTTATAAGAAAATATTATAAAGGGGAACATGTCCCTTGGGAATTAGCATTTGTGGCGGGATTCATAGGTGAAGCTGTGCAAATGTTAATTATTTTAGCAACTGCCAAACCTTTTTCTCAAGCTTTAGATTTAGTAGATATTGTAGGATTACCTATGATGATAGTAAATGCAACAGGTATTGCTGTATTTATGGTAATAATCAAATCCGTATTCGATGAAAAGGAACAAATTTCTGCCGTGCAAGCTAAAATAGCACTTGATATAGCTTCTAAAACATTACCCTATTTAAGAAAAGGATTAAATGAAGAATCGGCACAGAAAACAGCAGAAATAATTTTAGCATGTACAAATGTATCTGCCGTAGCTATAACAAATCGCAAAAAAATTTTAGCTCACGTAGGTATTGCTTCAGATCATCACAAAGTCGGAATGCCACTACTCACCCATGCGACGAAAGAAACTATAAAAACTGGAGAAATTCGAATAGCCAAATCTAAAGATGAAATAGGATGTCTTTATGAAGATTGTCCTTTATCATCGGCAGTAATTGTACCTCTTTTTAAATATGATAAATTAGTAGGTACGTTAAAACTTTACAAAGGCGGAAATAAATCAAGAAACAATGTCATATCAAATACTGAAATTGAACTTGCTAAAGGATTGGGACATTTAATATCTTATCAACTTGAAATTGCCGATGCAGAATACCAAAGAAAATTGGCCACTGAAGCAAAACTAGAGGCTCTTCAAGCCCAAATTAATCCCCATTTTTTATTTAATGCCTTAAATACTGTTATATCTTTTATAAGAACAAAGCCTGACAAAGCACGAGAACTTTTAATTAATTTAAGTGAATATTTTAGACATAATTTAAAAAATGTGGGTAAATATGTAACTATTGAACAAGAACTAAATAACATAAATGCTTACTTATATATAGAAAAAGCTCGTTTTGGAGATAAATTAAATGTAGAACAGGATATTGACAAAAGTGTATTGTCTTATTATATGCCCTCTTTTATCCTTCAACCAATAGTTGAAAACGCTGTAAAACACGGTATTATTCCAAAAGGAGAAGGTGGAAACATTAAAATAAAAATAAAAGACGAAGAAAATTACATCAACTTTTGTGTAGAAGATAATGGAATAGGAATAAATAAAAAAGAACAAGAAAATCTTTTAAAAGAAGGGTTTGGTAAAGGAGTAGGAATCGGCCTTTACAATGTAAATGAAAGGCTTACTACTATATTTTGCAAAGATTGTTCTTTAATGGTTGAAAGTAAAGAAAATATTGGCACAAAAGTTTCGTTTAAAATACCTAAAACTTACTTAAAAAAGGATGATGTATATGAAAAAATTGAAAGCATTAATTATTGAAGATGAACAACCAGCAAGAGATGAACTTAAATATCTTCTTAGTGAGTATGAAGATATAGAAATCGTAGGAGAAGCAGATAACGGTGTAACTGGATTAAAACTGATAGAAGAATTAAAACCTGATGTAGTATTTATCGATATAAATATACCAAAAATAAATGGATGTGATGTAGCAAAGCACATTTCTTCCTTTGGAAAATTGCCTTATGTAGTTTTCATAACAGCCTATGATATGCATGCATTAGAAGCTTTTGAAATTGGCGCTCTTGATTATCTATTAAAACCAATAAGTCAACACAGGTTGTATAAAACATTGGAAAGAATCAAATCTTTTAAAGATATAAAATTAACGAAACAACCCTCTTCCTCTTTAGAACTTGAAAATAAAAAATTTGGGAAATTAGCAGTTGAAAAAAATGGAAGAATAAAGCTTATTAATTTAGATGAAATAATTTTTGCAGAAGCTTATGAAGGAGACGTAATGGTTAAAACCAAAAGTGATAATTTTATATATAAGGGAACTATAAAAAGTCTTGAAGAAAAACTCAAAGAAAAAGGTTTTTTCAGAATTCAAAAAAGTTATATTGTCAACCTTAACAAAATAATTGAAATACTTCCTTGGTTTAAAGGTACTTACTGGGTAGTAATGGATGATGATAAAAAAAAGCAAATACCTGTAAGCAAATCCCAAATAAAAGAATTAAAAATTTTACTAGGATTAGACAAAAACATATAATTTTGTATTTTCTTTTCGTCCTAATATATTTCTTAACATCCTTTATTTTTTTCTTTTCATTTTAAATCGAGTGAAATCGTTTTAAAATTATGTTAAAGTTATAGTGAAATCTATTACATGGAGGGATGTTAATGAATGGCTTGACGCTTGTAATCATTGCACTCAGCATCTATGCTCTTGCATACCGTTTTTATGGAGCATGGATCGGAGCAAAAATACTGGTATTTGACGAAAATAGAACAACTCCTGCTTACAAACTTGAAAATGGTTATGACTACGTGCCAACAAACAAATGGGTTTTATTCGGGCACCATTTTGCAGCAATAGCAGGAGCAGGACCTCTTGTAGGACCGGTACTTGCAGCACAGTTTGGATATCTTCCAGGGGCACTTTGGATTTTGATCGGAGCAGTTTTAGCAGGAGCAGTTCACGACATGGTAATACTATTCGCATCAGTCAGGTATGACGGCTCTTCTATTATAGACATTGCAAGAAAAGAAGTAGGTAAAGTATCAGGTATTGCAACTGCTATAGCTGTTCTTTTCATATTAATCCTGGCAATGGCAGGACTTGCACTAGTTGTTGTAAACGCTTTATACAACAGTCCATGGGGTACTTTCACAGTAGCAGCCACAATTTTAATAGCGATGTATATGGGAATACACATGAAGTATATAAGAAAAGATGATATAGTAGGAGCAACAATAATAGGTGTTATACTGTTAGTATTATCTGTTATAGCAGGACCTTATATTGAAAAGACAACACTAGGAAATTTCCTCACATTCAATGCTAAGCAAATGACTGTACTTTTAGCATCATATGGATTTGCCGCCGCAGTACTTCCAGTATGGCTACTGCTTGTTCCAAGAGATTATCTTAGTACCTATCTTAAATTAGGTGTGATGGTTCTTCTGGCAATAGGTGTTATAGTTGTAAACCCTGAAATAAGAATGCCTGCAGTTACACAGTACGTAGCTGGAGGAGGCCCTATAATCCCAGGAAAAGTGTGGCCTTATGTTTTTATAACAATCGCTTGTGGTGCAATTTCAGGTTTTCATTCATTAGTATCCTCCGGTACCACACCTAAGATGATTAAAAATGAAAAAGATATACTACCTGTTGCCTATGGAGCAATGCTAGCAGAGGGCTTTGTAGCAATGATGGCTTTAATAGCTGCAACAAGCTTAATTCCTGCTGATTATTTTGCCATAAATGTTCCCCCTCAACTATTTGGAAAGCTGGGATTACATCCAGTAGAACTTCAACATCTTTCTCAGATGGTAGGAGAAAATGTGGCTGGAAGACCCGGTGGTGGAGTCACATTGGCAGTAGGTATGACTTATATATTTGAAAAAATACCATGGATTGCTCACTTGACTTCTTACATGTACCACTTTATAATACTTTTTGAAGCTCTGTTCATACTGACCACGATAGACGCAGGAACAAGAGTAGGAAGATATCTCTTGCAGGAAGCAGGCGCTTTAGTATATAAACCTATTGCAGATAGAAACTGGTGGCCAGGAATAATTTTAACAAGTTTTCTCATTTCATTTTCATGGGGTTATCTAGTATATGGAGGAAGTGTATCAACAATATGGCCTATATTTGGAGCTTCTAACCAACTACTAGCAGCTATAGCTTTAGCTTTAGGAACAACAGTTATAATCAAAAAAGGCAAAGCTCAATACGCATGGATAACATTTGTTCCATTTCTCTTTGTAGCAGCAACTACGTTATATGCTACCTATTTAAATATAGCTAATATTTACCTACCAAAAGGAAACTGGGTACTGGTTATTCTTGCAGCATCTATAATGCTTCTTGCTATCACAATAATAGTGGATTCCTTCATTAAATGGTACAAGTGGGTGTTGGCCGACAAACTTACAAAAGAGCAAATCGAGGCGAGTCTCTTCAACTAACGTGGAAACGGGGTGTTTTATTTGAAAATTACACCTGCTGCAAAAGAATATATACTCAAAAAAGGTGGCAATATATATATTAAATATCATGATATTCAAAATTGCTGTATAGAACTTAATCTCACCCCAGAAATATTTATTGGTATTCCAAAAAATGAAGAAAAATACTATATTGTAGGTGTTGACAAAATTAATGTATATGTAGACAAAATAATATATGAAAGAGAATTGGAAAATCTAATAATCGAACTTAAAAGTATTTTGGGCATAAAATATCTTGCAATCAATGGATGGAAAGTAATTTAAAGCAGAGAAATTGCCTTATTGAGGCATTTTCTCTGCTTTCTTATTTAACTCTTTTATAAATTCCTCTCTTTTTTCTACAGAAAAAATAGCAGTGTCCACCCATCTTTTTAAAAAGAATAAATAATATACTCGAACTTTCTTTTTTAATTCTATCTTAACAAGACTTCTTTTAGCAAAAGCCATATAACAAGTATTTTTCAAAATGCGCATTCCCCCTAAAGGAATGTGTTTTTCGTTATACTCTGAAATCACAGATATATCGCTATATCTTATATGCATAAATCCTAAAATTCCAAATCTCAATATCAACCGGTCTTCATTTAATTCGTGAAAAGAATTAGCCAAAGATAGCAAAAATCCCGAAAATACCATCACTAAAAAAACATATAAAAACCACTCAACCAAAGTATCAAGTATATGAATCCTTTTTTCGTTTATATCAATAAAAACATCAAAAAAACTCACTAAAAGCACTGTGCAAATCAATAATATCAAAAAATATAAGAGCACCCTTTCTTTTTTTGTGAAAGTCTTGTATTTCATGCAGCACCTCCTTCAACTTATAATATTGAATTTTACTATAGAATAATTAAATTTGCAATAATAAGCTAACACTAATTTGCCAATAATAATACTAACAATTTGCGGAGGTGTAAATATGGAAAAAGGTGAACTATCTGTCAACGAATTAGTTCTTATTGGCGTTGGAGGAATTTTGGGAGCAGGATTTTTCTTAGCCAGTGGCATTGCAATTCATACTGCTGGCCCTATTATCATACTTAATTACATTGTATCAGCTTTTATCATGTCACAAGTTTTTTATGCACTGTCACAAATGATTACTTATAAACCGGTAGAGGGGACTTTTAGAGTATACGCAGAAGAAGTTTTGGGAGATATTGGAGGTTTTTTAAGCGGCTGGGTGTACTGGACAGCAGGAGTTTTCATCATGTCCAGTGAAGTCACCGCCTCAGCTATATTTACTAAATATTGGTTTCCAAAAACACCCCTTTGGATTTTTGTACTTCTTTATTCTATACTAGTTATAGGTATCAATTTAATGGGGACTAAAAACTTTGGAGAAATTGAATCCTGGTTTTCTACCATAAAGATAGTATCTTTATTTATTATAGTCATAGTAGGAATTCTTACAATAATGGGCTTTTTTGCAAATACTCCTACTATAGGAATTAAAAATCTTTATGCTCATGGAGGATTTGCACCTCACGGTATAAAAGGATTTTTAGGTGCAATGCTCATGTCACTAATCCCCTTTGGCGGTGTAGAAGTTGTAGCAATGTCAGCAGTAAAAACAAAAAATCCTCAAAAATATACTCCAATAGCTCGTAAATATATAGTCTTATTTCTTACAATATTATACATTTCCTCAATAACCCTATTACTAATGATAATACCATGGGACACCATATCCATTAACGAAAGCCCCTTTATAAAACTTTTGTCCTCTACCAAAATTCACTTTATAGCTTCAATAATGAATTTTGTAATACTTACTGCAGCTTTAACTACAATGAATGGCGCAATGTATGCCGTAACACAAGTTCTCTACTCTTTGGGGCAAGGCAGGTTTGCTCCAACTTTTTTAACAAAAAAAACAAAAAAAGATGTACCAATATATGCTCTTGCCTTAAGTAGTTTTGGGCTTTTCATAGCAGTTATTCTTTCTTACATACTACCAAAGGACGTCTACGAGTACATAACAAGCGCTACAGGATTTGTACAATTTTTCAACTGGATAATAATACTCTACACATTTATAAAATACAAACCTGTCATGGGAAATACCTCATCTTCAAAAAAAGAATGGTTTACAATAATGCTGATAGGGATAGTATTGTCTTCCACATTGTTAACACCAAAACAATCTGTTGGATTTGTCGGAGGAATTATAATACTCCTAATAATCTTCTTTTTATATTATATAATTAAAAAACTTAATCTTTTTGACGTATGGTAAAAGTAGTAATAATTTGTCATGTTTTTTGAAACTTTGTCATTCCTGTTACGTCTATAATATAGAAATCAAAAATAATTAAAATAAGCCTCAAAAGTAAAATTAATTCCTCTAAATGTTACAAATTTGTAACATAAAATTAATTAATTATTAATAATTGATAACAGTTTAAATAGTATAATTGAAGCAACAAGGAGATGATTATATGGCCCCAAGAAGACTCCGCCAAAAAAAATAGAAGTATAATTTATACACTTATAATAGTGTTTTTAATGTTAGTCCTCATTGGTTCAGTAGCTTTTTCCTATAAATATATATTTGAGGATAGATATGTACAAGTAAATTCTACCACAAAAATTTGGAACACACCATCTGACAAAGAAAAAAGTTCCTCCCCACCGCAACAACAACCTAATACTACCAAAAATCAGGAAGAAAATAATTTTAAACAAACTTCTTTAAACCAAAATCTTTTAGACCCTAATACTACAAAAGACACTAAAGTAAGTGATACTACAAATGGGTCACATGAGGAAAATATCTCTCCTCAAATTGATAATTTAGATAAAGATTATGGCATAAGTACTTTCATATTCAAATTGCTCAATAAATCTGAGATAGAAAAACTCTTTGGGCCTCCTATCCCTTTTAATAAAAGGGTTTTTGGTTACAACAAAAGTGCAGGTAAAGTAGTCGCTCTTACCTTTGATGACGGCCCGATACCAGAATATACAGAGAAATATGTTGATATATTAAAAAGCATGGAAGTAAAAGCTACATTTTTTGTCATTGGCAAAAATGCTCAAAAACATCCTGACCTTCTAAAATATATTTTTGAAAATGGCAATGAAATTGGACTACATTCCTACAGCCACTTTAATATGTCGAAAATGAAGCCAGAGCAAATGGTAGAGGAACTTTACAAAACACAAAAAATTGTCGTTGAATCTACAGGAATAAAACCTACACTCTTTAGACCTCCTTATGGAGCTTTTAACAAAACTCTTTTAGAAATATCAGATGCATTGGGGCTTCATGTTGTTTTATGGAATGTAGATCCAGATGACTGGCGAAACCCAGCAGTAGAAAGTGTAGTCAATCGGGTGATAAGTCACACAAAAAACGGTTCAGTAATTCTCATGCATGAAGGAAAAATTAATACTTTAGCTGCACTTCCTTTAATAATAGAAAAACTCAAATCTGAAGGTTATAGTTTTGTAACTGTATCAGAGCTTTTAAATTATGAAAAAAATAATAATATAGCAAATAATAACCAATAGCAGCAAAAAGATTAGGGAACACATGCTCCCTACAGTTTGTTGACAAAGTTAAAAAATATTCAAAGGAGATATTTTGCATCGTCGCTCCGATGTTCCAAAGCAACAAAACTAAAGCTCGACCTTCAGGCTCCGGCAGGGTACCGGGCACAATCGGCATCCATGCCTTAAGGTGCCCGCCTCCGCCATCCATGGCTTCGTCCCTGCCTATGCCCTCGGTCTTGCTAAGTTTCCCGGCACTCAAGTAAGTATGCTTGTTTTTTCTATTTTTGTTTTATAAACTTTCTTACTTGAGTGCCGGGTCGCTTTGTAACAAGTCACTCCTTATGCAAAATATCTCCTTTACGAAAGTTTGTCTACAGTCTGTAGGGAGCACATATTCCTTATGTTTTTTTAAATAAAATCCATAAGCCAATTATAATCAGCAAAACCGGCCAAATAATTTTAAAACTCAACCAGGGTAATAATCTATTTAATAAAAGCAATACTCCAAAAATCACTAAAAACCAACCTAAAATTTCATTTGCTTTGTTAGTTTTATCTTCTGTTTCTACTGCGTTATCTTGTTGCTCTTCGGTTTTAGGCTCTTCATCTATAATTTTCCTCTTTAATTGATAAGGATTTTCTGGTATTATTATCCATGCAATTATATATGGAATCAATCCAAAACCGCTAAATATCGCCAAAAGGCAAATAAGCCTTACTAAAGTCACGTCAACGTCAAAATACTCCGCTATTCCTCCACAAACTCCTCCTAACATTTTTTGTTCCCTAGACCTGTACAGTTTTCTACCCATATTTTAACCTCCAATCTAATTTATTAAATATACTATCTCTATAGCTTTGCAGATAAGTTTTTTCTTTCTTACTACTTTACCTGTCAAAAATTGATGATACTTAAAGGATCTAAATAAAAAAGTTTGCTTGTAAAAATTAAAATCAAAATTGCCAATAATATGAACCCTAAATTAATGCTACTATTTTCTTCTCCATAGAGTTTATTGCTAAATATTAACTCCAACCCTAGCAAAATAAAAAAAGTAGGCCATATCATTTTATAAACAAAATAAGGCACATACACATTAAAGTTGGGCAAAAGTAACAAAATCCCCACAAATATAAGAGAAAGTGCACTAGCTAAAATTCCCGTTCTTCTTTTCATTTTTACCGTTGCCTCCTTTATTTCACTCTATAAAACATTATACATATTATGAAAGTATAAAGTCAAAATAAAAAAATTTTTATAAAAAATAACTTTGGAGGTGTAATAATGGATAACAAATGGTATTTTGATATAGCTCCCGGTACTATTGGTGACTTGAAAGCCCATGCAAAAGATATAACAACCCTCATCCCTTTTTGGTACGGGGTAAAAGAAGATGGAACTTTGGCTGACATGTCTTCCAGTGAGGTCAAAAAAATTGCCTCTGATAACAATTTACCTATTTATCCCATAATTCATAACTACTCAGACCCTAAAAAGTCTCAACTAATACACGATTTACTTTCAATACCAGCTCTCAGAAATAATTTAATTTCAAACATACGAAATATAGCTGAGACAAATAATTATCCAGGAGTCAATATAGACTTTGAATTTGTTCCGCCAGAAGACAGAGAAAATCTAAACATTTTTATAAGAGACTTATACATTTCTTTAAAAGCCATAGGAAAAATTGTTACAATTTCTGTTCCAGCAGAGCTAACTGACAATCCTAGACATCCATTTTCTGGAGCTTTCCAATATTCCTTTATCGCTCAATACGCCGATGAAGTATACATCCTAGCCTACGACGAACACTTTTCACAGCCTGGTCCGATTTCTTCAATAGGCTTCGTCACAAATGTCTTAAATTACGCTACAACAGTAATACCACTTCAAAAAATATGGCTGGGAATGGCAGTTTATGGGTATGATTGGACACAGGGCGTAAATTACCCAAGAACTTTAACATACCAACAAGCTGTAGACTTAGCAAAGAATTTAGGAGTATCTATAATATACGACCAAACTGCCCAGGAATCTACTTACACTTACGTATTAGACGGCAAAGTACACTCAGTTTGGTTTGAAGATTCAAAAAGTTTTTCTGCAAAATTATCTCTAGTAGACAACTATAAACTATCCGGCATAGCCGTGTGGAGACTAGGTCAAGAAGACCCTAATATATGGAACATTTTAAGAGAAAGATGATTTTTCTATTTTTCTGGGAACTTTTTTATCTTTTTTACGTCTAATAAAATGAAAAAACTAAATGAGGAGGTTTCTTTTATGAAAAAATTTATTTCCATCGCAATTGCCCTTGCCTTCCTGTTTACACTTATGATACCATCAAACATGGCACAGGCACAAGCTGATACAAAGATAAGTTTAAAACAGGCCATTGAAATAGCAAAATCAAAATTAGGCATAAGTGATAGCGGCTACGACTTTAACTCTAACTACTATGAATACGGTAATAAAAGGTCATGGATTTTCAATTGGAATTCTTCTTCAAAAGGAAACATAAGCGTCACAATAGATGCCGATACAGGTGAAATTACAAACTATTACAGTTGGAGCCCCATTGCACAAGAACAGCCAAGAATCCCAAAATACACGCAGGATGAAGCAAAAAAAGTGGCAATTGAATTCTTGCAAAAAGTAGCTCCTGAAAAATTCAAAGAAACAAAAGAACAAATTATTAATAACTATGGTTACAACGAATACTATTCTTATGACTATAACTTTTCTTTTGAAAGAATAGTAAACGGTATACCTTTCCCGTATAACGCTTTATACGTCACAGTAAATAAAAATACTTTAAAAGTAACATCTTACTCATTAAATTGGGAAGATTATTCCTTCCCCAATCCAAAAGCTGCGATATCTTAAGGAAGAAGCAATAAAAATCTTTAAAGAAAAAATAGGTTTAAAACTTCAATACAACTTAGTCTACAACCAAGTATACGGCAATGAACCTCAAGCAATTTTAGTCTATGGCATATACCAAAATGCGCCAATTGATGCTATTACAGGAGAAATAAAAACAAATGAAAACTATTATGTGCCAATGTATGGTGGCGGAGGTGGAGGCAGCGAAGTAGGAAGAGAATCTCCACAAAAACTCTCTCCAGAAGAGCAAAAAGCAGTCGAAATCTCAGAAAAATACATATCAAAAGACAAAGCTATTGAAGCCGTTAAAAACAGCCTTCCTTTTTCAATAAGCGATTACAAGTTAAGCAGCGTAAACTTATATAGCGGCTATGATTATCCCCCTGCAAAATCAAATCCTATATGGAATCTTAATTGGACTTTAACTAAAGACAATAAATACTACTATGTAACCGCTTCTGTTGATGCAGTTACAGGTGAACTAACTTCTTTTTCCAGAGGAGGTCCCGACATAGACAATGTGCAAGGAAAAGAGCTTTCCTACACCAAAGAACAGATGAGAAAAATCGCTGAAGATTACCTTAAAAAAATAGTACCTGAAAAGTTCAGCAAAACAGCATATCAAGAAACAAATATTCCCGAAAGCTCCAAAATAATTGAATGGCCATCATATCCATTCAGATATGTAGAAGTAGCAAATGGAATTTTGTGTCCCTTCAACAATATAAACGTCAATGTAAGTCCCTATACAGGGGAAATAGTCTCATATTCCATACATTGGACTTCCGTAAAACTGCCTTCTCCGGAAAATATAATAAGCCTTGAGGAAGCTTACAAGATAATGTTTGACAACTCTGAATTTACATTAACGTACATTCCAGACTATGACTATAAATCTCCAGATAAGCCACCAACAATACGACTTGCGTATCAATCAAACTTCTACAACTATATAAATGCGAAAACTGGCCAAATTGTAGATTACAGTGGAAAACTTGTAGTTAAAAAATCAGAGGTTGTTTTTACAGACATAGAAGGCAACTGGGCAGAAAAGGATATAAAACTCTTAGTACAATACGGAATAATTGATGTAAAAGAAGGCAAATTCTATCCAGATAAAGACATACTCCAAAAAGATTTTATAAAAATGCTCATTAGAGCAATACAACCTCCCTATTATGACCCTGTGCCAAAATCCCCAGATGATTATGACACTTACTATGCCATAGCAATAAATAAAAACATCATAATAGAAAAAGAGAAAAGCCCTGATTCTATGGTCACAAGACAACAAGCAGCAAAGATGCTTGTAAAAAGTTTAGGCGTAGGTTACATAGCTGATATTCCAGATATATTTACAATAAACTTTAAAGACAAAGATAAAATACCTCAAGACATGATAGGATATATAGCTATAGTATCAGGTCTTAAAATAATGAATGGTTCAGATGGATACTTTGAACCTCAACAGCCTTTAACAAGAGCCCAGGCTGCTGCTGTAATAGTAAGATACCTTCAATTGAATAAATAACTTAAGGCACGGTCCTCCGTGCCCTTTTATAATTTTTTATATCTTGCCCTTTCTCCTCCTACCATCTTAGGCCTTGTCCTTGCAGCAACAATTGTGGCTTCTCCTATCTTATTCCGACTCAATCTCACAGGTACAACCACAGATCTCAAATGCATTCCAATCAGTACAAGCCCTATGTCAAGCCCGGCGTGGGCCAATCCTTTCAAATTTTCCACCATCACAGGATTCTTAAACTGCTGATAAGCATAAGTCTGTATTGACCCTCCTGCATGTTCATGTGGAATGACATTTACCTCTTCAAACCCGTATTTCTCTTTTGCTTCTTCCTCCACCAAAAGAGCTCTGTTTATATGCTCACAGCCCTGTACTGCAAGGTATAAACCCCTTTTACGTATTGCCTCTAAAATTGGGTCCACCACCGCTTTTGCCACATCAAGGCTCCCTGCAGTTCCCACTTTCTTGCCCAATATTTCACTTGTACTTCCACCCAAGACAAAAAGACTCCCCGGCTTTAAATTCGCTATGTCAAGTAACTCCTCTATGACCTCCTCTGCCTGCTTTGAAATCTCTTTTAAATCCATTTCTATCCCTCCTAAACTACCCTTTACTATCATTATACCATATTTCAAAGGACATTGGGGACGGTTCCGTGCGCTGAGAAAAGCTCATGCGTTAAAGCAGGTGCGAATCCTGCCCGGTAAAGCCTAGCCAGCAACCGGTACTTAGCCTTGGGGTATATATGGTGACATATATAGCTAAGCGTAGGCAAAGGAGATAGCAGGCCGAAAATCGAAAGATTGAAGGTGTTGAGCCCCGAAATCCCTAGACAGGAAGGCCGATGCTGTGGAACCGGCAGAAGGCAAAACATTGATATTTGGGATGGCGAGAATAGCAATGCTTCCTCGGGGTCATAGGCCTTGGCATGTTATACAATATTAACGCATAGGGAACTCAGGAGGTCCTGCAACTCCCAGAAAGGGTACGATAAACAAGTGTAAAATACAAGGATATCGGAAGGTTAGCAGGAAGTCGGATTACAGCATAGTACTGATGAAACTGAGTAATGACAGGGGAGGGAAGGCTGTAACATATCATCGACCTCATAAGGGAAACATCAAACACACTGGAGGTGTAACAAGAGATGGAAACAGAACTAACGAGGATAGCGGAAGTCGTAGCAAAACATCCAAGAGACAAACTACAGACACTAGTGCACTTCATAAATGAAGAGACACTAAAACAACAGCACAAGAAAATGACAGGAAACAAAGCACCTGGCATAGACAAAATAACAAAGGAAGAATACGGAGAGAACTTAACAGAGAACATAGAGAACCTAATGGCAAGGATGAAAAGACAGGCATATAAGCCACAGCCAGTTAGGAGAGTATATATACCCAAAGAAGGGAGCGACAAATTAAGGCCATTAGGGATACCAGCATATGAAGACAAACTTGTGCAAGGAATAATGGCAGATATACTAAACATAATATACGAACCAGAGTTTCTAGACATATCATATGGATTTAGGCCCAATAAAAGCGGACATGATGCCCTAAGACAGCTAAACAACATAATACAGGAAAAGAAAGTAAGCTACATAGTAGATGCCGACATAAAAGGATTCTTTGACAATGTAGACCACGAATGGATGATGAAATTTTTAGAGCATAGGATAGGAGACAAGAACTTTCTAAGGATAATAAAAAGATTTCTAATAGCAGGAGTAATGGAAGAAGGTAAATACTATGAAAGCGATATAGGAACACCCCAAGGAGGACACATATCCCCAATACTTGCGAACATATATCTTCACTATGTACTAGACTTATGGTTCGAGAAAAGAATAAAGAAAGCATGTAGAGGAGAAAGCTATGAAATAAGGTATGCAGATGATTTCGTATGCTGCTTCCAGTATAAAGATGATGCAGAGAAATTTTATAAAAGTCTTAAGAAGAGGCTAAAAGAATTTGGACTTGAATTAGCAGAAGAGAAGACAAGAATAATTGAATTTGGAAGATTTGCCGAAGAGAGTAGAAAAAGAAGAGGGCTGGGGAAACCAGAGACCTTTACCTTTTTAGGATTTACACACTATTGTAGCAAAAGTCAAAACGGCAAATTCAGAGTCAAAAGGAAGACAAGCAAAAAGAAATTTATAAATAAAGTCGCCAAGATGAAAAAGTGGCTCAAAGAAAATATGCATGAGCCAGTAAATCAATTAATAAAGCAACTTAACATAAAATTGCTTGGACACTACAGATACTATGGAATCACAGATAACAGTAAAAGTATAGGTAGTTTCTTCTATTTGACCAGGAGACAATTATTCAAGACGCTAAAAAGAAGGTCACAAAAGCATCGATTAAACTGGGATAAATACGAAAAACTTCTGATGAAATTTCCATTAGCAACACCAAAAATCTATGTAAGTATATACTCATAGCTACGATAAAAGTAAAAGATGATATGAAGAGCCGGATGCGTTAATAGCGCACGTCCGGTTCTGTGAGGGGGAGCCGCTGTAAAGTGGCTCTCTACTCGACTTTTGTTCGATTGTACCAAAGGTTACTCGATAGATTAAAATAGCATTTTATGCACTAATTATATATCTTTTCATATACTAAAATTAGATATGCAAGAGGAGGAATAATATGGATAAGCTTGTAGCAAAAAAATATAACTTAGTCTTAAGAGGAATATCTCAAAAAACTCTCGAAGAACACTACAAGTTGTACAATGGATATGTAGAAAAGACAAATGAAATACGCGAAAAATTAAAAACAGCTAATCGTTCAAAAGCAAATGCCAGCTACAGTGAATATAGAGAACTTAAACTAGAAGAGACTTACAATTTAGATGGAGTAAAACTTCACGAGTTGTATTTTGAAAACTTAGGAGGAGCAGGTGGCATACCTGACGGCATAATAGCCTCAATGATTGCACTTGATTTTGGATCTTTTGAAAACTGGAGGGAAGACTTTATAGCCTGTGGAATGGCTTCCCGGGGCTGGACCATACTTTGCTTTGACCCCATAGATTTAAAACTTCACAATTACCTTCAGGATTTTCACAATCATGGCATAGTATCAAGGACAATACCTCTTTTGGTTCTTGACACCTATGAACATGCCTATTTTATAGATTATTGTCAATTCTCAAATTAAATCTCCAAAGATTTTCAAATTATAATGGCATTTTTTAAGTGTATAAAAGTATTTTTTCTCAAATTATTACAGCCTGATTAAAAATTTTTTTCACTTTTTAAGAGCATAACCGCCAAAATATGTTAATATCTGTTATTGGCAATTTGGGTTAATTGAAGTATAATAAAAAATGAGAGTAGCGAAAGCTACTACTCTCATAAACTGATTTCATTTTGTGCCTGGTATATTACTTCTTCATCTATTTCTCTTAGCCTTTTAGAATACGCATAGAGTAAAGAAGCTGTTACCAGGTTATTTATTATCCTTGGGAGCCCTTTTGTTAGAGAATATATTGCTTCATATGCTGATGGTGTAAATATGTCATCCATCACTCCAGCTATTTTCATTCTTGTTTTTATATAATCTTGAATTTCTTCTTTTTTTAGCCCTTGCATTACATACTTTATAGAAATTCTTTGCCTTAGTGCACTGTTTACATTCAAGGCTAGTTTGTTTCTTATGTGTGGTTGTCCTGAAAGTATCAATATATACGGGTTTTGAGAATCCATATTAAAGTTAAATATTATTCTCAAATCTTCAAGAACATCGTTAGAAACCAGTTGTATTTCATCTAATATTATGACAGGAGTTATCTTCTGGCTGTAATAAAGTTCTGTTATCGCTCTTTGTATCTGGTGAAAGAGCGTTACTTTTTTGTATGAAGGTGTTTCGCCTAAAATCATAGCCAATGCTTGATAGAATTCTCTCACTGTGAGTGTAGAAAGGGCAAAGTAACATGGTTTAAATGTAGAACGATTGAGGCTTTCAGCATATCTTCTTAATGCGGTAGATTTGCCTGAACCGGCCTCCCCAACGACAAGTCCTATACCCCTTGTTTCTTGTAAATATTTTAGCCTGGCATTTAATTCAGCAATGTCTTCACTTATGTAAAGGTCGTTTACACTTATCTCTTTAGAAAATGGATTAAATTTCATTCCAAAATATTGGGTAAACATTGTAAACACCTCTTTTTTTAATCAATGATATCATTAAAGGATATTACTGGGGAATTAGGTTTTGCCGCAAAATCCACAGTATCTTCATTTTCGCTTACAACCTTTCTGTCTTCGATATATTCTACAGGAATTTTAGCATTATCATGAAAATTTACCTTATACGCTTCCCCTACTTTTTTGCCTTCATGAAAAAGTAAAAGGGGTGTATTATCCTTAAGCCACTGCGGATCATATCTGACTTCTAAGCGCATACCTTTAAACTTTTCTTCTGTTTCATAAAGTATATTTTCCACTTTAAGTGTAGCATCTTTGTTTACTTTACGATTTACTCTTATGAGAAAACATTCATTCAACATATCTATGTCACCACACATATTTACCCTTGATATTTGAGACATGAAAAAATCTAAAGGACTCATGCCAATACTGCTGTGTTCTTTTCGGTTGTAATCCTCCTCCAACCATTTAAAAAACATCATATTAAGCTCATCTATACTCTTTATGGATGTAGGATCTATTGTGCTTAAAAATCTCATTCTCACCGTATGAAAGAATCTTTCTACTTTCCCTTTTGAATGAGGTGAAAAGGGCTCAGCATGAATAAGAGATGTACCTAGTGAAGCACAGATATACTCCAATTGAGTGCTTCTATATATCTTTCCATTGTCAGTGTAGAGCATTTTGGGTATTCCCCTTCTTAGCACTGCTTCTTTAAATGAGTCTCTTAAAGCTAAAAAATTCTGGGTATAGTAAAAGCGAGCATAGGTACACAGCCTGGAAGCATCATCTATATATGCAATAAGGTACGTTTGCCTTTTTGTTTTACCTTCTTTAATATATGACCCATACATGACATCAGTTTGCCACAGTTCATTGATGTATTCATGGGAAAACCTCTTTGTTTTACCCTCTTTTTCTTTATCTAAAGATTTTACAGGAATGTTTTTCAAAAACCTATAGAATGTCGAAAGGGATACTTTATCCGGTGATATTATTCCCTCTCCTATCAATGTCTCATAAAGAAGTTTGTTTGGCATTTCAGGATGTTCAAGCTTCTTTTGCTTTATTTTCTCTGAAAGTTCAAAGTCTATCTTTCTGTATTTGCTTCTGTCGCTTCGATAACCCGGCTTTAACGCTTCTATACCGCCTCTTAAATACTGATATAGCCACCCTCTAAGTGTCTTGGGAGTATATCTTCTCATTCCAAGATAAGGTATCTCAATAGGTTTATCGGAAAGAGCATCAAAATATTCTTTCTGATTTTTTACCTGTCCGTTTAGCACCGGACTTATCAGTGAAAATCTCTTTAATGCTATAGCTTCTCTCGCTTTTTCATCAAGCATTTATATGTTCCCCCTTCACTTTTTTGATTTCTTAATCGTAATTTTAGCTCATACCTGGGGGACATTAAAGGAAAAAGTTATGTTGCTAAGAAAAAATCAAAATTTTTATTTAAATCTTTCGGATTTAATGCTAAAATTATGTGAGAGAGGCCAGAAATGATTTTTGGCAATGAGCATAAAACCGTTGGGAGAAGAGTGGTACAATGTTTATTATGTCCAAAATCTCTCTGGCCCTCTCTCTTTGTGAGTCAGTCTCAGATAACTTTATGTAAGGGTCTATTTGCCTTAATCCGTATATGATAAAACTTAAATTATTCATTATCCTTTTGGTGTAAAAATATATATGCTGTCTTGAAAATAGTATGGTGGGAAAGTTTCTTTTTAAGTCACTTATGAAAGAACTGAGAGTTTTTTCTCTTGTAAGTGTCTCTTTTAAAGACTTTACAATCATATTGAAAGAATACTGAAAATGGGGAAGACAGAAATCAGGAAGGTAGGAAAGAGTTCTTTTACACACAGGACATATATATCTTCTTATGGCTATTTTTATACAGTTAGGTCCATCTAAATAGTAACGGTAATAAAACCCGTGCTTTTTTAGTTTTATTCTACACTTGCAATCGGGATAAGGACATCTATCTGGTGGGTCAGGAAAATTGTAATCTTTACCTTTATGTAAATATTCTTCAATGTTATCAACATGGAAAATTATTTGCATAAGTAACCTCTCCAATTAAAATTAATGCTAAAGGAATCTGAAAAAATTTTTTTAAATTCCTTTAGCATTAATTTTATCACAAGATTATTTAATCTGAAAAATTTTATCGGTTTTGGGCTAAATTAATTTGAGAAATGACAGATTATGGCACTGATAAAAAAAGCTATATAGAAGCCTTTATGAACAATATAAAATGGGAAGAAGTAAATAGAAGGGTAACCTCTTGGATAGAAATGCATTCTTTTTGAATCAGACAAAAGTCGAGTAGAGAGCCACTTTACAGCGGCTCCCCCTCACAGAACCGGACGTGCGCTATTAACGCATCCGGCTCTTCATATCATCTTTTACTTTTATCGTAGCTATGAGTATATACTTACATAGATTTTTGGTGTTGCTAATGGAAATTTCATCAGAAGTTTTTCGTATTTATCCCAGTTTAATCGATGCTTTTGTGACCTTCTTTTTAGCGTCTTGAATAATTGTCTCCTGGTCAAATAGAAGAAACTACCTATACTTTTACTGTTATCTGTGATTCCATAGTATCTGTAGTGTCCAAGCAATTTTATGTTAAGTTGCTTTATTAATTGATTTACTGGCTCATGCATATTTTCTTTGAGCCACTTTTTCATCTTGGCGACTTTATTTATAAATTTCTTTTTGCTTGTCTTCCTTTTGACTCTGAATTTGCCGTTTTGACTTTTGCTACAATAGTGTGTAAATCCTAAAAAGGTAAAGGTCTCTGGTTTCCCCAGCCCTCTTCTTTTTCTACTCTCTTCGGCAAATCTTCCAAATTCAATTATTCTTGTCTTCTCTTCTGCTAATTCAAGTCCAAATTCTTTTAGCCTCTTCTTAAGACTTTTATAAAATTTCTCTGCATCATCTTTATACTGGAAGCAGCATACGAAATCATCTGCATACCTTATTTCATAGCTTTCTCCTCTACATGCTTTCTTTATTCTTTTCTCGAACCATAAGTCTAGTACATAGTGAAGATATATGTTCGCAAGTATTGGGGATATGTGTCCTCCTTGGGGTGTTCCTATATCGCTTTCATAGTATTTACCTTCTTCCATTACTCCTGCTATTAGAAATCTTTTTATTATCCTTAGAAAGTTCTTGTCTCCTATCCTATGCTCTAAAAATTTCATCATCCATTCGTGGTCTACATTGTCAAAGAATCCTTTTATGTCGGCATCTACTATGTAGCTTACTTTCTTTTCCTGTATTATGTTGTTTAGCTGTCTTAGGGCATCATGTCCGCTTTTATTGGGCCTAAATCCATATGATATGTCTAGAAACTCTGGTTCGTATATTATGTTTAGTATATCTGCCATTATTCCTTGCACAAGTTTGTCTTCATATGCTGGTATCCCTAATGGCCTTAATTTGTCGCTCCCTTCTTTGGGTATATATACTCTCCTAACTGGCTGTGGCTTATATGCCTGTCTTTTCATCCTTGCCATTAGGTTCTCTATGTTCTCTGTTAAGTTCTCTCCGTATTCTTCCTTTGTTATTTTGTCTATGCCAGGTGCTTTGTTTCCTGTCATTTTCTTGTGCTGTTGTTTTAGTGTCTCTTCATTTATGAAGTGCACTAGTGTCTGTAGTTTGTCTCTTGGATGTTTTGCTACGACTTCCGCTATCCTCGTTAGTTCTGTTTCCATCTCTTGTTACACCTCCAGTGTGTTTGATGTTTCCCTTATGAGGTCGATGATATGTTACAGCCTTCCCTCCCCTGTCATTACTCAGTTTCATCAGTACTATGCTGTAATCCGACTTCCTGCTAACCTTCCGATATCCTTGTATTTTACACTTGTTTATCGTACCCTTTCTGGGAGTTGCAGGACCTCCTGAGTTCCCTATGCGTTAATATTGTATAACATGCCAAGGCCTATGACCCCGAGGAAGCATTGCTATTCTCGCCATCCCAAATATCAATGTTTTGCCTTCTGCCGGTTCCACAGCATCGGCCTTCCTGTCTAGGGATTTCGGGGCTCAACACCTTCAATCTTTCGATTTTCGGCCTGCTATCTCCTTTGCCTACGCTTAGCTATATATGTCACCATATATACCCCAAGGCTAAGTACCGGTTGCTGGCTAGGCTTTACCGGGCAGGATTCGCACCTGCTTTAACGCATGAGCTTTTCTCAGCGCACGGAACCGTCCCCTTTGTCCGGTTCCTTCGTGAGCTACTTTGAATTTAAAAGCCACTTGTCAATAAATAAAACTCTTAATATTTGAAGTCCTCTCTCTTGGAAAGTACTATGTGCTGTACTTCCAAAAAGTATGCTCCACGGGCTGGGGGCTGTGTAGTACTTCAAAACAGGTTTCCCTTTAATCCCAGCCTCTTTTGCAGCGATATCTACAGCATCATAGAAATCCCCTAATTTATCCACAAGACCAGCTTTAACTGCCTGTCTTCCTGTAAATATCCTGCCATCTGCTAATTCTTTTACTTTTTCTACTGGCATTTTCCTCCCTTCAGATACAATTTCTACAAACTGTTCATAGGTATCGTCTATGACTCCTTGTAATATTTTCTTTTCCTCCGGAGTTAAGTCTCTTGTAGGCGAACCCATGTCTTTGTAAGGTCCGCTCTTTATTGTTATCTCCTTTAATCCCAATTTGTCGTAAAGCCCTTCATAATTTGTATACTGCATTATAACCCCAATGCTTCCAGTTATTGTAGCTGGATTTGCAACTATTATGTCTCCGCCACAAGCTGCCATGTATCCTCCTGACGCAGCCGCATCCCCCATTGAAATTATCACTTTTTTCCCTGTTTCTTTTAACCTTTTAAGCTCTGTGTATATTTCTACAGATTTTGCTGCAGAACCACCAGGGCTGTTTATCTTGACAACGACTGCCTTTACACTGTTATCCTCTTGAGCTTTTCTTATCTGCTCGACTGGATCCCCTGTAACTTGTGGAATCCCCAATATGTTCGTAGTCTCCCCTATAACTCCTTCAATTGTTATAACACCTATTGTGTCTGAAGCCGATGGCACACTATTATTCTCTTGGGACATTGTAAGAAAAATGGATGCAATAACGGTACTAATTATCAAGACTATAACAATTAATCCTATTAACGCTTTTTTACTCATTTTTTCTTCCTCCCTCATTCTCCTTTGTACAGCTTTTTTACAGCACTTTTTGCCAATAAATAAACACATAAGTTTAATAAAATGAGCAAAATCCCTATTATTAAAGTTATTATTATTTCAGAAACGTATAATTTTTTTAATAACAGCACAATTCCAGCAATGCACCCTATCAAAATAGTAGTAAGAATAAGGCTCAAAAGCACATTTAAATTCCCTTTCATAGCCTTTTGAGGATTCTCCCATTCAAAGGAGGGCTTCATAGCATCTATCAAAAGGCTTAGTATATTTACTGCTGAAATTCCTATAAGCATTAAAACAGTCAGTATTACTATACTTAGAAGGTGTATCTTAAAAATGTACCAGCTCAATACATATGTAGGAAATATAACTATTATTGTAATGATTGTACCAAAAATCCATTTTGTTTTTAACTGTATTGCAGGGTCTACAGGCATCAACTTTGATATGTAAAACATTTTTCCTTCCCTAGAGAAGGAAGTAGAAGAAAGGCTGTTACTTCCTGCTACAAAAAGAGAAAAGAAAAGCCCTATCATCGAAATCCAAAACCAGCCGTCAGGAGCTGAGGTGTATTTTATAACCATTTCAAGTCCAATTTGTGGATTCCCCACAAAAGAAACAAGAAATACAAAGGGAATAATTATAGCCACAGGCAACACATTCATAGCATATACAGGAATTCTTATAAAAAGCTTCCATTCCCTTAACAATAGTGCCTTCAATAGGCTGGACCTCACTATTTCTTTTTTTAATAAAACTTCTTTTCTTTTTGCTTCAACCTCTTGCCCTGAAATTACAGCTTTTAAGTACATTTTTTGAGCAGAAACAGCCAAAATAGCTGTAAATATTATTGATGCAGCGATAAACATCAAAAGATTTAAAAACCCTGACAAAGTATTATAATTCGTCATAGAAACTGCTCCCCATAAAGCAGGAGGAAAACTTCTAGATATCATCTTTGCAAGGTTAGCATTTTGCAAAATAAAATTTTCTATTGCCTGTTGTTCTCCATTTTGAGGAATTCGATTGATAAAAAATTGTATTGTAAAGAAGAAAATTAGCGCTAATATACTCACTATAACTGTATACAAGTCTTTTTTCCTTTTCAAATTTACAAATCTCATAATTAAAACAGAAGCAATTGCCGCAATAGAAAGAGGTATAATAGGTGTAAATATAAATACAATAAATGAAACGAGATAGTATAAAATTCCTGCCTGCGTACCAATGCCATATATAAAGATTGCTGGTAGCATTAAAAATGCCAATGTAACATATTCATTCAATAAAATTATGCTATATTTTGACAAAACTATTTTATAAGGCTGTATGGGAAGAGGAAGCAAAATATTTATATCATCAGAAAAATAAAACACAGAAATAGTCCAAAAAAAGCCGAATACCAATGTCAAGAGTTGAGCTAAAAGAAGCACTGTCACAGGCATAAGCTGAGGCTGGTTAATTACCATGCTTGCTACATACATGCTGTTTAAATACATTATGTACATAAAAAGCAATGTTCCACCGCCAACAGCTATTCCAAATATGGCAAGCACTATTTCCCATAAATCTTTCTTTCTTACAAAATATTTGTATCTCATCGCGGAAATGCCATAATAAACTTTCATTTGTGTTCTTAAAAGCGATAAAAACTTCCTCATTTTTCTGTCAACTCCAAGAATATTTTTTCTAAAGATTCCCATTCATGTTGGCTCTTTATTTCTTCCATAGTACCATAAGCTATTATTTTGCCTTTGTTTATTATTGCTATTTTATCACAGAGCTTTTCGGCAACTTCCAATATATGAGTTGAGAAAAATACAGTAAAACCTGCTTTTGTATGCTTTGACATCAACTCTTTGAGTAAAAATGCTGATTTCGGATCTAATCCTACCATTGGTTCATCCAAAATCCAAACAGAAGGATTGTGAATAAGTGCGGCTGTAAGGAGAATTTTTTGCTTCATTCCGTGGGAATAGGTCTGTATTAGGTCTCCAATAGCATTCTTTAGCTCAAAAGCTTCAACAAAATATTCAATCCTTTCTTTCCTTTCTTTTTCAGAGACCCCGTATACGTCTGCAATAAAATTGAGATATTCTATACCTGTCAGTTTGTCATAAATATCAGGGCTGTCTGGAACATATCCTATTCGCTTTTTGACCTCTATAGGATTTTTGTCGATATCAATTCCGTCTACTTTAATTTCTCCTGTATCATGGGACAAAAGACCTACTATCATTTTTATCGTGGTAGTTTTGCCAGCCCCATTAGGACCTAAAAATCCAAATATTTCACCAGGATTTACAACAAGGTCAATGTTGTCAACAGCTTTTATTTTACCTTTGCTATAAGATTTTGAAACACCTTTTAATTCTATCAAGTTTTACACCTCCATTTTCTCACTTTTCTATTATAACATAAAATTGTTCAAAATTTGCCAATAAATATAGTATTAAAAAACTTTTAACCTTCATATTATTATTTTGAATTACATTGGCAGGGAGGAGAGCAATTGGACACAAAAAAATATCTCAAACCAACTTTATTGTTATTGGCACTCATTTTCTTAACTTACTTTTCCATTTCCTTTTTCAATAAAACCATAGAGACAGTTGCAGACAACAAAGAAGAGATAAAAACTGTATTGGATGAATTTTTTAAAAAAAGAGGAAGTGTGCTTTTAAGTGGAAACTTAAAAGAAATAGAAGGCTTTTATGACAAATCTTCCACGTATGGCAAATGGGCATTGGACCATGAAAGGAGGCGAGTTGAATACGTTAAAGGATGGTCAGAAAAAAGAAATCTTAAATTTACAGAAGCAGAATCTTTTTACAGAATAAAAAGTGTAAAAGCTGGTGAAAATTCCGTATGGGTTTACCTTGTGGAAACTATGAAAATGGGATACGCTTACAACATAAAAAGTGATATAATAAATTACATGGGATTAGGTATACGACATTCTGTACAGCTTGTAAAAGTTGATGGAGAATGGCTTATAAGAAGAGATTGGTACTATGACCCTCTTGACGAAGACTCCGCCTATATAGATGCTGCTCCTGCTGAAGGCATAATGCCTGAAATTGCACCTACTACTTCAAAGCCAGAAAGTAAAGAAGAAGCAAAGCCTAAAAAGAAGGGTAAATACGACAGAGAAGGAGCAGTAGCTTATGCTGACAAATACGCAGGAGCTGCTTGGGGAAGTGGAAATAACTACGAGTACAACCCAAAATATAGAGATTACAATGGTGTAGGAGGAGACTGTACCAATTTCGTCTCTCAAGTATTACACGAAGGAGGAGGCCTTCCTATGGACTATGTATGGAATTTTAATGGGAAAGACTCTTCCACCGCTTGGGCACAAGCACCCGCTCTTTTTAACTATCTCATTTATACAGGAAAAGGTAAATTAATTGCAAAAGGATATTATTTAGATATGGTAAAACCTACTGAACAGCACCCAAAAGGAGCTATAAGAGAAATTGAAAAAGGCGACCTTATATGCTATCAAGAAAAGGGAGAAATAGTACACTTTGGAGTAGTTACAGGCTTTGATTCTATGGGAATACCTGTTGTAAATACACATACTTCCGATAGATACCATGTACCTTTTGACTTAGGATGGGATAAAAGAGTGATTTATAGGTTTATACATATAAATGATTAAAGATAGAGAAAAACTCTATCTTTAATTTTTTTCATCTGCCTCTTGAAGTTTTATAGCATCCTCATCTATAAGATTTTTGCCATGATGATTCCTTACAATGTCTATTACTCTTTCATTAAAACCTATTTCCCTACAAATTTCTGCACTGTACTCAGAATGATTATAATAGACTTTCAAAAAGTAAATATGTTTTTCCATGAATTTAGCTAAAAAAGGTATCTTTTCTAAAATCACCGCCATTGCTTTTCTTTCAGGAGTAATTTTCGCTTTTATCTTCCCAATATCATGAAAAAGAGACGCTTTTAAAAGGTCTTGGTCCTCTATTCCGTATTTATTAATAAGATAATAGCACACATCTAATGAATGCCTTTTTTCATAAACAGGCAATTTATTAAAATATTCTAACTCTTTTTCATTTAGGAATCCAAGTAAAAATTGATAATCTTTTTCATAAATTTTAGCTCTTTTAGCTTTAAAATATTGTTTTATCCTATTCACAAAATCACCTTTATTCTAATATTATACCTTCTTTTTCAAGGACCTCTAATACTTTACCTGATTTTATAATATCAAAGCAGGCATTTATGTCAATATAAAGCTCCCTATCTTCTTCCAATGGCTTAACGTATTTTCTTACTAAATCATATATTACTTGCGATCCTTTCCCTTTTTTAAAACCTTTCCTAAACTCCATTGCCTGCAAAGCTGCCATAAGTTCTATTGCTATAACCCTTGTAGCGTTTTCTATTATTTCCCTTGCCTTTCTCGCAGCAATAGTGCCCATACTCACATGGTCTTCTTGATTTGCAGAAGATGGTATAGAATCAACAGAAGCTGGATGCGCCAAAACCTTATTTTCTGACACTAAAGAAGCTGCTGTGTATTGAGCTATCATCATACCAGAATTTAGTCCCCCTTTTTCAGTCAAAAAAGGAGGAAGGTCGTTTAATTGATAATTTACAAGCCTTTCAATCCTTCTTTCAGAAATATTAGCAATTTCAGAAACTGCAATACCTAAAAAATCCATAGCTAATGCAATAGGTTCACCGTGGAAGTTACCACCAGATATTACTTCACCATCGTCAGGAAAAATTAAAGGATTATCTGTAGCAGAATTTATTTCCCTTATGAGTACTTCTTCCGCATATTCAATAGCATCCCTTATAGCTCCATGAACTTGTGGAATGCACCTTAGGGTATAAGCATCCTGAACCCGTATTTCTCCCTGCCTCGTTATTAGAGTACTTCCTTCACACATTTTTCTTATATTTTTAGCAGTGATCATCTGACCTCTATGAGGCCTCACCATTTGGACTCTATCATCAAAAGCATCAATTATTCCTCTTAAAGCTTCTAAAGTAATAGAAGATACAGCATCAGCAGATTTTATAAGTCTTTTAGCATAATATACATTTAAGCATCCTATTGCTGACATAACTTGAGTACCATTTATCAATGCTAAACCTTCTTTTGAACTCAAAACAACTGGACTAATCCCTGCCTCTTTCATTGCTTTTTCTCCAGTCATTCTTTCACCTTTGTATAAAGCTTCACCTTTTCCTATCATCACAAGAACCATGTGAGCTAAAGGTGCAAGGTCTCCGCTTGCTCCTAAAGATCCTTTTTCAGGTATAATAGGAGTTACTCCTTTATTTAACATTTCAATCAACGTCTTTAAAGTTTCAAGACTTACTCCTGAAAAACCTTTTGCAAGGGCATTTACCCTCAAAAGCATAATTGCTCTTACTACTTCTTCTGGTAATGGTTCTCCTACTCCACAAGAATGGCTCATAATCAAATTCTTTTGCAAAATTTCTGTATCTTCTTTAGAAATTACGATATCGCTAAATTTCCCAAAACCCGTCGTGATTCCATAAACTACTTTTTCATCATTTACATATTTTTCTACTATTTTTCTAGAATGAAGTACTCTCTCTTCAGCAATATTGTTAAGTTCTACTCTATAACCATCTCTTACTACGTGCACTACATCTTCTATTGTAAGATTATTGCCATCTATTATGACCTTTTCCATAATCCCCCTCCTTTTTACGTTAATTCTTCATCGCAATAAAACAAAAAACGCGAGAGCTTTTTCTCTCGCGCTTTATCGTTGAATTGTAAAATTTTTACTCTCATTTCCAACACCACACTTACATCCTTAAATTAGTCTTATAAGTATATTATATTCTACAAAGTTTAAAAAAATCCTTTTGACATTTCAAGATTTAAGTCTGATCAAGGCTTGATAAAACTTCATCAAAAACCCCTATTCTGCAAATTTTTTTATTCCCATCCCAATGTTGACATATTTCGCAGCTTCTTTCTTGTAAAGACACAGACATAGTCAAATTATTTCCATAGCGAGACGGATCTAATTCAAAATCCTCACAACTTCTCCCTACAGCTTTCAATTGTTCAGTACTTACCACAAAATTCACCACCTGTAATTATAATCTTTTTATACTTTCCTCTACATCAAAAGGAGTCATTCCTGTTGCATCTATCACCGGAACTTTTGTCGAAATATCATCTATGCCTAGCATATTTCTATTTTGCCCTGTTATAACTATGGCATCATAGGCATTTAAATTGTTTTTTTCTGAAAGAGTTTCTTTTAATTCTACAACTTCATATCCTTTTTGCTTTAAATACTCTTTAATATTGGAAAGCTGACTTTCTACTGCTATTCTTTTCCCCATCCCAACACCTCCTGTAGCTCTTTTCAAATAGTAGTATTCTCCACACCGATTATTTTATACCTATAACTGTTTCTCCAACTAAGACAACTAGCAAAGACAAAAGCCACATTACTAACATGGCCATAACAAGATAACTTCCCCATATCTTCATAAATTTTATCTCCTCTCGCCGTTCTGGTAGTTCTTCTTTATAATAAATTTTTTTGACAAGTCTTAAATCATTGATCCAGTAGGAAATATACAATGCACTCCCTAATAATCCTACACAAACTCCTATTAAAAAAAGATAATTGCTATAATATACGAAAGAAGTAAAAAAACCATTTACTATAATGTTGAGAACTATTGCTATTATTCCCAATACAATTCCTAAAATAATTCCTTTTTTCATACTCCACCTCAATTTCTCCACTTCTATAAATTACATTTTGATTATATCACAAAAGTAAATTAAAATAATTTATCATAATATTATAAAAATTTAAAATTTGATTTTTAAGCAGGATTTTGATACCTTTATATAGAATAAATATAGTTGTCCATTTTTTTAGGGTGGGGGTATAAATGAAAAAGAAAAAAAAGAAATACCTCAATATTATGATTATTCCTAATTCAAATCAACAAATCAAAAGCTTTAAAATCTCTATTCCCCTTATAAAAACAGTAGCAATAGTGGCTTTTTCAATAATTATGGCTGCTACAGCTTCTTTAGTCTATTTTGGCAAAACAACCACTTACCTATACACTGTGATAGCAGAAAAAGATAAAAAAATCGAACAACTAACCTCCGTTAAAGAAGAACAAGACAAAAAAATAGCTACGTTAGATAGAAATGCTCAACTGGTCAGTGAAAGAATTAAAGGCTTAAACGAATTAGAAGAAAAAGTAAGGCGCATGGTTGGATTATCAACTCCTGCTACAAGCCGTGGCAGTGTATCAAGAGACAGTAGATCCGATACTAACATTTCCTATGATAATGAAACGACTGCCGAGCTTATTTCACAAATAGATCAAAAAACACAAAGTTTACAAGACCTTATTTCAAAAGTAGCAGCCCGACTTGATTATTTGAATTCAATACCTAGTGCTTATCCAGTATATGGCACAATAACTTCTCCTTTTGGAATGAGAAAGTCTCCTTTTGGATATGGAACTGAATTTCACCCTGGAATTGACATATCGGTACCTGTGGGAACTCCAGTAAAAGCCGCTGGAAAAGGTGTGGTTACATATGCAGGATGGTTAACAGGATATGGTAATGCAGTAATCATAGACCATGGTTATGGAATTGAATCTGTATATGGCCATAATTCTGAAATACTTGTCAAAGTAGGTCAAAGCGTAAAAAGGGGCGATATAATAGCAAAATCAGGAAATACCGGAAGAAGCACCGGCCCTCATGTTCATTTCGAAGTTAGAGTAAATGGTAATCCTGTAGATCCAATGAAATATCTTGCAAAGGGGAATTGATATGTTTCAAAAAAGAGAACAGATTGTAGAAGTTAATCCTGACAAAATTGACACTGTCATAGGAAAAAATTCAACTTTTGAAGGTACAATTAAATCAGAAGGCACTCTACGGATAGATGGTAATTTTACAGGTCAAATAGAAACAAAAGGCAACATTGTAATAGGTGAGTCAGCAAAAATAGAAGCTAATATAACAGCTGATAATATAATTGTTTCAGGCGAAGTAAAGGGGAACATATTTGCAAAAGGTCAATTACAACTTACTTCTACTGGAAAACTTTATGGAGATATAGAAGTTCAAAATTTGATAATTGAAGAGGGAGCTATTTTTGAAGGAAAGTCTAAAATGACAAAGTCTTCTCCTTCAGATTTTAACAAAAAAGATGAACAAACAAAATAAAAAGGCCACTTTACGGCCTTTTTTATATTATAGGAAGATATATGCCGTTTTCATTAGATTCTCCTTCTAAAACCTCTTTCAGTATATTTATCCCTTTTTCTATCTCCTCCAGCTCACAAGAGGCAAAACTTAATCTTATAAAATTGTTTTCTTTTTTTATTGCAAAAAACATATCCCCTGGAACTATAAGTAAATTTCTCTCTAAACATTTAGAATACAAATTTTTAGCAGAAATATTGTTTTTAAGCCCTAACCAGTAGTAAAGGCCTCCTTTAGGATATTCAAACTCTACGTAATTTTTTAATGTTTGAAGTCCTTTACCCATCTTTTCAAATCTTTTTTTCATCACTTGTTTTATTTCCCCAATATGGCTTTCCCAAATATTTTCTCTAAGATATAAATCAAAGGCTCTTTGCATTAAACCTGAAGTAGTTAAATCTGTCACATATTTTGCTTTTAAAAAACTACTTACTAACCTTTCAGGAGCAATTATAAATCCTAACCTCAAGCCAGGCATGTATATCTTTGAGAAACTTCTTATATAAATGACTCTGTCATATTTATCATAGGCTTTGAGTGGCAATATCTTTTCTTCTGTAAAACTTAAATCACTGGCAAAATCATCTTCTAATACATAAGTCTCGTATTTTTCCGCCAGCTCTATCAGCTTCTTTTTTTTATCCTCACTGTAGACAATGCCGGTCGGATTGTGAAAATTAGGTATAGTATATATGAACTTGGGCTTAAACTTCTTTAACTTATCCTCTAATTCCTCTAAATTTATGCCATCCTTTTGCAAATCTACTTCTAAAATCTCTGCTCCTCTCGATTCAAAAGAGGCTAAAGCCCACGAATAAGTGGGTCTTTCAACAATTATGCTATCTTCAAAATTTATTAGCGCTTTCGATACTACATCTATACCTTGCTGTCCCCCAGAAATTACCTGTATATTTTCAACATAAGTAAATATTTCATCTTTCTTTACAAATTCTTTTATAGATTCTCTTAATGGTTTATATCCTCTTGTGTCTTGATATTCAAATGCATATCCTCCATCTCTTCTCAATACTCTATTGATTAAATCTCCAAAGTCCTCCACTGGAAAAAGCTCTGGATTTAAAGATGAAGAAGCAAAATTTATAATTCTTTTCCTTAAAGGAATTTCTCCTTTGTCTGTTAATTTAAAGGTTTCATCAAGGTCCTCTTCTTTTTTTATATCTTCACATACATAAGTACCACTTCCTACCTTAGTATATACATATCCATTTTGTTCTAGAAGCTTATAAGCGTTTATCACTGTAATATTGTTTATTCCCAACTCCTTTGCAAGACTTCTTATAGTAGGGAGTTTATAACCGCCTGGCAGGCTGCCATTCTCTATAAATCTTTTTATTTGGCTGTACAACTGAATATACAAAGGCACATTTTTACTTTTATCAATTGTTATTTTATTCATATCCATCCCTCACAAAATGTATCGCTACAATTATTATACCATTATCATGGCAAAAATTCTTTTTAATTTCAAAATGTATTATAATGGATATGGAAGAAAAAATAATATAAAGAACAAAATGAGGTGAGATCATGTTTTTACTTTTAAAAGGAGGAGAAGTTTATTCTCCTCAGACTTTAGGTAGAAAAGATATTTTAATTTGCAATGGAAAAATAATAAAGATTGCTGATGAAATAAAACCCATTAAAGAATTTGGAAATGTAGAAATTGTAGATTTGCAGGGTTTTATCGTAGTTCCAGGTTTCATTGACCAGCACATACATATCGCAGGAGGCGGTGGAGAAGGAGGACCAGTCACAAGGACACCGGAAATAACTCTATCTGATATCACAAAAGGTGGAATAACTACGGTTGTGGGCCTCTTGGGAGCAGATGGAATAACCAGAAGCATGGCTTCTCTTCTTGCAAAAGCGAGGGCTTTAGAGCAGGAAGGCATAACTACCTACATATATACCGGTGCTTATGAACTTCCCACCCGCACTTTAACAGGAAGTGTAAGGTCTGATTTAGTTTTAATAGACAAAGTAATAGGTACTGGAGAAATTGCCATTTCAGATCACAGGTCTGCACAACCAACTATTGAAGACTTGACAAAACTTGCTGCAGAAGCAAGAGTTGGAGGACTTTTGGGTGGGAAACCTGGAATAGTTCACTTACATGTTGGGGATGGAATAAGAGGATTGTCTCCGTTATTTGAAATAGTGGAAAATACTGAAATACCTATTACACAATTTGTTCCTACTCATATAAACAGAATAGGACATTTATTTGAGCAAGGATTGAAATTTATAGAAATGGGTGGCGTAATTGACCTTACTTCTGATATAAAGCCGGACGCCCACACAAAAACTGCTTTAACCCCTAAAGAAGCAATTAAAAAAATTATAGAAAATAAATTGCCAATAGAAAAGGTAACTATGAGTTCTGATAGCAATGGTAGCATTCCTGTATTTGATGAAAATAAGCGATTGGTAAAGGTTATGGTTGGAAGTACACAAACTTTATACCGCGATTTAAGAGAAGTTATAGGGGAAGGGATACTGCCAATAGAACGAGCAATTAAAATAATAACAGAAAATGTAGCAAAAATATTGAATTTATATCCAAACAAGGGGTGTATCAAGGAAAAATCAGACGGGGATATAGTAGTATTAGATAGTAATTTAAATATTCATTCTGTCATTGCAAAAGGAGTATTCATGATGAAAGATAAAAAAATAGTAAAAAGAAGCATGTTTGAAAAATAAAAGGAGGCGATCTCACGCCTCTTATTCTTTATATTCTTGCAATATCATTTCAGCTATTATTTCCATTGGAATTGACATATCCATGCTCATCTTTCTCATAATTTTATAAGCTTCCTCTTCACTCAATCCCTTAGCTTTCATAATATATCCTTTTGCTTTTTCAATCTTTTTTCTCGCTTCAAGTTCATGCTTTAATTTTTGAATTTCTTCTTTCATGCTCCTAAACTTTTTGTAATTTTCTATAACAAATTCAACTGTCGACAAAAGTACCCCTCTGTCTACTGGCTTTAATAAATAAGAAAATACAGAATATTTTCTTATTTCCTCAAGAAAATCTCTTTGAAGAGTAGAAGTCATCAAAATTACAGGTGCTATATCATCTTCATTTATAATGCGTCCAACTTCAAAACCATTTATATTGGCAAGATTCAAATCCGCTATAGCTAAATCAGGAGCGAGAGCGCGACAAAGCCTTATAGCACTTCCGCCATCTCTCGCTTCATAAACCAAGTGCCCATTCGCTAATAACACATTCTTTATGAACTGCCGAGACAAATCGCTACTGTCTGCTAAAACAATTCGCCATTGGCTCATCGAGACACCTCTAATTTAACTTAGAATTTAGAAAGATATTGATCTAATTCCCACTGAGTAACGTATATTTTGTACTCATCCCATTCTGCTCTTTTAGCCTCCAAAAATTTTGTATACACATGATCGCCTAATGCTTCTTTTATAACTTCATCCTTTTCTAACTCGTTTAACGCTTCTTCTAAAGAGCCTGGTAGTCTTTCAATCCCTAAGTTTTCCAATTCTTCTTTATTCATATGGTATATATTTGCATTTACAGGTGGTGGCGGTGTTATATTATTCTTTATACCATCTAACCCTGCTGCCAATGCAACAGCCAAAGCAAGATAAGGATTGCTGGTTGGATCAGGACTTCTAAGCTCTATTCTTGTAGACTCTCCTCTTTTAGCAGGAATTCGTATTAAAGGGCTTCTGTTTCTTGCAGACCAAGCAATATTTACAGGAGCTTCATAGCCTGAAACTAAGCGTTTATAAGAATTAACAATAGGGTTAGTAATAGCTGTCATAGCTTTTGCATGTTTTATAATTCCTCCTATATAGTTATAACATACTTTACTTAGCCCTATAGGGTCAGAAGAGTCATAAAAAGCATTTCTACCATCTTTTGTAAGCGACATGTTCATATGCATTCCAGAACCCGCAATGCCAAAAACTGGTTTTGGCATAAAGGTGGCGTGTAACCCATGTTTTTGAGCAATTATTCTTACCACCATTTTAAAAGTCATCACATTGTCAGCAGTAGTTAATGCATCGTCATATTTGAAATCTATCTCATGTTGTCCTGGTCCTACTTCATGATGAGATGCTTCGATTTGAAACCCTAGTTGCTTAAGAGTGGATACCATTTCTTTTCTTGCGCTTTCTCCTAAGTCCACAGGTGCCATGTCAAAATAACTTGCATCGTCTTGAGTTATTGTTGTAAGATTACCCTTTTCATCCGTCAAAAAGAGATAAAACTCGCATTCGGGCCCTACATTAAATTGATAACCTAATTTCTTTGCCTCTTCTAAATTTCTTTTTAAAACATAGCGAGGGTCTCCTTCAAAGGGAGTTCCATCGTAATTGTAAATATCACATATGAGTCTTGCCTCTACACCAGAGTTTGTCCTCCATGGGAAGATCACAAACGTATCAGGATCCGGCCTTAAATACATGTCTGATTCTTCAATTCTCACAAATCCGTCAATTGAAGATCCGTCAAACATAATTTCATTGTTAAGAGCCTTACTTAATTCTTCCACAGGAATAGAGACATTTTTCATAACCCCAAAGATGTCAGTAAATTGAAGATGTACATATTCTACCCCATACTCATTTGCCAGTTTTAAAACATCCTCTTTGTTATATTTTTTACCCATAATATTCCTCCCTTAATGAATTAAGGGCGCACTCAAATAGGATACCACCACCCCATTTGAAGACGCCCTTGCCTTCCTTATAAGTTATTATTAAATTTTAAATAATATTATATCACATTTTTTTTACACCGCAATATAGTTTTAATAATTTTTTACTATTTTTTCTCTACTAGTATGTCAATGCCATCAATCCAGCCAGAAACTACATTGAAAAGCCATGCTCCAAAAGCACTAACTATAGAAAAAATTATGCCATAAACTATTCCGCCAATGAGACCGCCAACTACACCTACACCGAAAACTCCAAAGCTATTTGCAAAAAGTCCACCAAATAAACCACCAATGAGTCCCAGAATTAGGCCTATCACAATCCCGTAAATCAAAGTAAATTTAAAAACCGACAAAACAGATATTTTTTTGAGTTTATAATTCCACATCTTAACACCTCCTTCCTTTTTTGAAATTTTAAAGGTTTACGTTATAATTATATTATATCCAAAAATAATTATGCCTGTCTGTAGTTTCAGGGGGGATTTTATGAAAAGTTTTACAACAGTTATTCCATTTATAAAAAAGCACAAGTGGGATTACATAATAGGTATAATTTTTTTATTAGCAGTAGACTTGCTTCAAATGATAGTTCCCCATTTATTAGGTTCAGTAACTGATTTATTTAAAAATAAAGACTTAACTCCAAAGGTATTGTTAACGTATTCTTTATGGATAATAGGTATAGCTATTTTGGTATTTGCTTTTAGATTTATTTGGCGTATGAAAATAATGGGGATGTCAAGGTTTTTGGAAAAAGAACTAAGGGAACAACTTTTTGCTAAGTTTTTAGAACTTTCGCCACAATATTACAATGAGCACAAAACAGGTGATTTAATGGCTCATGCCACCAATGACATAAACGCCGTCAGAATGACAGTAGGACCTGGAATTATAATGTCTGTAGATGCATTATTTTTAGGTATTTCTATAATACTTATAATGGTACTTACAATTGATCCGAAACTTACTATTTTAGCTTTACTTCCTTTGCCTGTTATTGCACTGGTAGTCAGCCGTTTTGGCAAAGTCATTCACTCAAGATTTTTAAAAGTTCAAGAAGCATTTGCCTCTTTAACAGATAAAGTTCAAGAAAGCATATCTGGTATAAGAGTGATTAAAGCTTTTGTTCAAGAAAAAGAGGAAATAGAAAATTTTAGAGGAGAAAATCTAAAAAACTTTAAAGCAAATATGGATATGATTAAAATCTGGGGATTATTTGACCCTACTGTTCAATTTTTAGCAGCATTAAGTTTTACAATAGCTTTGCTTTATGGCGGAATACAAGTTATAAAAGGAATAATCACTTTAGGCGATTTTGTAGCATTTACCAGCTACTTGGGAATGCTTATCTGGCCTATGATGGCATTTGGCTGGGTAATAAATATTTTTCAGAGAGGTTCTGCCTCTATGGAAAGGCTAAATATAATTTTCAGTGAAGTACCCGAAATAACAGATAACTATGCCGATCCAAATATTACAGTAATTGACGGAAATATAGAAATAAAAAATCTCACATTTTCTTATAAAAAAGGCCTACCTCCTGTGTTAAAAAATATAAATATAAGTGTTCCAAAGGGAAAAATTTTAGCAATAATAGGTAAAACCGGCAGTGGTAAAAGTACTCTTGTAAATTTACTCGTAAGACTTTATAAAGTACCACAAGATACCATATTTATTGATGGGCATGATATCAATGAAATACCATTAAAAGTTCTAAGACAAAACATTGGTTTTGTACCTCAGGACAATTTTGTATTTTCAGATACTATAGCCAATAATATAGCCTTTGTCAATGGAGAGCCTTTAGAAAAAATACAAGAATTTGCTACAATGGCAAATGTCCATAAAGATATAATGGACTTTCCAAAACAATATCAAACAATTGTAGGTGAAAGAGGAGTAACTCTTTCAGGAGGTCAAAAGCAGAGGATAGCTATCGCAAGGGCTTTAATAAAAGAACCAAAAATCCTCATTTTGGACGATAGTCTCTCTGCTGTAGATACAAACACAGAAGAAACCATACTAAACAATTTACGCGAATACATGAAAAATAGAACAACTATAATCGTCTCTCATAGAATCTCTACTATAAAAAACGCTGATGAAATCATAGTATTAGATAATGGAGAAATAGTTGAAAGGGGAACCCATGAAGAACTTATTAAGCTAAAAGGTCTTTATAACAGCATATATGAAAAACAGCAATTAGAAGATGCAATATTAAAAGAGGTTTAAGGCGGTGATAAAATGGAATACCAGCAAGAAGAAATAATGGGAAAACCTTTTGACATTAAAATAATGAAGAGGCTTTTAGCATATGCCAAACCTTATAGATTTTACATATTTATAGCAGCAGTAGCCATACTTCTGATAACAGCAGCAAACCTCTTAAGACCATATCTTGTCAAAATTGCTATTGACAGCTACATAAACAACAGTAAAATACCAAAAAGCGAAGCGATAGATGGTGTGTTACATATAGGAATTATATACCTTATAATAATAACTACAGCTTTTATCATAAATTATGGTCAAGTTTATCTAATTCAATACACAGGGCAAAAAATAATATTTAATTTAAGACAACAAATATTTGAACACATACAAAGTTTGTCATTGTCATTTTTTGATAAAAATCCTGTCGGAAGATTAGTGACGCGTGTCACAAATGATACTGACACTTTAAATGAAATGTATACTAGCGTTATAGTTAATCTTTTCAATGACGTTTTTATGATCTTAGGCATAATAATTGCCATGCTAAGTCTTAATGTAAAACTGACTTTAGTAAGCCTTTCTACTGTCCCTCTAATTATTGCAGGAATGTATATATATAGAAAATTAGCTTCACAAGCTTATAGACTTGTAAGAGTTCGCCTCGCCAAAATAAATGCTTTTCTTTCAGAACACATAAGTGGGATGAAAATTGTACAACTTTTTGTAACAGAGCATAAAAAAAGCAAAGAATTTGAAAAAATAAATAAAGATTATTATGATGCTAACATGAAGCAGCTTACAATTTTTGCAATATTTCGTCCTTCTATGGACGTAATATATTCTTTAACTTTGGCTCTTTTAATCTGGTATGGTGGTAAAGACATAATATCTCACAAAATTGAATTTGGCGTACTTTACGCTTTTGTAAATTATTTACAACAACTGTTTCAGCCAATTTTTGATATATCAGAAAAATATGACATACTTCAATCGGCAATGGCTTCAGCAGAAAGAATTTTTATACTTTTAGATACAAAAGAACAAATAAAGGACCCTGAAAAACCTATTCCTTTAGAAGACATACAAGGAAAAATAGAATTTAAAAATGTTTGGTTTTCTTACAACGGAAAAGAGTGGGTATTAAAAGATATAAGTTTTGTGGTCAATCCTGGCGAGACAGTAGCTTTTGTAGGGGCAACCGGTGCAGGAAAAAGCTCGATAATAAGCCTTTTGAGTCGATTTTATGACATACAAAAAGGAGAAATTTTAATTGACGGAATTGACATAAAAAAAGTAAGGCAACAAGATTTAAGAAAACATATAGGTGTTGTATTACAAGATGTCTTTCTTTTTACGGGAGATATTAAATCAAACATAAGACTAAACAACAAAAACATAACAGACAATGATATTTACATGGTAGCAAAATATGTAAATGCTCATCACTTTATAAAAAAACTTCCAGAAGGCTATGAGTCAAAAGTAACCGAAAGAGGCTCCACTTTGTCAGCCGGTCAAAGACAGCTTTTAGCCTTTGCAAGAGCTTTAGCTTTTAATCCAAAAATATTAGTATTAGATGAAGCAACAGCGAATATTGATACAGAAACAGAAAAGCTTATACAAGATGCATTAAAAAAACTAACAAAAGGCCGTACTACCCTTGTAATAGCCCATAGACTATCTACAATACAGCACGCAGATAAAATAATTGTAATTCACAAGGGATGCATAAGAGAAATGGGTACTCACAACGAGCTTTTGCAAAAGAAAGGTCTGTATTATAACTTATATATGTTGCAGTACAAAGACCAATTAATAGAAGGAAAAGCTAATTAGCATACTAAGATTTAAGATGGACATACTATTTTTGAGGTGATAGTATGAGAAAATACTCTAAAATAGTATGTGCCATCTTTATTTTCTTGCTTTTATTCAACTTATCAGGCTGTAAAAATAAACAACAAAATAGACCTCAAAAAAAGCCTCAAACAAGTCAAAAAACAGAAGTACCAAAAGAACTATCTAAAATAGAAAAAGATATAGAAAAAATAATAAAAGAAGCTCAGAAAATAAAGGAAAAACCGCAAAGTGATCAGGAAAAACAAAGTGATAAAGAAAAAAAAGATAAAAAGGAAGAGGATAAAAAATCACCAAAGAAAACTCCTGAAGATAAATCTTGGGAAGAAATTAACAAAGCAATAAAAAATATTCATACAGATTGGAACTCATTAACTCCTTTAGTTACTAAAGAAGGTGCAAAATTAAATCTAATAAATAGTATGGGTGCCGCTATAAATGACCTTACTATTATAGCAAATAAAAAATCAAAAATTGATGTTTTGATATATGCAAATAATGTGTATAAATATATTCCTGATTTAGAAGACCTTTTTCAATCAGAAGCACCTACTGACATAAAAAGATTAAAATTTTACGCTCAAGATATTGCTTTTAAAAGTGAAGTGCAAAAGTGGGAAGAAATTTCAAAAGATTTGATAGATATAAATTCTGTGTGGCAAACTTTGAAGCCAAAACTTCCTAAAGAAGCAAAAAATTCAGCTGACAAATTTGAGGCAGGAGTTGCTGAATTACAAAAAGCAATAAAATCTCAAAATAAAGTTTTAACTAAAATAAAAGCAGACGTACTTTTACAAGATATAAAATCTCTTGAAAAAACTGCAAAGCCTAAAAAGTAAAAAATTACTTTTTAGGCTTTTTGTTCATCTGTAATCCTTATTTTATTGACTTCATATAATAATAATGATATATTTTAAATTAAATAAACCTGCTTTAATGCAGTGTATAATTGAAATATAGTTATAATTTTAGAACTTTAGAGGAGGATAATAATGGGAGTTAATGTAGCAATTGTAGGAGCTACCGGAATGGTAGGTAGGACTTTTCTTAAAGTAATGGAAGATAGAAATTTCCCAGTTGACAAACTTTATTTATTTGCTTCTTCAAAATCTGCAGGTCAAAAAATCACATTTAGAGGTAATGAATACATTGTAGAAGAACTTACTGAAGAAAGTTTTAAAAGAGACATTCAAATCGCTCTTTTTTCTGCCGGTGCAACTATAAGCAAACAATTCGCTCCAATAGCTGCTTCTCATGGCGTAGTCGTAATTGACAATTCCAGCGCTTGGAGAATGGATGAAAATGTACCCTTGGTTGTCCCTGAAGTAAATCCTCAAGACATTTCATGGCACAAAGGAATAATAGCAAATCCCAATTGTTCTACCATTCAAATGGTAGTTCCTTTAAAGCCTCTTCACGACAAATATAAAATAAAAAGAATAGTGGTATCCACCTACCAAGCAGTGTCTGGAGCAGGTAAAAAAGGTGTAGATGACCTTGAAAGAAGTTTAAAAGGAGAACCATGCCAAGTATTCCCTCATCCTATTGCAAACAACTGTATTCCTCACATTGATTCTTTCGCACCAAACGGATACACAAAGGAAGAATTAAAGATGATAAACGAAACCAAGAAGATCATGGGAGATAGTTCAATAAAGGTATCTCCAACAACAGTAAGAGTCCCTGTTGCAAACTCTCACAGCGAATCTGTCAATGTAGAATTTGCAAGGCCTTATGAAATGGAAGAACTAATAGAAGTCTTAAAACATGCCCCGGGAGTTGTTGTGCAAGACGATCCTCAAAATAATATTTATCCTCTCGCAACTTATGCTTCAGGAAAAGATGAAGTTTTTGTAGGTAGAATAAGAAGAGATGAGACAGTTTACAGCGGTCTTAACATGTGGATTGTAGCCGACAACATAAGAAAAGGAGCGGCAACAAACGCCGTTCAAATAGCAGAACTTTTAATTAAAAATATGTGAAAGGAGAATGATTATGCCTGTTTTTAAAGGATCAGGTGTCGCTATTGTTACTCCATTTAACGAAGAGGGCGTAAATTTTGAAAAACTTGGTGAGCTTATTGAATGGCACATCAAAGAAGGAACCGATGCTATCATCATATGTGGTACCACTGGTGAAGCCTCTACAATGACACAAGAAGAGCAACAAGCGGCAATTAAATTTACAGTAGAGAAAGTCGCCGGAAGAATACCAGTAATTGCAGGGACCGGTTCTAACAACACTGCCCATGCTGTTGAAATGAGTGAATATGCTCAATCTACAGGTGCTGATGCTCTTTTAGTTATAACACCCTATTACAACAAAACAACACAAAAGGGATTAGTGGCTCACTTTACTGAAATAGCAAGACACGTAGATATACCTATTATCATCTATAATGTCCCAAGCCGGACATCTCTCAACATGCTGCCAGAAACTTATCTTGAATTGAGTAAACATGTAGACAACGTAGTTGGAGTAAAAGAAGCCAGTGGTGATATCGTACAGGTAGCTGAAATTGCCCGCATTATGGGTAAATCTTTTGAAATATACTCAGGAAATGACGACCAAGTAATACCAATAATGTCTTTAGGTGGCTTAGGCGTAATATCCGTCACGGCAAATATAATCCCGGCAAAAATACATGAAATGACAACCGCTTATTTAAATGGAGATATTGAAAGAGCAAGAGACATGCAGTTAGAACTTAATCCTCTAAATAAAGCCCTTTTTATAGAAACAAATCCTATTCCAGTAAAGACTGCTATGAATTTAATGGGCTTTAATGTAGGACCTTTGCGTCTCCCACTAGTTGAAATGAGCGATAAAAACTTAGAATATCTGAAATCTGTTCTCTCAAAGTACGGTTTATTGAAGGAGGCAAATTAATGATTAGAATAATAATTCATGGCTGTAACGGAAAAATGGGAAAAGTCGTAGCAAAGTTAGCAGCAGAAAGTCATGATTTTAAAATAGTAGCAGGAGTAGATAAAAATACTTCTCCTCTCGACTTTCCTGTTTACAGCGACTTAAAAGATGTAAAAGAAGAAGCGGATGTAGTAATTGACTTTTCATACCATGAAGCTGTACCTAATTTAGTGAAAGCCGCTCTACAAAAGAAGCTTCCTGTAGTCATTGCCACGACAGGACTCAGTGAAGAAGAATTAAAGGTCATAGGAGAAGCATCAAAAGAAATACCGATTTTTAAGTCTGCTAATATGTCCCTTGGAGTGAATATTCTTATAAACCTTGTAAAAGAAGCTGCAAAAATCTTACAGCAGGATTTTGACATAGAAATAATAGAAAAGCATCACAATATGAAAAAAGATGCTCCAAGTGGCACTGCGTTAATGATTGCAGATAGCATAAACCAAGTGCTAAATGACAAAAAGGAATACGTGTATGGACGCCATACTAAAACTGACCAGAGAAAACCAAATGAATTAGGGATACATGCAGTAAGGGGCGGCACAATTGTGGGTGAACACCAAGTAATTTTTGCTGGTCACGATGAAGTAATCACCATAAGTCACTCTGCCCAATCCCGTGAAATTTTTGGCTATGGTGCCCTACAAGCTGCAAAATTCATAATAAATCAAAAACCTGGCTTATATACAATGGAAGACCTTGTAAAGAAAGGATGATAGTATTTGAGTACAAATGATAATTTGACAAATCCTTATGAAATTGCAAGATACATTAAAGAGGCAAAAAAATCAACACCCGTTAGAGCTTACATACAAGGGAATATAGAGATTGAAGAAATCGAAGAATTAGAAGTATATGGCTGTGACAACTTTAAAATCGTCTTTGGGGAATTGGAAGTCGTTGAAAAAGTGATTGAAACATATAAAGACAAAATAAAACACTATCGTTTAGAGTACGACCGCAGAAATTCTGCAATTCCTTTGCTGGATATTAAGCATCTTGATGCGAGAATAGAACCCGGTGCAATAATTAGAGATAAAGTCAAAATAGGCAAAAACGCTGTGATAATGATGGGGGCAGTGATAAATATAGGAGCAGAAATTGGCGAAAATTCTATGATAGACATGAATGCGGTGATAGGAGCGAGGGGAATTATAGGCAAAAACGTCCATGTAGGAGCGGGAGCTGTCATAGCAGGAGTGTTAGAACCACCAAGTAGTGTACCAGTTGTAATTGAAGATAATGTACTTATTGGTGCAAATGCAGTTATATTAGAAGGAGTAAGAGTAGGTCATGGGGCTGTTATAGCAGCAGGATCAGTTGTAATAGAAGATGTACCTCCTAACACTGTAGTCGCAGGAGTTCCGGCAAAAATTGTAAAAGTAGCAGATGACAAAACCCGTGAAAAAACAAAACTCATGGAGGACTTGAGAGGTTAAATAAAACACCCGATTTTTCGGGTGTTTTAGTATTCTATACCGTATCTCGCTGGTATCCCTTTTTCAAAGGGATGTTTAATTGCTTTCATTTCTGTAACCAAATCCGCTCTTTCCATAATTTCTTGAGGAGCACTTCTACCTGTCAAAACGAGTTCCATCTCTTTAGGTTTCATATCTATTAATTTTAACACATCTTCTACAGTATACATTTTACTATGTATTGCCGCCATTATCTCATCTAAAATTAAGATATCGCACTTTTTGTTTTGGAGGACATCTGCAACAAATTCATAGGCTTTCTTCATATCCTCAGCAAGGATCTTCTTTTCCTCTTCATTTAAATTCCAAAAAAACTTTTCTGTTGATTGAAACCTAAAAACTTTAAAATTTTCAATATTCTTAAGTGTATGAAGTTCTCCTGTATCTGTTCCTTTCAGAAATTGTACCATATATACTTTAAATCCTCTTCCCACTGCCCTTATGCCAAGACCAATAGAAGCCGTAGTCTTCCCTTTGCCATCTCCAGTATAAACTTGTATAAGTCCTCTCTCCAAAACTTATTCCCCCTTTGTCCTCTGTTACTTCCATTCTAACTCTTTTGTAATTCTTTTTCAACCACTTCCATTCTTGTAATAGAAACCTCATAAGCTACCTTCGTAACTACTCCATTTCCTAATTTTTTTTGGTATTCCCTACTCTGTACTCTTCCCCACAAGCGTATACGATCTCCTATTTCCAACTTCTCAGAAAACCTCGCATTTCTCCCCCACGCTATGACAGGTATGTAATCAGATTTGTTATAAGGCCTATTTACAGCAATTAATAAATCAGTTATTTCTCTGCCAAAAGGAGTAGTTCTATAAACAGGTTTTTTACAAATAAAGCCGTCCAAAAAAATTTCATTCGGATTTTTCACTACTTCATCTTCCGACAATACCATCATGTCTCGAGCAAATATGGTCAAAATCAACTTATTTTTCCCCTCTTCTGGAGATTTTCTATTGTATGACCTCAATTGTCCTTCAATCTTTACCCTTGTGCCTACCTGTAAATTCATACCTTCAAATAAACGGTTAGAAATAGTGACAGGAAGATAATCTTTCGTTTCACTCAATCTTGGAACTTCCAAAATAAAATTAAAAAATTCTTCTCCATATAGTTCATGACTGTACTCTAAATCAGTAAAAATTTTCCCTACTACTACAACTACGTTGTTCTCCAAAAAGTTGCCTGCCATGTGTTCACTCTCCCCTTCCCCTTATGTGTCCTTCTAAAAATATATATTAAAATTAGCAAGCAATTATGACAGGTGGCAAAAGTAATCGTTAAAAATTATCTTTAAAAATTTATCACCGTCCACTATTCTCAAAGGTTTTAACCACATTTTGTATATCTTTTATTTCATACCCCAAAATTAATAATACAGTTATTACAAATAATGAGTTATATATATTATACTGTCCAGGAACTTTTATTTCAACAGGTATTTCCAATGGCTCTATTAATTTGCCTTTTAAATTAAAAAAAGACCTTTGTACGCAATAATTAAATTCATAACCTTCTTCTTCATAAGATATTGAAGAAGCAGTAATGGAGGACTTTGGATTTAAACCACATGTTATAAGGGTAGAATTTATTCCCTGTGCAAAGAGTTTATTTGATAGCTCATCATCTGCATTTGTTATCATAATACTACTTGGAAAACTATAAATATAATTTTTTAACTTGTGAAAATCCTCCTCTCGCAGAATATCAGAGATAATTAAAATATCTGTTTTCTCTTTATAATTCTTTAACTCTTCTACCACTGTTTTTTTAGAATGTACACAGTAGGATAAAAATTTTATAATTGAACTTTTTTCTGAACTTCCTCCTACAAATATATATACCATATAATCAGCTCCTATTTTTAATGCTATTCTTATTCTTTTACAAAAGTAAAATTTTATAATGTAAAATATATGCAATATAGGAAGGCTTCTGCCTTCCTATATTGCAAACCAGTGGTGTCCTATCACATTTGTAATTGTCCTTGTCCATATCCACCAAGAAGTTGAAGTAGCTGGATTGAAGAAGTATAGGGCTCCTCCTGTTGGGTCCCATCCGGCTAAAGCTGCATCTGCTGCTTTAAAAGCTGTAAGGTCAGGTTCATGATTGAAAAATTCACCATTCGTTACAGACTCAAAAGCATCTGGCTGATATATAACTCCTGCTACAGTATTTGGGAAAATACCGCTTTTTACTCTATTCAAAATCACCGCACCTACAGCGACCTGACCCTCAAAACTTTCTCCACGAGCTTCAGCATAAATTATTTTTGCGATTAAATATCTGTCAACAAGATAATTGTAATAAGCATTTTTTTCATCTACTGGCACAACTAATTTTTCACCAGGATATATCAAATCGCTCCAATTCCCATTTGCCTGTTTTATGCTATTTACATCACTACCATACCATTTCGCTATTAAATACAATGATTCACCTTTTGAAACAACGTGGATTTTGTCGTAAGCGTACACCGAAGTAATTCCTCCAAATAGCATTATAAATATCATTAAATATGCTACAGCAATTTTCAAAATTTTATTCTTCATGGCGAGTTTCCTCCTTTCTATTGTTGCGCAATAGCAGGAGTTAATTCGATTACAATTATAAACTCTTCTATTAATATTGTCATCCTTCGTATTTCCCGATAATCCACCATTAATTAAAAATATCTCCGTGATGATATGTTATAGTGATATATTCTTAGATATACTAATCTATGGAAAATTCCCATTTTTTCTAAAATTATCCTCCAAAATGCTTTCTAAAAAGTTATTAATACAATCGATTATTCCCTTTTCAAGTAACATCCCCTTAATTCCCCTTTCTTTTAATTCATGATATTTCATAGCGATAAATTCATAAAAATCATATCTATCTATTTTCTTTTCTTTTTCAGGAGAAATGATTAAAAATTTATCAAAAACTACTCTATCATTTAGCCCTAGTTTTAAATAATTCTGAGGTAACAAAGTAAGATCAATTTTTAAAAAATTCCTCTTTGTCCCATAGTTCATTAAAAAAGCTTTAGAGCAAATTAATTGAAGGAGAGATTTCAATTCCCCAATATTTCCTTCATATTGCAAAGACAAAAACAAAGAAATTACTTCCGGACGTACAACAATATTTAAGTTTAGGCGTTTGGCTTCTTCTTTAAAAAGATGAATAATCATTTCAATTTTTTCCTCAAGAGGTCTCTCCTCAAAAGAAGTAAGTTGAATGACAACGGGTATTCTCCTCATAAAAGTCTTTAAAAGAAAGGAACCTGGTTTCTCTGTAGTAGCTGCTATAATCATTAAGTTAGCCCTTCTTTCAACAGTATCTCCTAATCTTTTATACACTCCTTTGTCAATAAGGTAAAAGAGCATCTCCTGGCCCTCTGGAGGTAGGCGGTGAACCTCGTCAAGGAATAATATCCCTTTATCGGCTTTTTCGACTAAACCTATCTTATCTACATCAGCTCCAGTATAAGCCCCTTTAACATGTCCAAACAAATGAGACATAAGAAGTTGAGGATTGTTATAGTAATCCGCGCAGTTTAACACTTCCAGAGGTCCTACCCTACCATTTTGAAGACTGAATTTGTACATCATCTCCGCGAAAAAAGATTTACCAGAGCCCGGCGGTCCTATGATAAGAGTGTGGAGCCCATAAGGAGGATATAATACAGCTGCTTTGGCCTGTTCTATTTGTCCTTTGAGGCTGCCATCATGTCCTATTATATTTTCAAAAGCACATTCTTTTCCTTTTCTTAAGTGTAAAAAATCAATTAAGTCTTTTAGAAGCATTTCTTCTTTAACCTTATTCCCTAAAAAATAAGCTAATCTATCTTTTTCAATATAATACACGGGTTTTGAAATAATTTTAACTATTTTCCCTTCTCTTACAAGATGATTTAAAATAAAAGACACATTGGGTCGAGCCATTTTTAAGAGTTGTGCTACTTCTTCCGTAGTGATTCCACCTTTTCTACTTATCAAAAAATTTTGAATATCAAATTCTTTACTTTTTTCTACAATAACATTATAAATTTTTTCCTTATTAGTCATATAAAACACCACTTCCTTAATTTATAAACCTCCTACCAAAAGGCAGGAGGTCATATATAAATGTTGGTAGCCCGGCTATCATAGCAAAACTATTGCATTAGACCCGTGGCTTTGCGTCCCCGCCTTTCGACGAGTTTGCCTTTTTCAACAAAAATTTATTTAATTTCCCTATATTACTATTTCGACATAAATATGAATTTTCCTTCTATTTTTAAAAAAGATTTTTTCTACATAATTCGTTAAATTTATACTAATTTCTAAATGTATGTGTTTATCCATTCTTTTGTGTATAAAAATGTGTATAAAAAATTATACATTTCAAAAACTTTTATTAATTTTGTCCATATACAGTGAACTGGCATAAAAATTGCTTGAGTTTTATTATAGAAAATAAATCTTAGAGAAAGGAGATGATAAACAAAAAACAGTTTCACTTAGCGACTAGAAGTGCTGACTTAAATTTTAAAAAATATTAAATTTTTAAGGAGGTAAGAAAAAATGAAGAGCCGACAAATATTAAAAGCTTTACTGACCTTTGTGTTAATTGTATCTTTAATGTCGCTAAGTGGAGTATTAGTCCAAGCTCAGCCCAACTTAATAAACTTATCTGGCGACTCTCCAACAAAAAATTACTCGCCTCAAATTCAAAAAGTTTTGATGCAAGATTCTAACAAAAACAAAATTTTTGATAACCTGGAAGCAAAGCTTACTGATAAGCCTGACAGTGCGGAATTCCCTGTCGTAATAACCTTCAACAAAAACATAGATGATAACGAACTATTGAATATTTCTAAATCCATTGGAAAGTTTAATATAAAGCATAAATACAAAATTATTCCAGGAGTTGCTGCTACTTTAACTAAAGGACAAATAAACGCTTTGTCAAAATTGGATATAGTAAAACAAATTGAGTATGACGAGCCTGTATATGCGACATTAGACACTGCAACAAAATGGTTTGGCGTTACAAAAGCGAGAAATGACTTTGGCGTAACTGGAAACAAAGATGGTAATCCTTCCTCCTACTCCAAAAATGATATAGTAATAGCAATTATTGATACAGGCATTGATGGTTCCCATGTTGACCTTGCTGGTGGCAAAATAATAGGATGGCAAGATTTTGTAAACGGTAAAACTACCCCTTACGATGATAATGGACATGGGACTCATGTAGCAAGCATTGCGGCAGGCACTGGGGCAGGTAACAGCCTTTATACAGGTGTTGCACCTGGTGCAGCTTTGGTAGGAATAAAAGTACTTGATTCAAATGGAAGCGGAAGTATGAGTACTGTAACGGCAGGAATTGATTGGGCTGTTCAAAACAAAGATGTATACGGAATCAAAGTCATAAATTTAAGCCTTGGAACTTCTACAAGTTCTGATGGAACTGACTCTACCTCATTAGCAGTAAACAGCGCCGTAGATAGCGGAATTGTAGTAGTAGTTGCAGCTGGAAATTCAGGCCCTGCAAGGTACACCATAGGATCACCTGGTGCAGCAGAAAAAGCCATAACCGTTGCAGCAATGGCGGATGTAGGAGAACTTGGATTCAACCTTGCAAGCTTCTCCAGCCGTGGTCCCACAGCTGACGGAAGGATAAAACCTGACATTGCAGCACCCGGATATAATATAACTGCCGCAAAAGCAAATTCTATAAATGGTTATGTGACATACAGTGGTACAAGTATGGCTACACCTTTTGTAGCAGGTACAGTAGCCCTTATGCTTAGTGCAAATATAAACCTTGCACCACTTGATGTAAAAAATATAATAATGACTACTGCAAAAAGTTGGGGGACTCCAAGCAAAAACATTGACTATGGTGCAGGAAGATTGGATGCATATGAAGCAATTAAAACAGCTGGAAATTTCACAGGAACTAATATATCTGTGCCAAACCATTATTATGCTAAAAATTCACTCCCTGGGTCTGGTTACAGTGACATTTGGACATTTAACGTGACAGACACATCATATCCTATCGCAATAACTTTCATAATACCTGATTGGGCAAACTATAACCCTGATTTCGATATATACCTCTATGACCCAACTGGTACTCTTGTTAAAAGTTCAACTGGAACACAAAGGCAGGAAACAATAACATATATTCCAACACAAACGGGAACCTATTATATCAAAGTATATTCATATAGAGGCAGTGGAAATTATTACTTTGATTTAAGTACGGGTGGCGGTTCCCTCACGCTTTCAAATAACGACATATAAAAAAATTAAAGAAGTATGGTGCCGATTGGCTCCATACTTCTTTAATTTTTACGACTTTCTACTTTATTTTCTCCTTTTTCAAGTAAAATTTTTTCGTCAAAGCAGTAGATTTCTATAGGTTCTCCTTCTAATAGTGCAAACACAACACTTTCTTTGGTTAATTTGATATTTATTTTTCTACCTTTGTATCTCACATTAAAAGAGAGCAAATTCCATTCTTTTGGCAATCTCGGCTCAAAATGAAGTTCATTTGTATAAACCCTCATTCCACCAAAGCCATTCACAACTGCACTCCATGTTCCTGCCATAGAAGCAGCATGAATTCCATCCTTAACATTGTCATTGTAGTCGTCCAAATCCATTCTTGCAGTCATCATAAAGTATTTATAAGCTTTGTCAGTATATCCTATTTCATTGGCTAGTATGCTAAATATAGCTGGCGACAAGGAAGAGTCGTGAGTAGTAATAGGTTCATAATAATCGTAATTCTTTTTAAGTTCATCTTTAGTAAATTTTTCTCTCTGTAAAAACATCAAAAGCAACACATCAGGCTGTTTGCATATTTGATATCTATAAATATTTAGGTAATGCCAGTGCAATAAAAGTGGAAATTGATCTTGTGGTATTTGATCTACTGTTATCCTTTCTTTATACAAAAAACTGTCATCCTGTGGTATAATGTCAAGTTCTTTTGAATAAGGAAGGTACATATTGTCAGCAGCTTTTTTCCACGCATTAATTTCTTGATCTTTTAGATTTAACTTAGAAGCAATTTTTTGGTATTTCTCAGGCACTTCTTTTTTCATTTTATTTGCAATATCATAGGCATATTCCAAATTCATTTTTGCCATGTAATTGGTATAAGCGTTATTATCAACCAATGCAGTATACTCATCTGGACCAGTGACACAGTTTATGCAGAATTTATTGCCCTTAAGAGGAATATACGCTCCTAAATTTTCCCAAAATCTTGCAGTTTCAAATAATATTTCACATCCATAGTCATAGAGAAAGTCCAAATCATTTGTAGCCTCCACATATCTTTTTAAAGCATAAACTATATCAGCATTTATGTGATACTGTGCCGTACCAGCCGGAAAGTATGCAGAACATTCAGGCCCATCTATCGTTCTCCAAGGATACAAAGCTCCTTTGTGACCTAATTCCTTTGCCCTGGATCTTGCTGCATCTAAAAGATTATACCTGTACATTACCAAAGCTTTTGCAATTTCGGGCTTTATATAAAGAAAGAAAGGCATTATATAAATATCAGAATCCCAAAAATAATGGCCTTCATAACCTTCTCCCGTCAGCCCTTTTGCTGCAATATTTGTCTTCCCATCTCTTCCGACAGATTGAAGTAGATGAAATTCATTAAAGCGTATGCCTTGCTGCAGAGCTTTATCTCCTTCTATGATTACATCAGCATCTTCCCAAAAAGAATTCAAAAATTCTTCCTGCTCTTTTTCTATCGTTTCAAAGCCGTCATTTTTGGCTTTTTCTATTTCTTCTAAAGCAAGAGCAACCAATTTATTTTCATCAAAATCCTTTGAAGTGTAATAGGAAATAAATTTATTCAATGTGTATGAGGTGCCTTTTTCAGCCTCTAGATCTACAATTACTTTTACTCCATCTTCTTCTAAACTATTTGAGACTTCATATTTACTATCTCCCACTAATGCATTGTCTATCGCGCAAACATAGGAGAAATTGCTCTTTTGCGTTTTTTGAACAATCCATCCTTTTAAATCCTCTACACCTTTATCTATAGTCTTTAAAACTTTTCCTTTTAAATTTGAACCTACTCTTACATCTTTACTATCATTTATATTTGAAACATTTCCGTCAATAGCGGAAATAAATCTAATTTTTCCGCTAAAATTTACAGGTTCCACAGTAAAAGAAATTGCCGCTAAATGTTGCCTATTTAATGATACAATTCTCTTTATTTTTACCTCTAAAACTTTTCCTGTAGGGGATTCCCATTTTACTTTTCTTTCTACAACCCCCTTCTTCATGTCAAGTACTCTCTCATAAAATAGGATTTTCCCTTTTAGTAAATCAAACTGTTCCCCATCTACATACAATTTTATTATTTTACTATCTGCCACATTTAACATTGTCTGACCTATTTTTGCAAAACCATATCCCCCTTCAGGGTAAACTATATCGTGTATTTCATAAAACCCATTGATATACGTCCCATTAAAAGAGGTATTTTTAGGCCCTGAATATCCTTCTTCAAAAGTCCCTCTTATTCCAATATATCCATTTGCTAAAGCAAAAATAGTTTCATTTCTGTAGTTAGTGTCTATACTAAACTGCGTCTCTCTTATAACCCAATCTTCAAAAGGGTAAATTGGTTTCTTCGTTTTGTTGGCCATATCCATCCTCCACTCTTACTTTAATTCAAAATTTTGGTCGGAAACAAAGTCGTTTCCGACCAAAATCAATTTAAAGCATTTACTTGCTTTCTGCGGCTTTTTTAGCTTCTTCTATCATGTTGTGATATTTATCAAGAGTAGGTTTAATAGGTTTATTTTCAAAGATTATCTCTCTTAGTGCTCCATTTATAGCCTTGTCTACATCAGCCCAGTATACAAGGTTTGGCCTCGGTTCTGCATGTTTTAATGCTTCATTTATAGCTTCAAAATATGGTTTCTGCCAATCTGCAACTTTACCATAAGCATCGCTTCTCATTGATGGCCATCCCAATTTAGCCACAAGTTTTTCTTGAACTTCTTTACTCATGAGATACTGCATAAACTTTATTGCCATCTCTTTATTAGGTGCACCAGTTGGTATTCCTATAACTTCTCCTCCTAAAACGTGGGACTCTTTAACCGGACCTGCCCAACCGTGATATGCCAAAATGTTCTTTTTACCATACTGCTCTACAAGAACGTTTGCAGTGTAAGGCCAATTTTCAACTAAATATACACTATCTTTTGCGAGATATTCGACAGGTGTATTCCAGTCAGCTTTCTTTGAGTCAGGAGAGAGGTATGGCTGTAATTCTTTCAAGAATGTAAATGCTTTTACTGAACCTTCATCATTCAATACTGTTGGGTCACCACCAGCAGATCTTATAAGGTCAAACATTTGAACTGTGCTGTCAGGCCCCAAATTTTCTTTAATTATAACTCTGCCTATACCCTCTTTTTCTTTAAAAGTCTTTGCAACCTGTAAAAGCTCATCCCAATTTGTAGGTAGTTTCAAACCATATTCTTTGAATTTATCTGCATTGTAAAAAGCTATCTCTACATTTGGTCTATAAGGCATAAAGTACAATTTTCCATTAAACTCTCCAACTGGAACAAGACTTGGTATTACTTCCTTGGGTATCATGTCTCTATACTGAGACAAATCTTCCACAAGCCCTTTTGCCACAAGCGGAGCAAGTTGCATGTTATCTTGAGTTATAATATCTATATCCATCGCATTTGCTTTGTGCATAGCATCTAACTTTTTAATAAGGTCTCCGGCTTCAATTTGAAGAGGCTCAATTTTTACACCATACTTTTGCTCAAATGGTGGGAAAATATCTTCCTTCATCACTTTCCATTCTGCTTCTCCAAGTCCCATTGAAACTTTCAAGACTTTTTTCCTCGCATCTGACACATTTTTACTCCCGCATCCTGCGATAAGAGTACCCAAAAGGGAGAGAACCACTAATACTGCTATTACCTTAGCATAAAACTTCCTCATAACTTCAGAAAACCTCCTTAAAATTTAATTTTTTTATATACAGTATCCGAAAAATTCGGATACGTATATGCTAACCTTTAACAGCACCTGCAAGATATCCACTCTTCATATACTTTTGTAAGAAGAATGTCACAAGCATTACAGGGATTGTGAGTACTGTCGCATATGTGGCTGAATCAAAAATTCCTCCTCTTTGGACATAATAGTAAGTTTGAAGAGGCAAAGTCCTGTCTGAAATAGTCAAGTAAAGAGCATAAGTAAATTCATTCCAGGAATTCAGCCATACAAATATAGCAGTAACAGCTATACCAGGAAGTGCAATTGGCATTATAATCCTCATCAATGCCGTCAACTTACTTGTTCCATCAACCAATGCAGCTTCTTCTAGGTCCTTTGGTATTGTCTCAAAAGTTCCAACCAATATCCATGCTGCAAAAGGTAAATTTACAATAAGGTGTGCCATAACCAATCCTAGATAAGTGTCCATTAAATTTAATTTTATAAACTCAACTGCTATCGGAAGAGCAATACCTACATCAGGAAACATCCTTGTAAAAAATAGTGATAATACTACTGCGTATTTTATTTTTGATGGCATCCTCGCTATAACATAAGCCGCTGGAGCAGCTATTATAATTGCAATGATGGTAGTCATTGTTGCCACTACAAAACTTTTCTTAAAAGGAGGCCATATATTTCCTGAAAGAAATACATCTTTCCAATGGTCCAAAGTGAAGCGAGTAATGAAAAAATCTGGATGAGGCTTTAATATATCACTTGGCACTGCAAAAGAAGTTATAAAAAGTATATATACTGGTATAATCATCAATATTGCTGCTATTATAGCTATTGGAATATACGCTGTATTTGAAATCTTCTCACTAATATCTATTTTCCTCATCATTATTCCTCCTTAGTACCAGCTATTTTTAAGTAGCTTACTATAAATACTGCTATTATTAGGAGCAATATTGTAGATGCTGCCGCAGATGTATAGGCATTTGCATAATTATTATACTCATCATACGCAAAGGTAGAAATAACAGGAGTAGCACGGCCTGCAAGAACAAGTACAAGTTCAAATATTCTAAAAGCATCTATCGCTCTTAATATCAAGGCCATCGTTATAGAGGGCTTTAAAAGTGGCAATGTCACATATTTAAAAGTTTGCCACGCAGTTGCCCCGTCAATATTGGAAGCTTCATAAACTTCATCTGGTATACTTTCAAGACCAGCCAAAAGCAATAGTATTACCAGTGGGGTAACTTTCCACATATCAGCTACAGAAACCATAAGCAATGTCTTAAAACCACCGCTCGCCCAATCCACAGGAAGCTTAATTAAGTGTAATTTTTCTAAAAGTTCATTAAAATAACCATTTAATCCGAAAATATATATCATAGCGACACCTGATACAAGGGTAGGAACTCCCATAGGAACTAACATCAAAGACCTTAAAAGCCCTTTTCCTTTAAAACTTCTTCTTAAAATAAGCGCAATTACAAGTCCAGCTGTCATTTCCAAAGTGAGGCTAATAAATGTAAGAGCTACTGTGTTAAAAAAAGCCTGTTTAAATTCTGTTTTACCTATAATCTCTTTATAATTTGCCAATGTGAATGCTTTAGTATACTGATCCTGAAAGCTTAAAGTAATAGTTTGAATGATAGGGTATACAGTAAAACCTAAAATATACAATAATAATGGTAAAAGCATGGCAATTTCAAGTTTGTATTTCTTTACGAAGTTTACATAAGACATGCCATATTCTCCTTTCGTAAGCTTAAAATCTTCATTGCGCTTTTCATGTTAAAACTGTAAGCGCTTACAATTTAAAAAAATAAAACAAACATTATTCTTTTGGAAATTTACAAGAATTTCTTACTACAATTTTGTGCTCTAAAATTGTCTGATACTCATCAATATTTTCCCCATTTAACATTTTTATAAGCATTCTAGCTGCAACAGCCCCTATTTCATACATAGGCTGGGATACAGTAGTGAGAGAAGGCCTTGTTGCTTCTGACAAGTCAATATTATCAAAACCCATTACTGATACATCTTCAGAACAGGAAAGCCCACTGTCAAACACTGCATTTATTGCCCCCATTGCCATAATATCACTTATCGCAAAAATAGCAGTAGGTCTCATTTCGCCTTTTAGCATTTCCATCGCCGCATTATATCCACCTTTATACTTAAAATTTGCTTCTTTAATAAACTTATCATAAATTGGTAATCCATTATCAATAAGAGCTTGTTTATATCCCCTTAACCTATCCACACTATCTATGGTTTCCTTCATATCGCCTAAAGGACCATGAATAATTCCAATCCTCTTGTGGCCTAATGATATTAAATAATTCACTGCATCATAAGCCGCTTTAAAATTATCAATTCCTACATAAGGCACATCAAACTTTGTTGTTCTTCCTGCCAGTACCACCTTTATATTGTCACTTTTAAAGACTTCATAATGCTCTTTTGAAAAATAGTCACAATGAAATATTATTCCATCAACCCACCGATTTTTTAGCATTTCTATATATTGAAATTCTTTTTCCCTTTTATTGTCTGCATTGCACAAAGTAATATTGTATTTATAAATATTGCAGACATCTTCAATACCTCTTACTACTTCTGCATAGTAAGGGTTTGATATATCAGGCACAATTAGCCCTATAGTGTTTGTCTTCTTCATCGCCAGGCTTCTGGCGGGCATACTGGGTTTATATCCCAGCTCTTCTGCAGCTTTTAAAACTTTTTGCCTGGCTTTTTCACTTACTAAAGGGCTATTATTAAAAACTCTCGAAACAGTTGCAATAGAAACACCTGCTAATTTTGCTACATCGTCTATTGTCGCCATTTTGACACCCTTTTCTTAATTTACTGTAACCGCTTACAGTTTATATTATATTATGATTCTTTTAAAAATGCAAGAGTTTTTTATAAAAATGTTTTTTGCTTTGTAGCTTTTTTTATAATTTTTTATCAAGAACAACCTCAGTATTCCTTTTGTACTTAGGTAAAACTAATAAATGACTCCTTCTAAATACACTTTCTCCCTAATATTTACATTTAATTAGCTAAAAAAGAACGCACTTCACCCACTTCGGCTTTAAACAATTTTTTTAATCTGTCTAAACCTTCTCTGCTTTAATATCCGATAAAACTTCTATGTTAATGTGTGGATAATTATCAAATATTTCCTTTATTATTTTTTCTTCTTAAATAGTTTTTAGAAATCTCGTGCATACATATGCTTCCGACTTTTTTCTCTTTTATTTGCCTAATTGAACGTCTCCTCCAAAAATTCCAATTACTTTCTCTCCCTTGTAGACAGGAATTGCTATTGTCACGCAAATTTCATTTGTCGCCAAAGAAATGTAAGGCTCTGTTACTGTTACTTCCCCCTCAATAGCCCTCTGAAACCAAGTTCTGTGATACACATTAGATATATCAATTTCAACAGAAATCGCTTTTATATCTCCATTTCCTAGTATTGAAAAAGCCAATTCAAAATTAGGATATCTTTTCACAATATCCATGATTATATCCTTTGCTCTATCTCCAAATAACTCTTCTCTTTTTTCTTCCGCTATTCTTTGCAGTATTTTTTTTGCCTCTTCTACTCTTCTCTTTTGTTCCACTGTAAGCTTTACTGTTCCTGAGAACTTCTTCACTAGATTTTGAAGTTTTTCAGCAAAGCCATCCAGGCGGTTCATCATCTCTCTTAGCTCTTCCATAGAAGACACTTGTTCTTCTGTAGAAGCCAAGGTCTCCTCCGTATTCGCTGCAGTCTCCTGTGTCACTGCTGCAATCTTATGATTTAATTCCGCAATCTCTTTTATTTTTTCGTATTGAGAATTGACAAGATCGTCCACAAAAGCAACTGCCTCCACCACATTTTCACTTGCATTTACAACGCTTTCTAGTTTGTCTTTTACCTGACTTGCATAAGATAAATTTTCCAATACTCCTTTAATCTCTTCCTCCAATTTCACTGAAACTTCTTTTATTTTATCTTGAATGCTTTTTGTGAGAAGCACTATTTCCCCTGCTGCAGAAGCTGACTGCTCTGCAAGTTTTCTCACCTCTTCTGCTACAACTGCAAACCCTTTTCCATGTTCTCCCGCTCTTGCTGCTTCAATTGCTGCATTCAATGCCAGTAAATTTGTCTGGTCAGCAATTTTGTTTACCATTCCGATTATGTCAGTTATCTTATTTGCCCTTTCTCTTAATTCAGATACTTCCTCTATAAGTTTTTTGTTTTTATTAGCACTTTCCTCCATCCTCTTCATTAGTTCTAGCATAATCTCTTCATTTTCTTTAATCTCTTTTTCCATACTAATACTTAAATTCTTTGTCTCTTCAAATTTATTCTTAACCTTCTCATTCAGCTCAAAAGCCTCACTGGCATTTTTGGCTGTCTTCTGTGCAGCTACCGCTTGTTCCTCTGCTCCTTTTGCAATTTCTTCTAAGGCACTTGAAATTTCTTTTGCAGCAGTGGTAACGTTATCAATTGCAATCACCAATTTTTTTGAACCCACCACTGTTTGCTCTGCGGTCTGCTGAGACTCCATAATAAGCGTTTTAAAATTTTCCAAGAAGCTATTGAGAGATTTAGCCAGTTCTTTTAATTCCTTATCGCCTTTTATGTCAACTTTTCTTGACAGGTCCCCTTTTGCAATTGAATCAATTGCCTCCTTCATTTCCCTTAACACCAAAGTTACACGCCTTTTAACTATCCACCAGTACAAAAAAGCTACTACTAAAATAATTGCAATAACTCCTGCCATGTAATAAAAAATAGCCATAACAGTCCTCCTCCTCATTTAGTATCTAACTAAAAAATCGGCATTTGTAAAAAAATATTAAAGCCATTTTATTTTTTTATTTTTACAAAATTATACGATTCCATTCTTTGTAAAAACAAAAAGGAGCTTATCATAAGCCCTCAGTTAACAAAATATTTCTGATATATAAATCTGTTAAATAAAATCAAAATTGTTTAGCAAACTGTAAAAGAATGTATTTGATTTTTTTTAATCCATTATTAAAAGGTAAGGTTTTTCAATCAATTCTTTTATTCTAAGTAAAAATTTAGCTGCATCTGCTCCATCCACCACCCTATGGTCAGCAGTCAAATTTAGAACCATTGTTGGCTTTATAACTATCTGACCATTAACCATCGATGGTTTATTGGTAATGGCAGTAATTCCTAATATAGCAACTTCAGGAAGATTTATAATTGGTGAAAAAAATTCTATCCCGTACATTCCCAAATTAGTAATTGTAAATGTACCTCCTGTCAGTTCATCCACACTCAGACTATTCTTCCTCGCTTTTTCTATTAATTCCTCAGTTTCCTTCGCGATTTGAAATAAAGATTTTTTTTCAACATTTTTTAAATTTGGTACAATCAATCCCTTCTCCCTAGCTACAGCCATTCCAATATTTATATTTTTATGAATTATTAATTCATTCCCGTTTATTGTAGAGTTCATATAGGGCATTTCTTTTAATGCAACAGAACAAATTTTTATTAAAAAATGATTGTACGTTAATTTTACACCTTTTTTTTCAAACTCACTTTCTAATTTTTCCTTTAAATCCATAAGTTCTGTCATATCGACAGAAATTCCATAAGTCACTGCCGGGATTGTATTCCAACTAGCAACCATTTTTTCTGCGATAGTTTTCCGTACAGGTGACAGAGGAACTTTCTCATCGTTTTCATCTTCCGAATATTCCTGTATTATAACCGCTTTCTCTTTACTTTTTATAAATTCTTCTGCATCTTCTAATAAAATTCTCCCATCTGGCCCTGTACCTTTAATTTCTCTTAAATCGATATTTTTTTCTTTAGCCAGCTTTTTGGCCGCTGGAGAAGCCTTGATTTCCCTTGACTCTACCTTTAATTCTGTTCCCAATTCTAGTTTTTCTTTAGTTCCCTTTAACTCTGCTGCTTCCCCAACAGAAGCTAATTCAGATTTTTTTACACTTTCAAGTATAGAAGTTATACTTTCATTCTCTCCTGCAATTATAGCAACAGGAGTAGCGGGAGATACACTTTCCCATTCTTTTACCAATATAACTTTTAAAACACCGTCTACATCCGCTTCCACCTCATATGTAATTTTTTCTGTAGTTAATTCAAATAGTATTTCTCCTTTTCTAACTTCATCGCCTTCTTTCTTATGCCATTTAGTGATCGTACCCTCAGTCATAGTAAGCCCTAATTTGGGCATCACAACAACTTGCGCCATTTTTATTACCCCCTTATCCTAATCCATTAACAAGCCACCATCTACATTGATCGTTTCTCCTGTAATATAGCTAGATTCTTTACTAGCTAGAAAAACTACCACTTCTGCAATCTCATTAGGTCTTGCAAATCGTCCTAAAGGAATATAGAGCTACCAGACAATAAAAGAAAATATTTCAAAAGAAGCCGTAAGCTACTTCTTGCAAAATATGATACTTTAACAACAGAACAAAAAGAAGAATTGGAAGTAATGTTCTGGTACAGTGACGACTTAAGGATAGCATACCTTTTAAAAGAAGAATTTAATGATAAAGTATTAAAATGCAAAAATTCAAAGGAGGCAAAAATAGAATTAAAAAGATGGATACAGTTAGCTAAAGAAAGTAAAATTGATGAATTTAAAAGATGTGTGCAAGTATTTAACCATTGGTTTGAAGAAATAACAAATGCCTTTGATATACCTTACACTAATTCTGTAACAGAAGGTTATAACAATAAAATTAAAGTACTAAAAAGGCTTGCATATGGTTACAGAAATTTTTATCGATTCAGAAAAAGGATATTATATTGCAATGCTTGATGCAATGCTATTTTTAGTAATAAAGGATATTCAAGGATATTATAGAGCTTTGATGAAAAGACATAGATAAATATCCACCCATACTTCTAGCTATATCTTTTATCATAACTAACATAATTTAATAAATATTTCTTGTTATAAAATTTATAGGTGGGCATTCAGAAAAAAATACCCACCCCAACTATTGACAAAGAACCATAAAAAATATTCCCCAAATACAGGGGAATATTTCCACACTACAGCAATTCTAATATTTTATCCGCTTCACTTAAATCCTTTAAAATTAAGTCTGCTTCTTTTACCGTTTCAGGATTGCCTACTCCTACTGCATACATCCCTGCTTTTTTTATTGCAGTGATGCCCGCAGCAGAATCTTCTATTCCAATACACTTTTCAGGAGAAATGCCAAGATGTTCTGCTGCGTTTAAAAATATCTCAGGATCAGGTTTTCCATGCTTAATTTCATTTGCATCCACTATATAGTCAAATTTATCTTTTATTTTTAAATTTTCAACAACAGTAAAAGCGTTTTTACTGACAGAGGCAATTGCTGTTTTAATACCTCTTTTCTTAAGCTCTTCAATGAATCTCTCCACTCCAGGCAATAGATCCTCAGGTGTAATTCTCTTTATCATCTCTTTATAGTACTCATTCTTTTTATTTGCATAATATTCTTTTTCTTCTTGAGAATATTTTTTATCACTTTTCTCTAAAATTATCTCTAAAGACTGTAGGCGGCTTACACCTTTTAATCTCTCGTTTATAACTTCATCAAAATATATCCCTAACTCATCAGCGAGTTTCTTCCATGCTAAATAGTGGTATCTTGCAGTATCTGTAATAACACCATCTAAATCAAAAATTACTCCTTGATACCTTGCCATTTTATTCCTGGTTACCTAAACTGTACAAAAGTGCACAGTTTAGATAGCTGGGGTACTTGTAGTCCGCCCTTCAGACTTTCCCAGCCCCAGCAGGCGGTATTTGGGAAAGCCATAGCCCCTGCCCCAAGAAGCAGGAACTCACGCCCTTACGGGTCTCTCCACTTGCCCTGGATTAATAATTCCCTCAGGGCAGAGAAGTCTCTTGGTACCTTCCCAGGAGAGAGTGAAGTTACCACCGCTACCTTGAGAACTCGCCAAAAATCATAGATACTAAAACTTGTTCCATCCAGAGGTTTTAGTACTCTTTCTGGCTCACTCTCAAAGCTTTGTAAAAATTTTATTGCTCTATTTATTTCCTTTATGTGCTTTTTCTTTATATGCTTGTTTCTGACTGTTTTCTTTACATGCTCTTTTAATTCTTCTAATTCATTTCCAGTTAATGTATTGAGAAACTTTATATAATTATCTGGTATCTTTTCTTGCAGTCCCAACCCTCTTCTTGCTATTACATAGGCTGCTGCTATGTCTTTTGTTATCATATACTGCGGTGAATATTTTAACATGCCTATTATTGAGGTGTAAGAAGGATTGACTTCTATTACTTCTATCTCTTCTCTTTTTGCTAGTGTTTTTATTTTTGAAAGAAGTGATTTATAGCTAAAGCTATGTCTTATTCTCCTTGATTTTCTCCCTGAAAAGTCTCCTCTTTTGCCTTTGTCTTTTATGTCTAATCTCTCAATTACTATTGCTTTTCCTTTTTCTTTTGCTATTTTTACTATCTCATGAGCATATTTCCATCTGAAATATTCTCTTTTGTCTTTATTTCCACTTGCAAGCTCTGGCATTGGTATTTTATTATAGCTTATTAGATTGCCTTTTTCATCTGTTTCTGTCCATGATATGTTGTCTGGACATGCGTTTATGTCTATTCCTATGACTCCTTTTTCTTTTGTTATTTTTATTTCTGGATATTCTTCTTCTATAGCAAAATAGGCGTATATACTGCCATTTTTAAGTTTTAATTCTACAGAGTAGGGTATGCTTGATTGGGCAATTTCCTGAAGGAGTTCTTCTCTGCTTTTATTCTTTTTATATCCTGCCTCTATTCTGGCATATACATATTTTCTTTCCCTTACATTTATCCTTAAGAAAGTACCATTTTCTTTTACTTCTATTCTTGTGTTGAGATTTCCTTTTTTGCTTTTATCTCCTCTTGAATAAAGATTTCCTTTTCTCTTCTCCTGCCACCTAATTTTTAATTTTTGATATTCTTTCCCGTTTATATGGCGTTTTTGTAGTTTTTTAAACAAGTCTCTTCCTGCAAAAATGACTTTCTTTGGATTGTTGTCTAATTGTCTAGATGATTCTAATACACCTCTTGCTTTCATTATTGCATCATCTACATATCTTGAGTTTAAGTTAAAAATCCCTTGAAGCTCTCTTTTTAGTGTGTTTCTATCATAACCTTCTAAGAGTCTCTTATATGCAAATCTCATGCAGGAGGACCATCTTCTCATTAAGTTTAATACTGTTTGTTTGTCTTCTTGACTTAAAAACACAAGTTTAGCTTGTATTACTATCATGTTTTTTCGAACCTCTTCTCCCATAAATTCTTGCTGCGAAAGATGTTACTATTGCTATTAAGTCCTCTGCTAGTTCCTTATTTGCATCTTCTTCATTTTCTTTCCCGTTTAAAACTATAAGTTCCACCCCAAAGCTTTCCATGAAAAATTTGAGATATTCAAAGCCAAATCTCGCTAGTCTATCAGGATATTCTATTACAACTTTTTCAACTTCTCCTCTCTTGATTTTATTTAAAAGCTTTAATAAGCCTCTCCTGTTTTCATTTACTCCACTTGCTATTTCAGATATGACTTCATACTGCCATCCTTGGGAATTAGCGTATTCTTCAAGTCTTCTAATTTGATTCTTAAGATATTCTTCTTGTTTCTTCGTGGACACTCTTGCATACAAAACTACTTTAGGTTTTGGTTCTTCTTCCAGCATGCCTAATAATTTCTCTATATCTTCTTTTTTGTACCTTCTTCTTCCTTTTGGTGTTCTAACTGGGGTTATTAATCCTTCCTTTTCCCAGTTTATTAACGTAATTCTGCTTATATCATACAGCTCTTTAACTTTTTTTATAGTTAATAACATCTATCATCACCTAATTAAAATTATATCATTTTTTACTACTAATTTCAACTGTTTTAGCCTCCTTCGTTGCTTATTTTAATCCCGTTGTAGATATTCCTTTTACAAAATATCTCTGGAATATTAAGAATATCAATATAGTCGGTAATGTCAAAAGTATAGCTCCTGCCATTACCTGGTTCCAAAATTGATAATACTGCCCGTAGAAAGAATTAAGGCCTACAGGTAGTGTATACATATTATCAGTGGATGTCAAGAGGCTAGGCCACAAGAAACTATTCCAATTGCCAGTAAACATAAAAATGAATTGAGTTGCAAGAGCAGGTTTAGACAAAGGCAAAACTATTTTAAAGAAAATCCCAAATCGTGACAAACCATCAATTGTAGCTGCTTCTTCTAATTCTTTGGGAAGAGATAAGAAAAATTGCCTCATTAAAAATATTCCAAAATTGCTGGTCAAAAATGGAATTGTAAGGCCCATGTAAGTGTTTACCCAGCCTAATTTGCTGAGAAGGATATAAGTTGGCACCATTACTACCTGTCCTGGTACCATCATGAGAGCAAGCACAACCATAAACAATAGATTTCTTCCAGGAAAATTTATTCTTGCAAGTGCATATCCTGCCATAGAATTAAACAGTATATTGCCAAACGTTACTACAGCTGCAACTATAGCGCTATTTATAAACCACCTTAAAAAAGGAAATTTTGTAATTATCATTTTATAGTTATCTAAAGTTAAATGTTTTATATTTACAGCAAAAGTATTTAATTCACTGGTGGGTTTTAGAGATGTTATTATAGACCATATAAAAGGACCAAGTGTAATTACTGCATATCCTACTACAACGATATAAAATAAAAGCCGCAACACCTTTTTCATCTATTGCCACCTCCTAATAGGTTTCTTCTTTGAAAAGCTTTCGCTGTATAAGAGTCAATATCAAGATTATTACAAATAATACAAAAGCCATAGCTGAAGCGTAACCCATGTTAAAATCTCTAAAGCCTGTCCTATATATATCCAGCACGACTGTCATTGTAGCATCAAGAGGTCCACCAGTCCCTTGCGATACTACATAGGCTTGATCAAAAACCTGGAAAGTACCAATTAATGACATTACTAGATTAAAAAACACTATTGGTCGCAACATTGGAAGAGTAATTTTGAAAAATCTCTGAAATTTATTAGCTCCATCCACTTCCGCAGCCTCGTACAATTCTGATGGTATATCCTGTAGCCCGGCAAGAAAAATCACCATGTAATTACCTACAGAAGACCATATCGCCATCATCATGATAGAAGGAAGCGCAAACCTGACGTCATTGAACCAAGTAGGTCCTTGTATGCCAAATTTAGCTAACAAAGCATTAACTAAACCATCTGCTTTAAATAGATATAAAAATATTACAGAAACTGCAACTGTGGATGTAACAGTTGGTATATAATAAGCAACTCTAAAAAATGTTTTACCTTTAATATCCGAATTTACAATTAATGCTAGTATTAAGGCAATAATTAGCTGTGTTGGTACTACTCCTAAAGAATAAAGTGTTGTATTTAAAAGAGCTCTTTTAAACGTTGGGTCACTGAATAATTTTATATAATTTGCAAATCCAACCCATCGGTTTGCTTCAGAATTTAAAAAAGAAAATTCTTTAAAACTTATAATAAAAGCATAAATTAATGGTCCTATTAAAAAAATAGATATTGAAGCAATAAAAGGCAACATAAAAGCATACCCGGATAAAGCTTCGTATAAATACCTTTTTTTCATAGTTATTTTCGCTTCCATAAATAATACATCCTTCCTTTCCACCTTAAAAAATCATAATTGCAGCACCTTACCAAAATATAAGGTGCTGCTTACTTCAATTATTGTCCAACTTCCTTTTGTGCATTGTCAAGAGCTTGTTGAGCACTACTTAGTTGCTTCATTATTAATGCTTCACAGGCTTTATTAGCCGCATCTACTACCTTTGTGCCATACAAGCCGAATTGCCATGGCACAGCATAAGAAGCACCATCTATAAAGGCAGCTCTTTCAGGATATTTTTCTTTAAAGCCTACTTCCATAGACTTTCTAGATGGAAGCGCAAGCCCTGAATCTACGACAAATTGCTGTCCCTCTTTGCCAGTTAAGAATTCAATAAGCTTAAATGCTTCGTCTTTATGTTGGCTGTTTTTATTCATCACATATGCAACAGTGAAAGCCATTGTAGATTTTTGCTTGCCTGCTGGAAGCTCTGCTATACCATAGTTTAAATCAGGAGCTTTTTCTTTGAGGAAGGGTATCATCCATCCACCTTCTATCGCCATTGCAGCTTTTTTAGCAGCAAAAGCATCTCCATTCCAGCCTTCTCCCATGTTTTGTGGTGTGTCAGCAACTTTGTCTTTTGTGATGAGACCTACATAAAAATCAAGTGCCTGTGCATTTTGAGGAAGATTTAAAGTAACCTTTCCATCTTTATACACTGACCCGCCATTTTGATTGATAAAAGCATCAAATCTTGCAAGGTCTGCTGATAAAACCAAACCTTTAACACCGTCTTTTGTCAACTTTTTAGCTGCGTCTCTTAATTCCTCCCATGTTTTTGGAGGCTCTTTTATTCCAGCCGCTTTAAACATGTCTTTGTTATAAAACAAAGCTAAAGTATTAAAATCCTTTGGCAAACCATAAGTTTTTCCTTCCCACTTAAAAGCGGAAAGCAAAGAAGGTTCGAAATCATTTACATCCACATTGTATTTCTTAATATAATCATCTAATGGCTCTAAAACTCCTGAAGACATAAGCTGTGGTGCCGGCATGCTGTCAAGATAGAATATATCTGGTGCTGTATTTGACGCCAGTTCTGTTTGTAATTTTTGCATGTAATCTCCCACAATTGTCTCAATTTGCACATCTATATTCGGATATTTTTCTTTAAATTTAGCTATTTGGTCATCCACTATTTTCTTTTCTGCTGGAGATGATGACCACATGCCTAATTTTATAGTAACTGGTTTTTGTGTCTGGTGTTTTTGTGTATTTGTTTCATTGGCACTGGAAGTATTATTTTTACTAGAGGAACAGCCAGCCAAAACAGTTGCCAGCAAAAAGATCGTTAAAACAAAAATACTTAAAAGTTTTTTACTCATTACCACTTTCCCCTTTCACAATTTTATAGTAAAATATCTGATTGAGAACTTAAAATTTTACTCTAACTCCACTTATCCCCCCTTAAAGCTTAATCAATTTATTTTTAAGGTATAGCAGGTTACCACCTGTCTATACCTTTTTGACTATTCCATTGTTAGCTCTTTCCCTTTTAACTTTACTTTTATATTTCCTTTTCCTTTCAACTTTTTTACTGTCACTTCCTGTTTTGTAACAATAACCTCTATTAAATTATCCTTCCAAAATACTTTATAGGAAAGCTTGCCCCATTTTTCTGGCAGCCACGGATTTATATTTAATATCCCTTCTTTATCAATTTCCATTCCGCCAAATCCAAAAACAGCTACTTGCCATGTACCACCAGCAGATGCAGCATGCAAACCTTCTTTAGTGTTCCCCTGATTGTCCACAAGGTCCACGTTGGCACTTCTCATAAAAGATTGGTATGCGTTTTTGTGGTCTCCCACTTTTAACCCCATAATAGCATACATGCTGGGACCTAATGAAGATTTGTGCATAGTTCGCTTTTCATAATATTCGTAATTAATTCTTTTGGTCTCTTCATCAAATTCCTCACCTAACAAAAGCATTAACATTACAACGTCAGCCTGTTTAATAAGCTGGGTATCACCCAATCTCGTTATATCAACACCTTCAGGCCATATAGGCATATTGTTTTCATCAAATTTATCAATAACATAATCTTTTTTGTCAAAATATCCCTCAAATTGTTCTATCAGCTTTTTGTCTTTGTCATAAGGTATATATATTTTTTCTTCAACTTCTTTCCACTTTTCCATTTCCTCATTTGTCAAACATATTTTGTTTGATATAGTATAATAATGTTCATGGTATTTTTCTTTTAACATATTGATTAGTTCAAGTCCCTTTTTAATATTCCATTTTGCAAGGTAATTAGTATATGCATTATTATCAACATGTTCATGAAATTCATCAGGACCTATGACATTGTTTATTTCATACCTGTCTAATTCTTTTATATATTCACATCTAGATACCCAAAACCTTGCAGTCTCAAAAATGACTTCTGCACCATAGTTTAACATAAACTCAATATCCTCTGTCGCTCTAAAATACTCCCACACTGCAAAAGCTATATCAGCAGTTATATGATGCTCCAAATCACCTGTCCATATCCTTACAGGATTTCCCATGTAATCAAATCCCCATTTAGGTGTTTCTTCCTCTCCTGTATCTGCAGATTCCCAAGGATATTGTGCTCCCTTATACCCATTTAAAGCTGCATTTTTTCTCGCTGCATTAAGCATATTGTACCTGTACATTAGAAGTGCCTTTGCCGCTTTTGGATGCACATATATGAAAAAGGGAAGCATAAATATCTCCGTATCCCAAAAGATATGACCTTTGTATCCCTCACCATGAAGAGCTTTCGCAGCAATACTTACTAAGAAGTCATTTTCATTGACAGAACTCATGAGATGAAAAATATTAAAACGCAAAGCTTTATCTGCTTCTTCATCCCCTTCAATATTTATATCTGCAACAGACCATAGTTCATCATATACTTTAATATGCCTTTTAAGCTCTTTGTCAATACCTTCTCCAGCAAAATTAAAGAGTTCTCTTTCCACCGTCGTCTTTAATAGGTCTTTTCTTACGTCTTTTGAGGTATAAGTTATTACAAATTTGTCAATTCCTACTGTTTTGTTCTCTGTAGCATCAAACTCAAAGTACTCAACACTCATTTCACCCAATGACAAAAATCTTCTAAATTTAGCTATGTTATTTTTCTCTTTATCTTCATAACGATATATCCTCACAGTACTGCCTGTGGCAATGCGAATATCATCGTCAACAGTTGCTGTTTCAAGATAACTCCCACTTTTACTCAAACTGATATTGTCAACCACTTTCAAATGCTTTATTCTATACTTTGGGCTATCTGCTGAGTTTAAAACAGTCCCATCAATAATGCTCTCTATACCTACAACGCCACTGTAATTTATAGGTGTTACAAATAGCTTAATTGCAGAACGATGAAGGTCGCTACGGCTTATAAACCTGTATCCCTCAATTCGAGTAATTCTATCTTTGCTGTCTTTTATCAACATACTCCTAAATAGAATTCCTTTTTTCATATCAAGGATTCTTTTAAATTCCAGTAACTGGCATTTATTTAAACTTAATTCTTCACCTTCAGCATACAACTTTATTCTCAACCAATTTTGAGCATTTACTATTTCTCTAACCTGCGCATCTGACTTGTCAAAAATTCCTGCAATAAAATTTCCCGGCTTTTCTCCCTCGCTTCCTTCCTCAAAAGTACCTCTTACGCCCATGTAACCATTTGTAAGTGTAAAAAGGGTCTCATATCGAGGATTTAGCTCTGTATTATACTCATTTTGGAAAATAAGCCATTTACTTTCACTTATTAAATTGTTTACATTATCTAAAAACATGTGCTTTACCACTTATATACCTCCATCCCTACCAAAAATTCTATCCGAAACGTTTTGGATACTTTTTAAAAAAATTATATCTTTCTAGCTGAATCTCTAATTACAAGCTTATGAGGTATTAATATATGCTGAGGCTTTTCCCCTTTTATAATAGATAAAAGATGTTTTGCTGCATTATATCCCATCTTAAAAGTATCTTGTCTTACGGTAGTAAGTCCAGGAGTAATCAAAGATGCAAGTTCAATATCGTCAAAGCCTACAATAGAGATGTCATCAGGAACTTTCATTCCTAAGTCCTTTGCTGCTTTGAAAGACCCTATTGCCATCAAATCAGAAGCATGAAATACAGCAGTTATTTCCGGATGTTCAAAAACCAACGTCTTAAAAGAATTATACCCACCTTCTTGAGTAAAATCATCAAAAACTACATATTCCTCTTTATAAGGTATATTATTTTTTTCAAGAGCTTTTTTATAACCTTCTAACCTCTCAAAACTTACAGCCGCATCATTATGACCATTTATAAATCCAATATTTCTATGTCCTAACTTTATAAGATAACTTGTAGCTTCAAAAGCCGCCTGAACATTATCCGAACTTACATATCCCACTTTATCAGTCAGTATCGGTATATCAATCAGGACAGTGGGAATTTGTGTTTTCTTTATTTCTTCAATATAAGGATCACTCAATTTTAAACCTTCTACAATAGCCCCTTCAACCTTTCTGTCATTGCAAAGCTTCTCATAAGAAGTTACATCTTGGCTTTCTGGGTCTACAGTAAAAAGTATAAGGTCGTATTTATCTTTCCTTAATCCTGCTTTTATACCCGCAAGCACTTCGAGAAAGAAAGGATGATACGCCCCCGGTTTTATTAACTCAGAAACAACCAATCCAACCGTATGGGTTTTATTTGTGACAAGCCCTCTTGCAATGGAATTTGGAGTATAATTTAATTGCTCTGCTATTTTTTTAATTCTTTCACGGGTTTCCTCGCTTACATCCGGGTATCCGTTTAAAGCTCTTGAAACCGTTGTAACAGATACACCCGCATATTTCGCTATATCCTTTATTGTAACCGCCATTTAATATCCACCTTTTCCAAAACGTTTTGGTTGTTTAATTTCATTTTATCAAAAACCTTTTCACCTGTCAACAGATTTTTTCTTTCCGTAAGGACAGACTTCCATACAAATACCGCATACATAGCCTCTTCCAATGTGTTTAAAATTTTTATTCATATATTCACTACAAGCTCTCGCATCAACTATTTCTTCTCTCGGTATCCCCTCTTTCCATAGAGTACCATAAAGTGCCATAGCAGGACAGGCATCTACACATAATTTACAGATGCCACATTTACTTTTAGTAATGGGGCTTCCTGTTTCAAAAGGCATATTTGTTAAAACTGTTCCTAATCTCACTCTTGGTCCATATTTTTCAGTCACAAGAAGACCATTCTTTCCTATCCAACCAAGCCCTGCTCTTGTAGCAGCAGTTTTATGTGGAAAAAGTCCTCTGTATTCTCCCAAATCAGCAATCGATTGAGACGCAGGAACAGCTAATGCTTTATAGCCCCATTCTTCAAGGAGAAGGACAGTCCGTAAAGTTATTTGATCAATCAATGTATTTATAGACCTATAGTGGTGATAATAAGTATGGGTAGGTTTATCTGTTATCTCATCCACTATTCTGTCGGACAACTTTATTACAACAGTAATGCCATAAGAAATATCTGAAAGATTACCAGGTATGATACCTTCAAGATTTGAAAAACCTACTAAAGAAGCTCCCCATTCTTTTATTTTTTGCTCTAAAATTTTTTGTTTTTCCATCTTTTTCAACCCTTTTAGTAAAATTTATGCACATAAATATTTTAACACAATAAAATATATTTTTTTAAATTTTTCAAAGTATATTTTTTATCCACCTACACAAATTAAGTATGAGAAAGAGTAAGGAGGGATTTAAATGGCAAGAGGTAGTTGGAATGATCGTCCAAAAATGGTACCAGAGGCTCACAAAGTCCTTGATAATATGAAATACGAAATCGCATCAGAGCTTGGCCTTCCAGTTAAGCAAGGTTCTGAAGATTATTGGGGATATGTAAGTAGCCGAGATTGCGGCAAAGTAGGAGGACAAATGTTAAGACGAATGGTTCATTTTGCTGAATCTGCCATGGCAAGAGGCATTAGTATATATGGTTCTACTTCTGCACAGGGGGGCCCACAAGGAGCTGCAGGAAGTGAATCAGAATACATGCAAAAATAAAAAGATAAAGAGAGTATTTCGTATACTCTCTTTTATTATTGCATATTTTGTGATAGAATTAACTTAAACATACCACATATAGTAATAATGCGAGGTGGTAACTTGGCGTACGAAATACAAGAATTAGCAGAAAACAAGTTAATTATACTATACATCTTAAACAGAATAAATATGCCTATTACAGACGAGCAAATAAGCAAAATTATCTTAGATAACAAACTTATGAACTATTTCTATTTAAGACAATACCTTGACGAGTTAATAGAAACTGGTTTTATAAAATTAGAAGAAGAAAAATATTTTATTACAGAAGAAGGTATAAACATTTTAAAACTATTTTTTACAAGAATTCCCTTTGAAATACGGCAAAAAATAGACGAATACATCCTCTTAAACAAAGAAAAAATAAAACAGGAATCTCAATATATAGCCACTTATTACAAAAAAGGCGATAATCAATATATAGCTAATTGTAAAGTCGTAGAAAATGATATAGTTTTGATTGAGCTAAATATAAATGTAGTAAACAGCGAGCAGGCAAAACTTATCTGCGATAATTGGAAACAAAAATCTCAAGACGTATATGCATACATAATAAAAGTCCTCACGGGTCAATAACAAGGCCTTGGGGCTCTTTTCTTGTTTCAATAAACTTTACTACCCTCATTTCATCAATGTCAATTATATTCACTTTGTTTTCTTCTGCAGAAGAAACATAAGCATATTTATCTAAAATACATAAATACCCAGGTGCATATCCGCAATAAACTTCTTTTTTCTGTTTTGTTAATAAATCTATTTTGCATAGCGTATTAGAGCAAGAATTAAGTACATATAAAAAGTTTTCCTTTTTCCGTACCATTGTAGGAACTTTTCCTACTTCTATCTCACCAGTTACTTTAAAACTTTGCAGGCTTATTACAGAAATTTTCCCATTTACCCCTGTTTCAAAATAACTGTTTACCACATACAAATAGTCCCAATCTTCAGAGAAAATCATTCCTGTAGGTCTTGCCCCTGTTCCAATAAAATCTACAATACTATAACTAAAAGGGTCGATTAATAAAATTTCATCGGAGTTCATATTGCTCACAAAAATCAAATCATATTTTTCATTGTAAATTATGTCCTGGGGGAAACTTCCTACTTTAACTTGCCCTATCACTTTTTTCTCTCCAATATCAAAAATACTTATAGAGTCTGAGTCCCCATTAATCACTAATATATAATCTCCATGCATAATGCCATTATTAGGATAATTACCTACATACAGAGAAGTTTCTGAAGTAAAATCTTCTAGGTTTATTATACTAATTGAATTATCATAAGCATTTAAAGAATACAGTTTCTGCCTTTGTTTATCTAAAATTAATCGATGAGGACCACATAAATATTTAGAATAGACATTTAAGGGCAGATGCTTATTGTTATATGATTTAATCTTTGCAAAATTTCTGTGATTTGTCTTCAAATTAACTCGCTCAATAATATCTTCTCCCATATTGGCAATGTAAATGTACAAAACACATCCCCCCACATATTAGCATAATTCCATAATATGCAGGAGGATATATTTGGGAAACCAATAACTCCATAAAAAATCGCTCACTTAAATTGTGAGCGTATTGTAATATTTTTGTAAATTTACCACCAAAGTAGTCATATATCATATCGATATATTTTGGTCGTTATCCTAATGTTTGAGTTACTTCGCAACCACACGTTTTTTAGCCTGTTGATAAGTCCGAAAACCTGCACAATTACTGTCATGGTCGGGGCAACAGGATTTGAACCTGCGACCTCACGGTCCCGAACCGCGCGCGCTACCGCTGCGCCATGCCCCGACACATTATTCATTTTATCATACTCCTTTCCTTTTTTCAATAAACAAAATAAAATTAAGCCCTATCCAAAGTGTTAAAAATATTAAACCATTTTTCAAAAACCGTTAACTTATAGCAAATTCTTCGAGAAATTTGGCCATAAAATGAATTTTTAAATTTTATAAATGCAATTGACAGATAAATGAATTAAGTGTATAATAAAATTATCAAATTGGAAAGGGCGATTGATATGACTTATTTAGAGTTAGAATTTATGCGCTCTTCAAAAGAAGTGAATGCACCAATTAGAACGTTGAAGAAATGTAATGCAATTACATGTATCCATAATTGCAACAATTTTTGTGTGACCTATAAAGATTTTAAGTGCGATTTTCAAGAAGAAATTAAAATACCTGAACAATAAATCAGGCGGTCGAAAGACCGCTTTTATCATACGTCTATTATTTTTTCCATCAATTCATTCATGTTATATTTGATTTTTTGTTCTCTAGCAATCCTTAAGAGCCTCAAATATTCTTGTCTTGCAAAATCGTACTTCAGCCTTGCTAACTTTATCTTGAGGTAGTTGTCATTTTCCAGCATTTCTAAATTTCTTTCTGCTTCTTTCATCGCCTTTAGTGCTTTATCTATCTCCCGTAACAACGCAGTCCCTGTCATTTCCATAACAACCACCTTCTCTTTACGACCTTTACACCTTACATTATATTAAAACTATGTCTTAATTATTACCTTTTTAAGCATAGCCCTCACATAACCAATCATGTACAATGACCCACAAAAAAGTACCATATCCTCTTCCTTAGCTATATCCAGGGCGTATTTTACCGCTTCTTCAATATTTTCAATCGCAATCACTTTTTCTTTTTCTATCCGCTCTGCAAGTTCACTTGCCTTATAAGCTCTTTCACTTATTGGGGTAGTTGTTATTATAATATCTGCCTCTGACACAATGATATCCAGCATTTTCTGCGTATCTTTGTCTTTAAGCATTCCAATTACTAAAATCAGTCTATCATATTTGAATAATTTTAGAGACTCTTTTAAAACAGTCATTCCTTGAGGATTGTGAGCACCATCTATTACTACGTAGGGTTTTTTTCTCATTACTTCCAATCTTCCAGGCCATTTTGCCCTGTAAAGCCCTTCCTTTATATCTCTTTCTGTAATTTCATATCCATACATTTTTAATTTTTCCACGCTCTCTACTGCCAAAGCAGCATTGTAAATCTGATGTTCTCCCAATAAAGTAACTTTTAAGTCCTTGTATTTTTTGTAGTCAAAAATCTGAAAATCAGGGTTTTGTTCTTTTATAATTACGTTACTTTTTTCAAGTACAGTCAAATAAGCATTTCTTACCTCACATGCTTCTGTGATGACCTTCATCGCTTCTGGCTGTTGATAAAAACTTACCACCACTCCATTTCGCTTGATAATGCCTGCCTTTTCATATGCAATCTCGCCTAAAGTATGTCCCAATCTTTCTGTATGGTCATAATCAATAGTGGTTATAACAGAAACTAATGAAAAATTAATAGCATTTGTGGCGTCAAATCTGCCTCCAAGCCCCACTTCCAATACTACAAAATCCACTTTTTCATCATAAAAATATTTAAAAGCAATTGCAGTTATCACTTCAAATTCTGTCGGATGATTGTAGCCATCCTCCACCATACGAGATATTATAGGCTTTATATATTCAACATAATAAATCAACTTTTCCTTGGAAATATTTTCTCCATTTATTCTCATTCTCTCTTCAAATTCTTCGAGGTAGGGAGAAGTATATAAAGCTACTTTGTATCCAGCCTGCTGCAAAATGCTGCTTATAAAAGCTGATGTAGAGCCTTTTCCATTTGTACCAGCAACGTGGATAATTTTAAGGTTTTTTTGAGGATTCCCCATATAATTTAATAATCTTCTTATATTTTCCAATCCCAACTTTATGCCAAATTTGTATGTATCATGTATGTAGCTAATTGCTTCTTCATAGTTCATTTAAACCCATCTCCCATATAAACGGATTTTACAAAAACAATCCCATCAAAACCTCATCTACGTATTCATCACCAATTTTAAACTGTTTTTTCCTTCTACCCTCTTCTTCAAAACCAAATTTCTTATAAAGGTGTATTGCTACCTTATTAGTACTAAAAACACTGAGGCAAAGTTTTTCATAACCTTTGCTTTTTGCCCAATTAATAGCTTCCGTAAACAACTTTGTCCCGATTCCTATATTCCTAAATCGAGCGTCTATACTTATACCTATTTCTCCTACATGTTGTACTTTAGGAGATCTTCCCCCATAATAACGGAAGAGAGTGAGGCAGCCTACGATTTCACCACCGTAGTCTGCCACTAGGATCAAATCTTTGTTGCGGTCTAAATTTTTAATAAGCTGTTTTTCTTCCTCCTCAGACCAATTAAATGTCTCTGACACCATATACAATTTTTCTCTTCCAACACTGTTTAAAAGCTTTATTATCCCACTCGCATCTTTTATCTTAGCCTCTCTTATAACCAGTTGAGACTCTTTTTTGGGCCTTTTAAACAAAGATAACATACAAATCCCCCTAGAGGTTAACTCTTTAATAACTTAAGTCTCTCCTCTATGTTTTTAAGCATTGTAGTATATTTTTCTAATTTCTCTCTTTCCGCACTGACTACTTTTTCTGGCGCTTTTTTGATGAAATTTTCATTATTTAAAAGCCCTTGTGCTCTTTCAATTTCGCTTATCACTTTTTGTCTTTCTTCATTAAGCCTCTTTATCTCTTCTTCTAAGTCTATTAAATCTTCAAGTGGAAGTACCACCAACCCTCCTTCTATTGCTCCACTCAAAGCTTTATGAGGAATTTTACTTTTATCTGTTTCAATTACAACTTCGCTAGCACCTGCAAGTTTCATTATATAATTTGTACCCACTTCAAACATCTTTACATAATTTTCATTTTCAACAGCCACAATAACTTTTGCTTTTTTAGAAGGGGAAACATTTGCTTCTGCCCTTAAATTTCTAATGGTCCTAATAGCTTCCATTATAATATCAGCATTTTTCGCTTCTTCAGTGAAATCCAGCTCTTCTTTGTATTTCGGCCATTCAGCAATCATTATACTCTCGCCCTCATGAGGTAAATTCCGCCATATTTCTTCAGTTATAAAAGGCATAAAGGGGTGCAAAAGCCTCAAAGTATTATCAAGCACATATCTTAAAACAGACTTTGTAACCTTTTTAGCTTCAAGGTTATCACTGTATAACACAGGTTTACTAAGTTCTATATACCAATCGCAAAATTCGCTCCACACAAAGTCATAAAGTTTTGTCGCAGCTATTCCTAACTCAAATTTTTCTAAATTCTCTGTCACTTCTTTTACTATATTGTTATACCTTGTCAAAATCCACTTATCAGCAATAGTTAACCCCTCTGTATAAAGATTAGTATCATTATCAGTTAAATTCAGCAACACATATCTTGAAGCGTTCCACAATTTATTTGCAAAGTTTCTGCTGAGTTCAACTTTATCTTGACTAAACCTCATATCGTTTCCTGGAGCATTTCCTATGACTAATGTAAACCTTAAAGTGTCTGCTCCATACTTTTCAATAACCTCTAACGGGTCTATTCCATTGCCAAGAGATTTGCTCATTTTTCTACCTTGAGCATCCCTGACTAAACCATGTATCAAAACATGCTTAAATGGTACTTCTTTCATAAATTCCAAACTCATAAAAATCATTCTTGCAACCCAGAAGAAAATTATGTCATATCCCGTAACAAGTACATCTGTCGGATAGAAATATCTTAAATCTTCTGTTTCTTCTGGCCAACCCATAGTAGAGAAAGGCCAAAGTGCAGAACTAAACCAAGTATCTAATACATCCTCGTCTTGATGTATGTGTATGCTTCCGCACGCTTCACATTTTTCTGGGTCTTTACGCGATACAGTTATATGACCACAGTCATCGCAATACCAGGCAGGAATTCTATGTCCCCACCATAATTGCCTTGAAATACACCAATCCTTTATGTTTTCTAACCAATTAGTGTATATTTTTTCGAATCTTTCAGGCACAAACTTAATTTTTCCTTCTTTTACAACTTCTAAAGCAGGTTTCGCTAAAGGCTCCATCTTTACAAACCACTGTTTGGAAAGTAGAGGCTCAACTACTGTATCGCACCTGTAACAATGTCCCACATTGTGAACGTGGTCTTCAACTTTTAGAAGTAGTCCGAGATTTTTGAGGTCTTTAACTATTCTTTCTCTCGCCTCATATCTATCAAGACCTTTATATTTTCCTCCGTTTTCATTAATCGTCGCATTCTCATTCATTATATTAATAAATGGAAGATTGTGTCTTGTCCCCATCTCAAAGTCATTTGGATCGTGAGCAGGTGTAACTTTGACAGCACCTGTTCCAAATGAAGGGTCAACGTAACTGTCAGCAATTACAGGTATCTCCCTTCCTACAAGTGGCAGTACCAAAGTCTTACCTACCAGGTCCTTATACCTTTCATCATCAGGATTTACAGCAACTGCTACATCCCCCAGCATCGTCTCAGGCCTTGTAGTAGCTATAACTACATATCCATCTTCACCTTTTATGGGGTATTTGATGTACCACAAATGCCCTTTTTGCTCTTTATGTTCCACTTCCGCATCAGATAAAGCAGTGTTGCAGTCTGGGCACCAATTTATTATCCTGTCACCTCTGTATATAAGCCCTTTTTCATAGAGAGAAACAAAAACTTCTCTTACCGCCCTTGAACATACTTCATCCATAGTAAAGCGTGTCCTTGTCCAATCACAAGAAGAACCCAACTTTTTTAATTGGCTTAAAATACGGTTTTCGTATTTGTCCTTCCATGCCCATGCCCTTTTCAAAAACTCTTCTCTTCCTATTTCTTTCTTCGTGAGCCCCGTTTCTTCTCTTATCGTGTCTAAAACTTTTATCTCCGTTGCAATGCTGGCATGGTCTGAGCCAGGTATCCACAATGCTGCATAACCCTGCATTCTTTTCCATCTTATCAATATGTCCTGCAAAGTATTATCAAGTGCATGTCCCATATGTAATTGCCCTGTTATGTTTGGAGGCGGTATAACAATAGTAAATGGCTGTTTTTCAGGGTCTATTTTAGGAGTAAAATATCCTTTTTCCATCCAAAAAGCATAAATTCTATCTTCAAATTCCTTTGGATTGTAGGTTTTAGCTATCTCTTTCATGCCTTACACTCCCTCCGTAAAATTTTAAAACCCTTTCACCCATAAAGGGCGAAAGGGCATTTCGCGGTACCACCTTCATTTATCACTCAAGCTATAACGGGCAGACCCGTTTAAACCTACTGGACTTCGGTTTACAGGCTCCAGAGCTACCTTCAGTGTACCTTTGGCGGGAATCCTTTCAGCCCGTGGGATATCCCTCTCTTTAGCCAGTATACACTTACTCCTCTCTTTCATAGCCTCATATTCCATTTGATATATAATATATATAAAATCTCACCAATTGTCAACAGTTAATTCCCTACAGGTTAAAGGAACTCAACTAATCTTTCAAATTGAGTTGTTCTAAAAGATAGTAAAGCATTTTTTCCCTATGGCCAATAACATGGGCTTCTACTATCATGCCTACTCTTATGTTTTTCTCTTCTCTTTTACGATTGTACAAAGGTTTATTGTCAATAGTTGCCTCTGCTTCATAGTAATTAAGCCCACTTTGTTTGTCTAATCTCGAGTCTATACTTAATTTTACTATTTCACCTGACAGCTCCCCATACTCTTGATAAGGCAAAGCTAAAATATGATATTTTATTTTTTGACCAACTTTTACGTTTGCAATATCTTTGTTAGGAATACAAAGTTTTACTATATATTCTGGATTATCTGGAATAATTTTAACCATTTCTAATCCACTTTGTACTAAATCCCCTTCTTTTATACTCGTTATCATATCAATTTTGCCGTCTGCAGGAGAGTTTATTATATAATCCTCAATTGCAAGATTTACATTCTGAAGGTTTCCTTTTAATTTCTCTATTTCTTTTTCATCAGAGTAGATATTATCTTCTATTTGAGCTATGGTATCTGCTGTGAATTTTTCTACATTTACATTATTCAAATTAGCTTTAATTTCCTTGAGTTTTTCTTCATTTTGCTCGATATTTGCCTTGAGGCTAAGCATATATTGTTTTTGATATTTAGCATATATCCATTTTTATAATTTGCAAGTTCTTCTCTTGCATTGTAAATTGCTTCCTGTGCCTCTTCAATTTGCCTCAACAGTTCACGTTGTAATTGCTCAATTTTATCCTGTCTCTAATTAATAATCATTTGATAATCAAAATTCTAAGTTTTTATGCTCTATTACGTATAAAGCATCTCCTTTTTTCACTTTTTGACCATCTGTAACATATATTCTCTCCACATTGCCTGTCACTTTGTCTGAGATGATAAATTCATCTTTGTAAGGTCTTATAATTCCGTTTGCTTTAACAACTATTTCTTTCTCGCTAAAATAAGACCATATCAAGAAAGATATAATGAGAAGTAATAAAATATAAACAGAAACACTCTCAATAGGATGCGGTTTGGATTCTAAAAGTTCTCTGCTGTCTGTAAGTTCTTCTATATTTTGTACTATCTCTCTCACAAAAGTCACGCTCCTATCAAATTAGAGGCTGCTGCTTCTCCATCTCCAAGTTCGTAATTAGATATTGGAATTTGATCCTTCCATAATTCATAATACTTTCCTCCTAATCTCATTAATTCTTCATGACTACCACTCTCTACAATCTTTCCTTTATCCATAACATATATGGTATCACTTCTCATGATAGTACTTAATCTATGAGCAATTATTATAGCAGTAATATCTTTACTAAATTCATGTATCATATCATGTATTGTTTTTTCGGTAGTACTATCCAAATTACTAGTAACTTCCTCCATTATTAATATATCAGGCTTTTTCAAGATTGCTCTTGCTATTGCAAGTCTTTGTTTTTGCCCACCAGATAAATTTGCACCATTTTCTTCTATCATAGTTTCATATCGTAAAGATAGACTGTTAATAAAATCATGAATCTGGGCTTTTTTACAAGCCTACATATAATACAATGATTCCTATTGAGAACATATTGAGAGTTTTCACTAATCTATTTGGAAGTATAGAATCCATTAAGAATTTAAAATAAAACGAACCTATAATTCCTAATACAGTAAATATTAGGAATAAATTATAAATAACAAAGAAACCTTAATTACAGGAAAATTATTTAATTTTTCCATCAAAAAATTGACACCATCCATTTATTTACCCCTTATCTTTAGGTTCTATTGGTTCTATCAAGAGCTAACACCAACTGAGATAGACCATTTACCGTTGATGGAGGTAACTTTTTATTATTTTAGATCTTATGTCCTTTTTTATTGTCCTGCATATTTTAAATTATTTAATTTATTCAGTAGATTAACTAATTTACCAAGTTTTCTTTCATATTCACCATTTCTTTATAACTATTTTAATGCTTACTAATATAAAAATAAGCTGCATCGCAATTTTTTATATTAGGTTGTTTTGTGTATATGTAACGTTTTAATGTCCACCTTTTATTCTTAAATTTACTTTATGTTTATTGAGTGTATTATACTACTTATTACGTTTTTTAAGTTTGCTAATTAAAATTAAATTCCCATTATAGAAAAACATATAGTCAATAAAACTGATATGGAAATTGCCCAGATAAATCCTATAATTATTTTTTCTTTCACTTCATCAGGTTGTTTCAATGGGGAATACTTGTAATTCTTAGTGTATACTATATAATTAAGTATTAAAATTACACATGGGTCAAATATCAAAGCTATTACCACTACAATATTTGTATTAGCAATATTACCTGAAATCAATAAGTTCATTAAAAATATCAAAGAAGACAAAACTGCAATTACAGAAATTAAAAAAGTCAAAAAAAAACAACAGTTTTTCCATTTTCTTAGAACCCATTTTATCGTACCTCATTTCTTTAGTTACGAGTTATCAGCAAGTAAACTTGCTGATAACTCGAAGTTCAATTAGATTAATGGCTAAACCCATAGCCAATTGTTGCACCGCCTATACCAGATGCGGTAACTGTTAAATCCGCAAGGGCAATTTCACCTGATGTTCCAGCTCCAAGATAACAGCTACAGGTATAAAAGCAAGTCCACCACTAACCGCTAAAGCTGCAGCCCCTAATACAACGCCTGTACCTGCTGCAACAGCTGCCCAATTAACTCCACCATTAACACCCATCAAATCATCTTCTGTCAATTCTACAAACCTATTCATTGTAATACTGCTTCCATCTCTTTCCCTCTTCTCCTTTCTGACTACAATCGCGCGATTTTCATCTATTTTAACCTGCTATTCATGGCAAATTTTTTATCACTTATGATATACGTAAAAAACTCGCTTTTATTTCTCGATTTTTCCTAAACTCACATCCATTTCTATATCCTGCCTTTAATTTAGCATAAAATTTTTTTGTTATCTACTACATTTTTCTGTAGTTTTTACGTCCTTTAATCTAAATTAGTAAAAAATGTAACTAGAGCATTGGCTGTACAGACATAAATATTGTACAAAATTAAATCTTTATCAGCTAAGACTGCTATAGTTAAAAATCTTTCTCCTAACAAGCCAAAACCTGTCATTAATTTAAACTAAAAAAATGTAATAAATACAATTTACTCTATTAGACCCATTTACCAAGATTATTATAGATTTCCTTTTCATATACCATTTCCAAAAGGTACCCATCAGTATCGGTTAATAAAAACACCTATCTCTCTTTGAGTTGCTTGAAAATACTATTAACGTTTTTTCTAAAAACATTTATAAGTTCGTTATTTTCACTTATTTTTAACCGCAACTCCTGTTCTTCCAAAAATATCAAAGGATTACCTATAGGCTGTGTAAGTCCCATTTTTAAACATCTTTTATGAGAATAAAGCACTTCATCAAATATTAATTTATTCATAGGGCATCACCTTATTAATTCTCACTCTCTGTAATTTTATGGATTTTGCAAACACCTTATCAAACCTACTATTTTCTAACTTAAATCAAAATTTAACATACTTTTCGACCATTTTTTATATTATATCACTTAATTTATAAAATTTGTTGATTTTGGAACGAAAGTGTCGATTTTGGGAACGAAAATGCATTTTTCACCTAATATTTCCCAATTTACATTGAGTTCTCGGACTGTGTAAAAACAATCAGATTAAATTTGCATAAGTATGATATAATGATAATAAGAAGATGTTTTAAATCGAGGTGTAAAAAATGTTAAAATTTCGTGTTAAGGCAATTACGATGGACGTGGAAGGAAATTTCTCCGTCCTATTGACAGATGAAGAGGAAAAGAAAGTTTTACCTATAGTTATAGGTCCACTAGAAGCTCAAAACATAGCAATACCTCTTCAAGGAATTACACCGCCTCGCCCTTTAACCCCCGACCTTTTAAAATCTGTTATTGAACAACTGGGAGGAAAACCCGAAAAAGTTGTGATTACTGATTTAAAAGATGACACTTATTATGCGGAGCTTTATATAAAACAAGGGGATAGAGTTATAAAATTAGACTCAAGACCCAGTGATGCGATAGCTTTGGCAATGCGCACTGATATACCAATTTTCATAAATGTTCGTTTAGCGGAATTCACCTATGATATGGCAGATTTAAAATTTGATGATGGCGATAGTTAAAATTCTACTGGCCCTCTTAAAAATTTAAGAGGGTTACTTTTTTAAAAAATTGTTAACCATTATTCAAAAATAGTTGACAATTCTTTTTTAAAAAAATATAATAATTGTTGTAATAATACATTGTGGAGGGAAAATATGATAAAAACTAAAGACATGATTTTAGCTTCTCTTTTTGCTGCTATTACTTTTATAATGGGCTTTGTAAAAATACCCTTACCTTTTTCTCCAGTACCTATCACAGGACAGACTTTCGCAGTAATGTTAGCTGGAGGACTTTTAAATCCTACATCAGCATTTTTAAGCCTTTTTATTTTTGACCTTTTAGGTGCAATTGGAATACCTGTATTTTCTGGACTTAGAGGGGGTTTAAATGTTTTAGTAGGACCTACAGGAGGATATATTTTAAGTTGGCCCTTTGCAGCTTTTTTAATTTCTTCGACTTTAAAAAATAAAAAAGCAAATTTTATCAATGTTTTTTTAACATATGTCCTATTTGCAATAATTCTTGTTTATATTTTAGGAGTAACTCAGCTCTCTTTTGTTACAGGAATACCATTTAAAAAAGCCATTTTAGCCGGGGCACTTCCTTTTATACCTGGCGACTTAATCAAAGCATTTATCGCTTCTTATCTCACTTTAAAATTAAAGCCTGTTATAAAATCTAATGAAAAAAGGCAAGGTTGAACCCTTGCCTTTTTCACCTATTGCTGAACAGTTGGGCTAAAGTTTCCTCTATAGCCTGCTCCTTTATGCGCTCCTTTAGCACCAAAACCTGCTCCCAAACCTATACCTGTATTGCCATTATAATTTTTCCCAAGTCCAAGACCTAAGCCAGCACCTGAACCTTTACCATATTGACAGGTTCCATCCCATGAATTTATCCTGTCTTCAATGGTTTTTTTGATTGTGTCAGCTCTCTCCTGAGTTATTTTACCCTCTTTAACTAATTGGTCTATTAACCCCTCTTTTTGTTCAATTAAAGCTTTTTTCAGATTATCAAGTGTTATGCCATTTTCTTCTGCAATCTGAACTATTGTTTTCCCTGATTGAAGTTCACTTAAAATTTCATCTGCTGTCTTGCCAGTCAATTTTGCGAAAAAATCTGCATTTCTACTCATTCCGTATCTTGGTGCTGTCGTAGAATATTGACGTGGCGTTGAAGAACTAGCTGTATCACCAGTTATGGCTGCATAAGCAGCTATTCCACTTAAAAGCATACCTCCTGTAAGTACTACTGCTACTACCTTTTTGAGCTTCATTTAAAACCACACTCCTTTTTTGATTTTTTATTTGCTACATCTATATAATAACCTTTTAGTTTGAGGTAACTATATTGAATTTGTGAAGGATGTGTGAACATTTTTTTAGAGTAATATGAGGGTTCCTACTATGCAAAAAAGAGAAAAGAGATGGCATTTATCCATCTCTTTTTATTCAAAAAATTCAATTAGAGAGAGTTACTATATCCTTGAGGAGCAGTATTGGTTTGCCAATTTTTATTTTGCCATTTACCTTTAAAATCTCCTCTTCTTCCTTCAAAATGTTTGAAAAATCCTTGAGGCAATCCGTTTTGTTCCATATTTTTCACCATTGTATCAATTCTATTTTTAATCGTATTGCCTTGGTCCTGAGTAATAACTCCAAAGCTTACAAATTTATCAACTAATTGTTTTTGTAATTGCGCCATTTGTTTAAAATAATTCATCAGCTCTGTTTTTTGCTGTTCTGTAAGTTTGGAAGGATCAACTTCTCTTAAGATAAACCCTAATCCATCTTTTCCTTCAAATAGGCCTTTAAAATTGATAAATCTATTTTTGTCTATATTAGTCACAATATTATCTATTTTGCTTGTGATTTTGCTTGCTTGGTCTTGAGTCAATAATCCTTCTGATGTTAACTTATTTACTTCATCTTTTTGTAGTGCTGCCATTTGTTTATATATTTCTGTTAAAGCTGCTTTTTGCTGGTCCGTGAGCTTTGAAGTATCAATTCGGCCTATCCCAAAAAACCCCTTGTCAAATCCTTTGCCACCACCAATGAAGAAAGGAACGTAATCTTGATTTGCTTTATAAACTTTGTTTTCAACGGTTGCTATTATGTTTTCTGCTTGTTGCTGTGTTATAAGCCCTTCTGATAATAGTTTGTTTATAAACTCTTTTTCAATGTCAGCTATTTTTTTGTTGTAATCTGTAATGATTTGCTTTTGCTCTGGAGTAAGCTTTGATGTATCAATCCCTAAGAAGCTTTTCACTCTTTCTGTGACTGGGAAATTAGTATTTGCTGCGAAAACTGTCAAAGGAATTGCTAAAGCTAATACAACTGCTAAAACTATTAGCCATTTGCTTCTTTTCATATTATTTGTCCTCCTTTTCAAAATTTTTTGTTGCATCTTAATAATATCTCAACAATTTTACGCAATTTTATATAATTTGTGAGGAAAGTGTGAAGTTTAATTTTAAATGTTGTAAACTGAGTAAAAAATAATTAAACTAAAAATGGGAGGTGTTTTTTATGCAAAAAGTTTTAGTAATTGAAGACGAAGAAGGAATGAGAGATATTTTAAAAACTTATTTAGAAAATAATGGATATGAAGTATTGGTTGCTGAAAATGGCAAAATAGGGCTTGAATATTTTAATAATCATTACAAAGATATAGACATAATTCTATTAGATATAATGCTTCCAGATATAAGTGGGTGGAGCCTTTTAAAAACAATTAGAGAAAAATCAAAAGTGCCTGTAATGATGATAACGGCAAGAGGAGAAGAATATGATAAACTTCTAGGATTTGAATTAGGAGCAGACGACTACGTCGTAAAACCTTTTAGCCCTAAAGAAGTAGTTGCTCGAATTAAAGCTATTTTATCAAGAACTTATGGGACTTCAGAAGAAGATGGGAAAAGAGAATATGAAGGAATTTCTATAAATGTAAGTTCTAGAGAAGTCACAATAGATGGAGAAAAAATTGACCTTACGCCAAAAGAATTTGACCTTTTAAAGCTCTTAATAGATAATAAAGGAAAAGTAGTATCTCGCGAAAAGTGTCTTAATGAAGTATGGGGATATGATTTTTATGGAGATTTAAGAACAGTTGATACCCATATAAAACAGTTGAGAGAAAAATTAGGAAAAAAGCGTAAACTCATAAAAACAGTATGGGGAATAGGTTACAAATTGGATGGTGAATAAATTGAAAGGAATACAAAAGAAATTTTTTATCTCTTATCTTTTGATTGGAGGCATTATATTATCACTGTTTTGGTTGACACAGGTAGTTTTTATTAATAAGATATACTCTTATTACAAAATAAACCAGCTCAAAAATTACAGTGAAAAAATTGTTGAAGCAATAAATAATAACAATGAAATGCTTTTGAGTGAACTCATTGATAAGTCTAGTGCTCGAGTTATTGCAATTTCCCAAAATGAGATACTAATTGTTGGAAGTAAAGGATACGGAAAAGGTTTGGGAATACCTGAAACACTTTTACATCCTGCAAAAAATTTAAAAGTTGTAAAATACGAACACCCTTTTTTGCATATTGAATATCTATCAATTATAAGACCTTTTTTGTATCATGGAAAACCAGCTACTCTCATCATGAGCATACCTATTGCTGCAATAAACGATTCTGTCAATCTTTTTAAACAAGTTTTTTGGTGGATTTTTGTCATCACACTAATTGCCATATTATCTATATCCGTCTATATGTCAAAAAAATTTACTCGCCCTATACAAATACTAAAAAACGCTGCTCATCAAATTGCTTCTGGAAATTTAAATGTTAAAATAAATTACAAAGAAGAAGATGAATTAGGAGACCTCGCAAAATCCATGAATACCATGGTAAAACAGCTGTCTATTACAGATAAATTTAGAAAAGATCTGATTGCAAATATAAGCCATGACTTAAAAACACCTCTTGGCCTTATACGAGGATATTCTGAAATGCTTTTAGACTACTATGGAGATGACAAAGAAAAGCGAGAAAAATATTTAAATATCGTAATCAAAGAAACTGAAAGAATGTCAAAATTGGTAGACGACGTGTTACAGCTTTCTAAACTTCAATCAGGGATGGTAGAAATAAAAGAAGAACCTATAGATTTAGAAAAACTTATATTTGAAACTTTGGATATATTTGAAATTCAAATTTTGGAAAAAAATATAGAAGTAAAGCTTGACAATCTTAAACTTAAAGTAATAGCGGATAGGGAAATGATAAAACGGGCAATTATAAATATAATAAGCAATGCTATGGCAAGTATGGAAAATAGCGGAATTCTTACTATAACTGCAGAGCCTCAAGATAAAGAAATTTTAATAAAAATATCAGATACGGGATGCGGCATACCCCAAAAAGATTTAGAACACATCTTTGACAGGTATTACAAGGGAAATAAATCAGGAACAGGGCTTGGCCTTGCAATAGTAAAAGAAATATTAACATTGCACGGCAGCAAATATGAAATAGAAAGCAAAGAAAAAATAGGTACTACTTTTTATTTTACACTAAAAGCGGGTTAACCCCGCTTTTAATCTTTAAAAAATAGCAAATCAATGTGTCTTATCACATTCCGGTAAATATCGCTAATTGAATTCCTAGTTTTTTCAGCAATGGCTTTTACATCTTCATACTCAGGATACGCTTTAATAAGTTTTCCATCTAAATATCCCTTTTTAACTCTTATTTTCCCGTAAGGAGTTTCCACAATTGAAAAATCCCTATCCAGTTTATTCCTTAAAACTTCATAATACCTTATGCCAAAAGTAGAAGTTTCTTTAAAAATTATCTCCTTTAATTTATTAGCATTTTCTTTCTCACAAATTACAGTAATGAGAGTACCCGGCCTTTGCTTTTTCATGATAATAGGAGTTAAAAACACATCCAATGCCCCATTTACAAAAAGTTTTTCAAATAGATACTGATAAAACTCTGGATTCATATCATCTATATTAGTCTCTAAAATCATCAATGACTCAGGTTTTTTTTTTTACCTCTTCCTCTCCCACATATGTCCTCAAAACATTTAGTATTTCCAAATCTTTGGTACCAGCTCCATATCCTATAGAATTTATAGTCATATCCGGTATACCACCAAATTCATTTACTAAAGTTTTTACAATAGAAGCACCAGTTGGCGTCACAATTTCACCTTCTATATCGCTTTTATACACAGGTATTCCTTTTAAAAGTTCAGCTGTGGCAGGAGCAGGAACAGGCATAAGTCCATGTTGAGTTTTTATAAAGCCTGAACTCACCGGCAAAGGAGAAGAAATAATTTTATCTGGCTTTATCATATTTACAAGTATCGATGTACCTATTATATCTACAATAGAGTCCACTGCTCCTACCTCATGGAAGTGAACCTCTTCCACAGATTTGCCATGCACTTTTGCCTCTGCTTCTGCTAATTTCTCAAACATCTCAATACTCATTTTCTTGACTTCTTCTTCCAAATCACTCTTCTCGATGATTTCTCTCACATCTTTTATATGCCTATGATGGTGATGATGCTTTTCTTCATACAATACCTTAAAAGTCTTAGCACTTATACTGTTCTTTTGCGTTTCCCCTATCTCTATATCAAAATTGTCCAAAGCTATCTTCTTTACCTTCTTTTTAAACTCTTCCACATCTACATGAGATAATAATGAAGCAATAGTCATATCTCCAGAAATTCCAGCAAAACAGTCAAAATATAAGACTTTCATTTTGAATCCTCCCCTATCCTATTTATTAAACTTGCAGAATAAGCCGCACCAAAACCATTATCAATATTTACAACACTCACTCCACTGGCACAGGAATTAAGCATAGTCAAAAGAGCGGACAAACCGTGAAAGTTAGCACCATATCCTACGCTTGTAGGTACTGCAATTATAGGAGAGCTAACCAATCCTCCTAAAACAGTAGGAAGTGCTCCTTCCATACCAGCAACTGCAATCAAGACACGGCATTGTCTGATTTCATCTAATTTATCTAATAGCCTATGTAATCCTGCAACTCCAACATCATAAAATCTCTTCACAGTGTTTCCCATAAGTTCTGCAGTAATAGCCGCTTCTTCAGCAACAGGCAAATCAGAAGTTCCAGCAGCCACTACTCCAATTATGCCCTTTGTCTTTTTAATTGGCGTATTTCTTATGGAAATTATACGGGCCCCCTCATAATAGACTGCTTTTTCTACTACCTCTTTTACTGCTTCAAAATGTTGTTGTGAGGCTCTTGTCCCTAAAACATCACTCCCATTTTTGTACATATTAAAAGCAATTTCTCTAACCTGCTGTGGAGTTTTCCCTTGACAAAAAATCACTTCAGGAAATCCCTTCCTTATCTCTCTGTGATAATCAATTTTAGCAAATCCCAAATCTTCATAAGGAAGTTTCTTTAAAGCTTCTAGCGCTTCATCTGTTGATAACTTGTCTTGTTTGAACTTCGTTAAAATTTGCAATATTTTCTCATTATACATTTTTTACCACCTTTACATGAGGTTCATTCAAGCTTCCAGTTCTGTATCCTTCCAAATCCAATGCTACATACTTAAACCCAGCATCTTTAATCCTCTTTACAACTTCCTCCCTTATACTTTCTTCAAAAATTCTCTTCATCTGCTCCTTTGGAAGCTCAATCCTTGCAATATCTCCATGGTATCTCACTCTAAATCCTGAAAAGCCTAAGTCTCTCAAATCTTCTTCTGCCTTTTCTACCATAGAAAGCTTATCATAAGTTATTTCTTCTCCGTAAGGAATCCTTGAAGCAAGACATGCATAAGAAGGCTTACTCCATGTAGGAAGCCCCATCTCTTTGGATAAAATTCTTATCTCTTCTTTTTTTATGCCACATTCTAACAAAGGGCTTAAAATCCCTAATTCTTTTAAAGCTCTTCTCCCTGGCCTAAAATCAGACACATCATCTGCATTTGTGCCTTCTAAGATATATTTGAAGCCCTTTTCTTCTGCAACAGCTTTAAACCTTGAAAATAAATTGGATTTACATATATAGCACCTATTTAAAGGATTTTTTTTAAATTCTTCTATTTCAAGAATATCATTAAACTCCACAACCAAGTGGGGGAGTCCTATTTTTTTAGCAAGCTTTGTAGCTTCTTCTAATTCACTTTTAGGATGCATCGGAGAAGTGGCAGTCACAGCTAATACTCTATTCCCTAAAACATCGTAACTTACTTTTGCCAAAAAAGTGCTATCTACACCTCCAGAAAAAGCAATTAACACGTTATCTAATCTTGACAAATATCTTTGCAATTCCCTTAGCTTCTCTTCAATTTCCATAATAACACCCCCCTATGGTATACCCATCTATATTGCGTATAACTATTTTATCACACATATTAAAATAAACAAAATGTTAAAGATAAAAAAGCGCTTAAAAGTAAAGGCCTTTAAGCGCTTTTTTATCTATCTAAATTTTAAAAATCTTCACAGCCTCATCCAATTTCACTGCTACCTCTTCTAAATTCTTAGCTGAATCTTTAAGATTTTCTACAGCTGAAAGCTGCTCTTCTGTAGAAGCACTTACTTCTTCAGTAGAAGCCGCTGTCTCTTCTGAAATTGCAGAAATACTTTCCATCGATATGACAATTTCATTTTTCTTTTCTTCCATGGCATTCATCAAGGAATCTATATTGTCTATCATTTTTGTAATTCCACTTATAAAAGCTTCAAACTCCATAAAAGCATTTTGCGTATCTTTTACAGCTTGATTTTGCTTTTCAATACTTTTATCCGCCGATTGCATAGCATTTGTAGCCATATCAATTGCTTGTTGCATCTTTTCTATTATGTCTTTTATCTGATTGGTAGATTCTGCAGACTGCTGTGCCAATTTCTTTACTTCTTCGGCTACAACAGCAAAACCACGTCCTGCGTCTCCGGCACGGGCTGCTTCAATTGCAGCGTTTAATGATAAAAGGTTTGTCTTATCGGCAATTTCTTCTATCACAGCTGTTATAGCACTTATCTTATGAGAATTTTCTTTAATTTTATTAATAGTCTCAAAAACGTAAAATGTCGCTTTATTTGTTTCTTCGGAGTTTTGTTTTAAAGCTTCTAACTTTATCAAACCATCAGCTTTTACATCTTCCGCTTTATCTGAATATCTCTTCATTTCTTTAGTAGTTTTCAAAATTTCATCTATGTCATTTCCAAACTCAGATATTTTTTTTACGCTTACCGATATTTCTTGTGCTTGGTCATTAGCCCCTTTTGCTATATCATCTACGGCATTTGCAATATCTTGAACAGATTGTGCTGTTTCATCGCTTATTTCTCTAAAACGAGTTGATGCTTCTATTAAAGAACTACTTGACTCTCTAACTTTTGTTGCAATATCTTTTAATTTCTGTACTGTATCGTTATATTCCCTTTCCAACACCCCAAATTCGTCTTTTCTTCTTGCATCAATAAAGGAAGTTAAATCTCCTTCTTTTAATTTATTCATGGCTGTCAACATCTTATAAACTGGTCTTGTAAAATTCCGAGCAAAAATATACGCTACAATCAAAGAAATAAGGGAGAAAATAATTATTATAGTTATAAAAATATTATTAATTTTTGATACTTCTGAAAGATAATCAGACTTACTGACCACTCCCACAACCTTCCAACCAGTAATAGGATTGGTATCAAAAATTATAACGCTATCTTCTTTATTGTATTTCGCATGTATTTCTCCTTTTGGACTTTCAAAAATACTTTTAGCAAAAGGCTCTTTATTAAAATCGCTTCCAACTATTTTTTTATTTGTATCCAAAAATACTATGCCATTTTTGTCTACTAAAAATACCATACCATTATTTCCTATTTTTACGTCTTTAATAAGTTTTTCCATGCCATATAGATTTAAATCCATCCCTATTGCCCCTATAACTTCACTAGTGATAGGGTTTAAAACAGCTTGAGACACAGAAATAACATAGTTTCCAGTTGCTACATCCTTATAAGCATCAGTCCAAAAAGGATTCCCTTTAGATTGTTTAGCTCCTTCATACCAAGGTCTTGTTGTCGGATCAAAATCAGGGCTTAAATCAACATGAGGAAATGTGTAAATCTTCTTATCAGCTGTCCCATAATAAATCAAAGCAGCATCTGGAGTCATATTCTTTAATTTGATGAGCACGCTATTTATGCGGTCAGCCGTTTCTTCCTCTGTATTTCCTTTAAGCATCAAATTAGAATCATCTTTTGCAAAATAATTGAGTTTATTGGCGACTCCTTCTAAATAAAGAGACAACTCTTTATTTACTGAACTAACACTATTAGCCATATTAGATAAAGTAGCATTGGTAATTTCCTTAGAAGAAAAACTGTAAGATATGTACCCACTCAATGCTAAAGAAGAAATTACAATAATTATAATCATCAAGCTTAATTTTGTCTGGATACTTGAGAGTCTTACTTGTTTTTTTAGGTTTAGTAGAACATTTATATCACGTCTTTTTTTGAATTTTGTAGCTTTTTTCAATATATCTCCCCCCCAGATATGTTATACTATTTTTTATATCGACTTTTCTATGCCAAAAGTTTAATTCTTCGTGTTCCTTTTATAAAACTCAAAAGTATAGATAACAAAGGCTAAAATAGCCAATAACAGCGCTATAATCATCAAAGTAAATCCATAAGGCCACTTAAAAATTGAAAAAATTATCGCAATATAAAAGAAAAGTGTCGCTGCTTTACCATAGTTATTAGCAGGTATAGCAATTTCTTGCTTTTTATAAAGTATCGCGGCACCTATTATCATTGAGAATTCTTTTACCATTAAAACAGCAATAACAAAAAAAGGAATCAAATTTTTCATCCACAAACTAGTCAAAACAGTAAGTATCATCAACTTGTCCGCAAGAGGGTCAAGCAAAGTGCCAATTTTTGTTACTTGGTTATAGTGCCTCGCTATATAACCATCCAAAATATCCGTAATACCTGATAATATAAAAATCACTGCAGCATAAGTATTCCCCTCGTGGACATAAAAAAAAGTGTATACAAAAAGAGGTATAAGCAAAAATCTAACAAGTGTAAGAAAATTTGGTATATTCATCTAAACACCTCTAACTGTCAAGTTTAATAAAATTATAATACAAAAAACCCAAAAGTAAAAGGCCCTTATCGGGCCATATTTACAGGAACTTTTATCTTATCTAAAGCTATGCGGAAACTATACCCATCTTCTTCTTTTTTAAAGTCTTTTATATCTTTGAAGCATTTGGCAAAAACATCACTTTTTGTGTGAACTTCTATATCTTCTAAATTGTACTTTAAAGCTGTCCTTTTCAGTAAAGAATTAATTATTTCTTGTGCAGTTTCTACACCCACATTTTCTTTCTCTTCAATATAAATATACATACTGCTCTTTTTTTGTTGCCAATCAATATCGTATAGCACACAGAACCCTAATTTAATACCATCTTTCGTTTCTAATACGAACATTTTACGATTTTTACCAAAAGGTATATTTAATACATTGTCTTTCCCTCGAGATATTTTAAACAAATCAATTAAAAATTTGACCACGTTAATGTCTTGCAACCATAAGGAAAATATTTTTTTGTCTTTTTTCTCTAAATCTTTAATTAAAACTTTCCCATTTTCTCCCATTCTCAACACCACCTATCTATAAATATATATTCTTTACAAATTTCAAAAATCCTGCTTAAAAACAGAAAATAATTTTCGACAAATAAAAAATACAGTATAAACAAAAAAGAGGAGTAAAAGCCTCCTCCGAGCATGTTGAAATTTTCATAAGTCTTTATTTCTATAATTTATTGCATAGGAACATTTTTTAAAACCTCTGAAAATACGCTTATAAATGTTGCACCCATAAAAATCATCATTATTATGAATAGAAGAATCAAAACTATGTAAGGAAGAAAAAATACAAAGACTGCGTTACCTGTACTCATTTTGTAATTCTCCCTTATAGCTATAATTTCTAAAACAATAACCCAGACTGTAAATATCGCTAAAAATAAATACATAAATATTAAGCCAGCTTTCGGATTTAACAAACGTGCAAATAAGTTTACAACAACCATAAAAATCATGGGAAGTTTTGCAAACCCTATTGCAGAATACAATCCCTTTGCTGTACCTATTACTACCTCTTCTTTTTCTTCGTTTGTTTTTTGTTCAACTTGAAGATTATTCTCTTCAATTTGAGTAAAAGATACATTGTCTTCCACATTAGCATACATTTTACCTTCTAAAATTTCCGCTAAAAAGTGATACACTGCTGCATAAACAAAGTAAGTCAAAGGAGCTATAAATACACTCCCAAATACAGCCATTATAATAAACAGTGACCTTAATCTCCCAAAATCAGGCATACCTTGATTGGAAGTAAAAAAATTTGTACTAGACATTGTAAAACTATAATTGCTTGTCACCGTCAATAATCCTGTAGCTATGATGACAACAACAGCCTGCCAAATTGGTTTTTTTCTTACAATTTCTTTAATAGTTTCTACAGGTTGAAAAAATACACCATACAGTCTTTCCAAAAAATTCACTTCTATGACCTCCTAATTTTTAAAATTCAAAATTATGCTTATATAAATTTTACCACACTTTTTATTATTTCCTTTAATTTTTTGTTAAATTTTTTCACTATGAAGGAAAATAAATTTTTTTGGTGAATTATATATAGTGAGGTGATAAAATGCAAGCAGAAATATTAAAAGCTATTCAGACAATTTCAAATCCCTTTTTAGACTATTTTTTTATAGCTGTAACTATGTTGGGAAGCTCAGGATTTTATTTTATTTTTATCCCCATTTTTTACTGGTGTGTAGATAAAAGATTTGGTCTAAAATTGGGACTTATATTGATAAGCTCTATCTATGTAAACACTGTTTTAAAAGAGATAACAAAAATAGCAAGACCTATAGGATATCCAGGAATAAGGTCTATTTTTACACAATCGGCAGGAGGGTATTCTTTCCCAAGTGGCCATGCACAAGGTTCTACAACTGTTTGGGGAACTTTAATGGTACACTATCAAAAAAAATGGCTGTGGTATGCAGGAATCGCCGTCGTATTACTCGTATCATTTTCGCGAATGTATTTAGGTGTCCACTGGCCGATAGATATTATTGGCGGAATATTGATAGCTGTTTTAATAATAATTTTAAGTGAACTTATTGATAGCATCGTGAAAGAAAGTAATTTTAACATAAGTTTATCTTTTAAAATTATTTTGTCAATTTTAATCCCTGCGCTTTTGATATTAATTTTTCCTCACAAGGATATTTATGAATACATGGGTTTAATTTCTGGTACTTTAATAGGTTATTTTATAGACAAAGAAAAATTTGATTTTACTGTCCATGCTCCTTTTCAAAAGCAAATTTTGAAGTTACTAATTGGCATAATTGTATTTTTTGTACTTAAAGAGGGATTAAAATTTGTGTTGCCTTCTGGAAATATTTTTAACGCTATAAGGTATACAATTTGCGGACTATGGCTTTCTCTTGGTGCACCTTATGTATTTAACATTTTTAAACTAAATGAAAAAACGATTATGGCATAGAATTCATCTATGCCTTTTTTATATAGCTTCAATTATATCTTTTGCTCCAAATCCTTTATTTAAAATATTTGAAAAGTCTTGCTTTGATTCAATAGCATTTTTTAACTTTGTACTTTTCCCAATATCTCCAATCAATATTGCACCAACAATAATACCATCTTTAAAGTAAAGTTTGTAATATACATTATTTCCTATATAGCTTTTTGATATATTTTCTTCACCCGATATATCACCTGCTGAAAACACGTCAATACCTGTTATTTTAAGTGTACTTGAAGGTGTAACTTCCTTATAGGGAATTTTATTGCCAGAAACATTTAAACCTGCATTTTTGCCTTGAGCCATTGCCACTGTCCATAAACCATATATTTTGCCATTAAACTCAGCAACATCTCCTGCTGCATAAACATCTTCTATATTTGTTCTCATGTACTCATCTACGATTATCCCTTTGTTTACCTTAATTTCAGTTTCTTTTACTATATCAATATTTGGCTTTACACCAGAAGAAAAAATTACAAAATCCGCATCCATTTTTGTTCCATCTTTTAATATTATTCCATTTGCAGTTTGCCCTGTAATTTCTATTACTTCAGCTCCAAGAAGGAGATTTATTCCATTTGACTCTATAATACCTTTCAAAATCATTGATCCTTCTTCATCTGCTTGTCTTGGCAAAAGTCTTGGGAAAAATTCTACCACTGTAATTTCATAGCCATTTTGTCTTAATGCCCAGGCAGCTTCCAATCCTAGAAGTCCTCCACCAATTACAACGCCTTTTTTCTTATCTTTGATAAACTCATTTAAGTCTTTTACATCCTCAAGACTTCTTATTGCAAAAACTCCTTTTTTCTCTTTCCCCAAGACATTAGGAATAAAACTTGAACTTCCTGTCGCAATTATAAGCCTGTCATAGCTTATTATTTCATCATTTGAGAGTATCAATTTTTTATTTTTTGTGTCAACTTTTCTAACACTTGTGTTCAACATAAGTTCTATATCATTATCTATGTACCAATTTTCTTCCTTGACCAACAAAGACTTAAAATCCAAAACCTTACCTAAAAGTTGTGATAATTTCAATCTGTAATAAGTTGGATAAGGTTCTTTTGATATAATGGTTATTTTGCTTCCACTGTCATTTTTCCTTATATTTTCACAAGCACTAAGAGCAGCAATACCATTGCCTATCAAAACGTATTTCATAAGTTCATCTCCCATAAATATTTTAACAATAATTATTTTCTAAAAACATTATATTCTTTTTAAAAATATTATTCAACAACATCTTTAAATAAAAAAAGACCTCTTCTTTTTAAGAGGTCTTATCCAATATTAGCCATGCTTTTAGTGTGCTTATCTGCTACTTTGCTAGCTCCGTATGAAGCAGGCTTAACTTGTGCTTCAAATCCACATCCTAATACCATGTTAACCACTTCTTTTATAATATCTCTTGTTTTGCCATTTTCTCCTACGTCTAAATGAATCTGTATATTTATATCTTTTTTATCAGTCTGATTGATCTTTTCAAAAAGCTGGTTTGCTATTTCAATGCTGTAAGTAGCTTCCATAAAAATCCTTTGTTTTAAAGACAATACCTTTTTATTATAAAATTTCCTATAATAATACCTGCCACCTTTTCCTTCTCGGTATATGATTACAGCAGTAACAAAGCATACGGATTTACCTGGTTGAGAGTCTGTACCCACCATCAACTTGTAATTCGATTGCCGGTCACCCTCAACAAATTCCATAATGTCTAGGAACATTTTATCAATATCCATTTTCCCCTTAGTTGGGCTAATGAAATACAAGGACCCCATCTCCTTTAACTGCAAATTGCTTAGCGCAATTAAACTATTTTAATTTTAATTATACAACAATTTTGTTAAAAGTGTAGTAAAATTTTTTTATTTTTTGTTAAACTATCAATTTTGTAACAAGCAATATCAACTCTGCAGCTGGTATAAATATAAGCTGAGCCAGCAAAGTACCCAAAATTTTTCCAAACACAAGAAGTACTACCATACTGTCCACATCATGTTGAGTCCTCTTACCGCTTAAGGCCTGGTCAGTTATAAGAGCCGCCACAGGGTCCACTACAACGGTGAATAATACAGTCGCAAACCCGTTTACAATACCCGAAAGCTGACTGGCTGTAATTCTATACTCAGGAATAATGGCTCCGGCGTAAAGTGAAGAAATAATACCTGTAGTGTAAATAGAAGTAATAATGACGTTATATATCAAAAATGTTTTTGGTATGTTAGCCTTCCACACACCTTTTAACATAGACAACCTTGGCAAAACAATCTTTTTCTTTATCTTTTTCAAATTACTCCATCTAAATCCCTTTAGAATAAGCTTAGGGACCGTTCCAGCCCCTTCCATTCCATTTATGGCAACAGTAAAAATCGATACAAAAGTAGGCATCAGAGGTGCTCCTATCAATGCCCCTAATGTAGCAGAGAAAAGTACAATTCTCATATCATTTTGAAGGAGATGTACTTTGTCCATTTTTATCGCCATATCTACAATACTGCCAAGAAAAGGTGCTTGAATCATATTTGATAGTCTTGATATTACAGCCATAATGTTAAAAAGTGAAAGAGCAACAGCAAGCTTTCGAGTTCTTACTCCAGAAGGTCTTATTGAATAAGAAAGCGTATCAATCAAATTTATGACCATGGTAAAGAAGGCTACTATCGTGAGTCTTTTTATATCTATCATTTGTTCCCATCCATTCTTTATTTAAAATTCCTTTATAATTATATTGTACAATGCTTTTTTTTTCAACATTTATCTTTTTCCAAAGTTTGTGGTATAATCTATGATATCGGAGGGATAATAAATGTCACAAAAACATTACAACAAATGGTTAATTCTTTCTGCGGTCGTCATAGGTAGTATTATGGGACCAATTGATGGAAGTATTGTTAACATAGCAATGCCAGAATTTACAAAGGTCTTCCACACAAATATAACAACAGTAAGCTGGGTCTCCATGACATATTTATTAGTCTTAAGCAGTCTAATGATGACTTTTGGTAGACTTGGCGATATGTTGGGTTATAAAAAACTGTATCAATACGGTCTTTTGACTTTTTCAATATCTTCTGCAATTTTGAGTCTTTCTGTAAATATATATATGTTGATAATTATGCGAGCTTTCCAAGCAATAGGAGCTGGCATGTTAATGTCAATGACATCAGCTATTATAACCTCCGTGTTTCCTCCAAACGAAAGAGGCAAAGCTCTTGGCATCAACGCTATGTCTATATCTATCGGACTTGCAATAGGTCCTACATTAGGGGGTTTTCTTTTATCAAATTTGGGTTGGCAGTCTATATTTTATTTAAACGTTCCTATCGGCATAATAGGTTACATATGGGCTCATATCGTGGTACCTGACAACAAAGGAGTTCCTGAAAAATTCGATCCTTACGGATCTATTTCTTTCTTTATCTTTCTTGCAAGCCTCTTACTCTTTATATCAGAAGGTGGAACATGGGGTTGGACATCACTTTCAAGTATAATTTCATTGTTGACATCAGTAATATCTTTAATAATCTTTGTAATTATAGAAAATAAAGTAGACTTTCCTATGTTTGACTTCTCTCTTTTAAAAATAAGGTCTTTTACCTTTGGAAACATAAGCACCCTGCTAAACTTTATGGCTCAAAACACAATGACTTTTTTAACCCCTTTCCTCCTTCAGCATTTAGGGTTTACCACTGAAAAAACAGGTATAATAATGACTTCTTTCCCCCTCGTTATGTTCATCGTAGCACCTTTAAGCGGTATTTTAGCTGACAGATACGGAGCCCAAATCCTCTCAACTATTGGTGCAGTAATTTCTGCAACAGCCCTTTATCTCATGGCAACTCTAACGGAAAAATCCACTATGTTTACCATTATGGCCCGCCTTGCCCTTTTTGGCGGAGGAAATGCCATTTTTCAGACACCAAATAACAGTGCAATAATGGGAAGTGCGCCGAAAAATAGATTAGGTGTAGCATCTGCTTTTCTCGCAACAATGAGAAATGTAGGTATGGTAATGGGCGTTGCAGTAGGAAGTGCTATATTTACAAACAGGTTAAAAGCCTACCAAGCTCTAAAATTTTCTTCCAATGCTTCCTTTATGATAGCTATTAAAGAAGCTTATATAGCCGCCGGAATCTTTTCATTGATATGCGCTTTTACTTCTCTTGTGAGAAATAATGTTAAATTAATACAAGGAAAGGATTGATTTAAATGGAAACCACTCTTGCTATAGTAAAACCCGACGGTGTCAAGAGAGGACTTATAGGAGAAATATTGAAAAGATATGAAAACAAAGGTTTAAGGCTTAAAGCGGCAAAAGTAATAACTCCAACAATTGACCTTTTAGAAAAACACTACGAAGAGCATAAAGGTAAACCTTACTATGAGCTTTTAATACAGTACATGTCTTCCGGTCCTGTCTTTGCAATGATATTGGAGGGAGAAAACGCCGTAAAAATAGTAAGACTTTTAAATGGTGCCACAAAAGTAGAAGAAGCACTTCCTGGAACGATAAGAGGTGATTTTGCTTATAGTACTACTTTTAACATTATCCATGGCTCCGATAGTATCGAATCTGCAAAAAGAGAAATAGCACTGTGGTTTCCTGAATTAGCATGAATATTTGGGATGCCATTTTGTAACAAGTCACTTCACCTATGCAAAATATCTCCTCCATATGAAAAAAAGAGATTAGTCTAAGGCGAAGTGACTTCACTTCGCCTTAGTTAATGGTACTATATAAGCAGTATAAAGATTATTAAATACAAATTCTATTGATGAGAAAAACACCACCACCAGCCAATCATAGCCAGTAAGCACTGTTGCCTTAAACACAACACTTAAAGTTGGAACATATATTGTAGCTAAGAAAAGCAAAAATGATGTTAAAACTGCTAACACCAAGTAAGGATTAGTAAAAATCCCTATCTCAAAAATTAAATTTCTTTCTGACCTACATTCAAAGGCGTGTATCAACTCTACCATCACTAATGTAGCAAAAGCTATAGTTCTAGCTTTTTCCAATGTCCCATAACTTAAAGCAAATACATATGCTCCAAGAGTACTCACTGCCATTAAAAATCCCACTATAATGATTCTTATACCCAACCCTTTTGAAAACACACTTTCTTTAGCCTCTCTTGGTTTCATTATCATTATATCTTTTTCAGGAGGATCCATCCCCAGAGCTAAAGCCGGCAACCCATCAGTAATAAGATTGACCATTAATATTTGAATGGGAATAAGAGGCAATTTTAAGGCTGTTAAAGCTGCAAAAAACATAGTCAAAACTTCTCCAAGATTACAAGAAAGCAAAAATCGTATAAACTTTCGTATATTGTCATAAATTATTCTTCCCTCTTCAACAGCTGCCACAATAGTGGCAAAATTATCATCTAATAAAATCATAGAAGAAGCCTCTTTCGCGACTTCTGTCCCTCCTTTTCCCATAGCAATACCTATATCTGCCTCTTTCAAAGCTGGCGCATCATTTACACCATCCCCTGTCATAGCTACTGTAAAGCCTTTGTTTTTAAGGGCTCTGACTATTCTAAGCTTATGTCTTGGGGTTACTCTTGCATAAACACTAATATTTGTACAAACTTTCTCAAGGTCCTTATCGCCCATGTTATCTAAATCCTGTCCTGTGATTACTTTATCATTTTCCCCTAATATTTTTAATTCTTTTGCTATAGCAGTTGCAGTAATCTTCTGGTCACCTGTTATCATAACCGGCTTTATTCCTGCCATCTTGCATTTTAAAATTGCTTCATATACTTCCCTTCGAGGAGGGTCTATCATCCCTTCCAATCCTACAAAAACCAAATCTTTTTCTATAAACTCCGCAACCATTGGAAATTTAGGAGGAAGCTTTTTGTAAGCAAAGGCCAATACTCTTAAAGCTTCCCTTCCAAAACTTTCATTGATATCTAATATTCTTTTTTTATCAAAGACAGTAAGTGGCACTTCTTTTCCTTCTGTATATTTATAGGTACAAAGGTCCAATATTACATCTGGTGCACCTTTTATATAAGCATATTTTTCACCGCTTATCTCCACAATAACAGACATCCTTTTTCTTTCTGAATCAAAAGGAATTTCCTCCATTTTTTTAATATTTTCTAACAATTCAAGAGAAAGTCCTGATTTCATTGAAAAAGAAAGTATAGCAGCTTCAGTAGGGTCTCCTATATATTTTTCTTCTTCTAAAATTTCTTTGCCAATTTTTATCTTTTCCCTCTTAATCTTTGCATTATTACACAATGCCCCTATCTCCAACATCTTTCTAAAAGCACTTTTCCCTTTATTTGCTATTTTAGTAAATTCTTTACTTTTGTCACCTTTTACTTCAAAAACTTCTTCATCACAAAACACTTTTGTCACAGTCATTTTATTCTCTGTCAAAGTACCTGTCTTGTCCGTACATATTACATTAGTGCATCCTAATGTTTCAACAGCAGGTAATTTTCTTATTAATGCATTTCTTTTAAGCATCCTTTGTACCCCTACAGCCAAAGAAACTGTAACAACAGCAGGAAGTCCCTCAGGAATAGCTGCAACTGCAAGGCTTACACCTGATAAAAACATATAATACAAAGACTCGCCTCTTATTATTCCTAATACTATTACAATACCGCATATAGCAAGAGCTCCTGCTACTAATACTTTCCCAAGTTTATTGAGTCTTTTTTGTAATGGTGTTTCATTCCCTTCAATATCTTTAATCATCCCTGCAATTTTTCCCATCTCTGTTTGCATACCTGTTGCAGTTACAATAGCTTTCCCTCTTCCTTTCGTAACAATCGTACCCATATAAATTATACTACTATTAGATACTGCCACTCTTTTTATATTGTTTACAGCTTCCTTGTGAACAGGAACTGACTCACCAGTCAAAATCGATTCATCCACTTCTAAATTATGACTTTCTATCAAAACAGCATCTGCTGGAACTTTATCTCCCGCCTCCAAAATGATAATATCATCTATTACAATCTGAGAAGCCTCTATCTCTTTTTGTTCTCCATCCCTTAAAACTTTTGCAACAGGCGCTGCAAGTTTTTTTAAAGCTTCCAAAGATTGCTCTGTTCTATATTCCTGGATAAATCCTAATACAGCATTTAAAATGACGATTATCGTTATTGTCAAAGCATCCGCTAATTCTCCCATCAAAGCAGAAATTAAAGTTGCTGCCAATAAAACCATCACCATAAAATCTTGAAACTGATTTAAAAACATTTGCAAAGGACTAACCTTGTGACCTTCCTCCAATATATTCGGCCCATATTTCAATAACCTTTTTTGCGCTTCTTGACTATTTAAGCCGGTAAAGTCAGTTTTATCAAAGTAATAAATCGTTTGTTGCTTTTGCTTCTTACCGTAAGACATCCCAATCCCCTTTCTTAAACTTTTTGCTCTCTAAATAAAATATGAGGGCATTTTAAAAAACATGCCCTCATTCTTTTAAACTTTGCCATCCATCTCTTGCAAGATTAACTATTAAATTATGTCGAGATTTGTCAGGATGATTTATGACTTTATTATACCATTTTAGTGCCTCTTCTTTATTGCCTAACATTCTATTAAGCTCTGCTATCATGTATATAAGAAGTATTTCTTCCTCATATATATCCGAACCACTATAGGCTTTTATATAAGAATCTAATGCATATTTCAAATATTTCTCCTCATTTACTCTATCACTTAAAATCCTATATATCCAAGCAATTCTAAGACAAGTCTTTGCAAAAACTAAGGGTTTATCTTCTTTTATCTGGGAACAATATAAAGCCAATAAGTAGGCTTCTAACGCTTTTTGAGGTGTTCTTTCACCTGAAAATTCTCTTTTAACCCACTTAGCCGTTACCAGTGATAAGATTTTTTCCTTTTTGTCATTAGTTATTCTGTCAAATTCAGATTCCAAAGCAGCATATCCACAATTGGGACATACAATAACCTCATAAAAAAACGGGTTAATACCATCTTTATATTTAGTATAAAAATCTCTTTCTCTTTCTTCCACCTTCAATTGTGAAGTTCTTACTTTGGTATATGTAAACTCTTTTTTACATACCGGGCATACAATTTTTTTATCGTACAAATATTTGTTCCCCAATATTACACCTCCGTCTAGCATTAATCCTATTAAATATTTTAACATACTCATCTACATTTTTCGACATCCTATAGATAAAAATTAGCTATACCTCAAAAATTGAAATTATTTGTGATTTATTATTCCATATGTAAGGCCAATAAGCATAATAATGCCTCCATAACCAGCAATAGGGTATAAATAATGAACAAGTTTAGCAAAACCAAACCTACTAGCTCCAAGGGCTATTCCCCCAGAGGCAACAGCAAAAATCTTATATTTCACTGACCCAACTTCTGTAAACCTTGCCGCAAACCCATATAGATTTCCAACAGCCGTAGTATATATTTCTGCAATCAAAATAAAACTGTATACAAACTTCAAAACGGGTGAAATCTTGCCAGCAACATAAAGCATGGGTATCTCATATAAAGAAGCAGTAGGCATATTTATAAGAATTGTAAAAAGTATCAAAAACGCTCCTAATCCTAACCCCATTCCCCCTAATACAGCCCCCCATCTTAGCTTTGACCTGTCGTTGGTTTTATGTCCAAGAGGAGCAAGAATAGCAACTGCCATCAAAAGATTATAAGAAGCATAAAGTATTCCTGATAGAGCAAAATTTTTTACCGCAGCTTTAAAAGGAAAGTCCACAGTTGTTATAACCGTAATGTCTGGTCCATAAAAAAAGGAAAAAATACTCACAATAATTACGGCAAGCAAGAGCAAAGGTACGACAAAAGAAATGGCAGAAATAACTCCTCCAATTCCTGTCAATACTGTTACAACCGATAATACTGCCATTATTACACCACCAAAAGCAGAAGAAAGCCCAAATTGCTCTTCAAAAATTGCTCCACAACCAGCTATCATTGCAGATAGTGCTCCAAACAAAAAAAATGTAACTACTAAATCTATCACCCTTCCAAATAAAGGTCCCCCAGCCTTCATGATGACCTTTTTATAGGAGGAGGCATTAAGCCTGTTACCTAATCGCAAAATTACATACCCATAAAACACAAACATAAAAATAGCAATTAAAAGCCCTATAATTCCGTTAATTCCATGGTATACAAAAAATTGCAATATTTCTTGTCCCGAAGCAAATCCCGCTCCTACTACCGTTCCTATATAAGTTGCAGCAACTTTAAAAGCCGAAATCTCTTTTCTAATCAAAAAAATCCCGCCTTTCTATTTTAAATATATTTTTGGCGGGAGAAAAAATATTATTCTTTTTTAGACATTTTGCTCTTCTCCACTATCAATATTCACAGAAACCGATAATACCTCCACTGAACATATTAGGATATTTTAAAAATGAAGACAACGACAACTTATTGTGTAATTGTAACTGCAGCTTCTTCCATCACAGGATCTAAGCTTCTCGCAATCTCTAATAAATACCTCTTAAAAGGTTCCCTTAAGTCCTCTCTTTTCAGAGCATACTCAACAGTTGCCATAAGGTAACCTAATTTATCTCCCACATCATATCTCTTGCCAATAAAATTATAGGCGTAAATTGCTTCATAATTTAAAAGAGTTTTTAACGCATCTGTAAGCTGTATCTCCCCACCTGCTCCTGGTGGCGTGTTTTCTAATATTTCAAATATTCTTGGCGTTATTATATATCTTCCCAGAATAGCTATATTTGACGGAGCTTCTTCTTTTTTAGGCTTTTCTACTAAGCCATTCACTTTGTATAACCTATTCTCAATAAAAGTACCACTCACAATGCCATACTTATGTACCTCTTCTTTTGGTACTTCTTGAACTCCAATAATAGTGCAATTATATCTCTCATATTGGTCAATCATCTGCTTTAAAACGGGCACCTCTGCATCCACTACATCATCCCCTAATAACACTGCAAAAGGCTCATTTCCAACAAAAGATTTAGCACAGGAGATAGCATGTCCTAATCCTTTAGGCTCCTTTTGCCTTATATAGTGGATGTTCACCATATTGCTAATATCTTCTACAAGACTTAACAAGCTTTCTTGATTTTTCTTTTTTAATTCCAGTTCCAATTCTATAGACTTATCAAAATGATCTTCTATCGCTCTTTTATTTCTGCCAGTTATTATAAGAATGTCCTCTATCCCCGACTGTATTGCCTCTTCAACTATGTACTGAATAGTGGGCTTGTCCACAATTGGAAGCATTTCTTTAGGCTGGGCCTTGGTAGCAGGTAAAAACCTTGTACCAAGGCCTGCAGCCGGAATAATCGCCTTTTTTATTTTCACTGTTTTTTCCTCCTAATACAAGCTTTACAGCTTATTTAAACTCTACGCCAAATTTAGCTAAAGCTTCTGAAAGCTCTTTTTGAATTGCTTCAAGTTTCTCTTCTGTCTTTGCCTCGCATCTCACAATAAGCTCTGGTCCTGTGTTAGAGGCTCTAACCAGTCCCCATCCTTCGTCAAATAAGACTCTTGCACCATCAACATCAATGATGTTATAGCCTTTTTCTCTAAAGTACTCCGTTACTCCTTTTACCACATCAAATTTTTTCTTATCGTCACATTCTAACCTTATTTCAGGTGTTGCAGGATATTTAGGAACATCAGCTAAAAGCTCAGATAAAGATTTATCTGTATTAGAGAGTATTCGTAGTAGCCTTGCAGCAGCATAAGCCGCATCGTCAAATCCATAGTACTCATCTGCAAAAAACATATGACCGGACATTTCTCCTGTAAACACAGCACCTAATTCTTTCATTTTTGCTTTTATGAGGGAATGGCCTGTTTTGAAGAAAATAGGTTTGCCTCCCAATCTCTCAATTTCTTCTACTAATGCCTGAGAACATTTCACTTCTACAATGGCATCGGCGCCGGGATGTTTTTTCATTATTTCTCTCCAATAAAGAATCATCAACATATCTCCCCAAATTATATTCCCCTTATCATCCACAACGCCAATTCTATCACCGTCACCATCAAAAGCTATACCCAAATCAGCCTTCACTCTTTTTACTTCTTCAATTAAATCTTTTAAATTTTCTTCTTTTACTGGATCTGGAAAATGGTTTGGAAATGTAGGATCAGATTCACAATAGAGAGGATATACTTCACAACCTAAGTTATATATAACATCAGGATAAAAATATGAACCTGTGCCATTCCCACAATCGACAACAACTTTAAGCTTTCTGTCGCCTAATTTAACCTTTTCTTTTATCATATTAATATACGAATTAATAGGATAAGCATACTTCACATTCCCTGTATCTTTTTCAAATTCGCCTTTTTCTGCTATATAGTATAGTTTTTTAAGTTCATCGCCATAAATAGTAGAAGGTCCTACCATAACTTTGAAACCATTAAATTGTGGCGGATTGTGGCTTGCAGTAATCATCATCCCTGCTTGATAATTGTACAGGACATTAGAATAGTAAAAAGCTGGAGTCGTCAAAACCCCTACATCTAATACATCACAGCCTGTAGAAGTAAGTCCTTTAATCAAAGCATCTCGTATAGGCCTTGATGATAATCTATTATCTCTGCCTACCAGCACATCCTTAATTGCTTTTTTTCTCACATATGTACCAAAAGCCTTTCCTATTATTTCTGCGGTCTCAGCAGTTAAATCTTCACCCCACACCCCTCTAATATCATACATCCTAAACATGTTTTCATTCAACTTCATTTGTCTTAACCTCCTTTTTTATGTCATACAATTTAATTATATAGATAATACTGAAAATCCTCAATACACAATCTTCACAAAATTGTTTTTTGACTTTCCTCAAATTCAATAAGCGTAAACCATACTCCTTTGCTGCTCAGATACATTTTTCATTACTTTGATAGCTAAATCTACACTTTTCAGTTCCCCCGCTATACTAAGCATAACTTTTGCTCTCTTTTTCCTTTTGTCTATTTTCTTAATAATCCCCTCATACCCTTTCAATGGTCCTTCAATTATCTTTACTCTTTCTCCTTCCATGATACCTTTTGACAAATCTATTAAATCAGAATTTTTAGTAAGAGACAAAATTATTTTCATCTCTTCTTCTTTTACAAAAGCAGGCCTTTTCCCTTCTTTCAGAAAAATACCTCTTTTTAAAACTTCAGACATTTTATAATATAAATCATCGCTCATCTCGGCATTTACAAAAACATATCCAGGAAACAAAAGTCTAATTCTTTCCACTGGTTGTCCTTTTTCTCTCTCTATAATTTTTCTTTTCGGAATAAGCAATTTCACTTCCTCTTGTTTAAAGCAACTCTCAATAATATCTCTAACTTTGTTTTCATATCCACTTCGAGTAAAAATAACATACCATTTTTTCATTTTTCTACACCCCATTTTATAATTTTAGCAATTATTTTTACAAAATTCAACATATAATTTCTAATTATGATATAAATGAGTATAGAAATGGAAACTTGAAAACTTTAACTACTGTGCTATATTATAATTATTCGAAATAAATTAATATTTAGAGGGGAACTTTTTATGCAAATTTTTATTGTCGATGCTTTTACAAACAAAGAATTTAGTGGCAATCCTGCAGGAGTAGTAAATCTATCAGGGTGAAAGCATGGGAAGACCATCAAAAATATATGCAAAATTAGTGAAAAAAGGTGAAGATATCAAAGTACTCGTTGGCGGTTCTGCACGCATTCTAATAAAAGGAAATTGGGTAGTATAAAACAATAAAAAATACAAAAATAAAAGGAGGCAGTGTTTTGTAGCCTCCTACTTTTATATATCTCTTAAGCCTTTTATTCCTCTTTTGGCCATTTCAGTTACTATAAACGTTGCTACATCATCAGCATACTTTCCCGGTCCAAAACCTGCATCATACCCTAATTCCTTTGCAAGTTCATGAGTTATTCTAGGACCGCCACATATTAATAACACCTTATCTCTTATTCCCTCTGCTTCAAGAAGCTCTACAAGATGATTCAAATTTTTTATGTGAATGTCCTTTTGTGTAACTGTTTGAGAAATCAAAAGCGCATCTGCTTTGAGTTCTATCGCCTTTTTAACAAATTCCTCGTTGGGAACTTGGCTCCCAAGATTATGGGCTTCTATCATCTCATACCTCTCAAGCCCATAATGACCTGCATATCCCTTCATATTCATAATGGCATCCAGTCCGACAGTGTGGGCATCTGTTCCTGTTGTGGCACCAACTACCACAATTTTCCTCTTTATGTGCTCTTTGATGTATTCATTGATTTCTTCCATTGTCATAGTTTTGATATCTATAGTCTCTACATGTATAGAAGTATAGTCTACAGTGTGAATAAGGCTTCCGTATATTATGAAAAAGGTAAAATCTTTGTCCAAAGGTGTATGATATACCACCATTGGATTTTCCAGTCCCATCTTCTTTGTTAGTTGCTCAGCCGCCTCCACTGCTTTTTCTCCATCTGGTACAGGTAAAGTAAAGCTCAATTGAACTTTTCCATCGTTCATCGTATCTCCATAGGGTTTGACTTTGCTCAAATCAAAGGTTTTATCGTAATCTTTCCGCTCTGTAGAGTAAAGCCCACTGCTCATTGTCTATCACCTCTTAGCATAAGGTCTATGAAAGGATTAAAATAGTTTGGGTCTTTCTCTACAACTCCCTCTAGACCTCTTCCTCCATTCATTGACCTTCTAATTCCTGCAAACTTACCTTGCTCTAATGTTCTAAAGAGTCCTTCCTTTTCAATTTCCCTCAATAGCTCATAAGCCTTAATAAGAACTTCATTAGCCCTTTGTTGGATTATTCCACCTTCTTTAAAGTATATCTCATCTGCTATATCTGCCATATTGTTGAATATATACTTTGCACTCTCAATAGACAAAGCCCTATCAGACATAAAAGGCGTGTGTATAGCTTCTGTAAGCATACCCAAAAGGTGAATCTTTTGCTTTGTCATTATAGTCACAATATTAAATAAAGCGTCTTGCACATGTCCTTTAAAAATATTCCCTGTCATGTATTTTGTAGGTGGCATATACTTTAAAGGAGCTTTAGGGAATATCTCTCTTGCCATTTGTGCTTGTGCAAGTTCAAATAAAAATCCATTTTTAAGGTCAGGGTTCATTTCAAAAGCGTGCCCCAATCCTATCTGCTCTTCTGGAATTCCTGCTAAAAGAGCGAATTGCTCATTTATAAGCTGGGAAGCTAAAACTGTGTGAGCCTCTTCATAAGCATCAGAAGTTGTCAAATAATTGTCTTCTCCAGTGTTTATAATAATTCCTGCAAAACCATTTATAATTCTTGAAAAATATTGATCTATAATTGTTCTCTTCATATTTATATCTCTAAAAAGAATCCCATAAAGAGCATCGTTTAGCATAACATCTAATCTCTCTAAAGCCCCCATAGCCGCAATTTCGGGCATACAAAGACCAGAACAATAATTGCAAAGCCTTATATACCTGCCTAATTCCTCAGAAACCTCATCAAGTGCTTTTCTCATAAGGCGGAAATTCTCTTGAGTAGCGTAAGTACCTCCAAATCCTTCAGTAGTTGCTCCATAAGGTACATAATCTAAAAGACTTTGTCCTGTAGTCCTAATTACCGCAATTACGTCTGCTCCCTGCCTTGCAGCAGCCTGTGCCTGCACAATATCTTCATAGATATTACCCGTTGCCACAATCAAATAGAGAAGTGGTCCTTCTTTGTCACCGTATTTTTTCAAAAGTTCTTCTCTTTTCCTTCTATTTTCTTTTATCTTTTCAACAGTTTTTATCGCAACCTCTTGAACAGCTAATTTTATATCAAACAAATCTGCCATCGGCATTTTAGTAAGGTCAAGCTCATTTCTACCCACTTTTTCAGCTATCTGTTGAGGAGTAAGTCCTGTATATAGCATAGCATTACCTATATAGAAAGCTGCTCCAAGTGAAAGTCCCCCTCCATTTTTTATGTTGTCAACCACAACATTAGGAAGAGGAACTCCCATCTCATCTACTCTATCTATTCCTAAAAGCCTACATACTGTTCTTTCAATTGCAACAGTAGTATGGGCATCAATAAATTTTTGTGTATCTTCTGCAATATTTCTTGCGCACTCTCTCGCCTTATTGACTATATCCCAATTTAAATTGAGCTTGCTTTTCATATATCACTCCTCCTTCTCATAGTACTTTTCTGCAAGTTTTATAACTTCTTCTTCTAAGCCCAATATTCTACAAATGTTCAAAGCATCTTTTGGAACTTCATAGAAAGAATCTACCCTTTCCAAATTGTAATCCATATATTCTTGAAGAATTTCTATCGAATTGCTTCTATTCATGTTAATTTTTTGTTTTAGCATTTCAAAGTCAATATTTTTCAGCCCCACTACTTGATAATGAATCATATTTTCCTCTACTACACCGTCATAATGGGTGGCTAATAGGGTTATAGAAGGAAAACTATTCAAATACTTTGAAATGGCTTTTACAATGTACAACCCCTCTTCTGGATTTGTTCCCCTCGCTATCTCATCCAATGCAATAAACCCACTTTCTTTTTTTACATCCTCTATTATTTCTTTTAATTTAATAACTTCCGCTCCAAAACTACTTAATCCTCTTGATACAGACTGTAAATCCTCAGAAACAAAATGTATAAAATCTACTATAGGAAAGGAAGTTTCCTCAGCAAATACAAAAAACCCCATTATGCCTAATAAAAGATTAAGAGTGATAGTTTTTAACGCTACAGTTTTTCCTCCCATGTTGGCACCTGTTATAACAGTAGTTCCATTTTTTATCTTTAAACTTATTGGAGTAAATTTTTTGCCTTGAGCCTTTAAAATGTCTGAAACCTGAGGATTTATCATATTTTTAAAGTTAATTTCTAATTCTTCACTTATGTGCGGTTTTACCCCTCCATATTCCATTGATAATTTGGCTTTTGCCATCAAAAAATCAAAACGACCTATAGCTTTTATATTAGCTTCTAATATATTGATGTAGCTAAACAATTCCTTAGAAATCCTCTTTTTAACTTCTAACTCTTCCTGTTGCTCTAAAACCACTATCTCTAATCTTTTTTCCTTTAGCTTTTCGATTTTTTCTTTTTCTGTCTCTAAAAATATTTGTCTTTCAATTTCCCTTTTTTTCTCTCTTATTTCTTTAAGTTTTTGTGAATATTCATCATAAATGTAAAAAGTAGCAATCCTCTTTTTTTGAGGGTCAAGTAAATCTAAAATAGGTTTTACTGATTTTAACTTTATATCTTCTATGTCAATCTTTAATCTTTCTATAAAAGTGCGCAGTTCTTCACTCAAAAGGCAGAATATTTTTATTTCGTATAGCTCCACTTCATCTAAAATTTTAGCAGTTTTACACCTTTTTACGCTATTTCTTATATCTTTTATCTTAAAAAGTATTTTCAAAATTTCATAAAACAACTCTTTGTCCTTTTCTAAACTCCCTATTATTAATTCAATATAGTCATACTCTTTTATAACTTTTTCTTTTTCCTCTCTTTTAAAAGGTTTTACATTTTTCATCTCTTCTTTCCCATAAGGAGTTATGACCTGCAATTTAGCCATTATATAATTAAATCCTATTTGCTCTCTTTCTTTTTCTGTCAAAAATTTAATATTAATCACCACCCATTACATCAAATACAGGGATAGAGATTTCTCTTTTTAATCTCTCTAAAAACTCCTTTTTGTCATACTGATAATTTAAAGAGGAGACAGGATTTATAGTAACGCAAACTAAATTTACTGGTTTTAGTACTTTTAAAATGCCACCACCTTTTTGAAACTTTAAAAATGTTTCTTCTTGTAAAAAAAGCTTTGTAGAGTCTTCTGCAAGAAACACTACTCCTTTATACTTATCTGTACCTCTCATCACATCTTCAATTAATTTATCAGAGACCACTCCCTTTATAACTACATGAGTCACCCCTTCTAAATTTTCAACAATCTCTTTAGAAGAATCTATAGCTGTAGGTAGTTCTATCGTTTTATAACGCTTGTCTTTGTATATAAAACCCAAACGAGAGTTATCTAAAATATTTTGCGCCAATTTTAAAATTTCTTTATCCTTTTCTGCCTCTATAGACAAAAGTTTCACAGTAAAAGCTGTTTTTCTAATCGTCTCCTCCATATCATAGGACAAAGCTGCTCCTGTAGCCAGTATTGTAGCTTCAGATACAGAAGGAGAAGCCTGAGTTTTTCTACTTAAGGCTCCATCTATAATAGCTTTATCACACCCCAATTTCAAAAGAAGGTTACATACTTTTGCCATTTCACTATTTATAGATGGTCCTGCCAAATCTACATAACCATCGCTTAATGCTTTAGCAATTACTATTTCTCCCATTGGAGTATCAAATCCTGTAGTTGCAACTATTTCTTTAGTAATATCGCTGTTTAGCAAAGCCTCTTTCGCTGTCGCTATATAGCTACCTTTAGCTATGTAAATTCGAGGTTTGGGGAAAAAAGCTACTTGGTCATACTCTTCTCCATCTCTTCCTATTGAGGTAAGACCAAGGGTATATTTACCCCTGGCCTTACTCAAAATATAATTTAGCACAGTGGTTTTCCCTACATTTTTCGCCATACCTATTATAGAAATAGTACGATAGTCCTTCAGCAATTCAAGTATTTTACTCATCTAATCTCCTTCTCTTTTTCCTTTCTAATTCTTGAGGCTCTATTGTAGCAATTTTGTCTTGCTGGAGAAGACCCGCAACACCGGTTATTTCTTCTGGTCTTTCCTCATCGCATACACAAGGACCTGGCATATAATTTTGTGGCTCTATATATGTGGTGATAACTCCTTCATAATTTCTAAGAACTACTTTGTCATGGCTTTGAGATATTACATAATTGGGGCCTACTGGAATTTTCCCTCCTCCGCCTGGTGCATCTACCACAAAGGTAGGAACGCAAAATCCTGATGTATGACCTCTCAAAGCTTCAATGATTTCAATTCCCTTTGAAACAGGAGTCCTAAAGTGGGAAAGCCCTAATGACAAATCACATTGGTAAATATAATAGGGCCTTACCCTTATTTTCACCAATTCATGAACAAGTTTTTTCATGACATGTATGCAATCATTTACTCCCCTTAGAAGAACCGTCTGGTTTCCAAGAGGAATTCCCGCATCTGCCAGCATTTCGCAGGCCCTCCTAGAATCCTCTGTTATTTCGTGAGGATGATTAAAATGAGTATTTAACCATATTGGATGATATTTTTTGAGCATATTAACAAGTTCGGGCGTTATTCTTTGTGGAAGCACAACAGGAGTTGAGGAACCTATTCTTATTATCTCTACATGAGGTATTTCTCTTAGCCTTTTTATAATCCTCTCTAACCTATCATCTGAAAGAGTAAGTGGATCTCCCCCCGAAATAAGTACATCTCGTATTTGCGGAGTTTTAGCAATGTACTCGATGGCCCTCTCTATTTTATCCATTGGAAGTGGCGCATCAGTTTGTCCTGCAAATCTTCTCCTCGTGCAATGTCTGCAATACATAGAGCATTGGTCTGTTATAAGAAGAAGTACCCTATCAGGATATCTGTGAGTAAGCCCCGGCACTGGTGAATCTACATCTTCACTAAGTGGATCTACCAAATCTTCGGAAGCCCTGTAAAGTTCATTTATAGTAGGAACCGCTCTCTTTCTTATGGGGTCATTTGGATCGTTTGGATCTATTAAAGAAAGGTAATATGGCGTTATGGCCATTCTCAAAGTCTGCAAGGTCTCAGAAATTGCTTGTTCTTCCTGCTGCGTCAATGGAAAATATTTTTTAAGTTCCTCCACTGTCTCTACTCGATTTCTGATTTGCCACTTCCAGTCGTTCCATTCTTCATCCGACACATGGCCGAAAAGCTCATATCTCCTATTAACTCTCATTCTTAAAAACCCCCCATTTAATTTACCTCTAACCTCACTTAGCATACATCTTTTCAAAAATTTTCCTCAGCTTTTCATTCTCTCTCAATTCTTGCAGAGTGATTTCTGCATGATCCTTTGTATAGCCATTTCCTATTATCATCGTGATATCTTTTCCTACGCCTTCTGCACCTAAAGCTGCTTTTGTGAAATTTGTCGCCATTGAGAAGAAATAGGCAATTCCTTCATCTTTTACAGGCAAAATAGTGGACATCTCTGTGTTTGGGATATTTACACAGTTTATAGCAATATCTACTTCTTTTCCTCCGTTTGCTTTTAGAGTTTTATTTAGAACCTCCACTGGTTTTTGCGCATCAGCGATTATAATATCATGGCAAATGTCTAATTCCTCCAATCTTTTCTTTGCTTCTTCTCTTCTCACAACTCCTATAACCTTGCCAGTCGGTCCTACTCTTTTTTTAGCCTCATAACAGCAAAGCATTCCTGACTTCCCATTAGCTCCAAGCACTAAAACACTCTGACCTGGTTTTACAAGTTTTGCAGTTTGAGCAGGCGCTCCTGCTACATCTAAAGCAGCCAAAGCCAATTTTTCTTCCATGTCATCAGGAAGTTTAGCATAAATTCCGCTTTCAAAAAGTATTGCTTTGCCCTTTATTTCGACTCTGTCTATATCGAGTTTGACGGATAAAATCTCATCTATTTTAAGAGGAGTAAGTGTAAGAGAAACTAATGTCGCTATCTTATCCCCTATTTTTAAGTCCCTCTTGCCAAGTAGTGCATCTCCTATTTTTTCAACACGGCCTATAAGCATTCCCCCGGAGCCTGTAACGGGGTTTTGCATTTTCCCTCTTTCATTGACTATTTCCAAAATTTTAGCCTTCACTTTTTCTACGTCTCCTCCAGCTTCTTCTTTAAGCTGTGTAAAACTTGCAGAATCTATATTCAACGCTATTACATCTATTAAAATTTCATTATCATAAATTGTATCCATGTCGTTTGAAATCTTGTATGCCGCTTGTGGCAAAACTCCTTTCGGTTCAATTACCCTATGTGTACCATATTTACATCCCATCATACAGTAAAACCTCCTACCTTTCACAAATTCAAATTAAACAATCATCATAGTCATACCATCTTTAAGCAAAGGTTTTAAATCCTCAAGCTTTACAACCTTATTCATGACTTCACCTCTAACCCCAAAATTTTTCTGGCTTCTTGAGGAGTAGCAATCTCTCTCCCTAACTCCCTTGCAATCCTAACTACTTTTTCAACTAGCTCTCCATTAGATCTTGCCAATACTCCTTTGGAAATGTATACATTATCTTCAAACCCAACCCTTACATGGCCTCCTGTTAATATAGCCATGGTTGCCACAGAAAATTCATATCGCCCTATTCCAGTAGCAGTAAAAGTACTGTCTTCTGGAATGCTCTCTTTTAAAAATAGAAAATCTCTTATCTCGCCAGAAATACCACCTGTTACTCCCATTACAAAATTAAAGTGCATAGGCGTTTTTATATATCCTTTTTTATGAAGCCTTAAAGCCGTATCTATCATTCCTTTGTCAAACACCTCAAGTTCTGGCTTTACACCAACTTCATTCATCTTTAAAGCAAATTCAATGATCATATTTTCCGTATTTACAAATATTTCGTCTCCACCAAAATTCAAAGTTCCACAATCGAGAGATGCCATTTCAGGATTTAAATAAATAGGCTGAAGCCTCTCCACACTGGTCATCCCAACAGCACCGCCGGTAGAAGGCTGAATTATCACGTCAGGACACTTTGCCTTTATAGCTTCAATAGCTTCTCTAAATCTTTCCTTGTCTTGAGTTGGAGTCCCATCATCATATCGGACATGAAGGTGTATGATGCTGGCTCCTGCATTATAAGCTGCATAAGCTTCTCTTGCAATCTCTTCTATTGTATAAGGAACATTAGGATTGTGTTCTTTTGTTACCTCCGCTCCACATATAGCTGCTGTAATAATAAGCTTTTCCACTCTCATCTCCCCCCTATTTTCTATACCTCTGCTTCTCTTTTGGCACCACACAAGTCCCACTTGCCTTGCATACAATTATAGGTTCTTCTAAAACTTCTGCAGCCGAATCATTTATATCTGGCCTCGCTGCTATAACTTTTTTAGCTTCAAAAACCATTTTTCTTGAAGTATTGCCTATCTCCACGATTTCCCCTGTTGCTTCAATAAAATCCCCTGCATATACTGGCGCCAAAAATTCCACACTGTCATAAGCCCTAAAAAGCCCCTCGTCTCCGTCGTACCGTATCAAAAGCTCTGTTGCCACATCTCCAAAAAGGCTTAAAATCCTTGCTCCATCTATAAGATTTCCCCCATAATGGGCATCTTGCAGGCTCATCCTTACTCTAATTGTCGCTTTCAAAACCGTCTCCTCCTCCTTAACTTTTAGAATATTTTCAAGAAAATGATTTCACACTTTTTATATGCAAAATATATGCCAATAAAAATAATAGTGCTCGGAACCCTGCCGGAGTCCGAGGTCGAGCTTATATTTTTGCTAGAATATTGTCTTTTGCTTAATTTTAGTCATCACCTGAGCGAATGAACAAAATGCCAACAACGATAATACTTTGTCAAAAAACTGAATAAGGAGGCTTGTGAGCCTCCTTATTTTTGAATATTTAATACACTATGATATCTTCCATAAGCAAAGTAAATTAACAAACCCGCCAGCATCCATCCACCAAACCTTATCCATGTAACAACTGGAAGGCTTACCATAAGATAAAGACTAAAAGCTGCAGTCAATGGGGCAACTATCCACACAAAAGGAACACGGAATTTTCTCTCTACATGAGGCATTTTTACCCTTAAAACTAAGATACCGATAGATACCAAAACAAACACCGACAAGGTCCCTATATTACAAAGCTCAATTATTATATCAAGAGGTAGAAAACCCGCTATTATTGCAGCTAGCAAGCTTGTAATTATAGTATTTATGTGAGGCGTTCTATATTTGGGATGCACATGAGAAAATACTTCAGGTAAAAGCCCATCCCTTGCCATAACCATAAATATTCTTATTTGACCATAAAGAGTTATAATAAGAGTAGATATCATACCTATAACAGCACCGGTAGCCACTAATGCCGAACCCCAGTTGATTCCTATACTCATCAATGCCCCCGGCAAAGCATTGTCAGGAACAATCTTTTTATAAGGCACCATACCTACTAACACAAAAGCCACTGTAATATAAAGTGCAAGTATAACTATCATCGCCATCATCAAGCCTAAGGGCACATTTTTCTGGGGGTTTTTTGTCTCCTCTGCTGCAGTAGAAACTGCATCAAAACCTATATATGCAAAAAAGATTATCGCTGCAGCAGACATTATACCTTTCCAACCATATGGTACAAAAGGAGTTAAGTTAGATAATTTTACATGGCTTATTCCAATAAAAATAAATAAAAGTATTACCGCAATTTTTAAAGCTACTATCAAATTATTGGAAATAGCAGTTTCTTTTACACCTATATACAAAATCCATGCAGCAAAAGCAACTATTAAAATTGATGGCAAATCCATTACTCCCCCCCAAATAGGAGGTTTTGTTATAATTTCCGGTAAAGTTATACCGAAAGACTTTAAAAGACCTACAAAAGTTCCCGACCACCCTGACGCTACTGCACTTGCTGAAACCAAATATTCCAAAAGCAAGTCCCATCCTATTACCCAAGCAATAATTTCTCCAAAAGCCACATAGGAATAAGTATATGTACTTCCAGCAACAGGAAACATCGTAACTAATTCAGCAAATATAAAAGCAGCTAAAGCAGCAGTTATGCCACCAATTATATACGAAACTATAACACCTGGACCTGCTCTTAACGCACCTTCACCAGTTGCAACAAAAATACCTGTCCCTACAACAGAGCCTATTGCTAAAGCTGCAAGGTCAATAGCTGTTAGTTTTTTTGCTAGACCTGTTCGTTCTGCTGCCTCCAACAGTTGATCTGCGGACTTTTTTCTAAATAAATCCATCCAGAATCCCCCTAATTTAAAAATTTGTTAATTATTAAGCTCAATAACTTCCATAAATATTCAATACTTCTTTATTATGCCCCCCTTTCTTTAGATTTAATAATAAATTAAATTCATTAAAGTATAACTTAAGTATAATTACCTCTTTTGATAAATACATTTTTCCTTATAAATATTTTGCTTGAAAGTTGTCTTTTTGCCTAAAATTAAGCAGAAAATTTAAAATTAAAAACCTATTTTTAACATCTTTATTTTATATTGCAGCGTTTGCCTTGGAATACCTAAAATTTCTGCCGCTCTGCTTATATTTCCGTTTGTTTTTTTCAGCGTCTTAGAAATAAGTTCATATTCTATTTTTGATAAAAAAGTACGAAGGTCTTCTTCTATTTCAATAGTATTATTTATAGCTATTTCTTTCTCTCCCGCTATAAAAGCATTTTTTAAAATATGCTCTGGAAGGTCATGTAATTGAATCATTTCGGTCTCGCAGAAATTAGAAGCATATTCAATCACACCTTTTAATTCTCGTACATTCCCCGGCCAAGATAGACTCATCAATACTTTTTTTACCTCTTCGCTCACTCCTTTTATGTTTTTCCCAAGTTGCCAATTAAATTCTGCAATAAAGTGTTTCACTAATAAAGGAATATCACTTTTTCTTTCTCTGAGAGGTGGCACATACAAGCTAATTGCGTTCAAACGATAAAAAAGGTCTGATCTCAAAATCTTTTTTTCTAAAGCTTCCTGAGGGTGAATATTAGAAGCACTGATAACCCTCACATTAACTTTTCTCACCTTACTATCCCCTACACGTCTTATATATCCCTCTTGTAAGAAGCGCAAAAGTTTTGCTTGTAAATCAAAACTTAAGGAGGTAATTTCATCTAAGAATAGAGTCCCTCCATCTGCAAGTTCTACCAAACCGGGACGATTCTCTGCACCTGTGAAACTACCTTTTACTGTACCAAAAAGTATTGATTCCATCAAATTTTCAGGAAGAGCAGCACAATTTTGTGCGATAAAAGGACCGTTTTTTCTCAAGCTTGCATTATGAATGGCCTGTACTAGAAGTTCTTTACCTGTCCCCGTTTCACCATACACAAAAACAGGAGAGTTGCCTCGTGCAATTTTTAAAGCTTTGTATTTTAATTCTTGAATTTCCTCAGACTCTCCAATAATATCATCAAAAGTATAGCAAGCCTCATCACTATTTTTGCTAATTTGTTGTTGGTTATGACGCACTTCTTCTCGTAATTCAATTACCTTTGTCATGAGGTTTTTTACTTCAGAAAGGTCCTTAGAAATATCAATTGTACCATACACTTTTTCATCGATTATAATTGGAAGAGTAGTAGCGAAAAGAGAGATTTTTCGTCCGTAGCAATTAGTAATTTCTTGTTCTTGCTTAACAACAGGTTCACCCGTTCTCAATACTTTTAAAATTGTACTTTCTTTTTTTGAAAGTGAAGGAAACATTGCTAAAATATGCTTTCCCATAGCTTCTTCTACAGGGATGCCATCAATCCTAGAGGATTCTCGATTATAGTACAGGGTATAACCTTCACTATCAGTAATTTGTACTCCCCAATCGATATACTCAAGTAACATTTCTAAAGCTTTCTGATAAAAAGTTTGTGGTAATTCTTTTCTTTTGCTATATGTTTCATCTTTATAAGACATTCTTTCACACAGCCCTCCCCCAAACGATTACACTACCTACATTTTCTCCTTTGCTTTACTAAAAAAAGCGCTATTTATGTAATGAAAACATTTTCACTACATAAATAGCGCTTCACGGGCTCTCACCCATGACAGTGATGGACTTTGTGCCCATCCCCAAGGATATATCCAAAAACGAATACACCTTTCGGCAGACAAACCTTCGCCATAAGTATTGGAGGTTCTTCTCCTTATCACCTTATGGGTACCTGTTTTGCCTGCTCCTCTATTTATGCTCCCTCATTTTATTCAATTGTAAACACGGCTTATGTAAAGCTTATCATTTACCTATATTATAACACACATCAAATATTGTTGACAATACAACAGCATGAAATTTTTGCAAAATAAAAAGGCTTAAGAGTTAAGCCTCAAGAAATACTTATAGAAACTTAAATCATCCGTAAGTTCGGGATGAAATGATGTGGCCAGCAAATTATCTTGCTGTGCTGCTACAATTTTACCTTGGTGCTTCGCAAGTATCCTAACACCATTTCCTACATTTTCTATATACGGAGCCCTTATAAAAACCGCCTCTATTTCATTATTAGAAACTACTGGTATCATGAGCTTCGTTTTAAAACTGTCAAGTTGACTACCATATGCATTTCTTTTAACTGAAATATCCATTATTCCAAGGTGCACTTTGTCATCATTAACTATATATTTTGCCATAAGTATCATGCCAGCACAAGTGCCCCATATAGGAATTTTCCTCTCATTTAGCTTTAAAATAGCCTTTTTGAGTCCAAAATCTACAATCATTTTCCCTATTGCAGTGCTTTCGCCACCCGGTATAATCAATGCATCTAAGCTTAGCAGAGTATTTTTGTCTTTTGCCAAAACAGCTTCTACACCATCTATAAGATTTAATTTTTCAATATGTTCTCTAACAGAACCTTGAATTGCCAATACTCCAACGCGCAAATTACCATCCCCTTGGAGCATATAGATCTTTTTCATCAAGTTTCCTTATATCAATACTCTGCATGGCTTCTCCCAATCCTTCTGAAACTTCTGCTAATATTTCTGGTTTGTCATAATAGGTTACAGCTTTTACTATAGCCTCTGCCATCTTTTCGGGATTTTGTGACTTAAATATTCCAGAACCAACAAAAACACCATCTGCACCAAGCTGCATCATTAAAGCCGCATCTGCCGGTGTCGCAATCCCTCCTGCCGCAAAATTTACAACTGGAAGTCTCCCATGCTGTGCAACATATTTTACAAGTTCATATGGCGCTTGAAGTTCTTTAGCAGCAGCCATAAGTTCGTCTTCCCTCAAAGTTGTAAGCCTTTTTATTTCGGCATTTATTATCCTCATATGTCTTACTGCTTCCACGACATTTCCTGTACCTGCTTCTCCCTTTGTCCTTATCATAGAAGCACCTTCCCCTATACGCCTTAGTGCTTCTCCAAGGTTTCGCGCCCCACACACAAAAGGTATTTTAAATGCCCACTTATCTATATGGTACATCTCGTCTGCAGGGGTTAAAACTTCACTCTCATCTATAAAATCTATCCCAAGTGCCTCTAAAATCTGTGCTTCCACAAAATGCCCAATTCTAACTTTTGCCATAACAGGGATTGATACTGCCGCCTTTATCTCCTTTATTATTTTAGGATCTGACATTCTTGCAACTCCGCCTCTTGCCCTAATATCAGCTGGAACCCTTTCAAGTGCCATGACAGCGACAGCACCTGCTTTCTCCGCAATAATTGCCTGTTCTGGTGTTGTCACATCCATTATGACTCCACCTTTTAGCATTTGGGCTAAATTTTTATTTAGTTCATACCTTTCATTCATTGTTCTACTCCTCCTTACAATTGTATCTATATCTGTATGCATCTTAATATCAATTGTATCTATTAAATAATGACAAGTCAATCGGAACATTATAGATACAAAAAAAGAATGCATAATGCATTCTAATCTAAAAGTTCTCTATACAATTTCATTAAACTTTCATTTATATTGTTTAACTCACTTACAATAGGACTTAAATCTTTTGTTATATCTTTACTGTTTATTAACTCTTGAAGTTTATTCAATGCTTTGTCACTTCTCAGTTTCATTTCTTCAATTTTGTTAGTAATCTCCAATTCAAGTTTAGACTTATCCTCAGCCTCTCCTCTTACAAGCTTATCTTCATTGAAATCATAAGTATCATATCTTGAAGGTATTAAAGTCTTTACTCTAATCTCACTTTCTATCTTATCTGCCAGTTCTTCCTGCGCTTCATCTTCCCCATGTACAATGAATATTTTCCTTGGCTTATCCGTAAATTGAGAAAGCCAATCTAATATACCCTTTTGGTCTGCATGCCCAGAAAAACTTTCAATATATTCTATTTCAGCTTTTACGCTAATATCCTCACCAAATATTTTGACACTTTTTTCTCCTTCCAAAAGTTTGCGTCCTAAGGTCCCTTTTGCCTGATACCCCACAAACAAAACCGTGCATTCTGGTCTCCACAAATTGTGTTTTAAATGGTGTTTAATTCGCCCAGCTTCACACATCCCACTGGCTGATATGATTATAACAGGTGTTTTGATTTCATTTAATGCTTTTGATTCTTCTACACTATGGGTAAAATGCAAATTAGGAAAGTCGAGGGGTAAATCTCCTCTTTTAATGTATTCCTGAGCTTCACTGTCCAAATATTCAGGATGTTTAGTAAAAACATCTGTTATAGAAGTTGCAAGTGGACTATCTACATAAACAGGTACGTTGTTTAAAAACTCTATTTCGTCTTTGTACAATTCTCTGTTTTTATGTAATTCATATAAAAGTTCTTGAGTCCTTCCAACAGCAAAAGAAGGTATTATGACATTTCCGCCTCTCTTTACGGTTTTTATGATAATCTCCATGAGTTTTTTTGCCCTATCTTCAATATCTTCATGAAGCCTATTGCCATAGGTAGACTCACACAAAACATAATCCGCACTCTTAATCGGTGTAACTTCTTTTAAAAGAGGAATTTTTTTATTCCCCAAATCCCCTGAAAATACAATTTTAGTTTCTTTGCCTTTTTCATTTACCCAAACTTCGATTATAGATGAACCAAGCATATGTCCTGCATCATTAAATCGAACTCTCACATCTTGCGCTGGTTCAATTATTTCTCCATAATCTACTCCATAGAAAATGCTTAAAGAATCTTTCGCCTCATCAGCAGTATAAAGAGGTTCCCTCAAAGGCTTATCTGCCCTTTTTCTTTTTCTGTTTTTCCATTCACTTTCCATCTCTTGTATATGCCCACTGTCTGGAAGCATATATCTGCATAAATCTACGGTAGCTTTTGTAGCGTAAATCCTTTTTCTGTATCCCCTCTTGTACAAAAGAGGAATTCTTCCGCTGTGGTCTATGTGAGCATGAGTTAAAAGCACAAAATCAATATCATTTACATCAAAAATAAATTCTTGATAGTTTAGCTCGTCTTCAACTTCTCCCCCTTGAAACATTCCGCAGTCAACAAGAAACTTAGTCTTTTCCGTCTCAACTAAATAGCATGAGCCTGTAACCTCTTTAGCAGCTCCCAAAAAACTTATTTTCACAATAACGTCTCCTTTCATATTAGGAATAACAATTTTCTTCCATCCATTTACTCTTCCCTATCACCTACAACACTTTTTACCTATTCTTTAATAACATCCATCTGCACTTTTCTAAAATATTCCATGTCCATATATTCTCTTAGAGTTTTAACCTCAAATTCCACCTTTACATCTTCATTTTCTTCAAAAATAAGTTTGCCGTGCTTTATTACTTGATGCCTTAACACTGGATTTGCAGAATTTAATACTACCAAATCTATATCATCTCGTTTAAATATTGAAACCAAATCGCCAATCAAAGAAAGTTTGTCCATAGTATCATATCCATTCCCTAAAAGTACCCCAATATCAAGATCACTATTTTTTGTATTAGTGCCTTTACTATATGAGCCAAAAACATATATCAACTTTATGTCATATTTACCCTTTAAATATTGCAAATTTCTCTTAAATATTTCTTCCACTTCTTTTAAATCTCTCTGAACCACTACAAACACCTCTTTAAGAAGGCATACTTATTACCTTAATTTTACCACTCCCCCTTACCTTCTTCAATCATTTTTATACCATTTATAATATCATCTATTATAAGCTCCTGATACCCTGCTTTTTTTATTATTTTCATCTCCTTTGCCACATCAAAGAGTAAAGGTGATTCAATCTTATTTAGCTTACTAAGCCTTACCTCATTTATGACTTCATTTGAAATAGATTTTAAATAATCTTCTACACCGTACTTCAAAAAGTGAAACTTGTCTTTATACCTTTTGTACAATCTATCTGCTATCATAAGCCCCTCTGGGTCAAAATCTCCCGAGTAATATATCTCTGTCCCTTCTTTATAAAGCATATCTAAAAGCAGGAGAGAAGAAAGTTTTGGCTGGCCATATGTACATACAAGAGGAAATACGTTGCTTGTGGCATCTATTAAAGATGTAAAAACTGAAGGATTCTCTACAGCATACACTTTCTTAGAAGGGCTTATGACCCTCTCAATTTTACTCAAATTTAAAAGAGGAACTTGCAAGACTTGATTGCTTTCATAAGCAGCCTTAAATACTTGATTTTCCGTATCGCCCTCATATGCCAAAAGTCCTGAGAGTGTGACATAATTGGATATTTCATCTATCAAAATACCAACGTTGTAATAAAGTTCTGATATTTCTTCACTTCCTTTTACTTCATTCAGCCCCAACAAAGTGCATAAAGCGTTTATAAACATACTTCCAGCTTCTGTATTTGAATCAAAATAGTGAGGATTACGTGCAATCTGGGAAGAAAACACCGGCAGTCTTTTCTTTTCCCCTTTATAAACAGGCAAATTATTTATAGCATCACATACATACATTATATCTTTTTTTAGCCCATTTCTATCATTTAAATACCTCTGGTTTACTGTCCTTACCCCTACAGCGGTTCCCTCATACAAACTTTTTAGCCAATCAATGCACTTACATTCCTGGTATTTAGAGAAGAGCTCTTTAAAGAACTCTTCTCTTTCTTTGGCCAATATTTCCATATCCTCTTTTTTGCTGGTGAGTTTTCCGCCAAAATAGTATTCCAGTATGTCTTTTAGCGTATACTCCTCAAATCGCGTATTTTTTAGCGATTCTTCAAACTTTGCCACATCAATGGATGCAGATTTTTTTGTCCTATAGTCTTTTTTAAAATGGTTTGTAAGTACTTCTTTTTCATCTTCCGTAAGATTATCAAGCTTTACAACGCCTCCAAGACGTCCTAAACTTCTGTACTTTTCCCTTATACCTTCAAAAATCCTCTTGTATCCCTTTTTTTCTTTAAAATATTTAAGTTCTTCTTTATTCATTTACAGCACCCACCTCAAGAGCGGCAACCTCCTCTTTTTCAGGAAGTATAAGGTGCTTTACCTTTCCATCCCACAAATACTTCATGACCAATACAGCCTTTGCATTTTTTGGCCTTACAAGTTCATAAATTGAAAGCTTGGGAACAGTGTCATAATCTCCCCACAAAACCTGCGAATTCATTATATAATTAAATCTTAGATCTTCAATCAGTTTAAACATATCCCTTATGTTTGTATCATCAACTCCTGCAAATGCTTCATCTAGAGATATTATGCGAGGTGCAGTCGGCGATGCTCCCTCATATCTTGAGTAAACCGCGGAAAACAAAGGTATATACATAGCCATCGCTTTTTCTCCGCCGCTCAACTTATTAAAAGCATTATCAGTAAGCTCCTTGCGGCTTTCCCCTTCTTTTTTGTAGTAAAGCTTAAACTCAAACCAATCTCTGTAATCTAATATTTCTTTCATAATCTTGTGAAAAGTTTCTGTATTGTTTTTTTCCTCCATTGCCCTCCTGGCTCTTTCTACTTTTGACCTAAAATGATTTACAACTTTATCGAAGACTTCCTTTTTCAGCATATCAGCATCGGATTTTAAAATATCCACAAGCTCTTTTGTATCAAGTTCTTCTTCATTAGAAGCAGGAATGCTTCTCCACTCAATAGAGAACTTAAGTCCGCTGGAAGTATCCCTTTCAGACATGAGTTTATTCATTTTCTTTACCCATTCTTCTGCTTTAAAAATCTTTGCTCTTATCTTAATTCCCACATTGTGCATTATAATCTCTTCAAAAAGAATCTTATCAGTCTCTCTTAAAAGGCTTTCATTCGCCATTATATCTTCTTCAATATTAGAATAAAGCGTATATAAAGACACAATTTTACCATTTATATTTGCCGTGATATTGAGCCTTCTCTGCTTATTCTTTGCCTCTTTTATTCTTTCATTGTCTCCCTCATAAACTTCATCAAAGATAGTGCCAATTGAAAGCCCATATTCCAAAAGTTCATTGCGAGTTTCAAAATACACATTTTGAAGTCTCTCTGTAAACTTTTCTCTGTCAAAGCCCGCTTTGTCAAAAAAGACTTTGTATTCAGAAAGAATGCTTTTACTTAATTTTAACATATCCTCCATTTCAACCTCTTGCTTGATAAAGCCAAGTGCTAATTCCTTTTTTAAACCCTCTTCAACAATATTGTAAATTTTCTCTTTAAGATGAATCTCTTCTTCAATGTTTAAAAGGTCTTTTAAGCTTCTCTGTAGCCGCTCCTCAAGTTTTGCTTTTTCTGCTGATTTATTTGTAATCTCTTTAGGTATTTCCTCCAGCCTTTTTAGGCAAATCTCCAGTTCTTTTTCAATTTCTTCAAGTCCAAGTTCTTTTAATGTCTCTTTTAGCATCTCAATTTTCTTAACAGAACTCTGTATTTTGTTTTCCAGTACGTCTATTTCGTACTTTAAGTTATCAATATCGTATTCTAAATCTTGTTTTTGCTGCAATAACATTTCTTCGTTTGAAATGTGCAAAACATATTTGTTGTATAGTATTTCTACTTCATTAAGCCCTGAAGCGTATTCTTCCACATATTCATACGCAGAAGAATAGGTATCAATATCTGGATGTATGTTTATGCCAGATGTCAATTCTCTTACAACAGCTTTCTTTTTCTGAAGGTCCTCAAAACAGTTTTTAACTGTAAAAAGCTGTTCATCCAGTTTATGAGAGGTGTATTCGTAATCAGCCTTCGCCGTTTTTAAATATCTATATGCTTCTTCAATGTCTTCTTTCCCGGGAAATGCCGAATATTCGTAATCCAGCCTCTGTATCCTTAATTTTTTTGCATTTATTTCCTCATCGATTGCAGATATTTCAGCTTTTATAGCCTGTATTTCTTCTTGTATAGACTTAATAAGCTCTTCTCTGTAGCGCTTTCTAGACTCACTCCCGATGTACTTCGATTTAACTTTATTCCGTGCTTTCCCTTTTATTACTCCTATTCCATATGCGCCATTTGAATCGATATAGGTTGTCCCACCTTCTTCTGATACAAATATATTGCTTAAAGCATCTGAAATATATTCTGGTGAAACCCCTTCTTCATTGTCAACTACTCTAAAATATTGAGATACATTTAACATCATATTAAAGCTTCCGGGCATAACATATTTATCCGCCATATTGCTGTCCATTTGAAGAGCTTTTTCAAAATATTCTTTTGGCACGATAAGAGCATCCAAAAGCCCCATGTCTTCTATCGCAGCTTCTATATTGCCTCTTGTCTTATCATCCACATCCTCTTTAAAATCAATCGCCATGTAAAGAGGAATGTAAGGAATTCCAGCTTCTTTAAGCCTTTTTCTGTTGTTTATGACTTGTTCATCTCTGTCAGGCTCAGGATCTTTTTTGTTTTTCCATTCCTCCAATAACTTTTCTTTCTCATGAAGCTGATTTTCTTTTACCTCTCTTTGATTTTCTAATCTTAAAATTTCTTGCTGAATTCCATTTAGTATTTCCTCATAGGGTTTTCTCACAAAAGCCAAAATATCGTCAAATCCTTTATCCTCTCCATACGCCAGTATGACACGGCTTAAACCTTCCAATTGGCTACTTAAAAGCTTAAGTTCTGCATTGCCCTGTGACCAACTATAAACTCTTTCAACGTATTCTCTTTTTTGTTCGTCAAAAAGCCTTTCTGCCTCATTAAGCTTTTTAGCCCTGTCTTCTCTTTCTTTTTTAAGCCTTTCCTGCTCACAAAGTGCGGCATCATACCTTTTATTTGCTTCTATTTCTTCTCTCAATGCATTCATTGCACGCTTTATTTTATCTTTATGCTTTTTTAATTCATTTTTCCAATAAGTAAAATCAAATTCTTTTCCATACACTTTTTTAAGTTCACTTACAGAAAACTCATGTTCCATGAAATCTACATCCTGTGCAATTGAAGATATATCCTTTAATTTATCCTGTAGTTCTTTATCCAGTTTGTATTTTTGTTCCTCAGTGTTTTTTATCTTTCTTTCTAAACCATAATATTTATCTTGTTTATTCCGGAGTTCTTCTTCTTTTTTAGACTTATCCTCCAAATACTGCTTATATCGATCCTCTTCTTCTAATAACTCCTTTTGGGTTCTTTTAGCATCACCACTTGAAAGCTGTTCTTCCTTTTTCTTTAAAGCTTCTCTTTCACTTTCAAGAGAAATGATGTCATTCCCTAAGTTTGCTATTGTACTTCTGTAATTTTCAATATCTTTAGTTAAATTATCGTATTCTTTTTTTGATGCGTATAAATCGCTGTATGCCTTTACTAAATCCCCAGCCTTTTCATAAAGAATGTATTTGTTATAATTGTCGTACTCATTTTTAAGCTTTTTTACTGCAGCCATATTCCTGTAAAGAACATCAAGGTGCATCTTAATCTGGTCCATATTTTCTATGGTTTCTGAAAGAGGCCTCAAATCATCATCTGTGAGAGAAGGCAGTGAAGCTTTCATAATTTCATATATCACAGTAGGCCTGAAGTCTTTGGAAAGCTTTGGACTTCTAAGCTGTATCAGCAGTTTTATGAGCTCGTCGTATTCCTCGATAGAACTAAAGCCAAAAATGTATTTATTGACCATTTCCATGTACTCTTTTTGGCTTTCAACTACTTCTCCGCCTTCACCTATTCTATTCTTAAGTTCTTTTTTGGTAAGTGGGACTTTTACTCTTTTGCCGTCATCGCCTATTTCCATTTTGTATAAAAAGAAGTCGATACCTATACGCCTGCCGTCAAGTATTACAAAGCCCCAAAAGTCCATATTTTGATGCCTTTTCGCCTTTAGTCCCATGCCTATTGTAATGTAGCTGTCTTTTTTCTCTTTTTTAAATTCCATGAAAAGATAGCCAGTTCTTTCATCAAGCCCACTTACCTCTTCTTCCCCAAGAAGATAGTCCTCAAGCTTTCTCGCCTTTGAGCCAAAGGGATCAAGTCTTTCAGGACTTTTGTTGCCATCTAATACTAAAGGTATGAAACTCTGCATTGTCACTGACTTTCCAGAACCATTAGCACCTCTTAAAAGAAGCCTTCCATCTGCAAACTCAAATATTTCATCATCATAATACCAAAAATTAAGAAGCCCAATCCTGTTAATCATCCATCTTTCGGCTAATTTTTCACTCATCTGCACCTTCTCCTTTTTCAAAATCTGGAGGATATTCCCCAATTAGCTTTGCCGCCATAGGCAGTATTTTAATAGAATGCAATTCCTCAACTCTTTTTATCATCTTAAAGCTTTCCATGTTTTCAATGACCTCTTCTATAAGCTGCTTTTCACTCATCTCCCTGTAAGACTTATACCAACCATCACTAAATCTTTCCTTTACTTTCAAAATAATATTTATAAATTCTGCTTCAGTTATATCTATAGTATCGTCAGGATTATAGGCGAGTTTTCCATCTTCAATCATTTGTCTTATAATTTTACTTACCTGCAGCATTATATCAGATATGTTTTTGTTTTTGTCGGGAAAATAAGACCTTAAATATTTGTTGTCATTAAATAGGACAAAAGCAGAAGTTTTGTGGAGGTGAAGTTTTGCATCAAGATACTTCTCTAAATCTTTCGCTATAGTATTTCTGTAATTTTTTATATACATGAAGTCTTGGTCATCAGGTCCTTCACTATACACAGAAGGTGAAAGAATAAGTTTTCGGTACGCCCTGTGCCTTCTCTGTATAACCGCATCTTTGGAGTTTGAAAGATTTAAGTCCTCCTGCAAAAAATCCTCAATCTTCATGTCTTCTGTAATTTCTCTGTTAAAAGACCTCAAAAAATACCTTGAAATACCTGTGTTTTCGTAAAGAACCTCAGTATCTTCACTTTCTGAAAACCTCTCATGGTCACCATCATCTATTTTAATTATGCCAATATCTACAGCAAAATTGAGCACCCGCACAAGTGACTTTCTGTGCTGAAAAAGCGTCCAATCTACTTTATCAGGTCCATCATACTGCGCCTCTATGTATTCCGTTATATTAGACAACACAAACTGGTCTTCTGGTCCTTTATCCTCCAAAAAAGCTAAGAGCAAACACAAAAATGCATAATCCATAGGCATTTGAAATGCATCTATCCCCATCCACTCTTCAACATCTGACGGCACTTTTTCTAACTTAATAATATATGGGTTTATAATCAATCTATATCCTAACTTCTCTTCAACAAAAGGTTTTATTTTATTCTCAGCATCTCTTATTTTGTTAAAATTTTCTCTATCCTCTCTCAGTATCCAAAAATTTTCAAGAAGCATCTGAAGTTCTTCCATATTTTCACCTTCAATCCACAAACTCAATTACAATATCAGGCATATCAAGATTACCATCTGTGCATTTCAAAACCGCTCTTTCACCATTCTTTGGCATGTGAAGTCTGTATGTTCTTCCATCTTCTGTTTTTCCTGTAAAGCCATTTCTTGCTATCGCTTTTCCTATCCATTTAAGTATTGTTGCCCTCACAAAAGGTTTTACAACAGGTAAATCCTTTATCCTTATTCTATTGCCAACAATGCAACTTGCTATTATTTCATCTTCTATATTTTTCTGATTGAGATAGTCCATCAGCATCTCCGTCTTGTCAGCACTTTTATCAATAATCGCATTTGTCTTAACAGAATTACTGTAGCTCCTTGTTTTTAGCTTTATAATCACTTTAAAGGGCGGTTCTTCCCATACACTCTGGTTTACACTTTCTGTCTTTCTTTCAAAATCACCTTTAATGTGCCTTGTGTAAAAGCAACCGAAAACCGCCGCAGACAAAAGGTGTGCTTCTTTTATATTGGTTGCTTTTGCAAACATTTTAGAAAGAGCAATATATTCATTCTTTCTGCTGGCAGCTTTCATCCTGTTTTCTGCTATTCTCGCCGCATACATTGTTATTTTTCTGATTATTTCGTTTGATATATTAAGAAGCCTTACTGCCTCGCTGTCTTCAAAATTATGACCTGTAAACCAAAAAGATATGTTATTCCACTTATCCATCAAATCTTCTTTTACTTCCTCTTCATTTAAAACCCTGTCAATTCTTGGGATACTCATTTCATATTGGCATAACTTATCTACAACGGAATTGACAACCTCCGGACTCACCTTTTTCAAAAAGCTCTCTATGGCAACAGAAAACCTCTGAAGGTCTTTTATAAAATCTCTTAAATATTCTATAAGTTTGTCTTTGTAAATTATAAACTGCTCTGACTTCATAAGTTCATCAGCGTTAGAGCTTTGAAGACTTGCAATGTAATCTGTCGCATTGTGATATATATTTTCAAAGTCGGTATTGAGGTCTTCCCACCATCTGTTTATTTCCTGTAAATCCTCTTTTTTCGCCATTTCATTTATCTTTATTAAATTGCGGTAAATCCTTTCAAATAAAGACGGCTGTAGTGACCCACCATAACCGACGATACTTTCCAACTTTATGGTCATTCTCTCTATCTCAATAGAATATGGACTCAGCTGATACCTGAATTTTTTGTTTTTAAATTCGTCAATCGTAGAAGCTTTAGTGGTATCTTGTGTCGCAATAAGGTTTTTCCATTCAGTAAGTGCTTTTAAGTCCTGCTCACATTTTTCCATTGTATAGTCAGCAAACATATCAAATTGACTTACATATTCATATATATCCTCTTTGTACAGCCAATATTTAAATTTCTGGTACTGCTCATAAAAATACCTCATGATAAGGCGATATCGCGAAGCATTTTCCGCAGACAAATACTTTACCTCTTCAATCGGTTTTATCACATTCAAATCAAGTTTATCTTCCATAACACTTCACCTTGCATTTATATTTCATATATATTGTAAACTTAATACTCCCTCATTTCAATTTATTTTTTGACCTTTTGAAACAAAAATCCTTATCACTTCCCATAATTAGTGGAAATAATAAGGATTTAAAAAATCTTCTCATCATTTTCACTTTTAAGCATTCCATTTTTAAAAAGTGCTCCCATTATAACCCCAATTCTGTCCCTCTATTTCTTGGATAACTATATAAATACTGTCTTTTCTATAGCCCAAAACCTTATTTAAAACATCACAAATCCTTTTTGATATTTCTTCCTTTTGTCCCCTTTGAAGTTTGCCAACAAGCTTTATCTCAACAATACCTCCCTTTACTAGAGGTTGACCTTGGAAAAATATATCCTCTTCTTCAGTAAATCTCACCATAAGCCAATTTTCACTTTTTCCTGCAACTTCATACATCACATCGGCAAATTCTTTCTTTAAAACTTCCTTATTTTCTGATGCAATCTTTTCTTTTGTAATTAAATTTACAATTGGCATAAATCTTACTCCTTTTTTATAATAGATTCCATCTCATTGATAAATTTCCAAACATCTTTTTTTAGATTATCCACAGCTTCTGGAAAAATCTCTAACAATCTTGCTATTCGTTCGGGCATAAGATTAAATCCATAAATATTTCTAAAAATATGTCTAAATCCCCTAAATTCATTAAGCAATAATTTAGTATCTGTATTTATAAAAGCTGGCCTTTCCCCTTCTATCGGCATAGACATTTGCTCAAGTAATTCTAAATGCCATTCAGCCCCAGATGGCATAAAACCATCTATATTTTTTGCAACAATTTTAAACATATTTTCAACAGCAGTATAAAAATCATGGAAAATAGAGCCAATAGCTCTTAACACAAAATCATCAGTCAGTGTTTGTTTCAAAGTTTTTTTGTCAAACATATCTTTCGTCTTTAAAGTATCATACAATTTTTGTATATTCTCAAGTTCCATTTTGAGTCTTGCTGAAATAACTTTTACCTTACCCACATCCACTACCCTATTTCCCTCCCCTCTTTCTCTATTTCCTTTAACAAAGCCTCCGTAGCATCTCGTTGTGTAACTATACTCACTTTATAAGGCCTTGCAATATTCTCTATCTCAACAAACATTGTCCAGTAGTTAAACTTATCATCATCCCAATCATCTACAAAAATATCAATATCCGAGAATTCCCAAAAATCAAATTCCCTTGCCAGTGATCCATACAAGACAACTTTACTCACATTATATTTTTCTTTCAAAAATTTAGCAATCTTATACGCTTTATCTAATGCATCCTTTTTTCGTATTTCTAGCATTTCTTTCTCTTTTTTACTCTTTAACCGCCAATTTTCACGTATTTTCTTTTTCTCTTCATCAGTGATACTCATCTTCCTCACCACACAAAATTCTTTACATATATTCTACCATTTTATAGCATTTATATCAATCACCCAACAAAGCTCATAAGAAGCATCACATTTAAAACCGTCACTATAATTCCTATAGTCCACAACAATACTTTATAAAGCAATGTATTTGCAAACTTACCCATGATCTTCTTTGAAGAAGTCAAATAAATGAGCAAAAAAATTGTAATTGGAAGCTGTATACTTAAAAACATCTGCGAATAAACCAGTCCTTGAAAGGGGCTTTTTACAAAGAATATTATTAGCACTGCAAAAATATATGTAATTCCTACGCCAACTTTTGTATGTGCATCATGTATATCATAAGGTTCTCCATATATCCCCGCAAAAATACTTCCACCTGCCATTCCTGCTGTTATAGATGAAGAAATTCCTGCAAAAAGAAGAGCCAAAGCAAAAATCATTGCTGATGCATTTCCCAAAAGAGGTTTTAACATCTGCTGTGCCTGATTAAGCTCCGTTACAGTTACATTATTGGTAAAAAAAGCCGATGCTGCAACAATAATCATAGCACTGTTTATTCCCCAACCTATTATCATAGAAAAGATAGTATCAAAATACTCATAATTAAGCTGTTTCACTATGACTCTCTCATCTTCTAAATTCCACTGTCTGCTTTGTATTATCTCCGAGTGCAAAAACAAATTGTGGGGCATAACAACAGCACCAAGTACACTCATAATTATAGGCATAGAACCTGCTGGAAATTCTGGTTTCACCCAGCTTGAAGCTGCTTCAGCCCATTTCACATCAATTAGCGAAAGCTCAAATATAAAAGAAATGCCAATAAGAGATACAAAACCTATAATCCACTTTTCCAACTTTTTATAGGAATTTGTATAAAGCATCCATGAAACAAAAACAAGAGTAATCAAACTTCCTATCTTTATAGGTATCTTAAAAAGCATTTGAAGAGCTATCGCGGTACCTAAAATTTCTGCCATCGCTGTCAAAATAGCCGCAAAGACAGCTGAAATAAGAACTAACCTCGAAGTAAAAGGCTTTAAAAACTTAGTTGCAGCTTCAGACATGCAATACCCTGTAACTATACCCAGATGTGCAGCATTATGTTGAAGTATAATAAGCATGATAGTAGATAAAGTCACCATCCATAAAAGCTTATAACCGTAAGACGACCCTGCAGCAACATTAGAAGCCCAATTCCCCGGGTCAATAAAGCCAACAGTAACCAGTAGCCCAGGACCTATGTATTTGATAAAATCTAAAGCCATAAGTTTAGGGCGATGTTTACCTTTAAATAAATTTTTGACTCTTGTAATCATTTGTTCACCTCATCTTAAAATTTTAATCTGCACCTTTTACAACTGCAAGAGGCACAAATCGAGTAACAGGTATAGTAATTTCTCTTTTCTCAAGAACAGACACAACCTCTTCTACGTCTTTGTAAGCAAGTGGTGACTCATCAGCGATATCTTTATAAGACCGAACATTGTATACTACATCCCCCATAGCCTTTTCAAATTCCTCTTTACTGATTTTTTTAGCCTTATTTCGTGAAAGCCTTCGTCCTGCTCCGTGATTCACAGAATAAAAGGTCTCTGCCGCTTTTTCTGTGCCAACAACCACATAAGAACCTGTACCCATACTGCCGGGAATAAGAGCAGGATGTCCTGATTCTTTGTAAAAAGAAGGATTTTGAGGATGCCCTGATGGTAAAGCCCTTGTGGCTCCTTTTCTGTGAACAAGAAGTTTCTTACCGCCATGTACTTCCCACTTAGCAATATTGTGAGCAACGTCATACACAAGTTGGAACCCCATAGACTCCTCAGACTTTTTCAAAACATTCTCAAAAGCCCTTATCACATCAAACATGATTATCTGCCTGTTTGAAAAAGCAAAGTTCACTGCAGCTGCCATCGCTTTATAATACGCTTTGCCCTCTTTTGAATCAATAGGAGCCGCTGCAAGTCCTTTTTCAGGTACCTCAATTCCATATTTCTTTGCCGCTTCCCATAAAATCTTTGTATAATCTGTAGCAATCTGGTGCCCAAACCCTCTGCTTCCCGTGTGAATCATAATGACAATTTGCCCTTTAAAAAGCCCAAATTGTCTTGCCAATTTTTCATCCAAAATAGAATCAACTCGCTGAATCTCTATGAAATGATTGCCTCCTCCTAAAGTGCCAAGTTGTTCTTCGCCTCTTTCCTGTGCTTCCTTTGATACCGCAGAAAGATCAGCTCCTTCAAGCTTTTCTCCCTCTTCAATATACTCCAAATCAGATTTTTTGCCAAAACCCGCTTTAATCACGGCTTCTACCCCATTGTGCACTACATCATTAAAAATTACCCGTGTAATACCCTTGTGTTTTCCCTTTTTCCCTATTCCTGTAGGAACATAATGTTCAATTCGCTCTATAAGTTTATACAAAAGGTCTTTTGTAAAATAATCTGCTTCAAGGTTGGTTCTCACAAGTCGAACCCCGCAATTGATGTCATACCCTACAGCCCCCGCGGAAATAACCCCTTTTTCTTCTATTGCCATAACTCCTCCTATGGGAAGTCCAAACCCCTCATGGATATCCGGCATGCCTATAACAGGTTCCACAACTCCGGGAAGACTAGCAGCATTGACAAGCTGCTTCAAAGACTGGTCTTCATATAAAAGCTCTTTTAACGTATCATTTACATATATTACAGCATCCACTCTCATTTTTCCAAACTTGGGAATTCGCCATCTGTTTATCCCATCTTTTAGAACTGTATACCCCTGTATAACTTCTACCCCATAGGGAGTCACTCCCTTCTTCTCATTATTTCCCCTACAATTAACGAATAGAAACATATTATCATCTATATTACAATCTTTCTCAATTGTCCTGCCATTTCCTTCTTAATTTCATTATATCACACTTTGCTTCACTTTTAAGTATTCAGAATAATCCTCTAAAACACCCTAACCAAATTCATTATCGAGTAGGAGCTGAATAATTATTTTATTCAGCGTCCTCTCACACCACCGTACGTACCGTTCGGTATACGGCGGTTCATTAGGAATTGTGTACAATTAGATATCTTTGGGATAAACTCTTATAACCTATGCTCTCAAAGTATTTATTTGTAAGAGTCTTATTTAGGATTGGGCTATTGGATATTCTCCAGTAGCCTTTCCTTGTATTGGCGTATTCCCAGGCTTTTTGTTCTTCTACTCCTAGTTTTACTAAGTTATCATGCTTCGTTTTTATCTTCTTCCATTGTTTCCATATACATGCCCTCAGTCTTCGCCTTATCCATTCGTCAAGGGTTTTCATTATGCTTTTCGCGTCTGCTAATCCAAAATAGTTGACCCATCCTGTTGTTATTTGATTTAGTCTTTTTATTCTGTTTTCCATGCTTATTCCCTTGTTCCGATTGGTTATTTCTCTTACTTTTCCCTTAAACCTTTTGATGGATTTTTCATGGATTCTTATTCTTACTTCGTTTTCTTTTGTATAGAATGAAAATCCAAGAAATTTTCTTCTCCATGGTCTATCTACAGCACTTTTTGCTTCGTTGACTTTTAGTTTTAATTTGCTTTCTATGAATTTCTTTATGCTCTTCATTACTCTGTTTCCTGCAGACCTGCTTTTTACATATATGTTGCAGTCATCTGCATATCGGCAGAATTTATGCCCTCGTTTCTCAAGTTCTTTGTCTAGTTCGTCCAACATTATGTTTGCTAATAGGGGACTTAATGGCCCTCCTTGGGGTGTCCCTTCTTCTGTTGATACTTTGATTCCGTTTATCATTACTCCTGATTCTAGGTATCTTCGTATTAACTTTAGTACTCTTTTGTCCCCTATCCGCTTTTCTAGTTTGGACATTATTATGTCGTGGTTTACTCTGTCAAAGAATTTTTCTAAGTCCATATCTACAACCCATGTGTATCCTTCATTTATGTATGCTTCTGCGGCTTTTATTGCGTCTTTTGCACTGCGTCCTGGTCTGAATCCATAACTGCTATCTGAAAATGTATGGTTGTAGACTTTATTTAGTATTTGGGCTATTGCTTGTTGTATTAGTCTGTCTAGTACTGTAGGTATTCCTAGTAGTCTTACTCCTCCATCTGGTTTGGGAATTTCTACTCTTCGCACTGGTTGTGGTTTGTATTTCCCTTCCAGCAGTTGTTGTTTTATGGTTGACCAGTTTTCTTTGAGATACGGTAGAAGTTCATCTACTTCCATCCCATCGACTCCATGGCTTCCTTTATTTGCAACAACGCGCTTGTATGCTGCTTCCATGTTTCCTCGTTCTACTATCATTTCAAGCATCTTGCTGGTATATCTTTGTACTTCGTTTCTTCCATCTTCCGACGCCGATGATATACTATGCACTTCCGTTGTCTTTTGAAATTCCATTTCTCTATTCAACGGATAGCCTCTTTGTTGAGTTGTCTGCAATCTTCGCATATCTTTCGAGTCCATAAGATTTTCAAAACCTCCTAACGTTCGGCCCTTCCTTATCTATTCATGTCTAGATAAGTACTATGACCTCTGCTGACTTCTCAAGGTTCAGCCATACATCACTGCATGGGTTGTCACTTCAGATTTTACTTCCACGACTTATCCTTGAGACCTCCCCGGGTAAGAACGATAACTTTCATCTCATATATCTGCCAGATTTACTGTATGGGATTCGGGTAGTGTTGGACTTCGTTTTGTTACGCAAACTCATCCATCCCAATTCAGCCTCTTATCTGGTTCTTGTTCATCAGACCGAGATTTTGCCTTAAGCTTCCTTCAGATTCCACCTCACGATGGACACCCTTGCTCTTGGCTAGTGGTTCCCACTACCAAGCCCACAGCGGACTTTCACCGCCTAGTTATCGCCCATGCCGGGCGCACATAAAAAAGGTACTAATTCTCTTAGTACCTTTTTGTAAACTTTATTTTCTTTATCACAAAAATAATACTCGCCTTTATGGTAATTTGTTCCCTGCAGCTCTATATAACTCATACCATTCCTCTCTTGTAAGTTCAATCTCTGATGCTTTGCATATATCTTTTAATCGAGCAGAATTTGTCGTACCAACAATAGCTTGTATCTTTGCTGGATGTCTTAAAATCCATGCAATAGGTATAGCAATACTCGGCACACCCTTTTTAGCAGCAATTTCGTCAATTTTGTCATTAAGTTCTTTAAATTTTTCGTTACCTAAAAAAGTGCCTTCAAAAAATCCATATTGGAAGGGCGACCATGCTTGTATCGTAATATTATTTAACCTGCAATACTCCAAAACACTGCCATCTCTATCTATAGACTGATCTACTTTCATATTCACATTAAAACCAGAATCTATCATACCTGTATGCATAATACTAAACTGCAATTGGTTTATGATAAGCTTTTGGTTTAAATACTTACTAAGCAGTTCTATCTGCATCGGATTAAAATTACTTACCCCGAAATTTCTAACCTTGCCACTGCTGTGAAGTATTGAAAAAGCCTCTGCAACTTCTTCTGGTTCCATCAAAGTATCAGGGCGGTGTAATAACAAAACATCTATGTAATCAGTTTTGAGCCTTTTTAAGCTTCCATCGACAGATTTTAAAATATGCTCCTTTGAAAAGTCATAATATCCATGTCTTATGCCACATTTAGTTTGAATAATTATCTTTTCTCTGATATCAGCCTTCTTGCTTATTGCCTCAGCAAATACCTCTTCAGATTTACCTCCTCCATATATATCAGCATGGTCAAAAAAATTTATGCCTTCCTCCAGAGCCGTATTTATGAGTTCCGCTACTTCTTTTACAGGCTTATCAGCAATCCTCATACAACCCAATGCAATTGCCGAGGCCTTTATTTCTCCATTACCAATATTGATATACCTCATTTAAAACACCTCTTAACTTTTTGCTTTTATTATAACATACAGTAAAAATTTTTCTAACTGTTTTATATCATTTTATAAAGCAAAATCCAACACAAATATTAAGAAAATTTCGACATACCATGACAAAAATAATCTAAACTTATTTTGGAACACCTGATACCAAAAGTTATATTCTATTGCATGTATAATAGATGTATAATATAATAAAACTAAGAAAGATTTAAGAAAACACAGAATATAAAAGCTATTAAAATGTCAAACTTAGTGTAAGAAAATTAAAGGAGCAAATATGTTAGGTCAGAAATTTATAATGAATATGGAGGAGGAAATCAAATGATATGGATAATTTTAGGTATCGTAGCAGTTATAGTTTTGTGGTTTATTTTGACTTACAATAGTTTTATTAATTTGAAAAACAGAGTAGAAAATGCTTGGGCGCAAATAGATGTACAGTTAAAGAGAAGATATGACCTTATACCTAACCTTGTGAATACAGTAAAAGGATATGCTGCTCATGAAAAAGAGATTTTTGAAAATTTAGGAGAATTAAGGGCTAAGGCAATGGGAGCTCAATCAGTAAAAGAAGTAGGAGATACTAATAATCAGATTACACAAGCTCTTAAGACAATTTTTGCTGTTGCAGAAAATTATCCAGAATTAAAGGCCAATGAAAATTTTTTAAAACTCCAAGAAGAATTAACTAATACAGAAAATAAAATTGCTTTTGCAAGACAGTTTTATAATGATATAGTCATGCAGTACAATGCAGCACAACAGAGAATTCCTGCTTCTATTGTTGCAAATATGATGAGATTAACACCCAAGGAATATTATCCTGTTGATGAAGGTGAAAGAGGGCCTATTAATGTTCAATTTTGATTAATGAGGGTGTGAGTATAATGTCTAGAAAAACTCTATATGAACTTCAAGCAGATAATGTAAGGAAAACTTATCTTTTCATAATTACATTTTCTCTTATACTTTTTGCTATAGGTTATTTTTTTGTATGGTATTTCAACTGGGGACTTACAGGAGTAGTTCTTTTAGCAATTTTTATTGTGCTGTATAATTGGATAGCGTATGAGCAGTCAGATAAAATAGCTCTCGCATCGGTAGGAGCCATTCCGGCAAATCCAGAGGAATATTATGTTCTTCATAATATTGTGGAAGAAGTCGCTCTCGCAGCAGGTATACCAAAGCCTAATGTTTATATAATGGAAGAATCCCAACCTAATGCTTTTGCTACGGGCAAAGACCCAAAGCATGCTTCTGTTTGTGTCACAACCGGTCTACTTCAAATGATGAATAGAGAAGAGCTCCAAGGAGTAATAGCTCATGAAATATCTCACATCAGAAATAGAGATATACTTTTGATGACGGTTGTCGCAGTTGTTGCAGGACTTATAATTTTACTTAGGGATGTAATGCTAAGAAGTATGTGGTGGGGAATGGGAGAAAGCAGAAGAAGAGATAAAAATGACAATGGAGCTATAATTCTCCTCATTATTGGGCTTATTTTTTCTATTATTGCTCCTCTTATTGTATTAATTATAAGGTCTGCAATTTCAAGACAAAGAGAATATTTGGCAGATGCAACTGGTGCCTATATTGTAAGAGATCCCTATGGTCTTGCATCAGCTCTTGAAAAAATAGGTAGTTATACTAGACCCATGAGAGTTACCTCTGACGCAACAGCTCACTTATTTATATCAAATCCTTTTGGAAGAGTAGAAAAGTTATTTGCAACTCATCCACCAATTGAAGAGAGAATTAAGAGGTTGAAAAGCCTTACAATGTAAAAGACATAAGAAAATTTTATAAGGAAGGATGTAAATAGTAATGAAAGAAAAGGCGACATTAGAAGAGTGGAAAGAATTGTATGAGGTAGCTATTAAAATAAAGGAATTAAATCCTTGGAAATATTTTTGGGATGTAGATATAATAACATTAATTTTGCCAGAAAATGAAGAACCAGTATATTGTAGTGTAATGGGAAGAGGAGGAGAATTTTACGGTATAGGTTTTTATTTTGGGTTTGATGCTTTGGACAATTTTTACAAAATTATTGAGACTACTGATATGCCACCACTGCAAATTCAGCGATTTCAAGAAGATAATGTAATTATATGCTATTTCGGGGATAGAGAAGAGTTATTTAAAGAAGAATTGCAAATTGTAAAAGACCTGGGATTGAAGTTTAGAAGTAGGAATAACTGGATCTATTTTAGGTCTTTCAAGAAAGGATATGCTCCTTATATTTTGAATAAAGAAGAAGTATTAAAACAGACAGCAATAATGAGACATTTATTACAAGCACTAAAAAATTACATTGAAGAAGATATTGTAGTTAACTTTGAAGAGGGAGAAACTTTAGTTCATAAATACGATGAGCAAAAAAATCAATGGGTTACTTTAGCAACTCCCCTTTTGTTACCCCAAAGAAAATATTTAATCCCTGTATTAAAAGATGAACTTCTTTTATCAAGAATGGCAAAGCAAACAACTACTTCTGCCGAAATAGAAGTTGATATAGCGTACTTGAATACCATAATTAGAGATAAAGAATATGATAGACCAATTGCAGGGAGAATTTGTATTCTTGCTGATTCTAAATCAAGGATGATAATAGATCAACATATTCTTTCTCCAGAAGACGATGAAGTGCAATATATTTTTGATATGGTAATTCCATATATTTTAAATATGGGTAAACCAAAGAAAATATTTGTAAGAGATGAATATTTATTTCATTTATTGGTTGATTTGTGTGAAAGAACTAAAATTAGTTTATATATAAAGAGAAAACTTGATGCGATTGATTATTTCGTGGAAGAATTTGTAAACTTTAGATAGGGAGCAGGATTTTATCTGCTCTTCTGTTACTAAAAAAAATAAAGACACTACTTTTCATAGTACCTTTATTTCAAGAACTTATCTAAATCCTCTATTTTATCTATCTCAAATATATTATCAACAATAACCATCAATGTTTCTCTGTTTGCACCATCTATTTTCTTTACATATTCTTCAGGAACATTTCCAAATTTCTTCTCTAATAACTTAATAACAGTTACTCCTATTCCCCTCTCCATGCCTTTTTCTATTCCTTTTTTTATCCCTTTTTCAATACCCTTTTTCTCACGCTCTTTCATCTCTTGTAATATGGTTTTTCCAAGATTTGATATCATTATATTCACCTCCTTTAGATTTTCATCATCCATGGCATTCTGCTCCTTCTTAATATCATTATATCTTATAAATCACATGTTTAGAATAATAGGTTTTTACCCTATCTTCATTTTACCTTTCTATTTCTCAAAAACTAGCATGAGCATTAAAAATTTTTAATAGAAAGAGTGTAAAAATAATACTTTCATATCAAATCAAAACTCTTTTACATCATACCCTTCAAAAGCTCAGAAACAAACTCTATTACATACCTTCTCTTCAATATATCATGACAGTAGTAATTAGTATAATTTCTTAAACAACTATAACAGCTTGCATCTCCTTCTTTGCCCCCACATTCACAACTCGAAACAACTTCTAATGTTTTTTTGAGCACTTTCATAAAATTTTCTTCTTCTGCAATTCTTTTAACCTGTCCTGCTCCACCGGGTACATCATCAAACAATACTATAGCAGGTGTTTTGGGATCTCCTGTATACGAATATAACGTACCATCAACATCCTGCCTATCAATTTCCAGAGCTTTACATGCTCCCTCTATCAAACCATAAAGCAGCGATTCCCAGAATCCCTCTCTTTCGTCATTATATCCTATAAATTTCAGAGAAAGTATATCAGTTGAAAATTCATACCCTAGTGAATAACGGGAAAAAGTTCCTTTACAATCTTTGCCCATTCTCGTCTTATGCTCACCTATAGGCTTCCCATCATAAACCTTCGCATATCCGCAACTTTCACAAACAACAAATCCCGCTCCTTTGCCATTATTTACAACAGCCAGTTTCCCATTACCAGCCTTTATCTCTATATCTATACCGTTTAAATTTGTAGATAATGCTTTTTCTACCTTTCCCTCCTGGGCAAAATATTTACGTGTAGTATAAGTTTTTTCTGGCCTCATTAAACCAGGTTTTTTAGGAGGACCAGCCACAAATCCAAATTCAGGCGTTATAAATGTACCACTGCGCCGAATTTTATTACCACATGAAGGACAAAAATCAAATTTTGTCTCCTTATCTGCTATATCACTGTAATAACGCCCACAATAATCGCAAATTGCATAATTATATTTTATAGGTTCTCTATCAGGTAATTTTTTAATATATTGACTTGTCCACAACTTACCACCCGCCACTACTTGGCTTTCGGGAGCATACTCAGATAAAGCTATCTTTAAGTCTCTTGTAAGTTCCAGTCCCTTAGCTTCTTCCCCGTGATGGTGTATCTCTAGCTCTACTACATCAACAGGAAATCCATATTTTGGTATAACATTAGATTGAGAAAGAAAATCTATTACATAGCGCCCCTCTAAAGTATTAATCACTCGCCTTATAAAATCAGCCTTATTATACTTCTTCTCTTGGCTGTATTGTTTTTCTATTATTTCTAATTCTTCTATATCCTTCTTGAGTCTGTTCTCTGCTTTTCTTAAAACTCCTTCTTTTCCTATCAATCCTTCCACCCAGCTCCAATCTTCAATGCCAATCTTTTTATGCATATTTACTGGCACAATCCTCATAAGGCTTTCTTTTAATTCATTAGGCTTCGCCTTTAGAAAATTTTTTATAATTTCAAAAGTTGAACTATTCTTCCTAAAAAATTCTTTAACTTTTCCAAAATATTCCAGATTATTCCTCCAGAATAAAGCCAATGCTACTGCATAGACGTGCCTTTTTACAATTTTCTCATTTGTTATTTCAATATGAGGAGTTTGAATTTTACCATTCACAATATCTAAAGGATTAACAAAATGAGTAAAATCGTGGGAACGTCTCTGCGCAAAAGTAAGCACAAAAGCAGTCGAACTTGTCCTTCTACCTGCTCGCCCCGCCCTCTGAATATAATTGGCAGGAGTAGGAGGAACATTTCGCATAAATACCGTTTCTAATTCTCCAACGTCTACCCCCAATTCAAAAGTAGTAGAACAGCTTAAAACATTTACCTCACCCTCATAAAACCTTTTTTGAACATTTCCTGCCTCTTCAGTAGTAAGTTGAGCGGTATGCTCACTACTTTTTAATGTCAAAGGTAAAATATCAAGATAAAGCTTTCTGTAATGATGGTCTTTCAACTCCTCTTCGGGATTGCACTCTACTAAATGCCCATCGCATCTATAATTTGGACAAACTCCTCCCACGTTGTGAAGTGAAAGCCTGTTGCACTTACTGCATTTATACCATTTTACAGATTTGTTAACAACCCCTGGAACCAATCTCCAGTATCTCAAATCTAAACGATATCCTTCTTGTGGACTTCCAGAAAAATATTTTCTAAAAGGTGATTTATCCGCAATCAACAATTTTCCCCAAATCTTTGCCAAAAAATCTTTTAGCTTTTCTACATCCACTTCCTGACCCTTAGATGCAGCAAGTCGCATCAAAAAATCTATACGCGAATTCGTTCTCCCACTGGAAGCTGGAATCCAACTATATTTATTAGGCTCTTTCGCCTCCATCTTGAAATAAAACTCCCTATTTAGAGGCTTAAAAAATTCATCCTGCGGACTAACACTATCATGAAATAATACAGCCCCATTTTTCCTCATAATGTCTAATAAAATCATAATAAGTTCCGTAGCTTCTCTTTCTGTCAAATTTATATATCCTTCAGTTAATGCTTTTGGAGGACGCCAATTTTCAGGTAATACAGGTTCAAAACCTAAAAGTCCTAAAGACTCTAAATTTGTTTCTCCACCTCTCCCCAAAAACTCATACAATACCCATTTCCATGCCTTTTCTTCTAGCTGCTGTAAACTCAGTTCAGGAAAAATATTTAATTCTTTTAGCATTTTCTTTACATATTCTACTAGATCCTCTACGCGCCATTCATTTTTAATTACTTTTTCTTTATACTTTTCCAAAGTCATTATAATTAAACGCCTCTGCAAAATTTGATCATATGAAGATTGTAGATAAGTAGCGAAAAATGCAGCATCATGTCTACTATCAGAAAAAATTAGCATCCTCCGATTATTTGTTATTACAGAAAAGTTTTCATTACTATCAATTGTACTCCATTCATCATCTGCCTCTTCTACTTTTTCTTCCTTTCTATCAGGTATCTGCTGGTACAAAGCCGTGGCTAAAACACTTGTTGCAGCATCATGCCCCAAAAGAAAACGTCTGGCAATAGATCCTGTTGTATTAATAGAACCACAAGCAGGACATTTATGCAACATACCATTTTTACTAGAACTTTTTATTACTCGAACCTTGTACTCGTCACCACAATTACAAAGACTTCCTATTTCATTAGCAGGCCTAATAGCACCACATTTTCCACAAAGAATCCATTCTTCCTCTTTAAACGCAATTTCACTTTCTCCTCCTGCCAGAACAATTTCATCTTCATTATCTGGTACTAGACCCTTATCTTCGAGAAGTAAAAAATATTCTAAATTCGCTTCATTCTCATAATAACGGCTGCCAGGTTGGTATAAAAATTTCTTTCCATCTTTTAATTTTAATTCTCCAACCAAATATATAGAATTACATCTAGAACAAGTAGCAATCTCAAAAACCCTATAATGCTCTCCCTTATTGTCTGACACCCATTCCCTCCTTTTTAAGAAAATACGCTTATTCGGAAATAAAGAAATAAACCCTCCTTCTAATGCTCTTACAAACAAATGATATCTAGCCGGCAGTAAAGGCTGTTCATTAATTCCCATTCTAGCATTATTAGCTAAATGTACTAGTGCAGCCAAATATTGCTCCTTATTTTCTTCCGTCCCAAACAATTCTTCTGCAGCTTGTGATAAATAGCACGGTCTATTTTCCAGCATATTTTGCAAAGTTATGAGTCTTTCATCCTTTTGAAGAATCAAATACAAAAACTTTTCCCACTTGCCGTTACAATTATTTAGTGCATTTTTCAAAACATCATTAGGTATGCCTAAACTTTCTCCCTCTTTTACTAGCAAAGAAATCTTATCTTTTTCTTCTCCATCAATAATATCAGCCCATTTTTTATATAAAAGGCATTTTGGTTTCCCCCAGCTTTCTTTCGAAATTACCAAACTTTTCTTTTTCCCTATTATCACATCCTGACGTATAGGATCATTTTCAACCCACTCAAATTTTTCATCAAAAAGCTTCTGAGCAAATTCTGTAACCTTTTTGAAATCTTTATCAGTATTTCCAACCAAAGTAGCACTCGTACCTATACATTGTAAAATCCCTTTCCTACTTTTTACTATCCTATCTTTTAACCTTCTTAAAAGAATAGCAAGCTCAATTCCTTTTGCACCTGTATAAATGTGTATTTCATCAATAACAATAAATTTCCAATCTTTTGCATATTCCCCATCGAAAAATACATTATCTTCTGGCCGCAACAATAAGTACTCAAGCATAGCATAATTTGTAAGGAGAATATGAGGAGGAGATTTGTGCATCCTTTCTCTTGACAGTATCTCATTGGACAGCGATTCATCGCCTGGATTCATCTTCTTAAATCTTTCTACAGCCTTCTTCTCTTCATACTCCGTTTCACCCGTATAACTGCCAAAAGTAATATAAGGATAGTTCTTTAATAACCCACGTAATCTTTTAAGTTGGTCATTCGCCAGGGCATTCTAGGATATAAAAGCAAAGCCCTAACTCCTGGAGTTAGCTTCCCTTCTTCTTTTTGCCTGAACAAATAATTTAAAATAGGAATCAAAAAAGACTCTGTCTTCCCACTACCTGTACCTGTCGCAATAATCAAATTTCTCTTGTTACTGATAAGCTTTCTAATTGTAATTTCCTGATGCACATATAAATTACGCTCTAAAGGCAATTCACCAGTAGAAAGCCTATAAAATTCCCGAGATAAAATACCTTCTTCTATCAAATTATTTATAGATCTACCACTTTCAAAAGGAGGGGTAGCTTCTAAAATTGGACCTTTTACAAATCCTTCAAATTCTTCAAGTTCTTTTTTAAACTGTTCCTTTAAGTTATCATCATTAAAAGAAAAAGTAGTAGCAAGATAGTCTAAATATCTACTAACAACAGTATTTGTAGTTTTAATCGGATCTAACCTTGTCATTTTCTCCTCTCCTTATTCTAACAAATATCTACTCTGGCAGTATAACTTCTTTCCCGCATTCCTTATGTCCATCAGTTTCAGAAAAAATAACCTTACATCTTCTGTAGTATGTAAAACCATCATTGTCTTTATCTATCAAATAAGGTAATTTATTGAAATAATCCGGATTCATTCCAAAATAAAACTTACAGGGGTTATACTTAAGCTCAACAACTTCGCCATTATCATTAAAAGTACATACATAACCTTCAAATTCTATCCCTTCTACAAAACTCATAAGCACTTTAATATCCTGGATCCAGTAATATCTTTCAAGTAATACTCTGGTGCCGTCCACTTCATACTCAATAATATCTAGGCCTTTTTGTTGCAATACTTCTATGATCTCTTCTCTATCTCCGATTATAATATCAAAACAATTTCTCTCCCCTTCTTCTGGCAAAGAAATTTCTTCATCAAACCATGGATCTTCTATATTAAATTCCAATCTATATTTCCCTAATGGCAATCTCTCTAAATCCTCAATAAATTCTACTTCATTTTCACCATCGGAAATTTTCCTTTCAATTTTCTCTATCGCTTCATCGTCCAGATAACACAATCTCACAACCCTACCAGAAACTTTGCCCAAATCCTTCCATTGAATAAATACCCTTCTTTTATCATTTTCTCTTTTTTGTTCTATTCTAACATTTACAACTTCCCAGTGAACTCTTATTCTTGTCAATAAAAACGATGTTATGTCGTTATTCTCAAAGGATAAAATCAAATCCCAAACTGACTTTTTGCCTTTTTCTCTGATGTCATAAATGATATCGCTGAGCTGCCTCAAATTAAATACGATACTATCTTTTGCTTTTTTGGGCATAATAGCTGCACCAGTTGAAGATAATACAAGTTTTGCTCCTATCCCCTGTAAAAAGTGAGGCAATTTAACCTCCAGTTCTCCTATATCTTCATACCAAATCTCTCCTATCTCACTCGACCATTCAATACCATCCCTGAGCCGCCAGTAAATTTTGGGAATATTTATTGTAAGTTTGATATTAAACTCTTTTTCTTCTAAAAAATATGTCAACATAATTTCAATACTGTCATATTTTGTATCAAATTTTACAATATTTTTATGAAAACTACTCTCTATAACTTCATCTCCCCTAACTTCAAACTCATATTTTGAAGTCAATATAATTTTCCCAAAATTTCTTTTCCCTTTCTCAGCGGGCGGATACAAATACCTATCAAATTCCAATTGTAAATCTGGCACAAGTGCAAATTCTTCACTCCAAATAATATCTTGTTTATAAACTAATGCCACCTTATACATTCCATAAAGTTCTGAAGCAAGCAGATCTAAAGGAATAACTACAATATCCTCTCCTTTTATAATATTACTAATTTCCTTTAGAGACTTAAAAATACTGCTTCCTGAAACTTCCACCTTTATACCATAAAACTCTATATCTTCTATTGAATTTATTGAAAATACTAGGTGTGGTAATTTTCCATTATAAACCGATTTCCCCCAAGCGCTTGCCTCTTCTACTATATCTCCACCAATTAATTGAGGCCTTAAACTGGAAGGTTTTTTTAAAACGAACTCCTCCCCTTCTACTTCTATGGAAAACATCTCAATATCACTCAAATCAACATAAATATATTCATAATTAGACCATTCACCTATTAGCCTTCCCCTTTCTCTAACTGCTAAAGAAGGACTTATCTTGCTTCCATAAGCGGTAACTATGTAAACTCCCTCTTCCGGAAGATATAAACTTTCTAATAACTTCTTTTCAACTGAAAAAAGCAAACATCTATTATGCCAGATTCCCGTTATATTCCATTCAGCTACTTTATCTCCCTGTCTAAGCTCAAAATGATAAAATTCTCTTGGCTTTTCTAAAACCTCCGATATTATTTCCGTTTGATATTCATTGCCAAATTTTTTAATCGCTACTTTTATATCCTTAACTTCCATATTATCCTCTTTAATTCTGAATACTAAAGGGTACCCATTGCTCAATACTTGTTTTGGCAGTTCCACTTTTATAACTCTTTCAACAGTATCAAGTTTTATAAGAGGTTTACGCAAAATTAAATCATTCTCATCCTTTGCTCTCCTGTTTTTTTCTCTTTCTACAGTCAACTTTTCCTTCCCTTCTTCTTCCCACCATCTCTTCAATTCATTTTTAATCCTCTTAGGCAAACGAACATCCTCTGCTTCCTCTCCTCGCTCTAACATCCCCACATATACTAAAGATTGAAAAACGAAGTCCTCAGCAATCTCCCCACCTTGAAATATAAAAAGGCGCGTAGATTCATTCAAAAAATACAAGGGATTATTCAACTTCCCGAATCCATCAGCATATTCTTTCTTTTTGTCTTGTACTTCAGTAAGCAGATTTTTTACTTCCTCTTCATCTGCGTACTTCCAAATTAATGAAAAATTCTGCCATAAAGTTTCTAGAGGATATTCACTTTCTATTCCCTTTTTAACTTCTTTTATTTCTAAGCGTAATCTTCTCTGTTCTTCTAATATTTCAAGTCCTTCTTCTACCTTGCCTTTTCCTACCACTTTCAAATTCTGTCCATAAAAATTTATTTCCCCTTCAAGCTCAAATAATCTTCTTTTTATATCCTCTAAAATTTCCTTGGAAATCTTTTCATAAGTCGTTGCCGCGGCTTCTTCTTCAGCCTCATTCATTAAATTTTTGCGTCTACGTAATAATTCCTGTAATTCTCTTATGTACCTTATTATTTCAAAAGAATAATTTTCCAATAAATTCTCTTTCAATGGCAATTTTTCTAAGTTAGCTTTCAATCTGCTCCCACTATTCAGCATCTTATAATATCCAGCTGGCATGATAAGTCTCATTAACACTCCAAATAAGCCTCCGTATCTTTTTTTAAAATTCCAGTAAGTTGTGAAATTGTTTTCAATTTCATCAATAGAAAGTTGTACTACAACCTCTGCTAAATCATCCCTCCAATAGCTCAAAAAAGAGTAAGCAATGTCTATTATTCGCTTTTCTACTTCTTCGTATTCTTTTTCAAAAATTTCTTTTTTCTCCAAGACATCGCGAATCTCATTTAATTGGGCATTTAATTTTTCTTTTTCTTTCCTTGATTCATCCAACCAACCCTCTGGCTTAGATAAAAGCACTTTTAGCTCTGGAACTCTCTTAAGTCCCTTTAGCAATTCTCTAAGCCTTAGCAATCTATTTTTATTTTTTAACACATCAAATGCAATTTGTAATTCTTTTTCTTTTTTATCTAACTCTTTTAGCTTCTTTTCTTTTGCCATATATAATTGATATTCTTTTCTCCAAGCAGATACTATATGCCTTACTTCATCCAAAGTTATAGATAACTCTAATTCCTGCCTATCTCCATAAATTCTAAAAACAACATTTGAAAAGTAGTCGCCAAGATAAAAATTAGGAACACATCCATGAGCTAAAATTGACATGATATAACGTAGCTTATCTTTGAAATCTAGTAGTCTATATTTCTTAACTGTTTTTAAAAAAATTTCTCCCAATCGTCTTTGCCACGATACCTGTTGGGATGGCAATCGTAACATCTTATACACAGGCGTCCAAAAATTTCCTTCCTGATAGTATAAAATACCTACCCATACGAGAAAAACTGATATAGCAAGTGATTCAGAAATATTAAAATCTGGTTTTACAAGTTCTTTAGAAATTAGCCCGGCCATATGATCAATCTCATCTGGATCCAATTCAATATAGCCTAAAATTTCCTTATTTTTTGACAGGCTAAGCACATCCTCAAAATATCTATCACATTCCTCCAAGTAATTACAATCTCTTATCCTCATTATCTCTCCCCCATCTAAAAACACATTATAAAAAAAATTTCTCGTTTTAATTTAATTTTACCATCTTATAAACCAAAATCCAATTGAAATATTAAGAAAATTTCGTCATATTTCGACAAGGTTAACACAGCAACTTTTAAAGTATTGTTCTTTACAAACTAGACAGTAAAAATATAGTTTGTATATTTAACATACGTATAATATAATAGAATCAAAAAGACTTCTCTGTGAAAACATAGAACTGCACTGTCTAAAAAAATTTAAGGAGTGTCAATTATGTCTTTAACAGAAAGAAAAAAAGTTTATACTTACGAGGATTATTTAAACTGGCCAGGTGTGCATAAAATAGAAATAATTGACGGACAGGTTTACTTGCACACTGTTCCACCAAGAATACATCAAGAAATCTCTGGAGCAATAGTCTATCAATTTTCTAATTACCTGAAAGATAAAAAATGTGAAGTTTATTTTCGCCTTGGAGTAAGATTACCATCGGGTAATGAAAAAAGCGATAAAGAAATAAAAACTGTTGTAGAACCTGATATTATAGTAGTCTGCGATAAATCAAAATTAGATGATGAAGGGTGCAAAGGTGCTCCTGATTTGATTGTTGAAATTATTTCTCCTTCCACTGCAAGGATAGATAAAGTAGAAAAATTTAACTTATACGAAAAACATGGAGTAAAAGAATACTGGATAGTAGAACCAGAAATAAAATTGGTAACAGTATTCCTGCTTCAGGAAAATGGTAGATACGGCAGGCCAAACATATACACGGAAGAAGATAAAATTAAAGTCTCTATTTTTGAAGACCTTGTAATAGACTTAAAAGATGTGTTCAACTTTTAAAGTAATTCTTTTCTGACAGATCTTTTTGTAGAGCTTTGATAGTTCCTTACTATCATAGAGTCGATAATAACATTAAACCTTTCATAGTAAAAAAGAATCATACACAAATTTAATATTTTTGTTTACTTCCCTAATATTAAAATCCTTATATCCTTGATACTCGCCCCAAACCAGTGTACTCTCATATTCTGGATTATTTTTATCAGAAATTATTTCCAAAAATTTATCATAGCCATATTCACCGCCTACATCTTCAGGCGGGGGCATTTCCTTCTCCATCAACACAAATAGCATAATTTTTATCATAATCCTCTATCACTCTCTCTACTTCGATATAATGCCGCCAATTATCTCCAAAGTCATAAACATATAACAACCTTTTGCACTGTGGAATATACTCTGATAACTTTATTCCCTTTTCTAATCTCATTTCTATACCATCATCGTTTGGGTAATCAAAAGCTTCTTCATCGCCGACCAAATTTACAACTGGTTTATACCTTGCTTTATTGTAAGAAGGATGATTAATAAATGAGATATCCTGCATCTCATCTCCGTAAATGAAAAATTCGTAAAGATGATAATCCAGCCAGCCAAAAGCAGCCTGAAGTACTTTGTGAAACTGTGTAAATGTAGTATTTAAAGGAACAATAAGCCTGCGCCAAATATTATGATTCTCCATTTTAAGTGTCACTTTTAACTCTACTGCCTTGCATTTAAAAATGGGTCTTTTTGCAAAAATTTCTAAATCTTTAAGCATTTCTTTGCTTGGAGATATATAACCTTCTCCTCCCTGTTTTCTTACCAAATAGCGACTCGCTATTTTGCTTACAAAGGTTTGATAAATGGTATTGTCCAAAAGCAACTCTTCATAATAGGGTACTATATTACAAGCTGTATTTAATTTCCCTACATAACTACTATTTTTTGTTTTACCATATAAAATTTCTCCCGATTGTCTTACATACTCTTCCACAATATCTTCATCAATACATTCATCTAATAACGTCAAGCGAATAGCATTTAAAATAGCCTCATCAAACCTTTCAAAATCCTTTGCTTTAAGTCCATATAAAACAACCACATACCTGTTTTTATCATTTACAAGGATTACAGTCTTTCTTCGATCTAAGGTGATCAAATTCGCATGCCAAGAAAATAACAAATTTTCTTCTTCATATGAAACGGGTTTTCTCTCTATCACATCCAACAACTTTTTTGTACATTGTATTAACATAGCCTATCACACCTATCCCTATAATAATTCTATTTATCTCAATTTCTTAAGACAAGTCCCTGTGTCCACTTACCCTTATAACCATATCATAAAAAACTTTAATGCAATCTCATCCATCCTCTACTTTCCTTTGTTTTTAAAAATTATATAAGAATGTACAATCGGTACTATAACAGCAGTAATTAGCAACACAAACATAAAAACAGTCACCCATATGCCTCCAAAAAAGGAAGCAAATAAGCCAATAATACCTGCAATGAGCCATAGTTTTCCAGCTAGCTGATGTGTATTATTCCATACCTCTTCATAATTAATTTAATCTAATTTTTGTCAATTCATTTTAGTTAGGTATTATATTTAATCAAGTATTTTTTCTACGAATATCCCCCTTTAAAATCTAAGATTTTCAACTCTTAAATAAATTTACATTCCGGTTAATCAATACTATAATCTCTTATGAATAAGGCAACAACAGCAATAACTGTCACTTATCGGAGAGAGATAAAAAATGCTAGGAAGTGGGTCTATTCTCATGATACATGAACTCAGAGTAAAATGCAAGAGTATTCGTGCAATTTCACAAGAAATAGAGCATTCATTTCCTTTGTTCCTAAAAAGCACCATACCATGATTTTGTCTCTAATACAAAAATTCCGTTTGTATTTAATACAAGTAAAAGCCAATATGAATATCAAAAATATTCCGACATATCTTATTAAAAATAAAAATTCTCTCTTTCAATTTCTTTAATACAAAGTAAAACTCGTACTTTATCAAGCGTAATGTTTTACCTACTTTTATCCAGAGAAATTTTTACACAAAAATAATTTGTCATATGTGAAACACATATATATTGATGCATAATATGTATATAGGGGGATATCTATAATGTGTTTTGGTAAATTAGCAAACATTATAAAAGGTATTTGTAAAAATAAAAATGAGGGCAGTGATAAAATAACACTGAGCCTTTATGGTCTTAATATAAGCGTCGAGAGAAAAACAAATATCAATATTCCACATGAAGTAACAGTAGTAGTCCCAAGAGTTGAGCTTAGAAAAAAGATAAAAGATAATGAGGAAGAGATAGAGATAATAATGAATAGTATAACTGTTGTGCACTCTCCACACCATGAATTAGCAGGTTCCCCCTCTTCTCCGGTAATTCCTAAGAAGTATTCCCATAAATGCAACAAAAATTGACATTAAAAATCATTGTTATAGTATATTGAGATTAAAAATGCTGTAGCCTCTATAAAAAAGAAGTGTGTACCGGATATAAGCTATTTGGGTGCATAAATTTTTAACATCCATCTTTTACTTTCCTTTGATTTTAAAAGTTATATAAGAATATAAATCGATACTATAACAGAAGTAATTAGCAGCACAAACATAAAAAACACCACAGTACCTTTGAAAAAGGAAGCGAATACTCCAATGATACCCGCAGTAATCCAAACTTTTCCGCCAAACTTATGAGTCTTATCCCATACTTACTCATCTGACAGTGTCCAAGGCACCCTTATACCTACAAAATAATTATGATAAAGCTTACCCATAACACTCCTAAAGCCAATCAAAATGAAAGGAATAACAAGATTGCCTACCATATTCATCTCAATTTTATATCCTAATGCAGAATACGTAGAAGCAAAATATACTGCCATGAAAATAATTACCACAACCGCTCTTATTATCCTTTACGCTCCAGCAAATTTGCCGTAATTAGTCCTTTTAGGTTCAATAAGCGGTATAAACAGCATTATAAGGTATATTACTGTAATAATGACAGGCAAAATAAATATCTCAATTTTTGAACCAAACCTATCTACTTGACCATAAATATTCCAATGTATTGGAATTTTAGCCGGTAAACGTCCAAAAATGGCAAATGTAAAAATCCATATTAATATGATAATGCCAATTATCCACCAATCCTTTTTTATCTCATATTTGACATTGTAATCTTTAACCATACAAAAACACTCTCCTCAATCCCCGACCGAACTACTTTTTCATTTTCTACTCTGAACATATTGATACTTACTGGATAGTTCTGTCTGAAGAGCTTGTTCAACTTACTTATAGAAATAGAACGGGGAAAAATGCGGGGCGGTACGCAATAAACTTTTGTAAAGTAAAAAAGACGGTACAGTAATACCCAAACCAGAGTTTAATCGGTACAGAAATAATTTTAGTTTGCTTGAATATGACAGAGAAAACCCCAAAAAGATACAGGGATAATGAGTTGGTCAGAAACCTCTCCAAATCTTCTATTTTATCTATTTCAAATATTTTATCGACAATCTTAAGTAGCATTTCCTTACCTGCTCCCTCTATTTTCTTATTCTTCAAGAACACTTCCAAACTTTTTCTCTAACAATTTAAGAACAGTCACCCCTATACCCTTCTCCATACCTTTCTCCATGCCTTTTTTCATACCTTTCTTCATACCTATCTTTTCTCGTTCTTTCATCTCTTGCAATATAGTCTTCTCAAGATTTGATTTCATCTCTTCCACCTCCTCATTTTCATCTATTATTCTTTCGATATTTTCTGGCTCTTCTTCCGGCAATCTAGTTAGTAATATCTTTTTAAAAACTATGCCTTAAATAGCAAACTCTTATCTTTATCCAATTTCTTTAACGTATTTGACAGTTCCTTAAGCCTTGCCATCATTTCTTCGAATTCTACCTTTTGCTCTAATAAAAATACAGACGCTATTAAATTCTCCAACCTTAATAACTCCTCTTTTGTATACCTGTTTACATCTATCAAGGTATATTTAAACTTATTTTATTTTTACAAAAAATGTAAGAACAATAACTCAAGTAATTCTCTCACTAAACTTTGTTTAATAACTCCTTCCCACTAATTATTGATATAAATTCATAATTATTTTTCTTTAAAATATCTTCATAAATAGCAACATTTTTTCTAAACGTAACAATAAAAAACAAACATTTTGGATTTACTTTAAGAGATTCATATACACTTTTAATAAAATTTAACTTTTTTTGACTTGTATGAGATAATTCTTCACTTATAAAAGTCCTAACATCCGTTTTACATTCAATAAATTCACCCTCATCTTCCTTTATATAAATGCAATCCTCATAATACTCCGCAGATTCTCTATTAAAAAATATCAAGTCAAAATCAGCACTTCCTATCTGTTTTTCATCATAAATGAAATTACTCCTGCAAGAATAGTCACAGTTTCTCCCTTCTAAACCAAAAGGTCCTAATTCCTGAGCTATGTATTCCAGCAAATTCCCTTCCTCTTCATAATGCTGAAAATCAAAGTATAATTTTAAAAAAATATCAGCCTCTTCCTCTTTTATAACCTTTGCAATTACAAATCTATCGACTAAAAATTTTTACATTTGTTTCCATTAAACTCTTTTTCTCATCGATTATAATCTTTATAAATAAATCGAAAAATTCCTTATTTTTTAATAAAAAATCACCAAGCTTTTTAATTATATGACCAGCTTGGTAATTTATCTTTCTCCTCTGGATCTTATATCCCATAATAACTTCACCTAAACTATCTTATATGTATTCAAAATAAGCGGCGGCAATCCCATCCTTATTGTCATAGAAGAAATCAATTCACGAGCATAAGGCCAAATATTCAAAGGCAAATTAACTTTAACAAATTTCTCTATTAATTCTTTATCAATTTCTAACGCAGCCTTTAACCCATATAGAGCTCTAAATTCAGCATATATTTCTAATACATTTACATTTTCTGTGGTACCAATTATCTTAAAAATTGCTTTACTATTAAAGCCTTTTTCTTTTATTTCCTCCACTTCAAAAGAATAATTAAAATTTATATTTATACCTTTTTGGAATTTAGTATTGTCATTGGAACGTTTACAATTCAACTCAGATAAATATATACTGAGTAATTCTACGTTTTTTATAAATTCTTTATATTTATCTTCCATCAAAACACCCCTTTTATGCAGCAAAATTATACTCATCACTGTATCGTTGTATTTCCAATGCATCCTTTATTATATAAGCGTTTAAATAATCCTCAAATTGCTTACTATACAAATTTTTAATAAACTTAATTAAATCTTCAGGTATATCTTCATACCAAGTTAACAAGTCGTTGTAAAAAACAATATCTTTTTGATAATTTTTGAAAAGAGAGTATTCCTCTTTATAACTAAAAAGTATTTTCCTTAATCTTTGTAATGAATCATAATTTAGCAAATTTAAATAATCATAGTTAACTATATAATCACACTTATCTTTCAATAATTTTTCTACTCTGTCATATCCCTCATACAAACATTCATAATTGTTTTCCTTTATTGTTTGCCTATCATTTTTCAAATTATTCAGTAGCCAATCAAAAAACTCTTTAATATCATCAACAAGACCTTGTTGTCCATATTCAATATAAAATCCACGAACCATTGATTTTAAACTTTCTCCCCTAATATATTTTTTATTACCTGCATCAATACCAATATGATCGAGAGATTCATATCCCTTAAAATCACTAATAAACCCAAAAATAAAATTAACTGTTAATCCTTTATCAAACATGTTTTCACCTTCTTTTATAACAAAACATACTTGTCCCTTTATTAACATATTATCATACTTCCCTTCCTATGTCTATAACCTCCATGATAATTATTTCCCATATATCGTATTCACATACCTAAAAATTTATGAAAGGGAAGTATTTATAATTTTTTTTTCCTTTTTATTGTCTCTTTAAATTTATTTTTTCAAATTCTCATTCTGTAACTGTTACCCTTAGAAGAGTCACAATAATATTATAAATACTCTCTCTTTTTCTCTTTAAATTCCTTGAGTATCTCTTTCAGATTCTGTGCCCTCCTATCTTTTGAACAAATTAAAAGAGCTTTACTCAAAAAAGATGTATAATTAAACGTTATAACAGCCCATTCATCAGGTATAGTACTATAAAATGGTATTTCCCCTATATCAATTTTTGTGGTTAATTCTCTCCATACAAAATAAGACCATAATATCCATGATATATAAATGTATTTTTTAATATCGGACTTCTTTTTTGTATAAAAACCTATAAAAGTATTGACTAACAATTTTTCAAAATCTAAAAATTCTTCCATTAATAAATTATATAATGCTTCATCAGTTGATTCATTACTTTTCGGTTTTAATCCTATACTCTCTTCTAATAATCTAATCAATATCTTCCTAAAAGCATCAGAAAATGTAAAATACTTTAAATCTAGTAAATTATTATCTGTCAAATCTATTATATCTTCTTCCGTAAATAAGTCCTTTATTATATTAATTGTCTCTTCATCAATATAATTTCCTTTTTTTATACTACTTAATTGAGTTAAAATTTTATAAAGCAATTTTATTCTTAAAGTCTCTCCACTATTCTTTAAATTCTCTAATCTTTTGGTTAATTTATCGTTCTTTTCGGGTTCAGAATGCAATATGGAATCCATATCTTCTTTTACTAAACTTCGAAAGGAAAACCTTACATTAGGTAGTTTTTTCCTTAAACACTCTGATACCTGTTTCCCTTGATTTTCTGTAAACTTTATTAATTCAGTTATTAATTCATTAGCAAGTGGCATATTTAAACCTTTTGTTTTTTCAACACCAGCACCAACAATTAATACGGTATTACCCAATTTAATCTCCCCCTATCTCAATGTTTGGTTCACTCAATGTCACTGCTGCTTCAACATCATTAGCCTTATTCTTTACCTCTGAGGAAATTTCTTTTTTTAAACATCCACCTTGCCAATCATACGCTACCCAGTGCCAGTCTATTTCTCTTTTAACTTCAGACCCCTCCTCATTTTCACCAACCCATACATCCCATAAATCAGGATCATCCGAACGAGGACGCTGAGACTCTGGTAAATCTCTCATTCTAACCAAAACTGGCAATTCTGTCGCCCATCCCAACAGAATAGCCATTTGTGTTGGCAATATAGGAAGTTCACGTAACAATCCTCTCAGATTATCTGATACCAATTTACTGATCATTTCTTGATCACGATCATTTGTGATTCTATGTAAGAGAAAAGTATTGCATTGGGAAAGAACTGTTGGAGATAATTCTGATGGCCTTTGAGAGGAAATCACTAAACTAAGACCAAACTTCCTGCCTTCACGAGCAATTCGTTCAAAGATTTGAGTACACACTTTTGCCGCATTACCATCTTCTTCATCATCTCTATATCGTTTGATAAAAGTATGTGCTTCTTCCATCACCAAAACCGTCGGAAGTGAGCACTTCTTTAATTTTCTATATCGCTGCAATGCTTCAAATATCATCCGAGCAATTACCGCAGTAATTACATAAATAATTTCTGAAGGTACAAGAGACAATTCAATAATAACCACATTACCATTTCCTGCGTTATTTCCTCCTATGTAATCTTCTAGCCATTTTGCAAGTTCGACAGGTTCATCTTTATCATCAATTATGGATTTCAATCTTAGATTCGATAGAAGCATATGTATTCTCATAATTAATGGCTCCAAATATTGGCCGGCATCTTCCTCTATTGAAATACCTTCCAAGTTTTTTACAAAATTTACTGCATCAAAAGCAATAGGTATATCTTCATTTATCTCGTTATTTATCTCATTCATTACATCTGATACACTTCCTAATTTTGCAGCTATTTCTTTTATAATCCTTTCTATTTGTTCTAACTCATCTAAAGAAAACCCTTCAAAATAATACTTGGTATTCCCTAACTCTCCTATTCTTTTATCTTTTATATTTGACTCAATACCATCGATGTAATACTCTAGAACAACATTGTCGATATCTAAAAGAGTTAGTATATTTTCCCCTTTATCTTTCAAATTTTCTATCAGCAGATCAAGATTCTTTCCTAATTGAGTGTAAATATTTTTTTCTGACTTTTGAACAAGTTCTGGACTTTTAGCTCGCCTTAATAACTTTAAAATTACTCTGAGATGTTCTATCAAGTGTGTTTTTAGATCGTCCTGTAAATTTTCATTATAACAATTTAACATCCTTACCTTTCTTAACGCTCTCATAAGCAAAGGTTTCTGTATTTTAGCACTTGCATGAGTAAATGAAAGCCATTCTTCACTATTCCAAAACCATATCGGCACTTTTAACGGATTTTCTCCATTGTTAGTATCCGAACTATCCCCAATATCTACCTTAAAAACTCTAGATTTAACTGAAGACTGCGCGCTATTAAAAGCATACGAATACTCTCCATTTGGATCAAGAATTATAAAACGTGCATTTGGTATTCCTTCTTTATTCTTATTCTTCCTTTCTTTTTGGGCAGCCTCCAATGCCCAATGTATAAGGCCTGCCACAGAACATGATTTCCCACTGCCGGTATTGCCCAAAACCGCCAAATGACGACCAAAAAGTTTATTTGGATCTACATAAATCTCTATATTCCCACCAAAAGGGCTAGTTCCAATTTTTATTCCTCTCGCTTTATTCCCCTCGACTATTGCTTTTATATGTTTTTCTGTAGGTAGCAGCACAGGGGTTCCAACTGTAGGTAAGCTATTGCTTCCTCTTTTGAAATTGTAAATATTATTTTCCTTTTTATATAAAATTCCTAACGGATTAACACTAATTTTTCTTAGAGGAAATGGCAAGTCAACAAGTCCAAAATCCTTCATACCCTGTCTTTTGGGAAAAGCTGCTCGTTCTATAGTTATCCATTCTATTTGTCCTACAAGGTAACCTTCATCTATTGGTATTAACACATAACTATTTACTCTCGGAAAAGGATGGGGATTCCCTGTATTAAGCGAAAGCGAATCCGGTGCTTCGATGTCAAGTAACACTCGTATTTCATCAGGAGATACAAAATCAACACTTCCAATAATTAAATTTTCTGTCCATTCAAATGGTGTGTAGCTCATTTTCTTCCCCACCTTCATTTTTATATTCTTCATCTTGTTCTATTCTGGTTTCCTTTTCACTATTGACATTACTTCCAATATTATCACTATTTGTGATTAAAATTTTTTTAATGAGTTCATCTATCTTAAAAGTAGTAAAATCTATTGTCGATTTTGGCAGATAATTATCAACAAGTAATTGCAAATCAGCAAGCTGGTCTCCAATCAAAATGGTAATTTGTTGTTTTTTTCCTAATCTATCGTATAATGACATAATCCTACCCGTATCATCATCACGAGAGATAATAATAAGGTGAGTGGAGGGAATAGTAAGCATATCTTCAATAATACGATTAATATGCTCATCCCCAAAGCTATATCCATAAGTAACTAGTGTAGTATTAGGTCTACATATAGATGCTGCAAAATCACGGAAAAGTTCCACGTATGGATATTCAGCAGTTTCACGATCTTTAGCAGCATTAGGATAAATCATAAGTTGTTTTATAGTATCACTTTCATTATCATCGATACCCACAGCATCTAAATATGACTGTATTGATTTGGCACCAAAAGGAATGGAAATACGATGTATAGTCCTATTAATATTAAACCAATCAAGCGAGCCATGTAATTTTGTAAAATATGCTACTCCTTCTAAATATCGTGGCTCTCCTCTTATTCCTGGAGGATTATAGTGCATGTCTACTTCCAACCGAGAAGAACGAAAAATTGGTGATAAAGTTCCTATAAATCTATCAATAAGACGTAATCCAGCAATATCAGCGCCCAACTCAATAAAACGGTCATAATTAGTAGTAAAAATATGAAGTCTCTCTCTTGTACCGAATTTTATCTTCTAAATTTGCTTCTCCACGTCCCGCTCTATAAGCAGATTTCTGTGCTTCTTTTTCAATTTTCTCCTTAATTTCTTCAGTAATCCATTCAAATTCTACATTTTTCCATGAAGTCACCTCACATTTAGCTATATTACAAACAACATTAGTTAACCCACTCCCTATTAACAATGATAAATGCTCCGCTTTAAAAAGGGTTGATAGCCATGGCGCAATTCTTTCTCTAAGTTTTTCCTCCCCAAATTTTTCTCCTTTCTTAATCCACGAACTATCTGTAAGGCTTTTAAAATCCTCTCCATTTTTATCCTTTTCATCATTTGTAATTTTGGTAAAGCAGATGGGTTCTTTATCATCCCAACATTTTAATATCTGTACTTTAACTTCATCCTTTTTTTCCTGTGTCATTATTTTTTCCCCCTTGCGCGAAATTGTAAATATTTATTAAACAAGTATTTAATCGCAAGTACCCATCTTGCTATTTTAATACCTATACTCCTATTTTATAAAATCTTATCAATCTGCTACAAAAATTGTACCATATTGTTATTTTAACATCTTATTTCCTAAAAACCAACACAAATATCAAAAATATTTCGACATATTTCGACAAAAATAAAAGAAGGATGATCCCTTCCTTTAAACTATAAATTTTCCTATTACTCTTTACTCTCTACAGCTCTTTTTGGCTCTGTATTTTTCCAATATTCCATAAAAAACACTATAAAAATACTGACCATAAGACCTAATATAAATGCTATAATTATATTCAATGATTTTTTAGGTGCTACTGGTTTATCAGGTATTAAAGCTTTGCTAGTTATAAGAATGCTTTGATTGCCAAGTTCCGATTCTTTAACCAATTCCAGCATATTATATTTTTCTAACATTATATCTCTTGTATTTTTCAGTAAATCCAACTGTTTTTGTTTCTGCTCAATTAAAAGCTTGTCTTGAGAATTTGTTTGAACTTTATTAAGTTCCGCTGTTGCCTCTTTTATTTTATCATTTTGGAGAGTTATAAGTTTGTTCAAATTTCGATTAATTTATCTGTCTACCTGTTATTCCTCTAAATGATATAAGTCCGAAAATTTTGGGCTATTGTATCTGCAATTTTTGCCGCAAGCTTTGGATTATTTTCTTTTACAGTTACTGTTATAAGATTTGTATTATTAACGACAGAAACTGAAATTTGCTTTTTTAAATTTTCTACTGTGTACTTCTGAGGATCTAATCCTAATTGCTTTACAGTATTCATAAGGACAATAGGATTAGTAACCTCTTCTTTAAATGTTTCAACTGACATATCAGGATACTTCAAAAGAGAAGATAACAGCAAAGATAAGTCTTTTTCTATACTGTCACTTTGTACTGTTGGAAGATTTGAATCTTTTCCCGGAAGAATAACCGTAGTATTCGAACCAAAAAAGCCTGTTGCAGGTGTTACATCTGTAACTGACAAAGTTGTAGTTGCTTCATAGGTAGGTTTTATTACAAAAAAACTAAGAACCGCTGCTACTAAAGTTGCAGCAAGAGTAATGGCAATGATTATTTTTTTATTTTTTAATATTATATCAATAAGCTCTCTCAATGAAATTTCTTCTTCCATTTTTATTCTCCTTATTATATAAGTCTTTCATGTCCGTTTAGAAAATTGTTTTTAAAATATTTTCAATAATTTCCCGATATTTCTAATTTTTAAACCTCTTAATTCTATTTTTTCACTTATTATTCTATTACTTACACAAATTCACATCCACAGCCATAGAAAAGTTTAAAATAAATAAAAACTCTATTTTATTAGTGTATAATTTTAAATCCTTATAAATACTCCCTCTTTTTCTCTTTCAATTCCTTCAATATCTCTTTCACATTCTGTGCCTTATCTTTTGAGCAAATTAAAAGGGCATCCTCTGTATCAACTATAATTACATCTTCTATACCAAGTGTTGCAATGAGTTTTTCACTGCCTGTTATGATACATTCCTTTGTATCTATAGCTACTACATTGCCTCTTATTACATTCCCATTTTCATCTTTTTCGTATAATCTCTCTATAGAAGTCCAGCTTCCTACATCATCCCAACCAAAATCTCCTGGCACTACATATACATTTTTTGCTTTTTCCATTACGCCGTAATCTATTGATATGCTTTCAAGCTTTGAATATTCTTCATATAATACTTTTTCTATATCATCTGAATCAAAGTTTTTCCTTATATTCTCCAATGCTTTATGTAATTCAGGCATGTAATTTTCTATAGCCCTTAATATTGAAGATGTCTTCCATATAAACATGCCACTATTCCAAAGATAATCTCCGCTTTCTACATATCTTACTGCTAACTCATAACCAGGTTTTTCTACAAATTTCTCTACCTTATGTATGGGATTCCCATTTATTATCTCTTTTGTCATCTTCCTAAATTTTATATAACCATATCCTGTTTCAGGACGTGTAGGTTTTATACCTATTGTCACAAGATTATCCCCTGCTTTTGCTTTTTTTATTGCTGTTTTTAATATATCAATATACGTCTCTTCATCTTTTATAACGTGGTCAGAAGGTACAACAACCATTATAGACTCTTTATCAAGCCTTTCTGTGTGCAGTGCTGCCAGGCCAATACATGCGGCTGTATTTTTTGCCATAGGCTCTATTAAAATATTTTTTGTTGGCAAGTCAGGAATTTGGTCACTAATTATTCTAGCATAATCTATATTAGTAACAACAAAGATATTTTCTACAGGCATAATTCTCTTGAGCCTGTCCACAGTCTATTGAATCATTGTTTTATCTCCATAAAGATTCAAAAACTGCTTAGGCATCTTTATCCTGCTTTTAGGCCAAAACCTTTCGCCTTTGCCACCTGCCATAATAACGCCCGTTATCATTTGAATCATCCTTTACCTAATATTTTTTACACACTTTTATGTCCATTCCTCCAAATCTCTTAATCTCGGCCATTTTTTATCCTTTTCAGATAAAATTACTTCTTCAATACCCTCCAATGGCCACTGTATATTTATATCAGGGTCATTCCATATTATCCCACCTTCATCATTAGGATAATAAAAATCGGTACATTTATAAAAAAACTCTGCTTCATCAGACAAAACTAAAAAACCATGTGCAAACCCCTCTGGAATATAAAACTGCCTTTTGTTTTTGTCAGACAAAATAACCCCTACCCACTTTCCATAAGTTTTGGAGTTTTTTCTTAAATCAACTGCTACATCAAAAACTTCTCCCTTTAAAACTCTCACCAGTTTGCCCTGCGGATGTTTCTTCTGAAAATGCAATCCCCTTAAAACTCCCTTTTTGGACTTTGACTGATTATCCTGGACAAACACTGCATCAATCCCTGCTGCTTTGAAATCTCTGTAATTGTAAGATTCCATAAAATATCCTCTATTATCTTCAAAAACTCCCGTCTCTATTATGTACAGTCCTTCTATTTCCGTTTCTATAAACTTAAACTTTCCCATACAAATCCTCCTGCTCCGTATTCTTCAAATCTTCAATAAAAGCTTTTAACGCATCCTCCCAATTTCTCATTTCATCTCCAATAGTACATCTTAACATCATATTATCCAGAGAGGAGTAAAAAGGTCTTTTGGCAGGCCTATTTATCTTATCAGAAGTAATAGGAACTACAGTGCAATTTATTCCTGCGTATTCTACAATTTTACAGGCAAAATCATACCAACTGCATTCGCCTTTTCCTGTACAATGGTATATCCCATATTCTTCAGTAAGTACCAGTTTCAAAATGTGATGGGCTAAATCTTCCGTATTTGTCGGATTGCCCTTTTGATCATTTACAACTTCTAAATAACCCTTCTCCTTTGCTGCTTTTAGGATAGTGTACACAAAGTTTTTTCCGTATTTCCCATAGAGCCATGCTGTCCTTACTATGAAGTACCTATCGCAAAACTCTCTTACGTACTGTTCCCCAAGAAGTTTTGTTTTCCCATATACATTTATTGGTTGTGGAATATCATATTCTCTAAAATGGATATCTCCTATTCCATTAAAAACATAATCTGTGGACACATGTAATAATTTTGCTCTAATTCTCTGAGCCGCTATTGCTAGATTCCTTGGTCCTATAGCATTTACCTTGAAGGCAGTATCAATATCGCTCTCACATTTATCTACATTAGTATAAGCTGCGCAATTTATTATAATATCTGGTCTATACTCCTCCACAAATCTTAAAACACTTTTTAAATTAGTAATATCAAGCTCATCATGAGATGTATACTTTATTACAGCCTCTTTATATATGGGGTCTATTTCTCCAATCTCACTTCTACCTCTTTCTATAATTGAGCGAAGTTGCAAAGCTAATTGCCCTCTAGCTCCCGTAATAAGTAACCTCATTCTGCCAAATCAACTCCTTTTAATAAAAGATCTCACTTGTAGCTGCTACTTCTTTAATTGCATCATTTCCCTCTTCATTTATTAATTTTAAAAGATATTTTCCATATTCAACTTTTTTTAAAGGTTCAGCAAGTCTCAATAGCTGTTCCTTATCTATAAAACCCTTCCTATAAGCAATCTCTTCAATGCAAGCAATATACAGTCCCTGTCTCGTTTGAACTGCTTCAACAAAATTAGCAGCATTTAAAAGCCCACTTGGGGTACCTGTGTCAAACCATGCCATCCCTCTACCCAATAATTCAACTTTGAGTTTTCCTCTCTTTAGATACTCATTATTAACTGAGGTAATCTCAAGTTCTCCTCTTGCGGAGGGCTCAATACTTTTGGCTATTTCAATCACTTCATTATCGTAAAAATAAAGTCCAGGTACAGCATAATTGGACTTGGGATGTTTTGGTTTTTCTTCAATTGATATAACATTAAAGTTTTCATCAAATTCTACAACACCATAATCACTCGGGTTACTCACATAATAGCCAAATATAGTAGCTCCTTCTTTTCTGCTTGCTGCTCTTTCAAGTCTTTCAGTAAATCCATAGCCATAAAAAATGTTATCGCCCAATATAAGAGCAACGTTGTCTTTGCCAATAAAATCTTCTCCAATGATAAAGGCTTCAGCTATACCACGAGGTGCCTCCTGTACAGCATATTCAAAGTGTAACCCTAACTGGCTTCCATCTCCCAGAAGCTCTTTAAAGGTGTGTATGTCCCTAGGAGTAGATATAATCAGTATTTTTTTAATTCCTGCAAGCATAAGAGCAGACAAAGGATAATATATCATTGGCTTATCATAGATAGGCAAAATTTGCTTTGATATGGCTTTTGTTATAGGATAAAGCCTTGTACCTGACCCACCTGCTAAAATTATACCTTTCATTTGCATTTCCCCCTATCTATTGGAATACATTTTTTCGTAATATTTCTGATACTCTCCAGACGTAACATTTTTAAGCCATTCTCTGTTTTGAAGATACCATTCTATCGTTTTTTTAATGCCGTCCTCAAATTTAGTTTCAGGATACCATCCCAACTCTTCCTTAATTTTTGTCGCATCAATAGCATATCTTCTATCATGTCCCTTTCTATCCGCTACATATGTAATCAAGCTTTCATCCACAGTTGGATCAACATTGTCGTGAATATATGAAATAATTAATTTCACTATCTCTATATTTGTCTTTTCATTATTGCCACCAATATTGTACACTTCTCCTACTCTTCCTTTATGAAGAACCAAATCTATTGCTTTATAATGGTCTTCCACATAAAGCCAGTCTCTTACATTAAGCCCATCTCCATAAACAGGAAGAGGTTTTTTATTTAAACAATTATTTATCATTAACGGTATCAATTTTTCAGGAAATTGATATGGTCCATAATTGTTTGAACATCTTGTTATATTTACAGGCATTTTATATGTATCATAGTAAGTTTTAACTATTAAATCAGCCGCTGCTTTACTTGATGAATATGGACTGTGAGGGTCAAGTGGTGTAATTTCTGTAAAATAGCCTGTCTCACCAAGAGAACCATAAACTTCATCTGTTGAAATTTGGAGAAATTTTTTCCCCTCTTTAAACCCATCTCCTTGCTCCCATGCTTTTTTTGCTGCATTAAGTAAAGTTACTGTTCCAAGGACATTAGTTTTTACAAATATTTCAGGATCCATAATACTTCTGTCTACATGAGACTCTGCTGCAAAATTGACTACATAATCAATATCCTGTGAAAATATCTCTTCTACAAGTTCTTTATCACATATGTCTCCCTTGATAAAAGTATAGTTAGGATTATCTTCTACATCTTTCAAATTCTCTAGATTTCCTGCATATGTAAGTTTATCAAGGTTTATAATTTTGTAGTCTTTATACTTTGAAAGCATATACTTGATAAAATTACTTCCTATAAATCCTGCCCCACCTGTAACTAGTATTGTCTTCATATTTCCATCCTTTCTTTGTTATTATAATCAACTGTAAATATATTAAAGCAATTTCAACCCTACATATTTCCTTCTGTAATACTCAATTGTCTCTCTTAAACCATCTTCCAAATTATACTCAAGTCTCCACCCAAGCACATCCAATGCTTTTTTATTATCAAGATAACTATGCACTATATCTCCTTTTCGAGGCTCTGTATAAATAGGCTTTAAAGAGGTATTTATGATTTTATTCATTATCTCAACAAGCTCATTTATACTGGTAGGTTTATTCGTGCTTATATTTACAGCCTCATTATCTCCCTTTTCCAATGCCAGAAGATTGGTTTTAGCCACATCTTCCACATAAACAAAATCCCTTGTTTGGTTTTCATTCCCAAAAATAATAGGTCTATTTCTTTCACATTCTGCGCTTTATCCTTTGAACAAATTAAAATAGCATCCTCGGTATCAACAATTATTACATCTTCTATACCCAATGTCGCAATAAGCCTTTCGTTACCAGTTATTATGCATTTCTTTGTATCTACACTTATGACATTTCCTTCTAATACCTAATTATTTGCCTCATACTTTTCAATTAATTTTTTAGAAACTGCGTATAAAATCTAATAAAAATGCAAAAGATAAATAAAAAAGGAATGTGAAAATATGCTTAATAAAAAATTTTACAAAGGTCTTTTAAATGGTCTGTTCTACAGTACCATCTTGTGGATTCTTATTTTTCTATTTATCAAATTTATCAATACGCACCATTTCTTTTAAGAACTGCAGGGATAGTTTTAAAAAGAATATTTATGTCAAGCCATAAGTTCCAATTCATTATATAATGCATGTCCATTTTAATCCTTTCTTCATAATCAACATCATTCCTACCACTAACCTGCCATAAACCTGTTACTCCAGGCAAAACTCTCAACAAATATTTCCCATGTTCTTTATACATGTTTATTTCTTCTAACACAATAGGCCTTGGCCCAACTAAACTCATGTCACCTTTTATTACATTAAAAAGTTGTGGCAATTCATCTAGACTTGTTTTTCTAAGAAATTTTCCTATCTTTGTCAACCTTGGGTCATTCTTTAGTTTAAACGTTTTTTCATATTCTTCTCTTAACTCCGGATTTTCAGCTAGAATCCTTTCTAACACTTCCTGAGCATTTACTACCATTGTTCGGAACTTATAAACATCTATTAATTTACCGTTCAGCCCTAATCTTTTATGTTTAAATAAAATAGGTCCAGGAGAAGTTACTTTTATCAAAATCGAAATTAAAATTAATAATGGAGACAAAATTATGATCAGTAAAAGCGAAAGAGTAAAATCCATCAATCTCTTTAATCTGGCAGTTGGACCACTAATTAAAACATCTTTAATCTTTAATACTGGAATATCTTTTATAAATAAAATTTCTACAGGATAATCCATTAAATTAATCGCATTTCCAAAAGTATAGATACTTATATATCTTGAAAGGCAATAGTCTATAATTCTTTCAACATTATCTACCTTTGAAGTGATAATAACTGCTTTTATATCTTTTTCACTCAGTATCTTTTCTAAATCTCTAATATCACCTATATAATCAAAATCTTTATTGTCAGTAGCTTTTCCATCTATGACACCAATTATATTTAATCCAAACTCATGTTTACTGTTTATATCCTTTAATAAGTGCTCACTAAAAGGTTGAATTTCACCAATTACTATTGTATTTATCAATCCTTTTCCTCTGCTATGATCTATTTTTCTAAGATATAAAACTATATACTTTCCAATGACCTGAAATATAAATGATAATATGATAAAATAGCCCAGTGTCAACCTTGAAAAAATAGTATTTTTTATTGAATAAGATATTATAATATACAACGAAGTAGAGTATATTAATCCTTCAAATATAATACTTACCTGCTCAAGTACACTACTGAAATTTTTTTCATATATACCCTTAAAATACAGAACTAATAAATCTATAACCATAATAATTAAAAAGGAATAGATATACCATTCGATATCAATATGTGTAAAAATAAAATTAAAACGCAAAAACAGGGAAAAAACAAAAGAAAGTAATAGCGCAAATGCATCTATTACTAAATTTAAAATCTTATATTCCATACATTATACACCTTCACTTTAAATCAAAAGTTCAAGATATGTTTTTAGTCCTTCTTCCCAGTTCCTCATTTCGTAATTAAATCTCAATTTTAAAATATAATTTCTTATATTTTTAGCAAATCAGGTAAAATTTTTGCGACATTACAAATATTCTGCATTTTTCTTTTTAAGTTCTTTTAACACCTCTTTTACATCCTGTGCTTTGTCCTTTGAACAAATTAGAAGTGCATCTTCAGTGTCAACTATAATTACATCTTCTATCCCTAATGTCGCAATAAGCCTTTCGTTACCAGTTATTATGCATTTCTTTGTATCTACACTTACTACATTGCCTTTTATGACATTGCCATTATCATCTTTTTCATAAAGCCTTTCAATAGAAGTCCAGCTCCCCACGTCGTCCCAACCAAAATCTCCTGGGACTACATATACATTTTTTGCTTTTTCCATTATGCCGTAATCTATTGATATACTTTCAAGTTTTGAGTATTCATTGTATAATACTTCTTCTATATCATCTGCATTAAAGTTTTTACTTATATTTTCCAACGCTTTGTGTAAATTAGGCATGTATTCGCGTATAGCATTTAATATTGATGATGTCTTCCATATAAACATCCCACTATTCCAAAGATAATCTCCACTTTCTACATATCTTACTGCTGTATCGTAATTAGGCTTTTCTACAAATTTTTCTACTTTATGTATGGGATTTTTATTTATTATTTCTTTTGTTATCTTTTTGAAGTTTATGTAACCATATCCTGTTTCAGGATGTGTGGGCTTTATACCTATTGTCACAAGATTATCTCCTGATTTTGCTTTTTCTATTGCTGTTTTTAATACTTCAATATATGTTTCTTCATCTTTTATAACGTGATCAGAAGGAACAACAACCATTATAGAATCTTTATCAAGCCTTTCTGTATGAAGTGCTGCCAGGCCAATACATGCAGCAGTATTTTTAGCCATAGGCTCTATTAAAATATTTTCTGTTGGTAAATCAGGTATTTGATCACTAATTATTCCTGCATAATCTATATTAGTCACAACAAAAATATTCTCTATAGGCATGATTCTCTTCAGTCTATCCACTGTTTGTTGAATCATTGTTTTATCTCCATACAAATTCAAAAACTGCTTCGGCATTTTTATCCTGCTTTTAGGCCAAAATCTTTCGCCTTTGCCACCCGCCATAATAACACCTGTTATCATTTGCTTACCACCATCCCATTATCTAGTTGTTTATAATAAGAATTACCTTTATCCTTCACTATAAAATTTTTTCCTATAACATTCATCAATAAAATCTTTTATTTCTCTCGTAAATCTCTCAATGCTAAACTTTTCTGCATGCTTTCTTATAGCTTTGCTATCAAATTTATCGATATTTTTTTCAAAAACTTTAACAGCATTGATAAGATTTTCTATACTTTGTTCTTTGAATAATACACCTGTCTTTCCATCAATAACAGAATCAAGAATTCCTCCTTCGCCATATGCAATAACAGGTCTTCCACATGCTTGCGCCTCAACAGGAGTAATTCCAAAATCTTCAAGACCCGGAAAAATAAAAGCTTTGCAACGTCTTAATAATTCTCTTGCTTCTTCATCACTTACATAGCCTAAAAACTCTATATTAGATTTTGCAATTTTTTTTAACTCTTTTAATTCAGGACCAACTCCAGCAATTTTTAATTTAAGTCCTAATTGATTAAAAGCTTTCACTGCCAAATCAATTCTCTTATAAGGAACCAGTCTCGAAATAACCAAATAATAATTGTCAATATTTTTTTCGTTTTCCATTGTAAAAAAATGTGTATCTACAGGAGGAAAAATAACTTTGCTATCTCTCATATAATATTTTTTTATCCTTTTAGCAACAAAGTTAGAATTAGCTATAAAATAATCAACTCTATCTGCACTTAATTTATCCCACATCCTCAACTTATGCAGATTTGCAATCACGTACCATTTAATGATTGGATTAAAATTTTCTATATATTCATGATACATATCCCATAAATATCTTGGAGGAGTATGGCAATAACATATATTTAGAGTTTTAACCGGTGTTATTACACCTTTAGCACAACATGAAGAAGAAGTTATTACAACATCATATTCAGAAAAATCAAATTGTTCAAAAACATAAGGCATCAGCGGCAAAAATAACTGATGCTTTTTGTTTCCTAATGGCAAATGTTGAATAAAAGATGTTTTTATATTTATATTTTCAAATTCTTTAGGCATTTTTGAGGGATTATAAGACATAGTATAAATCGGAGCTTCTTTATATAAACGATGTAAAGCCAAAACTACTTTTTCTGCTCCTCCAATATTAGTAAGCCAATCATGCACAATTGCCAATTTCAAATTTTTCACCTACTTTACTTCTAAAATTACTTTTAATGTTGGTGAACCTTTTTCAGAAAACCAAGTTATACCCTCTCTTACCAGGTCAAATTCCAAAATATAACTACCTTTTTTATTAGGAACTTTTAATTGTGGAGAAATATCCACGAAATATTTATAGGGTATTTCTCCTGGAATTGGGAAACGTTCATTATCAAATTTAAGTAATTTACCACTTTCATCAAATAAATGATATGATAAATTAACTGGGTTAGTACCACTGCTATTCCATACAAGTGAACCCTCATTAACAAGTCGTATTTTAACAACTATCATTTGCCCCGCATTAGCGATAATTTTATCTGTTTGAGTTATCATTTTTGCTTTATATTCAACAGGAACTTGTTTTGATAAATCCGTATAATAGCTACTTGCAATATGAGCATTGTATATTAAGATTAATGCAGCCAAAATAGGCGATACAACAAAAATAAATATTTTTTTACTTAGATCCATTTTTCAAGCCTCCAACTTTTAAATATAAATCCAAAGTCTCCGTAGCGCACTTTTCCCAAGAAAATTTACTCGCCTGTTTTATAGATTTTTCTCTTAACAAATTATTTAAGTTTCTATCACTCACAACTCTGTAAATCTTATTGGCGATATCATCTACATCAAAAGGATTCACTAACATAGCAGCATCACCCACAACTTCGGGAAGCGAAGTAACATTTGATACTACTACAGGACAACCACAAGCCATTGCTTCAAGCGGTGGTATTCCAAAACCTTCATATATTGAAGGATAAACAAATACATCTGCGTTATTATATAGATACAGTATTTCTAAATTACTAATATAGTCTGTAAATATAACTCTATCTTCAATGTTTAACTCTCTAACGAGTCGATGTATATTATCATACCTCCAACCTTTTTTCCCTACAATAACTAATTGATGTACTACTAAATTGCTAATTTTATGGAAGGCTTTAATTAAATTATCTAAATTTTTACGCGGTTCGACAGTTCCTACAAAAAGTATATATCTATTTTTTATTCCATATTTGTTTTTTATTTTACCTATTATATGTTGATCTTGCGCATCTAATTTTTTATACATATCATTATAGCCAAGATAAATAGTGTATACCTTATCAGTAATATTAAACATCTTTTGGATAGATTTTCTTGTCCAATTAGAATCGCAAATTATCGCGGTTGCACTTTTAATAGCACTTTTTGTAATAATTCTTTTAAATAACGCCTTACTAATATTAAAAAATTTTTCTCATAAAAAGATAAATCATGTATGGTTATAATATATGGAATTTCATTATGCAATACTGGTACTAAATAATCTATATAGTGTACAAAGTCTATTTTATCTCTTTTTAAAACAGACGACATTTTTATTTGTTGGTAATAAATACGTTGTTTATTTGACTTGAAATTACCGATTATTTTTATGTTAACATTATTAACTCCTTTAAAAAAATTTTTTGATTTCTCTTGAATATACACAGTCACATTTAAACTTTGATTTAAAACTTTGTCAATTGAATTTATAAAATTAATTCCATACCATCCTATACCTGTAGGTTTCTCATCTATCGTTAACGCATCAATACCAATATTCATATTCCCTCCAAAATTATTCAAATTCTTTATATATATTGATCATTTTTTTGGCTGCTGATTCCCATGTAAATTCTTTTGCTCTATTAATGGACTTTTGCTTTAAATCTTCTCTCAAATTATTATCGCAATATATACGGTACATAGCATCACTTATTTCTTCTATATTAAGCGGATTCACCAATATCCCAGCATTACCAACAACTTCAGGAAATGAAGATGTATTTGAGACGATAACCGGACAACCACAAGACATTGCCTCAAGGGGAGGAATGCCAAACCCCTCATATAGTGATGGGAAAACAAAACTTATTGCATTACTATATAAGGCAGGCATATCTTCAATAGGTACATACCCTAAAAACAAAACGTCATTTTCAAGTCTTAATTCTTTTACTGTTTTAAATATTTCATCATACATCCATCCTTTTTTCCCGCCGATAACTAATATCACATCATGATTGGCTTTTTTTAAAATATTATTAAATGCTCTTACTATGCTTCTAATGTTTTTTCTGGGTTCAAGTGTCCCAATGTATAAAAAGTAAGGTTTCTCTATTTTATATTTACTTAATATTTTCTTACCGTCAATAGGTTTATAAAAGTTTGTATCAACTCCACAGGGAACAATTCTAATCTTATTCGCAGGTACCTTCAAATACTCAATAATTTCTTTTCTAGTATTGTTAGAAATAGTTACAATTATATCTGCTCTTTCACATGAACGAGCTAATTCTTTTTCCAACCTTTTGTAATTAGCTTTTGTCATCGTATTAGGATGAACTTTATAAACCATATCATAAACAGTATTTATTACATACCCATCAATTTTATGCGGAATAACAAAGTTAAAAAAACAATATAAATTACTTTTGGAATTAAACATATAATTATACGTAAACGGTAAATAATCCCATATTCTTCTATATACCCCATATGGTATTAATTTAATTAGTTTATACTTACTATTTGGGTAAATCTTTTCTAACATCTCTTTTACTTCTGTGTTATTTCTTCTTCCCAAAAAATCAAATCCCAAAAATTCAAAATTATACTTTTTTATCTCATTATTCAATGCCATATATTTAATTATATTGTAGGTATACCATCCAACTCCAGTCTTATGTGAATCTAATATTGGTAAAATATCTATTGAAATATCCATAATACACCCCTAATTAATTTCCCAATAATGTTCTAATTTTGCAATTCCTACATCTTTTATCTCTGAAAATACTTCAAAAAATAACCTTGATTTTTGATAATCATATGGGGTACCATTTTCCATATGACATGCAACATCAAGAGAATATCTACCTTCTATTAAATTTAATTTATTTATTTTACAAATAACATATCCCTTATCATTAATTTTAAATTTACTTACTTTATCAATATAAGTATTTGTTCCATAACAAGAGATATTATCAGAATTAAAAATTCCTATACCAAAACACACATCGTCAATTTCATTAGGATTTTCAGCATTACATTTATACCATATCTTTATAGTACATTCATCACCACTTTTAAAAACATATGTTTCTTTATTCTTAGTATCATATAGCTTAACATCAACAATTTCTATAAGTCTATTACCCCATCTGTTTTCATTTTCCTTTTTACTTTTATCACTATTTTCACTTATATATACCTCAGTTTCCTTTTCGTCACTACAATCAATATGTATTTTCTCATTTTCAGCTAATTTAGCCGCAATTTCAATATTTTCCTTTTCAATAATTTTTCCGCTTATTTTAGCTATACTTTCAAGATACATATCTACTGTACGCTTAGGTTCACCTATGGCTTTTATGTTCCCATTATCGATCCATATTACCCTATCACAGATTTTTTGTATTGACCCTAAATCATGTGAAACAATCACTATAGTTGTTCCTTTATTTTTAAATTCCCTAATCTTATTAAAACATTTCTTTTGAAAATTTTCATCTCCTACGGCCAATATTTCATCTATAAGTAGTATATCGGGATCTATATTTATTGCTATAGAAAATGCAAGCCTCATATACATACCAGAAGAATATGTCCTTACGGGATTATCTATAAATTCCTCTAACTCAGAAAATTCAATTATATCATTAATCCTATTTTCAATTTCCTTTTTTGAAAATCCAAATATTGAGGCATTGATGTATATATTTTCTCTACCAGTAAAATCTGGATGAAATCCTGCACCCAGTTCAAGTAAACTCGACACCTTTCCCCGCGTTACTATTTCACCTTTGTCGGGATAAATAATCTTTGATATTAACTTTAGAAGGGTACTTTTTCCTGAACCATTTTCACCTATTAAACCTACTGTTTCACCTTCCTCAATATTAAAAGAGATACTTTCAAGTGCCTTAAATATTTCATACTTCCTACTTCTAATAAACAATAATTTCTCCTTTAATGTAGTGGGCTTATCATGATATATTTTAAATGACTTTGACACATTCCTTACTTCAATTGCATACATAATTCATATCTCCTCTGCAAATCCTCTCTGAAGTTTATCAAAAACAGCAAATGCAAATATAAGAATAAAGATAGATGAGAGTAAAGATAGTAAAATTATTTTTACATTGGGCCATAAACCATAAAACAAAACATCTCTAAAAGGCAAAATTATTGATGTCATTGGATTAATAAAGAATAACTTTGTATATTTTGCTGGAACCATATTTATGGGATATATAATTGGTGTTAAATAAAACCAAGCCATTGTAACAATTCCAAGAATATGCTCTAAATCCCTAAAGTAAACATTTAATGCAGAAAACAAAAAACTCAATCCTAACACAAAAACGAACTCGTTAAGTATTATTAAAGGTAACATGATTATTGAAATACCAACCTGTATTTTAAATATTATAAGCGCTAAAAAAACTACAGCAAATCCAAAGAGCATATTAACAAGACCAGCTATGGCTACAGATAATGGAAGTATAGCTCTTGGAAAATAAATCTTTTTAATCAGATTACTGTTAGATATAATTACATTTGTACTTTGAAGAATAGTTGTAGAAAAATATATCCACGGCAATAATGTTACAAACAAAAACATTGCATAATTATCTATGTTTATTCTCATTATGGTAGAAAACAGAACATAATAAACAAACAATTGTAAAAGTGGATTAATAAAAGTCCAAAGAAAACCTAAAAACGAACCTTTATACCTTGTCCTTAAATCTCTTTTTACCATACTAAATAGCATTTCACGATAATCGTATATTTCCCGTATGTTTGTCATATCTTATTCCTACCTTTTTAGTTTATTAATCCAATATTGATAAGTATCATATAAAGTTTGTTCAAAAGGTATTTGGGGACTCCAGCCTACTTCCGCCTTAATTTTATCTATTGATGCCTCTACTATAGGAACATCTGAAGGCCTCATTTTAGATAAATCCTGAACCACCTTAATTTCTTTAGAACAAAACCTTATCAAATTATTTAAAATTTCTTTTATTTCTCTTGATTTCCCTGAACCTACATTATAAACTTCACCGGACCTGCCTTTATTAACAATCATCTCATATGCTCTCACTACATCTCTTACATCAGTAAAATCTCTTTTCGCTTCGAGATTTCCCACATATATCACTGGCTCTTTCATACCTAATTCTATTTCTGCAATTTGTTTTGCAAAGTCCGGGACAACAAAACCCAATTGTTGTCCTGGACCAATATGATTAAATGCTCTAACTAAATATATTTTAAGACTGTACGCTTTATAATACAATTGTGCTATCATTTCTTGTGCTACTTTACTTATTCCATAAGGATTTTCAGGTACCAATTTTTGTGTTTCCTTAACAGGAATGTCTTCAGGGTGTATTTTCCCGTATTCCTCACTTGAACCTACAATGAGTATTTTAGAATCCATTGAAATTTTTCTAACTGCTTCTAAAACGTTCACCGCCCCTAGTATATTAACCTCCATTATTTTTGCAGGGTCTCTCCATGAAAGTGCAACTGAACTTATTGCTGCAAGATGAAATATGTAATGAGGCATAACATCTTTTATAACACTTTCACAAGCATATGAATTCATAATATCTAATTTATAAAACTTTATATTATTCGACGTTGTATTAGTATCTCCATTTTTGGAATGTGTTGTGGCATACACCTCATAACCTTTATCGATTAAATATTTGCACAAATACTCTCCAACAAACCCACTGGCTCCAATAACTAACGCTCTCATGATATTATATCACCTTCAAATCAAAAATTAATATTAAAATTTATTATCCCGTACTCTTTTCAAATCCGCTTCGACCATCATATAAACTAACTCTTTAAATGACACCTCTGGTTTCCAGTTAAGTTTTCTTCTCGCTTTCTCAGGATTTCCAAGTAATAAATCAACTTCCGCTGGCCTTATAAACTTAGGATCAATAACAACATAATCCTCCCAATTTAATCCTACATACTCAAAAGCCAATTGCACAAATTCTCTGACAGTATGAGTTTCTCCTGAAGCAATTACATAATCATCTGGCTCATCCTGTTGAAGCATAAGCCACATAGCTTTCACATAATCACCTGCATATCCCCAATCTCTTTTTGCATCAAGATTACCTAATCTTAATTCTTTTTGTAATCCATATTTTATATGAGCAACCGCATTCGTAATTTTTCTTGTCACAAATTCCAAACCTCTTCGTGGTGATTCATGATTAAATAAAATACCGCAACATGTAAACATATTGTAACTTTCTCTATAATTTATAGTAATCCAGTGTCCGTATAATTTTGCAACTCCATAAGGGCTCCTTGGATAAAAAGGCGTTTTTTCAGTTTGAGGAACTTCCTGAACTTTACCAAACATTTCAGATGTAGAAGCTTGATAAAACCTCGTATCAGGTTTAACAATTCTTATTGCTTCTAATATATTTGCAACTCCTAAAGCATTAACTTTGGCTGTCAATATAGGTTGTTCCCATGAGGTTTGAACAAAAGACTGTGCTGCCAGATTATAAACCTCATCTGGCTGTGCAATTTCAATAGCTCTTATAAGCGAGGGCAAATCTTCCATATCAGCGTATACAAATTCAATATAATCTTTCAAGTGCTCAGAACAACCATAGTTTAAATTACTTGCCCTTCTTCTTAAACCATATACCTTATAACCCTTTTCAAGTAGAAGTTCAGATAAATATGATGCATCCTGTCCTGTTATTCCTGTAATTAATGCTTTTTTCATTTGCTATACCTCCACTAAATTTAATGATTATAATTATAATTAGTTTTAAAACAAATTATTACATTTTTGTTTATTCGAACTCATTTAAGATTTTTAGCAAATTTTCTTTATATTTTGTCCATTCATAATTATCAAGAAAATATTTTCTGCCCTCCTCTTTCATTTTAATATTCAAATCAGTATCATTCAATAACTTATTTATTGCATTTTTGAAATCATTGTAGTTTCTATAGGTAAAACCTGCCTTTGAACGATTTACATGTCCAGTTAATACATCACAAGCACCATTTACAATAACAGGTACTCCTACCATAAATGATTCTAAAACTACTATTGATAATGATTCATATGGACTTGGTAATACTAAAGCTAATGCCTCAGACATTAATTTATACTTTTCTTCTTCACTTACAAATCCTATTATTTCAATGCCATGTTTTTTATCCGATTTTAAATCCATTGCCAATTTTCCAATAAGTTTTAGTTTAATTTTCGAATTCGGATATTCTTTCTTATACTTTGCAAAATTTTCTATTAAATCATTAATTCCTTTGGCTGGATCTATTCTACCAGCATAAATCAAATATTTTTCTTTCAAATCTTCATTATTACTATTTAAATTTAAATATTTATATCCCTTATCTTCAATTCCATATTTAACAACATAACCATTTAAATTACCCCAAAGACTTTGAGCCAATTTTTTTTCTTCTGGTGTTAAAAAAAATAATTTACAATTTCTGTATTTTTTCCAAATGGGTAAATAAGCATGTGCTTCATCATGCAAAGTTGGAAAAACTATAATTTTCTTTTTATCATTAATACAATCAACGCCAAAATAAGTTGTGGGGTATAAATATGTAAAAAAAATTATGAAATCAAATTTATCTTCATTTAGAGTCAAATAATTATATAACTTACTTGAATATGGACCTTGCCATTTGATAAGTTCTTCTTGAAAGCTTATAGGTATAGAATTAGTATTTTTTCTCCATAACATTTTTTCTGCATCAGAATATCTATAGAAATTTTCGGTATTAATTCCATTTAAAAATATGCGATTTAATTCATGAAAATATTGCGTTCTCTCAAAATCCGGCTCAAATCGAACTACTTTTACATCATTTTCAAAACTCTCTCCTTCTTCATAATAATTTTCCCAACTAATATAATCTTTTGCAGTTGTTGTTACTACAGTAATATCATACTCTGATTTTAAGACCTTAGCAAATTCCGCTGCAAGTGTTTCTGCACCTCCTAATACCTCTTTCCCATATCTTTGGACAACTAACGCAATTTGCTTCATATCCTTAACACTCCTGTTATTGTATTTAAGAATTTTTCTTTAATTAATGAATTTTTAAACCGTGTATTATAATTCTCTTTGCCATATTTAGATAACTCAATACAGTACTCATTATTATTTAACAAAACCTCTATTGCAGCGGCAAATCTTTCATAATCAATTTCATCAAATAAAAGTTGATTTTTCCCTAATGTCTCACCAACGGCAGCTCTATTTAACGCTATAATAGGTACTCCCAAAGATTGAGCTTCAAGAATTGGAACACAAAATCCTTCATGCTCACTCAAAATTAAAAAAACATTAGCACTTAGATAGTAACTTTTGAGTTCACTTATACTAACTTTCCCTGGAAATAAAACTACATCAGATATTGAATTGTCATTAATATACCGATTTATCATATCATAATATTTCCCCAGGCGGAGATCCTCCCTACCAACCCATATAAAATATACTTTTTTGCCAAATAAATCAACATACTTTTTCGCTGTTCGTACAAAATGAAGTAAACCTTTGTTAGGTACTTTTCTCCCTACAAATAAAACTATCGGCCTGTGTTGTCCAATCAGTTTATCTAATGTAACTATATCTGCTTGAATAGACAATAATTCATCTACATGATTAAATGGTGCAATAACTTCAATTAATTCTTTTGGAACCTTATAATTCAAAAGTTCTTGAGCATTATAAAATGAAGCTGGAATAAAATATGAAAAATATTTTATCAATCTCAATGTTTGCTTTCTGCCTTTATCAACTAAATCCGTTAATTCGTCATTATATGCCCTAAAAAAATCTGGAGGAGTTATATTATGATATCGCATTATTCGGAATTTTCCACGGTGATCTTTAAGTAATGTTTCACCTTTATCCCATAATATCCCATGGTGATATATAAGTACTTCGGAATTTTTTGCAGTATCAAAATCACATAAATATTGAGCAAACTGGGGTTCGTAATGTTCTGCAAATATAAATACTTCAAACCCATTACTTTTTAATAAATTATATTCACTAATGACATCATTTCCTATCGCATCTCCAGATGACAAACTTGGGAGAGTTATAACTATTGATTTCATTACCGCCACCCCTTTACAGCATAATCTTGTGCTCCAAATAATAGTGAATTCAATTTATTAACATTTTCATCACTGCCACTAAGTTTCATTTCATCAGGGACAAATGAGGAGAATACAATATCTACATTTTTAAATCCTACAATTTCTAAGAGGAAACGTAGCGTCTGGGGTGGTATAGGTTTTTTATGTGTCAAATCTAAATAAAAATTCTTTAGCGAAAATAAACTCTCTACATTTACAGTTTCAAGTATAATTACTCCACCCGGTTTAAGCTTAACAAGAGCAGTTTGAACAAGTTGCCATAGCTGTTGTTGCGTTAAATGTTCTACCACCTGAAAAGCAGTAAATGCACAAATGCTTTCATCTGGCAAGGAAGATAAATAATTAAAACCATCTGTTATCTCAACATCTAATCCTTTATCAAGAGAACGTTTTGCCATACTCTCATTTATATCAACCCCTTTTGCAGGAATTCCTGCTTCTTTACAAAGTTCCAAAAATTCTCCTCTTCCACATCCAAAGTCAAGCACAAATCCCCCACAAGCTGAATAAGCTTTTTTTACATCTGGTATATATATAGACTGTCGTTGTTTTATCAATTCTTCAGACCCTCTAAATTGTTGTTCAAATAAATTATAAAATAACTCAATATCTGTAAACTCTTTAGCAAAAGTACTTGTTTCTGTTCTATCAAATTCCGAAAATTTTTGAGGTAATTTACCAGTATTAACATATTGCAATGCTACTGCAAGTTTGGCTCGTAATAACGCAGATTCTGATCTATAATCTTCTATTTGTTTTTTCAAATTATTAATTTCATTATAAATATCGATTTTATATGTATTTAAACTTTCTTTTAATTCATTAATATCTTCTTTTATATCCAATTCAAGATCATTTTGTATATTTTTTTTGATTAAATTAATCTCTGAAATACACTCATTTAATTGTTCTTGCAAGCCATTGATTTTAGAATCATGATTATCCTTTCTAACATTGGCTTTTTCTATTTCATTTAATCTCCTCTCAAATTTCAAAATGGTTTCTTCAAGTGATGAGAAATTCTTCTCTATATCTTCTTTTAATGTACTGACCTGTAAAACATTCTTATTCACTATACTTGTTATAATGGAATTAAAACTGCTTATCTTTAAAAACAGAGGTTCATAAAGCCAAAAAGTACTCTTTCTAATAGCCCTTTTAAATAATGTTATTAAGGGGCCTATAAAACGTTTATGTGAGGTAACAGGGATCTGATTTATATCTACTTGGGATTGTGATACAGCCTGGTTTAATTCCCATTTTATTCCTTCTGTTAAATTATCCGTTGATTGAAATCTGTTAAAAAATTCCTCTCCTTTATACCCAAGCTTCCTTTTCGCTTTCAAAATCTCTTCAATATCTCTTTTAATTGAATCAATAACTGAGTCTCCCATCAACCTTCTCCTTTCCTCTTCTTCATAAAATATTATAATTACACGCTTATCAAATAATTTCTTCTGGTAATTTATGTAGCTCAATATGCCAAATTACTTTAATTTTATCCATTTTATCTTCTTTTATTTTATCTCTTATTTTTCTAAAACATCTGGTATTTAACTTCAATAATAATTAAGAAAATTTTCTGGTTTGCCTGGTATACGAAAAATAAATTCGGTATTTTATTAATATTATCTATTTCGTATCTGTAATCTTTTATCTTCTTAACTATAGACTTGTACAAAAATAGTTTTGAAAGGCTTCATTTAAGCCATTCTACAGATATACTTTTTTCCTATCACTCTTGAATTTTTTATCTTTTATGTAGGATTTCCCCTCCCATTTGTCGAATTATTATATATACAGCATGAAAATATTTCTTAAGGAGGAGGAAATCCTACATGTACCAGCTTCAATTACTTTTAAATATACCTGAACTCTTTACTTCTCTGTCTAAAATTGATTTCTATTCTTCTATGTTTAAAAATCTAGACTTGTCTTCAATACCTGAATTCCCTTCCTCTAGTCCTGGCCGTAAGGGTTATTCTCATCATGCAATGTTTAGAGCTTTTATTGTTATGCAAGCTGAAAGATTCGGTACAATTTCTGACCTTTTAGATTATCTCCGCAATAATCTTATCATTGCTCATCTTTGTGGCTTCAATATTTTTAAACCTCTTCCTTCTTATTGGACTTTCCGCCGTTTTATTAATGAGTTCTATCATGATTATTTAACTACTATCTTTCAAAATCAAGTCAATATCCTCAAAAATATGGGCATTATCTCTGGTGAGTTTATTTCCATGGACTCTACCCCTATTAAAGCTAATACTAAGTTAAATAACCCTATTCTTAACCATGTAATTTATAAATCGAATAATTTAGAATACATCTTGATTAATGATATAACTCATAACAATATACTTTTTCTCGATATAAAAAATTTTCTCATTATTTTTAGTATTAAGAAAATATATCTGAAATAAATTTTATTTTATATTTTCTTAATTCCTTTAAAATTTATTAAAATCTTCTTCATTGTTATTTTTAATCCCATCCATTATGCATAAATCATCCTCTCCCAATTATACTAAATTATGATTTCGTACAATTAGTCCATTATTACGCCAAAAAATAAAAGACCATGCCTATAAAACTAATTTAATATACTTCTTTAAGTCATCTAATTTTTCAATTTTCAAAATATCTCTTGCTAAAGCAAGTAATGCTTTGTCATCTAACTTTTCAAGTCCATTTATATATTCAAAAGGTATATCTTTAAACTTTTCTTTCAATTGTTCAAGTAGCACCATTCGTATTCCTTCTATTTTTCCTTCTATTTTTCCTTCTATTTTTCCTTCTTTTCTAGTTTTTTTAAATTCCTCTTTTAAACTACGTTCTAAATTGGAAATCATTTTTTCCACCCCCTCACTCTTTTCGAATATTTTCTTTACCTCTTCTCTTTTGCCTTCGGGTAGAAATCTGAATA